>NZ_KB849355.1:472875-518964 GCF_000368325.1 Acinetobacter sp. CIP 102529
TTGCTTTAAAATGATCGCAAGCATGATGAGCGAAAAGCACTTTAAATGTGACTTGTTCCATTTTAGAGATTTGTTTAAGATAAGATATAACTCATTGAGATGTGTCATAGTATTCGTCGTTAGAAAACAATTATTGTGACATTATTTCAATGAGTTATCTATTTTTGTCGTGTACAGAGTAAATTTTTAATAACTGATCATTTTGCACATCTATATGCGTAACCCCAATAACAATGTTATTACTATGGTTTTGAAACGCATCTAGATAGAACTCGAGGTCTTTTAAGCGATTAGGACTTGAGTGGTCAATGAGTACCACCGTACCAATTGCACCTTTACAGACAATCGTCCACATAAAGTCAAATCGGTCTTGCCCAGGCGTACCATATAAACCAATCTTGGTACCGTCTTCTAAACTAATTTCGCCGTAGTCAATTCCAACAGTCGTCAAGTATTTACTGTGTGCATCTAAATCTGTATTCACAGCTTCTGTACTAACAACAGGGATATCTGACAGAGCCTTAATTGCTCTAGATTTACCTGCCCCCATCGTTCCACCAAAAACAATTTTGTGTTGCTGAAGAATCATAAGAAATGCTGCTCTTATAAGTAAATATTTTTGACCCATGTCACAGATTTATTTTACCACAGATTTAAAAACATACCAAATACTTAATACTTAATACTTAATACTTAATACTGAATACGTCTAATTTTTTGCCATTGATTTTTTTATTCTTTAAATTATTTCCTATTTTTTGGTGACTATTTCACCATTCTTGGCACATTCATTTCAAAACCACAAAAAATTAGACCTCTTGCGAAAGTATAACCCCCCATAAAGAGCGAATGAGATATAAAACATTAAGCCGCTATACAGCTTCTGAATTTAAACGCTTGGTTGGCGTTCCTAGAGAATTATTTGATGATATGGTCAAAATTCTACAAGATTCGGAAACGCAAAAGAAGAAGTCAGGTCGTCCCCATACATTAAGTATAGAGGATCAATTATTATTGACACTCAATTACTTACGGAACTATAACACCCAACTTGAATTGTCAGCCACGTATGCGATAGCAGAAAGTAACGTCAACCGCACGATTCAAAAGGTAGAAAATTCCTTAATGAAATCAAGACGTTTTACTTTACCTAAGAGAACGATGCTAACAGCAGATGAGGATTTTAACTGGGTTATCATGGACGTGACAGAGAGTCCGATAGAACGCCCTAAAAAAACAGAAAAATTGGTATAGTGGGAAAAAGAAAAAACATAGCTTAAAAACACAGATTATTTTTCATCCTCTTCACCATAGCCAAAAATCCCCAAATTTCGTATGATACGCTTTTTAAAATCATGGTGCTTTGTATGACCGTTTGGACACCTCATGTCACAGTCGCCACTGTAGTCGAAAAAGACGGACGTTTTCTGTTTGTTGAAGAACACAGCGAAGGCTTTGTACATACCGTGTTTAATCAACCTGCGGGACATGTAGAATGCAGCGAAACCATTGTGCAAGCAGCGATTCGTGAGACCTTAGAAGAAACAGGTCATCATGTTGAAGTCGATCACTTGCTCGGGATTTACACCTATACGCCGCCCATGTTTCCAGATCGTACCTATTACCGTTTCTGCTTTCTTGCCCATGTCACCTCCGTTGAGGAAAATGCGCAACTGGATACAGGCATTGTCGGTACGGTCTGGATGAATCTGGATGAATTGCAGGAATCAGCCCGTGCCCGTAGCCCACTGGTTTTAAAAGCTGTTCAAGATGCCCTTACTGGCAAAAAATACCCCTTATCGCTCATTTATGAGCACCCTTTCTCTCCCTCATTCACTTCTCATTTGGACGCTTAATTAGATGCAACAACGTGTCATCGTCGGTATGTCTGGTGGTGTAGACTCCTCTGTTTCTGCCGCATTATTACTTCAACAAGGATATCAAGTTGAAGGTCTTTTCATGAAAAACTGGGAAGAAGATGATGGTACGGAATACTGCACAGCACTTGAAGACTTAGCTGATGCGCAAGCCGTTGCAGATAAAATTGGTATCAAGCTGCACACTGCGAACTTTGCAATGGAATATTGGGATCGTGTCTTTGAGCACTTTCTGGCTGAATACGCTGCGGGTCGCACACCAAACCCAGATATTCTGTGCAATAAAGAAATTAAATTCCGCGCCTTCCTCGATCATGCGATGACTTTGGGTGCAGACTTTATTGCCACAGGCCACTATGCACGTCGTGGTGCGAGTACACAAAACTCACGTGGTGAAACCTACGCACCTTTATTACGTGGTGTTGACAACAATAAAGACCAAACTTATTTCTTACATGCAGTTCATGGTCGTGAAATTAACAAGACTTTGTTCCCTGTCGGTGAAATTGAAAAACCGCAGGTGCGTAAAATCGCAGAAGAGCTTGATTTAGCAACGGCTAAGAAAAAGGACTCCACAGGAATCTGTTTTATCGGGGAACGCCGTTTTAGCGATTTCTTAAAACAGTATCTTCCTGCTCAGGCTGGAAAAATTGTCTTGGATAATGGCAAACAAGTTGGTGAACATCACGGCTTAATGTACTATACGCTCGGTCAACGCGGTGGGATCGGTATTGGTGGTATGAAAGGTGCGCAAGAAGGTGCATGGTTCGTATTGCATAAGGATGTTGCCAATAACCGATTAGTCATTGGACAGGGGCATGATCATCCGCTTATGCAAAGTAAACAGCTTTGGAGTGAAGCGATTGATTGGGTTGCAGGTGAACAAGAGATCCCACCTACGGGTTTCCGATGCACAGCAAAAACTCGTTATCGTCAGCCTGACCAAGCGTGTACAATTTACCATGATGAGCAAACCGAAAATGGTATTCGAGTTGAGTTTGATGAACCACAACGTGCTGTAACTCCAGGGCAAAGTGTGGTGTTTTACTCAGGAGAGGTGTGCTTAGGCGGTGGTGTCATTCACCATACTGATGCCCCTCAACCAGATTTTATTTAAGGATATTGGAATCGAAGCATGGCGGAGTTACCCTTTCAGCACACCCAAGCGTTGAATGTAAGACAAAACCGTGCTTTAGCATTGGCTGCTGTCTTCCAAGCAACTCAGCTGACCCATATGACTGCGATGGCGGGACAGCAGAGTATTGGAGATAGTGGTAATTTTTATTTTGAACTACTGATCAAAGCCAGTTTAAATATTCGTCCAGCCACCAATAATGCCACTCAAACTTTAGATTTTTTTAATCAACTTGCAGATATCTCTCTTGGTTTAAAAACATTAGAAAGTTGTATAACTCAACCTTTTAATACTGCTCCTAAATCTCGTATTCCGAAAATGTCGACTGCTAAACTCCCAATGTCTTATGCAATGGCGTTATTGCAATTAGAAAAGAAAGTGTATAGCAATCCTGAGTACGTCAAAATTATCGAAGCAGCTCAGCAAAAAATATTAAAACAGCTTTCATTTTTCGATAATAACTATTTGCACCCAAGTATTATTGCCAACCTCGCACAAACCTATGTTGAAACCGCAGGGCAAATCAATCCGCGCATTTTAGTCCGTGGTAATGCTGAAGCTTTTAAAGATATGAATCATACAAATCGAATCCGTGCTTGCCTCTTTACAGGTCTACAACTTGCGCATTTGTGGCGACAACTGGGCGGTAGTTCATGGAGTATGATCTTTAGTAAACGTAAGCTTTTACAAGATATTCAAGCTCTTGCTCGTTTGCAGTATCAGGTGGTATAAACCGATGCTAGAGCAAATTTTTTATACCGTTTTACAACCTCTATAAATCTCTCTTGAGGAATAAATAAAGTTCCGCAAGAGAGACAAACTTTAAGGAATCTGTATGAATGCTTTAACCGCACTCTCACCACTTGATGGACGTTATGCGAGCAAATGCGATGCTCTACGCCCTTTTTTGTCTGAGTTTGGTTTAATCCACGCTCGTGTTACGGTTGAAGTGCGTTGGTTACAAGCACTTGCAAATCGTGCAGAAATTATTGAAGTTCCTGCTTTTTCTGCTGAAACAAATGCAGCATTGGATGCAATCGTAACCAATTTTTCTGAAGAAGATGCGAATCGTATTAAAGAAATTGAACGTACGACAAACCACGATGTAAAAGCAGTTGAATATTTCCTTAAAGAAAAAATTGCGAATATTGATGAGCTACAAAATGCGGGCGAATTTATTCACTTTGCATGTACCTCTGAAGACATCAACAACTTGTCTCATGCATTAATGCTTAAAAATGGTCGTGAAGTTTTAGTTTCAAGTATGAAACAAATTCTGAATGCGATTTCTGCTTTGGCTATCACACACGCTGAGCAACCAATGTTGTCTCGTACACATGGTCAAACTGCAAGCCCGACTACGTTAGGTAAAGAGATGGCAAACGTTGCTTATCGTTTAGCGCGCCAAATCAAGCAATTTGAAAATGTTGAATTATTGGGCAAAATCAATGGTGCTGTCGGTAACTACAATGCTCACCTATCTGCTTACCCAGAAATTGACTGGGCTGCACATGCTCAAGCATTTGTTGAATCTTTAGGTTTAGCATTTAACCCATACACCACACAAATTGAGCCACATGACTATATGGCTGAATTGTTCGATGCATTACGTCGTTATAACACCATCCTGATCGACTTTAACCGTGATGTTTGGGGCTATATCTCACTGGGTTACTTCAAACAAAAATTGAAAGATGGTGAAGTTGGTTCATCAACCATGCCTCATAAAGTAAACCCAATTGACTTCGAAAATTCTGAAGGTAACTTAGGTATCGCAAATGCGGTATTGGGTCATCTTGGTGAAAAACTTCCTGTTTCTCGTTGGCAGCGAGACTTAACTGACTCAACTGTTCTTCGTAACATGGGGGTTGGTTTTGCACAAAGCTTGATTGCTTTTGATGCTTGCTTAAAAGGTATTGGTAAACTTGAGTTGAATGCGAACCGTTTAAATGAAGATTTAGACCAAGCACAAGAGGTTCTTGCAGAACCGATCCAAACAGTAATGCGCCGTTACAATGTTGAAAAACCTTACGAAAAACTAAAAGCATTGACTCGTGGTCAAGCAATGACACGTGAAATGATGGTGAACTTCGTTAATGGTGATGAACTTCTTCAAGTTCCAGCTGATGAACGTGCTCGTTTAGCAGAGCTTACACCTGCTACATATACAGGTAATGCAGCTGAACAAGCGAAACAAATTAATGATCTAATTAGCAAAATCTAAGTTTTGTTGATAAAAAAGCAAAGCCTCGGCTTTGCTTTTTTATGCGCTAACATCTTAATTTCTATATTTTTTAATTGATATTTTTGAAAAAATAAACCAACAATCTGTTTAATTTAGCTTACTCAAAAATTGCAAATCACGTTTTTTAGCTTCAATGATAGAACATTTATTAAATTTTGAAATTCACGCACATAAAATGACTAACAATACTGTGATAAGCAATATTTTACATATTTTAAGAAAACGAGGTTTTAAAAAAAGCCTCCGAGGAGGCTTTTCAGTTTAGAAGAAATTAATCACCTGTATAACCTTTTAATTTTAAACGTGCAGCATGTAACAATGGCTCTGTATAACCCGATGGTTGCTCAGCGCCTTTGAAGATCAGGTCAGAAGCTGCCTGGAATGCGATACCATCAAACTTAGGTGCCATTGGTGTATAAAGTGGATCATTGGCATTTTGCTGATCAACAATCACTGCCATGCGCTTCAACACTTCTTCAACCTGTTCGCGTGTTACAATCCCGTGACGTAACCAGTTCGCAACATGTTGAGAGGAAATACGTAATGTTGCACGGTCTTCCATCAAACCAACGTTGTTGATGTCTGGAACTTTAGAACAACCTACGCCTAGGTCAACCCAACGAACGACATAACCCAGAATACCTTGACAGTTATTTTCAAGTTCGTTGTTAATTTCTTCAGCAGTCCAGTTGGTTTCTGGAGCAAAAGGAGGTGTTAACAAGTCATCCAGAGACAACATATCTTCATTAGCCAACTCATCCTGACGTGCTTTCACGTTGATTTGATGGTAATGCAATGCATGAAGTACCGCACCTGTTGGAGATGGAACCCATGCACAAGATGCACCTGCATTTGGATGTGCAGTTTTAGTCGCCAACATATCTTTCATGCTGTCTGGTTTTGGCCACATGCCTTTACCAATTTGTGCCTTACCTTGTAGGCCACATGCCAAACCAATCGCAACGTTACGATTTTCGTAAGAAGCAATCCATTTCTGAGCTTTAACAGCTTCTTTACGGACCATTGGCGCTGCTTCCATAGAGGTATGGATTTCATCACCCGTACGATCCATAAAACCAGTGTTAATGAAAATCGTACGGTCTTTTGCAGCAGCAATACAGTTTTTCAAATTAACTGAAGTACGACGTTCTTCGTCCATAATCCCGATTTTAAGCGTCTTCGCTGGCAAGCCAAGTGCCTGTTCCGCACGCTCAAACAATTCAACTGCGAATGCAACTTCTTCTGGGCCATGCATTTTTGGCTTAACGATATACATAGAACCTTTACGAGAGTTCTTATTTTCGTTTTCGCCACGAATATCTGAAATTGTAAGTAATGGAGTAACTAATGCATCCATAATACCTTCAAATACTTCTTCACCTTCTACAAGGATCGCTGGGTTAGTCATTAAATGACCAACATTACGAAGAAGCATCAACGAACGACCATGTAAAGTTGTAGTGCCACCAATCAGGTTTTGAACAGTACGGTCTTTGTTTAAGGCACGTGTAATGGTTTTACCATTTTTCTCGATAGACTCTTGTAAGTCACCTTTCATCAAGCCCAACCAGTTACGGTAGCCTTCAACTTTCTCTTCAGCATCAACCGCCGCAACAGAATCTTCCAAATCCTGAATGGTTGTGATTGCCGCTTCAAGGGTTAAATCTTTCACGCCAGCAGCATCAGTTTTACCCACTGGGCTGTTTGCATCAATATCAATGATAACGTGCAGGCCGTTATTTAATAAAACGATTTCAGTTGGGTTTGCGGCTTCACCATTGAAACCAACAAATTGAGCTTCATGCGCCAAAGAAGTAGTCGAACCATCTTTTAAAGTCACAACTAGACGATTGTGATCAACCGCATATTGAGTTGCATCAGCGTGTGAGCCTTGTGCCAACGGGAAAGTCTGGTTTAAGAAATCTTTAGCGAATGCAATAACCTTGTCACCACGAACTGGGTTATAGCCTTTACCTTTTTCCGCACCATTTTCTTCAGAAATTACATCTGTACCATACAGTGCATCGTACAAAGAACCCCAACGTGCATTGGCTGCGTTTAAGCAATAACGTGCATTACGTACTGGTACAACTAGCTGTGGACCTGCCAATAAAGCAATTTCTTCATCTACATTTTCAGTTGTAACTTTAAAGTCAGCAACTTCTGGTTCCAGATAACCAATTTCAGTCAGGAATGCTTTATAGGCATTCAATTCAAATTTATTATTGCGGTGCCATTCATCAATCTTGGCTTGTAGTTCATCACGCTTAGCCAATAATGCCTTGTTTTTTGGGCTAAGATCGACAACGACTTGCTCGAAGTTTTTCCAGTAAGTTTCACTATCTAAACCAGATCCTGGTAAAGCTTCATTTTCGATGAAATCGTAAAGTTCTTTAGCAATCGCTAGCTTGCCTTGTTGAATACGTACAGTCATTGTCTTTCCTGATGGTGCTAACTTTTTATAACAAGATTCCTAGTATACCGATTTATACTAGCCTGAATAGTAATATCACATTCCTAAATAGTAAGCATTTTCTCTATAAGACGTATTGACAAGCGCAATTTTATCTCTTTATCAAAAAATCAAATTCCTGGGTACTTACAGTTTAGGCCTGCAATGTCCTCACATTTTTAAACGACTTTATTTATAGCAAAATTCAAACAAGAATAAAGCTTTCTCCCTCTAAATTTATAAAAAAGACATTCCGAAGAATGCCTTTGTAAATTTATGAGGTTTTTGCAACCTGTATCTGTCGATGTTCAGAATGCAGGTAGTCATCCGACTGCATTTCCAGCAATCTTGAACGGGTACGCTCAATTTCAAAAGCCAATTTCTGACCTTCATAAAGCTCAATAATTGAATCTTCTGACGTCAGCAATAATTTCACCCCACGATCATAAAACTCATCGACCAGATAAATAAAACGTCGGGTTCCTTCTGACAGGAAATCGGTCAAATTCGGAATATTGCTGACCAATACAGTATTGTAAATATTGGCAATTTCAATAAAGTCTGCTGGACTACGTGGCTTAAAGCATAATTCAGAGAATTCACACCACAATACATCTTCGGTATGCCCCAGCGTCTCTACCACACGATTGTTAATCATGATGGGTGTATTCGACTTGGTTTGAGTATGTGTAAGCGATTGGAAACGTTCAAGCATCCATGACTGGGCATCACTGCTTAATGGATATTTAAACAACTGTGCCTGTTTCAAAACTCGTAAACGGTAATCAATGCCTGCATCAACATTTAAAACCACACAGTTTTTCTGTACCAGTGTAATCGTGGGCATAAAACGGTCACGGTGAATCCCGTTTTTATATAAACCCTCTGGCGCAATGTTTGATGTTGCAATCAGGGTAATGCCACGCTCAAATAGTTTCTGGAATAAATCACTAAGAATCATTGCATCTGTCACGTTCGACACAAAGAACTCGTCAAAACAAATCACAACTGCATTTTTATAAATTTGATCGGCCACTGCATCCAGAGGATTACGCTGGCCTGAAAGCTTGTTTAATTCTTTATGGACGTGCTGCATAAAGTGATGAAAATGCATACGGGTCTTGCGGCGGAACGGGACAGCATCATAAAACTGGTCCATTAACCAAGTCTTGCCACGGCCTACACCGCCCCACATATAAACCCCTTTTGGATAGGTCTGACGACGGAAACGTCGAAATGCTTTCTTGGAAGCTTTATAACGAGTGAGTAATTCTTTCCATACTCGATCTAACTCTTGCACTGCCTGAGCCTGAGCTTCATCAGGCATAAACTGACCTGACTCAAGCGCTTGAGTATAGCGTTCAGCAGGTGATGCAGGAATAAATGCAGTGCTATGTGAGTCTGGTTTAGAATTTGACATAAGGACTTATTGCAATTTTAATTGGTGAAAATTATATCGAACATTGAGTTCAAAGGCATTAGATTTTAGGCTTAATTATCATGCTGTTTAAACATCATAATCTACCATTTTTAATTATTTAGCTATTTCGATGATATTGTCTAGGGCTTTGTCCAAACCATCTTTTAAAGGCATGATTAAATGCTGCAGGTTCAGAATATCCCAACATTTCGGCCACTTGCTCAATCGAATACGAACTGTTTTCAATGAATTTTAATGCCTTTTGCTTGATGAGCCTTTCCCGAATTTCCTTATAGCTGGTCTGCATTTGCTGTAATTGGTGCCTTAAAGTTCGTTCAGGCATGTTCAATGCACAGGCTGTTTCCGTCATGGTTGGAATCACGCCATTCTGCAGTTCCAGATAATCTTCAACATATTCGACAACGGTCAGCTTGAGGTTTTCATTCTTCTCCAGCTTTGCTAAATCCTGTAGGCATTTTTCCTCATACACCCGATAGGTCAATGTATCTGCGGAGGGGACTTTAATTTGCAGGATTTGAATATCGTCCAGAATGAATGCCGCCTGATCACAATCAAATTTGACATCCTGCCCATAATAGTCCTGATAGGCAGCCATCAATGCCAAGTCTTTTGGCCTTTTAAATGGTAATTCAATTTGAATGTGAGGAATTTCCAGCCCCATCATTTTAAAAATATCTTGTAAAAACCTATAGGTACCTGAGATTTCACATTGTGCTCGGAGATGACGCATGCCTTGAATCAAATACATTAATCCGAGGATAGATCTCTTCATAATTCCAAATGCAATTCTCAAAACTTTAGGGACGGTTGGTACTTTATCCATGATTGCGACAGAGGATATTTTTTAGACGATACAAGGCATGTTTTGCGAGATTTAGTATTCTAAATGAGCAGAACATAACGCAGTAGCGGCAAAAAATATCCCTGTCCCGTAGGGTGGTGGCTAAAAATCCCTCATACTTCGTTATGAAACTTGGCAAGGGAATAGCCATTCCCTGCGTTTCATGCCTCGTCTGATGAGTTTTTAGCCTACAACGCAATTCATTTATAAAGCAGCAACAGGCCCTATGTTGTACTATAAAAAAGCATGTAAATGAATTGCCGAAATGATCAAGTATTGCGTCTATACAATCATATTTAATCTCGATAAAACCTTTAAACTTGCGCGAAATTTAGCTGTGCAGGGCGTGGACGATGCGTGACGTAACCAAAAATGCGATTCAAAAAACCAAAGTTGCCATTATTGGTGCAGGTTTTGGTGGTTTGGCAATGGCTATTCGACTATTACAAAGTCAAATCAATGATTTTGTGATTTTGGAAAAGACCAATGATGTGGGTGGCACATGGCGAGAAAACCAGTATCCAGGTGCAGCCTGTGATGTTCAATCGCATATGTATTCCCTTTCATTTGCACCTAAAACCGACTGGTCCAAACGTTACGCAGAAGCAGATGAAATTTTTACTTATATTCAGGATATTACTGAACAATATAAATTAAAAGATTATTGTAAATTTAATCATGAAGTGACTCATGCTCAGTTTGATGAAAACCGCAATGTCTGGACTGTAGAATTTAAAGACCAGCCAACACTTGAAGCACAATTTGTTATTTTTGCTTCTGGTCCACTGCATGTTCCCCAAATTCCACACATTAAAGGGATTGAGAAATTCAAAGGCAAAGTCTTCCATTCTTCAAAATGGGAACACGATTATGATTTAAGTGGTAAATCTGTTGCCTCTATTGGTACAGGTGGCAGTGCCATTCAGTATATTCCTGAAATTGCACCCGAAGTAAAACAGCTTTATGTGTTTCAGCGTACTGCAGCATGGGTCATCCCACGTGATGAACGTAAATATTCACAACTCAGCAAGACTTTGTTCAAGGCATCGAATATTTATCGCCAAATCCATCGTACCCGCTTGTACTGGACCAATGAGTCTCGTGTCGTGCCGATTGTACAACCTCAGATCATGAAATATGGTCAAAAGCTTGCAGAAGCCTTTATTCGTTTTCAGGTGAAAGATAAAGAACTCGCCAAGAAACTAACTCCTGATTTCGTCATGGGTTGTAAGCGTATTTTGATTTCCAACAAATACTTTCCAACCTTTAACCGTAAAAACGTTGAACTGGTTACAGATGCTATTCAGGAAATTACTGCAAATGGCATCATCACCAAAGATGGTAAAGAACGTCAGATTGACTGCCTGATTTATGGTACAGGTTTTATTACCGATCCACGTATCTACTTAAAGCATTTTGATTGTGTCGGTCGTAATGGCATTGAGCTGAAACAGGCATGGAAAGATGGCGCTGAAAGTTACTATGGCATTGTCACCAAGAACTTCCCGAACCTGTTCCAGCTACTTGGTCCTAACACAATCTTAGGGCATAACTCTGTGATTTTCATGATTGAATCACAAGTGAACTATATTCTACAGTTGATCCAGACCGTTGATAAAACAGCTACTCAGGCGATTGAAATCAAGCATGATGCACAAGATCAGTTCAACGAACGTGTACAGGAACAGCTTAAAGGTACGGTATGGCAAGCAGGTGGCTGTAGCAGTTGGTATCAGGCGGCTGATGGCAAGAACTTCTCTCTATGGCCAACTTATACCTGGAAATACTGGTTAGAAACGCGTAAAGCGAATGTTGCTGATTATAATTTTATGAGTAATGACGCTAAGCAATCAAAAAAACAAGTCGCTTAAATTGTAATGATAAACGAGAGGATAATTTATGATCCTCTCGTTTATTGTTTTAAGGTTCGTAATAATCGCCATTACCTGACATTGGTGTGGTGTAGTAAACATCCACATACGGACGCTTGTGATCTTTTAGTGGAAAACGTTTCACTAAAATCATGGCATACGTATTTTCAATATGCTGATAATCTTCAATTTCATCTTGTTTAATAATTTGCCACTGTCCTTTTTCCCGATTCTCCCATAATCCGACCTCTTTAATTTCACGAATCTTTAAGCATTGTGGTCGTTCGGAAGCTGCGCTGTTATTTTCACAAGATACGAAATGAGGAAAAACCTCAAATGTTAAAATTTCAGGTTTAGACTGATATTTTGTTTCAGGTGTCATTTTTCCTACAAATGAATACTGCTGACTATCTAACATTTTAAATGTTAAGGTTGGTTGAGCAATATTAGTTGAATCCAAGGTAAATATAGCCTGCTTGTCTTGATCAAATAAATTTGTCGCTAATACTTCTTGTTTTGCTAATTCATCAGGACATCCCATAGCGGTTAGCACAAAACTTTCTGTCGCAATTAATTTTTTCCCCTGAATTTTATAAGGCGCACCCCCAGCATTACACCCTGTATTCACCCCAACACTATTATTTTCAAAGTTTAATTTAATTGGAGGATTCTCATTCGGGGGTTGATATTGCCAAACATATGAAGTTAATATTTTCTCTGGATCTAATGAAATTTTTTTTGGCTCCTGTACAACTGGGGTACAAGCAAGTAAACCCACACTACAGCATAAAAAGAAAAATATAGATTTAACTTGCATTTAGTCCCTCCTCCATACCTATCTGCTGATATTTTGTATAGCACTTTTCTGGGCATAATGGATGAATCATATACTGGGATAAAATAAAAAATTAAGCAACTTCAATGGATGTTACCCTGGCAATGGTGAAGCAATCATGTGGTACGTATTATGTACCTCATGCCATGATGAGCGGATTAATTCTTTCGCTACTCCCCCCCTATTGATAACTCTGTTTTTAAATCTGAAATTCTAATGAATATCAGTTGAATTGATCAAATCAATATAAAAGGCAAACACAAGTTCGCCCTTACATGAAGATCTATCGATTTAAATCGAAGCTAAAATAGACTTGAGCATCTCAGTTGGGTTTTCTGCCTTGGTAATTGGACGGCCAATGACCAAATGGGTTGAACCATCTTGCATTGCCTGTTTAGGTGTCACAATACGTTTCTGGTCATCTGCATTCGAACCCTCAGGACGAATACCAGGTGTTACCAATGCAAAATCTGCCCCTAACATTTCACGAAGAATTTTTGCTTCCTGTGCCGAACATACTACACCATCCAGGCCACTCTCTTGAGTGAGCTTGGCCAAGCGTTTAACTTGCTCTACAGGTTCGATATCCAAACCAATATCACGCAAATCTTCACGTCCCATTGACGTTAAAACAGTCACTGCAATCAATTGTGTTTGATAATTTCCTGCTTGCAAACGCTCAACACAGGTTTCCATCATCTTGCGACCACCAGATGCATGTACATTGACCATCCAAACACCTAGATCAGCCGCCGCACAAACCGCCTGAGCGGTGGTATTCGGAATATCATGGAATTTTAAATCCAAAAAAACTTCAAAACCCTTGTTCTTTAAGTTTTTAACAACAGATGGACCTTCATGAGTAAAAAGCTCTTTGCCTACTTTGACACGACATAGAGTAGGATCAAGTTGTTCCACAATTGTCAGAGCGTCGTATTCGCTTTTTGCATCCAAGGCAACAATGATACTCAAGAGCTTTTCTTCCCAATAAAAATAAAGCCCATATTATAATGGGCTTTTATTTTCTGTGTGAATATCCAGCACAGTTTTTTCATGTCTTGTACTTGCAGCAGCCTGAGCAGCAGCTTGTTGAGCCACCTGAATTTGTTCTTTTCTCAGATGATCAATGTCTTTACGTAAACGTTTAATTTCCCAATTGGTTTGGAAAACCCTAAATACCTGGACACCAAGAAGTAGACCAACAACAATGCCTAATGCCAATGTTAATAGAAGCAATAGACCTAAACGCATCGCAGGGACTTGGGTAAACAATAAGTTTACCTCCAACTCTGCTGGGTTCTGCAAAACCAAGGCAAGCGAATAACCAAATATAGCAATAAGTAATGCAATTAATATATAACGCATACACACCTCGAATATTATTCAGCAGATTCGTTTACCGCATCACGAAGTGCTTTACCTGGTTTAAAGTGAGGAACGGCTTTCGCCGCAACATCAACAGCCTTACCTGTTTTAGGGTTACGTCCTAAACGTGGTTCACGATGATGCAATGCAAAACTGCCAAAACCACGAATTTCGATACGATCACCATTTGAAAGCGCTTCAATCATTTGGTCAATCATGATCTTAACTGCATCTTCAACTAAAGGTTCAGCCAAGTGTGGGTTTTTAAGTGCAATCCGTTCAATCAAATCAGATTTATTAAGTGCTTCAGTAGTCATTGATGACCTCTTTAATTATTGCTACTTTTTAATGTTTTTAATAATAACCTGTTTAAATACAAAACGGTAGCGCAGTACATAAATACTACGCTACCGTTTACAGTATTTTTGTATAAAAAAGTACTTCTCTGTTACAAGAAACGTACTTTTTAACAAATTACTTCATTTGAGCTTTAATTAAGTCACCAATAGTCTTAGGACCATTGCTGTCAGCAACTTGTGTAGCAGCAGCTTGACGAGCATTGTTTACAGCTTCTTTCTCTTCAGCTTCGTCTTTCGCTTTGATAGACAAGTTGATTGAACGAGACTTGCGATCAACGTTGATGATCTTCGCTTCAACTTCCTGACCAACTTCTAGGAACTTGGTTGCATCTTCAACGCGGTCACGGTTGATTTCAGAAGCTTTAAGTGTTGCTTCGATGTCATCAGCCAATTTAACTGTAGCACCTTTCGCATCAACAGCAGTTACAGTACCTTTAACCAAGGCACCGCGCTCATTCGCAGCCAAGAAGTCATTGAATGGGTCGCTGTTCAATTGCTTGATACCAAGGCTGATACGGTTGCCTTCAGCGTCAACAGACAAGATAACCGCTTCAACTGTGTCACCTTTCTTGTAACGACGAATTGCTTCTTCGCCTTGCTCGTTCCAAGAAATGTCAGACAAGTGAACTAGACCATCGATACCGCCTGGTAAACCGATGAAGATACCGAAGTCAGTGATTGACTTGATCGTACCTGAAACTTTTTCACCTTTGTCGTGGTTCTTAGCAAACTCTTCCCATGGGTTAGCACGAGTTTGTTTGATACCAAGAGAAATACGACGACGCTCTTCGTCAACTTCAAGAACCATAACGTCAACTTCATCACCAATCTGAACAACTTTAGATGGGTGGATGTTTTTGTTAGTGTGGTCCATTTCAGAAACGTGTACTAAACCTTCAACGCCTTCAGCGATTTCTGCGAAACAGCCGTAGTCAGTTAAGTTCGTTACGCGAGCTTTAACGATAGAACCTTTAGGATAACGGTTCATGATCGCCAACCATGGATCTTCGCCTAATTGCTTAAGACCTAAAGATACGCGGTTACGCTCTTTGTCAAACTTAAGTACTTTAACAGTAACTTCTTGACCCACTTCAACCACTTCTGATGGATGCTTGATACGTTTCCAAGCCATATCTGTGATATGCAGAAGACCATCAATACCACCAAGATCAACGAATGCACCGTAATCTGTAAGGTTCTTGATTGTACCAGTAACAGTTTGACCTTCTTCAAGCTGAGCAAGCAATGCTTCACGGTCAGCTGAAGATTCAGCTTCCATTACGGCACGACGAGAAACCACAACGTTATTGCGTTTAGCATCAAGCTTGATAACCTTGAACTCCAACTCTTTACCTTCAAGGTGAGTTGTGTCGCGAATCGGACGAGTGTCAACCAAAGAACCTGGCAGGAATGCACGTACAGGACCAATGTCAACAGTGAAACCACCTTTAACCTTACCAGAGATAACACCAGTAACGATTTCGCCATCTTCAAAGATTTTCTCAAGTTTAGTCCAGGTTTCAGCACGTTTCGCTTTTTCACGTGATAAAACTGTTTGACCCATACCGTTGTCAAGCGCTTCAACAACAACATCAACTTCATCACCAACCTGAACTTCAAGTTCACGTTGTTCATTTAAAAACTCAGCACGGTCAACAACACCTTCAGATTTAAGGCCAGTGTCAACAGTTACCCAGTCAGAGTCGATACTAACAACGATACCTTTAATTACGGCACCTTTGTCAATATTAAGGGTTGATTCGCTTTCTTCAAAGAGGGCTGCAAAAGATTCGGTCATGATATACCTAAAAAATTCAACGGTCTTGGATCAGACAAGATCGGTTTAGTTAAGTTGTTACATAGCCATAAAATCTGACCAGACCATGCTTCAACTGAAAATTCATTGAATATCTATTTATATACGACTATCGATATAATCAACCATGAGCTTAAAGACCTCATCAATGCCTATTGTAGAGCTATCAATGATATAGGCGTCTTCCGCTGGCTTGAGCGGAGCGACTTCACGCTCCATATCTCTTTTATCTCTAGCCTGTATGTTAGATAAAATGTCGCTTATTTTAGCATCAAGCCCCATACCCTGCAACTGTTTTACACGTCGCTCAGCACGCGATTCGGCTGATGCCGTAAGGTATAGCTTGGCTTGCGCTTCAGGAAAAATTGAAGTTGCCATGTCACGGCCATCGGCAACCAGTCCTGGATGCTGGATAAATGCACGTTGACGTTCAAATAATGCCTTTCTTAATTCTGGCACAGTTGCCACTTTAGAAGCATACTCACCGACCTGCTCTGTTCGAATGGTATTGGTGACATCTTTCCCCTCAAGCAACACCTGCGTAGCGGTCTCATTTGATTTAAATTCAATATCCAAATGAGTTGCATCATCAACACATTGTTCCAGCCTTGCCTCAATCTGGTCCAACAAGCCCTTTTGAAATAATGACAGCCCGAGTAAACGATATAAAGCACCAGAGTCTAAAAGATTAAATCCATAATAAGCAGCTATTTTGGCTGCCAAGGTCCCTTTGCCAGAACCACTAGGACCATCAATCGTAATAATTTGAACTGTCATTCCTGTCTCTTATGAAGCAACTGATTTTGCTAATTTTGAAAAACCTAGTGTAATCGCTGCCTTGAGTTGTGCAAGAACTAATTTACTTACAAATGGTGCTTTTGCGGTAAATTCAATCTTATAGGTCACCAAAGTGATGTAGGGTGTAATTTCCCTAAAATCAATTTGTCCCAAATGATGTTTTACCAATGGGTTGTTAATCAGCTTATATTCAATCCGCTTGTTTTCTTCCAGCAGGGTAATCTCTTCCTGTAATGGCTTAATCGGGCCAAAACCCATACGACGAATTGAGCCGATGCCATCAGGACGTTGAGGGTCAGCAGAATCCTTTACCCGCACCACCTGTAAAGGTGCAAACGCCTTGTTGTAGGTTGCATGTTTTGACAATAAATCAAAAACATCAGAGATGGGTGCATTGAATTCTTTTTTTATGGTGATTGCATTACGCATAGCTTCGCCTTTTTGATCTAACCAAAATCATGGGAGGGCCTAGTTTGCCACAACTACAAGGGCATTATGAATCATTTAAGGGCGTTTTTGACGAATGGATTTTTCTCTTTTCATCACGTCTACGCTTAAAAAACTCACTTAACTGGGATGAACACTGTGCCTGCATGCATCCCTGTTCGAAAGTGAATTTATGATTGTAATAGCCGCTTTCAAGTAGCTGTCTTGCACTGACCAACGAACCAGCTTTAGGCTCTGTTGTAGCAAACACTACTTTTTTGATACGGGCATGAATGAGTGCGCCAACACACATCGTACAAGGTTCAAGCGTCACATAAAGTGTGGCATCATCTGGCAAACGGTAATTATCTATAGCCTGACAGGCGGAACGAAGTGCCTGGATTTCAGCATGTGCAGTTGGATCAGAAAGCTTGATGGGTGCATTATAACCCGAACCAATCACCTTATTCTGGCTTACAATTACAGCCCCAACTGGAATTTCGTCCTGTGATGCGGCTAGGTTAGCCTGCTCATAAGCAAACTGCATCCAGTATTCATCATTCGTTTCAGTTGAACTCATATAGGGTTAAACAATCACACCATATTGTCTTAATAATGTATTCCAGCTATCAATCGTGGTCACTGGAGGGCAGTGAGATAAAATATCTTGTAATGTGATTTTCTCGGCTGCTTTCCATTCTGGTGATAAGTCCTTATCAACTAAACGTGCACGGACACCCTCGACAAAATCGGGATGACGAATTTTCCAGTCAGAGATTTGTGATTCTAATGCAAAAACTTCATCCCAGGCATGCCCTTGCTTGCCCCATTGCCATAGCAACCATGTAATCGCAGCAGTACTTGGAGAACCTTTTTGCAGATTCTCACTTGCCTGACGTAACCAGTCACTACTTGCATCACTCAGACCAATAATCGCTTGATAGTCATACTCAAAACTTTGACCACGGCAAACACTATGAATCACATCGATTGAGTTTTGCAGAGGACCTGCCGCTACAGGACGATGTAGACTATTTAAAGTATCATCAATGGCACGGAAAGCACCCGCAGGATAGTGATTCCAATCCACATTCAAAACTTTTTGAAGAACATTATCTCGCTGTGCTTCACAAATATGAGTTGCCCAACCAATGCTAAAAGCACCAGCTGCAGTCATAATTGAACCCGTTAAACCTGTAAACAGCCCAATTTGACCACGATCTGCAAGAAAACGACTTCCCCCTACATCAGGATAGAGACCAATATTGATTTCAGGCATTGCAAGACGTGAATAAGGTGTGACTAGACGGAAAGGCGCGGCCATGAATAGTCCTAAACCACCACCCATGACATAACCTTCACCCCAAACTACGATTGGCTTAGCATAGTTATGAAGCAATAAATCAAGCGCATATTCTTGTTCAAAAAATTTATTTGCCGTATCTACTTCATTATTAATGACAAGTTGACGGAGTTTACGAACATCACCACCCGCGCAAAAGGCTTTTGGTGTGGTTGAATCAAACCAGATTGCTTTAACACTGTCATCTTCATGAAAATATTCAAATACTTTCAATAAAGCACTCACAATTGACTCATCAAGTGCATGTAAAGATTTTGGTCGGTTTAAACGAACAATACGCCAACCATTTTTAGCGTTTTCGATAATTAAATCTGGGTGATAACTATTTAAATCGGGAGAAGTCATTATGCGTCCAGTTGCCAGTCTATTGGCTCAATGCCATGTTGTTTCAAATAATGATTTGTTTTAGAAAATACTTTACAGCCAAAAAAACCACCTCGGTTTGCAGACAAAGGTGAGGGATGTGCAGCTGTTAACACTAGATGTTTATTTCGATCAATGCGCTGTCCTTTACGTTGTGCATACGCACCCCACAAAATAAAGACCACATGCTCCCGCTGTTCATTCAACACATCAATGACAGCATCGGTAAACTCTTCCCATCCCTGTTTCTGATGAGAAGTTGGCTGTCCTGCTTCAACAGTCAGTACACTGTTTAATAGCAATACCCCTTGAGCAGCCCATTTACTTAAATCCCCATGACGGGAAATCGGCACTGTGAGATCAGTATGTAATTCATGAAAAATATTACGCAAAGATGGTGGTAATGCAACCCCTCTTTGTACAGAAAAGCTTAGACCATTTGCCTGATTTGGGCCATGATATGGATCTTGGCCCAAAATCACCACCTTTACCTCATTTAAAGGTGTTGTATTCAGTGCGCTAAAAATCTGTTTACCTGGAGGATAAATGGTTTTTTCGGCAAGTTTTTCCTGCTGCAAAAATTCACGCAAGTTATCCATTTTTTGGCTCAGTAAAAACTCTGACAATGAGGTTTTCCAGGACTCATCCAACTGAACTTTATTTAACTTGTCCTGCTGTTGTTCAGTAAATTGCATCAACATTCCCTGCAATAAATTCATTGGTTGTAAAGTAGAGGATCTCTCAGATATTGACTTGTAGTTCTACATTCGGATTCTGGAATCTTACTCCCTTTTTCAGGTTGTCATACATTTGAGGATCACTCCATTCCGCCTGCACCTGTTCTGAAAAAATAATCTGGTCTAAATTTAAGATACCCATTTGTTCGTTTTCAATATCTTCTATGAAACTTTGTGCATAACCTGTATCCGTTTCATGCACAATCACCGAATAAACCTCTACATCACCCTCACCATTTTGGGTAGTGGTTGAATGAAGCACCTGCTGTGCCAGATAAAAGAAAATCCGTGAAAATTGCTCAGCAGATGGCGAAACAGGTAACGCAATCCACCGTGCACTAAATGTTTGACATGCGGCGATATATTCAGGGTCATCTTTTTGCCAATAGCAAATGGCATGATCAAAACTATCAAAAAGCTCCTTAATCACACCTTTTAACAACCCAAAATCATAAACCATTTGTCCATGATCCAGCTTTGAGGCTTTTAACAGTAATTCAACTTTATAGCTGTGCCCATGAATCGAACGCTTACAACGGTCCGATGTACAGTTACGCACAATATGAGCATTTTCAAACTTAAATAATTTACGAATTAACATGCACCAAGCTGATCTTATTTTGCAAAATGGATTTTATTATAAAGCAAAAAAACAAGCATTGTGATTGATTTTAAACCCTGTGACCATTCAATCATCCAATTTATACACTTTAGGTTTGGTAACTCGATTCTACAATGCTGGCACATCGGCATTAAATGGCGCAAGACTTCTGGAATAGACTGTCACCTGCTTGTCTTTACGCATCATGGCACTGCTAAACTGTCGTTTGCGTTCACTTAAAACTACTTCAATCTGTGCTGTAAAATAATTCGATTTATTGTCTAGCCATGCCACAGCATCGCTTTTGTTTTGTGGTTCTATTCCAGAAAATGCATTCAGTTTCCATAAGTCCTCAACACTATTGAAATAAGTCAACTCTGCCTGTTTGGCCTTTAGCTCCTGCTCTACTGTTTTCACATCTATTTTAGGATCAATACTTGCCAGCAATAACGGAGCTGCTGTATTGATGTTGATTTTTGTGGCTTCTGGCAATGCAGTGACATACGGTGCAATGAGGTCATAATTTTTTCCCTCGAATCCTCTGACCAGCTTTAACTCCTCTACCTGATGAAATTTGGTATTGGAAGCCAAGTATGAGGGATCCAAACCCTGATAATAATTACTTTCTGCGCCCATCGCACCCGTGGTTTCATCATCGGCATCTTGCCAGTCAATTACGGCCTGACTCAACTCAGCAGGCAACCCGACGCGTTGCAATAATTTTTCAAACCAGCGTCTTGCAGAGTCATCCACACTACCATCAGCTTTTAACAAGTTATTTAAATTAAATTTTCCAGACTCATCCAGCAAACGGCCTGAAACAAAACCATTCTCTACAGGAAAGGCTGGCATTGGTTTCGCCCAGTTTTCCTGTAAATGATCAATCGCACCACCATTATCACTGTCTTGAATGAGCAACTCAGAGAAGAAAGCTTCTGCACTTTTTGCATATAATAAAGATTGATTTTGACGCATCAAATACCCCGTATTTTCCGAGGTATTGGTTTGTCGTTTCGCGATAGTCGCTGCTAAAATTGTCGCTAAAGCTACCATCACCAGAATGGTCAATAAGGCGACACCATGCTGAGATGCCCCAAATCCATGAGACTTTTTACTGACGCGTTCTTTTATCTTAATCATTGTGATGGAAGCTCGGTATGATTAGATGAATTTGATCCATCTTTATTCGGTGGGTTTATTCCCCCATTTATATTTGAGTTCCCTAGGTATTGTGAATAAACTTGCGTATTTAACAGGCTAAAGATCCATTCATAATCAGTACCAGCAACGGTCAGCTGTATTTTCAAACCCAAGGGTAATTTCTTGAGCTCGGCAATATTGTTTGGATCACTATTTTCTGGCCATTGAGTTAGCTCTTGAGGATTCAGAACCATCACTTTAAATTGATCAACATTCTCCAATAAGGTACTTGAGACTGGCTGTACACGATTTGGAATATTAAGATTTGAATATTTCAGTCGATATACTTTCTTTTGTGTAGAGTCATATCGATATTCAATACGTTCATAAGGTGATAGTCCCTGTTTCAATGGGTCAGAAACACCTGCTTTGCTAAAAGCAAAATATTGATTATTCAACACAATAGCAGCCTGTAACTGTCGACCATCATTTGCAGTCAATGGAATAATCTGCAAGCTGTCTCTTAAAACCTGCTGATAAGCATCTTGCAAGGCAAATAAATGCATTTCATGCTCTGCATTTCTATCTTTTACTTTTAATAGATAATCAAATACCTTCCACCCCAACATGGAAAGTACAGCAAAGATTGCGATTGCAACCAGCAATTCCACTAAGGTAAATCCTGACTGAGGTGAAGAACGATTGAAAGCAGGCCTAGATCGCTTTGCAAGAAAACCACGCTTAGCCCGAATCCAAGTTGAAAAGCGATGCTCGAAATTATATGTCATTGTGTTCTAGCCTTTGCTGGATAGTTAAAGAACACAAGATTAGTAACACCCGCTTCAACCTTCCCTTGTTCATTATTAAATAAACTGACTTGTAACTCGATGCGTTGTATCTTCGGGCTAATGGTAGATTGTGCTTTTTTGTCAATTTGCCACGTTTCGCCATGCGAAGTCACTTGCTTGGATTGTGTCCCATCCAGCCATTCCTGGTTGATTTCCATCCTTGCCACTTCATTCATTGCGACAAATTGTGCCTTTGTCCTTAAGATTGCATTTGCTGTCGATTGCGTATATTGCATCGCGACTTTCGTTAACGCGATGGCAGCCACGGCAAAAATCGCCAAAGCCACCATTACTTCGAGTAAGGTAAATCCTGAGCGAGGGTTAGTGAAACAACGTTTCACTCGAGCGCAAGACGAAGAGCTATGCTCGAAGTGAGCACGATTAAATCGAGCACCGCTCGGCCCTGCTGCAAGGCGAGAAGCTATGCTTCGAGTATAGAGGTTAGTGAAACAACGTTTCACCCTGAAAAGCGCAGCTTCGCAAGAAGATGGAGAGCTATCATCTGAATCTTTAATTTTCATCTATTTTACCCAAATGATCTAGCTCTAACTCATGGCCAATTGGTTGTTGCTCATAATAGAACTGAATTCGAACAGGTTTCACTTCACCATTGCCGAACCAAATTAGTTGTGGTGTTTTACCACCCAATAAATCTTCATTTTTCGCTTTGCTATAGTTTGCCGTGTCTAAGCTTTGAATACCGAAAGAAACACGATCTGGTAACTGTCGGGTTTTAAATTCTTTATAGAGCCGCCAAGTACGATCTGCCTGTTGAATCTGCTCCCGACTCTGATCGTGATATTCAAACAGGTTATAACTAAATGGGGCAACATCTGTAGCATTTTGAGTATTTAAGGCAAAAACTTTGGCCTGATCTGTCGCTTCTTTATTAATTTTTTTGAGATCAAGAATAAACATTTCCCTAGCTTGCATTGCTCGACGTTGATCCACTCCACCGATATTTAACACCACCAAAGATGCCATAATCGTCATAATGACAATCACCACCATGACCTCAATCAGAGTAAAGGCTTTTTGTAATCGCAGTGATGATCTCATCGTCTTTTCAACTAAGGTAAAGCAGATTCAAGTAACTTGGGTAATGCGAGTGCCTGTTCAATATAAGCAACACGCAATGTGTCTCGCGATCCAATGTAACGTTGATAAAAACTCGAATTCAAAATTACAGCCGCGCCATAGGTCAACGACCAAATGGAGGCGAGATAATCACGTGTGGTCATGGTGCTATTGATGTCCAACAAGTAACTCTCAGTCATTCGAATGATGATACGTAAACGTTGCCGACGCACTTTATATAATTCACTAAACAGCAACTGAATGCCCTGACCCGTTGTTGAAAGACGTTCTTCGATTTGGTGAAATAAAGCGGTACGCTCAGGATGATGCAAATGATGCAGCATAAAAAAAGCCAAATGTTCTGGAAAAGCTTTTTCAGTATCTTGAATCATTTCAAGTAACATGCGCTCATTGCGAATAATAAGCAGCATATATAATTCGTCTTTACTTTGAAAATGTTTGTATAAGGTCCCTTTTGCAAGATCTAGTTCCGCTGCTAAGGCATCTAGTGTCATGCCCGCTTCACCATTTTCTAATAGGAGTTGCTCCGCGATTTGAAAAATTAATACTTCTCGTGCTCTGAACTGAGCTTGCCGATCCATTTTCACGTAATAACTCTCTTTCCTAATACAACAAAACCGTTTATTTCAAATTTAAAAGATTTTCAAAATTTTGGGCAGTGATCATGCCAATTTCTTCAACCGATTTATCATATACATCACTGAGTGCTTTTGCTACATACGGCACATATTTCGGTTCGTTGGTTTTACCACGATAAGGTACAGGTGCTAAATAAGGACTATCTGTTTCAATCAGTACACGGTCAAGTGGAACCTGTTTAGCGACATCTCGCAAATCCTGTGCATTTTTAAATGAGATAATGCCAGAGAATGAAATGTAGTAGCCACAGTCCAGAACAGCTTTCGCAGTTTCCCAGTCTTCGGTAAAACAATGCAATATTCCATGCGTTGACTGCTCAGTCTTTATAATATCAACCGTGTCATGCTTAGCCGAACGTGTATGTACCACCACAGGTTTCTTTATAATCTTTGAGGCCTGAATATGCCGTGCAAAACACTGCTTTTGCGCTGCAATAAAATCAGTGCTGTGATAGTAATCCAGACCAGTTTCACCCAAAGCCCAGACTTTTTCAGATTGGGCAAGCTCCACCAAATAATCTGTTGTCGCGCGTGCCATGGTCTGCTCATCCTCACATGGATGAACACCAACCGTATAGCCAACATCCACATGTCTGGACGCGATCTGTGACAATTGAATATGGTCATCCAGATCAACTGAAATTCCCATAAATTTTGACACACCCGCGAGTCTGGCCTGTGCAAGTGCCTGATCCAGATCTCCTTGATAAGGTGTCAAATCCAGCATGGTTAAATGGCAATGCGTATCAACAAACACTCTTTTTTTCCTATCTATAACGCTTACATGGTGTAACTTGGGCGATCAAGGCCTTTTGAACCTGCCAGCAACTTTTCAGCCTCATTTTTATAATACACACCTTTTTCACCCATCAGTTGGATTGCAAAACCCTGTGGTTTAAAATGTGTTTGTTTATAAGAAATCCAGATCACTTTACCTGTCAACGGAATCTTCTGTGCCTGATCTGGTAAGGTTGCCAGAACAAATACCTCCTGTCCCATCTTGACCGCCTGCTTGGTTGGAACAAATAAACCGCCGCCTTGAACAAAAGGCATATAACTTGATTGCAACGTTGCTTTATCAGGAATATTGACCTGTATAATTCCACCCATCATTTGTGGTTGCATAACATTCCCCTGTTAACATAAAAACCGAACACTTTTATATCATGCTGATTAATCTAACAAATTGAACCATCTATAAAAATCAATCTAACTCAGACTTAGCAGATAAAAGATAAGTAATGAGTTAAAGCATTTACATCGTTACTTTTGATTATAGGAAACATTGCTGGAAACAACAAATAATGTTTAATAAAAACGTTCAAACCAAAGGAATTTGCTTGTTCTTTAAACAGAAGAATTTTCTTTATATTTTTTATCTATAGCTGAATACTTCATTTATCATCACACCTAAAACCATAGGAAATGAGGTTTTACAGATATTTCCTTGTGCTAGTATTTTTAGAATTTAGCTATATAATACCAAGAATTAAGCATTCATTAATTGTATGAACAGCTTATCAAGCACCAGTTGGGTTTGAACATTTTGCTCCACCATCAATTTCTGCTGCTGTAGATCTGAATAAACTTCAAACAAACTTTCCAGATCATAGCATTGGCCAAGTTTTTGAAAATCCAGATCATCATTCTTGATTGACTGATTTAATTTTAAAGCAATGACATCAGCTAAAAGATATTCAAACATGATCAGAAATTCTGAAAAATTTAATTCCTTAGACCACTTGTTGGCGTAGTACAAAGGCATATTCTTTTCAGATACCAGCTTCAACCAGTCATTTAAAAATGTAGCCCGTTTCTCTAGCCAGTGACTCTGTTGAATCTCGATTGCCTTTAACGGCATATCATTGCCAAGATTCAACAACAGTGAAGTTTGCTCAGATGTTAAATCTGGAATTTGCTGTCGCACAAAAGTCTGTGACTCTTGAGGGGTTAGACGATCCAAGGCGAAATGTTGTAGACGACTGCGGATGGTTGCGGGTAGTTTCAAGTAATGATCGGCAACTAAAATCAGCACCACACGCTCACCTGGTTCTTCCAAGGTCTTGAGCAATGCATTGGAAGAGGCAATATTCAGTGCTTCCGCTGGCTCAATCATTACCACACGCCAGCCTTCACCTGTCTGCTGCACGAAAGGTAATAAGTCACGGATTTTTTCAATCTTTATTTTTGCATTTTGCTTTTTATTGTCTTCGTCTGTGGTGATATGCACATAATTGGGATGGGTGTCAGATTTCAGCCATTGGCAGCTAGAACACTCACCACATGCCGCCTCAGCCTGTTTATTCAGACAAAGTACCCATGCAACAAACCGTTCGGCAAACTCCTGCTTGGCGCAGCCTTGTTTACCATAAAACAGCAAACCATGACCAAGCTCAGGAAAGCGCGTGGTGAGCAAAGACCATGTTTGCTCATGCCAGGGATAAATCATGGTTTGTTGCATATCACTCAATACTACTCAAATAAACTAACAGGCATCGCATTTAAACGGTCTAAATCCGTTTGTGTATCTACCCCAGGAGGTAAATTCGCTTCTGCAACAGCAATCGCAATACGGTGGCCGTTTTCCAATACACGCAATTGCTCCAGGCTTTCCAGTTTTTCCAGATTTCCCTGTTCCCAAGTGACATATTCTTGTAGCAATTTGACACGGTAAGCATATAAACCCAGATGGCGGAATGCCTGATCATGCAAGGTGGGCGGTGACTGTTTTACTCCATCACGATCATACGGAATGGTGGCACGGCTAAAATACAATGCTTCATTGCGATTGCTCATCACCACTTTCACAATGCTGTCACGTTGAAACTCATCTAACTGATGAATAGGCTCACATAAAGTAGACATTGAACATTGTGGTTGCTCAACCAGAAGTTGCGTTACCTGCTGTACCAACTGTGCTGGAAGCAAAGGCTCATCACCCTGAACATTGACAATAATGTCATCGGCAGACCAGCCTTTTAGACGGGCAACCTCACTTAACCGATCTGTGCCTGATGGATGATCAGCACGGGTCAAGACCACATCCACTCCCTCAGCTCGACACACTTCGGCAATACGCTCATCATCCGTTGCCACACACAAATCATCAAAGTCCTGTACTTTTTTGGCTTGATCAACTACGCGCAAAATCATTGGGCGACCATGAATAAGCAATAAAGGCTTGCCTGGTAAACGAGAACTGGCAAAACGTGCAGGAATAACGATGTGTTTCATAGTTGCCCTCTAAGAAAATTGAATCCCGACTTGCTGTAACTGTTGCCGCAGCAAGTCATAACAATCTGATGATAAAACTGCCTCTACAGGCACCACCCAAATGGGAATGTTAAATTCAGGATGTTGCTTTAATAATGTCTTGAACTTAACCGCATCTTTTTCAGTCGTGATAATTACATCATGATGATCAAATGTTAAATCAGCAATTTCATAATCATGATGATCTGGAAACTCATGTGCCTGATATTGGTTAACACCGAGCTTATTCAGTGTTTGATAAAAACGCTGCGGAAAGCCAATCCCCACCACAGCATTAAAATACTGCTTGGCATCAAAAGTGTTTGTGCTTGAATTGGGATTAAGCAAATAAGGTTGGCCAATCTCTAAATGCATATTTCGCTGAGCTCGTGCAATTTTAGTATGTTCAATGACCGTACTTCTATTTAAGCGTGATTTAGGCTCACGCAGATAACCTTCAGGTAATAACTTTTCATTGCCCAAACCACGGTTTTGATCCAGCACAATCCATTCAAGCTGACGTGCCAAAGCCCAATGCTGCAAACCATCATCACTCATAATCAGGTCAATCGCGGTAGATTTTAATAACAGTTCAATCGCTGCCTGACGGTTTGGACCAACCGCCATGGGAACATGGGTTGCCTGTACAATCAGACAGGGTTCATCACCCACTTGATCAGGTTCAGAGGTTGTGGTCACCAGCGCAGGAAAATCTCCCTTACCGCCATAACCACGGCTAATCACTCCAACACGAATATTGTGTTGTTGAAGATACTTGACCAGTTGAATCAACAACGGCGTTTTGCCACTTCCCCCAACCGTGATATTACCAATCACCATCACAGGCACAGGTGCGGTATATACTTTCTTGATTCCAGTTCTATACAAGCCCTGATTCAGGCAAAAACCAAAACGGTACAACCATGACAATGGACGCAACAACACTAACCATGCTGCCTGTTTATTCCAGGCATCCTGAATGGTTTGCGCCATAGACATGTTTAGTGTTCCTCAAAATTGCGTTGATGCAATTGATAATACATGCCATGTTTTGCGAGCAATTCGGTATGTGTGCCTTGTTCAATGATCTGCCCTTTGTCCATCACCACAATCACATCAGCATTTTCAATGGTCGATAAACGATGCGCAATCACAATGGTAGTACGACCTTGCATCGCCTCATCAAAAGCCTGTTGAATAAAATATTCAGACTCATTATCCAGCGCACTGGTTGCCTCATCAAGAATCAGGATTGGAGAATCTTTGAGAATCGCTCTTGCAATGGCAATACGCTGACGTTGACCACCAGAAAGGCTCAAGCCCTGCGCACCGAGAACAGTGTCATAACCCTGTGGCAAGTTCATGATAAAGTCATGTGCATAAGCCGCTTTTGCCGCCGCAATCACTTTCTCGTCACTTGCATCCTGTAATTGACCATAGGCAATATTGTCACGGACTGAACGATTAAACAGAATCACCTGTTGATTGACCATTGCAATCTGTGATCTCAGGCAAGACAATTCAATGTCCTGAACAGGCACACCATCAAACTTCAGTTGCCCACCGCTTAACTCCTGAAAGCGTGGCAGCATATTCACCAATGAGGTTTTACCCGCACCTGAACGTCCCACCAATGCAACTGTCTGTCCAGAATGAATCTTTAAAGAAAAATCCTTAATCGCATGCGTACCGTCTTCATAACATAAATCTGCATGTTCAAACTGGATATTGCCTTTCAGCACAGGTGTGAGTTGCCCCTTATTCTGTTCTTCAGGCAAATCTAGCAGTTCAAATACAGAGTGTGCTGCTGCCAAACCACGCTGTAATTTTTCATTAATATCCGTCAGGTTCTTCACAGGTTTTGAGATTAAACCTGCTGCTGCAATATAGGCAACAAATTCACCAGCCGAAGTATCACCCAAAACTTGTGGACGTAATGCAATCCATAAAATCACTGCGATTGCACAAGAGAGAATCAACTGGATAATCGGGCTGTTAATATTTTGCACCACCACCATTTTTAAGCCACGGCGAAGATTCTCTTGTGACGATTTATAAAAACGCTGCTGTTCAAATGCTTCACCTGTAAAGCTTTTGACGACACTATTGCCATTGATGGTTTCCTGTACCACATGGTTGACATCACCCATGGTATTTTGTACCTGAATCGACAGCTTACGCATTTTTTTCGAGGCAATACGCACCAAGATGCCAATCACTGGTATAAAGACAATAAAACATAGTGTTAAACGCCAATTGGTATACAGTAAATAGCTCAACAATCCAATAACAATCAAACCGTCTTTAATCAGGGTTTTCAAAGACTCTGATGATGCGGCTGAAAGCTGTTCAACGTTATACATTAACTTGGCAGTAATATGACCAGAGCTATGATCAAGATAATATTGTGCAGGGAGTCTTAATAGTTTGGCGTAAACTTCCTGACGAATACCAAAGACCAACTGACGTGAAATAACGGCGGTAAAATATCCACCTAAAAATAATCCAACGCCACGAAAAAACATCAATAGCACAATTAAAACAGGAAACCAGTTCAGATTCTCTCGATCACCATTTTGAATGGCATCGATGATATATTTCATCAGCTTGGCGACTGAGACTTCTGTGGTGGCATTAATCGCAAAACCGATCAATATAAATAAGGCAATACCCCAATAAGATTTTAAATATGAGATGAGGCGCAAATAAACCTTAAAATCCTGATTCACTCAGTAAAACCTCTAGTCGGAACTTTAGTGCTGATATTGACATTAACAAAGCCAAGCTGACCTGCCACGTCCATCACACGAATCACGTCCTGATGGGTTGCTTTGGCATCCGCCGCAATAATAAACATCAAATCACGCCGATCCTGTGCAGCCTGCTTGATTGCGGTACTTAAATCCGCAATATCCTTGGTTGATAATGCTTGACCATTCACAGAATAATGCCCCGTTGAGTCTACCATGATTTCAATTTTCTGATCGAACTGTTTTGGTGGCACACCCTGTGCATCGGGCAAAGTCAGATTGATACGGCTTTGCTGGCTGAATGTTGTGGACAATAGCAAGAACACCAGAATGAACAACAGACAGTCAATCATGGGTGTCAGGTTGATATGAATATCTTCAACTTGAGAACGTTTAAATTTCATAATGTCACCTATGCTCAGCTTGCATGGCGATGTTCTTGCACATGAGGTGCTTTTTTGTAGAAAAGTGCAGCATGAAATAATGTTGATTGTTGTTCTAACTCAGCAATATATTCATGTACTACACGTTGAAAATAACGGTAGGCAATCATGGCAGGGATCGCTATCAGCATACCTACAGCCGTAGTAATCAATGCTTTAGAGATACCAGGCATCATCATACTTGCATTTCCAGCAGAACCGATATCAATCACTAAAAATGATTCAATAATACCAAGTACGGTTCCTAACAAACCAAGCAAAGGTGCAATGGCACTTAAGGTACCCAGAAAATTGATATTTTTTTCCAGATGGCTGATTTCCCGTGAAGCAGTTGCCTCCATCTGCGCACGCGCAAACTGCTCGCCCTGGTCACGATGTTCATATCCTGCCTTAAGAATACGACCCAAAGGACTTTTTGCGGCAGCATCCTGCTCTAGTTGTGAAATGACAGATTCAGCATCCGAACCATTGACCAATAATGTCTGTGGCAGTACCTGTGCCCGTTTTAACCGAATATAGCGTTCAATTGAAATTGCAACCGTAAAAATTGATGAGAGAATAAGCGGTAGCATTAACCAACCACCCGCTTTCACAAGTTCCCACATATTATTCCCCAATAATATTTAAAATATAAAAGGACGCACCTTGAATATTAGTTAGGTAAACAAATATTTAAAATTCCATCCAACTCATCCAATGAGTGGTAATGAATGACCATTTTTCCTTTACCTTTTTGGTTATGGTCAATTTTCACATTTGCCCCAAAACGTTCCGACAGTTTCTGAGTCAATTGTTCAATATCAGGAGAAACCTGCACCTTTTCCTTTTCAGGCTTTGGTTCACACCACTCACGTACCAGTTGTTCAGTCTGACGCACTGACAGGGCTTTTTCAATCACGATTTGCGCCACGTCAATCTGGTCTTTGGCTTTCAGGGTGAGAATGGCACGGGCATGTCCCATATCAATCTGCCCCTGTTGCATCAGGTCCTTAATTGGGTCAGCCAGACTGAGTAAGCGTAATAAGTTACTCACTGTGGTACGGGCTTTACCCACAGTATCGGCTATTTCCTGATGACTTAAACCAAATTCATCATGAAAACGTTGCAAAGCAACTGCCTGATCAATTGGATTGAGGTCCTGACGCTGAATATTTTCAATCAGTGCCAATGCAATTGCGACCTGATCGTTCAGTTCACGAACAATGGCAGGGATTTGAGTTAAACCCGCTAACTGCGCTGCACGCCAACGACGTTCACCCGCAATGATTTCGTAAGGGTGCTGTTCATCGTCAACAGGACGAATCACGATTGGCTGCATCACCCCATGCTTCTCGATGGATGACGCAAGTTCCTGTAAATCCTGTTCCTGAATAAAACGGCGTGGCTGATATTCGCCACGTTTTAATAAGTTGACATCAATCTGCTTGAGTTCACCATGATCCAGGGCTTGTGCTTCGAGTTGCAGTTTTTCTTTTTGAATTGAACCCAATAGCGCATCTAAACCACGACCTTTAGCCAATCCGCGTTTTTTGATGCTCATACAGCACTTCCTTTTTTCACTTTACTTTTCTTCAACATTTCTGCGGCAAGGTTTAAATAGGCAACCGCACCTTTTGAACTTTTTTCGAAATAGATCACTGGCAAACCATGTGCTGGCGCTTCAGCCAAACGAATATTTCGAGGAATCACCGTATCATACAATTTTTTACCAAAATACTGCTCCAACTCTGCCGACACATCACGAGTCAGGGCATTACGGGCATCATACATGGTACGCAACACCCCAATGATTTCCAAGTTTGGATTGAGGGCTTTTTGTATACGGTCAATGGTCTGGGTCAGATCAGCCAGACCTTCCAAAGCATAATATTCACACTGCATTGGAATAATCACACCATCAACCGCTGCCAAGGCATTCACAGTGATGAGGCTCAAACTTGGGGCACAATCCACAATGATATAGTCAAATGAGGACGCGACTTCCTGCAAGGCATTTTTCAGGATAAATTCACGCCCATCCTGCTCCGCAATAACAAGCTCCACCCCTGCAAGCTCACGGTTTGCACCCAAGACCTTATAACCCACCTCAGCCTTTTGAATGGCTGTTTCAATGGGCACTTCGCCCAACAGCACATCCGTCACTGAATAAAGCAAGTCATTCTTTTGAACGCCAGACCCCATAGTGGCATTACCCTGTGAATCCATATCGACCAGCAGGACACGTTTTTTCAAAATTGCCAAAGATGCGGCAAGATTCACTGCGGTCGTGGTTTTCCCTACACCACCTTTCTGGTTTGCAATTGCAATAATTTGAGCCATGACTACCCTTAATATTTTTTATTGAATACGTTGAAGTAACAGTAAATGACGTTGTTCATCTAATCTTGGTACACGAAGTTCGATCACCGTACATGAATATTGATCTTTGATTTGCTCAACTTCGTCGGTTGGAATTAAGCCTTTCATTGCGGCAATAATGCTCTGTTTATGCATATAAGGTTGTGCAGCATCGACAAAGTCAGTCAGAGAGGCAAAGGCCCGACTTGTAATGACATCGAAATGACCAAGCTCGTTAATACTGTCTTCGTTTTCTACACGTGTTTGCACTGCAATTACATTTTTAAGCTTTAGATCAGCAATAAACTGCTTTAAAAAACGAATCTTTTTCCCATTGGAATCCAGAAGCACACAAGAACGCTCTGGCTGACATAACGCAATGATCATGCCTGGCATGCCACCACCCGTTCCCACATCCAGCAAACGGCCCTGGGGTAAATCATTCAGGATACTTAGGCTATCCAGTAAATGTTTCACCAGCATTTCTTTAGGATCACGAATAGCGGTCAGGTTATATGCTTTATTCCATAGCACCAAAGCATCTTGATATTTCAATAAGAGTGTTAAGGCCTCATCACTCAGGTTTAAACCCAAAGCCTGGCTACCTTGCTTTAATTCTTGAAAAAAAGGATGCATAGCGGTGTAACATCTCGATAAACTTGCCGTGCAGTATACCGATTTCTGATGCAAGGCACAGTAGGACTTGTTGAACGATTATGCAGTTAAACAGTGGCAAACATGATAAACTGCACAATCCTGTAGGCTTTTGTCTTTTTCCATACAAATCAAATAAAGACAATGACCTACTACGAAAACTTATTTTGCTTAATTTGTTGATCTAGCTGCTCCAAACGTTCAGGTGTGCCAACATCCACCCAAATCCCTTGTAATTTTTCAGCCGAAACCTGCTGTTGCTGCATTGCCTGTTTTAACAATGGCGCCAAAGGTCGCTTGCCATTTTCCAGACCAGCAAACATCCGCGGATGAAGCACGGCAATACCGCTATAAGTTAATGCTTCGCCCAACTGCTCCTGTTCAAAGGTATAAGCCAGCCCGTTAGAAAGGATAAAATCACCCTTTAAATGTTGTGGGGGATTTTCCACCAAGACCAAATGTGCCTGCTGCTCACCTAACTGAACATCTAATAATGAAGCAAAATCCATGGTGGTCCAGACATCTCCATTTACCAGAATGAATGGCTCATCACCCAACAATGGCAAGGCATTGATGATTCCACCTGCGGTTTCAAGACCCTCACCCTCATGTGACCATAGGATTTTGACACCGAATTGAGAACCATCACCCAGCGCATTCGCCAGTTTTTCGCCTAGCCATGCGGTATTGATGACGATCTCAGTCACACCAATCTTTTGCAACTTTTCAATATGCCAAACTATCAGCGGTTTTCCACCCACTTCAAGCAAAGGTTTAGGAGTATGTAGGGTTAGCGGACGCATGCGATTCCCTAGCCCTGCAGCAAGAATCATCGCTTTCATTATGCAACCACCTCATAGCTACCATATTTTGCAGTAAATTTAGGCATGACCACATCACGAATAAACTGCATAAAGTCATTCAATTCGTCGTAGCCCTGACTTTCTTCAAGCAAATACCACATCACACGCGGTAAATCTTTTAAATAACCCGATTTACCATCACGCTCAAACAATCGCACGAAGATACCCAAAATCTTAAGGTGACGTTGAATCGCCATTAAATCAGCATCACGCTTGAACTGTTCAAAACTACGGTTTTCTTTTGCAGTTTCAGGCAACAGGTCATAGAACACTTTAAACCAATTATAGACACGTTCAGTATTCCATTGCACATAAGCATCACGGGTAATCGAGATCAGATCATAGGTATCTGCACCAATCACTGCATCCTGAAAGTCAATCACACCAAGCTCTTGCTCATTGTCGATTTTCATGAGGTTACGGCTATGAAAATCACGATGCACGATGACTTGTGGCTGATGCGTTGCTTCAATCGCAAGGAAGTCGAATGCCTGCTCAATGGTTTCAAGCTGCTGCTCTGTAGGCTGAATATTCAAGGATGGTAACATCCATTCAGTCAATAGACGCATTTCTGTCATCAGCTTTTCATAAGAATAGGCAGGTAAATGATTTTTTCCATCAATCTGCTGCAACTCAATCAACTGTTTAAAGCTTTGTGCATAGTATTGGTCAACAGTTTCGTCATTCAATAAAGTGGACAACACCACATCACCAAAATCTTCAAGCAGTAACAAACCCTGGGTTAAATCCTTGGCGACGATATGTGGCACACGAACCCCATGTCCATCAAAGAACTCATCAATACTCACAAATGGAATACAGTCTTCTTTTTCAGGTGGCGCATCCATGAGCATATAGGTTTTGTTTTGTAACTTGATTCGCGCATAACGTCGAAAGCTTGCATCTCCTGCCAAAAAACTGATCTCAAATTGATCGGACTGAAGAACGGCTTGAAGCCAAGTTTGTATCAATTGTTCACGTTGTGTATTCATTTGCAATAAAATCTAAAACTAGCTGAGATTTTGAAAGCTTAAGTGTAGCCACTTATCAACTTTTTCTCTATGATGCGACAATAATTAATTGTGAATTAGCGTACTGGTTAATGAGACAATGAAACATCAGTTTAAATTTAATCCTTTAGCAACAGCTATTTTGACACTTTTGTGTGGCGGCTCGATTCAATCAGGTTTCGCAGCTTCAGCTGATGCCGTCTCTACGCTTGACAATAAACAGCTTAAAGCCATCACCCAACAAAATCAGGCTCAGCCAAAGCAAGAAAGCTATAAGGGTGAAAAGTTTTTCCAGCAATATTATGTGGACAAATCAGCAGCAGAAGCCCAGTTACGCGACAATCGCTATTTAAGCTCTTCCTTTTGTCAGGGCACATGGATTACCCCGATTAATCCACAAACCAAGCCATCCGATGCCAATAACACCACTTCAGTAATCACCGCAGACTATGGTCATTACAACCCTGAGGGAGATTCTTTCCTGCAAGGCAATGTTGTGATTGATCAGGAAGGGCGCAGTATTCGCGCAGATCAGGTCACCATTGATTCAACCCAAACCCATGCAAAAGCGCAAGGACAAGTGCAGCTTGCACAATCAGGCCTGCTCACGCAAAGTGATGAGATTGACTACAACCTAAAAACACAGACAGGTGATTTAAACAATAGTTTCTACATCTCTGAACAGCAGCATGCGCATGGTTATGCAAGTCAAATCCAGCGTCAGAATGAAAACCTGGTTATCTTAAAAGATGCAAGCTATACCGCCTGCCCACCTGGACAAAAACCAGCCTGGAAAATTCAGGCAAAGCAAATAGAACTGAATCAGGATACGGGTCGTGGTGTAACACGTGGCACCAAGCTTTATGTCAAAGATATACCTGTACTTGCCGTACCCTATTTCAATTTCCCGATTGATGACCGCCGTACCACAGGTATTTTAACCCCTACTTTCGGTTATACCAATGATGGTGGTGCACAGCTTGGCGTGCCTGTTTATCTTAACCTGGCACCAAACTACGACTTAACGCTTACTCCAAGCTTTATGAGTAGACGCGGTGGCAAGCTGGATGGTGAATTCCGCTATATGACTGAGAATTTTGGTTCAGGTCGAATCTGGGGCGGATATTTACCAAACGACAATCAATATGACAATAAAGACCGTGATGACCTGCATTTCATCCATTACTGGAAAATGAATAATCAATGGTCGACCAATTTAGAATATAACTATGCATCAGATAAGGATTATTTCGCAGACTTTGAAAATAATCCAAATAGCAAAACCGATCTGAATCTACGTCGCGCCTGGGAACTGAATTATCAAAATGGTATTCCAGGTCTTAAGGCTCAGTTGAAAGTCGAAGATTTCCAGACACTGGATAAAACCATTAAAGACGCAGATAAGCCCTATGCCCGACTGCCACAATTTTTATTAAATTATGTTACAGGCGATCCACAAGGATTACAGTATGAATTTAATAACGATACTGCCTATTTCAAAAAGTCTATTAATGATGATTCAGCTCTGGAATCAAGTGGTACACGTATCTATAACCAGTTTGCCGTTCGTTATAACTACATTACCCCATCATGGTTCTATGCGATTCCAGAAGTTTCTGTACGCAGCATCAACACATTCTATGATCAGGACTCCAAGAAGAGTATTGGACTGTCCAAGTCAGATGATTTAGAAAAATCTGTTGTTGTACCCCAGTTTACATTGGCAACAGGGGTCACTTTTGAAAAAGAGGGCAAATACCTGCAAAGTATTTCGCCACGGGCTTTTTATGCCTACTCACCTTATAAAAAGCAGGATGATTATCCAAACTTTGACTCAACCACAGCCTCGATCAACTACGACCAGCTTTTTAACCCCTACCGTTTCTATGGCCATGACCGTCTGGATGACAACAACTTTTTGTCATTGGGTGTAACCTATAGTTTATTGGATACAGAAGGTCTGGAGCGTATTCGCGCCAGTGTCGGTCAAAGCTATTATTTTAGTGATCGACGTGTCAGCCTGAACCAACAGCCTGACGAGTTTGATACCCAGCGTCAGACAGGTCCTATTGTCAGTGTATCTAGTCAGCTCAACCAGAATTTCACCATTAACGCCAATTCAGCTTGGATGTCGAATGGTGACAATGCTCAGCGAGATGTGCAAGCCTACTATACAGGCGGTCAGGGCAACCTATATAACTTAGGCTATTTCTACCGTAAAGACATTCCTGACCGTCAGAATTATTACGATCAGGTTGTTGCATCCTTTATACAACCTGTAAAGGATAATTGGCGTATCATGGGCCATGCTCAATATGACCTGGACAACAAACTAATGCGTGAGTACCTGCTTGGCATCAATTATGAGTCTTGCTGTTGGGCTGTTTCAGTTTATGGTCGTTCCTACTATAACGATCTGGATGATCCAAACTCTCCAGATGTTCGCAAAAAACGTGCAGTTATGGCCGAGTTTACCCTGAAAGGTTTAGGGGGCTTAAACAACAAGCTTGCCTCTCTTCTGGAAAATAGAGTTTTAGGTTTCAACAAAATTAATCAATCTTGGACACAACGTTAATGAAGATACAACACTTTCAACATATCTTTAGAGCCACTGTTCTCGCTGCCCTAGTTTCTTCATCAATGCAAAGCTTTGCCCAACCTACGGATGAGGTTGTCGCAATTGTGGACGATAGTGTTATTCTTAAAAGTGACTTAGAGCAAGGAGTTGCGGAAACGGAACACCAGCTAAAAGCACAAAATAAAACGGTCCCACCTCAACAGTATTTACAAATGCAGGTGCTGGACCAGTTGATCGTTCGTCAAGCCCAGTTAGAGCAAGTAAAACGCTATGGCATTAAACCAGACGAGAAAAGCCTGAATGCAGCCGTACTAAAAGTTGCGAATCAGTCAGGTGCCAGCACATTAGAGGCTTTCCAGCAAAAGCTGGATGCCATTGCGCCTGGTACTTACGAAAATCTACGTAACCGAATTGCTGAAGATTTAGCCATTGGCCGCCTGCGTCAACAACAGGTGATGTCACGTATTAAAATCAGCGACCATGATGTGGAGAATTTCCTAAATTCTCCTGAAGGTCAGGCTGCCTTAGGGATTCAGGCACACGTCATTCATATGCGTATTTCAGGTGAAAATACCGATGAAGTCCAAAAAGTAGCTCAAGAAGTTAAAAAAGCTTTGGCTACAAGTGATGATCCTAAAACGATTAGCTCAAAGCTATCCACCTCAACCGTCAAGGTTGATGGCGCAGATATGGGTTTCCGCCCGCTATCTGATATTCCTACCGAACTTTCAGCGCGCCTTACACCATTAAAAGTAGGTCAAACCACTGAGTTGATCAATGTGCGTGATGGTGTTCATGTACTTAAATTACTTGAACGCAAACAGAATGACCAAAAAGCTCTGGTCTCTCAATACAAAACACGCCACATTCTGATCCAACCATCAGAAGTCGTAACCATTGACCGCGCCAAACAAATGATTGACAGTCTTTACACACGCGTAAAAGCAGGTGAAGATTTTGCAACATTGGCTGCAACTTATTCAAATGATACAGGTTCCGCCCGTGATGGTGGTAGTCTCGGCTGGGTGAGCCCTGGTATGATGGTTCCAGAGTTTGAACAGGTCATGAAAGACACACCAGTTGGTCAAGTCAGTAAACCATTCCAGACCCAGTTTGGCTGGCATATCCTACAGGTTACAGATACTCGCCAGCAGGACATGACCAAGGAAGTTCAGGAACGTATGGCTCGCCAGATTTTAGGTGAACGTCAGTTTGATACCGAAGTGGATAGCTGGACACGTGAACTTCGTGCCAATGCCTATGTTGAAATTAAAGATGCCAACCTAGACACCAAAGCTCCACAAAAATAATCCAGCTACTTTAATGCAAATGCCAGCCTGTATAAGAGCTGGCATTTTATTTACTCGATAAAGAAAAAACAGCGGCAAATGCCGCTGTTTTTAGCTACAAATGAGTTATTTGTAACGATCAACCATCTTCTCTAAAGAAATTGGACGAATCTTGTCAGCATTGCCTGCTGTACCAAACGATTCATAACGATCGATACAGATTTGCTTCATTGCTTCAACTGTCTCGCCAAAGAATTTACGCGGATCAAATTCACTTGGTTTTTCAGCCATCATACGGCGCATTGCACCTGTTGAAGCCAAACGCAAGTCAGTATCAATATTGATTTTACGCACACCATGTTTGATTGCTTCAACAAGCTGCTCTACAGGCACACCATAAGTTTCTTTAATATCACCACCATATTGGTTAATCACAGCCAACCATTCCTGTGGTACGGAGCTTGAACCATGCATCACAAGATGCGTGTTTGGCAGTGCAGCATGAATTTCTTTAATACGGTCAATTGCCAGAATATCGCCTGTAGGTGGGCGAGTAAACTTGTACGCGCCATGTGAAGTACCAACAGCAATCGCCAGAGCATCAACATTGGTATCTGCCACAAACGAGGTTGCCTCTTCAACAGAAGTCAGCAATTGAGAATGGTCAAGTACGCCTTCTGCGCCAACACCATCCTCTTCACCAGCCATACCAGTTTCAAGGCTACCTAGACAGCCAATCTCACCTTCAACTGAAACACCACATGCATGCGCCATCGCAACCACGCGGCGAGTTACATCAACGTTGTAATCGTATGAGGTTGGTGTCTTGCCATCTGCACCCAATGAACCATCCATCATGACTGAGCTGAAACCCAACTGGATCGAACGCTGGCAAACATCAGGGCTGGTACCATGATCCTGATGCATTACCACTGGAATATGCGGCCATTCTTCAATTGCAGCCAAAATAAGGTGACGCAGAAACGGCGCACCTGCATATTTACGCGCACCAGCCGAAGCCTGCACAATTACAGGTGAGTTTGTTGCATCCGCAGCGAGCATGATTGCACGCATTTGTTCTAGGTTGTTTACGTTAAATGCTGGTACGCCGTAGTTATGTTCCGCAGCGTGATCCAAGAGCTGGCGCATTGAGATGAGTGCCATAATATCCTCCCAGGTAATGCGCCATATTCTACATGCTGATTTATTTCAATTCAGCAACTAATCACAGGAAATCAAAAAAAATCCCTGATCTTTTGTGCAATCTGGTGAACGAATTGTATTTTGCAATAAAAAAAGACCAAATCTATGAACAATTTGGTCTTTTCCGTATTTATGCTGGGTTTATTAAAATTAACAATACCCATCCAGACGAGTTAAAGGCAATTTTTTACCAATCGCCTTTTCAATCTCTGGTAAATAAAAAGCATCATCTTCCGACAGGAAGCTAATACTTACGCCCTGCGCTCCTGCACGTCCTGTACGCCCAATACGGTGTACATAATCATCCGATTGCTCTGGCAAGGTAAAATTAATCACATGCGACACACCATCAACATGAATACCACGACCTGCCACATCGGTTGCAATCATAATGTTGTGCTTGCCCTGCTTGAATTGGTCCAGCATCTTTAAGCGCTTGTCCTGGGCAATTTCACCCGACAACATCCCAACCTTATAACCATCACGCTTGAGATGGTCATACAAACGGCGAACCTGATCCCGACGGTTCGCAAAGATCATGACTTTATCAATAGGCTCATCACGCAAAATTTCTTGTAGAAGCTTATATTTGTCTTTTTTCTCAACCACATACACGCGTTGCTCAACATCGACATTGGTTTTCTGCTCAGGCTCAATCTCAACCGTAACAGGTTCAAATAACCATTGGCGTGCAAGATTGAGAACATCGTAGCTAAACGTTGCCGAGAACATCAATGTTTGACGCTGCTCCTTAAATGACGAATAACGCACAATACGTTTTACTGAAGGAATAAAACCCATATCCAGCAAACGATCCGCCTCATCAATCACTAAAAATTCAATTTTATCAAGCCAGACTTCTTTTTGCTCCACAAAATCAATCAGTCGCCCAGGAGTCGCAACAATAATATCGACAAAATTCTTGTCCAGCATTTTCTTTTGCTTGTCAAAATCAACACCACCCAACAAAGTGACAACATGCAAATTTGAGAATTTTGTTAAAGCCTGAGCATCACTTTCTATCTGTAAAGCCAACTCACGTGTCGGTGCCAGAATCAAGGCACGCGGTTCACCACGAAAACGCTGGTCCTGAATAGGATTATTGAGTAGATCATTGATCACGCTAATCAAAAAGGCCGCTGTTTTGCCTGTACCCGTTTGCGCTCGACCAATGGCATCATGTCCTGCCAACGTATATTTTAAAACCTTTTGCTGAATTGGGGTCATTTGTGTAAAACCCAAAGCATCAATCGCTTTTTTTAACTGCGGATGTAAATTTAAGGTTTCAAAACCAGATGTCATATATGCACTCGAACCATCAATGAGCAAAAGAAAGTCGCTATTATAAACCATAAAAAATAAAAACGCCCCAATAAGATTGGAGCGTTTTATAACCCCCTATAGTTCCCCCTTATTAAGGGGGAACTATAGGGGGTTAAAGCAACAAATTAGTCTAAAGGCTGAACGTTTTCAGCTTGGAAACCTTTTTGTCCTTGAACTACGTTGAATTCTACGCGTTGGCCGTCACGTAAAGAACGGTGGCCATCGCCCATAATTGCGCGGAAATGAACGAATACGTCATCACCACCATTACGCTGAATAAAACCAAAGCCTTTAGTGTCGTTAAACCACTTTACTACGCCTTGTTCACGAGCTGTCATAAGTCAATCCTCAGATATTGAAAGATAAGGACCTTCCGGTGTTGCAAACAGCAGAGCCAACAAGGTTTTAAAATTTTTATAATTTTAAAGCTTGTAATCATTCTGTAAAACTATCAACAATTTCCGGTTACATCCATTTGTTATAGGGTTTAATACAATAAAATTTAATTAAACACTTTCTAAAACGCATCGAGCTTAACATGGGTTTATGATAATTAATAGATTTATTTTAAGTTATTTCTAATGTTTCTATCTGTTTTTTTCAATCATTTAGCTGTTTTTTTAATGAGATTCCCCCTCTAAAGTCACACGAAAATTTGCTAAGATAATGACGTATTCAGCGGCTTAAACGATTATGACTCTTATTTCCAGTTCACCTGAGATTATTGATGCCCTAGGGCAGCCCTGCCCAATGCCACTGTTGATGTTGAAACGTGCCTTAAAAAAGGCACCCGAAAAACAGCAGTTTTTACTCAAGTCATCCGACCCACATAGTGAAATTGATGTAACACGATATTGCCAAATCCAGCAACTTCAATGCCAGCCTCAAAAAATTTCAGAGAATGAGTTTCACTATTTAATTGAATCTATGTAATTCTTTGCTAAACTCTGACTAAAGATAAATGCATTAAATTTACATTTCTATACTCAAATTTCCTTAGTGATGAAGTCTATTCGCATTAAGATGAAATTGTTGACTTAAATATAATCCTATAAGGAGACTCCATGACTACTGACAGCAGCAATCAATTGATGCCCCTGTCATTGTCTGCGCCAGGTGTAAACCTTGGTGCATATATCAGTACTGTCAATCAAATTCCAATTTTAACGGCTGAGCAGGAAAAAGAACTTGCTGAGCGTTACTATTATGACCAAGACCTTGATGCTGCCAAACTTTTGGTAATGTCACACCTGCGCTTTGTCGTACATATTGCACGTAGCTATGCAGGTTATGGCCTTCCACAAGGTGACCTGATTCAGGAAGGCAATCTTGGACTAATGAAAGCGGTTAAACGTTTCGACCCAAACATGGGTGTTCGTCTAGTTTCTTTTGCTGTGCACTGGATTAAAGCCGAAATCCATGAATATGTGATTCGTAACTGGCGTATTGTCAAAATTGCTACTACCAAAGCACAGCGAAAATTATTCTTTAATTTGCGTAGTCTTAAAAAATCAAGTAAAAAACTCACCTTAGAAGAAGCACGCTCAATTGCAAATGATTTGAATGTAACACCTGAGCAAGTGCTTGAAATGGAAGGTCGTTTAACCGCTTATGATGCTGCGTTTGAAGCACAGGGCGATGATGATGACGATACTCCACATACCGCCCCTGCACTATATTTGGAAGATAATCGTTACGATCCTGCGCGCTTGATTGAAGAAGAAGATTACGAGGAACAAAGCACCACTGCCTTACATGAGGCTATGGATCAACTTGATGATCGCTCACGTAACATTCTACAACGTCGCTGGCTGGATGATGATAAATCGACCTTGCATGAACTTGCGGCTGAATATAACGTTTCTGCAGAACGTATTCGCCAACTTGAAAAGAATGCAATGGAAAAAATCAAAACCGCCATGTCTGCGAGTTAAGATTACATCAAACACAAGGGCTTTCATGCCCTTTTGTTTTATCTGGCTTTGTTTAAACACCCGAATATGTTAAGTTTGTTCATCAAATTTTTAGTTCCATTATCATTATGTGGATAGCAATCTCTGCGCTAAATCTCGCGCTTGCAGTTATGTTAGGCGCTTTCGGCGCGCATGGACTCAAATCTTTTGCCACACCTGAGCAACTGGCTTGGTGGAGCACAGCAACCCAATACTTTTTCTATCATGGCCTTGGCTTACTGATTTTAGGTGTGCTTCATAAAACCACACCAACTCTGCCAATAAAAATTCCTTTTATTTTGATGCAAATTGGTATCATTTTTTTCTGCGGTTCGTTGTACATTATGGCACTTGGTCTACCAAAAATCTTAGGTGCGATCACCCCGATTGGTGGTGCATTTATGATTGCAGGTTGGCTTTTGCTCGCATGGCAAGCGCTTACGCATGCGAAATAAGGATTTATCATGCACATCTATTTAAATGGCGAGTTGACTGACACGCCTTGTGAAAACCTACAGCAATTGATTCAGGTGTTGGCTTTAGAGGGTAAACGCTTCGCTGTGGAGAAAAATCAACAGATCATTCCGAAAAGTAAACTTGAGCAAACCACAATTGCTCCCGAAGATCGTATTGAAATCATTCAAGCTGTTGGTGGCGGCTAATCGGCTAAAAATGGAGTAGCCCATGCAAGATTCCCCTTTAATTATTGGCTCACGTACTTTCCAGTCTCGTTTATTGGTCGGAACAGGCAAATATAAAGATTTAAATGAAACTGGTTTAGCCATTCAGGCAAGTGGCGCTGAGATTGTGACGGTGGCAATTCGTCGAGTCAATATCGGACAACATGCAGATCAACCTAACCTGCTTTCAGTGATTCCACCTGAGAAATATACCATCCTGCCAAATACCGCAGGTTGCTTTGATGCGGATAGCGCAATCCGTACCTGTATGCTGGCGCGTGAACTTTTAGATGGACACAATCTGGTCAAGCTGGAAGTTCTAGGTGATGAGAAAACCTTATACCCAAACATCACTGCAACACTGAAAGCGGCCCAAACCTTGATTGATGATGGTTTTGAGATCATGGTCTATACCTCGGATGACCCAATTGTGGCCCAAGAACTTGAAAGTATGGGTTGCGTGGCAATCATGCCTTTAGGTAGCCTGATCGGTTCTGGTTTAGGCATTCTCAATCCACACACTATTTCGATTATCAAGGAAAACGCCAAAGTACCTGTGCTGGTCGATGCAGGTGTCGGTACAGCCAGTGATGCAGCGATTGCAATGGAATTGGGCTGTGACGGTGTCTTGATGAATACAGCGATTGCGGCTGCTCAAAACCCGATCTTAATGGCTTCTGCCATGAAGAAAGCGGTTGAAGCAGGTCGTGAAGCCTTTTTAGCAGGTCGTATGCCACGTAAGCGCATGGCAAATGCAAGTTCGCCTGAGACGGGTTATTTCTTCAAATAGTTCATCAAAAACATATTCATTTTGTTATAAAAAGGTGCAATTATCATTGCACCCTATTTAAATTCTGCTTTGCCTGTAATTCAAAATTCTGTTGAAAATATTCAGTCTGATAAAGCGGTTGTGTTTGATAAAAATGCTGTAAAACTTCTTTTCTCTTCACTGCATAAAGTTCTGGTTCAACCCAAACATACTCTTTTTGAATCTGTTGTTCATATTCTACAAAACGTGCTGGCGATGCTGCTAAAATCGATAAATCAATATCCAGTAAAAACTGTAAATCCAATTCATCTGTTGTTGCATGTTTTTGTGTGGCTAAAATCCATTGCTTAATTTTGATAACTGTTTGATCAGATAAATCAGCAGTCACATACTGTTCAAACAGCTCTGCACTTTTCAGTTCATTGTCTTTGGCTTGTGGATTATAAATAGCATCATGAAACCAGAGTGCCAGAGCAACTGCATAAAAATCATTTAAATAGGGTTTAACCAATTCAAGTAAATAGGACTTACGCACTATTATTTATAGATTCTCTGTGATAGCAGATGATTTTTATCGAGAATAAAGTCATCAATGAAGTTTTTGATAACTGGTCTAAATAATTTCTTCTGCCAACGATATACATTTTCAAAGATCCCCTCAAACTGGTTCTTTTGTATCTCAACGTAGGCCATCAAGGCTGAAAAAATATGATTCAAAATCAGTTTAGATCGTCTTA
>NZ_KB849355.1:519504-577484 GCF_000368325.1 Acinetobacter sp. CIP 102529
CTGTCATGAGAAAGCCCATATAAATGGGTAATGTACAAGTTGCTGTAGAAGCATGTTTAGTTCGTCTGATCACAGATACTTTATAAACTATTTTAATACTTTTTTGAATCCGTCAATGCGTAAGTCCTAGTAAAATAAGACATTCATATAAATGCTGAATGGTATGATAAGCCCGTTGTTTTTCGCTATAGGCAGCGATGAGTTTATTCAATATTTTCTGTGGTTCAGAAAAATGATAGTGTTGATGCAACTCAAACCATGATTTTTCTAGGGCTGGTATATATTGCTGCATCGATAACACCTTTAAAAATTATTGATTTACTTATTGCTCATCCCGCTTAAAGACCAACTCTTTGTCTGATGAACTTTCAGTATCAAAATAATAGCCATCACTATTAAATGCTTTGAGCTGCTCTACCTGACTCAGTTTGTTTTTAATGATATATCGTGCCATTAGACCTCTTGCTTTTTTCGCATAGAAACTAATGACTTTATATTTTCCATTCTTTTGATCCAGGAACACAGGCTTGATAATCTCCACCTGAATTTTCTTTTCATTTACAGATTTATAATATTCGTCAGAGGCTAAATTTATCAATACTTTTGCATCAATATTTACCAAGTCTTGATTGATCTGATCGGTAATAATATCACCCCAAAACTCATACAGGTTATGGCCGCGTGTATTGTTTAGTTTTGTGCCCATTTCCAGACGGTATGGCATCATCAAGTCCAAAGGACGCAATAAACCATAGAGACCTGACAACATCCGCAAATGCTGTTGGGCGAAGTCGATTTCCTGATCATCGAGATCATAAGCATCCAAACCTGTATAGACATCCCCCTTAAATGCAAACATGGCTTGACGGGCATTGGAAAAATCAAAATCTGCATTCCAGTCACGGAAACGCCCAACGTTTAAATTTGCAATTTTCTCACTAACTGTCATCAGAGAAGCAATTTCAGTTGCCGAAAGTTTGCGGCACACGTCAATCAATTGTTGAGACTGTTGTAACAAACGAGGTTGTGTATAAGTATCTGTTGGTAAAGCTGTTTCGTAATCTAAAGTTTTTGCTGGAGAAATTAAGGCAAGCATAATCAATCAAAGTGAATCTAAATTCCCTAAACTATAACAGTTGATAATTTTTAATGCCAATTCGTGTTCTCGCTAAGTTTTATCGGTAAAATAGTGGATTCTTCCATTACCCATACCATGTCTTATGTCTGAGCAAATATTCATTCAAGGTCCTGTTGGTCAAATCGAAATATTTGTCGATCAACCTAAAGGTGAAGTGACAGGTTTTGCGGTGGTGTGCCATCCTCATCCTTTACAAGGTGGTACACCGCATCATAAGGTTCCTGTGTTGCTGGCTCAGATTTTTAATGAAATGGGTTGTGTGGTCTATCGTCCAAGTTTTCGGGGTCTGGGTGGCAGCGAGGGTACACATGATCAAGGTCATGGTGAAACGGATGATATTCTGACTGTGATTGAATATGCCCGTGAAAAACATGCTGGCTTAACATTCTACGCAGGTGGCTTTAGTTTTGGTTCGCATGTACTGGCAAAATGTCAGGCGCAACTCAGCGAAGAACTACGTCCGAAACAACTGGTTTTATGTGGATTACCCACAGGTTCAGTGATCGAGTTGCGTCATTACACCACTCCAGCAATTGACGGGGATATTTTATTTGTTCATGGGGAACAGGACGATATTACCCTGCTTTCAGATATGATTGCCTGGGCAAAGCCACAAAAGCATCCGATTACCATCTTGCCTGGCGCAAACCACTTCTTTACGGGCTATTTAAAACAGCTCAAACAAGTGATTAGCCGTTTTTTAAACGTGTCGATTTAACAAGATATCGAGGACTTACGCATTTCCCAATCAGCTTCTGCAATTGATAATTGACATACTTCACCCACTTTCGAGTAGCTCGAATAAAAGCTATTAACTCAGGCCTGTCACCATTAAGTGAGGGTTATTTTGCTTATTGCGCCAGTTGCTCAGAGTCAGAAGTTTATTCACTGCTAAGCACCACAACAGACACTAGCTACTCTTTATTTCAACAATTGAAGTAATGCTGTAGCGGTTGCAGCAGAAGAGGCTGGATTTTGTCCAGTAACCAGCAAGCCATCTACTTGAACATATACTTGCCAATCATCCACTTTAGAATAATGACCACCGTTTTCTTTAAGCATGTCTTCGACCAAAAATGGTACAATTTCAGTCAAACCTACAGCAGCCTCCTCAGTATTGGTAAAACCAGTCACTAATTTACCGCTGACTAAAGGTGCTCCATTACTCGCTTTCACATGTCGAAGAACACCTGGGGCATGACAGACTGCTGCAACAGGTTTGCCAGATTGAATCGCCTGTTCAATCAGAGAAATTGAAATCGGATCTTCTGCTAAATCCCACAATGGGCCATGCCCGCCTGGATAAAACACTGCATCATAATCAGCTAAAGAAATTTCGCTAAGTTTATGCGTCTGTGCCAATGCTTGCATTGCAATTGAATCAGCTTCAAAACGATGAGTAGTTTCAGTTTGCGCATCGGCTAAATTACTTTTCGGATCTAGTGGTGGCTGCCCACCTTGAGGCGACGCCAGCGTAACTTCAGCACCAGAGTCAATAAAGGTGTAATACGGTGCAGCAAGTTCTTCTAGCCAGAAACCTGTTTTCTTACCAGTATTGCCAAGTTGATCATGTGAGGTTAAAACGATTAAAATTTTCATGTTATTTCTCCGATAATTTTCAGGATTGAGGAGCATTGTTACAGGGTCAGAGCATGCCAGATACGCGCATTTAGCTTAGATGCTCGTCTCGAGAATTTGGCGACTGATCTCTAATGAAACATTTTTATGTTCGCCTAGCTGTGTCAGATTGTGTGATTTAAGTTGCGTAATGATGATCTCAATATCTGTCTCCCCCAGTTCATAATCGCTAAGACGAGTCGGCAATCCAAGTTGCTCAAAGAAGGCTCGAGTACGAGCAATAGCAGTATCAATACGTTGTTCTTCATCACCTTCGACAATCTGCCAGACTCGAGCTGCATACTGTAGTAATTTTTCTCGCTTCTCTTGACGACACACTTGTAAATTGGCAGGCAACACAATGGCCAAGGTACGAGCATGATCAATACCATATAAAGCCGTAAGCTCATGTCCAATCAAATGGGTTGACCAATCTTGTGGTACACCAGCTCCAATCAGCCCATTCAGTGCCATGCTAGCAGCCCACATCAAATTCGCACGCGTGTCATAATCTGCTGAATCTTCCAAGATTTTCGGTCCAATCTCAATCAGAGTTTGCAATAAACATTCGGCAAAACGATCTTGTACTTGTGCATTGACAGGGTAAGTTAAGTACTGTTCCATGACATGAACAAATGCATCGACCACGCCATTTGCTAACTGGCGCGTCGGCAAGCTAAAGGTTTTATTCGGATCAAGCACGGAAAATAATGCGGCTTTTGACTGCACCATGTGCTAACTATACATAAAATAGACCAGTCGTCTATTTTTATAAAAATTATCTCAGCTTGGCGATTTTAGTGATGGTTAAACAAATTCAGGCTTGTTCTATACCACTTTTATTATTGACGTATTTTCACGAGCGATTGTTGGATCGAAAGAATCAACACGTATGACTATTGACATGGTCGTGAACGCATTGGCTAAAACAGTGAATGGCTCATACAAAATAGCGATGATTAAATATTTTAAAAGTAGATTGGCACGGTTTAGCAGATGTACAAATGCGACACTAAATTAGAAAGATTGGTTCAATATAAAGCGTGTACCTGGGTGCATTCGTTTATTTACTCTGTTTTGGATATTGACCCATGTAAATGGTGAGATTAAGCCATTAAATAAAGTAGCCCAACTTGAATAAAAAGCCTCTGACAAACCTCACAGGGTTGAAGTGCTGCCTTTCATTCAAAATTTCAGGCAGCACACTCATACATTTAAGCGTCGGTTTAAGCTGGTAGTTTACTCGCCAAAACATCTACTTTTTCAATTGACGGTGGCTCTGAAAATAGCTCTTCGGCCTGAGCCATCAAAGCAGCTGCAACCTTGCCAGATAAATGTGCTTGGCGACCCGCCTCATCAGGAAATGCATCAAAAATACCAAATGTTGTAGGTCCAAGACGTAGGCCAAACCACGCAACTGTCGCAGGTTCTTCCATTACAATAGGTAAACCGGCTTTAAGGAAAGCTTCCACTTCGTCTTCTTTACCCGGTTTAGCTTCAAGACGGACATATAAAGCTGTTTTAAGCATGACTAAAACTCCACAATTGATTAAAATTAAAACTCATACTGACATTGATAATGTGTGCATGTCAGAAAGTTTTGTTGTACAAAGGTTAAAAACAATTTTCCATAGCAGAGCCAAAATTTGGATGTTTATTTCGGCATAATGCTATGAATTTATTCAAGTTAAGATCATTAACATTTGAATCAAAAAATATTGCTCAAGAAGCATTCAAGAACAACATTGTACATCCTCATATCTATGAAAGTTATTTTGCTAGGAATTTGCTGTGAAACTCTATATGTTTCTCTATAAAGCTCGCAATGAAGTAATAGCTATGGTCATACCCTTCTCTTAGGTTAAGTGTAAGAGGATATTCTTGTTCCAAACAAATATCACTAAGAAGCTTAGGTCTTAACTGTGCTTCAAGAAAATCATCAGCTGTTCCCTGATCGACTAAAATAGGTAAATGAACTTCAGCGTTTTTGATTAATTCAATCGCATCATAGCTTTTCCATAAAGTTTCGGTTTCACCTAGGTAGTGTGTGAAAGCCTTTTTCCCCCAAGGTACTTGGCTAGGTGCAACAATTGGTGCAAAAGCAGAAATACTTTTATACAGCTCAGGATTTTTTAAACCAATTACTAATGCACCATGACCCCCCATGCTATGCCCCATAATGCTTTGGACTTGGTTGGTCGGAAAATTCAGGTCAATCAGATTTCTGAGTTCTTCCACAATATAATCATACATTTTGAAATGCTGTGACCAGGGTGCTTGTGTTGCATTCACATAGAATCCTGCGCCTTGGCCTAAATCATAATCTGCATGATCTGGTACATCCTCTCCACGTGGGCTGGTATCTGGTGCAACAATAATGACTTTATGTTCAGCCGCATACTTTTGTGCTCCGGCTTTAGTAATAAAGTTCTGTTCGTTGCAAGTCAGTCCTGATAACCAATATAAAACTGGCAACCGCTCATCTTTATCATGAGGTGGCAGATATATTGAGAATTTCATTGAACAGTTTAATGCTATTGACTGATGGCGATACACTTCTTGCGATCCACCAAAAGAAGCATGTTTCTCAATTATTTCCATAATCAATTACCTATGTTGAGCAAGACTTCATGAGAAATCGAGTAAACAAAGAGTCTGACATTCTCCACAGAGAATACTGATAAAGATTTAAAATGTAGGCAGGTTTGTTGAACCTATACATGATGGATACATAGATAGATCTGTTTTACAGATGATGTGCCGTTTTAGAGGATTCCATGCATGTCAATCATGATTCACATGCATGGAAAAGTATAAGGTCTGACGGAATTATTCGTAATGAATTACAGTACGAATTGACTTACCTTCATGCATTAGATCAAAGGCTTCATTGATCTGATCCAAGCCCATGGTGTGTGTCACAAATGGTTCTAATTGAATTTTACCTTTCATGGCATCTTCAACCATTCCTGGAAGTTGCGTACGACCTTTTACCCCACCAAAGGCAGAACCTAACCATCTACGACCAGTAACCAGTTGGAATGGACGGGTAGAGATTTCTTGACCTGCGCCAGCTACACCAATAATTACGGATTGTCCCCAGCCACGGTGTGCACTTTCAAGGGCTGCACGCATCACATTCACGTTACCAATACACTCAAATGAATGATCTACACCCCAGCCAGTCATTTCGACAATGACTTGCTGGATTGGTTTATCGTAATCTTTAGGGTTCAAGAAGTCCGTTGCACCAAACTCTTTTGCCAGCGCAAATTTATCTGGATTCATGTCAACCACAATGATACGTCCTGCTTTAGCTTGACGTGCGGCTTGTACGACTGCTAGACCAATACCACCTAAACCAAAGACCGCAACACTATCACCTTCTTGTACTTTAGCCGTGTTATGTACTGCACCGATACCCGTTGTTACCCCACAACCCAGTAAGCAGACATGTTCGTGATTGGCTTCAGGATTGATTTTAGCCAATGATACTTCTGCCACTACCGTGTATTCACTGAACGTTGAGCAGCCCATATAGTGGTAAATCGGTTGACCATTGTAGGAAAAACGAGTGGTACCATCTGGCATTACGCCTCTACCTTGAGTTTCGCGAACGGAAATACACAAGTTCGATTTTCCAGATTTACAGAATAGGCACTCGCCACATTCAGCGGTGTAAAGTGGAATTACATGATCACCTGGTTTGACGCTAGTCACGCCTTCACCCACCTCAACTACAACACCAGCACCTTCATGCCCGAGAATAGCCGGAAAAACGCCTTCAGGATCATCGCCAGATAAAGTAAATGCGTCTGTATGACACACACCGGTATGGGAGATCTTAATTAATACTTCACCTTTCTTCGGTGGTGCAACATCAACTTCAACAATTTGAAGAGGTTGACCAGGACCAAACGCAACGGCAGCACGTGACTTCATGGAATAATTCCTTATACAGATCTATTTTAAATATGATTTTAGAATCTTGGCGATTTCAGCCAATTCTTCTTTTCGTTGTTGTTCTGTGGTTTCACCTGATACTAATGTGTCCTTTAAATGAACCTCCAACATTTCATTCATTAAACCATTAATAGCACCACGCACAGAGCATATTTGTTGCAGAATTGCACCACATTCCACATTATCTTCTAACGCTTTTTCAATCGCTTGTGTCTGACCTTTGATCTTTCTGACGCGTAGAAGAATCTTTTTTTTGTCTTCAACCTGATTAGGCATCAGACCTCCTTATTCGCTAGCATTAATACTATAGTACCCCATAGTATAAAAAAAGCAATAATTTTTATAAATCGAAAATCAAAAAGATCTTTAGCGAAAATTTTCTATGCCTGTTTTTAGTTTTTTTTTAAATTAACATCGTAGAGCTGATGCTAAAGTCACAAAGAATGGGACTTTAGCTCCCATTTTTTTTATTTTGGCTCATGTTCTTTGTGATGCTGTGACCTTTTAGAATTATGTTTCAAATTTTAGCCACTTTGTAGATATTTTGAACATTTCAAGCCTTGAAAATACTGCCGACAGTTTAGATTAAACTGCCTTTACAGACTGTACTAGAATATTTTTAGTGAGCGGATGATATTTATTATTCATTATTTAGGAATTATTAAATCCTATAAATATCATTTATTGGATTATTTTACTTTGGTACTGTGCACATCATCCCCCATTTAAGAATAAGGAACAACTATGAATAAGATGATGAATGCTCTTATCCTAGAAAATTTTGGTGATCATGAATTTAAACGTGTAGAACTCCCTATACCTCAACCAGAGGCTGGGCAAGTTCTAGTACGTATTCATGCTAGTGGTGTAAACCCTATTGATTATAAAATTCGTCTTGGTGAAGCACCATATGCTATGCCAGAGCTTCCTGCCGTGTTGGGAACAGATATGGCTGGGGTTGTAACTGCTGTTGGTGAAGGTGTCACCGACTTCAACGTCGGAGATGAAGTTTACGGTCTGATTGGTGGCGTTCGTGGTCTTCAAGGATCTTTAGCAGAATATGTTGTAGCAGATGCCGATCTGATCGCATTAAAGCCACGGAATATCTCTATGCGCGAGGCAGCAGTACTACCATTGACGTTCCTCACTGCTTGGGAAGGTTTAGTGGATCATGCGAAGGTCCAACCAGGTCAAACTGTACTGGTTCAGGGTGGTGCTGGTGGCGTTGGTTATATGGTGGTTCAGCTTGCAAAAGCACTTGATGCAAATGTTTGGGCGACTGGTCGTACAGCTGATCAATCACTAATTTCAGAACTCGGTGCAACACCTCTCGATTACACAAAAGCATCTTCCGATGACATTATTGCTGCAAGCCCTGAGGGTCAAGGTTTTAACATTGTTTACGACACTGTGGGTGGTCCAGTACTAGAAGCTTCACTTTCCATGACAACTCACTATGGCCACATTACCAGCTGTGCTGCATTTGGTAATCATAATTTAGCGAGTTCATCTCTACGGTGTGCCACACTGTCTGGCGTATTCGTCCTATTGCCGATGTTAACAGGCAATCGCCGTGCTCATCATGGTGATATCCTTAAGATCGCGACTCGTCTTGTTGAGGAAGGTAAACTGCGTCCTATTGTTGATCCTCGTCATTTTACTCTAGACCAAGCGATTGAGGCTCATGATGCTGTTCAAGATCGCTCTGCCAATATTAAGGTCGTGATTGATGTCATTTAACGCACTTCAGGCCAAGACTTGGCGCTTCAATAGTATTGGAGATACAGATGTTCTGACATTAGAAACACTTCCTGTGGCTTTACCAGCCGCAGGAGAAGTTCTAATCCAGATGAAAACGATCGGACTCAACCGGGCTGATGTAATGTTTCGGCGTGGTACTTATATTCAAAAGGCAGTATTCCCTTCTCGTCTGGGATATGAGGGAGCAGGCATAGTTCTGGCAATAGGTGAAGGTGTACGCCAATTTTCTCCAGGAGATGCAGTATCGATTCTTCCAACTGACAATCTAGCCAAATATGGGACATATGCGGACAAGCTTCTGATTCCAGAAACTTTTTTAGTTCACAAACCCGATAGTTTAAGCTGGGAAGAAGCTTCTTCAATCTGGATGCAGTATTTGACGGCTTGGGGTGGTGTAATCCATGCTGGTGGAGTTTCGAAAGGAAAAACGATCTTGATCACAGCAGCTTCAAGTAGCGTAGGACTAGCTGCGATACAGATAGCTGAAGCAGCGGGTGCTAAGGTCATTGCAAGTACACAGACGATAGAGAAAAAGCAACATTTACTGGATCTCGGTGTTAAAAATGTTATAGCCACTGAAGATGAACCAGATTTGTATGAGGCGCTTGTTTTACGTTTAGGTGGAGAACATCTTGATGTCGCCTTCGATGCTGTAGGAGGGCCTCATATTGAACAGATTGCAAAAGCGATGTCTGTAGGAGGAACGATGGTTATGCATGGTGCGCTTAGCCCGGAGATCACACCATTCCCCCTTAAAGTTGCATTACGCAAGAGCTTAACTATGCGAGGTTTTTTGTTCCTTGAGGTCCTCCATGATCCTGTTCTAAGGGAGCAAGCCAGACGATTTATTCTTAGCAGTATAGGTGCAGGATATCTTCGTCCAGTGATCGACCGTTGCTTTAACTTTGAGGACATGCATGACGCTCAGCGCTATCTTGAATCAAATCAGCAAATAGGAAAAATTGTAGTTACTCTAGATACATGATGGACTTATCTGATTTCTACTTTCTAGAAAAAAGGTTAGTTCCATCTGATTCAGGTTTCTATATGGCCCAACACTTCCGCTAAGTAATCAAACAATGCTCGGATTCGCAAAGGTGTTGGGCCCCGCTGTGGACGATATAAATACAGGCGCCAAACGGGAGAGGTTTCCTCATGAAGTATCTGAATGAGCTTACCACTCCTAAGCCACGGCAAAACTAGAAATCCAGGCATGTGTCCGAATCCAACTCCAGCGAGAATAGCTTGAAATTCAGCTTCTAGATCATCTGTAATAAAACGAGGCTTTGATGGCGTAAAGCTTCGACTTTCGGTGAATGTCCATGGCCAGTAACGTCCTGTTTTATGATCGACTAGTGCTGTTAGAGGGTATTTATCAAGGTCAATAATTTTTTTAGGCATTCCAACCTTATCAATTAACTCTGGCGTACCCACAGAATAAAAATTCACTTTAGCCAATTCCCTTGCCACATATCGATTGTCCGGCAAAAATCCAAATCTGATCCCGATATCTATCCGCTCATCGATCACATCCGAGTGTGAATCTGTGAGCACACAATCCACGACAATATCTGGATAACGTGTGGCAAATTCTGCTAGTGCAGGTACTACCAATTTACGCCCTAACACAGACGACACAGTAAGACGGACAGTCCCACGCATTTCATCTCGTTTTTCCTTGGTGTCTTTTACAAACAAAGCATCGATCGATCCCACCGCAAAACGTGCTTGCTTTGCCAGACGCTCACCATCAGCGGTAATTTTAATTTGTCGAGTACTCCTGTAAAACAGAATCTCTCCGCGCTGCTCTTCTAGCTCTTTTATTGCCCGTGTCACTGCCTGTGGGGAAATACCCAGCTGAGTTGCTGCCTCTTTAAAATTTCGAGACTCTGCTGCGACACAAAAGATACGCATCATTTCCAATTTGTTATGCATGTCCAATCCTGTGTTATGGCAATTATTCCGTAAATTGGAATTCTGAAAGATAATATTATTCATTTATTATACCTAACAAGGCTGTAATACTTAACCCATCAAATATGATTGACAGATAGGTTGAAGGTTACTTGTATGAATAATATAGAAAATAAAGTTGTTGTTATCACTGGTGCAAGTAGTGGTTTAGGTGAAGCTACTGCTCGCTTCCTTGCTAAAAAAGGTGCAAAGGTTGTACTTGGTGCTAGACGTACTGAAAAATTAGAGGCTATTGTTCACGATATTCGTGCTGAAGGTGGTCAAGCTGAATTTATTGGTATGGATATAACCAAACCACAGGAAGTACAAGCACTTATTGAAAAGGCATTAAGCGCATTTGGTCAAATCGATGTATTAGTAAACAATGCTGGATTAATGTCTATTGCACCATTAAGTGAGCTAAAAGTTGATGAATGGGATCGTATGATCGACATTAATATTAAAGGTGTTCTTTATGGTATAGCAGCTACCCTACCTGTTTTCCAAAAACAAAACTTTGGACACTTTATTAATCTCGCATCTGTTGCAGGGTTAAAAGTATTTAGTCCAGGAGGTACTGTTTATAGCGGTACTAAGTTTGCTGTAAGAGCCATCTCTGAAGGCCTTCGTCATGAAGTTGGGGGAACAATTAGAACGACGACTATTGAGCCTGGTGCAATTGAGTCAGAACTAAAATTCGGTTCTTCTCATAAAGAAAGTTCAGAGTTCGTTACGGATTTCTACAAACAAGCCATACCAGCTGACTCAGTCGCTCGAGCAATTGCTTATGCAATTGAACAGCCTGCGGATGTAGATATTAATGAAATTGTTTTACGCCCAACGAGCCAAGAGTTTTAATAATTGAATAACAAAAAATGGGAGCACCTCGCTCCCATTTTTACTATATTTTTAAAGTTAAGGACAAATCTATGAAAGCCGTATCGTATGTTATCAATAACCATGATGATTTTAAAAATTCATTGGTAGATATTGAAAAAGCGAAGCCTACGCTTAAGGAGCGTGATGTACTGGTAAAAGTTCAGGCAATCTCTGTGAATCCAGTTGATACCAAAGTGAGAAAAAATTCGTCTGAAGCAAATAATCGTATTTTAGGTTGGGATGCCGTTGGGGAAATTATTGAAGTTGGCTCAAAAGTTACCTCGTTTAAAGTAGGAGATTCTGTTTGGTATGCTGGCGATTTAACCCGAGATGGTAGTAATGCTGAGTTTCAAGCAGTCGATGAACGAATTATCAGTCTTAAACCCATTACAGTATCTAATGCAGAAGCAGCAGCATTGCCATTAACTGCAATAACCGCATGGGAAATGTTGTTTGATCGTTTTCAAATTTCAGAAACAGAAGTTGGCAGTATTTTAATTATTGGTGGTGCAGGTGGTGTAGGATCAATCGCGATTCAACTCCTAAAAGCAAAAACAAATCTGACCGTTATAGCAACAGCTTCACGTGAAGAAACGAAATCTTGGGTGGAATCACTGGGTGCCGACCATGTCATTGATCATAGCAAAGATTTAAATGCACAAATCGAGACACTAGGCATTGAAAAACCAAAATACGTATTCTCTACAAATCATACAGAAACATATATCAAGCAAATAGTTTCTCTGATTGCACCACAAGGCAAGCTTGGATTGATCGATGATCCACAAACATTTGATATTATGCCGTTTAAGACTAAATCTATTTCTATCCATTGGGAGTTGATGTTCACCCGTTCAATGTATGAAACCGATGATATTGAAAAGCAAGGTGATCTATTGCAACAGGTTGCCCAATTAGTTGACCAGCAAAAAATTAGAAGTACTCTCAACCAAAATCTAGGCAAAATTAACGCTGCAAACTTGGAGAAGGCGCATAAGTTGCTTGAATCAGGTAAGTCAAAAGGCAAAATTGTACTAGAAAACTTCTAAAACAAATTAAAGGTGAAATAATGACTATTTCAGTAATTGTAAACTTTAAGGCAAAGTCAGATCAAAAAGAGACGTTAGAAGCGCTTTTAAAAAGTGTAATAGAGCCTACGCTTCAAGAAGAAGGATGCTTGAAATATGAGCTTTATATTAGCGAAAATGACTCGAGTAGATATTTCTTCTTAGAAGAATGGCGTAGCAGAGAGGATTTAGATATCCATCTAGCCACTGATTATATTCAAAGTTTATTTGGTAATATCCAATCGCTCATTGAATCAAGTGATATTGTAGAAATCAAAAAAATATAGCTGTATTCGGACATTATGATGAAGGGCGAATTCGAGACTGTAAATAACAGTGTGTAAGTCCTATATTTTTATTCTATCCATTTAATTTTCAGATAAAAAAAGCTCACCAAGGTGAGCTTTTTTTCAAAAGATTTTATTAGTTCTGGGCAACTACAGTAATACCCGTCGCTTGAGGACCTTTTTTACCTTGAGCAACAGTAAATGATACACGTTGTCCTTCATGAAGAACCTTAAAACCATTGCTTTGGATTTCACTGAAATGAGCAAATACATCTTGCCCAGAATCGGCATGAATAAAACCAAAACCTTTAGTTTCATTGAACCACTTAACTGTACCAGTCACAGAATTAGACATAAATTAACCTATATACAAAAATACTTTGGATGCTTAGCAGCAATTAACTGGAAATAATAAACTCTGAAACTAAATCTGATGAAACGAAAGGTTTGGTTAAACTACGAAATCTAAGATTTGCTGAATCAACAGTATTATTCTTCTAGTTATTATTTACTATACACGCTTTCTCTTAACACGCAATCAATATCTGTTCATATTGATATACAAAATTTGGATGCGGGGGCTGGATTTGAACCAACGACCTTCGGGTTATGAGCCCGACGAGCTACCAGACTGCTCCACCCCGCATTAGGGAGTTAGCGTTATACGCCCATAGGCTGGACAATGCAAACTATTTTTAGAAATTTCACTTAATTAACGTGAATTCGGTTTAAGCGGATTTTAATTCAATCGGTTTTAAAATCTGCTGAATCCCAGACTTATATCCATTTAGCAGATTAATGAGGCAATTTGATAAGTTTTGTGACGTCGTAACCATAATGTTTTGCAGTTTCCAGATAGGACTTATACGTAGCTTCATCGAGTTGCTGTTCACGTGACAAAATCCATAGGTATTTATTACTTGGTCCCCCCACAAGCGCCACTTTGTATTCTGGATCTACTCGCAATACCCAGTAATCACCTTTGCTAAATGGTATCCATCTTAAGCCTTGAGGCAAAAAGCTGACTTTCAGTTTGTTGTTCCCCTGATTTTGCGAATACGCAACACTTTCAGAGCTAATTATCTCGCGATTGGCAATGAGGCGCAGCAGTTTCTGCTTGAGTCGTTTTACTTAAGCTGATGATAGACAGTGCTATAGCTGCAAAAGCAGACTTAAATCGCACCTTCATTTTTTAGCCTTGCTAGATCTCAAGATTAAGATAACCCAAGTCGATGTGAACAAAGTGTGAAGATTAAATGCAGGATGAATGTAGGCGAAATTTCAATCTTACAGCCTGAGAAAATGAGAAAAATGATTTTTTCTTGGATCCCCTTTTAACGCGGTAAATTGGTTTTTTCTGTTTCAATGTAGCAATGTTGTCGATAGACTTGTTAAAAAATTCAACTAGATCAACAGATTAATTACTAATTCAGTCATTTTGTATAAGGTAATTAAATATACATATAAAAAAACTTGATTAATTTTATTTTTAAGGTATAGTTAACTCAACTAGAAAAAAGTCTTGTTTCATTAAATCTCTCTTAACTATCGTCGTTTTATTCATAATTCTTCGTTTTTTTCAGATTTTAAGTTTCATTCTTTATTATTTTCAAAGTTATATGCAGTCAATAAAATGACTAAAATTATTAAAAAATCAGTAGGATTTATTATGTTAAACTCAAATGTTGTTAAAGGTACCGTTAAGTGGTTCAATGAAACTAAAGGTTTTGGTTTTATTCAACAAGAATCAGGTCCAGATGTTTTTGCGCACTTCAGTGAAATTGCCAGTTCAGGTTTTAAAACCTTATTTGAAGGTCAACAAGTTGAATTCAGCATCGCTCAAGGTCAAAAAGGACCGAATGCGGTCAATATTGTTGCTATATAAGCACTAAAATACGAGTTGAAAAAGCACTACTCAGTGCTTTTTTAATTTTAAAGAAAAAGTTGTTGTTCCATATTGGAAAAAATCATAAAAACAGGATATAAATTGTTAAAAGTTAATGAATTAATTGCAAAATCTAAAAATGGTACTGAAATTATCGTTTCTTTAATTCCCTTAAATAAAATGCAGAATACACGTCAAGGTTTTAAAGAAATTGAAGTGGGTAAAAGAGTTCTGCTGGAATCTGGAATTGAGGTAGATTTAAATTTAGATGGTCGTACATTTTATACGTCTTTAAATCAATTATTTAAGCTAAATCATAAAGTGATTTAAATAAAAAAACTTCTGAATGATGAAGCCATGTAATGGTTTCTCTTTCCTGCTGTTATTCAAGGTATATCTAAGTATTCCCTGCTTATTCAGGATGGTGTCTGTTTATAGTAGTCTGTAAAATACAGCGCATTCACATGATCGAGCCGATGACAACGTACTAAAAACCCTGCAGCACCATCATTGAAAGCCGTCATAATCTTTGATCAGGTCTGGAGTGGCTATGCGTTTTAGTTTATTTAATTTTGGGTGACCAGCTTCATTCTCAGCTTGCTACGCTTAAAGCGCTGGATCGCACCTAGGATGTCATCCTCATGGCCAAAGTTGTGGAGGAGGCCACGTATGTTGCCCATCATCCACAGAAAATTGCCCTGATTTTTAGCGCCATGCGTCATTTTGCCAAAGAACTCAAAGCAGAAGGCTGGCGTGTACGTTACCAAGCTTTTCAATTTAGCCAGATCAATGAGTTATAAACGATGAAAAAACAATATCTCCCTGAGAAAATCTGTGCGCATTATTTGCGATCTTTTACTTGGCGCAAAAAAATGGCACGGCTGCTGGGCAGAAGTACGATATTGTTCTGAACGATGTAAACGTGAGTCCAGACGCTTATAAAAATCAAATACTTAGAAACGCTTGTATTGGCCTGAACAATAGGCTCGTATCACATCAGTTGAACGCAGCTGCAGATGTTTGGTTTTTCGACCAGTCACGCGTGCACGCCACATTTTAAAGCTACTAATTTTCATATTTTGCCGCATCAAGCGGATCACCGCCGCTTCATTTAAGCTATACTCACATAAAATAGCTTCAAAAGGAGTTTGATCTGATTAAAAGCATAACAATACGATCATGAATTTTTTGTGATTTTTCTCTAGTTTACGGTTTCAGTGGCTTTGTTGCATAAATATTTTGCAAGATACTGATTTTTTGCTGAAAATCAATTGATTTTTACAGTCGATAATTTGGTTTTGATGAACATCAAATATAGTTACGAGGTTCGATATATGGTGGGCCCAGACAGACTTGAACTGTCGACCAACGGATTATGAGTCCGCTGCTCTAACCAACTGAGCTATAGGCCCTAAACTTTGATCATATACTTGATATGAAAAATGCGACTAGATCTTAATTAAATTTAACTTACAAGCAGATGATTTTATCAAGTCGCTAAAAAACGAAGTAAAACCAAAAACTGCGCTGATTCTATCTGATCTCTGCATCTTGAGTAAAGATAATATCTGCATATTTTGATTAATTAAGAAACATCCAAATTTCTTTTTAGTGTGGAATTTTAGGATATGTATTTTCTAAAAAACTCGCATTACACTGCTGCCATTCATCATTCATTTGTCATGTATTTCTGCCATGAAAAAATTCTTAGGAAAATCTATTTTTAAAGCAACGGGTTGGACATATAATGTCAATCCAGCCATTTTAGAAAACAAACAAGTTATTATTGGCTTTGAACACACCTCAAATCTGGACACCATCCTGTCACTTGCACTATTTGAAATTTTAGAGCTTAAAATCCATACGCTTATCAAAAAAGAACTGTTTAAAGGCCCTCTTAAAACGATTCTGGAAAAGCTTGGTGGCATCCCTGTTGACCGCAAGGCCAGCAAAGATATTGTCACACAAATGGTTGAGTTGTTTAATCAAAATGATCATTTCAACCTTGTGATTGCACCTGAGGCAACACGTGCCAAAGATGGCGAAGAACGCAAGCCAATTCGGACTGGTTTCTGGCATATTGCCAAGGCAGCCAATGTACCCATCATCCTGATGTACGCCAATGCAAAAACCAGGCAAGGCGGTATTTTAGGTAAAATTTATCCAACCGACTTGCAGCAGGATTTAGAAAAAATCAAAACCTTGTATGCCGAATATGGCATCGATGTGAAAATTCAATAGCGTTTGTTCTGTTCACGTTAAGATCATCAGGCCAATTTTAAATTTGGAATATCAAATACGGTTGTTTTCAACAAAACCATCGCTATGCTAATATTCCTGCACTTTTTTAAGTTTTAATTTTTGGAGTTATTTCCATGGCAGGTCATTCTAAATGGGCCAACACAAAGCATCGTAAAGCAAAACAAGATGCCAGCCGTGCTAAAGTCTTTACTAAATATATTCGTGAAATCGTTACAGCAGCGAAACTAGGCGGTGGCGATCCAGCCAGCAATCCCCGTCTGCGTGCAGTGATTGAAAAAGCACTTTCAGTGAATATGACGCGTGATGCAATCAACCGAGCTGTTCAGCGCGGTGCAGGTGGCGAAGACAATGAAGATTTAAACGAAGTCACTTATGAAGGTTATGGTGTGGGTGGTGTTGCCGTTCTGGTTGAAACCATGACAGATAACCTGAACCGTACTGTGCCAGACGTCCGTCATTGCTTCTCAAAAAATAATGGTAACCTAGGCACATCGGGTTCAGTGGCTTATTTGTTTACCAAACGCGGTGAAATTAGCTTTGAAGATGTGTCTTTAGAAGACAAAATCATGGATGTGGCGCTGGAAGCTGGTGCAGAAGACATCGAAGTTTCTGAAGATGGCATCCTGGTTATTACCACGCCAGAAAGTTTTGGTGATGTACAAGATGCCTTGAATGCTGCGGGTCTAAAGTCCGACAATGCAGAAGTGGTCATGAGCCCATCAACCAAAGCTGAAATCACAGATATTGATCAAGCCAAGCAAATCATGAAAATGATTGATATGTTTGAAGATCTAGATGATGTTCAAAACGTTTATACCAACGTTGAGTTCTCTGAAGATGTTTTAGCGCAGCTTGATGTCTAAACCACTCAGATGAATAAAAAATGCATCTTTTTGGATGCATTTTTTTATAGCTTATTCAAAAGCTTATAGCAGTTAAATACGTTATATTCCTTAATCACAAAGCTTGAATGTAGTGCAACCACGCTGTCAATCTTGCCAATACGGCGTAACAGGATTTCACTGTAGTCATCCATATTGCGAGCCACCAGTTCCAGAATAAAATCTGCACTCTGCCCTGTCACTAAAAAGGCATTGGTGACTTCTGGAATATCTTCAATTTCTTGCAGGAATTTATCAAAGGTTTCACTATCATGCTTGCTCAATGAAACTTGTAAAAGAATATGTAAGCTAAAGCCGAGCTTATTAAAATTAATTTCCCGTTTGAGCTGTCCCATCACCTGAGATTCAATCAGGTTCTTGATCCGACGGTGTACTGAACTCACTGAGAGATTAATACGCTCTGAAAGCTCATTTAGATTGACATCTTCATGGGTCAAAATTTCCAGAATCTGTTTATCAAAACGATCTAATTCCATTGTACAGTCCTCAGTCTAAAATTAGGTGGCATCGGAACTGTTCTCTTATGTGTAATTTTTGGGGGGATCAAGGGAAAAACATACGTTTAACTTTTGACCATACTACATAGATAATGTAGACACTATTCCGATAAACTTTTGGCTTATCTTTGTCTCAAGCTCGAAACCAAACTTTTTAAATCACGGTTCAACTGTCTCCCAAAAGTTGAACAACTGGTTTCGATTCCCTTGCGGAACTTATCGTTCCTCACCCTGAAACATAAGATAGCAAAGCTCTTTCATAATTATTTCCCTCTTTTCATTTTTTTTAAAGCAATTTTGGAAATAAATTCCAATTTTTAATTAAAAAAAGGAATTTTCTTTTAGATATTAAACTCATTAATCATTTTTTCTTATATCTTGTGAAAGATGTCTATTTTTTTCTCATAAAAAAGCCCTAAACATTTTAGGGCTGATGTATAGCGGAAAATTTACATCCCTCGCCAATCAACACGGGCATTACGCTCAGTGGCATAAATACGCTGTGCATATTGTCCAAGTGGTAAATCCAGTAAATAGTCGTGATACTGCTTTAATTCGTCTGAGAACTGTTCAATATCATCATTTTCCAGTTCCCACGGTGTTCCCTTGATCACCAGCAAGGGTGCAAGGACTGAACAGACCGAAATATCAGCCAAACCCAGACGATCCCCCACCAAGTAACGCCCCTGATTATCAACCAGACGCTGATTTAAATCGGCGATTATCTCTGTCATGCGAATTTTGGATTTAGCGACTTTTTCGGGATTAAGCTTATAGTTGGTTGAGACCAGACTTTTCAGAATTGGTTTAGAAATCTTCTCAAACTGGCGTAAATAGCCTTGTTCACCCATCATGATTTCAAGCGGATGATCACCCACTAAAAGTGCCTGTGCCAGTGACCAGCGGCGTACATGGATACCCAGCTCATTTGCCAGTTTATCAATTTGCAGCGCCTGATCACGCAATTGCTCATCCCGTCTTAACAGTGTATGTTCAGGATAGGTTGCATCCAGATATAAGGCGATTTGGGTCGAATCAGCAATCCAGCGTTTACCATCTTTCAGCATTGGCAATAGGTATTGCCCTGACTTGAAATAGGTAAACGCACGATGAAAACCAGGAATTAAATTATGTGCCACATAGTCCAATTCCTTATGATCCAACAACCAGCGAGCTTTTTCACAATAATGAGACAAAGGAAATTGGTATAAAACCCGCATAAATTCTCCAAATTTATTTTTCTATTCGTTCAAACCTAAGGTTTGCCATACTTTAGAAGTAAAAATGAATGATTACAATGTCATTTTTTTCCTATCTCCTGTAATTTGGGCGAGATCGACTTTTCATTCCAGCCATGACCTGACTTTGTCATGGCTTTCATGTAAAATCAGCAGCAATTTTTTAAATAACACATTTGTGAGTGGTTTCATGGGTTTTAATTGCGGTATTGTTGGTCTGCCAAACGTAGGTAAATCTACATTATTTAATGCATTAACAAAGGCAGCCATTGCTGCTGAAAACTTTCCGTTCTGTACCATTGAACCCAATACAGGGATTGTACCTGTACCAGATGCACGTCTGGACAAACTTGCGGCGATTGTAAAACCTCAGCGTATTCTGCCAACCACCATGGAATTTGTTGACATTGCAGGACTGGTTGCGGGCGCATCCAAAGGTGAAGGCCTCGGTAACCAGTTCCTTGCCAACATCCGTGAGACGGATGCGATTGCCCATGTGGTGCGTTGCTTTGAAGATGAAAACGTCATTCACGTGAATGGTAAAATTGACCCGTTGGATGACATTGCCACCATCAACACTGAACTTGCACTGGCTGACCTTGATACTGTTGCTAAAGCATTGTTACGCTTAACCAAAGCAGCAAAAGGTGGTGACAAAGATGCCATTGCAACCAAGGCAGCTTTGGAAAAAATCCAGCCTTTACTGGATGAAGGTAAGCCAGCACGTGCAGCAGACCTTTCTGATGATGAGCGTAAGGCAGTCCGTGGTTTTGGTTTAATGACACTCAAACCAACCATGTACATTGCCAATGTGGCGGAAGATGGTTTTGAAAACAATCCACATCTTGACGCCGTAAAAAAATTGGCTGCTGAGGAAAATGCGATTGTTGTTCCACTTTGCAACCAGATCGAAGCTGAAATTTCATTACTGGAAGATGAAGACCGTGCTGAATTTCTGGAAGCGATGGGAATGGAAGAGCCAGGCTTAAACGTGGTGATCCGTGCGGGTTATAAATTACTTGGTCTACAAACCTACTTTACTGCAGGTGTGCAGGAAGTTCGTGCATGGACCGTTAAAGTGGGTGCCACAGCGCCACAGGCGGCAGGTGTGATTCATACTGACTTTGAAAAAGGCTTTATCCGTGCTGAATGTATTGCATATGATGACTTCATTCAATACAACGGTGAAAACGGTGCGAAAGAAGCGGGTAAATGGCGTTTGGAAGGCAAAACCTATATTGTTCAGGATGGCGACGTATTGCACTTCCGTTTTAATGTGTAATCATTTATAACAATGTAATGGAAAAGACCTTAGAACGATTATTCGCATGAAATACCAACCTACGACGTTTATTGATTTTACTCATACTCGTCGTGTTGGGCATCATTGACCTTGATGGCGTCAAGGCAGTCAATGACACTCAGGCAAATCACTGTGACCAGCGTATTAGAGCATTATTTCAGGAAAGTGGTTTAAAACAACAATACCGCGTGGACTTTAGTATGGGTTTAGCAATCTTGACTGAACTACCTGAAAATCTTGAGGATGCGAGCAAAATCGCAGACCAGCTCATGTATGAGTCAAAGTCTTTGGGTAAATCTCAAACCACCATTCAAAGTTTTACGAATACTGAACCAGCATTTTAGGCTGGGCTCAAACAGCGATTATTTGACGGCACAATAAATAAATTTCTTGTAAGATAATAAAATTCTAGACTTCATATAGGACCACTTCATGCAAGCCATTATTCTGGATACTGAGACACATACACTGAATGGTTTGCCAATCGAAATCGCCTATGCGCCGATTAAAATTGAAAGTGGAAAATTAAGTCTGGATAAGAGCCAAATCTTTGATCAGCTTTATCAGGTCAATCAACCCATTTCCTATGCGGCAATGGCCGTACACCATATTCTGGAATCAGATTTGGTCGATCAGCCCAATTACCGTGAATTCCAGCTACCAGAACAGACGAGCTATATTATTGGACATAATGTGGATTATGATATTGCCGCAATCGCACGCTGCGGGGTTGATACATCCAAACTGAAACCAATCTGCACCCTTGCCCTGGCCCGCCATGTTTGGGAAGATGCGGAAGCACACAATATTTCAGCCCTGATTTATTTAATTTCAAAAGGCAGTGACAAGGCGCGGGAAATGCTTAAGGGTGCGCACCGAGCCGATGCCGATATTATCCTGACAGCCAATATCCTGATGCACATCATTCACCGCCTCAATATTCAGGATATTGAACAACTTTATATTGCTTCAGAAGAAGCTCGTATTCCAAAGAGCATCACTTTCGGCAAACATAAGGGTACTGCCATTCAGGACCTGCCTACCGACTATATTCAATGGTTACTACGTCAGGATGATCTTGACCCTTATTTACGCAAGGCACTGGAAACTCAGTGAGCCAAATACTCCATAACGTGTCGCACTGTTAGATTATTTTCCACTTACTCCAAACAAGACAATGATATTTAATAAATTGTTAACATTATTGTCATCTATTCACCGTATCTTAATCTCCATCTAGTTCTTGGCTGGGGGAGATTCAGAAATGTCACATTTTTTTAAAACGGAACTTGGGCAAAATGCGTTGCAGCAACGCAATATTGAGCTGACCGCACGTCAACGCCGTTTATTGTTACTGATTGATCACGAAGACTTTCAGGACCTAAACCATGACTATAAACAAAAAATTGCCCCGACAGAACTGGTGCAACAACTGATTGATATGGGTTTATTGGCGCAGCAAGCTACGCAACCCCCAGTAAAAAATGAAATAAAAGAAGATTTAAGTGTTCAAGTCAACGAAGTGAACAGTTCAGAAACATCCGCTATAAAAGAAGTATCTGAAATCAATACTGTTCCTGTCCAGCAGATTCAACCAGAAAATATTTCACTGGAAAAACTCGCTTTTGTTGAAATTCAGCAAGTGATGATTCAGACCTTAACCACCTATTGCGGCTTGATGGCTCGTCCACTGGTACAAAAAGTTCAGTCCATTAAAACGCTACAACAATTGAAAGCGTGTCAAATGCAATGGATTACCTCATTACAGGAATCCCGTATTCCACCAACCCAACTGAATCAAACGCTAAAACTGATTAATTATTCAGTTCAGCATTTATCATGCTGATTTTGTAAAAATGGCTGAATAAAAGCAGAAATCGTTGTTTTAATAAACAATAACGGCCTTAAGCGAAGTTATATACTTTACCTATGTGCTTTTTTTGCCTATGATGTGGCTCGCACGCGCTCATAGCTCAACTGGATAGAGTACAGGTCTCCGAAGCCTGCGGCGTGGGTTCGAGTCCCGCTGAGCGCACCAGATTCTTTTTTCATGGCTTCTCATAACTTCTCAAAAGCATTGCAATACAACAATTCTTAATTTAATTTATTATCAATTCTTCTCATGCTTTCTCAACTATTACCGCAATCAATACGGTAAGCCTTGCGGTAAGCAACAAATTACTCAAAAAAGTTACCGTAAAGATGCCAAAACAAGTTATCAGTCTTACAGATAGTCGAATTCGATCCGCGATAAGTTCTCATAAAAAAATGAGCGAAAAAGCAGCAATAAAACTTTCTGATGGTGATGGTTTGTATTTAATTATTGGTAAAAATGGCAGCTCATACTGGAGGTTCGACTACACCCGTCCAATAATTAAAAAAAGAAACAGTATGTCATTTGGCACCTATCCTGAATTGTCACTTGCTGATGCCAGAGATAAAAGAGCTGAGTGCAAAAAGCTTATTGCTCAGAATATTGATCCGTCAGTTGAGAAAAAGCGAGATCAGGAAAATTTACGCTTTTCCAAAAATAATACTTTTAAGGCAATTGCTGAAGAATTTAGAAAGACTGAAGAACTGGAAGAATCTACACAAAGAAGAAATAGTTTTGTTTGGGATAAGCTTTATATGTGCATAGGGAGCACCCCTATTACCGAAATTACAGCCACCCAGATACTTGATGCATGTCGTATATATGAAAGCCAAGGTAAGACTGATTCGGCTCGTAGAATGCGAAGCAAGGCTTCTCAGGTGTTCAGGTATGCAATTGCTCTGGGCTTGTGTCAATTCAATATTGCAGATCAAATATCAGGTATTTTAAAAACAGGTAAGACTAGGCATCGTTCTGCTATCACTGATGCTGAAAAGTTTGGAGCCCTACTAAATGATATTGATAAAACTTGGAACCGTGGCGACATTGTTGTTAATTATGCTCTAAAGATATTGCCCCATGTTTTTGTTCGACCTGGTGAATTGCGACATGCAAAATGGAGTGATGTAAACTTTGATAAAGCCGTCTGGACCTACACCCCACCTAAAACCGAAAATCAAACCGCTTTGGAGCATATTGTTCCGCTATCAACTCAAGTTTTAGCATTCTTTAAAGAATTGCATATTATTACTGGAAACCATAAATATTGTTTTGCTTCTCATCGAACAAAAAATAGTGTTATCAGCGACTCAACAATTAATAAACGTTTAAAGCAGTTTGGTTTTGAAAATGGCGAAACCACAGGCCATGGTATGAGAGCCACAGCACGAACATTGTTAGATGAGGTTCTGCGCTTCCCTATTGAGCGTATAGAGCAGCAATTGGCGCATCAGGTTAAAGACATGCATGGCAGGGCTTACAACCGCACAAAGTACCTAGAAGAGCGCACAGTGATGATGCAGGCATGGTCTGATTATTTAGATTCATTGAAATGATGCAAGACTGGGCTGATATTGTTGATAGTTGGAGAAACAAAAAATGAAAACATGGGTCTACTTCTATATTGAGCACACGATAAAGAACGGGGAGATTTTCAGGAGCTATCCTGGGTGGGCGGTGTGGCATAGTTGTTTTAATACCGTTCATCGACAGAATAAAAATAATCATAAATTTATATTGACGACTAATTATAGTTAGTCTAATATTAACTCATAGACAGAGACAAAGGGTCTCAGTCAAAAAGCAAAGGGCTTTAAAAATGAATACACTTACTCAAACAATGATTGCAAACCTAGAATCAGTTGATTTTCTTAGCAAAATTCAAGCTGCTGAACTCGCACAGCAAGCATTCAAAGATTACAGTAAACGCAGCAAAGCTGCAAAAGCCGTAATGCAGGCGATTTATGACATGACACTTGCAGGCGGTTGCCCGAATGCTGTCTTTAACAGGGTTGAAGAGTTGGTAGCTCACTACTCTAAATAATGAAAAAGGCTCAGAAATGAGCCTACTTTTTTGGAATTTTAAGATGATTAATCAAATCGAGTTACTTAAGAAACTGGGCATTGCTGCATTTGGAAAAACATGGAAAGCCGATCTAGCCGATAGCTTGCCAGTGGCAAGACCGACTATTACAGACTGGATGAGTGGTAAAAAGCCCATTCCAGTTGGTGTATGGTCTGATATTCAACGTATTCTCAATAGCAGATTGCTTGCAATAAAAGGCGGTATTCTTGAGTTGTCTGAACAAAAGCATGTGATTGTGGTTCAAGAGATGCAAAGAAAAGGCAAAGTTGTCATTAATGATGCTTTTGCAGAATACTTAAACGCAATGAGCGATGATCAGATTCAAGCTGCCGCAAAGTCTTATAAATCTGAATATGTGAAATTAAGCAAAGAATATCCAAACGATAGCTTTACAGACATGCGCACTATTAAAGATGCTTTGGATTTTCAAATTTGTGTACGTGACTTGAGCGGCAATCTCGACTTATCCATTGCTGAAGATTGTGCAATTTCATATCAAAACAACTTAAAACTCGCTAAATCTTTCGATCTTGATGAAGAATTTATGATTGAGCGCTTAAAGGAAATTACTGCATAATTTGAAGAACAGCCCTCACTTGAGGGCTGTTTTAATTACACCCAGCTTTTCAGTTTTGCTAATTGCGCTTTCCGATCTTCAAAGCCGTTATAGCCGCCATTAATGCGACGTGTAATCGCTCTTAAATCATCTTGATCTGCTAATGTGTTCAAGCCATTGTCAGACCAAAATTTGCAAGCGACCAATAAGCCGACACTTGGGATTGCTACAATCTCAGGATTGTTTTCAAAGTCTATGCCGAGCTGTTGACCGTATTTGCGATAGTTTGCTCGACCAGTTAATTGAATTGGTCCACGACCTTTATATCGCTTTCCATCCCCTGCCTGTGTATTACCTAAATCCTTTCGCCCCTCATACGCTGCACCAGATGCAATTTCTTCCATATATTTGAAGTTTCCGCTTTCATGTGCAAGTTGCGCTAAGAAGTGAATCAAGCGAAGTGAGTTATCAAGAATGCCATACGTGCGAAAATGAACGTTTGCAGCCAATCCTAATTCCTCAGCGCGTGACTGACTAGCACCAAGCTTTCTAAACACAGCAGTCAAGGTGCCACGCCCGATGATGCCATCGTCATGCACACCAACGGACTTTTGTAGTTTCTTAATATCATTAGTGTTCATTAATTTTCCCCACCTTTAACGCTAACAATCGCAACGAAAGCAGCTTTCACTTCTGCAATGACTTCTGCCAGCGACTTGCCGCGCATGAGCGCAATTGATTGATAAACAATACCGATGACCAGCAATCCGAATACAGCAAACATAAGCATCACAAAGCCTTGCGCCATGTGTGAGTAATTGTTTAATTCGTGGTATTCAATGAATGCAGCACCACCATAAAGGCTGACTGACACACTGAATAAGAACTTGCTAATCACGCCTAAGGAAACTTGTATCTTTCCCTCTTTATCAATATCCCCACTTAGCACAAGAGCAAGAATTGCCCCAACAGTGGCTGGAATCAATTTAATGACCCACGGTAACGTGTTTTCTTGCATGATGATTCCTCTAAATTTTGGTAATAAAACCCTGATCTAATTAAAGATCGGGGTTGTTTTGTTTTTGCTGTGTTACCTACATAGAGGCTAAAATAAACATCATTAATTCATCATATCGGACTGAATATATATTGCCATCCGAACTGGCGATGCTCGATTCACCTTTTTTCCATTCATCAAAGCAAAGGATTCCGTAATCAAAAGCATTCAAGTTAAATTCAGCAAATGCCGCTTCAACCTCTTGAGCAATAACGCCTATATGGTATCGAGCATTTTCCCCTTTATCTGCAACAGCATCTTTAAACTTAAACTTCTTAATTAAAGATTTAAGTTTAAGGGCAACTTTATTTTCCAACTCTGATATGTCTTGTATATTCGTTTTATGTCGAATATCTGATGTTTGAATAACACCGTTTACAGCAAAAATGGCACCCCATCTATTAGATGCTGCGCCTAAATCCAAGCCAGCATCTTGTCGGGGGTAGACAACAGGGGAATAAAAGGCACCGTTGTTTCGTTCAAAAGCAAAACCACCACCACGTGCATTTCTGAAGATCATGTCTCGTTCAAGGTAGTCAATAGCAACATAATCGGTGTTTTTATCAGCTTGTGTACCAAGTATAAGTGACCCAGAACTTGTCTTTAATCTATCAGGGATACCAAGAACATCTGGAACACAAGCAATTTTCGGAACATCGGAAGCAAATAACTCAATGGAGCGATTGCTCACTTTATCCCATGCCAAAAAAGATGGTACTGAGCCATTAGCTGTTACTGCATTAACACTACCCTCAAAAGAGGTAGATGTCTGACCTGCTGTCCCTATCGACGGTAAAGCTGGAGCAATAGGAACGCAATTAATTAACGAAAGTGCGTCACCCAAGTAGCCTTTATCGTCTACATGGTAGAAACGCGTTAAGCTTTCACCAGTCAGACCGAAGAAGTTACAGTTATTCGTGGCGTATGGTGAGTTTTCATTCTGACGACCACGTACTCGAATAACAGTAGGTTCTAGCAAAGGACTAGATTCATAATGTTCAATAAACTCATAAGAGCCGCCAAACACATTTAATCCAGCAATATTATCAAGTAAAAACATACAGTTTCCAACTACGTGCTGGGGATTGTATATATTCCAAATTGTGCTTTGATTGTCGTGAGTTACGCAATAGTCGAACCAAAAAGCAATATTCGTATGATGTATTCTAGGGTTGAATACATCGCCATAATATGAGCCACTTAGAGTGCCACCGTGCATTACACCATCAACCATAGTCCCGCCAATTGACGCAGAAGGTTTAACCCATTGGAAGCCGTAGAATCCGTAGCACAATGGGTTATAGATTTTAAATCTATTTGTTGAAATTCGTGCATTAGCGGGATCGCCTGCTATTTGGTCATTTTCAGCACCTATTCGGTAAGCCCAACAGTTCTGTTTATTTAACCTGTTATCAAATCTAGGGTTTTTAAAAACAACACCCTCGGCTAAAACTTTGAAACAAATTAAGTTGTCAACCTGCGGGACAATTGCAGCATTATTAAAATCTATCTCAAGCCAAACAATTGCGGGTAGTTCAACCCCAAAGTTAGGTATAACCGCACTTCTTGTCAACTTTAAGACGTCTGTTGGTCTAAATTTTATGGCTTTACCAACTTGATAAGCTTCTGATATTAATTGATCCAAAAGATCACTATCAATATCCATGCCATCTCGGTCTGTTCTATGGAAATATGGACTTAAGTTTTCATTTGCTAGAGATATTAAATTGCTATTTATAGTTTGCTGACTCAAGCCACTTTCATCAACAACAAGATGTGCAGACCACCCCTTGTTTTTAAAATCAACAAGAATGAAAGCGCTGTTTCTATTTTTAATCACAATAGAATGCTGTGCTGTTTTTAAATAAACCTTGGTCGGACTACCATTGCGCACAGGGTAACCATTACGTGTACGAATCGGCTGTGCTGCTGGAACTGTAAAATCAGCATCCCAAAACACCTCTATTGGAAATAGCTCTGGGTCTTTTCCATACTCCCCAAAAAACAAGAAACCCGCATCAAGCGGGCTTCCATCAATATCAGCAATGGCTGTGTAGGGTGCTAAAAACATGGTCATAACTATTAACTCCGTGGGTTTAATGCGTCTTCTACACGCTTGCGAATTTTCCGATTTTTAATATGTTTGGTTGAGAGGCGTAATGCACTGGCGACTGGCGCTGGAAAGCCTGACATACCAGATAAAACCAAATCCATTGCAGCTGATAGTGTTGCTGCTGTGTTACTGTGATTGATTGCTGCCGATGCTGGCACAGTGAAGATTGTCTTGGAAATCTCATTTAAGGACCTTAGTTTTTCCGCCCCCTGCTGACCAAAAATAAAATCAAGCTTTCCTGAGTCATCCAGCCTCTTGATTGCTTTATTTAAAGCAGCAGGACTAATCATTTGATTTCCTCTAGCATCTGGAGCAATTCCAGCTGTGGCAGCATTTTTGATTTCCTGAAGCGTTTGCCCCTGAATGTCTTTCCATGCTTGTTTGCCTTCTTCTCCAGAGGTTAATAATGCTCTTCTAGCTACACGCAAATCATCAAGTGAGCCATCATGAACAATCCGCTTCTGAACGTCCTCTAAAGCAACAATGCGGTCACTTGAATTGGCTTTTTTGTTGGTTAGATCATGCATAATTGCAGTATTCTCCCAACGTTTGGCGACTCTTACTCGTTCAGCTCTAGCTGCTCTATAAAGCGCACCTTCAGCTGGTCCAACATGCTCATCAATCATGCCTTTTAAAATTGCAGCTTGACGAATATTGGGAGCTTCCGCATTTACGTTTTGATTAATTTGACTTCGCCATTGCTCCATCTGCTTAATGGTTGGGTTTTTAGAAACAAGGTTGCCATTTGGACCTTTTTCAGCAATACCAAGACTGACTGCTGTCTTTTTGGCTGTTGCTAGAATTGGAGTGGTTGGTAGATCGGGTTGAGCGTTTAAATAATCTAAAACAGTTGTTGGATTACCACCATTGTTAATTGGCGTGGTTAAATCAACAGGGGTTTGCGCTTCAGCTGAATTATCCGCTTTATTGTATGCAACACGAACACGGTTCTTATCGGCTTTCATCTGTTTTTGAAGTGCAGTGTCAACCGCTATACCAGCTTCACGCATATTCGTTGCCAGGCCATCGGTAGACTCAATAAAGTGATCAATGTTTTGCTGAATCACTAAATGCTGATCTTCATAGCGCTGGCGAAGCGGTGCGCCCATCTCGGCATTTTTAGCGGTCTCAACTTCAAACTTTAACTGAGCAGGGTCACGGCTGATCTGACCTCTAGTGAGTTCGGGTGTGAAAGGCAGATCAGCTGCTAAAGCTTGCCGAATAGTCGCCTGATCTACTTGCGCGGCGCCAATGTTTGCAGGCGCTGGACCATTGTTTGCGCTCTCACGATTAAAGATATTTTTGGCTGCTTCCGTAACAGCATTAACTGGACGTTTAGCTTGCTCAACCGCTTGCGCTACAACAGGCTTTGCAGCTTGAGCCACTTCCCTTGCCGCTGTGGTCGCCACTGGTACAGATGCACGCCCTAGAGTTGCAGCAGCAGTACCGATACCACCACCCAAGACAGGCGGCAATGTATCAAGACCAGTATCGTCAATAAACTCACCAACTGCGCCTACAGCACGTTGACCGCCTGCCGTTTTTGGCTCATAGGTTAGAGCATTAGAAAACTGTGTGGCTCGATTCAAGGCATTCTGCGCACCTTGCTGTGTACCAAATGTGCCATCAACAACAGATTCAGCGATGCCATGAAAACCACCCGCAGCCTGACCAATCACACCACCGACTATGCCAGTTGCAACCGTCAAGCCTGCTTCTGTGCCGCCGATAATTTTATCCATTGTGCTTAAAGGCGCTTGTTGTTGTTTTGGTTGTGGTGGCTGATCTTCTCGAATCACGCCATTTCCATCAAAATCAGGTAATCCAGTTGGAGTTGCTTGACTCGCTGGATTTTGTTTATCAAAGGCAGCCAGTAAGCTATTCACACGATTCTGTTTTTGCTGTGGATTAACTTGATTTTTGGTTGTGCTAGACTTGACTTGCTTGTCGTAAGTAGCCACCAATTGATTGATTCTATTTTGCGCTGGCTTGCGATTAGGTGGCATGATTTCACCGACCATAGATTTAGTTTCATTCCATGTCTTTGGGTTGCCGCCTAATTGTCTGTAAAAATCATCTCGATTTTTGTGCCCAGATTTGTACTCAGGATCGTTGTAACGCCACTTGATAAAGTTTGTGCCTAACACCTTGGTTGCTGCGTTGTAATCAACCTCTGGATTAGATAGGAAAGTTTTCTTGGTTGCTGCGTATTCAGGCTTTGTATTGATCTCATGAACAGCATATTTCGCCATTTCATCAAGTGAGTCCTGACTTTGCTGTATCTTACCATCTACATACAAGCCCTTTGATTTAAGTCTTGCAAGTAATGGCGCTTCACGACCATTCTGCCAAGACAGCAAACCAACGTTTGTTTTTTTATTACTGTCGTCGGTGTGAGCGCCAAACACAACACTTGGATCGAAAGAGTTTTCACGCCCCACCTCGGCAGTCATGATGCGCGCCTGATTTTTGCTTAGTCCAGCCTTTTCAAAAGCCTTCATCACACTTTGTTGTAAAGCCATAACTTTTCCTTAGGCAATAAAAAACCTGCCATTGCTGACAGGTTCGGTTTAAACGTATTACGGTTTGTTGGGTAAATTAGGTATTAAAAAACCCGCACTTGGCGGGTTTCTTGGTTATTTTCTCAATCGGCTTGCAGCAGCTTGGATTATATCAGGAAGAACCTCTTTGTTAGGCCCTTCTCGATCACCAACTATCTTTGCAATATTTTCATCGCTTAAAATCCATGAATTATTTGGAATAAACTGAATATGAGGTTTATTTGTGAGGCTATCTATTGTTAATAACATACGATTCATTGATGTCATACGACTAACAACTGCTCTTGTAATAGTCTCTTTGTCAAATATTGGAAAATCTGGAATATTTCCTTTTAGGCGTTTAATCTCACCTTGCAGACTCCATATCCAGTCATGAATTCGGTTTGTAGTATCAGCAGCGAGTAATTCAAAAGCCTTTAGCTCAGGATCAATGTATTCAACTTTTGGCAGATATTCCCCCATTAGCTTATGTACATATTCAACAGCCACAGGAACCAAATCCATAGTTAGCTCATCAACATGGTTGATTCCAAACTTTTGGTGAACCAATTTGTAGGCATCTGAATAGGTCAGTGACTTAGATTTAGCAACCAACATATTCACTGCATCTTTGAGTGGTACTCGATCTTCCTTAGTGGTTTTATCCTCGATCAGGGTTTGCTTTGAGTTTTCAGTAAACAATCTAGCAACCATCGAGTCGTAAGCGCGAATCACCTGTAGATGGAATTTTGCAGAAATCCACATGGCGTAAGCGTAAACCAACTCTTTAGCTGCAAAAGTTCCTACACCATTAAGAGTTTTTAAGCAGCTTCTCATATGTGAGAAGCTAGTTTCCTCTCCCTGTAAATCTGCAGAACTGTCTATCTCTGCTATTAACTCTTGGGTTTGCTCTACGCGTAAGAAGTTAGCAGGCTTGTGTTTAGCCTGATTCCCGCTAGCCTTGTGCAGATCATTCAAGCAATAACGCCCATCTTCATCTTGGCGAATTGAAAAACCACCAATCGTTAAAGGTTTAGCGTTTGGTTTTACTAAATTTTGTGTTAAATTAGACATAGTTACTTCTCATTAGTAATGACATCAATTAAGCCCTTGTTTTCCAGACGGTGGGCTTTTTTGTTGTCTGTTAATTTCATGCTTTCGCACTCTCTTTTTCTCGCTTATCTAACCATTCTTCAATGATCATATTTAGCTGAGCTGTAATAGTTCTGCGATCTTTGATTGTTTCACTCTTAAATCGCTCTAAAGTTTTTTTAGGCATCCGAAAGTTTACCTGTGGGTCTTGTCTTGCCATATTTAACTCCCGCTTAAAGCACCGTGATCACATTAAAGCACAGTGATTTATTGATGTAAAGCACTGTGATGCAATATTATGTTTTTATACCAATACAGGATTCTTTCATACATGGCACGCAATGACCCGCAAATGAATCTCCGCGTACCAATGGAGCTTAAGGAAAGAATAGAAAAAGCCGCGCTAGACAATGGCAGAACTATTACTGCGGAGGCTGTCTATCGCCTAGAGCAATCCTTTGATTCTCCAATGGTATTCGATCCACAAAATGCAAATTTAATCACAACTATTGTTGCTCAAAGCATGCAAACCCTTATTAGTGAATTGAGGTCTGAGGGTGTGGAAAATGATAAGTTGGCTAAAGCTATTAATAATGTGGCCAATAAAAAAGCACCATAGGGTGCTTTTTTTATTGTGTGTATTTAGGCTCTTAATTATCAGTCCTTACATTTTTCATAAGCCCCAGTCTCACCTGTTTTAATGTTTTCCGAGTACTGGACTGCATCGCCATTGGCATTAACTCCAGATCTGCAAACCCAATCTTCGCTATTATTGCATGCGGACAGAGTGGTAAGAATTAACACAAAATAAAAGGTTTTCATTTAGACCTCTGTGTTTCATTATAAGCATCGATTAACCTACTTACTTTGCAGCTTTGCAACATAATGGCTTCGGTAATTGTTTCAGGGGCAATATGCCTAAAGTTATAATCTTCTTTTCCATAAGATGTCTTTACCTCCCCATCGGGACTATAGGAGTATGTTGTTAGTGATAAAAGCCTATATTTTCGGTTTCTGCAATCGTATTCAACTAAGGCTTTAGATTGCACTAATTCACTACCATTTCTTCTCTCAATAGCTTTTATCCAAGATTGCGCACTACCCTTTTGCTCATCTGTTTTAATGGTTTCTAAATCTACAAAATATTCCTCATGATCCCTTGAAGTTGCCACTAATTTCCAGTCTGCCGAGTGAGCCAACAATGGGGAAATAAGAAAAACCAATAGTATTATTTTTATCATGCCACCCTCCTTGCAAATAAGGAGATGGTAGCATGAATCCTGTTTAATCAATACCCAACTGATTAGCAATCTGCTGCATTTCCGCAGGTGAAACGCCACGAGCTTTTGCGGCTTCCACTACCTCAGCAGAATAACCTTTGCCTTTGGTTGCGTAGATTTGAGTTTTCTTGTTTGCTGTTTGAGCCGCTTTGGATAACTGCTTTGCGACTTCAGTCAAGCTTTGCTGCACAGCTTTTGGGTCTTGGTTTGGGTTAATGGATGCAATGGATGCTTTTAATGCATCACCTTCAGATACCGTCAATGCGCCCAATCCACGCATTTGATCAATTTGAGCCAAGAAAATTTTAGCCTTCATGGTTTCAAGTCCTTGATCAAAATTATATTCATCAGTACCAGGGACATTACGCATTGCTCTATTCCAATAGCCACCAGTTGATTCATAAATCGCCTTGGTGTCGTTTGCTAGTTGAGCTGCTAATTTTGCACCTTCCGATGCATTTCTAGCTGCGGTTGCAAGGTTTTCAGCTTTTTCTAATCGCTCTATTCGCTCAATAGGCTTTTCTTTCACATTAAATACGGTTTGTGTAAGCTTTCGCTCCTCCTGATTTAATTTTTCATAGAACTGCTGCTGATCTTGATCAAGCTTCGCATAAAACTGATCGTTTTGAATCTGCATTTTATTCTGTTCAAGAACACGCCCTGTTTGACGATCTTCAACTTGAGATTCAAGGTTGCCAATCTCAGCCTTAGCCTTGTCAGTCTGCGCTTTCTTAAGGTTGATTTCCTCTGGTAGCATCTGATTTTCACCTAATGCGCCTAGAGTCTCCTTAAACTTATCAGGGTTTGCTGATGCGAGGAATAAGCCAGTTGATGTTAAAAAACCATCTGGGTTTTGATCTGCCATTTTTGCAAGATTACGCATCTGGTCAGCAGTCGCCTCGTCCCCTGCATTTTCATAACCTAAAGCTTCATTTTCAAGAATGGATTTTGCTATATCCGATCTTCCACCCGCAGCCGCGGAGTAGGCTTGAGAGGCTGTTTTAAAGGATGCTTGCTGACGACCTGTATCTAGTACATTGTAGGATCGTTGAAAATCCTCCGCCAATGCTGGGTATTGCGCCATGATGTTGGCATAGTCATCATGGGTTTTATTTGGCTTAGATGCAAAAGCAGATAGCGCTTGCTGCATCTGCTGCTTTTGAATCGCTTCACGTTCAGCTTGCTCTTTAGCTTGCATGAACTGCCCGATCTGCATGCCTTGAGTAAGACCAGTCATAGCAGATTGAACAGGGTTTTGCACATCAAGCATGTAATTAATTGGCTGCACCATAGTTAAAACATCCCCATCATTTTCATGCCTGCAACTTGACCAATTGCACCAGTTACGCCATTCCACATATTCGCACTGGCTTGACCTTGCGCCAACGCCGCACCCGCTTGTGCTGCACCAGTTTGCTGGTAAAGGTTTGATATATTGCTAGCTGTTTGCATGCCAGCATTACCTGTCCCTGCTGCTGCGTTCTGACCCAGCGCAGTCATGCCTGCTAGGTTTTGATAACGCTGATTGATTAATTGGTTGAGCAACTGCGGTCTAAACTGCGCCAATGCTGCCTGAGTGTTGCCACCACGCAATCCACCAGTAGCAGATGCGTTTTGCAAAATGGCATTTTCGCCTTGCTGCAGGTAGGTCTGCATTTCTGCGCTATTGTTTATATTTCCAATCGCTGCTTGTTGGGCTGCATTGCCATTGATACCAAGCAAGTCTTGCTGACCAGTCAAACCACTAAGACCAGCATCAGAATAAGGTTTTAAGAGTTTTTGAACAGCATCAAATTGTCTGCGCTGTTCCTCAACTCCTTTTTCAGATGCGTCAATTTGGGCATTCGCTGCTGTTTTGGCTGCACTTTTTTGTGCCTTTGATGACATTACGCCACCAATAACCGCACTGCCGACTACTGCTGTTGCTATTCCTGACATTTAGATAACTCCTTGTTTAGTGTTAAAGCCTGTCTATAGTCAACAGTTAGCTCTTCACCCTTATTCCCACCCTTGCAGCCATCAATATCCCGTAAAGATACAAGGTATATGTCGCCTTTTTCATCGGCTGTATATTTACAGTTTGGGTTTATCGAGTGATTCACATAGCGACCTGCAGGTGTTCGCTTTCCAGAAACTCGTGCGGGAGCGATGATTTGCCCTGCAGCGATATGCCAACTCAAGAACAGGCCCTTGCCTTCAATATTAGAGTCACGGACTTGCACCACAGCTTTAAACGCATTAGGCATATCAATTTGGTCTGATTCTTCTTCTGCCTGCTGGCGGGCAGTATTGGCATCAAAACCAAATTCTTTTAGAGCTTGCGCATAATCATCGCGGTTGTGTTGGTTGAGTGCATGAGCGATTTCTGACTGTTCTTTATCGTAAGCCTTCCAGTTTTCGCTTTTATCCAGATAGTGCGCTTCTAGTGTGTCAATATCGGTTTCGTCTGTGGCGTAGACGTTCTGCCATACACACGTTTCAAGCACATAGCCAACCTTACGACCTGGCTTACCTGTGAAGATTAACGGAGCCTCAAGCACACGCACTTGATCACCGTCAACAATTGCCACCTTTCCTGTAAGCATAATGTTTAGGTGTTCATATCTTTGAGTATGCCCGACCGCAAAAATACCCGCTGGCAATGTGACTTCACGAATATAGATACCTGGTCCGAAGTGGTGAGCCACAGGACAATCAGCCTGTGGCATTTCCAGCATCTCTTTTTCAAGATCAGCGACAATAAGGTTTGACATATTAGGTCACCTCTCGTCCTGATGCTCGAATAGTAAGTGAAGCAGCCGCACTAGCAATCATACTAATTGCATCGCCTGTTTCTAACACATGACCGACCAATTCAGGGCAAACATAAGTTTCGTCAGCCGCAACAGCCTTGTCTTTAATGATTGCGTTGGCGTCATCTACAGCACCACCTGATGGCACCAGATTACAACTAAACGTCACTGCTGCCCCCGTGGTATTTGTTACTGTCACCTTATCAATCATGGTTTTAACCGATGCAATATGTTGATTGGTTTGAACATCTTCCAGTCGCTTTGATGGAATAATATTTTTTACTTTGACAGCCATTAGATCACCTCCAATGAGTTAATTTCCTGATATTGAATTTGAGTGGGTTCGATGTGGTCTGGTGTGGCATGCTCATAACGTGGTGTTAAGTCGTCATGTTGGCAATTGCATTGGCGCACTGGCTCCATCGCCTTAACTTCTGCCAAGGCTTCAACCGCCTGAATCAAGGCGATTGCTAACACAGCTTGAGCCGCTGCACTTTCAGCCAGCGCCTGAACATCATCAATACTTTCTTGCTGTATGTTTATTTCACCAGGTAATATTTCAAAAACCTGCTCAAAGGCTTTGAGTGTTCTAGGGTCTTTAAAAATCTTGGCGAGTTCTTCACGACTTGGTTTTTTAGGTCTAACTAGCATTTAAACCCCCAGTGGCTCTACTTTTGCTTCCAGTCGTGCAACTGACAAGCGTGCTGCTGATGTGCCTGTAAATCGCTGTATGCGCCAGTTTTGCATGTAGCCTTGCTGGAACCATACAAGACGCTTTGTACGCTCTCCACGCTTGCCCACACCAATAAACTTGGGCATGGACCACTCAACACCATCAACAGAATATTGCGTATAAATTCGGGATTCTTTACCAAACGCATTGCGACCAGTTAAGGCAACCAACTCAAGTTGATGAAAGATTGCACCGCTTGATTCGTTGTAAACTATCGCTGTGCCAAATTGCCATTCAACAACATCACCCCAGTGTTCGCCCGATTCATCAGTTAAGGTGCCTAGCTTTGGCTCGGTGGTGTGACCAACAAACCATTGGTTATGTGCATAAGTCATATTGCGAGCTTTATAGCCGCCACCGCTATTCAAAATAAACCAAGTTGGCTGACCTGTAGATTGTGATGCAACCGAGTCATAAACCAAAGTCTGATCTGGTAGATGGATGTATAACCACGAATGACCATCAATCTGACGCGACTCAAGCAAACAGTTCGACAATTGATCTTCGTCGTAATTTGAAAGAATTTGCTCAACTTCGCGGGTAGCAATCTTCTGTGACGAACCCGCTGCAGCAACATAAACCGTAATAGCTTCATTTCGCCCACCGCCAAGCATGGCGATTGCATCCATGTAAACACATGCAGTCTTTTTGCTTAGCGTTCCCTTTGTGGTTTGAGCGCCATCAATGCGCTGAAATGGGAAGAACTCACCGCCGACGTTATCAAATACCTCAATCGTGTGGCGGTTCAGCACATAGACTTCATTACGAAGTTTGATTAGACCAACAATAGGATCAGGGTCTGCTTCTGAAGAGCCATATTTAAGCGGATTCACCTCAAATGGATTATTTAACTCAGTGACAACAATGTTGTTGCTATCACTTGTCATGAAATAACCATCCACCCAAATCACATCATGCACAGCACCCAGATTGGAGTCAGTGACTTGTTTGAGTGTGCCATTGTATAGATACAAGGCATTTCCTGCATTTATGGCTAGATAATCAAATGAATAATCAAATGAACACAACCCACCTGATTGCACATTGCCAATTTCTGTAATTTGACCAGATGCTGTGATTTTTACAAACTTGGTGCCGCAAACTCGATAATGTTCACCGCGCCAAACAATTCCACCGCGATCTACACCAGGCAGATCTGCAACATGGTTAATGCCCTCGGCTGGTCTTAAATATCCAGCAGAAATCCCCTGTCCTTTTGGAACTGGAATCAGGTTGACAGGGTAGGCTGTGCGAAAATCAGAGTTATTGTCAGTATAGATTCCATCCAAAATAGGGATTTGCATATTTACCCCACTCGATACCAAGTATTTGAGAGCTTGTCGTACTTCAATTTAAAGAAACCATTTGCAGCCAAGGCATTAGGCGCACCGATGACAAGCGCATTATTCCCATCAACTGAGAAGTTATTCACCTGTTGAGCACAGGCAACCAATAACACTTGACCATCAGTCACACTGTAACGCTCAGGCAGTTTGATTGAGCCAGTCGCAATACTCACCGACGGATTGAGAATTAAGTATGTGCCAACTTCATGGTTTTCTATATCCAGCGTAAAATCTGCATTCGGGTTAAAGTGTTGAATATGGATTGGTGGATAATCAACTTTCTTAATGCTTTCCTGAATTTTCTCAACAAGCAACTCAACTGGCGCACCACGATAATCCTGATTATTTGCACTCCAAATCACCACTGAATCGCAATCGTTAATCTTGTCTGTGATATTTAATCGTTTATTCATTTGTGAAACTCACTGATGTGTCGGGAGCAAATACTGTTTTGGTAGGTGTCTTTTCAACAAAAGGTAGACAATCGCCTTTATGCCCAGCACCACGCGGTAATGACGGGTCAAGCTGCACACGTGGTGGATTACTGAGCATTGCCAATTGAATGGTTTCAAATGCATCTTTTGCCATTGCCTTTAATTCAATAGGAACAGCCTTGCCAAATGAGCTGGCAAGTCGGATAGCTAGATTTAAGCGAACTGCTTCAACTGCATAATCTGGAATATGGGTTTCCTCGTCCAGATCACCACTTTTGGCACTTGAACCTAATGGATAACCAAAGCGAATATCCTTGGCATCCCACAAGCCCATCATGGTGTCTAGCTTGCGTTTAGCGCTCTCAACTTGCTCTGGCTGCATATCGAACACATAAGATGCAAGTCCCAGTTCCTCAAGCGCCTGCTCAACAATTTGTCTTTTAGTCCAGGACATTTAGCACCTCGGTAAATTTTCAGTCAGTTCGCGCTCATCGTATGAATTATGGATATACACACCATTGTCATACTTCACTCCACATGCACAATCCGCATTAAAACAATGTGGTTTTAAGTCACCTTGAGGCATCACATGAACTGAATCATGGATTTCATGCACTTCCCATTGAGTATTATTCATCAGAACCGACATTGGACTCATGATCCAGCACCAACTGAGCTAATTCAGGCTTTCCAGCATTGGCTTTGTATTTAACTTCAGCTTTATCAAGAATGGCTTTAAGTTCATCCGCTGGCTTATCTTCCAGTTCTTTGAGTCGGATCTGTTTGCGTAGCTCTTGGTTTTCTTTTAGAGCTTCGAGAAGCTCTTTTTTAAGCTGTTTTACATCTGCTGAATCTGATTTAGTTTCAGTTTCGGTTGGTTCTTCATATTCAGGTAGGTCTTTATAATCAACATAACCATCTTCACGTAACTGATTTTCTGCGTCAGCATCAAAAGCAGTAGTAAAGTCATGGTTTTTCTTATCGCCCTTATATAGCGCTTTTGGATATTCAGTGTTTGGCAATTTTCATTACTCCAAAATCAACCAATCATTTGCGAATAGATCACCTGTAGATGGTGTCCAACCCATAGCTAAAGTGTCTTGCGCTGTTTTCAATGTGCAATATGGTGCAACATCAATTTGACCACCTAATTTTTCAGCATGTGCTTTATTGTGTGGATTCCATATTTTTGATGCTTCAGTGGTTGTGGTTTGAGCTTGAGCAACCACGTACTGATCCTTACCGTTCCATCCCGAACGAGTAACTTTTTGACCTTGTTTTAATGCAGAAAGTGCATCGCCAAAAGTTAAATTTCCATTTGGTCGATAAGCATCTTTAAATACACATGCAGGTGACCAAGAAATATAACCTGCGTGTCGTTCATCATTTGGTTTGCCACCATCCACATATTCAACCAAGTAACCTTGCTCGGCTGGATCTTCATTTTCAGGAATATTCCAACCACGATATTCGTTATATTCACCACGTGTCATGGTGGTTGCTAATACGGATTTAGTGCCAATAAAAGCCACCATTGATAAAGCTAGTAATTTTTTCAATTTCTTTACTCCAAAAATGACGACGCCCCAATTAAGGGGCATTTGTCGTCATGTTTTTATTAGGTTTGATTAAACAACTGAACACCAGCCATTTCTGGGTTAAGTAATGCAGTACCAAAGTCAATGTCCCAACGCGCTTTACATGAAAGGTCGTTAATATCGCCTTGACGGGTATACGTGATACCAATACCTAAATCGGTAGTTGCACGCATTACCTGCCAACCATCATCAGCATCAACCGCAAAAGTACCTGGAATTAAGATCAGGCTTTCTTTGCGGAAGAATGGGTTAAGCGGTGCAGCAGCAGTATTCAACCAAGTCAATGCCGCACCAGCTGCTGGAGCATTGGTCACGTTCGCATATTCTTTCGAAGCAATAGAGCCTTCGGTCAGGTCGATAATCGCAGGATAAATACGAAGTGTATTTGCCGCTGGCTTATCCACCACACGGAAAGTTTTAGGCGATCCAGTGTCTTGCTTGGTGATTAAGTGAACTTCATTTACGCCTGGCATAATGAAGGCATCACCAATTTTGATGTCGGCATAGTTCGCCGAAGTCACCACTAAATCTGTGTAGCGATTGTCTTTGTTTTCTTCAAGACCTGCTGATGTAGTGGTTGCGGCTGGAATAGTGCGTTGGTTTGCACCATTTACAGTTGTAGCACCACCAGCTGCCGCAGTTAAACGAACCTCTTGATCGTTTTTAAACACTTCGAAGCCAGCCACATCATGTCGAATCATGGCTTTTTCATAAGCATTTTTAGAACGAGCTGAGTCTTCAGAGCGGCTTGCTAAGTTGCCTGCCATTGCGTTCATAGCAGAAGGCGAATAGAACGCCATACGACCATCAGCAGGAACACCAATACGCGTCATGCGAGTATCAATGTCAGCAACATCATCATAACCAGTTGCTGCACTGGTACGCTTTGACACGATCGAGCCAAACAATGCTACGGTACGGAACAATGCAGTATTCACATCAGAAGCTAGTTTCTGCTTTGCCGCCTTACCGAATTGATCCATTGCATAAGCATTGCGTAGGTTTTTGGAGGAAAGTGTTTTAGGAACTGATTTGTGATAACCAATTGATGCTGGAACGTTCAACTGAGTTAGTCCGTTAAAATTGGCAGTCTGATCGAAACCATCGTAAGACGCACCGATCATTGGTGCAGGAATCCAAAACTTATCACGCGCATTCACTGCTTCCTGAGCAGTCATTGGGTCGTATAGTTCAGCCCCCTTTGCAATAACAAGTAGGTCTTCAAAGCCTTCGATCACATTATCAAACATGACCTGTTCTTGTTTAGTAAAGCTTGTAGCCATAAGTATTCACCTTATTTCTGTAAAGATTTTTTGTATTTAATCAGCTCGGTACGATCACCAGTTTTCGCTGCTTTCGCTTCGAGTTGCGCTAACTTCTGATCTACCACACCAGATAAGCCAGCCGACCCACTAGGTTTTCGTTCTGGTTGAGTTGATGGTTTACGAGATTGGATTTTCATTTGAGAGTCCAGTTTTGCCGCAGCAAAGGCGAATTGAATTGGGTCTGTAATTTCAGAAAGCTCTTGCGCTTTCTTTGGGTTTTTCCCCAAGTGATACAAAATCAATTCAGGATTTTCAGCAGCATGAATCAAAATGCCCTGCTGGGTTGCTGTGAGTTTGTCTTTTGCAGCTTCTTCTACTTCCTCAAAGTCACGAACTTTGGATGCTACATTTAGACGTCGCTCTTCATAGCTTTGCATTTTGGCCTGCCATGCTTGCTTAGCCTTTTCCTCTTCAGCCTGCTTTGCTGCCTGCTGCTGTTCAACTTGACGCTTGCGCTCATGCCATTGTTCAACTGCGCTTTCAAAGTCATCTTCGTCATAATCAAAGTCGGCAAGCTTTGGCTTTGATCCAACTTCAATTGGTTTGTCAGTAGGTTTAGCCTGTTGCACCTGAGCCTCTAGCTCTTTGATGCGTTTTCGTGCTTCCCGCTCTTTTTTGCGAAGGTCTTTTACCCATGTTGGCGCTGGTTTGCCGCTAAAGTCGTCCTCATCGGATGGCTCTGGCTCTTCATCGCCCACTGTAATAACAAACTCTTCATCTTCTGACATCTCATCATCAGACTGGCTTATTTCGTCTTGGGGTTCTTCTGAATTTTCCTGACTTTCGCCTTCCTGATTGTCTTCAATCGGGTCGATGCTGTCTTCTTCATCCAGTTCTGTACGCAGGTCTTCAATTGACATATTGCATTTCCTCGTTCTGTGTAGGCTGAACGGTTGCCTGTTGTGGTTGCATACCTAGCTGGCTAATTGCTTCAAGCACTGCTTGTCGCTCGTCCATGTCTAGGCGTGTCATTAAATCGATTGCTTTGGCTTTGGTTTCTTCTGCTCTTGCTATCGCAAGTTCAGTGTCTGCCTGTGCTTTAATTGCGAGTGATTTATTCTTTTCAGCTTCGGATTGCAGATACAGCGTATTTGCATCAGGCTGCTGATTCTGAGCTTCTTGTGCGAGTTGCTGAGCTTCTTCTTTGGTTGGCTCTACAACACCCATGCGCAGCAATTTCTTGCGGTAATATTCGCGGACTTCACTAACACCTTCCCCTTCCATGTTCATCATAATCATGGATGACAGCACTTGTTGATCCATTGGATCGGCCACCAAAGGCAGCATGTTTGTCAGTGAGCGTACCGTTGCATTGCGCTTACTTGTTGATGTTGGCCCAATGTCGATTGCGACATCAAACTTAGCTTTAGTTAAGTCGTTTGTATGTTCAACTTCACCAGAATTCGAGTTGTAAACAGGCTTAAATAACTCGATTGAGTCAATCTCGTCCTGGTCCCCTACTGTCTTCATTGTCCGACCGTCTTCAACATACAGTTCAGAAGCCATAGACAGCCAAATTTCACCAGATCGGCGTACCGCTTTAGCAAAGTTCGAAATGTAGATGAAAGACTGCATATCCAAACGGTTTTGAATCATCTCGATTGCAACACCGCTAGTATTTGAAACAATCTCATCACCTGATTCCTGATTACCCAGAATGTCCGATAAATCCTGCTCAGTGACTTGAAGCAAGGCAGCCATTGCAGGCGGTACGTTTGGCGGTTTGGTGTAAGCCACTGGACCTTGAGCAACAACATTACCCATCGCATCTTTAAGCGGGTGAGCCAACAGGAATGGATAGTTCTCAATATTGTCATTCGCCCACATGTGCTGAACGCCAGCGACCTGTTCAGGTGCTAGAATAGGCTTCTCAACGCTGGACATGGCACTAAGTTCGCCCAACTTAGACAGCTGCATGTTCTTGAGTCGCTGAGCGTCCTTGCAAAGCCGCACATGGCCCATGCAACGCTCTACGTTATCAACATACCAGCGCTTGCCATACACAGGCACGATTGGAATATGACGACCAGCGATATAACCGTAATCCTCAAGAACACCCAAACCTGACATGAGAAGTTTGCGAACACGCTTGCGCTCAAAATCTCGAACACGAACTTCTTGTGCACCTGTTGCATTTAATTCATCAAGAATGCTTGGATTGTCTTCAAGTTGTTCTGCTGTATATCGTTCTTCAGAGCCATCAATTAAGCGGAAAATGTGAATCTTCTCTTTAACCTTTTCGACCTTGTAGTATTCAGCGACATAAACAGAATCTTTGGTGGACCAATCAAAGTGACTATTGTTAATGCTCTTATCCCAAGAGGATGGGTCTTGATCTTCGCCATATTCTTCTTTGAATGCATCACATGACATTGATGTTAGAACAAAGCAGTATTTCGCATCTGCTTTATCTTGTCGTTTTGCATCAGGGTCAAAGAAAACACATGTATCAGCATCAAAAATAGGCTCTATTCTGATTCGCTGATGCTCGTTTTCTTCATCGTCCTCATCTTCATAATCAGCACGTAAACGCCAAGCACCAAAGCCACCGCCTACCGCTTCTTCAAATGCATTGTCATAGGCTTCATCCGCACCTGAGTCTTGCTCATCTGCACGATAAAGCTTTGCACAGGTATCAGCTAAATCATCATTGCTCACACCATCTTTGCTAATGAAGTTCACACCAATGCGGTTATTGCGATATTCGTTGATAATACGAATGACAGCCAAGTGAATCTTATTGACTTCAAATTTAGGCTTATTTTCAAACTGTTCGCCTAACTTGCCTTCCCATTGAGCACCAGCAATAGAATAAAAACGACGATCCTCTAAGCACTGTTGACGTTCATCAGCAACAGCGCATTGAGCTTTATCAAATTGTTTCTTTGCGGTTTCGTGGATTTTGGCAAGTCGATCTGCTTTATCAGTCACGACTTGACTCCATTTGATTACCAACGGTTAATTGTTGGGATTGGGTTAATTTCTACTTGCTGCGCTTGGCACATTTTATTGATATTAAGAGCGCCCTCACCAAACGCATCCGAGCTATGCGAAGCCCAGTCATGCACTGGCGTTGCCTTAAATTGCTCTAATTTGTCATTAAATTCACGACGATAGTTTTGCAATGCACGAATACCGTGTTTGCATTTTTCAGCATCAAACCAGCAGTTTTTCAAGAATTGGCGTGTTGCTTCAATACGATCTTCAACACCAAGCCTTGCGCCCTTATTCATTCGATAGCCAAGATTAGCCATCGTTTGCTCACGACTCACGCCACTCGATAAATCACGTGCTGCAATGTCATGCGGTGCAAAGTGTTTTTCGTAGTTGTAGCCATACTGCTGCTTTTTCTCATCAAGTATGCGAGCGTAATGCGCCAATGGCTCATTGTTTGCTTCATAATGATCTATTGCTCGGACTTCTTTGCCGTAAACCTGAAAGAACCAAATTGCGGTAGGATCAAGAATCCCTAAATCCCATGATGTGTAAACAGGCAAATTAGGATCATGTGGAACTTTACAAATACGGTTTTCACGCTTGATCTGCTCAAACTCTGCCTTGTAAATCGCACCATCTGCAATTTCTTTCGGCTTGCCTAAATATATGTGCTCATATTCATCGTAATCCGTGTCGCGCATTTGCTCTGCAAGCGTAATCAAGTCAGGCGGACAGTTCTTGTTTTCGTCATAATTGATCTGAACTGCGATTGTGTCATCACGCTCTATAAGCACATATTGCGCGTATGCAGGGTCACTCGGCAGCTTTGGATTCAGCGACATAATGACCATTGGACACGCTGTGCGCACAACAGTAGGAATCAGAATCTTTAATGAGTAAACACTTACTGTTTGAGCTTCCTCAATCCATGTGATAGTCGCACCCTCGAATGACTTCACCGATTCAACTGTGTGATTCAGCAAGCCCGCAAAGCTAAACTCAGTGCCATTAATGCCACGGATTTCTGTTTCTAAGATTTGATAGAAGTGACCTAAGCCTAGTGCTGCGATGCGATCTGATAAGAGCTTATGCACAGACTGCTTGATTGACTTTTGCACTTCACGACAGCAAAGAATACGATGCTTTTGTTTTGCACCCTCGATCAATAGAAAGTCTGCAATCTCCCATGATTTACCACCACCACGACCACCGTGATACACATAGAACAACTTATTGTTCTGTAAATGCGTATAAAGCGGCTTAAATTTACTCGGTACTCGTTTCTCCATCATTTTCGAATACCACCTTTAAACTTAAATCAATTGCACCACCGTTAGGACCTGTGTGCTCAATTTTGTCTTTGAACATGCCCAAGTGCTTGCCAAGATGCGCCCATGCAGAAACACGTGCTGATTGGGTAGAACCTTCGGAAAGGTCTTTAGCTTCATTCAGTAAACCTTGAACAACCATTTCAACAGTGACTTGCGCTTTGTTTGATAATTTTTCTTGAGCTTCTTCGATTGCTTCTTGAACGTTAAGTTTAGATAAGTTTTGAGCTGCAATTACTTTTGCCGTCTTTTCGCTATAACCCGCACGAATCGCTGCTTTCGTTGCATTTAGGTCTATCAGATATTCTTCGACAAATCGCTGTTGTTTTGCAGTAAGTTTTAAGTCTTTCATGCTCACCCCAAAATAAAGTAAAAAATAATTGTAAATAATGCTTGACTGTGAGAACTCACAATGTAATAATAAGAACATACAGAGGAGTTAAGCCCATGAAACTATTCCACACAAGCCCAAAAGAAATCACAAAAATTAATCGCTTTGGAACTTTTGATGATTGTTTATTCTTCTCAGTAGAACCTTATTCAATGTCAGTTGGTGAGGTAATCACTTATTCGGTTGATGCTGAAAATATGAGCTTTGTAGAAGCTTGTGATTTACATGATGATGAAATTGTTGCAGAGATTGCAGAGCGTTTCGATATTGATGAAGATTTAGCTGAATCTCTTTTAGATGGCTCTGACAGCGTTTGGAACCATGACTTTGCTGATGCAGATAATGATTGGTACATTCAAGCTAAACGTGGCGAATGTGCTAAAAAAATGGGTTTTGATGGTTGCTTAGATCAAGACGAACAAGGTGGCGTTTACATCATCCCAATGTTCGGGCGTGAATCAATTTTAGTTAAGGAATAATTATGGCAAGCACAGCAGCAGAGCGCAAAGCAGCAGAAACACAAAGAAAGGCTGAAATGGGTTTGAAGCGCAAGTCGTTTTGGCTCTCAGAAGATGAGTTTAAAGTCATTGAAAACTTTAAACAGAGCAATAATCTGAAAACAAATGACGAAGCCTTACAACAAATATTAAAAGCCCTCAAATGAGGGTCTGTCAGGTTCGCCATATCTTTACTCCATCACATATTTAAGATCATCTGGACAAGTCAACTTCACACCATCTTTCAAGCACCACACTTCAATATCATTCAAATATTCAGCCATCTGTTTTGTTGTGGCTTCTGTGATGCTCATTCGATTCGATACAAACTGCCTGAGTGGCTCATAGCCTGAACTACCCGACTCTTTAAGCTCTCGCATGACTCTAAATGTTTCGGGATATTCACCAACATTGTCACGGTTATAAATAATCGAAAGGTATTTGTATTTAAAAAATGCAGACGCTTCTTCTTTATCTAGTCCACGCTGTTTGCCGTACTCAGTCATCCATAGCCAGTACAATCTTCTTTGTGCGCTAGATAATGTTTCCTGCTTCTGATCTATGCGAACAACTAAAGGCTTATTTTCTTCTAATGCCCTCATGTAATTGGTATGCATAAAGCTAATGGCTTTGGTGATGTCGGCATGACTCTGGATAGGAAACACGGCTTTTTGCATTTCCTATCCCCTGGTATTAAAAAATTGTTGGTTGAGCCACACCACGCGTCAAGGCCATTAAGCCTGTTTGTAAATCAGTGGCACCAATACTTACCCATCGCTGATCTAAGCCATCAGTAGAGCGTAGTTTGGCCACCAATTCACCAAGCTCGGCACCTTTCGACTTAATCTCATCAATTAGCTGAGTTTCTTCTGGTGATAGTGTCCGATATCCTTGAAATTGCTTATTTGGATTGTTCATTTTCTTCTCACAAAAAAAGAGCCATCTGGCTCAGTTAAAAAATCTCTTTGTCTGTTTGGTTCAACATCCGCTCAACTCTTACCAACCACTTCTCAAACATGGCTTCACTTTTTGCTCGATTACCTAATTCAAAACGATCAAATGCAGCATGGCATTTAAAACAAAGGGGAATTACAAATAGGTCAGAACTTTTGATTCCACGCCCTTTACCATGCTTGGCACTATTTGAATGAGCAGCCTGGCTACTGGGATTGCCACACCGCACACACGGAAGCTTACGAATCTCTGCCAGCCGCTTAGGACTGCGCATTGAGTTGCTTCTCTATGTTGTAAATCTGCCTGCCAATCTCTCTCAACTCAGCAGCGCAATTCTGTTTAAATGCATAGGTTGAAAAGAGATGGTTGTAGTTCAATAAGCGGATTTGGTTTGCTTTAAGTATTTCTAAGTTTTTAGATGCTTCTACACGATCAACCATGACTACCACCAATAAGAAAACAAAAACCCCGCCAATATCTAGTATGTAGCGAGGTCTTATGTGCCGTAATACGTTCGGCAAAATGCCACCGAAGTGGCTAGGGTCTTAAACTTCTTTCATACAATCACGACACACTTTGATTTCTTCATCATCAACCGTGTAGTCGATCTCAGTCGCACCATGCAGGCCGAATAAACACATTAAGAGTTTTAGCATCTTGATTACCTCAGCAGGGTAAATGTCTTTTTATGACTATAAGTACACGTTTAGTTACCCAAAATCGAGTCCGAAAATTGTAGTTTTATAGAATCTGGGTGCCCTGATATTGCTTACACAGGCATTTCTCAGGGCATTAAAAAAGCCCACCTTTCGATGAGCTTTTAAATACTTAGTGACCTACATGCAACTTACGCCACTCTAACATTAATTTAAACGAAGTGTGCTGCACTGTCAATAGGGCAAATTCTCAATCACACCATCAAGGTATGACAACCCTTTGTCGATCTCTGCACGGACCTTTGCTTTACTGCAACCGTGAGCATTTGCAATACTCAAATAGGACCAATTGTTTTCATAAAAAAGGATTAAAAACCAAGCTCTTTCCTGCATAAATTCCCGACTATCATTATGCATTTTTGCTAACAGCTTACTAACTCGCACTGCTTCATGGTCCTCAATATCAACTGGAATAGACACCTTGCTCGCATGTATTCTAGTTTTGTCATTTCGGTCAATCAATATAGCAAGTGGATTCGCTGATACTTGTGTTTTTGTGGTCCTCACCCATGCCCCGTACTGCTCAAGCCATTGGTGAGCTGAACGCTTAACCCAATTCATTTTTAACTCTGTCGCTGCATTCATCACTCACCACCGCTCAAACACAAATACTTTTTAATTTCGTTTATTGCTTCATCTGCACCGAAACAGACTTTGCACAAATAACCCTGTTCTTCTAAACGCTGAATCATCAATCTTTGGCTGGGTTGCAACTTCCCTGTCTTTGATTTGAGTTCAATCCACAGCCCATGAATCAGGCCATTTGGAACTAACAATTGCAGATCAGGCACACCTGCTTTCACGCCCATCTTTTTAAACTTTGCAGCTTCGATGATGTTTCTTGAACCACCATTTGGGATATGAATCAAGTAATCACTTAATCGACCACTCCCAAATTTCACATGATGCGCCCATGACATAAGCATGATTTGCTCTTGGTCCTCTGTTGGTACCTTTAGGACACGTTTAGAACGTGCCACTGGTTTTGATCTAATGCGCTGGGCATCTTTAAATGTGGTCATACACTTACTCCATCAAAGTTCGCATACTCTCCATGATGCAATTTCGTTGCATCTATTCTTGCTTTAACTGCATCCTCAAATCTTTTGAAAGTTCCGAGATAAATCACTTTCCCGTTTTTGGTGATCTGCGCCATCCATTTGTTTTCATTTTTCCGCTTAACAACACCTTTGCATCCAGAACTATTGCTAATAGGTCTTTTGCTATTCATGGCATTTTGGCTTTGGCTGGCCTCTCGCAAATTCTCAATTCGGTTGTTTGTTGTATTGCCATCAATATGATCAATTAGTTTTGGCAAATACCCATGATGCATAAAGAAAATAATCCTGTGTTCTAGATACTTTTCTCCCCATATTCCAATATCACGATAACCCCGCTTGTTAAGTCGACCTGCTCTAGTTCCAAAGAACCTAGAATTCAACCTATTAAGCACATTCCATTCGGCGTAGTAATCAGGAAGCATCTTCCAAATGAGTTGCCCATCTTTGTATTCAAAAAAGGCATGCACATCGATATTCTCAAGTTGAACTTTCATTAGATTCCCCCTTGAGCGCTTGCTCTCCCAAACCAGTTAGCTTGTAAATATTTTCAATTGTTTGTCGTGCTGATTGATTCCAGCCTTTATCAAAAAGATCATGCTCAAACGAGATTGATTCATTCTCCATTTCGATCAGTTGTTTGAACGCTGTCTGAAGTTCATCCACCCTCTTTTGCAGTTCTGCATTCAGCTTTGCGGTTGCCATTGCATCTAAAGCATATTTAGTTGCACGATTATCTAAATCAGTAACTTGTTTTTGCAGCTCATCCACTTTGGTTTGTCTAGCTGCATACATTGCGCTTTGCCCATCGGTGTACGCATCATTCAGTCTCGACTTCATTTCAGCGACTTGAAGCTTTAATTCATCCACTTTGGTTTGTTGGTAATCCCATGCATCTTCTGCAATCTCCATTGCATATACATCCCCATGCTCATTCCAATATTCTTTAAAACTTCTCATCACTTCACCCCCACTTTGCAAAGCGGACTAACATGATTCTCAATGTGGGTGTCGTCGCCCATGTCGTTTGAATAAATCAACTCGTAGTCTGCGATGGCTTTTTCAAAGAAAGGATTAAAACCATGAGAACCCATTTCTTTGTCATAAGCCTTTGCTAGACCAATTCCACCAAACTTGTTAATAAAATCCACGCTCTCAACGAGACGTTTTAGGTCGGAAAGTAAAATATACGCACCTGTTGCGTTTTCACATATTCCATACATGAAGTGTTTAAAATCTAAAGATGGTTTAACTGTTGTAGCCCTATCAGGCGCACCATCAATAACTTCCCTGGCCTTATCAACACCGTGCTGCTTTATAAAATCAGTTGCATTCATTGGCTTTGCTCCTTGCCACGGTTTGTCACGCCTTCTAAGCTCATGCGTGCTGTGTTTATCTTGTTGTACATGTCTAGTGTGAATGAGTGCCTGGTTCCTGATTTAATTAGAGAGAGTGTTGAATGCGCACATCCTGCAATCCTTGCAACATCAACCAAACGCCCGCCATAACTTCTTATCCAATCAACTATGTCTTTCGCCTGTTCTGCTGTTGGATAAACACGGTGTTTTACCAATCTTGCGTGTGATACTCGATGTGTACGCACAACTTCATCAACTACAGGTTTAAACTCAATCAACCCCCTCAACTCCTCAATCAATGGATGATCTAAACCTAGCTCAAAAGCCATCTTCACCTCCTTCGCAGTACACACCTCATAACTCGGTCTATTCTTCTGTTCAGCTAATTTGTGAAGTGCTTGCTTCACTTGCGTTATTGTTAGGATTTGTTTCATGCTGCACCCCACTGCATAGCCATAGCATCCGCAATTCCTTGATATGTTCGGCTGCGCTCTTTCCAGCGGTTAGGACCAGGTGGCAAGTAGTGCAATCTTTCACGCTGATTTTTTGGTAAAAGCATCATTTCTTTCTTGACGTTATTGGTCGGTTCCAATGGCTCAAGCCCCTCAAGCCATAGACAAGTCGCCTTTTGTTCTGGATGCCCGAACATCCATGGCTGAATTACCTGTGTCTGCTTAACATCGCCAATAAGTGTTTTGGCGTACTTGTGCATGATTGGATTTTCGATTGCGCGCCTTGGAATATGTTTTGCATTCAGCAATTCTTTAAAAAATGCTGCTGCATCGAAAAGCTTTATCCAGCGGCTCGGATCAGTATGTAAATGCTTAACGCCAGCATTGGTTAAATACGTGCACGATGGATGAGCAATCATCATGTCCCAATTTTCATACAACACATCTCGCACATCGCCTTGATAGTGGTTTCCAGGTGCTTCACTTGGCAGGAAATCACAGGACATAGCATCATGACCAAGCGCAGCAAATGCATCACGGACACGGCCTGAATATTCACAAGCAATTAGAATCTTCACACCCCACCTCCTAACTTCGCAGAGATAGCAAGCACCTCAACAAGGATCAAACTCAGAATGATTGCAATAAAACTCTGAAAGGTCGTCCAGTCAGAAAGATTTGTGTTAATTAAAACCAATCCACAAATAAATACCTGAAGTAGAAATTTCACACCCCACCCCACTTAACCAACGCAGCACCAATCACCATAAATACAAACATCAAAACTTTGTTTAGGTCTTTCATCACAAGCCTTCCATGTGTGAGTAATACTCTGGACTTAAATCTGCAAATGTTGATCTTGCTAAATCAGTAGCTAAACGAACTGTGCCTATTGACCCATTTCGAGCTTTACCGATAATGATTTCAGCAGTTCCAATGTCTTTTGATTCTTTGTTGTAAACCTCATCGCGGTAAATAAACATGATGATGTCTGCATCCTGCTCAAGATCACCCGACTCTTTTAAATCAGCATTCACAGGACGTTTGTTTGGTCGATTTTCAAGGTTGCGGTTAAGTTGCGCCAATGCGAATACTGGGCAATCAAAATCACGAGCTATGCGCTTTAAATCACCCGAAATCTCTCCAATATCTTTGTCACCACGACCAAAATTATTTTTAGTTAGTGGTGTCACCTTTTGGACATAATCAACAAAGATTGCGCCAACTTTCCCATATTGAGCTTTGAGCTTTCGAGCAGACCTGCGAATAGATGCGGTTGTTGAACGAGCACTGTCATCAATCATGAGTGGTGCTTTTTCGATTAAACGAGATGCACGATCAATTTTTCCAACATCATCAATCTGCGCTCTTCCTGACAAAACTTTGCTTAATTCAATTTGACCCAAGCCGCTAATTAAACGTTGTGCAATCTGCATTCCTGACATTTCAATTGAAACGAACAACACTGGTAATGACTGATTGATCATCATGTCTACAGCAAGGTTTTGAGCGAAAGTTGTTTTACCCATTGATGGACGGGCACCAATTAAAACTAGATCACCTTTTGATACCTCACCAAGCTTGTTATCTAGCTCAATAAAACCAGTCTTAACACCACCGTAATACGGCTTGTTTTCATGGATTGCTTGATGGCGTGCTAAAAACTCAGTTACAGCAGCTTTTGAGAACTCATGTGCATGTTTTAGTGTGTTTTCAACTGTTCCAGACTCAAGATTGTTTGTAAGCTGTTGAACCTTTTGAATTGCGGTTTCTGCATCATAGCTAACGGTGTCAACAGCAATTGTTCCGATATGTTTTGAGAGGTCTTGAATCTTTCTGCGAACTGAAAACTCTTTGAGTTTTTTTAGATGCGTATTAAGCAAAGTCGCTGATCTAACAGCACTCATTAAATTAACCATGAATTGCTCATTAATCTCTTTTGCTTCAAGTGAATTCGCTTTGATTAGCTCAAAGATTGTTACCTCATCAAAAGCCTCGCCTTTTGCTTGTTGTGCTTTGACATGAGTAAAAATGATTTGATGTTTCACAGCATAGAAATCAGTTGCATCGAGTTCAGATATAATTTCATCTGCTGCCTGATCAATCGTCATGAGTGTTGATAAAACACTTTGCTCAACTGGGATAGAAAATAACTCAATCATTCGTCCATCCCCTTAAATTTCTTAGCAACGCCCTTGAATTGGGTTTGCCGAGGTTGTTCAGAGATGGCTTGTTGTGGTTGCTGCATGAGTTTTTCAGTAAGTTTGAAATCACGCTTAATCCACTTCACAAAATTTGAATACATCTGAGTGTTGGTTACTGCACCAGTGTGAATTTTGCTTTCGTAGTGAGGATTGATTTCAAGCAAAATTTCTTCAGCTTGGTCTTGAGTGATTTTTGGTAATCCAGAACGCTGTAACCAAGAATTTAGAGAATGTAAATCTGGTTGCCAAATTTTTAAAACTTCATCGACTGGATTTTGTTGAGCGTCACTCTCTCTATAAATATTTCTATAAGTATTATCTATTGTGTCTTTACTAGGTAAAGTGCTAGTACTTTCCTTAGTAAAGTGGTCGTGCTTTACTAGGTAAAGTGCTGTACTAGGTGAAGTGCTTTCCTTAGTAAAGTGGTCAGCTAGTGAAACTTCATTAATTTTGTACTGATTTCCTAATTTCGGATGTGTAGAAATAACACTGATAACACCTAATGAAATTAATTCCTCAAGCCCTTTACCAACAGTTTTTGAGCTTGATTTTCTTGCTTTTGGATTGTCTTTGTGACGCTTTTCTTCTTGAATCTGCGAGTAGCTGACATAGTTAGATTCTTTGTTAAACCCGTTGATATAGCCCTCAAGCATGAAATAGACATGGCGAGCTGCATCAGATAAGAATGGATATACATCACGTCTGTACTGCCAACTTGAGCGGACATGACCTTCCTCAAACTTATCTGTCATATTGCCCTTACCTTTTGAGATTGGAATAATCTCAGCTTGTTTTAACGCACTCATCAGCCACCCCACACAAAACAAACCAAGTCAGCTTTAGCTTTTGCTACTGCTTGGGAATTTTCGAGTGTCCGATTGAGCGCATAAGCCTCAACCGCTTTTTGAAACAAACTAATCTTCCGATTTAGTTCAATGTCTGCTAATATTTGATGGTTCATTTGATTTACCTCACTGAACACGAAGCCTGACCTCAACCGTCAGGCTTTTTCTTTGTAACCAAGCTCAAAACTCATTCCAAAATCTTCAATGTCATCTTGAAAGAGATCGTCAATTGACTGCTTGCTTTCCATCCATGCCTTTGACATCACGAAAAGAGCATTCAGCTTTTCTTCGCTAATCATTCGATATTTCTTAGGCACTGTTTTGAATCCAAGAACATCCAAGAGAGCTAAACAGTTTTCAATCTCTGTCAATCCATTGGATTTCTTATCATTTTTCATTCGAGATAATGTGCTAGGGTCTAAGCCTATTTGTTCTGCAAGCTGCCCTTGATTGCTTGAGGAAAGCGCTTGCAATACCCGAGTTAATTCATTTCTCGCTCTTGCAGTTAAATCGGCTGATACTTTGCTCATGGTTGTTCCTAGGCGCTTAACGCTTGTAGATCGGCTTTAAGTTTGCCTTTGGTTTTGACTTGCAAGACTGCTTGAGTTCTAGCTGGTATGCCGTTGTGTTCCCATTTCCAAAGGGTCACAGTTGAATATCCAGTTTTTTCAGACAGCTCTTTCCGATTTTTACAATCGTGGTAAGTCATAAGGTCACTAATTTTCATGGTTACACCAAGTTAACTATGGTTAATAAACCAAATTTACCACTTGTTAACCATAGTTTCAATAGATCGTATTAACATTGGTTAATGTTTTTGGAATATTTGTTATGTCTTTACATGCTCGCATTAAGCAAAAACTTGAAGAAAAAAATTTAAGAGCAGCGGATTTAGCTAGAGCCACAAAAAAGTCTCCTGTGGCTGTAAAAAAGTGGTTGGATGGGGTTAGCGTCCCAACAGCAGACAACCTAAAAGTAATAGCTAGGTTCTTAGGTGTTAGTGATGACTGGTTATTGTATGGCGGCAAATGCGAACAAAAACTTGATAACAATATTGCTCCAGTTAGTTCGAAATTAATCCCAGTATTATCTTGGGTGCAGGCAGGTACAATGACATCGGTTGAGGCTATTGATCCTAAAAATATAAATGAATGGTTGCCACCATTAAGCGCAGATGATCCAGATGGTTGTTTTTATCTAAGAGTTGTAGGTGTTAGTAATTACCCAACCTATGCTGATGGTGATTACATCCTTGTAAACCCAAGTTACCAGGTTTGTGATTTGATCTCGGAAGATCTTGTGGTTGCGCGTAGTAATTCTGATGCAACTTTTAAAAAACTAGTAATAGAAAGTGATGATAGAAAATATTTACAAGCACTTAACCCAAATTTTCAGCCAAACATCATTGAATTTGAGGAAGGCATGGAACTTGTAGGTTTGGTGATTGATGCATTCAGACCATTAGGTGGATCACGTCCAAAAAGAGTAAGAAAAAGTTAATAAAACTGTGAACCCGACACAGTCCACTTAACAAACCATTTACAAACTAAATGATGAGCATTGCTACAATAAAGTGGTTAATGTTCTATAAATTTGGCATTATTAGCTAGATAATGGACTATCTCTCAATTTGGATTAACCAATGGATTTTATTAAAGATTATGAGCACATTAAGCTTTAGAGTGGACATGCTTGAATGGGCTGCAAACAATATTGGCTTGCACCTAGATGATGTCGTCTCTAAAGTTTCTGAATCTGAGCGTACACAAAAAAAGCTTTTAGAGGGAAAATTCTCTGTTAATCAGGCTGAAAATTTTGCAGAGATAACTAAAGTTCCTTTTGGTGTGCTTTTCTTGGATCATCCACCAATTGAAATTTATAAACCTGCAATTCCTGATTTAAGACAGAAGCAGAATGCTGAGCCTTTAAGTGATTTCTTTTATGAGGTTTTAGATGATGTCCAAAAAAAACAGGATTGGTATGTTGAATTTCTTATTGAAAATAATGCAGAAAAATTAGATTTTGTAGGGAAATTTAAAAACCAACCAAACATAAATGCAGATATTATTGCTAATGATATACGCCAAAAATTACATCTACCAATAGATCTTCACACGAGAACTAGCCGTGAAAATCATCTAAAACAATTGATAATTCGTTGTGAGAAAGCAGGCATTTTGGTTTTTAAAAATAGTATTGTTAAGTATGCAACAAAGAAAACATTAGATACTAATGAATTTCGTGGATTTGTGCTTAGTAATGAGTATGCTCCAGTTGTGTTTTTAAATGGTCAAGATATGCCCTCCGCTATGATATTTACCCTAGCCCACGAGTTGGCTCATATCTGGTTAGGTGAATCAGGCGTTGATGATTTAGATATTTATGGAAATGATCCAACAGAAGTTTTATGCAATAAAATTGCTGCTTCTGTTCTTATCTCTGAAAGTGAGTTTAATGAGGCTTGGGAAGTTTATTTTGGTGATATTTCTTGGATAGCTAATGTATTTCATGTAAGTAAACTAATGGTCTCTAGGTTAGCTTTAACTTATAACAGGATTACCTCAATAGAATATCAGGCAATCCATGACGCTGAGAAAGAGGCTTTTAGAAATAGACCAAAACAAGATGGAGCTCCTAACTTTTTAAGCCTTGTTCCTGGTAGAAATAGCCCCTTATTGACTAATGCAGTAGTAAATCAAGCTATGTCAGGCAATATGCTACTGAGAGATGCTGGAAGATTATTAAATGTCAGCCCGCAAAATATTATGAAATTGGGCGGTATGTAATGCAAACAAAATACTTATTAGATGCAAATATATTTATTGAATCGCACAATCTTCACTACCACCCATCCTTTTGTGAAAAGTTTTGGGATTGGGTTGTTGATGGACATAGAGAGGGAATTTTCTACAGCATAGATAAAATTAGAGGTGAGTTGATTCATCAAGCAAAGAGTGATGATGAATTATCAATAAGATTACGCAATCAACGAATTCCATCAGATTTCTTCATTACAAGTCTGTCAGACCCAAGAGTTGCTCAAGCTTATGCTCGTTTAATGGGCTGGTTAAATACCACCACCCATTATATGCCCAAAGCAATTCAAGAGTTCCAAGATCATAAAATTGCAGACCCTTTTCTTGTAGCAACTGCTATGGCGTATAACTATGTAATTGTTACTAAAGAAAAAGCAAATCCAGTAGCGAAAAATAGAGTTAAAATACCCGATGCTGCTACAGCAAACCATGTTCAATGCATAACCTTGCAGCAACTCCTAAGAAGACATGCACATGATGATTTCCAATTAAAACTATAAATTTTATTATTCTTATTCAACCCACCCAGTGTGGGTTTTCTTTTGTCTATTAAATCATGAATCGTAGTTAATAAAAATATTAACCTTTGTTAACTTTTGACTTGACTAATAAGTTAACCATAGTTAATATTTATCTCATCAAGACAACAAAAAGCCCTGAACTATCTTGGCAGATGCAGGGCTTTTACAACGAGGCAACTATGGAACAACTAGACAAAGCAGTTGAACTTATCAATGAAGCGAAAGCTGCGATTGATAAAAATAACACTGGCCACTGCAACACTGGCGACCGCAACACTGGCAACTGGAACACTGGCAACTGCAACACTGGCAACTGGAACACTGGCAAC
>NZ_KB849355.1:577494-602240 GCF_000368325.1 Acinetobacter sp. CIP 102529
AACACTGGCCACTGCAACACTGGCGACCGCAACACTGGCAACTGGAACACTGGCAACTGCAACACTGGCAACTGGAACACTGGCAACTGTAACACTGGCTACTTCAACACAAAAACACCAAAAACAATCAAGGCTTTCGGAAAGAAGTGTTTACGAGAGGATTGGGAGAATGCAAACAAACCAAACTGCTTATATTTCTCATTAACAGAGTGGGTTTATGAGTCTGATATGTCAGATGTCGAAAAACAAGAAAATCCAAGTTATTCGCACACTGGTGGTTATTTAAAGGCATTTGATTATAAAGAAGCTTTTACCAAATCAGTAACAGAAGCAAGCAAAGAAGATCGCGACTTAATCCGTGCATTACCGAATTTTAACGCTGATATTTTTCTTGAAATTTCAGGTGTGGATTTACGACTACTCGATACAAACGAAATCTAAATTTTAAAAGTCCCGAAATTTTGGTCGAGGACGGGACTTTCTCTCAAAGAGGATTTAAGTATGAACACAAAAACCAATTTGGTCAACAACGACCCTAAGCTGACGATTCAGCCAGTGAGTGAAGATCAATCAGATTTCATTGAGCTTTGTATTGCACGTCAAAACCAGAAGCACAAACAATTAATAGCAAATAAAGCTGCTATGGAAAAACAAAACGAGCAAGCAGCTTTCTATTTGGCTGTGCTTAAAGTTGGGATTTTATTTGGCTTGCTGGTCATTGCTTTGTGCATCGCTGCTCATGAGCAAGCAAATACTAAGGCCCAGCAGCAGATAGAGCAATTAGAAAAAGGCGAAGTCATTTCAATGAAAGCTCGTGTTGGGGGTGCGGAATGAACTTAGATACTTTCAGAAGTAATCTTCTAAAACGCTTAGAGTTGGCAGGCATTAAAGCAAATTTGCAAACAATCTCTGAATTTAGCATTCCTCACGACTGCCCTCCTAAACCTGAGCATTTGATGACTAAGTCGGTTGTTCAAAAACCTACTTATGTTGATCGAGTGGTTGATTCTCCGATCTATTCAAATAGCCGATACAAGGGGGATTAATTCATGAACGCAACTTCTCAATATTTCGAGCTTGCACAGCTTGAAGCGCAAGTAATGAATGCGGCTGCTGAATTGGCTGCACTATCAAATGATGAGTACATTATCGCTCTCAATGGAAACTGGATTAAGTGCATTTATGTCGGGCGTGGCACTGAAACCTTTGATCTTACGCTATCAGATAAATACACGGTTAATAATCGTGTCAGTCATGCACAAGACAATTTAAAGCGATTGATTGAAATCAAATGTGACTTGCTGGAGGGGAATTGAAATGAACGCACAAGCTGAACTAAAACAAGACTCAGAAGTTAAAAGCAATTTTTCTGTTTTAGCAGCCATAAATGTAAATGGTCATACTGAAAAAAAAGGGAAATTCACATATTTATCCTGGACTTTTGCAGTATCTGAGCTTCTCAAGCAAGACCCATTGGCAACTTGGGCATTTCGTGAACATGTGATTTTTCCAGACGGAACAATGATGGTTCATTGTGATGTAACGGCTTTTGGCAAAACAATGTATATGTTTCTGCCAGTGATCAACAACTCAAATAAAGCTATTCAGAATCCTAATGCAATGGAGGTTAATACCGCAATGATGCGCTGTTTAGTGAAAGGAATTGCCGTGCATGGTCTTGGTTTATATATCTATGCTGGAGAAGACCTCCCAGAAGAAGAAAAAGAGCAAATCCAACAGCAACAAGCTCAAGCCCAACAGCAAGCACAGCAAGAATATGAACAAGATTTAAAATCAATAGAGACTGCTGAGAACTTAGATTATTTAACCTTTATATCTAATAAATACAAAGGCACTCCTGTTCACATGACAATTCGCCAGGCGTGCAAAGCTAAATCAGATAAAGAAGGATGGTTAGCATGATCGAACTCAGACTTGGGATTTTAATTTTGGCTGTGCTTGCAGTCATGGTGGATGTGACATGGTGAAAACAGTTGTTAAGCCAAAGCATTTACTCGCTTTCAAGTTTTGGTTTTTGAAAATGAATTACGTTGTGAACGATTTGGCAGATGGCGGATTTACAGCAAAGATCAAGGCTAAAGAGTTCAAGAAAGGACATCGCTATGTTTTGGTTTCAGGTGACGGAACAGGAAACAAAGCAGCTTATGAACTAGGCAAAGAATTTGAAGAACATTTGAAGGTGGCGTGATGAAAAAAATAGATTTAACAAATTTTGAAGGAACGGCTGATCGGTTGGGCGAACAAGTATTTAAGCAATTAATCGCGCCAATGCTTGATGAAATGAAATCTCAAAATCCTGATTCAGCAAAGCTGTTTGCATTTTCTATTCTTTGGCTTGGTCTCGCTTCGTATGCAAATCAATTTGAACCAGAAGGAGCAAAGAAAAGCATTAATTTTACTGTTGATAAATTTATGTCGGCTTTCGACGAATTTAACAAAAGACCGAGTTGAGGTGGCGTGATGGATATTGAAAAAGAAAGAGAGGCGTTTGAAGAATTAATAGACATTGAAATAATTATCTCAGAAGGATTTAAATTTAATCCAAATATAAATCAGTATTACCACCCAGATCATACCAATCATAGGCTTAGTTATGCATATCTAATGGGGGCTTGGATGGTCTGGCAAGAGAAAGCCCAAGCGGTGCCTGGACAAATATGCGTTACTTATGAGCGACTGCAAGAATTGATTGAAATTGGTGTTAAAGCAGCACTGGAAGCACAGGAGCAAAGTCATGAATAAAATCGAAATTGATTGGCTCGACTCTTGCCCAAAATGTGATTGCTCAGAACATGTTGTTGAAACAATTGAAGGCACTAAAGATTATCTTTTTAGTGGTGACAAAGTTACATGTGGTGAGTGTGAGCATACTGGTGAAATAGACGCAGATGGTGAAACTGCTTGGGTGAATTGGGATGACCCACAGGAGCCAGCCAATGACTGAAATACAGCAAACAAACATTGCAGTTAATAAAATTCGTAAACGTGCGGAGGGGTGAATGCTATTAACAATTGATGAAGCCAGAAAAGTGCTTAAACTCTCTACCGCTACTATATATAGACACTTTAAAACTGGAGAGTTTAAAAAGGTGAAATTAGGAGGATCTACTAGAGTAGAACTTCCGCCTGAAATAGCAGAAAAATATAAGGAACAAATACTAGCCCTCACAAATTGAGGGCTTTGCTTTATAATATAAATTTCAAATACTTAAAATTATATCTAGTTAATATTTTTGCGGTAATTTTTGCGGTAAAAGAAAAATATTTAAATAATAATAAATTTAATTTCAGAAACTTAAATAAAAATTCCTGAGCGCGCTGAGCGCACCATCTTCTTAAGATACTTCCCTTTCTGTGATCGTTCTGTTTTTAACACGCCATAAACCTGTTTTTCCACTTGGTTTATTCTTTTATATCGCTCAAAATACGCATTCTATTAAATAACGTGAGACGTTCATGACTGATGCTTTGGTGTTGAGCGATTTGTCCAAAACTTATCGTAATGGTTTTCAGGCATTAAAAGGTATTGATTTAACTGTGCCTGAGGGTGAATTTTATGCACTACTGGGTCCAAATGGTGCAGGTAAATCAACCACAATCAGTATCATCAGTTCCTTAACCAAAAAGACATCGGGTTCGGTTGAAATCTTTGGGCATAACCTTGATACCCACCCCTCACATGCCAAACAATGTCTTGGTGTCGTCCCACAAGAGTTTAACTTTGGTCAGTTTGAAAAAACCTTTGATATTCTGGTGACCCAGGCGGGTTATTACGGTATTCCGAAAAAACTGGCTGAACAACGTGCCGAACATTATTTAGAAAAACTGGGGTTATGGGAAAAACGTAATATCCAGTCACGCATGCTGTCTGGCGGGATGAAACGCCGCCTAATGATCGCCCGTGCCATGATGCATGAACCCAAACTCTTGATTTTGGACGAACCAACTGCGGGTGTGGATATTGAGCTACGCCGTTCCATGTGGGATTTCCTCACTGAAATGAATGAGAAAGGCACTTCAATCATCCTGACGACACACTATCTGGAAGAAGCAGAAATGCTGTGCCGTCGTATTGCCATCATTGACCGTGGTGTGATTAAGGAAGATACCAGTATGAAAGGTTTCCTTAATCAGTTGAACGAAGAATCCTTTATTTTCGATCTAGCACGACCGATTGAGCATTTACAACTCGATATTATCGGGTTCAAGTTTAATCTGGTCGATCCTGTGACTTTGGAAGTGACCATGGACAAGGCGCATAACATGAATGACCTGTTCCTGATCCTGCAATCACAGAATATTCAGGTCAACAGTATGCGCAATAAATCCAATCGTCTGGAAGAATTGTTCGTGAAAATGGTCGAGAAGAATCTTGCGGGAGCGAATCAATGAACTTCAATCAGCTTAAAACCGCACTCTGGACTTTGGTTGTTAAAGAAATTCGCCGTTTTATGCGGATTTGGCCACAAACCTTGCTGCCACCTGCCATCACCATGAGTTTATACTTTGTGATTTTCGGCAACCTGGTCGGCTCACGTATTGGTGAAATGGGTGGCTTTAGCTATATGCAGTTCATTGTGCCAGGCCTGATTATGATGGCTGTGATTACCAACAGCTATGCCAACGTCTCATCAAGTTTCTTTAGTGCAAAATTTCAAAAAAGTATTGAAGAACTGATCATGAGCCCTGTGCCCTTACACCTGATTCTTTGGGGTTATGTGATTGGCGGTGTAAGCCGTGGTGTGCTGGTTGGCTTGATTGTAACCCTAATGAGCCTGTTCTTTACCCATCTGGAAATTTACAATTTATTTGTGACGGTCTACACCGTCATCATTACTTCGTTGTTATTTTCACTTGGTGGTTTTATCAATGCCGTTTATGCCAAGTCATTTGATGATATTTCGATTATCCCGACTTTTGTATTGACCCCGCTCACCTATCTGGGTGGTGTCTTTTATGCGATTAGCGCGTTAAGCCCATTTTGGCAAAACCTGTCTTTAATCAATCCAATTGTCTATATGGTCAATGCGTTCCGTTACGGTATTTTAGGACACAGTGATGTCAATGTATCCTTTTCATTGAGCATCGTGACACTATGCTGCGTTGCCCTCTATGCAATTGCCTATCATTTATTAGCTCGTGGTTCAGGAATGCGTGAATGAGTGTTGAACTTTCCTTGTTGGGCAAAGACACCCAATACCCAACTCAATATCAGCCAGAGGTTTTGTTTCCAATTGCCCGCGCTGATTCCCGTCAACAATATGCACATATTGACGGCATTAGTCAGGGTAAGGATTGGTGGCATGTCTTTGAAATTTCATGGTTAAACCAGCTCGGTTTGCCACAGGTGGCGATTGGCCGCATCACCCTGCCAGCCAGCTCCCCCAACCTGATTGAATCAAAGTCGCTCAAGCTATATTTCAACAGCCTGAACTTTACCCAATTTCAGTCAAGAGAAACATTTATTGAAACAGTGGAACGTGACTTGTCTCAGGCTGCTGGTGCAAAGATTGAGCTACAACTGTTTCAGGTCGATGACTTGGCCATTTCCAAACCGACAGGCATCTGTATTGATGAGCTGATTCCTGAACGCCTGTCTGAACACCCAGACTCAAGCTTGCTGCAACTCGACTCAAGCAGTCAGGATCATGTTGAAATTGAACTGTATTCACATCTTTTAAGAAGCAACTGCCCTGTGACAGGCCAACCTGACTGGGGCACGGTTTTTATTCGTCTGCAAGGCAAAAGACCTTGTTATCGCAGTATGTTAGCCTATATTATCTCTTACCGTCAGCATAATGGTTTCCATGAGCAATGTGTTGAGCAAATATTTGCGGATATTTGGCAACTGCTTCAACCAGAAAAGCTGATGGTTTATGCAACCTATACACGCCGCGGGGGGCTGGATATTAACCCATGCCGTGTATCGGATTTGTCATGGATGCCCGAGCCAATTCGTCTGGCACGACAATAAAACGATTGACATCCTCCCCGACCTAAAGGACGGGGATTCCTACTGCTAGATGGCAATGTCCTGCCACGAAACAGATACTATAGTTCTCTGCTTCTTATTCCAATGTAGTCCTACCTTTCGGATTGCAAAGAGTGCACGGATTACAATGGGGAAAACTGTTTTTTTCGTGTTGTATCAGTCTGCTGACTAAAAATATACAACGTAATTATCATAGCACATGGATTACTAGATTCAAATGTTTTTAGCAATCCTAGCTAATCCCCACAAGGGGGACTAGCGGATTGCAGCCTTATATCCTCGGGCTAAACCCCGAGGTTTTACGGCTATTCGGATAAATTTGATATAGAGGACGTTCTTCAATGACCAGTTATTTCGGTATTCTTCCATCAGCAGGTTTGAGTCAGGATATTAAACTTGCACAAGCCAACCGTGACAGTAAAGAACCACAATATCCGTTGCGTGACAAAATTTCTCTACAGTTGACTGATGAATTATTAGATAACATGCTGATTAAGCTGGTTCAAAAGTTTCCGCCAAGTGATAAGCGTGACACCACCGAGAAACTTGCAATCAAAATCCGTGGCATTGTTGAGACTTTACTTAAGCAATTATTAGGCAAGGCATCGAACGAGCAGGTTCTTGAATCGTTGTCGTTTATGGAAAAAAGCCTGTTTACTGACAATGATGGTCAACAACGTATTGGTACGGTTCTACCTGATACGCTGGTCGCTGACATGAAAAAAAGCTTTGCAGAAGTCGCTGCTGGAAATGGCAAGGCACAACGTGATGCATTAACCCAGCAATTTAAAACTTTTGCTGATGCATTGACTCACCACTTCATGACCGAATTTAACAAAACGCTGGGTCTGGGCATGATGAAACGCGGTGTTGCGAGCGTTGCAACCAGTGGTGTCGAAACAGCCGTTCACATTGTGATCAACAAGCTCATCCCAGGTTTAAGCCAAGGTGAACTTGAAGTATTTGCAAAACATTTTGATCAGTTATTGGTTCAAAAGTAATTCAGCAAATGATGCAAAAGCGATGGTCATGAAACCATCGCTTTTTATTGGGCGTATGCACTACAGCCCTACTCATCTATTAGGTTGATTTATAGCATTTTATGGTATAAATCCTATGAACAAATGTATTGCCATTTCATTCTATAGATTGAATGCTTATAAATGTCACATTTTCTAAATTTGCACGCTCTAAATCCGCATTTATGTTAGCATTCGCCAAGCATTGATTTCCCGATCTACACTCGCATGGCACCTAGTTCCCAGTATAAATTTCTACGTCAAGCGCCGCGTGACGGCTTGAGCACAGCAACCCAGTTATCCCGTTGGCAACAACTGCATATCGACCCCTGGCTTTGCCTGTTTCTTGTGCTGAATGCCCTGCTGGGATTGACCGTTTTATATAGTGCTTCTGCTCAGGATGTCGGCTTGGTTAGCAAGCAGGCCATGAGTTTTGGCATTGGCTTTGTGGTCATGTTCAGTCTGGCACAGATTCCTCCCAAGGTTTATCAGGCATTCTCACCCTACTTTTATATCTTTGCTGTGCTGTCGCTGCTTGCAGTGGTGATTTTTGGTGAAGTGCGTATGGGGGCACAACGCTGGATTGATATTCCTGGTTTCGGTAGCGTCCAGCCCAGCGAATTTATGAAAATTGGCATGCCGATGATGATTGCATGGTTCCTGTCGCGCAAGGTACTACCACCCAGCTTTTCTCAGGTAATTCTGTCTCTGGTTTTGATTGTCATTCCATTTTTGCTGATTGCTGAGCAGCCCGACTTGGGAACTTCATTACTGGTTCTTGCCAGCGGAATTTTTGTTCTGTTTCTAAGTGGCCTGTCATGGCGATTGATTGCGGCGGCAGCGGGTGCTGTGGCCGTGATCATCCCAATTGCATGGGAGTTTTTACTGCATGACTATCAGCGTCAGCGCGTCTTAACCCTTTTTAACCCTGAAGCGGACGCTTTAGGGACAGGCTGGAACATCATCCAGTCAAAAACAGCGATTGGATCAGGCGGGTTCTCAGGCAAGGGCTTTCTGGAGGGAACACAATCCCATCTGCACTTTCTGCCAGAAGGGCATACCGACTTTATTATTGCGGCCTATTCCGAAGAATTTGGCCTGATTGGGGTCAGCCTACTGATTCTGCTCTATTGCGCCATTATTTTCAGAACGTTCCAGATAGGCCTGCAAAGCTTCCATAACTATGGTCGTCTGGTCGCGGGCGCATTTGGTTTGTCCTTTTTTGTTTATGTATTTGTAAACGCTGGCATGGTCAGTGGTATTTTACCTGTAGTGGGTGTGCCTTTGCCGTTTATGAGCTATGGTGGCACTGCAATTATTACCCTTATGTCAACATTTGGACTGGTGATGTCTATTCATACACATCGATAATGAGGAACGATATAAACATTATGTTTCATCAAACTTTAAATAAAACTTTTAAACTTGTTACCTTGAGTGCCAGCCTATTTTTGAGTAGTAACTGGGCGCAGGCAAATGAATTTTTCACTCATCCCAATTATTTTGCATTTAAACAAAAGGCCATGAACACTTATGGCCTGAGCAGTGAGCAGGTAGATGCCGCCATGAGTGGGGCACGCAACCTGCCCAATATCCTGAATATCATGACCCGTCCTGGTGAAAGCAAGCCCTGGTATGAATATCGCTCAATGTTTCTGGTTGAGGGCACTATTCAACGTGGCGCTCGCTTTAAAAGCCAGTATGAAGATGCCCTGAATCGCGCAGAACAGCAGTTTGGTGTGCCTAAGTCGGTCATTCTGGGAATCTTAGGCGTAGAAACAGGTTATGGCGCCAATAAAGGCTCTTTCATCACACGGGATGCGCTTGCAACACTGGCCTTTGGATACCCACGTCGGGCAGACTATTTTGGTGATGAATTGGCAGCACTGATTGCATGGACATATAAGGAAAGCTACCCAACTAATAGCATCGTCGGTTCGTATGCGGGTGCAATCGGCTATCCACAATTCATGCCAAGCAACATTCAAAAGTTAGGCGTTGACTATGATGGAAATGGCCATATTGATCTAAGGAATTCAGCCGTTGATGCAATCGGTTCAATTGCGAACTATTTGGCCCAACATGGCTGGCAACGGGATCGTCCAATTGGCTTCCCCGCCCGCTATCTTGGCAACAATCCAGACAGCATTATTGCCAAGGATTTAACCCTGCCAACTCCGTATGGAGAGCTGAAAAGACTGGGTATTGCGCCTATTGACCCGTTGGTAAAAATAGATGATCTTGATTTAGTAAATGTTATTCAATTACAAGACCAATTTGGACCTATTTATTACATCACCTATCCAAATTTCCAAGTAATCACGACTTATAATAAGAGTCGAATGTATGCCACAGCGGTGTGGTTATTAGGCACTGAAGTCGCAGGAAGATAACCCGATTTTTTAAACAAAATCTGAAAGTCAATAAATTTATGGTTCAAAAAGGGTGTTAAATAATCAAATTTCATATTTTGTTACAATATTGATTATTTTTTAATCTAAAACTGTAAGTTTTTACCCTTTTTGTAACTATTTATCGTTAAAGACTAGACACACTTCGTAAGCGCTGAATATTATCCACCCAAGAAAAGTAATTGCAAAAGTGAATAATTAGACATGTGCACTGTATTTCAATGCTGTTTTGTTGAGATAGAAAAGCATGTTCTCTAGGAGTTTATACAATGCAGTTTTCGCTGAAATATATTCTAGCGCTGACGGCAGGCTTAAGTTTAAGCCCGTTACATGCTGAAATGGTACAATCATCATCATTAACAAATGATGTTGAAGGTTCTAATTTAGCAGCCCGCGTTTTGAGCAAAGATTCTCAAAATTTTAATTCTCGTTTTTCTAACGTCAATAGTCTTTCAATCACTGAGAGTTATGGTGACAAAGTACGTCGCCAAACAATTGCTGCTAAAATTGATATCCCTGAAGAAGAGCCTTCAGTGATTGAAAAACTTAACACTGTTGCGTCTAATACCGTACGTAAGTTTAGCCAAACTGGCGTAGCATCATGGTATGGTCGTCAATTTCATGGTCGTAAGACTGCAAGCGGTGAAACATTCGACATGAATGGTTTAACTGCTGCTCATCGTAGCCTGCCATTGAACTGTTACATTCGTGTGACCAATAAAGACAACGGTAAAAGCGTTGTAGTTAAGGTTAACGATCGTGGTCCATTCCATGGTAACCGTGTATTAGATTTATCTTATGGCGCAGCTAAGCAACTCGGTGTTACCAATGCCGGCACTGCGAAAGTAAGTATAGAACGCGTTGATGGTCCAAATTCTTAATTCAGGTTCATCAATTCGATAAAAAGCCACCTTGTGTGGCTTTTTATGTTTTAGGTTTCCAAAATTTTTATTTTCTTTAATTAGAGACATCATTTCCTTATCATTCCCAAGAATCATTTTGACCCTCTCGCTTTTCTTCGGTATATTCAAAAAAACATAGTCGCATAGCAAGGAGAGCGCTGTGAAATCAATTACTGAATGGTTTGATGAATATAGTGACAGCCATCAAGACCAAACCAATAAAAAAATTCACTGGGTCTGCGTTCCAGCCATTCTTTTTTCAATCATTGGGATTCTTGCTCACTTTAGCACGCTACTCACCGCCCTGCTGCTTGTACTGACCCTGGTCTTTTATGCCCGTCTGGATATTGTACTGGCAGTGGCAATGGCCGCGCTATTGGCAGTCATGGCATGGCTGATTGTAATTCTGCCTGTAGGGGTAGGTTTTTATATTGGCGTTTTTGTGGTTGCCTGGATTGGACAGTTTTATGGGCACAAAGTAGAGGGCAAAAAGCCATCATTCTTCAAGGACCTGCAATTCCTTCTGATTGGCCCAGTATGGTGCATGGACGCTTATCTGGCTAAAGTCCTACCTAAATGGAAATCTCGTCAAAAATTGGCGCTTACAAGCTGATTTAGCGCATGTTAGGTTCATCAGGATTCAAGGAAGATGTCATTGATACATTCTTCCTTGATATTTTAGCCATCCATCAATGTGTTTTCCTTGAGGATCATGGTGAGTCCAGTGAATCACACCACCTTTTTGGTTGTACTCATATTCACCATAAAACTCAACTTTATCGCCTTTTTTAAGTCCCTCAATTTTTGGTGCCAAATCAATGTTGTGGGCAATCAACACAGTCAATCCGTTCTCAAGTTGTAAAATCATTTTTTGATGTTTTGAACCTTGATCGTCATCTGGCAAAATTGCTTTTATTGTTCCCTGGGCTTGAACCTGAATATTACTTCGTTGCTGTTGATATGCCTGCATGATCTTCTGTTGATCATCTATGACTAAATTGGTAGAAGGTGGCAGAGCTGAGCCATTGGTTGTATTTTGTTTTTGCTTGAAATCCAATCCCAAATAAGCAGCAATAAGAAAAACCATCACGATGACAATTAAATTATTTTTTTGAGTTTTCATATCCACCTTTTTATCAAACACACCATAGCAAAATGCCAATCATATTGATTGGCATTTTGATCATACAATGTCTATGTCGCTTAGAATAGACGATTCATACCATTTAACGCAGCCACACGATAGGCTTCCGCCATCGTTGGATAGTTAAATGTTGTTTCAACAAAATACTTCAGGGTATTGTCTGGACTATGCATAACCACCTGCCCAATGTGGATAATCTCTGCTGCATTATTACCAAAGCAGTGAATACCCAAGACTTCCAAAGTATCGCGGTGGAATAGAATCTTTAATTCACCTACCGTATCACCCGTAATCTGTGCACGGGCCAAGTGACGGAAAGATGCCTGCCCTACTTCATAAGGGACTTTCTCATCGGTAAGCTGTTGTTCAGTCTTACCAATCGATGAAATTTCTGGAATGGTATAAATTCCTGTTGGGACATCCTTGATCGGTTTAACGTTCTTCTCGCCCACCATATTCGCCCCAGCACAGCGTCCCTGGTCGTATGCAGCCGATGCCAACGATGGCCAGCCAATGACATCACCCGCAGCATAAATATTATCAACTTCGGTTTGATATTGGTCATTCACCGTGAGCTGACCACGACTATTCGGCACTAAACCAACATTTTCCAAGCCTAAACCATCGGTATTCCCCGAACGTCCGTTACACCACAAAATCGCATCGGCTTTAATTTTTTTACCGCTTTGCAAATGCAGCACCACATGATCATCAAAAGTTTCTAAATGATCTATTTGTTCATTATGGCGAATCAGGACCCCTTGCTCACGCAAGTGGTAAGACAATGCATCGGCGATTTCATCATCCAGATAGCTTAAAAGTTTATGCTGGGTATTAATCAAGTCAACTTTATGGTCCAGCCCAATGAAAATGGAGGCATATTCACAGCCAATCACCCCTGCACCATAGATAATGATTTTATGGATTGCATAATCCAGATCAAGGATCTTATCTGAATCAAACACACGGGGATGGTTAAAGTCTAATTCTTTCGGTTGATATGGACGGCTACCTGTTGCGATCACGATTTGTTTACAGATAATGCTATCCTTAATGCCATCCTGACCAAAAATCAGGACGGTGTTTTTATCCTGAATATAGGCACGACCATGAAAGACCTCAATTTTGTTGCGGTCATAAAAACGGGTATGTGTATCGACTTGCTGCTGAATCACTTTATGCGCATTACGCAGCACCTGTTTCATGGTGAACTGTTTCCATTCACCTACTTTTTGAAACATTGGATCACGCTGATAACGGATAATACTGGAAACCGTTTGACGTAATGCTTTACTCGGAATTGTTCCCACGTGTGCACAGTTACCACCGAGTTGATCACGAACATCAACAATTGCAACACGTTTACCTGCTTTTGCAAGCTTCATTGCCGCGCCTTCACCCGCAGGGCCAGAACCGAGAACAACTGCATCAAACTTCACAATATTCCCACCAATGACCTCTTTCTTACGTGGCATTCAAAGCTCCTTTCATTGTTGCTGTTACTTCTAAATATATGATAACTAATATGCGGCGAATTAATGTATTTCTCAACCATATATTTTAAATATTGACATTTTCAAAATGAATACCTGTTTCTACTACAAACTTGACTATAATAATGCAGTCTTGATCGGTTCAATAATTAAGGGAAAAGTGAAATATGTCTGAACACCGTAAACCTGAACAGGGCGTAAAACTTCGTGGCGCGGAAAAAGTCGCTAGAATTCCTGTAAAGGTGATTCCTACGGTTGAAGTCCCACGTAAGCCAGACTGGATTCGTGTCAAGATGGCCGCACCAGAAGAGGTTCAGCGTATTAAAACTACGCTGCGTGCACAAAAATTGCATACCGTGTGTGAAGAAGCGGCCTGTCCGAATTTGCCAGAATGTTTTGGTGGTGGTACAGCAACCTTTATGATCATGGGCGACATCTGTACCCGACGTTGTCCTTTTTGTGACGTTGCACATGGTCGACCAAATGCGCTTGACCCTGAAGAACCACGTCACATGGCAGAAACCATTGCCAACTTAGGTTTGAAATATGCCGTCATTACTTCGGTGGATCGGGATGACCTACTCGATGGCGGCGCGCAACATTTTGTGGATTGTATTAAAGAAGCTCGCGCTTTGAGTCCAAAAACTTTATTAGAAATTTTAGTTCCTGATTTCCGTGGTCGTATGGATATTGCCTTACGCATCATGACAGAATGTCCACCCGATGTTTTCAATCATAATATTGAAACCGTGCCACGCTTATACAAAGCCATGCGTCCAGGTTCAGACTATCAGCATTCGTTAACGCTACTAAAAATGTTTAAGGAATACTGCCCTGATGTCCCGACCAAATGTGGTTTGATGGTTGGGATTGGTGAAACTAAAGAGGAAGTGCTTGCATTACTGGATGATCTGCGTGCGCACGATGTGGACTATGTCACGATTGGACAATATTTACAGCCGTCCAAACAACATGCGCCAATTGATCGTTTTGTGACACCAGAAGAATTTGAGCGCTACGCAGAACATGGTCGTAAATTAGGCTTCAGAAACATTTGGTCTGCGCCAATGGTTCGTTCAAGTTACTTTGCCGACCGACAGTATCGTGGTGAACCTGTGCCTGCGGTACGCCGTAAAGTTGACCCTGCCAAGAAAATTGCAGTACAAACTGTAGAAGCTTAATCAAGTTTGTATAAATTAAAAAAGGGAACAATCATGTTCTCTTTTTTAATTTTTGATATGAGATAATCCAATTTTAAAAAATAATTTCTGTGAACTAACTAACGTTTCTTAACGAGCGTGAATTCCTCGTGAATAATTACCAATCGACACGCTACTACCAAAAAATCACTTAAAAACATTAATTTACTTTACACCCTAGTCCGCATAACCTGATTGGAGTAGAAGTGAATTTTAAAAAATTGTGATTTGTATTTTTAAACTTAATACATCCATCTTTTTTGGAATTTCCTCCGAACAAAAAATGAATATCAAGAAGCTTTGTCAATTTAAACCGTTAATTGGAAGAAGACTTCTTATTATAAATAACTTTGAGATCAGGATAGACACATGAATAAGAAAATTACAGCTTTGACTGTTACTGCATTAGCAAGCTTTGCATTGTTAGGTTGTAATAGTGATTCAGACAACGATGCCGAGTCGTCAAATGTGAATACTGGCGATACTTTAATTCTAACTGCCAATGGAATGATTAGTTCAGTCGATAGATCAATGCCTGACAAGCTTGTGTCTAACCGCAAGATTAAAGGATTAATGTCTGGGGATGAACTGGTAGGTATTGATTACCGCCCTAAAGATGGAAAACTTTATGCTGTTGGTCTACAGGGGAACTTATATACTTTAAATCCAAACAATGGCGAAGCAAGTTTCCTGAGAAAACTCATCGCCGACCCGAGCGATAACGCAGATGGAAATGCATCTTTCACACAAATTATGGGTGATGCCAACCTTATCACTGTTAATTTTAACCCTGCTGCAGATCGCCTACGTGTAATTTCTAACACAGGACAAAACTTGCGTATCAATGTTGATACTGGTGCAACCATTACAGATGGCACGATTAATTTAGCCACAGGTAGTGCAGCAGTTGTTGCAGGTGCTTATACCAATGCCTTTGCTGGCACAGGTTCAACCAAACTATATAGCATTGACCAAAATTCTGATCGCATTTATCTTCAAAATGCGAACGCAGGTACATTAGGTAATTCTACGGCTTTGGGTGCAGACATTAATACAAACGGCGGTGGCGGTTTTGATATAGACCCTGTCAGCAATGTAGGTTTTGCCGCACTCAAACTCGCATCAGGCAATTATAAATTTTTTAAACTTAATCTAGCTAATGTCGGCACCTCAAGCGATGCTGTTTTTGAATCACATGACCTGAATAATAGTTTTAATAGCATGGGGATTCGTGGCATTGCATTAAAACGTTCAACCGATGCCACAGCTCAAGGCTATGGTTTAACAGCAAACAATAAACTGCTTAGCTTCGCTATTACTAATCCAAATACTGTAACTGAAAAGAGCCTCACTGGATTGCTTGTAGATGAGAAATTTATCGGTATTGACTATCGTTTTAGAACCTCAACTGACAATTCTGGCAAGCTATATGGATTAACCAATAAAGGGAATTTGTATACGATCAATACAGACACTGGTTTAGCAAGCCTCATCACTGCACTCAAACCAGCTACTGGCAGCACTTTCACAAACCTAGATGGTACAAGTTTCGCAGTTGATTTCAACCCTACAGCAGATCGACTCCGCGTAATCAGCAATACTGGACAGAACTTAAGAATTAACGTCGATACTGGCGATACTATAAAAGATGGCGATATTAACGGAATTTCTGAGGCTAAAGTCACTGCAGCAGCATATACCAATAGTTTCGCTACACCTATCGCGATGTTAGCTACAGAACTATTTGATCTTGATCAAACAGGCAAAACTCTCACTAAACAGAATCCACCAAACGCGGGCACATTAAATCTTATCGGTAATTTAGGAATCAACTTAGGTATAGACAATGGCTTTGATATTGCTGGTGGTGACAATGGCTTAGCTTTAGCGACTGTGGCAGGTGAAACTGGACCATCTGTACTTTATCGAGTCGACTTAAATAGCGATACAACAATTACAACACCTAGAGCACGTTTAGCTATCAGTGTAGATGGAACACCAAATTTAGCAGCTTCAACTATTGGTGCTAACACAACTCCACAAGTCATCGACCTAGCGATCTTACTTAAATAAGCTAAAATCAAAAAAACCGCATCATTGATGCGGTTTTTTATTTTTGCCTATAAATTTTAAGCAATAGGACTTACGCACTGTTATTTATAGACTCTCTGTGGTAGCAGATGATTTTTATCGAGAATAAAGTCATCAATGAAGTTTTTGATCATTGGTCTAAATAATTTCTTCTGCCAATGATATACATTTTCAAAGATCCCCTCAAACTGGTTCTTTTGTATCTCGACGTAGGCCATCAAGGCTGAAAAAATATGATTCAAAATCAGTTTAGATCGTCTTACTTGAAACTTTTCAATATGACAAACCTGTTTAATCACTCGGTGATATTGTTCTATTTTCCAATGACTTGAATGTAATTCATGAAAACCCTCAAAGGACAATAAATCATCTTCATCTTGATGCACAATATAAAACCTCTGCTGTTCTTTTAACTGAGTCTTAAATAATTGTACAAAGCCAAAATCTTTGAGCCAGACCACTTGACCCTGATGGAAATCTGGCAATAAACGCAGTTGAAACCATTGTCCTTTTTCTGGGGAAACCTTACGGTTACAGTCGATACCAAACATAAATCGAATACCATGTTTTCTTATGGTTTTTAGATTTGCAGTCGATGAATACCAACTATCACCTGTAATAAATTGAATCTTTGCACCCCAACTAAGTACTTCACTTAACATATCCATAAAGTAATCATTCTTGGTTTTACCCTCAGATTTGTCATAAATTCGGAAATTAATTGGAATATTTTGACCATTCTGATCTGTCGCATACAAGGTAATGAGATTAATACCCTTGACGGATCGGTGGTGTTTGCCTGACCAAAAATAGCTAACTAAGTCCATATGTTGACTATATGGTTTATCTAAAACAGTATCATCAATACTGACTATAAGTTTATTATTATCAATATGTTGAATTGCTTCTTGATATAGGTCGTGAGGTGTGTAGTCTTCACGCTCTAGAAAGCGATTTACACTATCATGCGAGATATTATAAGTCTCGGCAAGTTGTGTGCAGCTAATAGAGTTCGGTTCTGTCATGAGAAAGCCCATATAAATGGGTAATGTACAAGTTGCTGTAGAAGCATGTTTAGTTCGTCTGATCACAGATACTTTATAAACTATTTTAATACTTTTTTGAATCCGTCAATGCGTAAGTCCTAGCAATATGTTTTTGTACAATAATTGAACCTACAGAATAACCCGCACCGAATGATGAGATCACAGCATACTCACCGTCATCGACCTGCTCGCCAGTACGATGCATCGCAATAATCACACCTGCCGAAGATGTATTAGCAAACTCATCCAAAATAATTGGTGCACGATCTAAATCAGCATCTTTACCAACAACGAGTTTTAAAATTAACTCATTCATATTGGCATTCGCTTGATGTAACCAAAAGCGTTTAACTTGTTCAGGAGTTAATTCAAGTTTTTCTAACTGTGCAGTAATGATTTTTGCAACCAATGGGCAAACTTCTTTAAACACTTTACGTCCATCTTGACGGAACAATTTGTCATCAACCACAGCATCTTCACTGCGGTTTAAGAAACCAAAGTTATTACGAATATTATTTGAGAACTGAGTAAACAAATGAATATCCAGGATTTCATAACCAGATTTAGTTTCAGTTTCTTCGATAATTGAAGCCGTTGCAACATCACCGAAAATGAAATGTGCATCACGGGTACGGTAGTCTAAATGACCTGACGTGATTTCTACATTCAATAATAATACACGACGCGCACCACATTTCACGGCATCATAGGCTTGCTTTAAGCCAAAAGTTGCAGCGGAACAAGCTACATTCATGTCATAAGCATAACCTTGGATACCCAAAGCTGATTGAATTTCAATTGCCACAGCTGGGTAGGCACGTTGCATATTTGAACAAGCCAAGATGACAACATCAATGTCTTCTGCGGTCACGCCTGCATTTTCCATTGCCTGTTTAGCAGCAATCACGCCCCACTCCGCTTGAAGTGAAAGTTCATCATTGCTACGCTCTTGTAAACGTGGGCGTAAACGTGCTGGATCAAGTATCCCTGATTTCTCAACTACATAACGGCTTTTGATACCCGATGCTTTTTCAATAAATTCAGGGCTTGAGCCACGTAAGGCTTCAATTTCGCCTGCTTCAATCTGAGCGGCATGATCTTGATTATATTGTTCTACATAAGCATTTAAACTTTCAACCAACTCTTCATTGGAAATAGATTCGGTCGGGTGGAATAAACCTGTACCTGTTATACGGATGCCCATGTAAAACTCCTGTAAAGAATGGTTCTAGCTTTCATCATCGCTCAGTTTAACCGATTGCTAATCGATCCCATAGTTTTTGCAATCTAGTTGGTGAAATAGGCAGCTTTGTTTTCATCGGTTGAGAAAACAAGGAAATTCTAAGTTCTTCCAACATCAAATACAATTCTTTGATTTTAGGATCATTTTTAAATTTAAATACTTTGTCCATCCATGGATCGACATCATCAATTGCAGCGAGGTCACGTTGTAGATTATTGGGCAATCGGTCTAAACGCAATAGCAACGCTTTCAAATAACGTGGGTATTCCTGCCAAATCTCGGCAGATCGGCTATAAACAAAGTCTGCCAATGACATTAAATCAAGTTGGTCTTCAATGTCATCCACACTTCGACCAAAGATATCCTGATCTAAAACCAATAACTCGCAACGAATTTGCTGCCATTGAGTAAAAATATCAGTAATATCAATTAAAACTTTTTGACCATCTGCCAAAAATTGCTTTTTCACATCAACGATTAGCTGATTAAATTCCGCTGTATTTTTAGGCAAAGTTTTTATTGAAACTTGTAAGGTTGCATAAACCAGCATTTGTTCCAACTTCGCCCGATCACCTAAAGGCGAATATGCCAAAGCTAATGGTTTGGAAATCTGTTTTTTCAACTGACGGATTAAATCACCCAACTGCATATGCACAAGACGAATAATCCCCTCACGATGTTGCTTGATGGCTTCATCTTGATCATTAAAAGTTTGAATCACCACACCCGATTCATCTTTGGCATCCAATTCAGCAAAGGCTTTTGTAGGAACAAGTGCCTGATATTGCTTGACAATAACACCTGTGACTTTTTGGGAAGCCTCAAACACAAAATTTTCAGGAAAAGTCTGGAACTCACCCTTTTGCTGTTTCACAGGGCGATGCGTTTCAACACGACAACGCGCTTTGAGTTCATCTAAATCACGTCCTTGCGCAATGAGTTTGCCTTTTTCATCCACAACTTTAATAAAAGGTACAAGATATTGATCAATTCGTTCAAAAGAAAAATCTTTTTCAGTAATCTGCTCACCACGCAGAGCAAAAGCTAAATAACTAAATAAGTGCTCACGTAAATGTACTGCATCAACACCTTGCATCAGTTTTTTCGCAGTATCTGGAATCGGGACTAAATTACGACGTTTGTCTTTAGGCAACGCCTTGAGCAAAGCCTCTATTAAATCCTGACGCCACCCAGGAATCCCCCATGACCATTGCTTTTCATCGACCTGTGGCAAAGCCTGCACAGGAATTTTAACTGTTGCACCATCTTCATCATGGCTTGGATCAAAACGATAACTCGCAACTAAACGCAATTGTCCATTATGTAAATAATCTGGGAATTGCTGCGTGGTTGGCCGATCATTCATCCACAACGCATCATCTTCAACAAACAGATAACGCGGATTTTCTGTTTCTACTGTTGCTCGCCAATCCTCAAAACTACGGCGGCTAGCAATTTCCTCTGGCACTTTTTCAGCATAAAATTGATAAATAGTTTCTTCATCGACCACCAAATCACGACGACGCAATTTATCTTCAACACGTTCAACTTCTTCAAGCTTCAATAAATTATGCTTTAAAAACGGTGGCGTAATACCCAAATTACCAGTCGTTAAGGCATCCCGTAAAAAGATTTCATGTGCCGCGGCTTGATCAACTTTCTCAAAATTCACCATACGTTTTGGTTCAATAATTAAACCAAACAATGAAATTTGCGCATAGGCATTCACAATACCCGCTTTTTTCGACCAATGCGGTTCAAAATAGTGATACTTCAATAAATCACGTGCCGCCAACAAAATCCATTCTGGATCAATTTTGGCTAAGGTTCTCAAATACACTTGAGAGGTTTCCACCATCTCAAAAGCCATCACCCAGGCGGTATTGGTCTTATGCAGCGTACTGGCAGGAAATACTTTGGCTTTTTGCTGGCGTACCGCCATAAAGGTGTTACGTTCATCGGTTTTATTGGCGATAAATGACAGTAAACCCGTTAACAAAGCACGATGTAAATTTTCATAATTGGCTGCCTTTTCATTAAAGCTCAACTTTAATCCTTCAGCCAACTCAACTAATTGCTGATGGGTTTGCTTCCATTCCCGTAAACGCAACCAACTCAAAAAATGTTGACGCGCAAATTGACGGCGCTTGTTTTCAGACTGCGTATCAGGACTGGTTTGCAGCGTATTCCAGAGTTTTAAATAGAATAAAAAGTCTGAATCTGCTTCTTTGAATAAAGCATGCTTCTGATCAGCCTGCATTTGCTTATCGGCAGGTCGTTCTCGTGGATCTTGAATCGCCAAGGCACTGACAATAATCAATGTTTCTTTCAGCACACCAAAATGAGCGCCACCAATCAGCATACGAGCTAATCGTGGATCAATCGGCATGCGTGCCATCATTTGACCGACTTTAGTTAAATCATTCTTACGTTCGCTTAATGCACCCAACTCAATCAAAAGCTTGCGCCCATCATTCACCAAACGGAAATCAGGTGGCTCAATAAAGTCAAAATCTTCTAAACCACCTAAACCAAGACTTTGCATTTGTAAAATTACAGAAGCCAAGTTCGTCCGTTTGATCTCTGGTTCGGTAAACTCAGGACGACTTAAAAAATCTTCTTCACTGTATAGACGAATACACACACCCGCAGCAATACGACCACAACGACCTTTACGCTGATTGGCTGCTGCCTGTGAAATCGCTTCAATCGGTAAGCGTTGCACACGTGAACGGTAGTTATAACGTGAAATACGAGCAAAACCGCTATCGATCACATAACGGATATTAGGAACGGTTAATGCTGTTTCAGCAACGTTGGTTGCAATAATGATACGGCGACCTTTACCGCTTGGACTGAAAATCTTTTGCTGCTCGGCGAGTGCCAAACGTGCATACAAAGGCAACACTTCAGTATGACGAGGACCATATTTTTGCAGCGTTTCTTGTAATTCTCGGATTTCTTGCTCAGTGCTGGCAAAAATCAAGATATCAGCATGTTCTGGATGCCCTTTACCCTCAGCATCAGCAAAACACTCTTCGACCGCTTGTACAACAGCACGCGGTAGATTTTCTTCAAAATCATCAAACTCATCATCATCACTGCCAACAATACTCAGCTCAGAGATCGGACGATAACGCACTTCTACAGGGAAGCTGCGCCCTTCTACTTCAAAAATCGGTGCATCATTGAAGTATTGGCTAAAACGATTTACATCTAACGTTGCTGAGGTGACGATAACTTTTAAATCTGGGCGCTTGGGTAAAAGTTGCTTGAGATAGCCCATGATAAAGTCAATGTTGAGGGAGCGTTCATGTGCCTCATCAATAATGATGGTGTCGTATTTTGAAAGAAATCGGTCATTGGTCAGCTCAGCCAACAAAATACCATCAGTCATCAAACGCACGATAGAATCCTGCGATCCCTGCTCATTAAAACGGATTTTAAAGCCAATCGCCTCGCCCAGTTTCTGCCCAACTTCTTCTGCAATACGTTGTGAGACACTGCGAGCAGCTAAACGTCGCGGCTGAGTATGCCCAATCATTCCCGTAAGACCACGACCTGCAAGCATAGCAATTTGTGGTAACTGCGTGGTTTTACCCGAACCCGTTTCACCCGCCACAATAATGACCTGATGCTTTTGAATCGCTTCGATCAAGCGATCTGCATACTGAGTAACAGGTAAATCCTGATTGAGCTTGATCTTGGGAAGACGAGCAAGACGTTGCTTGACTTTGTGGTTAGACTGTTCAAACAGTTTTTCGATTTCTGCTGGTTGTGTTTTTTTATCTTTGCGCAGTCGATTTAAACGGTGACGGTCACGTGCCATAACCCATTGATCTACATTTAAATGAATCTGCACTGAACAGCTTTCCTAGAAAATAAACTAATCGGCTATTTTACGCCTTAAAGTGTTGCTATGCAAAGTGACCACATTTGGTTCTTTTCAAAAACATGCAATATCCAATTGATGCATATGGGTACTTTTGCATTTTCTTATCTTTAAACTGAGTACAATATATAGCAATTAGCAAAATATAAGCTACACTTGGATTTATTTGAGATTTTACCCATACCTAAAATATATTCTGTAAATTTACGTGAAAAAGTCATGAAACATTATCATGATACTCACCATAAATCGCAAACTTGTCATTTTTTAGAAATACTCAAACGAGTTGATCCATCAGATATCTATTATATGGATGAAGCTGGCATGAGTTGCAATGAAGTCGCCCAAATGGGATGGTCAAAGAAAGGTACAAGATGTCATGCCACCCGTTCAGGTCTATCTTCCAGACCTATGAGCTTTATTGGTACTATATCTTTGGCAGAAAAACTAAATTTATCATGCCTATACTATTTGAAAGCTGTTGTAATCGTAGTGTATTTGAAAGTTGGTTAACTTCATTCGGATAATCATTTGGGAAGTCAAAACCGATGAAAGACCGTATTATCATTTTAGATAACGCGACTTTTCACAAAGGTGAAGAAATTGAAAATTATGATGCCCTAGTGCTTGGTTTTAAATCAATATAGCTTATATAGTAGGGTTTGCTATAGCTTAACTAGAGCAAAATATGACTTATAAATAAGCTTTTAGTTGTTCAAACAAGTGGGACCACCTCTATTCATTTGAAAATTATATTGTGGAATAACCCTTAGAGATAGAACTGTGCAAAAAAGCCGCTTGCATATACATTTAGTTGCCATTATTAAATGTCAACCGACCCTAATATTTCAATATATTTTTTTTGTTACTAAACACTATAAATTTTAACTTCTAATAAAATATTAGGCCTTTTTTTTAACAAAATCCTATTTTATTGTGGAATAGACAATTTAAACATCACTGAAGATTTTATTAAGAATGTAACTCTTACGGTGATTATCCATTTTAAGGAGAATAGAAATGACACATGCAGATGATTTTGATCGTGAGCAAATTAAAAATGCTCCAGATGAAGTTAAAAAAGAGTTGAATGCCGATCCAATTACTGGAGAGCCTGGTTCGCATCCTGTAGGAACAGGCCTGGGTGCAGCAGGTGGAGCAGCGGCAGGCGCTGCTGTAGGTAGTGTTGGTGGGCCATTGGGTACATTGGTTGGTGGAGCAGTTGGTGCTGTCGTGGGTGGTTTGGCAGGTAGTGCGGTTGGTGAAGCGATTGATCCAACGGTTGAAGATGCCTATTGGCGTGAAAACTACATTAATCAGCCTTACTATGGTACAACCAAGGCAAATTATCCAGACCTGAATTATGAACGGGATTACCAGCAGGCGTATCGTTTAGGTTATGACAATGATGCAATTTATGATCCTGATGTGGCATTTGAAGAGATTGAGCCAGAGCTAAAAGTCAATTGGGAAAAATCAAGAGCTGAATCACGCTTGTCTTGGGATGAGGCAAAACTTGCTTCCCGTGATGCCTGGAATCGTAATCGTAAATAACCAGATTAACTTATTCTGAAAAAAGAAAAGCCTTTTATTAAGGCTTTTCTTTTTTATATTTTCTAGGACTTACGCATTGACGGATTCAAAAAAGTATTAAAATAGTTTTAAAGTATCTGTGATCAGACGAACTAAACATGCTTCTACAGCAACTTGTACATTACCCATTTATATGGGCTTTCTCATGACAGAACCGAACTCTATTCGCTGCACACAACTTGCTGAGACTTATAATATCTCGCATGATAGTGTAAATCGCTTTCTGGAGCGTGAAGACTACACAACTCACGACCTATATCAAGAAGCAATTCAACATATTGATAATAATGAACTTATAATCAGTATTGATGATACTGTTTTAGATAAACCATATAGTCAACATATGGACTTGGTTAGCTATTTTTGGTCAGGCAAACACCACCGATCCGTCAAGGGTATTAATCTCATTACCTTGTATGCGACAGATCAAAATGGTCAAAATATTCCAATTAATTTCCGAATTTATGACAAATCTGAGGGTAAAACCAAGAATGATTACTTTATGGATATGTTAAGTGAAGTACTCAGTTGGGGTGCAAAGATTCAATTTATTACAGGTGATAGTTGGTATTCATCGACTGGAAATCTAAAAACCATAAGAAAACATGGTATTCGATTTATGTTTGGTATCGACTGTAACCGTAAGGTTTCCCCAGAAAAAGGACAATGGTTTCAACTGCGTTTATTGCCAGATTTCCAT
>NZ_KB849355.1:602250-719277 GCF_000368325.1 Acinetobacter sp. CIP 102529
GATCTTTGAAAATGTATATCGTTGGCAGAAGAAATTATTTAGACCAATGATCAAAAACTTCATTGATGACTTTATTCTCGATAAAAATCATCTGCTACCACAAAAAGTCTATAAATAACAGTGCCTAAGTCGTATATATACAATTGTCTTTAATTGATTAGCCAATTGTCTTACTTGTTTTGCTAAATTGATAAATTTAGACCTGATTAGATATGTACATATCCAAACCCAACATTTTTATTATTTAAACGTTTTATTATCATGATAAACAAGCTGTTTTTATTGATAACCGAATAAGAAATGCAGCATTTGAGCAAGCCAGACACTGCATTTTCCGATTAACTTATTGATCTACAACCTGTAAATCTAGCCCTGCCGCATTGGCAAGTTCGGTAAAGGTGGGGAAACTGGTTGCCACTGTTTCCGTACCGTGAATGATGATTTCGCCCGAAGTACGTAACCCTGCAATACTAAAACTCATGGCAATACGGTGATCGTGGTGCGATTCAATTTCTCCACCTGTGAAAATTGCCGACCAGTCACCAGACTTACCCTTACCCTCAATGATAATGCCGTCCTCAGTTGGTGTGCAGTCAATACCCATGACTTTCAAGCCATCGGCCATCACCTGAATACGGTCAGATTCTTTCACGCGAAGTTCCGCAGCACCAGTCAGAACAGTTTGACCTTCCGCACAGGCAGCCGCAATAAACAAGGCAGGAAATTCATCAATCGCCAAAGGTACCTGATCTTCAGGCATGTGAATACCTTTGAGTGTACGAGATCCCTTGATATGAATATCGGCAATCGGCTCACCGCCAGCGATGCGTTCATTTTCAACACTGATGTCCGAACCCATTTGCTTGAGGATTTCAATCACACCTGTACGGGTTGGGTTGATGCCCACTGCTTCAAGGATCACATCAGCACCCTCGGTAATCGCAGCACCGACCATAAAGAATGCAGCAGATGAAATGTCTGATGGGACCTGAATATCTGTACCAACCAGTTTACCACCACCAACCAGCGAGATTTTATTGCCCTCGGTTTTTACCTCATAACCAAAGGCACGCAACATACGCTCAGTATGGTCACGGGTCGGCTCTGGTTCAGTCACAGAAGTCTCACCCTCAGCCCATAAACCTGCCAGTAAAATCCCTGATTTCACCTGAGCCGAAGCCATTGGCAAATCGTATTGAATACCTTTTAAAGCTTGACTGCCTGTAATGCTGACTGGCGGCGTACCTTTCTCACCTGTGGTTTGAATTTGCGCACCCATTAAACGTAATGGTTTTGCAATACGCTCCATTGGACGTTTAGACAATGACGCATCACCTGTCATCACCGAATCAAACTTTTGTGCTGACAACATACCAGATAGCAGACGCATACTTGTGCCTGAGTTACCCATATATAAGGCACTGGCAGGTGCTTTTAAACCTTGCATGCCCACGCCATGAATGGTCACCTCACCATTTTTTGGGCCTTCGATACTGACCCCCATATCACGGAATGCCTGTAAAGTTGCTAACGCATCTTCACCCTCAAGGAAGCCAGTCACATGGGTTGTACCCTCAGCAATCGCCCCAAACATGATGGAGCGATGTGACACTGACTTATCACCTGGCACGGTGAATTTACCTGTAAATGTTTTCTTGCCTGGTAAAATGGTAAATTGCTGTGTCACCTTGTTTTTCTCCATCAAAGGTTTTTTGGCTAACATATGGTTAAAGTGTTGGCGTGCCGCTTGCGCATGTCCAAGCAGCCCCATCAACGCCTGAGAATCTTCATTTTCAATCAGTTGCTTTAAAACAGAAAGTTGCTGCTCAAAGCCAGCAACGGCATTGAGAATTGCGTTTTTATTGGCAAAGAAAATGTCATGCCACATCTGTGGATCACTAGCCGCAATCCGAGAGAAATCCCGAAAACCACCCGCTGCATAGCGGAAAATATCCAGATTATCTTCACGGTTGGCCAGTTGCTCAACCAAGTTGAACGCCATCAAATGCGGTAAATGACTGGTATGCGCCAACACTTCATCATGTTTCGACACATCCATACAAATCACTTCCGCTTTGGCGACTGACCAAAGCTGAATCAGTTTCTGCACCGCCCAATCTGCACTACTTGGCAAAGGCGTTAGAATCACTTTATGGTTAGCAAATAAATCGACTTTACCTGCATGTACACCTGTATGTTCCGCACCTGCAATTGGATGCCCAGGTACAAAACCAACAGGCAGATGTTCACCAAACACTGCCTTCGCTGCATCCACCACATTGCCTTTGGTACTACCCACATCGGTAATGATGACATTCTCTGCAAGATAAGGTTTGATCTGTTCCAACACTTTTTGTGTGGCACGAACAGGCAATGCCAAAACAATTAAATCCGCACCCTGAACCGCTTCCTCAGGATTTGTATAACCATGTTGAATTAGACCGAGTGCTTTGGCATCTTCCAATGTTTTTTTTGAGCGTGTTGAAGCCACAATTTCAGACGCAAGTTGTTCCGCCACAATCACACGCGCAAGACTTGACCCAATCAGCCCAAGTCCAATAAATGCAACTTTTTTAAACAATACTTTAGAAACAGATGCTTGAGACATAAAAGATGTTTGCCTAATGAGAAGACTTTGATATGGATAGATGATTCATCCACCTATCCATACGATAAAACAGTTTTATAAAACAGCGATTGGATAAGAACCCAGTACACGCAACTCTTTGACCATTGGACGGATTTCATCTAGTGCAGCCGCCACATTGTCCTGATCAATATGCCCCTCCAGATCAATGAAGAACACATAGGCCCATTTTTCTGGTAGAGCTGGACGAGTTTCAATACTGGTCAAGCTGATTTGATGCTTGGCAAATGGTGCAAGAATTTCCAGCAATGCCCCAGCACGATCATGTGCTGAGATCAACAATGAGGTCTTATCATTGCCACTTTGTGGAATTTTCTCACGACCAATCACCAGGAAGCGTGTGGTATTTTCAGGATTATCTTCGATATTGCTATATAAAATCTCAAGGTTGTACATGCTGGCTGCGATATCAGAGGCGATTGCAGCAGAATGCCATTCGTTACGAATACGGCGAGCCGCTTCCGCATTTGAGTTTAGTGCAACACGCTCTACCCCAGGATAATGCGCATCTAACCACTTACGGCATTGAGCCAAGGTTTGTTGATGTGCATAAATCTGCTTAATGCTGTCTTTACGGGTATTTTCAGAAACAAGGAATTGATGATGAATACGCAATTCAACTTCACCAATCACATTCAGGCTAGAAGCCTTAAAACAGTCCAGTGTATGGTTAACAATTCCTTCTGAGGAGTTTTCAACAGGAACCACGCCATAATGCGCACTACCCGCCTCCACTTCACGGAACACTTCATCAATGGTTGGCAATGGACGAACCACTGCATCATTACCAAAATGTTTCAGTACCGCGGAGTGGGTATAGGTTCCTTCTGGCCCTAAAAATGCGATACTTTGTGGGGCTTCAAGTGCCAGACATGCTGACATGATTTCACGGAACAAGCGTGCCATGGTCGCATCGGACAATGGCCCCTGATTGCGCTCCATCACTTTACGCAGCACCTGTGCCTCACGTTCAGGGCGATAAAACAGTGGGTTGTCTTCGGCTGCAAACTTCGCCTTGGCTACGGCTTCCGCCAATGTGGCACGGCGATTGAGTAATTCCTGGATTTGTTGATCAACACTATCAATATCGTTACGAATTTGTTCTAAATTAAGTGAAGTCGATGTGTTTTGTCCATCGTTTACCATTGAATGCAGCCTCAGCAAAATCATCTATAAGAATGGATTACAATTCATCTGTGAATTGGTTATCTGGGCTAGTATAACAAGACTTTAAGCTATTAAACACGCTGAGTTTTAACTCTTTTCATGACTCAACGTTATTGATAATGATTTTCATTATATATTTAATGCTAAATTTCAGTTCTCGTGGGCTTTGTTGCACAAATAGCTAACACTATGATTTTATTATATTTATTTTTATTAAAATTCTAGGAAAAACCTTGGAAATCAGTATTTTGCAAAATATTTATGCAACAAAGCCTATGCCAATAGAAAAATAGTATCTATCAAAAAACAGCCTGCTCGAAAGCAGGCTGTTTTATCAAGATTAATTAAGCTTTACCAATCAATCCACGTGCCACGATTTCTTTCATGATTTCATTGGTACCACCGTAAATACGCTGGATACGTGCATCAACAAAGAAGCGTGAAATTGGATATTCAGTCATATAACCATAGCCACCAAATAACTGAAGCAAGTTGTCAGCAACTTTCATTTGCATGTCAGTACTGAAGCTCTTGAGTGCAGCCGCAGTTTCAACATCCAGTTTGCCCTCATTATATAAGGCCACGTTTTGATTATAGAAAGCAGCAGTTGCCAATTCATCAATCTTCGCCTGAGCTAAGACAAAACGTGTGTTCTGGAAGTTAGCAATCGCCTGACCAAATGCCTGACGCTCTTTCACATATTGGGTCGCAAGATCAATTGAGCCACGAATTGCGCCCAAAGAGGTCGCTGCGATTGCAGTACGCTCACGAGGTAATTCCTGCATCAAATAAGCAAAACCTGAACCTGCGTTACCCAACAACTGGTCTTTAGGTACTTTGACATTATCAAAGAAAAGTTCAGAGGTATCCTGTGAATGCAGACCAATTTTGTCTAAGTTCGTGCCCTTTTTAAAGCCTTCCAAATGGGTATCAACCAATAATAAAGACACACCTTTGGCACGAGCTTGCGGATCAGTTTTCACTGCCAGAACCACAACATCAGCATGCTGACCATTTGAGATAAAGGTTTTAGAACCATTTAACACATAGTGATCACCTTGCAAAATTGCACTGGTACGCATGGCCTGCAAGTCTGAACCAGCACCAGGCTCAGTCATACCAATTGCACCCACCACTTCACCAGACACCATTTTTGGCAACCAATACTGTTTCTGTTCTTCTGACCCAATATGTTGGATATATGGTGCAGCAATTTCAGAGTGACACGAAATACCAGTTGATAAGGCACAATAACCAGCACGCGCAGATTCTTCAACCAACATCAATGAATAATGGGTTGGTACGCCATAACCACCATATTCTTCTGGCACGTCTACGCACAGGAAGCCATTTTCACCCAATAATGTCCAGACAGAACGCGGCATAATGCCCTCACGTTCCCATTTTTCATAATGAGGTGCAATGTGTTCACTCATAAAACGTTTAAAGTTGTCACGGAAGAGTTCCAAATCTGCATCATAAGCTAACATCTTTATTTCCTTTCGCTTTCATTTTTCTTGAAAATTTGCTTCGCAGCCATGCTAATGATTTTTAGGTAGGATGTCATGTCCCTTTTGCATCAAATCACCCGACTGATGCGGTCAATAATTTTGTTTGCAGGGGTTATTTTCGAGACCCAATTGCTTATTGAATAAACAGAAGCTCTGATTTTTTACGCTAAATGCATCACTTTTATGTCATATTAATTTTAATTCTTCACCATGACTGCAAATACGATCATGAATACCAAACGCAATATTTATAAAGATGCTGAACATCCTTTCGCCCAATACATACGAATCATTGGTAAGGGTAAGACGGGTGCGCGTTCACTGACTTATGATGAAGCCTATCAGGCTTTTAGCATGATCTTAAAAAATGAAGTGCTTGATGTTCAATTGGGTGCTTTTTTAATGTTGTTACGGGTTAAGGAAGAATCTGTTGATGAATTGGCTGGTTTTGTTCAGGCAACGCGTGATCAACTGAATTTTCAAGCATTGAATATTGATCTCGACTGGTCATCATACGCAGGCAAACGTAAACATTATCCGTGGTTCTTATTGGCAGCCTTAACACTGGCCCATCATGGCTATAGAATCGTGATGCATGGTGCATCGGGTCATACCATTAATCGTGTGTATACGGAACAGGTTTTACAATACTTAGGCTATTCGATTTGTCAAAATGAACAAGATGTCAAACAACAAATCGAAAAACATAACTTTGCTTTCCTGCCGCTGGAAGTGATCTCACCAATTTTAAGTGATTTGATTTCACTAAGAAATGTGATGGGCTTACGTTCGCCTATTCATACCCTTGCCCGCCTGATTAATCCCTTTAATGCCAAAGCCACTTTACAGGCCATTTTCCACCCTGCTTATCGAACCTCACATCAACACACCGCTTTCCGCTTAGGTTATCAAAATAGTGCGGTGATTAAGGGTGAAGGTGGTGAGTTTGAGCGTAACCCTGATGCCAAGACCCTTATTTGTGGGATTAAAAATGGTGAGTTATATGAGTATGAATTACCCAAACTGACACCTGAGCGTAGCCCTATTGAAGAAGAACTTGATCTTGAAGTATTTAAAGCGGTTTGGCTCGGTCAACAACATCATGAATATGGTGAAATGGCGGTCACTGAAACTATGGGAATCGCTTTATATACGATGGGTGTGGTCAGTAGTTTTGATGGGGCAATGACAAAGGCAAAAGAACTTTGGGACAATCGTTTTTAAGTATTATTCAAATCTTACTGTTTGACGTTCCACCGTATATAATCTTCACTCACCCTTTCATTTATACTAAATGTGTCCAACTTTCGGGGTGTAGATCAATAGCGGTGGCGTGAGTTATAGTATATTCCAACCACTAAAAACGCATATAAACCATGAATTTATCTAATTTTATTGAAGCCTCTGGGGTATCTGTTCTACTAATAATTTCTTTGTTAGTATCTTACGCAGCCATAAAATATGCTGTAAATACATACAAAGACTATGGGGCTTTATATCTATCCCTATTTGCTATAGTGAATTTTATGTTCATACTTGCTCCAATTCTTATATTCTCAATAGCTTTAAGTAAAGGTATAGTCTTTGCTATTAGTACAGCATGCATAACTTTAGCAATCACATTCTATTTAAAACTATTCATTAAATGATTATTCAGGGAATTTATTACGACAGGCATCATATGCAGCATTAGCGGCTATAACAGTTGGAGCTTTTGATACATATTTCAAAACACAATCATCAAAAGTTTTAGGCTCATTAGAGCAAGAAATTATAAACAATAGAGTAGGAATGAGTATAAATAATTTCATTAGGATAATGACCAACTTTTTATAAATAATATCATTTAACTATTACTTTGTGTCACCATCGCGTATCGAAATACTCGAATATTAAATTGATATAAAAATCACTTAACTACAGAATCAAATATAACTCTGAAAGCAAAAAAGCGATGACTTTATTAAAATCATCGCTACTGGTACTACTTAGGAATTCATCAAACAAACCGAATCGGTTTAAATTCAGGTTCATGTTTGTGATGATCATCATCACATTCCTCACCCTCTTCTTTTGTACCACGATCAATATAGCCACTACGCTGTTCTTCTGGTAAATGTTTCATTTCCCATGCATAAACAGCCTGCATACAGGTTTCACGTTGTTCTTTGGTCAATGCAATACCATTTGGCCATTTGCCAATTTCAACGGCTGTTTTTAAGCGCTCAACAATTTCAGGATTTAAAACAGCGAGCATTTGTTCAATATTCATGAGTCATCCTGTTGAAAAGATTCGAAATCTTGATTCCAGCCCAGTTTAGTACGGCAAGCCATATAAAAATCGTACCCAGGCGGATGTAATAAGCTTAGTTTAAATGGATGTTTGCGAATATGCACAGTGTCACCCACATTTAATGCAACACTATGTTGTCCATCGGCGCTGACCATGGGTAAAACCCGATTTTCACGAATGGTAATTTTAATCTCACTTTGTCCACCAACCACAATCGGACGAGAGGACAAGGTATGCGGATGCATGGGCACCAATGCAATCGCATCCATACTTGGATGCAAAATAGGCCCGCCGCCAGACAATGCGTATGCTGTCGAACCCGTTGGTGTGGAAACAATTAAACCATCGCTGTGCTGGCGATAGACATATTGCCCATCAATACTGAGTTCGAAATCAATCATATGGACTGATCGTCCAGAATGTAGCACTACATCATTTAATGCAATTGCATCATAAATGGTTTCACCATTGGATCGAATTTCCATTTCCAGCAGGAAACGGCGATCCAGTTGAAAATGTCCCTGCAACACCTGATCCAGCTTAAAGATTGCCTCAGCAGGTTTAATGTCGGTTAAAAAGCCCAGTCGCCCACGGTTAATCCCAATCACAGGGGTATTGTATCGCACCAGGGCACGTGCTGCATGGAGTAGTGAACCATCACCGCCCACCACAATCACTAAATCCACCACTTCGCCCAATAAATTACGGCTGACAGTCTGTCCATGGCTATAAGGTACGAGTTTCGCTGTTTCCTGATCAAAGACGGGATTCAAACCCAGAGTGATCAAATGATCATGAATCAAACATAAGGTTTCTACTACAGAATCTTTATCTGGTCGCCCAATCAAACCAATATTTCGAAAGGATTTATGTGAAATTTGCACGAATAATTCAGCTCCGCTGCGCTTCCTGACTATCATATCATTAACTATCAGGATTTCATTGACGATTGATTAAAAAGTATAAAAATGTCTATTCGTTGTTTTTTTACTCAGTTAATGTCAACACATTCTTAAAGTTTTTATTGCATGTTGCTATTTATTCACAGTTTTACGATTGCAAATTGCGCATAAGCTATCGCATCATTAACCCCATTGTTTTGATTTTAACGCAAATCTATGAAGTGTGAACGTGGTATCGGTTTTCTTGCGCTAATTTTTTCCATTTTAGTGATTGGTGTTTTTATTGCCTTTAGTATCTATCTGATCCGTCTGGATAATATTATTCGCAATAAGTTTGAAGGTCAGCGCTGGGATATTCCAGCCAAGGTATTTGCCCGTCCATTGGAAATCTATGCAAATGCGCCAATCACTCAGGAAAACTTCATTCAGGAACTGAAATTACTGGGTTATAAAAATACGGCAAACTATGAAAAATCAGGTAGCTATGTCACCCAAGGCAACCAGATGTATGTCCATACACGTGGTTTTGACTATGGTGACAGCAATGAACCTGAACAGGTGCTTGAAATTGGTTTCCTGAATGGGCAGGTCGGTGAAATCCGTTCCACCAAACCATCAAGCACAGGCATTGCACGGCTGGAACCTTTATTGATTGGTGGTATTTACCCTCAGCATAATGAAGACCGCGTACTCATTAAACTAGATAAAGTACCAAAAACACTGATTGAGGCTTTGATCTCAACTGAGGACCGCAACTTCTATCACCATCACGGTGTTTCAGTTCGTGGCACTGCACGTGCTCTAGTCAGCAATATTACGGGTGGTAAACGTCAAGGTGGATCAACACTCACACAACAGTTGGTGAAAAACTTTTATCTTTCCCCTGAAAAAACCCTGAAGCGTAAAGTCAATGAAGCGCTGATGGCGTTATTGATTGAACTGCATTACAGCAAGGATGAAATTCTTGAAACCTATCTGAATGAAGTGAATTTAGGTCAAAATGGCAGTTATTCCATCAATGGTTATGGTCTGGCTTCACAGTTCTATTTTGGTTTACCTTTACGTGAATTGAATATTTCCCAACAAGCCTATTTGGTTGGTTTAGTACAGGGTCCTTCTTTATATAATCCTTGGCGTAATCCTGAAGCGGCAAAAAAACGCCGTGATGTTGTACTGAACAACATGAAAGTTATGGGCTATCTCAGTGAGGCGGAATATCAGGATGAAATTGCACGTCCTTTAAATGTAGTGAGCAAACCGACTCTAGGACCTGCGAAATTCCCTGATTTCCTTGATATTGTCCGTCGTCAGCTACGCACCGAATATCAGGAAAGTGACATTACCAATCAGGGTTTAAGAATTTTTACCACACTAGATCCAATCACACAGATTCAGGTGCAAAATGCGTTTAAAAATTCAGTTGATCGTCTGGCGAATGCCAATCCTGCCCGTTTAAAGAACTTACAGGGTGCCATTGTTGTCGCTCATCCAGACAATGGTGAACTGGTTGCCGCTGTGGGATCGACTCAAGACTTTACAGGTTTTAACCGTACACTGGATGCTAAACGTCAAGTGGGTTCATTACTGAAACCTGTCATCTATTTAAGTGCACTTGAGTCAGGCCGTTATACATGGGCTAGCCCAATTGAAGATACAGCCATCAGTATTCCAATTGATGGTTATAAAAACTGGACACCCAAAAATTATAGTGGTGGTGAGCATGGTGTGGTTCCAATGCAGCAGGCTTTGGCAAATTCATACAACCTTTCTACTGTACGTTTGGCGAACGAGTTTGGCCTATCTACATTCACAAATAAGCTCAGACAGTTTGGGGTAAGTTCAGATATTCCAGCCTATCCATCCATTTATCTGGGGGCGGTGAATATGTCACCAATGGAAGTGCTGAGCGTTTATGGAAACTTTGCCACAGGTGGCTTTAAATACCCTACCCGTTCTATCCGCACTGTTGTGGATGCAAAAGGGCATTTATTGGAGCGTTATGGTTTGAATGTACAGCAAACCATTGACCCCGCCACCGCCTATATCCTGAATTATGGTTTACAGCAAGTCATGCGTTCAGGTACAGGCCGCTCTGCCTATGGGAGTTTGCCTGAATCACTGAATCTTGCAGGAAAATCAGGGACAACCAACGATACACGGGATTCATGGTTCGCGGGTTATTCAGGCAATCATCTCGCTGTGGTCTGGCTAGGGCTGGATGACAACAAGGTGACTGGTCTGACAGGTTCCTCTGGTGCATTGCCAGTCTGGACCAATGTCATGAAACAGCTTCGTCAGGAACCTGTAAATCTTCGTCAAACCGACAACGTTCAGTGGCAGTGGATTGATAGCGCCAGCGGTGATCTTTCTGCCGAGGGCTGTGATGGCGCATTGTATATTCCATTGCTTCGTCAAACTGTACCTCGCCGTGCAACGGTTTGCGGTCAATCTCATTATGAAGTTGAACCAACCTATATGCCTCAGGGCGGTACATCAGAAAATGATCATGATGATGGCATAAACAACTATATTCGGGAAAGCGAAAACCAGATGGACAATGATTTATCAAATCATACGCCAACACGCATCATTTCCAGTGGTAGCTACAGCGTTGAAAATTAATTTCTACTGGGATTTGGACATGATCAAGAAAATAACTTTCGCAATTGGTGTACTTGTACTGGCTGGCTGTACTGCCACTCCAGAAAAAGTCACGACCACTAAACCTGTTAATCCACCAGCAGGCACGAATACGCAGAAGAAAAAAGTGACTCCGCCTGCTTCTGGTGTAAAAGTCATTCCGTATGACCAAAAAGAGATTAAACGGCAAACCGTGACACCACAGGTGGTGGTACCTGAACAAAAGGTGAAGCAGAAGTTTAGTAATGATGGTGCTCAACTCCCCGCCTTTAGAACCCTGATGCAAAAAACCCAGACCGCTTATAAAAGTCAGCAACTCGCGGAAGCAGAACGTTATGCGCTTCAAGCCCAACGGATTGCACCACAGGCTTCTGAAACCTATTTATATCTGGGTCTAATCGCCAACCAGCGAAAAGAGTATGCCAATGCCGAGGCTTTAGCGCGCCGTGGTTTAAGCTATGCACAGAGCAATGCCATGAAAAAGCAGCTTTGGACAATTGTGCTTCGTGCCAGCGAAGCACGTAATCATCCAGTCAAGGCACAGGAAGCGAAAAAAGCAATTCAGTCACTTTAGAGCCTTGTTACTGGATTGATTCAAACTGGCGAATCCCCGCAAGCCCATAAGCATGATGTTTTTGGGCTTGTTCCAGATCAGTAGGCGCAACACCACCCAAAGCAAAAACAGGAATATCACTTTTTCCAGCGAGTTCAGCAAAACCGTCCCATCCCAACACTTTTGTTTCTGGATGAGTCTCAGTTATATTCACAGGACTTAAAAACACCGCATCACAGCCAATCTGATGTGCATGCTGCAATGAAACTGCATCATGGCACGCTGCAATAAAACGTTTCCCTACAATTAATTCTCCTTTCTTTAATCCCATCAGCTGTGATTGTTTTAGATGAACCGTGTTAATTTTTTCCTGACATGCTGAATCCAGCTGATTGCAGATTTCAAAATTCACAATGAGTTTTTGATATTGCTCATCAGTGAGTGTTTCTAACTGCTGCTCAATCGCATCAATATTTTCATCCTGTGTCCGCCAATAAAATAAACTTTCCTGCTGCGGGAGTTTGGCCAACTGTTCATTCACCTTAATCAGATGTGGCCACACCAAACGTTGCAGAATCACATCATTGGCTTTGGGAAAATTTAATTCCTTCAGTTGATCACGACTGTACCAAGCCCAAGGCTGGTGAATCAATTCCAGTAACGCATCTGGTACATAGGCATGAAAGATATGCAAGTTCACGATCACATCATCATATTCATGGCGAATCAGATCAAAACGATGCCAGTCCTTTAAACCAATGCCAACCTCTTCATAAATTTCCCTGCGGCAGGCCTGCTCAGGCGTTTCTCCCTGCTCAACCTTTCCCCCAGGAAATTCATGCTTATTGCCCTGATGTTGATTGGCCTGACGCCACCCCACCAATACCTTGGATTTATGCAATAAAATTGCAATCGCAACATCAATGACATTCTTTACTATCACAGTCCACACCCCTCATCTCTACACAGTAAATCCCTGTCATTCATCAATTTGCACATCGTTCTGAAAAAAACTTATAAATGATTTTGTAAATTATTCAAATTTACGTTGACAGGTATATTTGATAATGATTATCATTTAAAACGTTAGATAATACACCACGGAGCATAACAAATGAACGCACCATTTAACCTATTTACTCGTAGCACTGATGCAACTCAATCCTTACCAATGCTGCATTCAAACAACCTATTTGCCTTAGGCCGCGAAATTCGCATTATGCACGCTGGTGAAGAGTATCGCCTACGCCTCACCCGTAACAACCGTCTGATTTTAACCAAGTAAAATAATAGTAATCGGATAATAATAAACGTGGAAATAGCAGTATGTCAGCGCGTACTGCTTTTTAATTCATCTAGAAACCAAAATAAAGGCTTTAGACAAGCAATCTGATCACGACTTTTAATCCGCCATATGAAGATGGCAACAATTCCATTTGCCCATGATGTAATTCGATAATTTTCCTACAAATGTATAAGCCTAAGCCTGATCCCTGGGTTTTGGTTCCCAACGCACGATAAAAACGTTCTCCCAAATGCTGCAATACTTCTGGGTCGATACCTTGTCCCTCATTTTCAAGAATAAGCTGTAAATACTGTCCCTGCTTATCTAAAGTGATATAGACACAGCCTTTTTCTGGCGTATAGCGTACGGCATTGTCCAGCACATTACGAATACAGGTAAAAATCAGTTGTTGATTGGCAAAAATCATATCTTCGTGCTCTGCCACTACCATCCGCTGCTGAATCTGGATTGCCTTTTGCTTGATAAAGGGTGTTAGAGCCTGAATCGCCTCGTCAATCACCGTACGCAAGGCAAAATGTGTCTTGAGCAGGTTCTCAGCATGTTCAGGGTCTAAACGTGCCAGCAACAGCAAATTTTCCAGCGTTTGGATCCCTCGACTAATATCCTGTTGCATTGCATCAAAATCACTGGCGCGTTCTGGATATTTACGTTGTAAAAGCTGTAAACGCATTTGAATCGCGGATAAGGGCGAGCGCAATTCATGCGAGGCATCCGCAGTAAAACGCTGTTCGGCTTTTAGCGATTGATCCAGACGTTGCAACAAGTGATTTAACTGCCCCAGCATCGGCTGCAATTCTTTAAATTCAATGCTGGAGGACTGGATTGGCGTTAGATCATCTGCGTTTTTCTGCGAGATTTGATCGGATAATTGATGAATCGCCCTAAACTGCCGTTTGACCAGAAAATGCAGCATGAGCCATTGCATCAGCCACAACATCATCAGAATGACAGAATAGCCAGCAAAGCTATGCATCAATTCTTTAAAGCGATCACCCAAAGGTTGTAATAGCAATACCTGCATGTGGGATTGGTGATCTTCTGCCCGATAACTACGCCAAAGCTGCCGACCCTGCCAGATAAATCCATAATGCTCATCACCTGTGAACAACTTGTAATATTGTTGTTCAAGCTGAAAATCCTCGGACTGGGTCAGAATCTGTTGTTGGTAGCTCAGGCGATACTGGATATCAAACTGGTCACTCAGTTCATCAATCTGCTGCCCCGATGTTGAGGTCAGATCAGCAATCAGTAACATATCTGAGATTTCATCCATGATTTCATCTTGAACCTGCATGGTTTGATAGATTGAAATCACCACAAATAGAAGCAATGCCACAGAAGCCGCAATCACTGAACTAATCAGTGAGGTTTTAATCAGCCTGTTTTGTAGCGACACCACTTTCATAAACTTAATCCTGATGCATCCGATAGCCTAAACCACGAATAGTTTTGATATATTGCCCGCCAATTTTTTTGCGAATCTGGTAGATATACACCTCGATGGCATTACTCTCAATTTCCTCGCCCCAGGCATACAGTGATTCTTCCAGTTGCTCACGGGTCAGGATATGTTCTGGCTTTTGCATTAATTTATGCAAAATCTGAAATTCTTTTGCGGTCAGGTTGATGACTTGACCCGCTTGCGTCAGGGTTTTGGCTTGCGGATCAAGCTGTAGATTGCCAAAAGTCAAATATTGCCCTGCCTGAGTCTGGTGTTGACGTAACTGGGAACGCACCCGTGCTGACAGTTCTTCCAAATTAAATGGCTTAACCAGATAATCATTGGCTCCCAAATCCAGCCCCTCAATCCGATCATGAATGGCATCTTTGGCGGTAATAAAAATGACGGGCGTATTGGAATTTCGATGGCGAATAGTTTTTAGAATGTCATCACCCGAAGCTTTAGGCAAACCACGATCCAGCAGGATACAATCATATTGATGCTGCTCAACCGCCAGTATCGCATGATCACCCCGTTCTACCCAATCGACACTATAGCCATCCAGTTCCAGCCAATCCTTGATACTTTCCGCCTGAGAGGCATCATCCTCAGCCAGTAAAATTCGCATAAAGCCGCACCCTTGTCTGATCCATTAATATTCATCATGCCTTTTAAATAAGCAACAGGCAAAAAACCACATGCTAAACATGTGGTTTTTGATGATATTTCAATGATTAGAATTTAACCTGATCCACATCGACTTCTACACGTTTGGTCGGTTTATAATCAATGTCGATTTCACCAATAATGGTCACAGGAGTTTTGGCTGAAACAGGTTGCCCTTGCCATAAATCATCATCAATATCGACGGTGATGCTGCCTGTCTGGTCGCTAAACTGATATTTTTCATCACCTGTTGCTTTGACTACATAACCCTTAAGCTTAACAGGCGTATCATTTTTTAAGGTCAATGCCTGTTTCACCGTAGTAATTTGTGTAGGCGCCAATGCCTGCTGATTGACTGCTGTCGTATTCGCAACCGCAAATGTTGTCGCACCAACCAGACCTGCAATTACAGCAACTTTAGAAAATACGTTCATTTTAATTTCCTCATCTTTGTTGATCATCTCGATGTAGTCATTAAAACAAAACAAGATGAGGTGAATCTGAAGAACTAAAAACTGCTTAATTTAATGGCACAACCCGAAGCACTTCTTCCAGTGTGGTCATACCCTCAATCACCTTGCGTGCCCCTGCAATACGCAACGGTTCAATACCCTCTTTCTTGGCTTGCGCACGTAAATGATCCAGTGTGCCATTCGCACTAATGATGGACTTTAATTCCAGACTGACTGGCATAAACTCATAAATCCCGACACGTCCCTTATAACCCGTTTGGCGACACACTTCACAGCCCACAGCCTTATACATGGTGGTGGGCATATCCATCATATAGTCAAAAGTCAGGTGTTCCCATTCCTGCTCATTGATCGCTGTTTCCTGTTTGCAATGCGGGCAAAGGCGACGCACCAGACGCTGTGCCAATACACCCAAAATCGTGGCTGCGGTCAAAAATGGCTGCACCCCCAAATCATGCAAACGGGTCAAACTGGATGGCGCATCATTGGTATGCAGGGTTGAGAGTACCAAATGTCCTGTTAAAGCTGCCTGAATCGCCATATTGGCAGTATCATGGTCACGAATTTCCCCAACCATAATAATGTCAGGGTCTTGACGCATGAGGGCACGCACCCCATCGGCAAAGCCTAGCTCAATGTTTGGATTGACCTGCATCTGGTTAAAACTTGGTTCCAGCATTTCAATCGGATCTTCAATGGTACAGACATTGACCTGTTCCGTTGCCAGTTGTTTAAGCGATGAATAAAGTGTGGTGGTTTTACCCGAACCTGTTGGCCCTGTCACCAGAATAATCCCGTGGCTATGCTGCGTTAGTTGCTGCCAGCTTTGTAAGAGATGTCCCTCAAAACCCAACTGCTGAAAACTGCGTACCAATACTTCTGGATCAAAAATACGCATCACCAGCTTTTCACCAAAGGCAGTTGGTAATGTGGAGAGACGCAATTCGGTTTCCTGACCTTTTGGTGTTCGTGTCTTTAGACGTCCATCCTGTGGTTTACGCTTTTCTGCCACATTCATCCGACCCAGAATTTTAATACGGGAAATCACCGCAGTTAGTGTATTGGCAGGCATGTTATAAATGGTATGTAACACGCCATCAATACGGAAACGCACCTTACCCTTGTCTTTTCGGGGTTCAAGGTGAATATCGCTGGCCCCTTGTTCAAAGGCAAATTGCAGCACCCAGTCCACCAATTTGACAATATGCTGGTCATTGGCATCGGGATTCTGGGTATCGCCCAACTGTAACAAGGCCTCAACGCCTTTATTATCACGGTCAAAGGCACTGGTGTTTTGTGATGAACTGACCGCACGACTAACCTGATAATATTCCACCAGATAGCGCTGTAATTGCTCAGGATTGAGTAACACTCGTTCAATCTTTCTGGGCGCTAAACTACGCTCCAGATTATTCTGCCATTCCGTTAAAAACGGCTGATCTGTCCCAATCAAAATCCGATCTGAATGTACTTCAATGGCCAGAATATGATTCCGTACCGCAAATTCCTGTGACATAACGCTGGTTAATGCCGCCACATCAGCTTTTAGTGGATCAATCACAAATAAGGGAACTTCGGCTTTTTCAGCTAACCACTGACATAAACGATTCAGGGTTAAGGTTGTGGCAGGATTAAGTTGATCCTTTAAATTAAAATTGGCAACCCACTGTAAGGGATGCCATTTCAACTGGTCTTTTTGCCGATGTGTAGTTTGAATAAAAAGTTTATCCCGTTCAGTAATCCGTCCATCTTTTTGTAATTGTTCCAGACACCACGTCACATCAATTGAAAAAGAAAAACTTGCAAATTTTGCCTGCGCTTGCATAACCGTCAAATCCCCAAATTTATGATTTTATATTTTTAAGTTGCCTATTCCACAGCAATGACTGTGACATTGCTTGCATCGACTTTAAAACGAACATTCAAGTCTGCAAAACACATTCCATAAACTCGTTCAGCATCTTCCTGATAGGCAGGACGAGGGTCTAAAGATAACACCTGTTCCAGTTCATCGAATACCTTTTTATTTAAAATAGCCTGCTTTAGTAATTGCTGTTGTTGTGTTTGTGCAGTTTCTGTCCATATCACTGATTTACGTACAGGCTCATCCTGGGCATAACCACTACTTGCATCTGGCACTGCATCCGAATACTGGATATAGGGCTTAATATCCAGAATCGGTGTGCCATGTAGTAAATCACTACCCATTACATAAAGTCGCACGCTTTTCCCTTGCTTTTCTACTCGCAAAAAATGCACCACAGACAAACCAATTGCAGACGGACGATACATACTTCGGGTAGCAAACACCCCCATTTTCTGGTTTCCACCCAAGCGTGGTGGACGTACCTGCGCGCGAAATCCAGCTATTTGGTTTGGTGCATTATCATTTTGTTTATTCTCATGAAACTGCCACAACAGCCATAAATGGCTAAATGCCTCAATTCCCTCGAATGCCAAAATATCGTTATAAGGTGCCACCATCTCCATATAAGACTCGACCTGCACCAGATTTGGCTGCCTCGGAATACCAAACTTTTCACGGTAGGGAGAGTGCATGTAACCGATAATCGGCATCTCAACTGAATTGCTCATCACTTTTTCTTATAAACACAATTAAATATATTCAGTTTATCGAGAATGAATTTAGATTAGAATAGCAACCTGTTTCTTTTAACTGTGATCGAGACCTTGAATGGCTGCTTTTAACGTTGAACGCATTACTCATGTTCACCACTGGAATGACACACTTTTTAGTTTTAAAACAACACGTGACACCAGTCTACGTTTCAAAAATGGTCAATTCGTCATGATCGGTCTTGAAGTGAATGGCAAGCCCTTAATGCGTGCTTATTCGATTGCAAGCGCGAATTATGAAGAAGAACTGGAGTTCTTCTCAATTAAGGTACAAGACGGTCCATTGACTTCCATTTTACAAAAAGTACAGGTTGGTGATGAAATCCTGATTTCTAAAAAACCAACAGGAACGCTCGTACACGACGATTTATTACCAGGTAAAAATTTATACCTTTTATCTTCTGGTACAGGCCTTGCTCCTTTCCTTTCCCTGCTTCGTGATCCTGAGACTTACGAAAAGTTTGAGAAAGTGATCATGGTTCATGGTACTCGCTATGTTTCAGAGCTTGCCTATCAGGATTTAATCCTGAATGAATTGCCAAACAATGAATTTTTTGAAGAGCTTGGCATCAAGGATAAATTGGTTTATTACCCAACCGTAACCCGCGAGCCATTCCATACACAAGGTCGTGTCACCACTGCCATTGAAACTGGTGAACTGTTTGAAAAAATCGGTTTACCACGTTTTAACCGTGAGACAGACCGTGCCATGCTCTGTGGTAGCCCAGCATTCCTGAAAGATGTGGCTGCCCTGCTTGATCAACATGGCCTGGTTGAATCACCACGTATGGGTGTTATGGGTGATTATGTGATTGAACGTGCTTTTGTAGAAAAATAACTTTTTCATGATGAACAAAAGAACCGAGGTAATACCTCGGTTTTTTATTTTAACTTTTATTTGAAATAGGCTTTGTTGCACAAAGATTTGAAAGGTAATCCCCCAAAAAAATAATTGAGTTTAAAAGTAGAAAATCGAATAAAGCTGAATAGACTGGATCCGTATGCCTATCTCAGTGATGTGCTGAAAAGGCTGCCGACCCATAAAGTGACCCAAATAGAAGAATTGCTACCACACCGCTGGAAACCTGAACCGAATTAAAAAAATAGGCATGGGGTTCAGCGGGGGCTTACGCCTAAACATACAGCCACTAAAACCTTGTAATTGTTTGTAGAACAATAACCATGTGGTTCTATAAAGATGAGTCAATAAAAAAGCAGACCTAAGTCTGCTTACCCAACGTGAATTTGGTTTAAGCAGATTTTAATTCAATCGGTTTTAAAATCTGCTGAATCCCAGACTTATATCCATTTACAAGCACCAAAGCATATAATGTTAAAGCAGCAAATATGAATCTTAAAACCATAAAACCAATCGACAGAAGTTTTCCCCCGAGTTGCACTATCGGCAAATATATGATTAATCTTGCCACAAGTGAGCATGTATTGCTCAACCCGCTCTGAAATATCAGTGCAGAAATCATCAATTAGGCAGAAAAGTGTTGTAAGCGGTGTGTCGATAGGCATTTTGAGATCATTGTTTTTTGTCATGATTAAATTTTGACTTAAATGCCTATCCTTTTACAACGTCCTTATCCCGAATTCACGTTACCCATCTTATAACTTACATTGCAGAATTTGCTCTGAAAACAGACTTTTCCATTGTTCACGTAAAGTCGGCAAATAGAATTTTTCCCCAATCATGACCAATTCCGCATCAATCAAGGCATGAATTTCATGCATGAGTATATAATCCAAAGCAATAATTGAGAGTTCAGGATGTTTCTGGGAAATTTGCTTGCGTCTAACTTGAGCTTTTTTTACCAATTCATTGGCAAAGTTTTTATCTTTATAGGTGGTAATTGCACTTAAACGAAGCTCAATAATGCCCCAGCCCTCTAGTAATTTTTTAAAAACTTCAAAATCTTTGGCCGTTGCTTCCCATGTCACATTTTCCAGATTATTGTCTTCTGGCAAGACAGGTAACAACAGGTCTGCCGTACTTGGAAAAATTTTCTTTAGATTCAACAAAAACTTGACAGGATTTTCATGAGACAGACCAGAATATTGAATATGAGTTTGAGTATCTGTCAAATAAATATTAAGCATAATAAAAGCAATGGTCTAGTCAATCAAACGGATATTGTACGCACTTGCAGGAGAGAAGTACACTTCGCAAGGGCAACCATCACACGCCTCTCAAAACAATAAGGGCGTATACCATACGCCCCTACCACTCATGATTATTTACTACTCGGTGCAATCATCTGCTCAGGACGAACCACTTCATCAAATTGTTCAGCAGTTACCAAGCCTAGTTCAACCGCAACCTGTTTTAAGGTCTTATTTTCCTTATACGCTGTTTTGGCGACTTTGGCAGCGTTTTCATAACCAATGACGGGATTGAGTGCAGTCACCAACATCAGCGAATTATGCAGGAAATAATCAATTTTCTCACGGTTTGGTTCAATTCCTACCGCACAGTGGTCATTGAAACTATTACATGCATCACCAAGCAACTGGATTGATTGCAACAAGTTATAAGCAATCACTGGCATAAACACGTTGAGCTCAAAATTACCAGACGCACCAGCAATATTGATAGTCGTATCATTGCCCAAGACTTGAGCCACCACCATGGTCATGGCTTCACTTTGTGTCGGGTTTACTTTCCCAGGCATAATACTTGAGCCTGGTTCATTTTCAGGAATACGGATTTCCCCTAAACCACAACGTGGACCACTTGCCAACCAGCGAATGTCATTGGCAATTTTATTTAAACTAGCAGCCAAAGTTTTTAATGCACCAGAAGCGAATACTGCCGCATCACGCCCTGCCAAGGCTTCAAATTTATTAGGTGCCGTTACAAATGGTAGGCCTGTCAGCCCAGCTAATTGTTCTGCGGCTTTTACGGCATAGTCAGGATGAGCATTGAGTCCTGTTCCCACCGCCGTTCCACCTAAAGGCAATTCATATAAACCTGCAAGCGCCTGATGTAGACGCTTTAAGCCATGATCCAGTTGTGACACATAGCCACTAAATTCCTGTCCTAGCGTTAATGGAGTCGCATCCTGTAAATGGGTACGTCCAATTTTGACAATATCATCAAATTGATCGGATTTACGTTGTAAAGTTTGTTTGAGTTTCTCAACCGCAGGAATTAGTAATTCATTGATTTGCAGACTTGCGGCAACATGAATCGCGGTTGGGAAAGAATCATTGGTGGATTGCGCACGGTTGACATGATCGTTTGGATGGACAGGTTTTTGTGCGCCCAAAGCTTGCCCTAATTTCTGGTTAGCAATATTGGCAATCACTTCATTACAGTTCATGTTGCTTTGCGTACCAGAACCTGTCTGCCATACCACCAATGGAAACTGAGCATCCCATTGCCCAGCAATGACTTCTTCAGCAGCACCCACAATATATTGACTTAACTCTTCAGGCAGTTGTTTAAGTTCTGCATTGGTGATGGCAGCAGCTTTTTTTACAAGTCCCATTGCACGAATCATCGCACGGGGTAAACGCTCCTGACCTATTTTAAAGTTTTGTAAACTTCTTTGCGTTTGCGCGCCCCACAAGGCTTCATTTGGAACCTCAATTTCACCCATGGTATCGTGTTCAATTCGTATGTGCATAACAACCTCTGCTCTATCTTGGTAAGAATTTTCACGGGCTGAAGCAAATAGATGCCTTGGCTAGCTCATATTGAATGTTTATCAAGGATATTCAACAAACCGCCGTATTATCCCCAAATGGCTTAAGAATGCAAATAATAATCATTATCTAAAACCTGTTGCCAGCTTTAATGGACTGTATTGGTAATCATAAAGCGATAGCAGACTTAGTTACCTTTTAACGTATTTAGGTAAAAACGCCATTCATCTCCAATCATTTGTGTTAAGGATCGTTTCGGTGTCCATGCAAGCATCTTTTCTGCTTTATCAATATTTGCCCCCAGTTGAGCCAATTCCTCATGTTGATAAACTGCGGGCTGAACCCGAATTTCGGATTGGGTTACTTTGGCAACTTCATCTAACAAACCTAGGATAGAGGTGGTTTTTGAGTGGGCGATATTAAATGCCTCCAAACAGCCAACCTGTGTTTCCAGCCACTTTAAGCCTGCCAGTACGGCATCACAAACATCCAGCACATGCAAGAAGCTTCGTTCAACCGTACCATCTTTAGTCTGTGCCTGATTTTGCAACTCAATGCAATCACGTTGCATTGCGGCTACCTGCAAGGCCAGAGGCACAATATTCTTCGGTAATTGAACAACATATTCACCCAATACCCCATGCTCAAAGGCACCGACAATATTGGATAACCGCAGGTTAATGATCTTCCATTCATGGTCAATCCTGTAGGTATCCGCAATAATATCCTCCACCATTTGCTGGGTACGAATATAGGGATTAGCATAGTGATAATTAAATTTAGTCTCCTCGGAAAGTTCCGAATCAGACTTTCCATAGACCGCCACGCTGGATAGGTTGATAAGCTGTCTCACTCCCATGCGTTGCATGGCACGTAATAAGCTCATGATACAACTGACATTATCATTATAATATTCAAGAGGTTTTAAAACCGATTCCTCCAGCGATTTAAAGCTCGCAGTATGAATCACCGCATCTATAGAATATTGTTCAAACACCTTATTTAAGGCAGGCGTGTTGCGTACATCAAGCTTTGCAAAAGGAATATACATGCCTGAAATATATTCCAGACGTTCCAGAGTCTGTAATGTGGAATTGGCCAGATTATCAACAATGACGATTTCGTGCCCACGAGCCAGCAAACTCAAAGCAATATGTGAACCGATAAAGCCTAAACCACCTGTCACCAAAATCATTGTATAATTACCTTCTTTTTAATATGTCCATCTTTATTTTTGCCTATGACCATAGTGAATGTTCCATGAGTACACTACTGTTAATTACCTCAGCACCTACTTCAATGATGGCCTGGCATGCATTTGGTTTAGCACAGGCATTACAAAATAAGCATGAGGAATTTCGTGTCTTCTTTTACCAGGACGGTGTTCAGGTTGCCAACGATTTACAGTGGTTTCCTGATGATCAGCGCAACCTGAAACTGGAATGGCAAAAGCTTGGCGTTCGACTCCCTGTCTGTGTCAGTGCCGCGCTTGCTCGGGGAATCACGGATGCCAGCAATGCACAACGTCATTCACTTCAGCAGCACAACCTGGCCCAAGGTTTTGAGCTGGTTGGGCTTGGAGAACTTGCTGATGCCGTACAAAGCTGTTCTCGTCTAATTCAATTCTAGATCAAGTTCTTTATATAGCGTGTTGCTTTTAAAAGGTAAATTGTGTGAAAACTGTACTCGTCATCCTAACGCAGCCTAATTTAACCAGTTTGCAGGTCAATGAAAGCTTGTCTGCAACTATGGTTTTAGCAACCTTTGGTATTTCTGTCAAAGTATTATTAAAGGATGCCGCACTGAGTTTATTGAACAATCAACTAGCGTTCGATCAGTTCACGCATGCCTTTAAAATTGCCGCCAATATGGTGGAAAGTTTTGAGTTTTACGATTTAACCCCAATTTTGGTTGAAAGCAAAAATCAACAATTAGCTATCGTCAAAAATACAGATCAGGATATTGAATTTATTGATATTCATCCTGAATTTATTCAGTCATTTGATCATGTACTGTATTGGTAAGGGATTCGCTCATGAAAAATTCAACCTTGTTTCTCGTCCAATCTCCTTATAACAATGTCAATAAAATTTTAGATGAGTTAGCACACATGGCAAAAGCGGATGACCATATTGTGATGATGGGGGATTCAGTCTTACAAGTCACAGATGCCGTTGTGGATACTTACCCGAATATCTATTGTCTAAGCAATGAACAAAGCCTATTGCAGTATGGTCTTAAAAAACGTGTAAACATTCTGGAATATGCTCAATTTGCAAATTTAGTATTAAAGTTTCAACGTTGTATTACGTTGAAATGAATATATCGTTAATTGAGTGATACCCATAAATTATTGGGCGTATACAATACGCCCCTACTTAGGCTATTTTATGCAGTTAGAGTTAGACCAAGACGGTCATTTAGTTGATTACACCATTTGGAATCCAGAAGTTGCACAGGAACTTGCTAAATCACTCGATTTAGAGCTGACAGATTGGCACTTTGATATTCTCAATGCTGTACGGCAGTTTTATCAGCAGTTTGGACATTCACCTGCAACACGTCCGTTGATCAAATTTCTCATGAAAACAGTAAGCCCTGAAATCAGTAATGCTGAGCTACAGCAAAAGTTTAATACAGGTCTAGTGGCTCGACATTTAAGTCGCTTGGCTGGCGTTCCCAAACCTGCCAATTGTTTATAGATCATTGAAAATGATCTATGAGGCACTATTTTGCTTTTGTTGCATAAACGCAAAATAACCTGGGCCAGCAGCGACCTTTACCTCTTTTACATCAATGGGTTCATTACATTCTGAACAAACAACCTTAGAACTAAATTTGTGTCCACAGGTTTTATGAGTAAATTCAATCGGTTTGCCCAAACCCATGTCCATCCATTTATCGGCCCATTGCACCATTGTCAGAATAATCGGGTACAAGTCCAACCCTTTATCGGTAAGTTGATATTCAAAACGTTCCTGACGCTCCACATAGGGAACTTTGGTTAAAATTCCATATTCAACCAGACGTTTTAACCGTTCTGAAAGGACATGACGCGTAACTCCCAAACTACGCTGGAACTCATCAAAACGGCGTATACCCATAAATGCGTTGCGCAAAATCAGCATGGTCCAACGGTCACCCAATACTGAAAGCGTCCGCGCCACTGAACATGGCTGATCGCCAATCTCATCCCATTTCATTATTATCACCCATCATTTTTCAAACTTATAAGGTATATAATCCACACCTTGAACCCTAACACTAAAAAGTGAATCAATATAAAATATACACTAATGTATCTTGGTCACCAGATACAAATTACCCTACTTTAATACAAAGGCGTCCAAAATTAGATGGATGTTCCAAATCACCAGCAACCTGAACCGTTGTTCCTTGTGCTTTATGATTTACCGTGACATCAACACCACATCCAACCCCACAATAGGGACATGTTGTTTTTGTAATGATTGTTTCTGCTTGATCGGAGCGACTGTGTTCTAAATTTTGAATACTGTTTATGACTGCCCCTTTTATCTATTTCATCTATGCCTGAATTTCACATTCTGTTTGGGTTTAGGCACCAAGGAACCTAAACCCCAAAGATGATTAACCTGCTTTTTTCATTGCAAAATCCTTACCAAATAACAATTTATTTCTAAATGTTGAAATTGGTGTTTGATCTGCAATCAATTCCGCATACCACATGCCATCTTCAGTATCACCGAACAGTACCGCACCGATGACTTTATCTTTCTGAATAATGATACGCTTGTAAATTTGTCGTTTTTCATCATTCAGGATAATGTCTTCGTAATCTTCTTTCGGTTCAAAATTTCCAGCCGAGAATACATCAACACCACTAACCTTAAGCTGAGTTGGAACGGTTGGCGACTTAAACGTTAAGCTACCGTGTTCTGCCAAGTGTGTCGCACAGATAAATGCTTGTCCCCACAATGGTTCGACGAGACCAAAGGTCTGATTACGATGCTCAATACATTCACCCACTGCATAAATACTTGGGTCAAAGGTTTGCATCGTATCATTAACCAAAATACCACGATTGCAACGTAAACCAGCGCTTTGCGCCAAAGCAATATTTGGACGAATACCGACTGCAAATACGACAAGGTCGGCATCCAACACTATTCCATTTTTCAGACGTACTTGGTTAACATGACCATCTTTACCAATCAATGCTTCAGTATTTGCCTCAGTGATAATATTAATCCCTTTTTCTTCGATGCTTTGACGCAACATACGACTTGCACGCCCATCAAGCTGACGCTCCATAATGCGATCCATCAAATGAAGAACAGTGACATTCATGCCACGTTGTTTCAGACCATACGCTGCTTCCAGGCCAAGTAAACCACCGCCAATCACGACTGCATTTTTTTTAGTTTCACAATATTTAATCATGGTATTCACATCATAAATATCACGGAAACTAATCACACCTTTCAAGTCAACACCTTGTACTGGTGGAATAAATGGCTTAGAACCTGTGGCAATGATCAAACGGTCATAATCAACACTTTCACCTTTTTCTGTATGGACTGTCTTGCGAGTACGATCTATTTTTACAGCTGGATCATCCGCTATAAACTTGATGCCCTTATCGCTATACCATGCATGTGGGTGCAACATGATGTCATCAATGGTTTTCTCACCAGAAAGCACGGGTGAAAGCATGATACGGTTATAGTTACCCCAAGGCTCTTCACCAATCACCGTCACATCATAACGATCAGGTGCCATGTCGAGTAAATCTTCTAGACAGCGCATTCCAGCCAAACCATTACCAATCAGAACAAGCTTTAACTTCTCTTGTGAAATTCCATTATTGGTAATATAAGTTTTTTGTGGTACGGCTCCGACCCAAACACGACCATTTTCAATTTTAGTCGGGAAAACCAATAGTTTTTGATCTTTATCTTCTAAGCAACGTCCAGTCGCCAAACTAAAATGTTGTTTGTAAATAGGTGATGCAATCACGCGCTCACCTTGCAAATCACCAATAATACCGCGCGCCATCACATTTGCTTGGCTGAATGGATCTTTATTGCTTAATGCATAAATACGTTTTTCGCTCCCTACGCGGAATAAAGCAACGGATTGACCCGCAATAAGTGCACCTACACCTGTATTTGGCGTGATGTCATCAAGGTTACATACATCGACCCATTGATTTTCTGGAAGCATACTCATGTCTTTTAAATTTGTCATTTTGATTCTCCTTATGCTTCTACCATCGGGATACGAACAACTGAACGTTCAGCTTCATTTAATGGACGGATTTGATCACGCACTTCAGTAAATTGAATATATGGATCAGCCTGCTCTTCAGCGCTTGCATTAATGTAAGTTTGGAAGCGTTTACGAATCTCAGGATTCTCTACCGCAGTACGCCATTCATCTTGATACGTTCCAATGACATGTGCCATGCGATTTTCAAGTTCCTCTGCAAGACCAAGCGAATCATCAACAATCACAGCTTTGAGATAATCTAAACCACCTTCCATGTTGTCACGCCATACACTGGTACGTTGTAAACGATCCGCAGTTTGGATATAGAACATAAAGAAGCGGTCGATATAACGAATCAAAGTTTCAGTATCTAGATCAGAAGCTAAAAGCTCTGCATGGCGTGGTTTCATTCCACCATTACCACACACATATAGGTTCCAGCCTTTTTCTGTCGCAATTACACCAACATCTTTGCCTTGTGCTTCAGCACACTCACGCGTACAACCCGACACAGCCATTTTTAGTTTGTGCGGTGAGCGTAAGCCTTTGTAGCGATTTTCTAATTCAATCGCTAAACCAACAGAATCATCTACGCCATAACGGCACCACGTGCTACCTACACATGATTTCACTGTACGTAATGATTTACCGTAAGCATGACCTGACTCGAAGCCTGCTGCATTCAACTCTTCCCAAATAAATGGTAGCTCGTGCAGTTGTGCACCAAATAAATCAACGCGTTGACCACCTGTAATTTTGGTATACAGGTTATATTTTTTAGCAATTTGACCTACAGCAATCAAACCATCTGGCGTGACTTCACCACCTGCCATACGCGGTACAACAGAGTATGAACCATCCTTTTGGATATTTCCTAAGTAGTAGTCATTACTGTCTTGTAGACCTGCGTGCGTTGGCTCCAATACAAAGTCATTCCAGCATGATGCCAAAATGTTCGCTGCCATCGGTTTACAAATATCACAACCTAAACCGTGACCATGTTGATGAATGAGGTCATCAAAGGTCTTGATTTGATTGACACGGACCAAGTGATAAATCTCTTGGCGTGAGTATGGGAAGTGTTCGCATACATGGTTATTAACCGTTACACCTTGACGTTGTAACTCAGACTTTAAAACTTGAGTAACTAATGGCGCACAACCACCACATGCAGTTGCTGCTTTAGTACATTTCTTTAAAGCACCTAAAGATGTGGAACCATCACAAATCGCTTGGCAAATATCTGCTTTCGATACGTTGTTACATGAACAAATCGTTGCGCTGTCTGGAAGTAAATCAACACCACTACCACCCGCTTTCGCACCAGAATCAGCAAATCCTGGCATGATTAAGCTTTCAGGTGTTTCTGGCAATGCGATACCATTCAGCATCATTTGCAGAAGATCGTTATATTCTTTTGCATCACCAACGAGTACAGCACCCAGTAATTTGGTTTTATCTGCATCTACAACGATTTTCTTATAAACCAATGCATCTTCATCAGCATAGAAATAGCTGAGGGAGTTTGGAGTCATGCCATGTGCATCACCAACCGATGCCACATCTACACCCATCAATTTCAACTTCGTGCTCATATCAGCACCAGCGAAACAATGTGTTTCTTCAGCTAAGATATGCTTGGCTGCAATACGCGCCATGTCATAACCCGGTGCAACGAGACCATAGATTTTATTGTCCCAAAGCGCACATTCACCAATTGCGTAAATATTTTCATCAGAGGTTTGGCAGTAATCATTGATCTTGATACCGCCACGCTCCCCAAGTGCTAAACCACTTGAACGAGCTAATTCATCACGTGGGCGAATACCTGCTGAGAATAGAATGATGTCTGTTTCAAGCTCGCTACCATCGGCAAACTTCATCACATGCGTTGCGCTTTCTCCCGCTTCAATAGATGAAGTGGCTTTTTGCGTATGAACTTTTACACCTAAGTTTTCGATTTTACGGCGTAATACTTTACCGCCTAAATCATCAATCTGAACCGCCATTAAACGAGGTGCAAACTCAACGACATGGGTTTCTAAATTTAAATCACGTAAGGCTTTCGCTGCTTCCAAACCAAGCAAGCCACCACCAATTACAACACCCGACTTGGCATTTAAGCTTGCAGCACGGATCGCGTCTAAATCTTCGATGGTACGATATACAAAGCAATTTTCACGATCATTACCTACAATTGGCGGAACGAAAGCATATGAACCAGTTGCCAGTACAAGTTTGTCGTAGTGAAGCACATCGCCCAAACTCGTAGTGACCGTTTGCGCAGCGGTATCAATGGCAATGGCTTTGGTGTTTAGTCTTAAATCGATACCATGAGCATCGGCAAAATCGAAACGAGCAAGTGATAAATCTTTCGCTGATTTACCTGAAAAATATTCAGTCAAATGTACACGGTCGTATGCAATACGTGGCTCTTCGGCAAGAATCGTAATTTCCAGTTTATCATCAGCTTTCTCCAGAATGGCTTCGATGAATTTGTGCCCCACCATACCGTGACCAATCATCACTAATTTCATTGTGTCTCTCCTCAATTCTTCTCTATTTATTCAGCTAGCGGTTGCTTGCGTTCCTGTTGTTGCTGATATATCTGGTATAAGGATTTGCAAAACCAAGGCAGAATTTATCCACACGCCATTGCTTGCATTTGCATGGCATGTAATTCGGATAAAGTACTGGAAATGTTTTGCGAAATTGAATAATGTGCAGCTGGCACCAGAACAGATAAAAAAACGAGCCGCCCTGTTGAGCGAGCTCGCGACGCTGGAACTAAAATTTTAAGTAGGCTTACGATTACTTTATTTGTAGATAAAAAAGACATTGCCATCTCCCATACTGAACGTATACTGCTTTGCTGACACAATTCACTTGTGTAAACAAACCGATCAGATCGGACATCGTTGGCCGTCTTACAATTTTAAAAAGTCATCTTCGACTTACAGAATAATTAGCAAATGCTGTGCCAACTTACACAACACATTTACATAATTACTATTAACCTTTGTTTTTTATAAACTTTATAGATATAAAATAAATATCGGTAGATAAACCAATGGATTCTCATACCGTCTTAGCAGGCACTGACCTGTTTTAAAGCACAATTCACCCTGCTTTAAAATAACTCTTTTTATGCACTAAAAACGAACACAAACTTATTTTCCATAGCTAAATGCAGATTTTCATTTCTTGAATAGAGAGGTAACGATACAATAAAGCGCATAAACCATATAAGTTAGAGAGCAATTGCACCGAATAAGACAATTAAAAACATACTTTATGGCATTAATTTTGCTTAAAAAATTATAGGATCTTTCATATTTCGCAGTTGAAATGCCCATAAGATCTACTCCTAGCACGACCTAAAATGTGCAACTATCTACTGTTGACCCTGTACACTTATGCCGAAACTTAAAATTGCACTCATTGACGATGATCAGGCTCGGGCTGAGTACATCAAAAAGTGTTTGATTGAACACGACTTCGATGTGATTGCCTGTTTTACACTTGATCACCTGAATATTTTTAAACTCGAACATCTACAGGCAGATGTGATTCTGCTGGATATGGACCATCCCCACCGTGATGTGATTGAGAGTTGTGTCAGTAATTTTGACCTGCCCACTGTCCTGTTTACCAAAAATACCGATAAAGAAACAATTAAACAGGCCATTGATGCAGGCATTACCGCTTATATCGTAGATGGACTTGACCCGAGTCGTTTGCATACCATTTTAGATATTTCCATTGAGCAATATAAAAGGCATAAAAAACTAGAATCCGATTTAAAGGATGCCAAAACTAAACTGGCTGATCGTAAAGACATTGAAAAGGCCAAAGCGTTACTGATGCAGTTGCATGGCTTAACGGAAGATACCGCCTTTCAATTACTGCGCAAAAACGCCATGAGCCATCGCATGACTATTGGAGAAATGGCACGCCGTTTACTCGATGCACAACAACTTTTGAGCAATCAATTAAATAGCCAGCTAAAGGATGAATAGATGAGTCATTTAGTCGAATTAGAAAAAGTGGAAAAAACCGAATTACAGCTTGGCTATATTCCTTTGCTTGATTGTATTGCACTACTTTGGGCAAAACATCGTGGTTTTTTTGATGACGCTGGGCTGGATGTAACACTGGTGAAAGAAGCATCCTGGGCAAGTTTACGTGATCGCCTTGCCTTTGGGCTGTTGGATGCAGCGCATTGTTTATCTGCCATGTTACCTGCTGCTGCGGTTGGCGCAGACCAAATTGGTATTGCCTTACAAACCCCTTTGATATTGAGTGAAAATCGTGCATTTATAAGTTTAAGCCAAAAACTCTGTTATAAGCTTGATATTCAAAAACACGATTCTGCCGAGACATCTGCAAAAAAACTACTCAGCCATATCAAACAAAATCTTACTGTTTCCTTAGCCCATGTGTTTAAACATTCCATTCATCATTATTGTTTAAGGGAATGGCTGGCACTGGCCGATCCAGAACTGGCCCAGTCAATTTCAATGAAAACACTCCCCCCACCGTATATGGTTGAAGCCTTGAGCAATCATCTGATTGATGGTTTCTGCGTGGGAGAACCGTGGAATACACAAGCTGAGCTGCAAGGACTGAGCCATATTGTCTGTTCAAGCCAAGATATTATTCCAAATGTGGCAGATAAGGTTTTAGCCGTGACCCAGGAATGGGCACAACAGCATCCAAATACTTTGGTTGCATTAACTGGTGCCATTCTAAAGGCACAGCAGGAACTTCGGGAATTAGAAGATTTTGCGCCTATATGGCAGTTGCTGATTGAGTTTGATGTGATTCAGTTTAACTGCTCTACAGAAGTGCATGTCGAAAAATACTATACCATTCAAAATATTGTTCGGAATTTTGTCCAAGACAGTGCTGAACCCAAGCTCAGTGACTTTGAATGGCTGTTTCAACAAATGCAGAAATGGAATGGTTCTGATCAGGACGTGACGTTTGTTACTCATCAGGCTCAAAACTGTTTGTTGCTTGATATACATCACATCGCATTACAGACCATCAAACAATAGGCAAAAAAAGCTGTCTTTAAAATTAAAGACAGCATTGAAAGACCCATAAGAGATTACGCCAATCAAAAGTAATCTCTTAAGTACTCACCATCTTAATTAACAAAGGTTATCTTTTTCGGACATTTTTATGTCATTAGCAGCCATCCCGAAATGAAAAAATCATCATTTTTGCCAACTCTAAATTTTTTAAAGCTATACAACCAACAATCACTTTTTTTTAAAACCTTTTGTGCCTGTTCCAAACCTAATACAGATGCTATCCATATAAATTAATCCAAAACAATATATTTCAACTAAAATAAATAAAAACAATAAATTAAGATAAAAATTAATCCTTATTGAATCAAAATCGTACATGCTGGTTGAAATTTATGATGAGTTTGCATGTAGTTTAAAAATCATCATTTGGCGATTTTGACCATTGAGTTACACAAATCCCATGAACGAAAAGTGGCAATTCAGTTTAAAATAATGAAAAAGCACAACACCCTAAAATTTGTCATATTTTAACATTGCCAATTCCTTGCAAAGTTTTCATTATATGCAGCATGCTTGGTATGCAACTTTCTTCATAGATTAAAATAAATTATAAAAAAATTGCAGAATTTTGTGCCATAATAAGCAAACTTTGCAGACATCTTGCAAAACATATTTGCAGTTTTAGAATTGGAGCAGGCTGAATGAGCTCAACCATTTTGGTGATTCATGGACCGAATTTAAACTTGCTAGGAAAGCGCGAACCAGAAGTCTATGGTTATCTCACCCTAGAGGATATTAACCAGCAACTCACTGCTCAGGCTAAAAATTCGTCATTGACACTGGATACCTTTCAAAGTAACTGGGAAGGCGCAATTGTGGATCGCATCCATCAGGCACAAAATGAAAATATAAAATTTATCATTATCAACCCTGCCGCCCTTACCCACACTTCTGTGGCCTTACGTGATGCCCTACTTGGTGTTGCCATCCCATTTATTGAGGTGCATTTGTCAAATGTTCACGCCCGTGAAGCATTTCGTCATCACTCATACCTGTCAGATAAAGCTATTGGCGTGATCTGTGGATTAGGTGCCAGGGGTTATTCCTTTGCACTCGATTATGCCATCGAAAAAATTCAATCTTCTAACTAATTTACACATTTAGGAATGCTCAGTCATGGATATCCGTAAAATCAAGAAACTTATCGACCTGATGATTGAATCTGACTTACAAGCGATAGAAGTTAAGGAAGGCGACCAATCCATTTCACTGACTCGTCCAACGCCTGTATACACAGCGGCTCCTGTTGCAGCACCAATCACTTCAGCGCCAGCAGCGCCAGCTGCAAAAACACCACGTGGTGCGGTTGAGACCTCTCCGATGGTTGGCGTTTTCTATTCAGCACCAAGTCCAGGTGAACCCCCATTTGTCAATGTAGGCCAAACAGTTTCTGCGGGTGAAACTCTGGGTATTATTGAAGCCATGAAAATCATGAATCCAATTGAGGCAACTCAAAGTGGTGTAATTGAAGAGATTTTGGTTAAGAATGGTGAAGTGATTCAATTCGGTCAAGCGCTTTTCCGCTACCGTGCCTAATGAGTCTGGGGATTCCTATGTTGCAAAAAGTACTCATTGCAAACCGTGGTGAAATTGCTTTACGAATTACGCGGGCTTGTAAAACTCTTGGCATTAAAACCGTTGGAATTTATTCCGATGCCGACAAGGATTTAATGCATCTACGCTTTGTTGATGAAGCGGTCTGCATTGGCCCAGGTGCAAGCAGTGAAAGCTACTTGAATATTCCTGCCATTATTACCGCCGCAGAAATTACAGGTGCGGATGCCATTCATCCTGGTTATGGCTTCCTGTCGGAAAATGCCGAGTTTGCTGAAATTGTTGAAAACTCTGGCTTCATTTTCATTGGCCCACGTCCTGAACATATCCGCCTGATGGGTAACAAGGTTTCAGCAATCATGGCAATGAAGAAATCTGGGGTGCCAACTGTGCCAGGTTCTGCCCATGCGGTAACACCCAACAACGCACTTGCAGAAGCCAAACAAATTGGCTTTCCATTGATTGTCAAGGCTGCGGCTGGCGGTGGTGGTCGTGGTATGCGTATTGTCGAGCGTGTCGATACCTTGCTTGAATCTGTGCAGGCTGCCCAGCGTGATGCAGAAATGTGGTTCGGCGATGATACCGTCTATATGGAACGTTTCCTGCAAAAACCCCGTCATGTTGAGGTTCAGATCCTTGGCGATGGCAATGGCCATGCAATCCATTTGTATGACCGTGACTGTTCGCTACAGCGCCGTCATCAAAAGGTTCTGGAAGAGGCACCTGCGCCAAATCTGCCAGAACAGGCACGTGCAGATATTCTGGAAGCCTGTGTCAATGCCTGTAAATTGATGCAGTATCGTGGTGCTGGTACTTTTGAGTTTTTATTTGAAGAAGGCGAATTTTTCTTCATTGAAATGAATACACGGGTACAGGTTGAACACCCTGTCACTGAAATGGTCACGGGTGTGGACATTATTGAACAACAGCTTCGTATTGCTGCGGGTTTAGGTCTAAACCTTGAACAGGATGAAATTGAGGTTAAAGGTCATGCCATTGAATGTCGTATCAATGCAGAAGACCCAACCACGTTCTTGCCATCCCCTGGAAAAATTGAAACTTTCTATGCACCAGGTGGCGCAGGTATCCGTCTAGACTCTCATATTTATCAAGGTTATAGCATTCCGCCTTACTATGATTCCATGATTGCCAAACTGATTGCACATGGCAAAGATCGCGAAACATCGTTGGCCCGTATGCGTCAGGCGCTGGATGAAATGATTTTGACAGGAATCAAAACCAATATTCCACTGCATAAAGACCTGATTTTGCAGGATGCCAATTTCTGTGAACAGGCAATGGATATCCATTATCTTGAGAAGCATTTATTAAAACAGTTGGCACAACAGGCCGAAACTGCTTAAATAAAAAACCTCTTATAAAATTATAAGAGGTTTTTTATTGATCTTGATTCTTTATGGTAAAACACGGCGTAAGGTTGCAAAGCACTTTTCGCCTTTTTCATTGGCACAAAAATCAATGGTATTGTCATTCGTCCATTTCACAAAATATTGTGAAACCTCACCTGTTTGATCCTGTTGCTGACCAGAACAGTCCATCTGATTATTGTCATACTTAATCTGTAAGATCAGTGCAGGCAAACGTTCCTTGTGATCTTCAGAGGGCTGGTAATCATACAGGCCATAAGACCATTCCTGACCACTTTTTATCACCACATCACTCATGCCACGGAAGTTATAATATTCGATACATTTCTTGTTATTGGTAATTTCCATTCCCCATAAACCCATAATTTCTGGGCGGCTGGTGACACGAATTGCATTTGCTTTTGCAATTTGCTGGGGTGTCACTGTTTTCGCATTCACAACCGTATCTGCCATAGTCCATGTTGAGCAAGCCCATAACAATCCAATAATATAAATATTTTTCATAGATTTAATTAAGTCGTAATCTAAACGTTGCAGTGGCTTAACTTAGCATATTTTTAAAGAAAATCCCGCAATCATAACAGCATATAAACACAATATTTTTAGTATGCAATTTATTTGATTGTTGTGCATTTTTTTCAGGTATTCTTATCCAGAATCACAGTTAAAATTTTCCATTTTATTAACGGTTTAGCTTTAGGGATAAAAGCCATGAAATTTTCTGAATACATTCAATATGACGGACTCGGTTTGGCCAAATTGGTCAAGGACAAGGAAGTTCACCCATCTGAACTGTTACAGGTGGCATTGGAACATACCCACAAAGCCAATCCAAAACTGAATGCCATCATTATCCCGATGTATGAACAGGCTAAACAGCGTGCCCAGCAACCCCTTACGGGCACATTTGCAGGTGTTCCCTTTTTGGTCAAGGACCTGTTTCAGGAATATCAAGGTGTACCCACATCCTATGGCAGCAATGCACTGAAAAGAATCAATTACACACCTGACTTTAATGCAGAAATTGTCAATCGCTGGGAAAAAGCAGGAATTGTGACTTTTGGCCGTACCAATACACCTGAGTTTGGCATCAAGGGCATTACTGAGCCTGATGCCTGGGGTGCATGTCATAACCCGTGGAACTTAAAGCATAATAGTGGTGGCTCTTCGGGTGGATCTGCCTCAGCAGTGGCTGGCGGTCTGGTTCCTGTTGCTGGAGCGGGTGATGGCGGCGGCTCAATCCGTATCCCTGCCTCCTATTGTGGGCTGTTTGGACTTAAACCGAGTCGAGGACGTACACCGTGGGGACCACAGTTTAGTGAAGCCATGCATGGTGCGGCCATGCAACATGTACTCTGTAAAACCGTTCGGGACAGTGCCGCCATGCTGGATGCGGTTTAAGGTCCAGAACAAGCCTCACTTTTTATCATTCAATCCCCAACCCAGAAATATCTGGACGTTATCCAGCAAATGCCGAAAAAATTAACAATCGCATTTAATACCCAGTCACCGATTGGCACCAAAGTTTCCAAAGATGCGATTCAAGCGGTTCAGCAAACAGCCAAACTTCTAGAGTCACTTGGACATATCGTGGTTGAAGACCGTCCGCAAATAAATGGCCTCGAACTGGCTAAAAACTTTATCACCACATGGTTTAGCCAGTTTTCCTACATGCAGGCACAAATTAAACACATGTCAGGTGCGACCGATGAGGATTTTGAGCTTGACTCCAATGCCCTGGCAGCCTTTGGCGCGAAAACCACAGCAACAGATTATATTCACACCCTGGAGAATTGGGGAATGTATAGTACCCAAATGAATATCTTCTTTGAAAAATATGATCTTTACCTAACCCCAACCACCGCATCAGTTGCACCCAAAAATGGTGAAGTTGCAATGCCTAGCTGGCAAAAGCCTATCCTAAAAGGCTTCTTAAAAGTTGGAAAAGCCCATTATCTTGCACAAGGTAAACTGGTCGAAAAAATGGTGCAAGAGAACTTAAGCTGGGTGCCTTTTACCCAATTGGCGAATGTCACAGGCTTACCAGCCATGTCTGTGCCTTTATACTGGAATAAAAATGGCTTGCCTTTGGGCAGTCAGTTTATTGCACCATTTGGGCGTGAAGATCGTTTACTTCAACTCGCTGCACAGCTTGAGCAGGCACAACCGTGGATGCCACAATATAAAAATATTCAGCTTTGATTTAACTTAGACGCTGTCGTTTCAATTTGATTCGGCAGCCAGACCACCAAAATCAAGCCTAGAAGAACGACCACACTGGCACATAAGAAAATGGTGGCACCTGATAGAATTTGCCAGTAATGCCCTGCCAATAAACTTCCCGATGCCACACCAAGCCCCCACATGGTACTGTAAAGTGCCTGCCCACGTCCTTGCTGTTCAGCAGAGAAATTCTGGAAGATGACTTTCATTGCAATGAGGTGAAAAAGCCCAAAACTAAATGCATGCAGGCATTGTGCTAAAAGCTGCCCAATAAAATGCGTATTTAACATACCCACCAACAACCAGCGTAAACTGGTCAGGATCAAACAGGCAGCAACCAATGTTCTCCAGGAAAAGCGGATAAAAAAGACTCTTTGCGCCACTGCAAACATCACAATCTCAGCAATCACACCTGTCGCCCATAAAGTTCCAATCTGCATGGTACTAAAACCGATTTCTTTCAGGAAATTGCTATAGAAGCTATAAAAAGGTGCCTGTGAAAACAGTAAAATAAACTCAATACCAAAAAAGGCAGCCACCATTGGTTTTTTTAAAATTGGTAATAAAGGTTCCAGCTTCTTTTGCGAGCTTGGCGCATGTTCAGGCTCTTTAATACTAAATGACCATAAAAAGGCCAAAAATGAGAATGATAACAATAGAATAGGTAACATTGAAATTGGAATGATTTCCAATAACGCGCCTACGGCAAATACCCCAACAATAAAGCCGACTGAACCCCATTTCCGAACCTTGCCATATAACTCAGCCCGCTTTTCACCCAGCCAGAATAAAGTCACCCCCTCAAACTGTGCCAGAATCGCATTCTGAAAAAAGCTGAAAACCAGCATCAATAAGGCAATCGATTGAAAGCTATTCGGAATAATAAAAATTGCAAACCAGATACAGGCTTCCATCCATGTTGCGATTCGTACCAGTAGCATCCGCTTGCCTGATTTATCTGCAATCCAGCCCCAGATCAACGGCGCGAAAAAACGGGTAATAATTGCAATCGAAGATAAAATTCCAATTTGCTTATAATTAAAACCCTGATCTTGCAGATAAAGGTTCCAATAAGGCATAAACGTTCCCACTATGGAATAGTAGAACAGGTAGAAACCACCCAAACGGGTCTGGATATTCAGGGAGTGCAACAAATTAAGGGCCTTATCAACAAATGTATATTGGAAAAAATCGGAAAATTTATCCAGATAGGTTGAACTGAATTTTAGCTGATTTAAGAGAATAATTCTCAAGTCTAACAATTCATTACTTGTGGTTAAAGACGGTTCTTGGCATGGTTTGTGGATTGCTGAATTATAGGAATCTCCTGCCTATGGCTAGCCCTGCACAAGCTATAAGACATAAACTACTCAATACTTTCTTTTCAAGACATTCGGTTTGGTTCGTTTGTATCTTGATCACGCTGACGATTAGCTGGTTCAAGGTCATTTATACACCATATAGCATTTATTATTTTATTTCCGACACTTTATTGAATGGGCTTTGGCTTGTGACAAGCCTGCTCAGTGTGCTTGGCTTGTATGACCTGCTCCAGAAAAAGCATGCAATTTTAAGAAATTATCCAATTCTGGGACATTTCCGTTTTATTTTTGAGGATGTGCGCCCCGAAATTCGCCAGTATTTTATTGAAGCCGATCAGGATGCATTGCCCTTTTCCAGAATGCAACGCAGCTTGGTTTATCAGCGTGCAAAAAATGAAAATGCAGACAAACCCTTTGGTTCAATCATTGATGTCTATCAAGCCAACTATCGTTTTATTGTGCATTCGATGACACCCTGCCCACCTGCCGATCCATCCACTTTTCGGGTTCTGATTGGCAATGCGCAATGTAGCCAGCCTTATAGCGCCTCAATCATGAATATCTCGGCCATGAGTTTTGGCAGCCTAAGCGCCAATGCGATTCGGGCTTTAAACAAGGGTGCCCAACTGGGCAACTTTTACCACGATACGGGTGAAGGTAGTTTAAGCCCTTACCATCTGGAAAATGGCGGCGGCATTGTCTGGCAAATTGCCAGTGGTTATTTTGGTTGTCGTACACCTGAGGGATTATTTGATCCTGAGAAATTTACCCTACAGGCGCAAAATCCAAAAATTAAAATGATCGAGCTTAAGCTTTCACAGGGTGCCAAACCAGGTCATGGTGGCATTTTACCCAAACATAAAATCTCTGAGGAGATTGCCCGTATCCGTGGCGTTTCCAGAGACCACGACTGTATTTCTCCCTCTCGTCACCCAAGCTTTAACACTCCCATTGAAATGATGCATTTCATTCAAAAACTGAGGGACCTGTCTGGTGGCAAACCTGTTGGCTTTAAACTGTGTATTGGGCAGCCCTGGCAATTTATGAGTATTGTCAAGGCTATGCTCGCAACTGGGATCATTCCTGACTTTGTGGTGGTGGATGGTTCTGAAGGTGGAACGGGCGCTGCACCAATTGAATTTAGTGACTACATTGGTACTCCTTTACGAGAGGGTTTACGTTTTGTCCATAACACTTTGGTGGGTGCAGGATTACGCGGTCAGGTCAAGATCGGCGCCAGTGGAAAGATTATCAGCGCGTTTGACATTGCCAGTACATTTGCACTTGGCGCGGATTGGGTCAATTCCGCACGGGGATTTATGTTCGCTGTAGGTTGTATTCAGGCACAAAGTTGCCATACCAATCAATGCCCTGTTGGAGTTGCCACACAGGATAAAGACCGACAAAAAGCCATTGATGTACCCAGCAAGGCGGAACGTGTTTTTAATTTTCATAAAAATACACTGCATGCGCTTTCTGAAATGATCGCCGCCGCGGGTTTACGTCATCCCTCAGATATTAAGGCGCATCATTTGGCGCAGCGTTTGAATGATCGTGAAATTAAAAATTATGCCCAGATTCATTTTTTCCTCAAGGAAAATGAATTACTGCAAAATAATTTGGATGATGATGAAAACTTTTATTATCGGATGTGGAAACTGGCAGATGCGGATCGGTTTTAACAGAAGAATTTAAATAACAAATCACCACTAATAATAGTGGTGATTTGGCTTCGCATGTAAAAAAGCAGGAATCAAACCTGTCAGTGCAGCACGTATATCAGCACGTTCATTGATCAATTGATGTGATCCTTCTTCCAGCATCAATAAAGTCTGCAACCTAAATTTACGGCGAATATATTCAATGTTATAGCGCCAATCGACTGTTTGATCGAGTGCGCCTTGCGCTAACCACACAGGAATACGACAGGCTGGACGCTGTTCCATTTCCAGCATCCATTTCGACATGGCCAGAATCCAGTCCATACCCATCATACGCGGTTGTAATGGGTCTTTTAAGCGTACAAAACGCAAAAATTCTGGGTTATGATTATTACGGCGAAAATGTCGTGGCACTTGGGTTTTAATTCGCCGAATAATACCCAAACCAACTGAGTTGTGCCACCAGGCGGTTTTAGCGGGACGAATCAGTGGTGACAGCAACAGAACCCGATCAACAATTGGATCTTCACGGCGTTCTGCAAACTCCAGTAAATGATGCATCCAGATTGCACCACCTGTACTTTGGCCAATGCCCAGCCACGGTCTAGGCAACTGTTTAGCTCCACGGACCGCGTCATATACTGCATGTAAAACCTGTTGGTAATGATCAAAGTTCTGGATACTGGCAGCTGAACCATTACTTAAACCGTGCCCAGGAAGATCATAGGTAATCACACTAAATCCCTGATCCAGGATTTCCTGGATAATCGGCTGATAGATTCCACTATGTTCCAAATAGCCATGCAGCAGGCAGACTGTCCCCTGAATTTTTTGTTGTCTTGGCTGAAATACCTGCACATGCAAACGGAACAATGGCATTTCTACATAACCCTGCCAATGCTCACAGTCAAGCAAGTGTAAGCCATAAAGCTTACGATAGGCCTGTAAAGGTTTAGAGGGTTCAGTTGTGGTTGATAAATCCAGTGGTTCCAAAACCTGTGGTGTGGTTTCACGATTCGGAACAGGTAAATCCAGTTGTTTGAGTATTGTCGGATTTAAAAAAGGAATATTGGACATTATGGTATCTCCCGACAATCACTAGAGCCAAATAACATATCACGAACCGTAGCCAGCATTTCATAATTGGCACGGCGACTATGGTCATAATTTTGTTGGCTAGGGCGCCAACGGGTCAAGCTGGTTGGCATGGGTGCAAACACAGGAACGGTTTCTATACCATTCAAGGCAAATAAACGGCGTGTCCGTGGCATATGATATTCATCAGTAATCAGGATCACGGTAGGCGCACCACCTTTCTTTTGCAACAGCAAAGAACTGAATCTGGAATTCTCACAGGTATTCATGCTTCTATTCTCAAGTAGCTTGGCCTCAATACCACGCTCTTTTAACCATGCCTGCATATACGGTGCTTCCACACCACTTAACACAATTGGCAAGTTATACTTTTTTTCCACACTCAAGGTCTTTTCCAGACGTAAGCGTGTGTAGTTGTTCACCACAATATCTTTACCATTTTCAGCAAGGGTCAACCCTCCACCGAGCACCACAATCGCATAAGGCTGTGAGGTATTTTTAGGCTCAATATCCCCATCCTTATTTTTTTTCAACTCGACCAGATCTTTATTGGTCTCATCCTTTTCATCTTCATTCACAGGCAATGCAACAGGATAGGTTTCTAAAAATGCCAGATACTTGCCCATGAGCGCCTGATTATCAGGTGTATTGCCTTGTAAGAAATCTGTTGGAGAACTGATCACAACTGCTGAACTGTCCTGATCCTGCTCTGCTTTTTGGTTTAGCAATGGAATGTTGTTTTTCTTCTCTTTTTGCTCTTCCTTTTCCTGTTCATCAATAATGGTTTGTTGCAGCAATTTATAGCGTGCCTGTATCAACCTTAAATCTTCAGGCTTTTCTGACTCAAAGGTTTTTTCCATCAACTTTAAATAGGCCTGACGCGCAATCCATAAGTTGGAACCAGGTTCCAGATTCTCATGCTCACTTAAAGCCGCTGCTTTCTGGCTTTCAGCGGCCACCTCATTGACATCAACAGGTACAAAATAATTTAACCCTTTCACCACAAGCTGTGAGTAAAATGGAGAATATAAAAAAAGCACAAAGCAGCCCAATAGCACAAATAGTATGGTGGCTATCCGCACTAAACTGACCATCCAGTGTACTTGTGCCATATCACTCCTTATACAGTATGGGGTTGAATCAAACCTTGCTCACTATATAACACAGGTTCAGGTTCAAGCTGAATACTAAACTTTTGTTTTACATCATTTTGTACAGCAGTATAGGTATTTTTCACATCTTCCAGCGTTGCATCGGCATAATTGACCAAAACCAGTGCCTGTTTATGAAACATGCCGACACAGCCTAATTGTTTACCTTTCCAGCCCGCCTGATCAATTAACCATCCAGCCGCCACCTTAACATTGTCGTTGGCTTGGGGATAATGCGGAATGTTGGGAAAGTGTTGAGAAAGTTTTTCAAATTCAGCCTGAGTTAGAACGGGATTTTTAAAGAAACTGCCCACATTCGGAAACGCTCTGGGATCAGGCAATTTACTTTGACGAATCTGTATCACCTGATTTTGCAGGTTCTCAGCCGTTTGTTCATCTCCAACCGCCTGCTTTAAATCACCATAACTCAGTTTTAAACTGGCATGTTTTAACAGCTTAAAGGTTACACTAATGATGATGTAACGATCAGGAAAGTCTTTAAAAATACTATGACGGTAAGCAAAATGACAATCCTGAGCTAAAATGGAGTCAAAGCATTTCAGTTCACGGTCATACACCTGTATCGACTCAATAAACTCGCACACCTCAACACCATAGGCACCAATATTCTGTACAGGTGATGCTCCAACCAAACCTGGGATTAGGGCCAGATTTTGCAGACCGAACCAGTTCTGCTGGGTGCTGTATAAAACAAAATCATGCCAGACCTGCCCCGCACCTACTTTAACTGTAATGGTTTGGTCATCCTGAGCAACAACTTCAATGCCCTGAATATTTAAATGAATTGCCAATGCCTGAATATGCTGTGGTAATAACAGGTTGCTTCCACCCGATAAAATCATGACATTAAGCTGCTGCTGTTCAGCAAATGCCAATGCCTTAACCACATCATCAGGATGATTGATCTGGGCATAATGCGAAACAGTGGCATTTAAATTGAGCGTGTTTAAACTTTTGAGTTGAACCTGCTGTTGTACATGCATGTTGAAAAATCCTATTGCCCTGCCTGCATTTGCTTTTTAAGAATGTTGATCCATGCCTGACTGCTTGATTCGCATTGATCCAGAACCCGATCAAAACCATCTGCCTCACCATAGTAAGGATCAGGAACCGCCTGCTGGTTAAAATGAGGATCATGCTCACTCATCAATGCAATTTTGGCACGAATCTGTTCAGCACCAAACTGGCGTAGCGCTTTCGACAGAAGTGACTGAATATCATCAAAATTCTCATAGTCCATTGCAAGAATCAGGTCAAATTCAATAAAATCTTCAAGACGAATTTGTCTGGCACGTAAGCCCGATAAATCATAACCACGCTGTAGCGCATGTTTTTGGCTTCGCGCATCAGGTGCCTTGTTTGGGTGATAATTGCTGGTCCCTGCCGAATCGACCCATACATTTAAACCATGCGCATCACAATAATGTCTGAGAATTGCTTCCGCTGTGGGTGAACGGCATATATTTCCTAAACAGACACATAACACCTTATAGGGCGTTGGGGATGGCATAATCACCTCAAAACTACACTTTTTAGAGCATCTTATGGTAATTTATTTGTGCACTGAAACCTATAGTTGCCTTATATAAAAATGTTGTATTTATTAGAATTTGTTGGCATTTTTTCTAGGATTGCGACATAGGTCAGGTATGGACAATGATTTATCAAAAGATAGAAATAAGGATGTATGTATGAACCAGTTTCAGTTCCAGACCGTTCCCAACATTATTGCGGGTTTAGGCTCAATACAAGAACTTAAAACCATCTTGTCACAACATGATTATAAAAAAGTGCTTCTGGTCACTGATGCAGGCATGATTCAACACCAGCTTCATTTACCCATTCTAGACATTCTGGATCAGCTCAGTCTTGAGACTATCATTTATTCTGATATTCAGGCTGACCCACCTGAACATATTGTTTTAGAAGCGATTGATTTCGCCAAACAGGAAAAAATTGATGTCATCATCGGTTTTGGCGGCGGTAGTTCCATGGATGTCGCCAAAATCATTGCCCTACTTGCTCATCCTGAACAAAAACAAAACCTCAGTGAGATTTATGGGGTTAATCAGGCCAAGGCTCCCCGCTTACCGCTTATTCTGATTCCAACAACGGCTGGAACGGGTTCAGAAGTCACGCCAATTTCGATTGTCACCACTGGTGCAACCACCAAGATGGGTGTGGTCTCTCCTATCCTTTATGCCGATGTTGCCATCCTAGATGCAACGTTCACCCAGGGTTTACCTGCATATATTACTGCCGCGACAGCTATTGATGCGATGGTACATGCGATTGAGGCCTATACCTCCAATATCAAGAAGAATTTTTATGCCGATATGCTGGCGAAAAATGCCTTGCAACTGCTTAACCATAACCTTGCCAAGGTGTTAAAAAATGGCGCTGATCTGGAAGCACGGCAAAATATGCTGGTCGGTTCAATGTTGGCAGGTCAGGCTTTTGCCAATGCGCCTGTGGGTGCGGTTCATGCCTTGGCCTATCCACTCGGTGGGCATTTCCATCTGTCACATGGGCATAGCAATGCACTGGTGTTGGTTGAAGTGCTAAAATTCAATGCACCAAAAGCAAAACAACACTATGCAGATTTAATGCAGCTATTAGACCCTCGCAGTACAGGCTGTACCGATGGCCTGTGTGATTTATTTATTGACCACATGCAAAACCATCTGGATCAAAGTGGTCTTACCCTGAAACTCAAGGAATTGGATATTGCCGAGGCAAAATTACCGCAATTGGCAAAGGATGCCATGCTGCAAACCCGACTGTTGCAGAACAATCCAAGAGAAATGACCGAACAAGATGCTTTACAAATTTATCAGGCGATTTATGCATGAGTAAACCCAATTTAAAAACACGCGAACATTTTAAATTCTTTTTTCCAATTCAGACCCGATGGGCGGATAATGACATTTACGGCCATGTCAATATGGCATAAATCAAACCCACTTTTCCAGATTATGACTCGGAAAAGTGGGTTGCTTAATTATTAAACGTACGGTAACACATGAGGAACAATTTCCTGAAAGGTACGTCCATTCACATTTTCACCAATAGCATGCATTTTCCATGCGCCATTATGGCGGTAAATTTTGGCAATAATCAGACCAGTATGTGCGCCTTGTGAAGATAGTTTATAACTTGCGATCACCTGATTACTGCTTTGATCAACCAAACGGCAGAATGCGTTTTCCACTTTTTCAAAAGTCTGCCCACGGAAGCTACTTACAGTAAATGCTAATGACTTGACATGACTTGGAACTTGATTCAAATTCACCCGAATCACTTCATCATCACCATCGCCTGCACCAGTCAGGTTATCACCTGAGTGTACAATACTGCCATCTTTACTGCGTAATTGCCCAAAATAAACCACATCTACAACCTGTTTATTTTCATCAAACAGAATGACGGACGCGTCTAAATCAATATCTCCACTGCTGCCACCAAAGCCAAATAAACCCTTGCTTTTGGCAACATCCCAGCCTACACCCAGAAAAATTTGTTGTAAGCTGCTTCCATCCGCTTTTTCAAGATTAATTTTCTGACCTTTTTCCAGATTAATCGCCATTGTTTTCTCCTCTTTGTGAAATAAACGTTTTCAATGATTTATCATTCATTATAAAAAATTACTGACCTGAACGTGATGGACCTAACTTACTTTGTAACCATGCCAGAAAGTTCTGACGATTACGTGAACAGATAATGACTTTACCCTTACCTGAAAAACGTAACACCATACCCTCGCCACTCATGACGCTATTCATCAGGTTTCCCAACAAACCACTACTTTGTGAGGTTGAAACAGATAAGTTATAGTTTAAGCGTGAGTCCCAGCACACCACATGACCATTATCAATCACAACCTCTTTATTTGGTTCCACTTCCAGTTCAAACAATGTACCGCAACCCGCAACTACCACCTGTCCCTGCCCACTGGTTTCCATGACCAGAAATCCGCCTGTATTTCCAAAAAAAGCACCGCCAATACTGCTGTTTAAACGTGCCTTGATTTCTACGGAATCATGTGCTGCTACAAATGCCCCATCACTTAAAATATATTGTGTTGCGCCAACATCAAGAATCTGCATATCACCATCCAGTGCAGCAGAAAGCAGACAATCACCATCACCACGCACTGCTTCAATATGCTGTTGAAATAATGATTCCTCATTGGCAAAACGGCGCAATAATGACTGCATTAAGCCACCTTGTAAACGTCCTTTCAGTTCTAAAGGAGCTTCCATCATGACCATCGCATTACTTTCACAGTAAATTTTATCACCACGACGCATTGCCACATGTAAAAATGGTTCAGGTGAACCAACCAGACTAAATTGTGCCATTTCTCTATTCCTTCAGTTCTGAACAATATTTTTTTGCTGAGCTACTTTAAGCCAATCGGGAAATTCTTCCAATAACAATTCATATAAACGCTCGTCAGAAACACTTTCAATTCGGTCAAGGCTGAAGAAATTGCAGTTATCGACAATACGCCCTGACATTTCGTCCAGTTTTTCCAATGCGCCATAATCTCGACCACCGATGCCAACAAATTGCCAAAAAATCGGCAGTTCGGCTGCTTTCGTTAATAATTTTTGCATTTGTCGGCGGCTGCCCACACCACCATCTGAAATAAAGAGCACATAGGTTGGGATCTGGTCTTTCATTTTTTGGAAATACGCAATGACGGCCTCAATCGCAGGAATTTCCTCATTGTAGCGCGCCCCAACGTGCCAATTTTTCCAGCCCCTTTGTGTGGTGTTGATAAAGTCATTGACATTGTTTAGGGTGACATTATCCAGTTGTGTGGTTTTTTGTGCAAATGCCCAACATTCAAAACAACCATCATCATCAAAATGAATTGCCAGTGGCATGAGACGATTCACCACTTTTTGCACGTCACCACGGCGGTATTGTCCGTCCATCGAACCCGAGGCATCGAGTACCAATGCCACTCGTGCTGTCAAACCCAATAAGTTTTTCTTTTCTAATTGAACCAGAGACTTTTTAGTCAGATCAATAATTGAGGCATTGCCTGTTTTTTCAGCTTTTTCCAGCGAAAGTTTTTTCTTTAAGTCCAACTGGGAAGTGACAGCCGTTGGTGCTACAGTTGGCTGTGGTGATGGTGCAGCAAGTGGCGTACTATTTTCTTCCGCCACTTGACCGCCAAAATGTTGAATCAATGCAGCCAAACCTGCATTGAATCCTTGCCCAATTGCAGCCAAACGCCAAATATTATCTTTACGGTAAATTTCAACCAACATCGTAGCCCGTTCCTGAGCAAAGAGCTGCCCGTCTAATTTCAATTCAGCAATCGGCTGTAATTGTAAATTTAAAATTTGAATCGTAGCATGTTGCAACTGTGACATTACTGCCTGCCCTTCAATTGCAGCAGTTAAGACAAGATATTGAATGGTGTTTGGCAACTGATCAAGATTGACCAAGAAACGACTCTGTTGTAGCTGATTATCGAGTAACTGTACCGCCTGACACGGTGTTTTAGGCTGGTTATAAAACGTCATATAACGCTCATCACTCAATTTATATTGAGCATCCAGACCAAAACTGGCAAGGTCAAGTATAAAGCTGGCTTGATATTGAATCTGAATATAAAAAGCGTTTTGGCCCTGCAATAAATCATTTAATTTTATTTTTTGTCCACGAATTAAATTCAGCATTTCTTTTAATAGCCTATTTTATCATTATTTTTTCAGGTAAGGAAAAATAGTGCCTAAACACTATTTTTCCCAAGCAGGTTTGCCGACTTAAACTGCTACGCCATAAGAGGCTGCTAAAGGCCCTAAACCACCTGCAAAACCCTGACCAATGGCACGGAATTTCCATTCGCTGCCATTTTTATAAAGCTCACCAAAGATCATTGCTGTCTCAGTGCTGCTATCTTCCGATAAGTCATAACGTGCAATTTCGCTACCGCCTGCGTCATTGATCACACGGATATAAGCATTACCAACCTGACCAAAGTTTTGGTTGCGTGTCTGACCATCATAAATCGTCACTGCAAAAATCACCTTGCTCACATCAGCAGGAACTTTGCTTAAATCAACGCTTAAAGTTTCATCATCGCCATCGCCTTCACCTGTGCGGTTGTCACCATTGTGTTTTACTGAACCGTCAGATGAAGTCAAATTATTGAAGAAAATAAAGTCAGTATCTGCACGTACCTTACCATTTTCTCCAACAAGGAATGCAATCGCATCAAGGTCAAAAGCCTGACCATCTGTCACGCGAGGGTTCCAGCCTAAACCGACTGTTGTTTTAGTGATTCCTGGCGCTTCTTTAGTCAAGCTAACATTGCCACCTTTAGTTAAGCTAATTGCCATGAGTTATTCTCCTTATCTCATTGCTAAATTATATTTTATGGATATAACAGTTTTGTTATATCCCAGGATTTTATCAAGATTGTGTCTGTCTTTTTTCATAGGCAATTGATGAGAGAACTGCCCATATAATGAACGCCACTCCAATCAGGCCTGTTACCACTTCTGGCACATGCCCACCTGTACCTGTGTATAGCATAATTGCTGCCAGCATTCCAATTGCATACATTGCACCATGCTCCAGATAAATAAAGGCTTCCAATGTGCCTTTTTCCACCAGATAAATGGTCATGGAACGTACAAACATTGCACCAATCGCAAGACCAAGCATAATCACAACAACATCAGTTGTAATTGCAAAAGCACCAATCACACCATCAAAACTGAATGAGGCATCCAGCACTTCCAGATAAAGGAAACCACCAATACCAGCCTTGACAACCGTACTTGATGCACCTTTAGTTACGCTTTCCTGTGGTTCCTCTGCCTCTTCTGACTGGCTGCTTTCAAGTAAATGCCCAAGTGCCTGAACACCTACATAAACCACAATACCCCAGATGCCTGCAATCGCCACCACCAATTTCGTCTCTGGCGCAACAAAACCCACCATAATGAGAAGGGCGATCATTGCAACGAAAACTGACATGGCGGGAACATTCGCTAAATTTGCTAAACGTGATTCCAGCCAATGAAACCAATACGTGTCCTTACCATCATCAAACAGGAAGTTGAGGAAAACCAAAAGCAGGAACATGCCCCCAAAGGCAGCAATTTCCGCATGGTGGGCCAATAACTTTTCAGAATACTGAACTGGATCGTTGAGTGCCATCTGGACAACTTCGACCATTCCCATATCTGCGGTTATGGCCACAATTACAATTGGGAAAATCAGGCGCATACCAAAAACGGCAATGAGAATCCCGACAGTTAAAAAGATTTTTTTCCAGAATTCATCCCAGTGACGCAATATTGATGCGTTGACCACAGCATTATCAAAAGATAGCGACACTTCCATCACAGCCAAAATCGTAGTGATCAGCAATACCCGAAGCATTGCCTGCACGCCTGCCTCTGGTCCATGACTGAAGCCCCACCATGCAGATAATGCCAGACAAATCACGGTAAAAATAATTGAGAAACGAAAATGTTTCATTGTTACCCTTTCAAAAAAATCTCAAAACATACATCTTGTCTGCTTTGAGATATCGGTTTTAGCCAACTTGAATACCATATTGTTGACACATTGCAGCAAGTCCGCCCGCATAGCCCTGACCGACTGCTCTAAATTTCCATTCGCCATTATGACGATAGACTTCACCAAATACCATGGCGGTTTCGGTTGAATAATCCTCGGCCAAATCAAAACGAACAATTTCTATGCCTGAATCCTGATTGACGACACGGATAAAAGCGTTGGCAATTTGTCCAAAATTCTGTCCACGACTTTGGGCATCATGAATGGTGACCGTAATGGCAATCTTTTCAATTTCAGGAGAAACTTTAGATAAATCCACCACTAAAGACTCATCATCACCATCCCCTTGACCTGAACGATTGTCACCCGTATGCTCAACCGAGCCATCCTGTGATTTTAACTGGTTGTAGAAAATAAAATCATGGTCGCCACGCACCTTGCCTGAGGCGGTTAATAAAAACGCACTGGCATCCAAATCAAAAGATGCGCCATCAGTTGCACGTTCGTCCCACCCCAAACCAATTAAAATACGAACTAAAGTTGGATCTGTTTTACTTAGGGAGAGATTTCCCCCTTTATTTAAGCTAATTGCCATATTTTTTCTCCCTCATTGCATCATGATAGAAATTTAATTGGAGTTAAAAGTCAATAGGTTTTTATTTACTACCTGCTACCCAGCGCAGGCCAAAACCAAAAGCCTGATCCAGTTCTTTATGACCAGGTACATAACGAACATGTCGCTGCACCTGAATATTGCCAGCCTGATTGGTCAGTTCGACAATGCCACACATACCCAAGGGCTGTCCCTCAGTTAAACGAATTTCAATGGGAGGCTGGTCTGGCACAAAAATAGTGACCACAGCATCTGTTGCAGCCCAATTGGGCACACCCTCGTAAATAAATGCGAATAACACGACACGGCGAATTTCTTGCCAGTATTTCCCATTGATCCTCAGCCACTCACCACCTTGTAATGCACCAGTACGGTCGTCCGCAGAAAGCTGAATAAATGGAAAACCGTTAAAATCCCCAAAACGATTGCCCAATGCCTGAATCACGGACTTGGTGCCATCCTGCATTTCAAATAGACAGCCTAAATCCAGATCAATTCCCTGATTCTGGTTGAGCAGTTTTTTAAAGAAGCCTGCCGATTGGGGCTGTATAGAACGCTGATTCCAGTTGAGATTAATCTTAATCTCACCAAAACCCTGTGTCTGTTTGGTTAAATTAATTCGACTGTTGCCTTTGTCCAGCGTAATTTTACTGAGGTTTATTTTAGACTGAGGCGGTGTAGCAACAGGTGCTGGCGGCGGCGTGTTGGGTTGATCGTTGATTTCAACACCAAAATATTCGGCAAGGGGTTTTAATCCACCATTAAAGCCCTGATTGACAAAGCGGAATTTCCATTGATCCTTATAACGATATACTTCTGCCAAAATGAGGGCTTTTTCAGTCTTTTCAGCACTATTGACAATCGCTGTGGCGCTTAACTGTCCATTTTGCCATAACTCAACCTCAATATTCTGAAGCGCATTGATTGCACTCTGTCCATCAATGTTGGCACACAAAGCGATCTTATTCAGTTCCAGATCCAGCAATTGGGTATTTAAATTAAATTGCGCCAAATAAGGCGTTTTACCATTTGCCTCAATTAACTCAACACTACGGTTTAGAGTGTGTTTCTGCCCATAAAAAATCATGTCCGCATCACCACGAACCTTGTTTTGGGCATTGAGTAAATATGCACTTACATCTAAATCAATATGTGCAGGTAATGCAGTTTTGATTTTAATCTGACACTGAGGTTGTGCCAGTACCAGATTTGCACCCGCAGTCAATTGTTGCATTATTCATTATCCTCTTTTTTTAGTGTTATTGCTTCATGCCAAATATTTGTGATCGCTCTAATATACGTTCTGCCCAGCGGCGATGTGTGGCAGGCTCCAACATACTTCCATGACAGGCGAATACAGCCTGACCAGAATCTCTTAAAATATCCTGAGCTTGTTTCAATTCAATATCATTGACTTGATAGGCCTGATGCACAATCGCAATCTGTGCAGGGTGAATAATGGTTTTTCCAGATAAACCATGTTGTAAATCCAGATATAACTCGTCCTGCAATAACTTCACCTGAGTAAAATGCTCACAGACAGGCGCACTCAGTGCAAAGCCATAAGGTAAAAACTGCCCCGCCAGATTTGCAATTAATGCCCCAATAGGCGTTTGATACAGGGTTAAGTCACTCGGACGGCGCACAGCCAGACAGTTGAGTAAATCATTGCCGCCTATTCGCAGCACCAGAACCTGACGAAAGTCCTGTTCCAATGCCTGACGTAATTCACGCATAGCGCCCATATCAAAGGTTTCTGCATCTTCAAGTGTTGGCATCACCTGAATAAAGTCAGGCAATATCTGCTGCCATTGTCGTAATTGATTTAAGCAGAATTTAGGCAATACCATGCCATCCGCCATGATCAGTTCTGGCCACTGTGCCAATTCTTCCGCCATTGCAATATGGCGAGGGCGTATGAAGATTTTAGGATGTTGTGCTTGACGTGGTTGATCCTGAACCTGTTGCAACAAATGCTTTAAATTGACTTTTGCAGCTTCCACCTCATGCTCGGAAACTGCATCTTCCAGACAGATGACCAGAGAACGTAACTCAGGGTACTTTTCCCCATTCACCACTTGCCATAAATCGGGTCTGGTCGCAGGCATATAAAGTGTTGCACCTAAAGATAATGCCGATAACATCAACCTGCTCCCAGTTTCTGAATAAGGGTAATTGCCCGATAAGGTGCGATTTGATCACCGACCACCTTGACTGGTGTCTGTGTCACTTCGGTTAAATGACGTAATAATGCCGTGTCAGCGTCATTCGCATCCCTTAACAGAACCAGATCAGGTACACGCCTTAAAATCGCCCGTGTTGCTTCAGCAATGCTTGGCTTAATCCGATTGATATTGGTAATTTGATAATGTTCTGCCAATTGTTTAACCACAGCCTGACTACGCTGTCTTTGTAATTGCTGTTGAGCGCTTGTCCAAACGGCATTTTTTTCTGATTGAAGTTCTCGGCGTATCTGATTGATTTGTTCAATAAATGACTGTGACATGTCAAATGTGCTTAGATGCTTATATTCAATACAGCCATGCCACTGACCAAGATTACTTTCCTCAATCTCGTTGAATTGCAAAGCCTCATTTTCGCAAATACTACGGGAAATTAATCCTGAAATGGTTGAGCCTAAAACACCTGATGGAATCAACCAATCCTCACCACTGGCTGCCAACCAAGCACATCCACCAATATCTGACAACACCACCAAGGGCAAAGGTCGATCAATGAAACGAGGGTCATCTGCGAGACTTCGTTGCAGTTCCTTCTGAATGGCGCCCTTTCCAGTCCAGCCATCCACAAAAACCAAAGATTGATGACCATGCTTGGCAATAATCGTTTCAAGTGCGGCAAAATCTATACCACGATCCCTGATAATGCTGATGCCATAGTGCACACAGTCACGTCCCATATCCTGCAATGCATGATAAAGTAGTACACCTAATGGCACACCAGCGCGTACAAAGCTGACCAGAATAATAGGTTCAGCCAATTCCGCCGACAGCGTTTGTGCCAATTGCTGCACTTCTTTTGCCAAACGTTGCTGCCCATACTGCATTGCCTGTTCAAATAACTGTAAATGACGTTCAGTAGGTGGATTCTCCTGACCAATCATCTGTGAATAATGTTTTTCACCTGATTGAATCAGGCGTTCCTTTTCCAATGTGTCTGTTGGTCGAATTTGGGTACGTTTTAATAAAAATGTGACTTGCTCAGGCTGATAACTTCCACTAAACCCTTGTGTTAAAATGAGTTCTGATGCTTTTTCCCTACTAATTTTTGGTTTACTGGTAATCGCCATAATACCCTTCTTGTTTATATTGCTGCGTTAGATTGTGTTTTACCCAACGATTCAACTGGCTATGGTTTGGCATTCCCCACCAGTGACATAAATTCAAAAACTCAACATCCGATAAACTGTCGCCATAGCCTAAAATTGGGCGTTGTTGTATGGTGAGTTGCTGCAAAAGGAACCTCGCTGCATTTGCTTTGCTCACAGGCTGCGGAATCAGTGCCAGATTATTACCATTTAAATGGAAGTAAAAACCTGACAACAAATTCGCATCAAGCTCATTCAGTAATTGAGGCAAAAAATTCGGTGCATAAGGATTGTCATTTTCTGTATTTTGCTTTGCCACAACATACAACCCCAATCCCTGATCCTCAACCACCCATGTCCGAATTGAACCAAAATGTCTGGAATGCTGCTGCACAGCTTCAATCAGGGCTTCCTGACGTGTCTGATAGGGTTGTAAAGCCTGTTGCATCTGTCCATGCCATTCAGCATTGACACTAAGGTCCGCATTCAGCACTGTTCCACCATGAGAACAGACCGCCCCATACTGAAAGGGTAAATGAACTCGGGATAAAGCCTCGGCACAGCGTGCAGTCACTGGAATCACATGGGTACTATGAAATAGCCACTGTACAAAATGCTGTTGTATCGGGTTCATATAGGCCAGAGCTTGTCCCTGTTTATCTGTGGTGACCATTTTAAAGTCAGCTTCAGGTGTAATGCGGCGATGGGTCTGGAACAACGTGTCATCCAGATCCACCAGCATTAAGGGTGTACGAATTTCACTGGAGTCAAATAAAAAATCAGTCATTTACAACACACAAGTTAAATTTTTGATGAGGATAGTCCACAGCACTGATCACTTCGGCATTTGGCAACGCTTCAAGCAGGCTTTTCGCGACTGAATGTGTTGCGGTTTCGACAGTAATCAACACTCGGTCATAATCCTGTGGATTGATGTTGTAGACAAAATTCTGAATACCTAAACCATAGTTATCCGAAAATGCCAGAGCAGACTGAATGGCATGTCCCACAGCAATCGGTGAACGGGTAATTGCACTAAATTTCACATCTGCGCCTTGCTGCTGCAAATACTCCGCCAACAGGAAAGAAGACCAGACATACTCGCCACTGCCCAGCACCAAAATACGTTCATCAGGTTGTACCGCCAACCGAATATGCGCGCCACTGTCCTGAATGGGTAAACGTCCCCAAGTCGGTTCTGCTAAAGTAGCAAATGCGCCAAAAGCAACTGTATCGACCTTTGGCATATTGATCTGGATTGGATGCTCAGCATCACGCCATTGCCATTTGCCTGTCATTAATGCCACAGACTGACAGTTTAGATCGGCAATATGAATGCCTGATGACCAATCTGCCAGCGTGGCAGTCACCACATGAGAAATTTGATTCAGCCCTGCCTGTTGTAAAGCATGGATTAAATTGACAAAGGTCTTGCCAGTTGATGCTTCATCGTCTACCAGTACAATGCTTTTGCTGTTTAGAATCTGTTGTTGAAGCTCTGCATCAGGTGAACCATATAACAATTGATCCTGTGCATGGCTATGTTCTTCTAAAAAACGTGCCAGTAATGGCGCACCATGTACTGGATGGCGTGTTGTTGTCACATAAATCGCTTCAGGATAACGTTGCTGCAACACCTGATGAACGCCTGCGCCCAGCCCAACCGCCGTTTCCGCCATGCCAATAACCAACACGGGTTCAGGTAAATCACCAGGAACCAGCTTAGCCAAATCAGTAAAGGCATGGCGCATAATGTGGGGACTGACGGGAATATGCCGCCCTAATACTTTTGATACAAATAAGAATGCACGCTTTGGATTAATGCGCTCGGCAAAACCCAATAAATCCTGCCATTTCCAGTGGCTATTGTCATTGGGTTGTAAGCTTAATACTCCCCTCTGTAATTCAATCTCAACCATATATATCTTAAATCTAGCTTAAAAATTATATTTATATCGTTCTTTATACCACACAAACACTTTGGCTAATATGTCGAACCATGACAGTATTTTCAATTTTTTCAGGCTGATAATCCAATCCGAATGTTTCTGCAATAGCAGCGTGTACCAGATTGACACCACTATAGAATGTGTGGCCTATTCCACCCGAAGGGCGAGGATTAACTTCCAAAATAAATAATTGCCCACGATCATTATAACGGGCCTGCATATTCACCAAACCATCACAGCCAAACAATTCAGCAACCTGTCTGGCCAGTTCAATGGCCTCATCTTCGAGTTTCAGTTGCTGATAGCCACCGCGCTGTTTACAACGGACAACCGCACATCGGACTTGCCCATGCACACAAAACATATCCACTGAACATTCCTGACCCGATAAAAATGGCATCACCAAATAGGCAGGCGGATTGGGTGATTGTCGATAACTTTCAATAAATGTTTGTGGATGCGCCCTAAAATTCTGACTATTGGCAAACATATCAAATGATGTCGCCTTTGTATCCAGATGCCAAAAACCTGATGCAAATACACCTGTCACGGGCTTTACACAGACTTCACCTTTCTTCGACCAGCTTTCATAGGCGGCTTGCAACTCTTCAGCATGATATACAGTGGTGGCAGGGACAACCGCAATCTGATGGTCTAAACAGGTTTGGGTAAATACTGATTTATCATGTAATTGGGCAATCTGCTCCATGTGATCGCAGCCAGCCATAATCCGAATGCCCAAAGCCTCAAAACGGTGTTTCTGTTCCAGATAAATTCGTCCAAAACGCCCTGCAATAATTAGCTTTACCTTTAGGCGCTGTGCCTGTTGTAGCACCCACTCCACGCGCTCAGCAACGGCAGGCTCCTGTAACGCAATATCTGCAACAGATGTGATTTCAGGCCGCCAATCGGGATGGGAGGCCACCACATGAATAGGCAGATTAAAAGGTGTATGTTTTGCTGCCAAAATTAAATCTCGCTGACAGGAATGGGCCTGGGTAAACCAGATTCCAATAGAGTTTTCAACGATATTCATTTCTGTATTTGTTCCCATCACTTGTAAAGTTGCATTCATTCACATTCCACCATTTGTACAACCACTAAGCGTCCGCCATCTTGGCGTGACAATAAAATCTGCTTGCCATCGGTCAATTCAATTTTTCCACCTATCGGAATAATCTCTTTGCTTGCCACGTCCATCAGTTCAGGTAAATTTTCATTAACCAGCCACCATTGCTGTTGATGGAAAATAAAATAACCCACCCGTTTGGTTTGTTCTGCACTTAAACGTTCATTTGGCGCAATCAAGTTATTGGCATGCCATTGATAAATTGATTGCCCTGTCCAGACCATCAAACGATGATTATCAGGCCTAAAGTTACCCTCTCTGCGTGCCGAATATAGGTTTAATACAGGCAATTTGCCGTGAAATGCCGTGCCACAAAATGGGCATACAGGTTTGGTGCTGTTGTCAAATACATACCATTTTTGACCACAATCTGAATTTAGGCACGGCTGCATTAAATCAACCGTTTTCACCAACGCCGTTTCCCAGTCATTGGCAGATGGACGCTGCTGCGGTTGATGTAAACCTGTAACAAAACTCTGTAGAAAGAGTTTCTTTAAATACGGCCCTGTCACCGTAAATGGAATTTTTTCGGGATCTGCCCATGGCAAGGCATTCGGACGAACCTGCGCCACTTTAACCCGATTACCTGCATCCGTTGGGTGTTCAATAAATAATGCTTTTTCACCCATTGCCAGATTTTCATCTCTTTGTGGGTCATTGACATCATGTACTTTGCCACCACGTAATGGATGGCGATAGAGCAAATACATATAAATCAGCACAGCCAAAGCATGACGATCCGTCATGATATTGGGCAAATGCCGTTGGGGATCATCTTTTTTAAGATGGTTGGTCATCACCACTTCAGGCGCAATAAAATCTGGTGTTCCCACCACATCAGGCGGATATTTGCCTGGCACAACCAAACCATCAACATCAATAACGCAAGCACGCCCCATGACAGGGTCAATCAAAATATTTTTATAGGACAAATCGGAGTGGGCCAAACCAGCCGCATGCATACGGCGCACTGCACGCGCAATTAAAATACAAATCTTGAGATAGTTCAGCCATGTGCCTTTTTCACGTTCATCCAGAAAACGGTTCTGGTTATTGGCACTGGCAAACCATTTTCCCTCTTTTTCTTTCCCTTTAATCCCCAAAAAATCATTATTTTTAGAACCAAACTCAAAGAAAAATGGTTTTTGATAGGTAGGTGCTGTAATCCCAAGCAAACCATTGTATTCCACCAAGCCATCAGGCCAGCAAAACACATTTTTCCAGTAATCACCACCCGCACCGTTAAAAATACCTTGCCATTTATTGCCCACAATTTCTTTTAACCGATCTTTCTGCCGTTCCAGTTCAGCCTGAGACTGATAAAAATGGTTTTTTTCCTTGCTAAAAAAACATACAACGTAAGATTTATCAGGCGAAAAATAGACATCTTTCATCGCACCCGAACCAATCACTTCATCTACAAAAGCGATTGGACGGCCATCGAGCGTTTGACATTGAATGACTTTACTCATCTACCACCCCTACTGAGTCATCTGGTACAGTCATATTACTTATTTGATCATCTTGTAGCATTTGCCATAAAATCGCCAATGTTCGATCATCATGATGTCCTGCACTAAAGAATTTTGACCATTCCAGTAAAGCCTGTTCAGGTTTTTCCTGTTGTAAGTGTGGTTCAATTTCTTGCCAAAGTGCCTGCCATTTTTGTTGATTTTCCAGCCCTGCATCCGTTTCAAAACGCGGATCAGAAATCCCATCAGTCATGAGAATTACTGCCTGAGCGTCATCAAAATAGCCAATATGGACTCGCTGTTTAAAATCTCGCAGCAAACAACCATAATCTAAAAAGCGGGTTTGTCCTGCAAATTCCCCCCCATCAGGTTTACCCATTAACCGCACGCGGTCCTTACCATAAACTGCAATCGCTCCATCACCGACCCAAAAACTACTTATAAAGGTTTTATTGTCTTGTTGCCGTACCACTGCAAACAATAATGTTGTAGCAAACAATTTAGAAGCAACACCTTGTCGAGTGGCTTCATGTTCAATTTGTTCAATGGCTTCTGTTACGGCTGAATAAAACGCATCACTAAATTGATTGCCTAACTGATGCGCTGCATTTTTGGTTTCAGGATCATCATTGGCTCCGATTTGCCACTGTGCCAGCAATCGGTCAGATTCACCTGATTGTTTTTGCATGAAAGCTTTTAAATACTCGCCAACAGTATTCACAGCAACCCTCGACCCCTCACGGGAAAATTCGGCACTTCCTGCACCATCTGCCACAACCAATACCGACCAATTACTATCCGCGACCTGTGCAATAAAAAAGTCATCATCACGGAACGTTCCTGCATGTTCATGTGAACGTCCTCGCTGACTACACGCAGCAATATTAAAATCTGCCGCCTTAATCAATTGACAATGATTATTTGCTTTCCAATACATCGCATTTGGATCAGGCTCATTCACCTGCCATAAACTACGTGGGTCAGCCGTGACAATAAACGTGACTTCCCCTGACAACCATCCTGCCTGCTCATTTGCCGTTTTATATTGAAAAATGAGTTTAAATTCACCTGCCTGTGTGGGTATGCCTGAAAGTTGCTGTGTCACCGCATCAAAACAAATACCCAGATTTTCAGGAATCCTAACACTTTCATGATGAATCTGCACATCCTGTTTCACGGGATATTGCATTTGAATGCTGGCTTGATAGTCCTGTCCCACTCTAGCGTTGGGAATCTGAAAGTGAGGCATCTTTTTCACCGTTTTTACCCCAGTTTGCAGGGGTGTTGAGGTATTGTCTGGAATAGGGCTGGATTGTTTTTCAATGATTGGAGTCGTTACAACCAACGGTAAATGTGTAGGCACAACCGAATTAGAGTCAGACAAATCTGTGATTTCGGATAATATGGATTGATTGTCATTATTTGGTGGTGTCAAAGGTTGTTTCTGTTCTGATTCAAGGTGCACAGATTCTGCTTGAACGGTATCAGGCTGTGGATAAAAGCCCAGATATTCTACAGCATTTTTTGACACCCCATGCTTTTCACATAGGCTATTTTGCACAGGAGCATAAATCGCCAAGCGCCCCTGTTGCAATATCTGTTGTAACAAACATCCCTGAAAGTCTGGCAATTGTTCCAGTTGGAACCCCAGCACATCATAAAGCTGTTCTGCCAAATCATGGTAGGCATTATAAAGACGCTTATTTTGCACACATTTCTGCCACCACTCCTGATCTTGCATCTGAGTCGATGGCTGGGTTGTATTGCTTAAAAGTTGTGCCAATGTATCAGCAAAAGCCTGTTGTAATTCTGGTGTTAATGGCTGAAGCATAAACAAAATTTCCTTTTACCTTTAAGACAGATGTCTTAGCCTCGACCACGCTGCACATCAAACCCATCCGAACCGCCATAGCCAAAACTCACCTGACGGCGGCACCACGGACAACTAACTTCTTCACTAAAACCGTCATAACACATTAATTGACCACAGCCACACATGGCAAATGCGGTTTCTGCCAAACAATGTGGGCACTCAGGCGTGCCTTCAAGCAAAGTGGTATTGATTTGCTGTTGGTGTTGGCTTTGATCTGACCAGGTAAAATAATCCTCATCAATTTTGCAGCACTCTTTCAGTTGGTAGTGATACAAATTGAGGTTAATATCTAAGTCTTTAGGGGCCTGATACTGAATTTCACGTTCAAATTTCATCAAATAAGGGCGATTTAACTTTCCACAACGCCCAACAAAAGTTGCACACTGCTCATCCAGCAAAGTTCGTGGCTGAACATCTTTAACCAGACGCATATAGCGCTCATCCAAAGGCGGTAGATGTTGCTGCTGTTCACCATCTCCCACACTTTTACTTTGCGCGACGACTGAGGCACTGATCCATTGGAAGAACTTTTGGAAATCTTTTTCATTCAACTCATCAAAGGCTATACAGTGTTCCGTCAGTTGCTTTAAAGTGTGATAATCGACATTTCTACCCATTCCCAGTGCAATCAGTGTACAACGGCGGGCATACTTTTTTTGCCAGCGATAAATTGCATCCTTGCATTCATCGGTTGGTCGCCCATCTGTAAATAAATATACGACTGGAGAGGTGGTCCCACTTGTTTGAACAACTAAAAGCGTATTTATAAGTGATATTCCGCTCTAGTTAAGCCACCTTGTTTTGTTGGGGTAGCTGATCATAGTAAAACTCATTTGGTGTCATTTTGTCTAGACTCGAATGAGGTCGTTTCAAATTATAAAACTCAAAATATGCACTTAATTGCTTTTTCGCATCTGTGACACTGCTATAAGCTTTGAGATACACCTCTTCATATTTAACGCTCCGCCATAATCGTTCAACCATCACATTATCTACCCATCGACCTTTACCATCCATACTGATTTGAATGCCATTTGATTTCAATACATCAATAAATGCATCACTGGTGAACTGACTGCCTTGGTCTGTATTCAATATTTCAGGTGATCCATATTTTTCAATCGCTTCATTTAAAACCGAAATACAAAAATCCACCTCCATACTAATCGATACCCTATGCGCAAGTACCTTGCGGCTATGCCAATCAATCACAGCACATAAATAAACAAAGCCTTTTGCCATAGGGATATACGTTATATCCGTAGACCACACTTGATTACTGCGCTGAATAGCCAACCCTTTGAGCAGATATGGATATTTACGGTGAGCTTGATTAGCCTGGCTTAAATTTGGTTTGCAATATAACGCCTGAATACCCATTTTCTTCATTAAAGTACGTGTATGACGTCGTCCTATATGATGCCCTTGACGATTCAACAAATCACGCATCATACGACTGCCTGCAAAAGGATATTGCATATGTAATTCATCAATACATCGCATCAGCTTCAGATCTGATGAGCTAACAGGTTTTGGGCGATAATAATAACAACCACGGGAGACTTTCAGCAGCTTAGCTTGCTTAGATACTGAAATCTGAAGTGAGTCGTCGATTAACTTTTGTGGTTGAAGCGGCCCAGTTTCTTCAACACACCTTCTAAAAAATCAATTTCTAATGCCTGCTCACCGATTTTTGCATGTAACTTTTTAAGATCAATGGGGGGTTCTGATGGAGCTTTTGATTGATCGAAAGCTTGCGAGGAAGCTGAGATCAATTGATTTTTCCAGTCAATAATTTGGTTTTGATGAACATCAAATTCAGCACTCAATTCAGCAAGTGTTTTTTCTGCTTTAATCGCAGCAAGTGCTACCTTAGCTTTAAAATCATTTGAATGATTTCTTCTTGGTCTACGTGCCATAAAATACTCCATATATTGATGTTTATAACATCATTTGAGGAGCAGAATATCACTTATAGGAGTTGTTCAAATTTACGGATCCATCTCTTGGCTTCCAGTCACCTTTGGTTTCTGTTGTGGTCTTAATCAAGTGACGATCAAACTCATTCATTAAATGTTCCAGCGCTTTACCTAAGTGTGTACCACCGCCCAAAGGTAATTTCACTGGATAATAAGCAAACACTTCCACCAAAGGCACCAAGGTACGCACAATTCCCGCAAAGGCAATCATTGACACATATACTGTTTCCAGGGCATAAGGGTCTTTGCGTAACTGCTGCATGATGAGTTGAATACCCTGCTGCATCTGCTCAATATTTTTCCCCACCATGGATTCAGAACAATCCAACACAAAAAAAACAGGTAAACGTCGCATCTAGCTGAATATCCTTAATAATTTATACCGTTATTTATAAAACCAGTTGCACTTCAGGCGGTGGTGGTGGCAATGAAATCGAGCTTGAAATGCCTGCACTGCTGCTGCCTGCCACCACACTTGCCGATACCCATTTGAAGAATCCTGAAAATGATGCAGCATCCATGGTATCCAATACCACAACTTTATCTGTCAGTTGCAATAAATGTTCAGTTTTGGCTTTGGGCCCTGCCGCACAGGCAACAATACTGGCAAAGTTTAATTGCTGAATCACAGGAACTGCTTGCTGATATGCATACACATCTGAGGGTGAGCCATCTGTCATGACAAATAATAAAGGTCTCCAGTCCCCTTTAATCTCATCGCTACTTTTTTGAATTTGCTGGCTCACTTGTTGTGCCAACAACTCCAGAGCAGCGCCCATAAAGGTTGCCCCTGCACTTGGCACATCAATATTGTTCAATTGAACCTGATCGAGTGGGGTCAGTGGCAAATAGACCTTTGCCTCTAAATCAAAAGTAATGATACTTAAATGCACACTTTCCAGTGCATAAGGGTCTTGCCGTAATGCACTAAGCATCGACTGCAATCCAACATTCACGGAATGAATTGGCTCTCCTCGCATTGACCCCGAAGTATCCAATAAAATATAAACAGGCAAACGGCGCATTATTATTTTTCCTTATTTTCAGTATATTATTCGCTTTCTTTTTTTAACATAATTTTTTTGGTTCTACTATGCACCAGCCCTTAATTACTTAAAATAAATAGACAATTCTGTATGTTTAATAAGTATTTGCAACAAGCAGTTAGATAGAAACCACAAGCCAAATATTAAATTTAAGGGGACTCAAGCATCAGGACTTGAGTTGAATATTCTGTAACTCACCATCAAAGGTTTCAATTAAACTTTTAATGGCAGGTTCCTGCTGTAATAACTCAACAGCCCGATGAAACGCCTTTTCCTTACGCATGACCTGCATGGTAAAAGGTGTTATCGAATCAATATCTTGATATTGCACATTAAACTGCGTATTCGGCCACTGTGACTTAAGTGCATCTTCCAACGCCTGCCTTAATTGTGACAACATGCCCTCGTATTTCTGCGGAATATGAAACACAGATGAGCCATTAATATGCCCCTGCATGATGCCATGCTGTGCCAACTCCTGGACGGCTGGCGAAAGTTCACTATTTCTAAACCAGTATTCCCATTTATCCAGATTCCACTCACCCTCCAAAACCTGTTCACGAAGTTTAAGAATATCTTGAGGCATGAGATTAGCTTGGTCTGCCAAATGCATCGTTTCAACCTGTTGAACTACATCAACCACAGGCATGGCAAATTGGTTGTCAATTTGCTGTTCCGTAGCAATAAATGTTTCTTCAAACAATTCAGGTTCAGCCTTAACGTTTGGCTCAGGTGCTTGATTGATGATTTGTGTAACTTCAGTTTGTTCCTCTACGGGAAAAATCAATACCTCATCTGATTCTTTGAATTCACTGGAATGAGCATTTTGCTGATGGATAGCTGAATGATCCAACCCAATCAGTTGCCCATCCGCTGCATCAAAAACCATAACATTTTCATTCTGAATAATGCGTTCAGGTTCAGGTTCAGGTTCAGGTTCAGGTTCAGGTTCAGGTTCAGGTTCAGGTTCAGGTTCAGGTTCAGGTTCAGGTTCAGGTTCAGGTTCAACACTAACCATTTCCTGCTGAACCACAAGCTGTTCTTCAACAATAGTAACTTGCTGCAATTGCTGAATTTCTGCTGGACTTGGCTCAGTTGAAACGACTTGCTGATGAGAAACTACAATATTTTGTGGGTTTGTGCCCCCAACAGTAATTTCACCAGCAGATAACGGTCTAAATGCGAGCAAACGCAAGACACACATTTCAAAACCTTGCTCTTGCGTGACTGCAAGTTGCAGATCAGATCGTCCCTTACATGCAATCTGATAGTAAAGCTGCAAATCCTGAGCAGAAATCAGTTTGGACAAATGTAGAATTTTTCGATTGATTTCTTCACTGTATTTCAAGGCAAGATCAGGCAGATACTGCAACAACGCCAACTCATGCAAGGTTGAAACCAACTGATCCAGAACCAGAGAAACATCTAAAGCCTGTTGCCTAAACTGCAACAACAACTGGCTGACATGCGCTTGTTGGTTGTGATGAATTGCTAAAATCAGGTCATAAATAATGGTTCGGTCAATCAGCCCCAGCATGTCTTTGACATCTTGATGATGTACAGCTCCCTGACCATAGGCAATGGCCTGATCCGTTAAGGATAATGCATCACGTAATGAACCCTGTGCCGATTCAGCAATTTGCCAGATCGCATCCTGATCAGCTTCAATATGCTCTTTATTTAAAATTGCGGTTAAATGCGTGGTAATCTCATCAACAGCCAAAGGACGCAGGGTAAACTGCAAACAACGAGAAATCACCGTAATGGGTAATTTCTGTGGATCGGTGGTTGCAAACAAGAACTTCACATGCTCTGGCGGTTCTTCCAGCGTTTTTAATAAAGCATTAAATGAATGCGTTGAAAGCATGTGCACTTCGTCAATCAGGTAGACTTTGAAGCGACCCTGAGTTGGTGCATAAGGAACATTGTCCAGTAACTCACGGGTATCTTCAACTTTGGTACGTGACGCAGCATCAATCTCGATTAAATCAATGAAACGCCCTTCATTCACGGCCTTACAGGTGGCACAAACTTCACACGGCGTTGAGGTCACACCCGTTTCACAGTTCAGGCACTTGGCTAAAATACGGGCAATTGTAGTTTTACCCACACCACGTGTCCCTGTAAATAAATAAGCATGATGCAATCGTCCACGTTCCAATGCGCTGGTCAACGCACGGGAGACATGATTCTGCCCCACTAACTCATTGAAATTACGTGGACGGTATTTTCTTGCCAATACTTGATACATGAATACTCCTTATAGCCGCTTTAGCATACTGTGTTTTTAAGAAGCTGTGAATGAATCCCGAACTGATTGATCAAAATTAGGGTTTGTTGGCTGTGATACAAGGCTTGCACCGCCTTTCAACTCAAGGGACAATACACGTTATTGATTTATTTTTGGCTTCATCATCATGTCACAACCTTTAACGGTATTGGGCGGTATTACCGCAGAACAATTTTTAACTGAATACTGGCAAAAAAAACCACTGCTGGTGCGTAACGCAATGCCCGAAATTATTGGACTCATCGAACCTGATGATGTCAGGGAGCTGGCATTGGAAGAGCAAGTCAGCGCACGTTTGATCCGTCAAAAAAACAAAAAACCAAATGAATGGCACGTTAAATCCTCACCTTTAACCAAAGGTGATTTTCAAAAATTGCCAAATTTATGGACAATTTTAGTACAAGCGATTGATCACTATTCCTTTGATATTTCAGAACTGTGGAAAAAATTTCCTTTTATTCCCCAATGGCGGCGTGATGACATTATGGTGTCCTACGCACCTAAAGGAGGATCAGTGGGCAAACACTTCGACTTTTATGATGTGTTTCTGGTGCAGGGACATGGTCATCGCCGTTGGCAGTTGGGTCAAATGTGTGACGAATCAACCGAGTTTGTGCCAGATCAACCCTTAAAATTATTGCCTGAAATGGATGTTCATTTTGATGAAGTTCTTGCGCCAGGCGACTTGCTCTATGTACCACCTGGACTTTCCCATTATGGTGTTGCGGAAGATGAATGCCTGACCTTTTCGTTTGGTTTCCGTATGCCTAACCTTGCACACATGATGGATCGGATCAGTGACCAGTTTGCAGAAAATAGCTTACTGAAAAATCCCTTGCTGGATATTCCCCGCCAGCAGGCCACAGCAATTGGCGAAATCAACCATACCGAATTTAGCTATTTAAAAAACCAGTTACTCGATTATCTCTGTCAGGCGCCTGAATTTGATGCTGCAATTATGGCATATATGAGCGAAGTCAAATATCCAGACAATATTCCTGAACCAGAAGAAATTGAGGCAAATGAGCTCATTGAAATCATAGGTACAGGCTATGAACTGATGCTGGAACCAGCGATGAAACTACTTTACAGACAGCACAATGGAGTATTGGAGTTTTGGGCAAATGGCGAACCTGTTTGTGTTTCCGAAGCATTTGAGAAACAATTGCAGCAACTAGCCAATGGTGAAAGCCTGATATTTGATGAACAGTTGAATCATATTGAAATACTGGAAGATATCGCCCAGTTGCTGAATGATGGCATTTTAATGCTGTTACCACCCAATTAAACTTGAAAAGTATAGCTATTAAATGAATCACTAAAAATGAGGGCCTGCAAAATATCAAAGGCCCTCATTAATCCAATACGACCCAAAAACCTGTTTTTGATAAGAGCTACATTTTATTCCCTGAATTAGAATAAGACTTACGCATTGACGGATTCAAAAAAGTATTAAACTAGTGGCTCTAGACTAGCAGAATACACGTAGACCACTTCAAAAGAAAAGTCATCTGAAAAGATGAACATAAAAAAGCCCTTGTAAATACAAGGGCTTTTTTAATATTTGGCAGAGGATCAAGGACTCGAACCTTGACGAACGGTTTTGGAGACCGTCATGCTACCATTACACCAATCCTCTATAACAGCATGATCAAATCATAACGACTTAACCATAAAAAAAGCAAGTTATCCTTGCTTTTTAAATTTGGTGGGGGCGAAGAGACTCGAACTCTTACACCTTGCGGCGCTGGAACCTAAATCCAGTGCGTCTACCAATTTCGCCACGCCCCCGATGGATGTGTATATTAGAGATAAACGTTTCTGATGACAAGCCCTTTTTATAAAAAACCATGCATCTGAAACTTAATGCTTTTTTAATATACAGATAAAAAATTACGGCAATAAAAAAGGGACTCCTAAAAAATCCCTTTTAAATTTGGCAGAGGATCAAGGACTCGAACCTTGACGAACGGTTTTGGAGACCGTCATGCTACCATTACACCAATCCTCTATAACAGCATGATCAAATCATAACGACTTAACCATAAAAAAAGCAAGTTATCCTTGCTTTTTAAATTTGGTGGGGGCGAAGAGACTCGAACTCTTACACCTTGCGGCGCTGGAACCTAAATCCAGTGCGTCTACCAATTTCGCCACGCCCCCGATGGGTATGCATATTAGTGAGAAACATCCTTGATGACAAGTGTTTCTGTTAAAAAAAACCAACCAAATGAACATATAATATTCAAATCAAGTATTTATGTTTATTTTTACAGCAAAATAGTCGAGTTTAGACAGTCTTTTGCATCTGAAACCAACTTAAAACGCTGTTCAACCTGCTTCTGCATCAACCCATTCAGCAATGGCAAAAAGCATTCAAGCTGTTTAGGAAGCTGAATTTGCATTTGCTGGCAATGCAATACCGCCCAATTATGGTAGGTCTTGGCCTGTAGCCTTGTTTCAGTGAGCCATTCATAGACAATAATACCAAAAGCATATAAATCACTCTGAACTGTTTTCCTTTCTGCATGAAAAAGCTCTGGCGCCATATAGTGCGGTGTGGCAGTTAAATTCTGGGTTGCATGAGGTGATTTAAAGCTCTGCTCAAAATCAATCAGCTTACAGCTATTTTCATAGCAACGGAAATGTTCAATTTTAAGGTCGCCATGCACCCACCCTAGTTGGTGCATATTTTCCAGTGTTTCCAATGCCCTTAATATTTGCTGTTGAATTATTTGCACATCGCTGGGCACACAGTTAAAAAAATTTTCTGTATCCACCAGAATCAGCCCTTTTCCAGTGGAGGCAAGTTCATGAAACGGCGTGTTTTCTTTAAACTGAATGATTTGATGAGGAACAATAAATTGCTTTCTGGAGATTGAATTCTGCTGATAAAAATCCAATTCATGCAGAAAAGCATGTTCCAAAACGTGATAACTATGGGCCTGATGAAATTTAAGCCAATATTTTTGCTGTTCGATCTGGAATGTATATAAACGCCGTCCAAAGGCATAACTTTGGGGTTTGGTTTTTAATACAAGATCATCCAACGGAAGTTGCGAATCAAAGGTCCACGTAATAAAACTCATTCTGCTGCTTTTCTGCCTGTTTGCGCAATGATGCCAAACAATGTTCAATGGTTTTACCAATACGCGCATGGGTTTCAATAGAAGCGATTTTAGGCCAGGTCGCCCGTTCACCCTCCTGCTGCAAAATCTTAAACAACTTGGGACGAGGGTTCTTGAGCATATAACCATAGTGGCGCAGTCCATATTTGGCAATAATATTGACATCCCCATAATAGCGCTGTCCTAAAATACCATAACCATGATCCAGGGCACGGCGAATCGGGAAAAATCTTCCCACATAATGGCGGGTTAAATCCATCACATCCAGTGCAATGGTTTTACCCTGATGACGGATAATCCGCTCAGGCCAGCTCAACACATCATTACGATAACGCTGTAAGTCACTCTGCATAAATGGAACAATATGCGGATTCACCTGACTAGCAATGGTGTAGTTGATATTATACAAACGAGCCATTTTTTCTTGTGGAAAATCACTACGCATACTCCCATCCACCCATTTGGTGTTTGACATATAGGGCGTATGCTGTCCATCGTAGCGCTTGCTGGTCAGATGAACGGGTGGAAACAGAACAGGAACCGCGCAGGAAGCCATCACCGCACTCCAGACCAAAGCATTCGGCGCAGTCAAGGCATTGAGGATAAGCGGGTTTTGTGATGCATTGTAAGGTGCAACCGCAATATTGATATGCAGACCAGAACGCTGATACGCCTCTGCAAAGGTCAGGTCTCCCATATTGTGAATCAGGAATTTTTTAAGGTACATCACATCGGCAATACCGCCATGCCCCTTAATGAGTTCCATCACCTTTCTAAAACGAAATGCTTCATGAAAGAAATGCTTTCCTGTCAATAATTCTGGAATTTGATCAGCGGATGAGGTACCCAACATCCCCGTCATGATTGCGCCCGCACTTGAACCTGACAGCACTTTCGGCAACAGGTCCTGTTCCAGCAATGCCTTACACACCCCAGTATGAAACAGTCCCAGAGTTGCGCCACCAGAAAGCATCAAGGCAGGCTGACCATAGGCTTTCTGACATTCCTCAAAAAACTGGATTTTCTCCTTGAGCTGAAACGTTATACATTCGCTGGATGCCAAATAACGCAAACAGTCACTCACCTCATCCACATAGTTTTCGATAATTTTTTTGGTGCCGATATACGTTTCAGCAAACAACATGGGATGGCCAATATTGGCAAAATCGTAGGTTAGTCCATCCCTCAATACATAGATCAGGTCAAGGGTACGGTGATGCAGCCGATATCTTTTTAGCAGGTTGTAACGCCTGGATAAAACTTCAGCATCAAAATAAGGCGATTCATTGTCATATTTCCATACTTCCCTGCCTGATTCCTCGTCCAATTTGAGTGCAATTTCCCTCCATTCTTCATAAGAGCTGGCATGTTGTAATTGCTCCTGTAACACATCTATCCTATATGTTTGATATGTATTCTTTTTTTCTTGGACATTATTTAACATTCGTTATCCTGATGTGCATCATGTTTTTCTAATCCTGCACCTATACAATGCAAAAACCTATTGTAACAATCAAGGGTAAAATCAGCTTATTTCCATATTCTTGATGATATTTTCTTTATTTTAACTATAGCAGTGATAGTATCCCTATTTATTGATCACTGAGTTTGGTTTGATTTATGGCTATCCTTGATTTACCCGAATCTATTCTCCAGTCATTATCCAGTGTTTTAACACAGCTCCAGCAAGTCCTCCCCGCTCCAAGACAACCTACTGATTTTTCAGCAATTGCTTTTCGCTGGGAAAATCAGCAACTGGTCGCAATTCAACAACCTAAAAAAATGTATCTGGAAGATTTAAAAGGAATTGAACGCCAAAAAGACAAGATTATCCAAAATACCTTGCAGTTTTTAAATGGTTTCCCCGCCAATGATATTTTGCTGACAGGTTCCCGTGGTACAGGCAAATCCTCCATTGTACGTGCCCTGCTCACGGCGTACTCAGCACAGGGTTTACGCCTGATTGAAATTGAACGTGATGATTTATCAGATTTACCAAAAATTCAAAAACTGATTGCCGAGCGCCCAGAAAAGTTTATTGTCTATTGTGATGACCTGGCCTTTAATGCGGAAGATGAAAATTACCGTAGTTTAAAGAGTGTTTTGGACGGTTCGCTGCAATCTGGTTCAACCAACTTCGTTATTTATGCAACCAGTAACCGCCGCCACCTATTGCCTGAATTTATGCACGAAAATACACCAGTGCGCAAGGTTGATGTTCCGCAATATACCGAGTTGCATCCACAGGAAGCGATTGAAGAAAAAATCTCACTTTCTGATCGTTTTGGACTATGGCTTTCATTCTATCCAATGGATCAACAGCTCTATCTGGACATTGTGGAACATTATATTCGAAAAGCTGATCTGGAATATAATGACACAGTACGGGCTGAGGCACTGAGATGGTGTCAGGCACGAGGACAGTGTTCAGGCCGTGCGGCATATCAGTTCTCAAAACACTGGATCGGTTCGCAGCAATTAAAAATGGTATAATTACTCAAATAAAAAGCCATCAATTGATGGCTTTTTCATCTCAAAAATTTATGGTATTGCTTTTAAATCCAATCCATCAATAATATATAAAGTATTACTATCAATTTTTTTCTTATCCTGATCTAAGTATTTCTGCTCCAGAACACCATTGGTTACCCATAGTGCAAAGTCATCATCATTGATTAAACCTAAACGCTTATCATCAATCAGCCACAACCCTTCCATTTTATCATGAGGGAATTTGACTTTCTCAATCATATCTAAAACCAGCGTTTTTGTTGGGGGTAAAATACCCTGTGTCTTTAACCCATCCCAACCTTTTGCTAAAACATATTGTTCTAAAGTCTGTCCATCAATGGTTAAACCCAGTTTAGCATCCTGTTTAATCTGAGCTGTTTCAGCAATATCTTCTAAATTGGTTGCATTACGCAAATCAATTTTATAAACACGTTTAAAAGCGCTTGGATTATCTCGATAAAAATCTCCATCTCGCTCTAAAACTAAAAAGCTGGTATTACTTAAAGCTGTAATTGCAGAGTTGGAATAAGCTTTTGCTCCACCTTCCTGTTTATATAAATATTGCTTCACCTTTTTAGTTTCTAGATCAATAGTTACAATACGGGTTAAGTCTGATTTATTGACTGCTGTTGTTGGATTATCCATCGTGGATTGCATAATCCCCACCAGGGTTTTCCCATCTGGTGTAATGGTTAAACCTTCCATGCCACGATTCGGGCGGCGATTGGCAAATTCCGCAGGCAGTAAATAACCACCAATACGGCGGGTATCTTTTTCAAAAGCATTAATACGGTCTATTTCTACACCATTGGCATCATAATGAACAATATGTGGGCCATATTCATCACTCACCCAAAAGCTACCATCTTTCATGGCAACCAAACCTTCCGCATCTAGACCATATTCATCTGTTTGACGGCTTAATAATTTGCCATAAATGTCGTAAGCTGCTTCTTTGGTTGCACCAAAATTGGCATTAGGTAGGCCCGAAATATTTTGCCCATTACGATCCTTAAGTAAAATTTCCTTAATCTTTTTCACTGTACCATTGGTTTGTACTTCAAATAGACCAATACGCGGCACATATGCTGGATCAGGGAACATCTTGCCATTGTCTTTATTTAAGTTGTAATCGGCATTGGGGCCTCGATCGGTAATGGCATAAAATTGGTTTTTATTGGTTGGGTGCGCCACCAGATCAGAACCGAAACCACCCTGTCTAAACTCAATGGTATTGCCCGCTTTTGCCCCATCTGCAATACCTTTCAGATGATCCATCACCTGATAAGTGAGCTGCACACCCCGAGCGAAAGCATTTTCTGTGATACAACTCGGCGTGGTTTGCTGAATTTCATCAGTCTCTAAAATTCCATTATTATTTTTATCTTGCCCTGTCAATTTAACTGTTCCACCTAACCAGCAATCTCGATCACCAAAGTTTAATGTCTGCTCGGTACTTAACATTTTTGCTGTATTTTGATTGTCATCATGGTCACTGCCACAGCCCATTAATGCCAAACTGGTAAGAATTGAAATCAATAATACTTTTTGCTTCATCATAATAGCTACCCCATAAAATTACTGCTGTAGCCTAATCTTCCGAAATGACAAAACCATGACCATTAAATGACAATTCATAAAATCATGTGATAACTGACCAAGCTTTTAATTACGGTCTATTGACATTTAAAACATGTACCTTGTTATCTCGCTCTTTTGGTGAGCCTACTGTTTAGGACAGCACCAATTTTTCAAATAGTGTATTTATTGAATTTTTTATATCAGTTTCCACTTGTTTATCATAACCTTCAACTAGAAATCGGCTAAATAAACCTTCAATCAGAGTATAGATCATAGTGGTTAATATCTCTTGATACTGATTTGCATTTATATGTTGATTAATCAGATTCCTCACCCATATTTTATGTTCTTTTGAAATTTGAATAATTTCATTATTTTCGGAATGTGATTCTGCAACAGCCCGTACAAATAGACAGCCTTTGAAATTATCTTCCTGAAACCACTTTAAATGCCAATCAATAATCTTATTGATGGCTTCCCGACCTGTAGCCTCAGCAACATAACTTTGGAGACTTTTTCTAAAACGAATATCTCTTAACTCCAAAACAGATTTAACCAACTGATTCTTATTTTTAAAATAAGTATACATTGTAGTTTTTGAGCATCCTGATTCATCCCGAATCAAATCTACGCCCACTCCAGCAAAACTACTTTCGTAAAAAAGCTTCTCTGCTGTATCTAAAATTTTGTTAGCTGATTTTGACATAAAAAATTTACCCAATAAAAATAGTACAGATCTGTACTATTTATAATTTTAGGATTATGATCAGCAAAAATCAAGATCAGAGGAAAAACAATGCGACCAATTCTCAATGGCAAAGAACATTTAGCACCTTTACCGCAATCGATTGATCTCATCAGAAGTTTTGTTGGGGGAAGTCTAAGTATTCTAGTGTTATTATTTTTAAGTCAATTTACCCATAATATCTTTATTATGGCACCTTTCGGAGCCACTTGTGTTCTATTATATGCCGCATCACATTCACCTTTGGCACAACCTCGAAATGTAATTTTAGGACATTTGGTCTCAGCATTTATTGGCTTATTATTTCTTAAATTTTTTGGTACACCCACCTTGAGCATCGCTCTTTCTGTCGGTTGTGCAATCGCAGCAATGCAACTTTTACGTTGTGTTCATCCACCCGCAGGTGCTAATCCATTGGTGATATTGCTAACTGCAAATACCATTCAATATCACTGGGGTTTCTTATTTTTCCCTGTGCTATCAGGTTCAATTGCATTGGTGTGTATTGCTTACTTAGTCAATAATCTTAAGTCAGAGAAGAAATGGCCTGTATATGGATTAGCTTTTATCCATAGTAAAAACAATCTTGAATAAATTGCTATCATTCTTCTTATTATTCAGATATTAATTTAAATCTCGATGCAGAAAAATAAATTTTCTCTGCATCAATCTTTTATTTTATAGATTATCAATATTCTTTTGCCAACTTTTCCAATGTGATGAGCATTTTTTTCACGACAGCTCTTTTATGTTGCAACATATTCTTGATATTCGCTGGATTGAAACCTGTCAGTTTTGCAATACCTCGACTAGTCATGTATTCACCAGTTTTTTCAAAGTGCTTTTCACTTAACTCTGTTTTGGCATTAGAGAAACGAACTGCCAGCTTATAATCGTTAAATTCAGACCAGGCACCTGTTTTATATTCCTGAAAATCAAATTCATTCTGATGGGCAGGTTTGTCCCGAAGAATATTATTCAAGCGATTGACCACAATTTTTTCCTCACTGTCTTCTATCAATTGATAAAGTTCAGTTTCCTCAAAAGTTCGCCCTAAAGAAATATCCTTTCTAAACTGCTCAATCACTTTATCATTTTTTTCTTTATTTTCATTAGATTGAATAAGATTTAGAATCTTAAACAAAGACTCTAGTCGACCACAGGTAAAAACATAAGAAATTTTCAACTTCTGAACTCCGCAAATGAGTTTTGGCTCATCAAAATAAATAATTTATCCAATACTTTAACACAATAGCGTTGACTCCAAGCCATTGCCATGTATATAAATAATGGTTTGATTTTTAAATAAAATAAGAACGTAAACCGACCTAAAGCCTATCAACCAACAAGAATCATCAATTCAATTTTCAGGTTGGTTGCAACTCAGTCATCGGCCATCTTGGCGTTGTGGTGACAGCCAGACCATCATGCTGCCCAGCCTTTAAACGTTGATAACCTGCGAATGCAATCATTGCGCCATTATCGGTACATAAGGCAGGTTCAGCATAATAAACCTGCGCCTTAATTTTTTTCAGTGAGGTTTCCAATTGCTCACGTAAACGCAAATTTGCACTCACCCCACCTGCAATCACCAAACGCTTTAAACCTGTTTGCTTTAAGGCTTTAACCGATTTTTTAACCAATGTATCGACAATTGCTTCCTGAAAAGAGGCAGCAACGTCAGCATCACGGTTTTCTTCACCCAGTTTTTTCAACTGCACAGAAACCGCTGTTTTTAAACCACTAAATGAAAAATCCAAACCTTGATGCAACATTGGACGAGGAAACTCAAATGCCAGGGCATCCCCTTGCAATGCAAGTTTTGCGATGTTTGGCCCACCTGGATAAGGTAGCTTCATCATTTTTGCGACTTTATCAAAGGCTTCACCTGCTGCATCGTCAATTGACTCACCCAGTAATTCATATTGACCAATACCGTAGGCTGCCATCAACTGTGTGTGCCCACCAGACACCAATAATGCAACAAATGGAAATTCTGGTGGAGTCTCTGAAAGTAATGGTGCAAGCATATGCCCTTCCATGTGATGTACACCAATTGCAGGCTTATTAAAGGCAAATGCTAAAGTACGACCAAACAATGCACCTGTCATCAAGGCACCCATGAGTCCTGGACCACGCGTATAGGCAACCGCATCAATCTGGTTTTTCTGAACACCACTTTGTTCAAGCAGTTGATTGATCAGGGGAATCATTTTACGGACATGGTCACGTGAAGCAAGTTCTGGTACGACACCACCATATTCAGCATGCAGTTTGATCTGGCTATATAAAACCTGTCCACGCAAGCCGAGTTCACTATCATAGAGTGCCAACCCAGTTTCATCACACGAAGTTTCCAAGCCCAAAACAATCATTTAACTGCCTTTACATCGTTTAAAAATAATGTCGGGGCTATTATAGACTTGTGATCTGAGTTGTAAATGAGTAAAATAGTGCACTTCACTTGTGATCTGGCGTAATGGTACGTTAGGTCTATCCCATCATCTTAGAGGATTTTACATGCCACAAGTTAAATTGAAAGAAGGCGAACCAGTAGACGTAGCTATCCGTCGTTTCAAGCGTTCATGCGAAAAAGCGGGTGTTTTAGCTGACGTTCGTAAGCGTGAGTTCTATGAAAAACCAACTCAGGAACGTAAGCGTAAAAAAGCTGCTGCAGTTAAGCGTTATCAAAAGAAATTGACTCGCGAATCTGTACGTACTACTCGCCTTTACTAATTAATTTGTGACTGACTGCTGATATGACCACTTTAAAAGACCAGATTACCGACGTATTAAAATCATCTATGCGTGCCAAAGACATGGCAACGGTAACGGTTATTCGTGGTGTACAGGCAGCGATTAAGCAAATCGAAGTCGATGAACGCATTGAGCTTGACGATGCTCAGGTTCTTGCGGTCATTGAAAAGCAAATTAAACAACGTAAAGAATCGATCAAGGCCTTTTCTGGCGCTGGTCGAGATGATTTAGCTAGTAAAGAACAAGCCGAAGTTGAGGTTATTTCTCAATTTCTACCAGCCGCTATGACTGAGGAAGAACTTGATTCTATCATTGAGCAAACGATTGCTGCTCAAGAAGCTACTAGCATGAAAGATATGGGTAAGGTGATGAATTCTCTACGTCCGATCATAGCCGGACGTGCCGATCCTGCACAAGTTTCTGCCAAAATTAAAGCAAAATTAAGCTAATTAGCTTAAATCCTCTTTATTTATATCCGCTATTTATTTCTAAATTGGATTCATTTTTAACAATGAACCCAAAGTTTTTCGACTATTTAAAATCACACTGAACATTATATTTAGCAAGCATCTGCATCTCTTTAGACTCAACCACTTGTTTAATTAAATCCTGCTTGGTCATACCTGCATATTGTGGTGGTAATGATGAACGGTTTTGTTCAATTGCACCTGACATATCCTGAATATAACGCTGGTTAATGCCACAATATTTAGCTTGTTGCTCAGGACTAAATTGAGTGAGCTGAGGGTCTAGGCTACGCAAGAATCCACGCAAGTCCTGTGCATAGCTTTCCCTGATTTTATGTACAGCATTGACATATTGCTCAATGGATGCAGCAAAACTGTTCCCCATACAACCAGTCATCAAAATAATAAAAACAAACTTCTTCATAAATCTTTTAACTTCATCAATGAATATGACTTATCACTAGCATTTTATCTTAATTCAATAAAATCTGGCTTATGTTCAGTAAAAAATTCTTCTTTCGGTGCTGGAAGATGCCCCTCCGTCACCGCTCCCAAACGCAAGCGGATGATATTAGGTAAATCGGTACGATAAGAATAGATTGGACTGGCACAATGTTGTGCAATAACACAAAATACTATTTTCGATTTCCCCACATAGACACTGCCCTTTAATCATTTCTATTTTTCCTAATTTTTAAATTTTCATACGGCGATCATCTTGCATCTGTTTCAAGCGCGATTCAATTTTTGCTGACATTGCCAAGTTACCTTTTGCCAAGCGTTGGGCATGTAGCATGGATTTAATCGCATTTTCTTCATAGCCAGACCAATATTCAGCTTCCGCACGATAGCACAGCACATTTACTGCTTGCAGTGGTGAACTTTTATCAAGATTGGTCGCCTGCTGTAAAAGCTGCCATCCCTGTATATCACGCTGATTTTTTCTTATAAAGCGCTGTACCAGAGTTTGCGCCTGATCAATCTTGCCTTGGCGGATTAAGACCTCAGCCAATTTATAGGATAAAGCTCGATTTTCAGGCATGGTTTTTTGTAGTGAACTGATGCTGTCATATGCCTGATCGAACTTGTTTTGTCCCAGATAAATATCGGTTTGAATCAGGGGAACAAGGATATGCGATTTTAATTTTATCTTGACCAGATCAAGGTTGGACTGTGCCTGAGTATAGTCTCCCTGCATCAGATAAAACTTGCTAAGCGCCAATAAGCCCGCGATATTCTTCCGATTGGCAAGCGCCTGTAACTGGATTTCTGTCGCCTGATTTGAGACAACCTGTGTGTACCATTTTAATATGTCAAAATCGAGATCATAGATTTTAGACTTGACTTGAGGCAACTGATTGGCACGTAACCGCGCCTCACTCATACGTTCTGTAGTAAGTGGATGGGTAAGCCAGAAATCAGGCAAAAAACTAACTCGACTGGTTGCCCGATGCATGGTTTCAAAATAATCAGCCATGCTTTGTGGATTATAGCCTGCCGCGTACATAAACTGCATGCCGATACGGTCAGCCTCACGTTCCTGATTCCGACTATAACTGAGTTGCTTGTCCATTAAGGCAGCCTGCGTTCCAAGCATGACGGCGGAACCCACCTCACTATCTGCCTGTGAGGCAATCGCAGCCCCGACAATAATACCAGCCAAGGCCAATAGCCCCTGTCCCTTAAATGCCTCTTGCGAACGGCTATAATGTCGTTGTGCAACGTGTGCTATTTCGTGCGCCATTACCCCTGCAATCTCATCAAGATTTTTTGCTGAGGTAATGAGTCCCGTATTGAGTGCAAATAAGCCACCTGGTACGGCAAATGCATTGATCTGGGGGTCTTTAATAATCACCAGTCCAATCGGTTGCCCTAGTCGGGTTTGGCTTAAAATACCTGAGAATACCTGTAGAAATTGATCTTCTAGCCATGCATCCTGAATGGTGGGCATCTGGCGATGCACTTCACGATATACCTTTTCACCAATGAGCTTTTCTTTTTGTTGATCAAGCAAACCAATACCGCTTCCAATGTCAGGCACTTCTGTTTGACCCATATTTTGCGTAGGCAAAAAAATCTGGGTATGGCTGAGTTGGGTGGTGGCAAAAAGGCCACATGCGAGCAATAAAGATCTCAAGTGGTTTCTCTAAGGTATGAATAAAAAATGACTATAGCATTGAAAATAGGAGAAATTTGCAACGAAGTGTTATAAAAGGCAGGAAAATCCCGCCTTAGTTTATATTTTTGAAATCAACCAAACTATTTGTTATTCGCATAGCGTTGGTCAACGCTAAATTTTTCAGGATGCTTTGCATTGATTTCGGCATAAAATGCCATGATCTCCGCCATATCCTGTTCATAGTTTCCTGTTGGATAGATCATTTTTCCAACCCCTGTTTTTTTCTTGGCATAATCCATATAGGCTAAAGCAATCGGTACGCCTGCCGTCATGGCGACATGGTAAAAACCCGTTTTCCACTGTTCCTGTTTTGCCCGTGTCCCCTCTGGTGTCACCAGCATCACCAATTTAGGATGCGTTTTAAACAGGTCACTCATCAGTTGAACCATGCTTGGACGTTCCTGCCCCGCTTGCTTCACACGACGGTCGATCCCGATACCACCCATTGCACGGACAAAAGGCCCAAATGGCAGTTTCATGTAGCTGTCTTTAATGGTCAGACGTACATTGACACCCAATGCCTTCAATGCCAAACGCGCATATAAAGCATCCCAGTTACTGGTATGCGGCGCAGCAATCATGACACACTGGTCCACATTCAGGTCTCAGTGATTATCCAGTTCCCACCCCATTAGATTTAAACTTTTCTCAGCCAATTTCTCAAACACAAGCGGACACCCCAAAATAAATTACAAAGGGCGCAATTGTATCAATATTCACCAGTTTAAAAAGATGCTGTAGCTGAATAATTCAGCAATAAATTTGTAAGCATTTATTCAAATTTTGGATTGACAAGATAACGGGGTGTACGATCTTCTAAAGCATCAATTAGGTTCTGATAGGCCAGATCGACCATTTTTTTGCGTGTTTCGGCGGTGGCTGAACCAATATGTGGCGCAGTCACAACATTTGCCAGGTCAAATAATGCAGAGCTTTGTAATGGTTCTTTGGCATATACATCCAAACCCGCAGCAAAGATTTTATTTTGCTGCAACGCATCAATAAGCGCATTTTCATCAACCACCGAACCACGCGCAATATTGATAAATACAGCATGTTTCTGCATCAGGTCAAACTGCACCTCTCCAATCAGTGCCTGTGAATCATGATTTAAGTCAACCGCAACCACAATAAAGTCAGACTGCTGTAGAAGCTGGTCTAAATTACGATATTGCGCATTGAAAGCCTGGGCCACCTCAATTTTTTCACGGCGGTTATGGTACAGAATATTCATGTTAAAGCCATAAAAGCCACGTCTTGCAATGGCTGCGCCAATATGGCCCAGACCAATGATTCCCAGCGTTTTACCAAATACATCCACACCAAATTGTTCAGTCGAAACGGTACGCTTCCATTGCCCCTGTTTGGTCCATGCATCCAGTTGTGGAATCTTACGTGCTGCACTCAAAAGTAAGCTAAAGGCTAAATCGGCGGTGGTTTCGGTAAGCACATGCGGGGTATTTGCCAGCCAGATTTTTCGCTGATTTAGATAATTCACATCATAATTGTCATAACCAACGGAGACGGTCGAAATAATCTTGAGTTTTTGTGCAGGTGCCAGATTGCTTTCATTGAGTAAACGTCCTGCACCAATCATGGCATCGGCATCAACCACTTCAGTACGGATTTGCTCATTGATCTCACCGAGTTTTGGGTTGAGCACTACCACCTGATAATTTTGCTGTAACCGTGCTAGAACATCTTGATCTATTTGACTGAATACGACAACTTTCTTCATTGTTACAATTCCGATCTTTTATTGCATCAGTTGCCACAGTCGTCTTTTTAATAAAGGCTGGGCAATCATTTCTTCTAAACTTGCTAAATGTAGAATATTAGAGTGCTGGATAAAATCGAGATGACCTAGACATAGAATCTTTTTATTCATGGCAGTCGCATCCAGAAAGCCCTGAATATAGGAGGGCAAGCCGCGGCTTTCCTGAAAATCAGCCAATGGAAAAGGCCATTTTAACTCGGCATAATGCCCCAGTTTCGCTTTCTGAATATTGTGCCAGAGTTGTTGCTGTGTTTCATTGAATCGACTGCTTTCCACCAGGATTGCACAGCTTTCCAGAATATACATTTGCAACTCAAAGCTTTGGACCTGTGTTGTGACAATAACCTGCTCTTTGTCAGACATCATCTCAACAGCTTTGGGTTTCACAATGATTTCAGCATTATTCCGCGGTTCAACCATCGTGATCGGCTGAACTGGTTCATGCTTTATTTGCAGCTCAGGCTTGTTTTGTACTGGCGTTTCGAATTGTATTGGCAAGGACTGAATCTGTTCAGGCTCTTGATCTCGCCATAAGCTCGGCGCGATATTTTTTTCGCATACGACTTCTCGAGGAATCCAAACATCTATTCCCAAAGTTGCCAATATGTTTCGCTGCCGCCCGATCATCTTCGCTATTTATTCCTTTCATCTATCAGGATGTGTCATGTTAAAAGTATTTATAACATTACTTTCAATTCCTCATAGTCTAGCATAAACCACTCCACCCTAAATGGCTTGCTTTTGTGCAATCACATCATTGGCAAGGGCAACTTCTTACACGCTGTTGGATAAACAGCTCTAGATAATTTAAATATACCTATATCAAATCCATGAATAAATAAAAAACCGAGTTAATCGCTTAACTCGGTTGACTATCCATTCTTGAATAGGTGTTATTTTTTCTCGACCTTGAAACTATCCTTTAAATCAAGAATACGGTTAAATACAGGTTTTGCAGGAACATGATCATATTGGTCTGCCACAAAATAACCTTCACGTTCAAACTGGAACCGATCTTCTGGTTTTGCCTGTGCCAAAGCTGGTTCAATCACCGCTTGAACGACTTTTAATGATTCAGGATTTAGATTTGCCAGGAAATCATCATCGGCATCAGGTGCAGCTTTGCTAAATAAACGATCGTAAATACGAACTTCGGCTGGAATACCTTTTGTTGCCGATACCCAGTGAATCACGCCCTTAACCTTACGTCCTTCAGGATTTTTGCCTAAAGTTTCAGGGTCAATTGAGCACTTCAATTCAACCACTTCACCGTTGGCATCCTTAATGACTTCATCACATTTAATCACATAGGCATGGCGTAAACGCACTTCACCCTCTGGAATTAAACGTTTGAAACCTTTTGGTGGCACTTCTTCAAAGTCTTTACGGTCAATATAGATTTCACGTGTCAAGGGAATCACACGCTCACCCATATCCACATTCGGATGACGAGCATGGGTTAAATCGAGTTCTTCTGGCAAATTGGTGAGCGTCACTTTTAAAGGATTCAACACTGCCATACCACGGGCTGCGGTGTTTTCCAGAGACTGGCGAATACAGAACTCCAGCATTGCCACATCCACAATACCATCGGTTTTTGACACACCCACACGCTTACAGAAATCACGCAAGCCCTCTGGGGTAAAACCACGACGACGCATCCCCACCACAGTTGGCATACGCGGATCATCCCAACCATTGACATAACTCCCCTCAACCAGCTTACGCAGCTTGCGTTTAGATGTGATGGTATAGTCAATGTTTAAACGCGATGATTCGTATTGGCGTGGCACAGCCTGAGAGTGCACTTTCTCAATCACCCAGTCATAGAACGGACGATGGTCCTGAAACTCCAGGGTACAGAGTGAATGGGTAATACCCTCAATTGCATCAGACAATGGATGAGCATAGTCATACATTGGATACATTTTCCACTTGTCACCTGTCTGGTGGTGTTCTGAGTGCAACACACGATAAAGGATTGGATCACGCATGTGTACATTCGGGCTTGCCATATCAATTTTGGCACGTAAAACCGCTTTACCCTCGCCCAATTCACCATTACGCATCTGCTCAAAACGAGACAGGTTTTCTTCCACCGTCGCATCACGGTATGGCGAATTTTTACCTGGCTCCACAAAGCTACCGCGGTTCAACTTGATTTCTTCAGGTGTCTGCAAATCCACATAAGCATCGCCCTGTTCAATCAATTGAATAGCCCATGCATAAAGCTGGTCAAAGTAGCTTGAAGCATAGCGAGGTTCACCATTCCAGTGAAAACCCAGCCATTTCACATCGTTGGCAATGCCATCCACATATTCCTGCTCTTCAGCATCAGGGTTGGTATCGTCAAAACGCAGGTTACATACGCCGTCAAACTCTTCGGCAATACCAAAGTTCAAACAAATTGCTTTGACATGACCAATATGCAGATAACCATTTGGTTCAGGTGGAAAACGTGTCACCACTTTCTGGGTGCGGCCATCTTTTAAATCATCGGTAATCACCTGACGTACAAAGTCCAAGCCTGCCTGTTGTTCTTGCTGCGCAGCATCGACAGAGGCATGAGTATTCGGTGTCGGGGTCTTTGGCAGTTCTGAAACAACATCATTTGGCTTCATAGGGTGTAAATCACTTCTTACGGTAAAAAAATAGAACATAAAAACGCAATCTTTGCTTTTTATCAAAGATTTTAACGTTTTTTACTTGCCTTGTAGTTTACAGTTTGCTTATGCTTCTCTCAACCAAAAACCCATGGTCACAAGCCCATGTTTAGGAGATTAATGTAATGAGTTTTCCTCAAGTCGAATTAAATACCAATAAAGGTCGTATTGTTCTTGAGCTTAACGCTGAAAAAGCGCCAAAAACGGTTGAAAATTTCTTAGAATATGTACGTGACGGTTTCTATGACGGTGTGATTTTCCACCGTGTGATTGATGGTTTTATGATCCAGGGCGGTGGCATGGACGAAAACTTCAAAGAAAAGGCAACCCGTGACTCAATCGAAAATGAAGCAGACAACGGCTTAAGCAACGATGAAGGCACCATTGCAATGGCACGCACCCAGGCGCCTCACTCTGCATCTGCCCAATTCTTCATCAACGTTAAAAACAACTCTTTCCTGAACCATACAGCACCAACTGCACAAGGCTGGGGTTATGCGGTATTTGGTAAGGTTGTTGAAGGCATGGACGTTGTAAATGCAATTAAAGGCGTACGTACAGGTAACCGTGGTTATCACGCAGATGTTCCTTTAGAGAACGTCGTGATTGAATCTGCTAAAATTATCTCTGAATAATTTGATCCAACAGGATTCTTTGTGACCCATCTGTTTATATCAGATTTGCATTTGTCACCTGATCACCCTCGACTGGTTCGAGGGTTTTTAGACTTACTAAAACAATATCAAGATAAAAACACCCAGCTCTATATTTTAGGTGACTGGTTTAACGCATGGATTGGGGACGACTACACCGCCCCTTGGCTAGATGAAATCGTTCAGGCTTTAAAAGAGTTCAATCAGGCAGGCAATCAGGTTTATTTTCAGGTCGGTAATCGTGATTTTGTTTTAGGAAAAAATTTCCTCAACCAATTTAATGGAATCCTACTCCCTGATGTCTATACGCTGGAAATTAACCATCAAAAATTCCGTCTGGAGCATGGCGATGCCCTATGTACTAATGACATTGCCTATCAACGCTTTAGAAGCGTAATCCGCAATCCAGTTCTGCTGAGTTTATTGAAACGGACCCCATTAAGCTTTAGACAGAAACTTGCCAATGGTTTCCGTAAAAAGAGCAGTGAAACCAAACAGCTCAAAAACTATGACATCATGGATGTGAATGCCCAGGCTGTAGATTCAGTGATAGAACAGGTGGATTTTTTAATTCACGGTCATACCCATCGTCCAGAAATTCATTTGTTGGGCAATAAACAGCGTATTGTTTTGGGTGACTGGCGAGCAGACTCTGCATGGATTCTAGAAATTAACGAACAAGAAAATAGTAGCCTGGATTTTAAAAAGTGGCTCTATTGACCTTTGCTCCATTCGACTTTATCTATATTTAAATCACATTTAGACACTTTTCATACCTGCTAGATCCAGTAAAATAAACTGATTTTTTTATTTTGGTTAATCATAAATGGATTCCCTACACACCGCAAAAACACGTTACACCACCAAGGCATACGATGCGAGTAAAAAGATTCCAAAAGAACAGTTTGAAAAATTATTAGAAATTTTACGTTTCAGCCCCTCTTCGGTAAATATTCAACCCTGGCATTTTCTGATCGCAGAAACAGATGAGGCAAAACAACGTATTGCAGCAGGTTTAACAGGTGGCTATGCTTATAATGCCGCAAAAGTGCTCAATTGTTCACATACCCTTGTTTTCTGTACACGTACCGATATTTCCAATGAATATCTTGAGCAGTTACTTGAACAAGATGATGTCAGTGGCCGCTTTAAGGATGAGGCAGCAAAACAGGGACAAAAAGATACCCGTTCGGGTTATGTTGAGTTTTACCGAAATGAATTGAAGAACCTTTCAGCATGGATGGAAAACCAGACTTATATCGCCCTTGGACAACTGTTATTCGCCGCAGCCCTTGAACACATTGATGCCACACCAATGGAAGGCTTTGACAGAAATATTATTAATCAGGAATTTGGTTTGGCTGAAAAAGGCTTGAAAGCCTCCGTAATTGTGGCTTTGGGCTATCGTAGCGAAAATGATTTTAATGCGAAGCTACCCAAATCACGCCTTGCGAATGATGTGATTTTTACCCGTTTATAATCATCATAATGATTGTGGTTGTTTGTAAGGGCAGATAACCATCTGCCCAAATTAAACTGTGTTCTGCTGGAATGAGAACATTAACCGCTACAACATCATCGCTTTTGCCAAACACAATACAGCCAGTACTCCACATACTAGACCAATCCATGTATAGGCTTTAAGCCGTTCCCGAAACAGCACCACCCCACTAATTACCCCAAAAATCACCACAAGAATGTTCATGCCTGCAAACACAATCGCTGGTGTGTCTTTCAACATCATATGTGCTTTCACATACAGGGCAATATTGGCAAAATTGATTGCACCAAGGACTAGACCTGCAAAAATATTCTTGGGCTGCCAATTCGGCTGGGTGATGGCGAGATACGCAATTGATAAAACAAACGCCACAATGAAGATGAGATTTAATGTGACTGCAAACTGTAGACCCAGGCTACTGCTATATTTAAGTAAGATATCAACCGCAGCATAACCTGCCCAGACACAAAACAGAAATAGGGCAGATTTTAGATTTAGGCCTTGTGTGGCTTTCTCCGCCGCCTGCCCAAGAATAATGAAAAAAATTGCCACCACACCTAAAGCAACGCCAATCAGCTTTAACAGGCTAAACTGCTCACCAAATATAAAATAGGCAGCCAATAAAGAAAGAATCACTGCCAAACGCTGGGCAATCTCCGTTTTCACAATACCCGCAAACTGCAATGACTTGGCTAAACATAGAAAGATGCTAGGTAACAACACCGCCAAAATTAAAATCAGCCACCACGGCGTATGTTGCCATGAAACATGGGTGATATCCGTTTTAAACCAATAGGCGCATAACACACTGGCACTTAAATAGTTCCACGCAATCATTTGCCAAACATCAAAACCTTTTTCTTTCAGATATTTCAGCAAAATTGACACGATAACGCTGCAACAGGCAGCCGCAACAATAATTTCCATGAGATCTATTCTAGCTTTTTAGACATAAAAAAATGCCAGTCTGAAAACAGACTGGCATTTTTTAAAGATCATCAATCAATTAACGATTATTTTCGTCTTCTTGACCATCTTCAAATTTAGTTTCGCCGTCGAAACCGCCCTGACCACCGAAGCCGCCCTGATGACCGAAGCCACCCTGACCACCGAAGCCACCCTGACCAACGAAGCCGCCCTGACCACCGAAGCCGCCATGACCACCGAAGCCGCCTTGACCACCGAAGCCGCCCTGACCACCGAAGCCGCCACCTGTAGCCTGACCACCACCAAAGCCGCCAGCAGCACCCTGTGCAGGGAAGCCACCAGTGCCCTGAGCACCAGCTGGACGTGGATTGCGTGCAGGAACGACAGTCGAAATCGCATGCTTATAAACCATTTGGCTTACTGTATTTTTAAGTAAAACCACATATTGGTCAAAAGATTCAATATGCCCCTGTAGTTTAATACCGTTAACAAGGAAAATAGAAACTGGAATACGTTCTTTACGGAGAGAATTTAAGAACGGATCTTGTAAAGTTTGACCTTTAGACATTTTTAACTCCAAAAAATTTTAAATCAGCGCAAAAAAACTATCTTTATTTTTTAACTAAAAATTATAAAAAGACAGCCTGCGAATTTTGCGTTATCAAAAGAAGTTTCGCAAGTCTTCTTTCGCCTGCTTTATCGTCACATAAGTTTTAAAATCGTGTAATTCTTGCAAAGAACGTAACCAAGTGTATTGACGTTTGGCAAGTTGTCGTGTCGCAAATAGTGCTCTAGTCTCCATTTCAACCCTATTTTTGAGACTCAAGTCACTTTTCAATAAAAAATCTAAAGCTTGACGATAACCTACAGACCGCATAGCGGGTAAATTATCATTTAAATCGTATTTTTTAATTAATTCCTCTACTTCATTTAAAAAACCAATATTCCACATCTTGCTCAATCTTTGCTCAATGCGTTGATGTAATTCTAACCGATCTGGCATAAGGGCGTAGTTATAAAAATTGTAACGATATGGTTGATTTTTAGGTTGTTCTGCCTGTAGTTTTGTTATTGGTTCACCCGTAATTCGGTACACTTCCAATGCCCGAATAATACGTTGCCGATCTGAAACCTTAAACTTTTGACCTGCGATGGGATCAACAGCAACCAGTTCATCATAAACCGCCTGCCAGCTTTCCTGTTCAGCCTTGGCAATAATGGTATCACGAATCGCCTGATCCGCATTGGGCAGGTTATCGGCAAGTCCCTCAAGCAGCGACTTGAAATACAGCATGGTTCCGCCGACCAGAATTGGTGTCTTGCCCCGTGCGTGCATATCGTCAATCAAGGGGCAAACATCTTCAACAAACTGGGCCGCCGAGTACACTTCCAATGGTGTAATAATATCAATCAAATGATGTGGATATTGTTGCTGCTCTTCTTTAGTCGGTTTCGCCGTTCCAATGTCCATGTCTTTATAAACTAAAGCTGAATCCACAGAAATCAGTTCAAAATTTCCACGCTCATACAGTTCACATGCCAAAGCGGTTTTACCACTTGCGGTAGGCCCCATTAAATTAATCACGGGCAATTGATTTGACATGAAACCCTACTCTCCTCGAGCAAATAATTTATCTAGTTGATGTAGTGGAAATGCCCGCCAGGTGGGGCGACCGTGGTTACACTGGCTGGCAAACTCGGTTTGCTCCATTTGGCGCAACAATGCATTCATTTCAGACAGACTGAGTTGTCGGTGTGCTCTTACAGCCCCATGACAGGCCATTCCAGCCAACAGTTCATCACGTTTTTGCAATAACCCTCTCGCCTCATCATTCGGGTCAAGGTCATTTAACAGTTCTGGAATTAAATTGCCAAAATCTGCCTTATGCAAAATGGCTGGCACACCACGCACGATCACTTGTTCATCACCATATTGGTCAATTTCCAGCCCCAGCCGTTGCAATTGAGGTTGCAAGTCCTCAATACGTGTGGCTTGCATACGAGTAATGGAAACAACTTTAGGAATCAGCAGTTGTTGCGAAGTCCAAAATTCAGGTTTATCCCATGCCGACTTCATCTGCTGCAACAAGATACGTTCATGTGCCGCATGCATATCAACAATGATTAGACCTTCAGTATTTTGCGCCAAAATATAAATGCCATGAAGTTGTGCAATCGCAATACCTAGTGGAAATTCATCTACCTTTGCTACTGTCTGGTCCTGATCAGAATCAACCTCTTCACGCAAGGGAGCCAGATAACTTTTTAAGGCATTGTTGAGTTGTACGGAACCACTGTAACGCGGCTGTTGTGGTTGCGATGCATTATATTGAACTGCTTGCGGACGGCTTTGATTAAACTCAGTCAGCAAATCTGTTGATATTTCTACTTGCTGATTGAGCTGTGGTTCAGGTTCAACTTCAGCACGATGTAAATTAAATTGTTCCTGATATTTTGGTTGTGGCTGATAATTAAAATTCTCTGTCGCGGCATCATCCATTTTCATCGCTTGTGCTAAATCAGCAGTTGCGGTTTGAAATTGAGACAAGGTTGCTTTGGCATAATGCCGTACAAATTCATGTACTTCACGCTGGTTCAGAAAACGAATTTCATGCTTGGTCGGATGTACATTGACATCAATATTTTCAGGATCAACCTCTAAAAACAGCAAATAAGAGGAATATTGGTGTCCATGCAAAATCCCCTCATAGGCCATACGCAAAGCATGCGAAATGGTTTTATCTTTCACAATACGACCATTCACATAGACATACTGCAAATCAGCCTGTGCCCGTGCATCAGACGGATGCCCCAACCAGCCTGATAACCGCATATTGATACTTTCAGCATCCATCCAATATGCATTTTGGATAAATGCTTGACCCAATAATTGTTGCACTCGTTGATAACGTAATTCACCACTATCTGCGATGGGTAAATTCAAACGAATATTATCATTATGTTCGAGTACAAAACGAATTTCAAAATGAGTCAAAGCCAAACGGCGAACTATTTCTTCAATATGACCAAATTCTGTGCTTGGTTTTTTTAAAAATTTACGGCGAGCAGGCACATTAAAAAATAAGTCCTGCACACGGATATGTGTACCTTTTTGTGCTGCAACGGCCTGTATTTGCTGATGATCAAAAGCCGTTCCATTGACTTCAACTTGATAGCCGATACCCTGCTCATCTTGACTACTGGTTAAAGTTAAACGAGACACTGCTGCAATCGAAGCCAACGCTTCCCCACGAAATCCTAAACTGACAATCGCATGTAGATCTTCAGCAGTTTGAATTTTACTCGTCGCATGACGCATCACGGCTAATGGTAAGTCTTCAGCATGAATACCATGACCATTATCAATGATTTCAATCAGTGTTGAACCACCTTGTGCCACCCGAATAATCAGTTCGGTTGCTCCAGCATCAATCGCGTTTTCCAATAACTCTTTAACCACTGAAGACGGACGTTCAATGACCTCGCCCGCTGCAATCTGATTGGCTAAGGCTGCATCAAGTGTATGAATACGACGAGTTGAATCATGCACCATTCAATTGTTCCTGCAAAATTTGAGCTAAAGGCTCAGATGTTGTGGTCAATGTCACAAATCGAGTTAACTCATCATCTGATTTTTGAATATCAATGATTACATCGGCTTGAGGAATTTCATTTCCACCTTTCGATGGCCATTCAAATAGGAATAAAGCATCAGGTGTTTCTAAATAGTCACGGATTCCCATCAACTCTAATTCATAGGGATCATCTAAACGATATAAATCGAAATGGAAAATTTCTTTGCCTTGAATGGTATAGGGTTCAACCAAGGTATAAGTTGGACTTTTTACTGAACCTTGATGCCCAAGATTCTGGATAAAGTAACGCGTAAATGTCGTTTTTCCAGCCCCTAAATCACCAATCAAATATATAACGCCTGAATGCACTTGTTGTGAGAGCACTTGCGCAAATTTTTGAGTGTCTTGTTCATGATTTAAAGTAAATTTCACTGAATATGACATGGCAAATAGAATAAAATTGGGATAACCGCTATGATAACATTGCCCTGAGGTAAAGCCTAATCCATAGCAATACGTTGGTTCTTTTTTACAACATTGAAGAGAAGACATGACTCTACAAAATCGGGTTGATCCTTGGGGGAAATTGAATACGCATCCCTCAAAAAGTGCGACTTTAATGGGGAATCGTGGTGGTAAGCTGCATAATGCAGACAAGCAAATCATTAAGCAATTTTCCACTCAATCCTGGATCAACTGCTTAACCACATTCGGTAATGTCAAAAGAGAGGTTTTTGGACAGTCTTATTCTGAACTGTTCTTTCTAGATGAAGCAACTGCCTTGGCGGCAGGTCACCGTCCTTGTGGAGAATGTCAGAACCAACGCTATAAACAGTTTAAAAATGCATGGATTTATGCAAACAACATTGGTATTTCACTACCTGTAAAAGAGATGGATAAAAAAATTCATCAAGACCGCCTAACAGCGGATAAAGACAAGAAAACATTTCAAGCTAAAATTTCTGATTTACCAATTGGCACTTTCTTTGAGCATGACTCAAAAGCAATCGTGGTTTTTACAGACAATCATTATTTGGTTTGGTCTTTTGATGGCTATCAACAGGAAGTTGAATTACCAAATGACCTGATTGTGAACGTACTCACGCCAGAATCTTTTGTCAAAGCATTTGATGAGGGATTTATACCTCGTTTTCACCATTCAGCCTCATTCAAATAATATGAATATCATTGAAAATTTTACTCCACCACTGATCAACGGTGTCAGTGCCAGTAAAGTCTTTTTACCCGATGACATTTCTGCACCTACCATTTTTGCTTATCTTTGCCAACACTTTCCACATATTCAATCAAGCGAATGGCAACAACGTTTTAGCGATGAATTAATCTATGCTGCGAACGGTGAAAAATTAAAAATAGACAGTATCTATACGCCCAATAGCCATATTTTTTATTATCGTTTTCTGGCCCATGAAATTCATGTGCCTTTTCAACATGAAATTTTATTTGAAAATGAAAATTTACTGGTGGTGGATAAACCTCACTTCCTGAGCATGACACCAACTGGACAATACGTTCAGGAAACCTTACTGGTTCGCCTGAAAAGACAAACAACTAATCAAGACCTAACCCCGATTCATCGACTGGATCGGGAAACGGCAGGCGTGGTTTTATTCAGCAAAAAAACTGAATCGCGGGGAATCTACCAACAACTTTTTGCCGAACGCAAAGTTCAGAAAGTCTATCATGCGATTGCTGCCTATCATCCCAAACTCAAATTTCCACAGACTGTTCAACTGCATCTAGAAAAGGGTAATCCTTTTTACACCATGCAAATTAATCCAGAAAAACCAAGCAATACAGAAACACACATAGAACTGTTGGAACATACACAGCACAAAGCCAAATATCTGCTTAAACCCAAAACGGGCAAACAACACCAACTCCGTGTACACCTCAATTACCTGGGTATCCCAATCCTCCACGACCCTTTTTACCCAACTGTCCAGCATAAGGCAGATGATGACTTTAGCTGCCCATTGCAATTACTGGCCAAGCAGATTCAGTTTGTTGATCCCATTTCCCAACAGAAAATGCATTTTATTTCCAATTTTGAACTCACACTGTAAACACAACGTAATGACAAAAAATTACTATTTTCACTTCAAAAATATTGAAATTAGCCTGTGATCGTTTAAAATACATGGCGATAACTAAAAATATTTGGTCATATCTTTCATGCGAAAAACAGAAGTTTATCAGGTTCGTCTTGATTCTCAGGAAAAGAAACAGGCATTTGCCGTTTTTAAGCAGCTCGGTATCTCCCCTGCTCAGGCTGTGCGACTTTTCTTTAAACAGGTGGTACTGACCAAATCCATTCCCTTTGCGATTGAAAACCAGAATATCAATATGGAACAGTTGCTTAAACTGCGTAAATCCAAAGCAAACCAAACAACCGAAGATTCAGCTTCCAATCACCTTGAAGATGACCACGAAGACCTGTTTAAAGAACTCAACGCACTTTTAGGTGAAAGTGACAAAACTTAACAATGTTGCATTTATACACAAGTTTTTATTTTTTAAGCTGATTTTTTTTCGCTATCCTGTAATTCCAACTAAAACAATAAGGTTAAGGGTAGGTCAGGATGATTGTTAAGCGAGCCAACAAAGAAGATCTTCATCAACTTGCTGTCTTGTTTGACGAATACCGTCAGTTCTATGGCGCATCATCAAATATTGAACAATCCTATCAATTTCTCAAACATCGTTTCGACAATAAAGACAGTGTCATTTTTATCCATGTTAAGGATGATGTGTTTACAGGCTTTGTTATGCTTTATCTCGCTTTTTCCTCTGTGGCCTGTGAAACCTACTATATTCTGGATGATGTTTATGTGACTCCCACTTATCGCAAACAAGGTTCAGCGAAACAATTGATTGATACAGCCATTCTCTTCGCACGCCATGAAAATGCCCAGCGTATCAGCCTCGAGACACAAAAGAACAATTACCAGTCCCACCGTCTTTATGAACAGATGGGCTTTATTCGGGACGATGAGTTCAAGATTTTCCACTGTTTTTTAAAATAATCAGTAGACTGCTTGCGAAACCCCTTTGTTTTCCCCCTTGACAAGGGGGAATTATAGGGGGTTTTGCAAGCAGTCTAGTAATCCAGCACAATATTTTGACTTAACTGTTTTTGCCAAGCCGTTAAATATATCCATTCACCCTCCGCTAAATCAGGTAGTTCAAGCTGCCCAATTTGATGGCGATGCAACGCGTCAACCTTGTTGCCTACAGCTGCAAGCATACGCTTAACTTGATGATATACCCCCTGATGAACGGTCATGCAAAGCTGGTTCGCAGAAATCAACTGTACATCTGTTGCAGCGAAAATCCCTTTTTCATTACGAAGTTCGACACCCTGCTCCAGAGCCTGAATTTGTTTAGGAGTCACTGGATCGGCTGTGGTGACATGATAAATCTTGGGTACATGCTTTCTGGGATGCGTCAGTGACTGTAGATACTGACCATCATCCGTTAATAATAATAATCCTGTCGTATCCTGATCTAAGCGCCCCACACATTGCACGCCGCGATGAATCAGGATTTCAGGTAGTAAACTAAATACGCTTTGGTGATGTGTCGCCTGATGCGAACATTCATAATCCTGTGGCTTATTCAAGGCAATATAGACATTTTCCCTATATTGGTATGGTTCACCAAAAACAGTGAAATTAAGATCATCCGTATTCAAGTTTTGTTTGGGATTGTCATAAACCTGATTTTCAATAAGGACAGAGCCATTCTTAATCAACTGCTGGCAATATTTACGTGAACCAAAGCCTTGAGATTGCAAAATTTTTTCCAGCAGCATAAAAGCACCCTAAGCGAAATCACTTTATTGTACTCGATTAAACTGTTCGCCGCTGTTCGCTGGACATTCATTCTTTATTTTTATAATTTGTTCATATTTCCTCCATCTGCAATATAACAGATACAAAACCCTCATTAAAACATCGTACACAGGACGAGCTGCTCCACATTTTCACTCAAATGTCCTGCTAAATTGGTCTCAAGTAAAAAAATGCTGTCCCAAAACAAAGGACAAGGAGTTTCCCCATGAAATCGAATATCTGGTTATGTAGCGTTATCCTGGCAACCACGTCAATAGTGTCTGTTGCACATGCAGACAACGCAACACGTGTTGCAGCAACCTCTGCCCTTGGTAGTGTGGTCGGTACCGCGATTGGTCAACGCTTGGCGGACAAACAGGTGCCATGATTGGTTCTGCGCTTGGTGGCGCAGGTGGGGCCGCAGCATCCAGCAATAAGCGTGGCCGTACTGAAGCCGCAATTGGTGGTGGTCTAGGTGGTGCTGGTGGTTATACCGTAGGCCGTAACATGGGTGGAACCAATGGGGGTTACATCGGTGCGGCACTGGGTGCGGCTGGTGGTGCCGCATTGGGTCAAAAAGTGGGTCAGGATCGTGCCGAAGAGGAACGCTATGACCGTCGTTATGACAACCGCCGTTCGTACAATGACCGCCGCTACTACAACTCACGCTATAACTATCGTCATGACAATGGCAAGCACCATGGCTGGTACAAACATCGTTAATAGATTTTATCCTTACCCCTTTGGCACTTTCGAGTGCCTTTTTTTATTTATACATTTTCATGTACAAATATAGAAACATTAAATCGAATAAAAACGATATACAAAACCAAACTTATATCGTATTATTTCGATATATAGTTCCGAGAATCAGCGATGAAAATATTAAAAGATATAAAGTTCTCCATTCTAGAGTTGGCACCTGTTAGAGAGGATAAAAATATTGAGTTTTCTCTACGCCACGCACTTGAATTGGCTCAACATGCTGAAAAGCTGGGATATGAACGTTTTTGGTTAGCTGAGCATCACAACATGGATGGCATCGCCAGTTCGGCAACTGCCGTTCTATTAGGATTTATTGCCGCCCACACCCAAAAGATTCGCCTAGGTTCAGGTGGTGTCATGCTTCCAAACCATGCACCTTTGGTAGTGGCTGAGCAATTTGGTACACTGGCGACACTTTACCCAAACCGTTTTGAGCTTGGCTTAGGCCGTGCCCCTGGAACTGATCCACTGACCATGCGGGCCTTACGCCGTGGCCGTCAGGAAACTGAAGATCAGTTCCCGCAGGATGTACTGGAAATTCTGCAATATTTTAAAGACCCGCAACCCAACCAAAAAATCATTGCCACCCCAGGCCAGGGCACCCATGTACCCATCTGGTTGTTAGGTTCAAGCCTGTTTAGTGCGCAGCTTGCCGCAAAGTTGGGACTTCCCTACTCCTTTGCCTCACATTTTGCGCCAAGAATGTTGGGACAGGCCATCCAGATTTATCGGGATAATTTCCAGCCATCTGAATATTTGGATCAACCTTATGTTTCAATGGGCATACCCACCGTTGTTGCTGCTACAGATGAAGATGCACAATATTTAGCCACCAGTTCTTATCAGCGGATTTTAAACCTGATTCGGGGACATAGCCTAAAACTCAAACCGCCAATTGAATCAACACAAGGTCTGGCAAGCAGCGCCGAGCAACTCGCTATTCAGAATTTCCATGCAATGGCTCAAATTGGCTCGCAGGAAACTGTCAAAGCGGGGTTGGAAAAAATTGCCGCACAATATGATGTGGATGAGTTTATCTTCACCTGTGATATTTACGACACACATAAACGTCTGGAAAACTTTAGCTTACTCATGGAGCTGAAAAACCAGTAGACAATCCTATTTTCAAATAAGCATTGCCCTGTTCCGCAATGCTTATTTCACCACCCCCATCCCCACGCTTCTCATTTGAATATCATATTTAGCCAATACGGCGTTTTAAACCTGTCATTTGTAAAATACGGGTTGAGATTTCCTCAATCGACATTTCAGTGACATTTAAATACTTAATGCCTTCTGAAATATAAATCCCCTCAATCGCCCGCAGTTCCATCTGACACTGGCTAAAACTTGCATAGCGACTATTGGCCTTACGTTCATTACGAATCGCAACCAGACGCTCCGCATCAATCATCAGACCAAACAGCTTGTTTTTATGTTCTTTTAGAACTTTTGGTAAACGGTTGTCATCCAGGTCTTCTTCAGTAAGTGGATAGTTTGCTACGCGGATACCAAACTGTAATGACAGATAGATCGAGGTTGGCGTTTTACCCGAACGTGACACACCAATCAGGATAATATCGGCTTTATCGTAGTGACGTGTTCGGGCACCATCGTCATTGTCCAGCGCGAAATGAACCGCATCAATACGTGCCTTATAATATTCAGAGTCAGTCACCGCATGGGTCTGCCCAACCAATGTGGTTGGCAACGTTCCCAACTCTTCTGAAAGTTTACTGATCAAACCCTCAAACACATCCAGATTAACGGCTTTGGCAGTATTGATAATATCGCGTACCAATGGATCAACTAAAGTGTCAAAAACCAGTGGTAGGGAACCATCACGGGACTGGCATGCATTGATCTCTGCAACCGCGACCATAGCAGCCTCTTCAGTGGCAATATAAGGCATGATATGAATGTCAAAATCCACGTTTGGAAATTGCGCAAGTAGTGAATGTCCAAGGGTTTCTGCGGTAATTGCCGTACCATCTGATATAAAAAATACGCTCCGTTTAATTTGTTTACTTTCGGGCATCAAAATTCTCCTTAAACATTTGTCTTAGTGCACTATAATCTTTATAGTAAACTCATCTAACATGACTGTCGCTTAGTAAACACTATATCTAGGCACTTTCGTATAATTTCATACCAATGATAGTCATTCATACTGCAAAAAAAGTGGAGTAAATACTTTGGAAGCGCGCGTAATCGGTCTGGAAAAATTAGGGAAACACGATGTCGAACTCGTAGGTGGGAAAAACTCATCTCTGGGTGAAATGATCAGTCATTTATCCAATGCTGGTGTTTCGGTACCTGGTGGTTTTGCAACAACTGCAGCTGCCTATCGTGAATTCCTAGATCAAAGCGGCTTAAATGCTCGAATTCAGGCTGAACTAACTCAACTGAATGTTGATGATGTGCTTGCACTTGCTGAAACAGGTGCAAAAATCCGTAAATGGATTGTTGATACTCCACTGACTGCCGCATTAGAACAAGAAATTCGTGAAGCATTTGCAGCACTTTCAAACGGTAATCCAGACATCGCTGTTGCTGTACGTTCTTCTGCAACTGCAGAAGATTTACCAGATGCTTCTTTTGCAGGACAACAAGAAACTTTCTTAAATATTCGCGGAATTGATAACGTTCTTATCGCGATTAAAGAAGTTTTTGCTTCGCTTTATAATGACCGTGCCATCGCTTACCGTGTACACCAAGGTTTTGAACACAGTGTTGTTGCCCTATCTGCGGGTGTACAACGAATGGTTCGCTCTGAAACGGGTGCTGCGGGTGTGATGTTTACCCTTGATACAGAATCGGGTTTCCGTGATGTGGTGTTTATTACCGCATCCTATGGCTTGGGTGAAATGGTGGTGCAAGGTGCCGTCAACCCTGACGAATTCTATCTGTCAAAACCACTTTTAAAAGGTGGTAAACACGCTGTCCTACGCCGCAACCTGGGTTCCAAGCACCAGAAAATGATTTATGGTGAAGAAGGTGCTGCGGGTAAATCTGTTGTTGTAGTTGATGTTGAAAAACCTGAGCGCCAACAATTCGCGTTAAACGACCATGAGCTTCATGAACTTGCAAAACAAGCATTAATCATTGAACAACACTACGGTTCACCGATGGATATCGAGTGGGCAAAAGATGGTGATGATGGTCAAATCTATATCGTTCAGGCACGCCCTGAAACTGTGAAAAGCCGTCAAAATGTCGGCACAATGGAACGTTACCTATTAAAACAACGTGGCACAGTCATCTGTGAAGGTCGTTCAATTGGTCAACGTATCGGTTCGGGCAAAGTTCGTGTCGTCACCTCAATTAAAGAAATGGATAAAGTACAAGACGGTGATGTTCTTGTATCCGACATGACTGACCCAGACTGGGAACCAGTAATGAAACGTGCCGCTGCGATTATCACCAATCGTGGTGGACGTACCTGTCACGCGGCAATCATTGCACGTGAACTGGGTGTTCCTGCAATTGTGGGCTGCGGCAATGCCACTGAACTGTTAACGGATGGTCAGGAAGTGACAGTTTCCTGTGCCGAAGGTGATACGGGCTTCATCTATGAGGGTGCACTGGACTTTGAGGTTCAACGTAACTCGATCAACTCGATGCCGAAGCTTCCGTTCAAGATCATGATGAACGTGGGTAACCCTGACCGTGCGTTTGACTTTGCCCAGATTCCAAATGAAGGGATTGGCCTTGCACGTCTTGAGTTCATCATCAACCGTATGATTGGTGTGCATCCAAAAGCATTGTTGAATATTGAGAGCCTGCCACGTGAAACGCGTGCCGCTGTAATGACACGTACTGCGGGTTATTCTTCCCCAATCGAATTCTATGTTGAAAAACTGGTGGAAGGCATTTCAACGCTGGCAGCCGCATTTGCTGAAAAACCAGTGATTGTGCGTATGTCTGACTTTAAGTCAAATGAATACGCAAACCTGATTGGTGGTAAGTTATACGAACCGGAAGAAGAAAACCCAATGTTGGGCTTCCGTGGTGCCAGCCGTTACGTTTCTGACAATTTCCGCGACTGTTTCGAGCTTGAATGCCGTGCCTTGAAAAAAGCACGTGATGAAATGGGTCTCACCAACATTCAAATCATGATCCCGTTCGTTCGGACTGTAAATGAAGCGAAACGTGTGATTGAGCTACTTGCTCAAAATGGCTTGAAACGTGGTGAGAACGGCTTGAAAATCATCATGATGTGTGAATTGCCAACCAATGCATTATTGGCTGAGCAATTCCTTGAGCACTTTGATGGCTTCTCTATCGGTTCAAATGACTTAACACAACTTACACTGGGTCTGGACCGTGACTCTGGTATCGTATCTCACTTGTTTGATGAGCGTGATCCAGCGGTTAAAGCCCTTCTTTCCATGGCAATTCATGCCTGCCGCAAAGCTGGCAAATATGTGGGTATTTGTGGTCAAGGCCCATCTGACCACCCTGACTTGGCGAAATGGCTCATGGAACAGGGTATTGAATCTGTGTCACTGAATCCTGATTCAGTGCTTGATACCTGGTTCTTCCTTGCTGAAGAACAAATCAAGAAAGCCTAGTCTTTTTTTAGAAAAAGACCCTCTTTCGCAGGGTCTTTTTTATCTTTAGTCATTGAGATTTTAAAATTATGCAAATTTACTTGGCTCGTAACAACCAACAAGCTGGACCTTATAGTTTAGAACAAGTGAACCAAATGCTTGCCAGTCAACAAGTTCTACTCACAGATTTGGCCTGGCATGAGGGTATGGCAGAATGGAAAACGCTTGGTGAACTTACACAAGGGAAACTGGTATACGAACCTGTCGGTTACGCTCCCTTTAGTGCCCAGATTAAAACTGAGACTCATCCCAACTCAGCATTTAATATCAAAGTCGAACAAAAGACATCTCAGTTAGCCTCAATCCATTCACGTTTTTTTGCAAAACTGATTGATGTATTTTTATGGTTTCCCGCAACATTCCTACTCACCGCTTTTTTTACACCCGAACAGGCACAAAAGTTTACCCAGTTGAATGAACAACTGTTTCGACTAATGGCAGACCGCTCATCAGACATTGCCCTAGCCCAGAAAGTCCAGACTGAAATTCTTGCGATTATCCCCCCCCAAGCCTGGATGGCCATGTGTGTCTATATCATTGCCATGCTTATGGTACAGGCTTTCCTGATTGGAAAATCAGGTCAAAGCATTGGCAAAAAATTGCTAAAAATCAAGATTGTGGATGCTGAAACCTCTGCTCCTGTCAGCTCAGTAAGGGCATTCTGGCTCAGAAGTATGGTTTTTGTTATTTTAAACATGATCATTTTGCCGTTGATTTCCGTGATTGAATCGCTGTTTGCATTAGGGAAAAATCGTCAGGCATTACATGATAAATTGGCAAAGACCAAAGTGGTTCAGAAATAAGCCTCATCAATTATTTGCACAAAGCTGTATATAAAATACATTTTATACAGCCTTTCAATATAGCGTGTTGATATATAAAAAAAAGATCAGGCTTTAATCCAATCCCTGCTAAATAAATCGGGTTTTAAAACAAGTATTTCAGACCACTTTATCAGTAGCTTAGTTTTTCAATATGAGGCATAATGCCCTACAACGTAGCGGTGTCGCATGATTACTAAGCAATTCACAATTATTTCTTATCAATCGTGCGACACTTTAATCGCTATCCCATAATTTATTTAGGGAATGGGACTCTTCACCGAGGTTGTAAAATGAGACAAACGATTTTAGCTGTATTGTCTTTATCAACGATGGCTGCGCTCTTGACAGGGTGTGGCGGTGATATGGTACTTCTAAACAATAAAGGTCCAGTAGGTCAAGGTCAAAGTAGCCTGATGATGACTGCGATCTATTTAATGCTGTTGGTGGTGATTCCATCAATCGTGATGGCATTATGGTTTAGTTGGAAATATCGCGCATCGAATAAAGATGCAGACTATAAACCTACCTGGGCACACTCTACGACAATTGAAATCGTTGTTTGGGGTGTACCTGTCATTATTATTGGTATTTTAGCTTGGTTAACTTGGTGGGGTTCCCACAAGTACGACCCTTACCGTCCGTTAGAGTCAGATAAAGCGCCTTTAACTATTCAAGCCGTCGCTGAACAGTTTAAATGGATTTTTATTTATCCTGAGCAAAACATTGCAACGGTAAACGAAGTACGCTTCCCAGAAAAAACACCTATTAGCTTCAAGATCACCTCTAACTTCACAATGAACTCATTCTTCATTCCACAGTTAGGCGGCCAAATCTATGCTATGGCGGGTATGCAGACTCACCTTCACTTATTGGCAGATGAACCTGGTGTATTCCGTGGTTTCTCAGCAAACTATTCAGGTTATGGTTTCTCACAAATGCGCTTCAAGGCGCATAGCGTAACTGAACCAGAGTTTGCACAATGGGTAGAAGCTATTAAAGCGGGTAATGGTACAAGTATCAATGCTGAAGCAATTCAAAAAGGTACACTTGACCAAGCTGAGTTAGCAACGCTTAAAGATGGCGATCGTTCTAAACATCAGATCGAAATTCTTGTAAACCGTGCTAAGGCTGCTGGTGATGAAGAAGCACTTGCTAAAGCTGAAGCTATGAAACCGTTCCCGAACAAGCCACACCCTGTGACTTATTACTCTTCAGTTGAGCCAAAATTGTTTGAAACAATTATCAACCACTATATGAGTAATTATCACGGTGCTGACCACTCTGCTGCTGGACATGCAACAGCAGAAACTCATGCTGCAGCTGAACATGCTGCTCAAGGGGAATAAGACATGGATATGATTTTTGGCAAATTAGGCTGGGATTCTATTCCAACAGAGCCGATTGTACTCGTTACCATGGTCATGATGGCTCTTGGTGGCATTGCAGTTCTAGGCGGTATTACCTATTTTAAAAAATGGGGATACTTATGGAACGAATGGTTCACATCTGTAGACCATAAGAAAATTGGTATCATGTATATCATCGTATCAGTAGTCATGCTTCTGCGTGGTTTCGCCGATGCAATTATGATGCGTTTACAACTTTTCCTCGCGAAAGGCGGTGGCGAAGGTTACTTACATCCAGACCATTACGATCAGATCTTTACAGCACACGGTGTAATCATGATCTTCTTCGTAGCGATGGGTCTCGTTGTAGGTATGATGAACATTGCTGTTCCATTGCAAATCGGTGCTCGTGACGTAGCATTCCCATTATTAAACTCTTTAAGTTTCTGGTTATTCGCAGGCGCTGCTGGTTTGATGATGGTTTCACTTGTATTGGGTGAATTTGCTGCGACTGGCTGGATGGCTTACCCTCCTCTATCTGGCATTCAATATTCTCCTGGTGTAGGTGTTGACTACTACATTTGGGCACTGCAAGTTTCAGGTTTAGGTACGCTATTAACAGGTGTTAACTTCTTCGTTACCATTATTAAAATGCGTGCACCTGGCATGAAATTAATGGACATGCCAATCTTTACCTGGACTTCACTTTGTACGGCAGTACTGATCATTGCATCATTCCCTGTATTAACAGGTACAATTGCAATGTTGACGCTAGATCGTTACTTCGGCTTCCATTTCTTCACCAATGAGCTTGGCGGTAGCCCAATGCTTTACGTGAACCTGATCTGGACATGGGGTCACCCTGAAGTATACATCCTGGTATTACCAGCATTTGGTCTATACTCTGAAATCGTGGCGACGTTCTCTCGTAAAGCGTTGTTCGGTTACAAGTCTATGGTGTATGCAACTATTGCGATTACTGTACTTGCATTTGTTGTATGGCTTCACCACTTCTTCACCATGGGTGCTGGCGCGAACGTGAATGCGTTCTTCGGTATCATGACCATGATTATTGCGATTCCTACAGGTGTGAAAATCTTCTCTTGGTTATTCACCATGTATAAAGGTCGCATCACCTTTACTACTCCAATGTTATGGACGCTTGGCTTCCTAGTAACATTCGGTATTGGTGGTTTAACTGGTGTACTTATGGCTGTTCCACCTGCAGACTTCCTTGTACACAACTCACTGTTCCTGATTGCTCACTTCCATAACGTGATTATCGGTGGTGTGGTGTTCGGTATGTTTGCTGGCATCATCTTCTACTGGCCGAAGATGTTTGGCTGGAAGCTCAATGAAGCTTGGGGTAAAGCTGCGTTCTGGTTCTGGTTTATTGGTTTCTACTTTGCATTCATGCCACTTTATATCCTTGGCTTCATGGGTATGACACGTCGTTTGAATACATATGACAACCCTGAATGGGACCCATATTTGGCAATTGCATTGTTCGGTGCAGTATTGATTGCTATCGGTATTGCATGTTTCCTTATGCAAATCATCGTTGGCTTCCTACAACGCAAAGACAACATGGACTATACAGGTGATCCTTGGGATAGCCGTACATTTGAATGGGCAACGTCTTCCCCTGCTCCATTCTATAACTTTGCGCATCTTCCAGCAGCTGACGGTGTTGACCGTTTCTGGACTGACAAAGAAAATGGTGTAGCATACGCACGCGATACTAAATATGAAGATATCCATATGCCGACTAATCGTGCAGCTGGTTTCATCATTGCAATGTTCATTACTGTTCTTGGTTTTGCATTGATCTGGCATATTTGGTGGCTAGTCGTTGTTTCATTCGTTGCTGCAGTTGTTAGCTTGATCGTAAGCTCATTCACCAAGAATGTTGATTATTATGTTCCTGCTGCTGAAGTAGAGCGTATTGAAAACGAACGCTATGCGTTACTTGAAAAACACTTGAAGAAGGACTAAGGAAATGGCTGAAGTACTTCATCACGACAACCACGGTCATGGCGGTCATCACGAACACGATGACACAGACTTAACGGTCTTTGGTTTCTGGACATATTTGATGAGTGACTTGATTCTTTTCGGATCACTCTTCATTGCGTTCGCTGTATTAAGCAGTCATATTCCGCCTGGTACTCCAAGTGCGAAAGATCTTTTTGGTGATTCTTTAGGTTTTGTTTTAACCGAAACTTTTGCCCTTTTGATCTCTTCTGTGACTTTTGGTTTTGCAGTGCTTGCATCATATAAAAAGAACGTTAATCAAGTGATTGCTTGGTTGTTTGTTACTTTCTTATTTGGTGCATCGTTCATTGGGATGGAAATCTATGAATTCAATCATTTAGCTTTCCATTATGAATATGTAAACTCATTGGGTGAAACTATTCATGGAGCTGGACCAACTACAAGTGCATTCTTATCTGCATTCTTTACTTTGGTTGGTACACACGGTATCCACGTAACCTCTGGTTTAGTTTGGATGCTCGTGCTTATGTATCAAATCAAGAAGAATGGTTTGACACTTCCGAATACACGTCGTCTTGCTTGCTTAAGCTTGTTCTGGCACTTCCTTGACATCGTTTGGATCTGTGTATTCAGCGTCGTTTACTTACTGGGAGTTCTCTAATGAGTAGTCATGACCATAATGCTGCTGGTGCATCACACGGTAACTTTAAGCAATACACGGTTGGTTTTATCCTATCTGTCATCCTTACCATCATCCCATTCGGGATGGTGATGGCAGGTGGTTTCGGTCGTGGCGTTTTAGTGACTGTGATTGCAATCACTGCTGTTGCTCAGGTTATTGTACAGCTTGTGTATTTCCTACACATGAATACCTCATCTGAACAACGCTGGAACCTGATTGCATTTATCTATACGATTCTTTGTATTGCGGTACTTTTAGTCGGTTCTGTGTGGGTAATGAACTACCTACACTACAACATGATGATCTAAACTGGTCGTCATGTTTAAAAAGTATTTATTCCTGACTAAGCCAGGAATTCTCTTCGGTAATTTTATTACCACCTTGGGCGGCTTCTTCTTAGCCGCCCAAGGCTCCATAGACTGCCTCTTATTATTACTTACGCTGATTGGAACAACTTTTGTGGTTGCGTCTGGTTGTGTCGTAAATAATGTGATTGATCAAGACATCGATCAAAAAATGCAACGCACCATGAACCGTGCACTTGTTAAAAAGACCATCTCCCCCACCATTGCACTGCTTTATGCATTTGTGTTGGGTATGATTGGCTTTGGCATGCTTTGGTTTTATGTCAATGCGTATGCGTTTTTATTCGCAGTCATTGGTTTTGTCGTCTATGTCGGTTTCTATAGCTTGTGGACCAAACGTACCACAATCCATCAAACCGTCATTGGTAGTATTTCTGGAGCGAGTCCACCTGTCATTGGTTATACGGCTGTAAGTCACCATTTCGATATGGCGGCCCTACTGATTTTTGTAGCCTATGCCTTATGGCAAATGCCGCATTCATGGGCAATTGCAATCTATCGTTTTGATGATTATAAAAATGCAGGAGTGCCAATCTTACCTGTAGCTCGCTCTATCTATAGAACGAAAATAGAATCACTGATCTATGTGGTTTTATTCACTGTCGCGATGAATGCTCTATATGTTTATGGATACACCAATGTTGTTTTTCTGGTGATCTGTAACCTGCTTTGTGCCTACTGGTTCTACATTGGTATTTTAGGATTTAAAGCTGAAGATGACCAGCTTTGGGCAAAACGCTTTTTCTTATTCTCCGTGATCCTCATCACTGTGATTAGTCTAAGCTTTAGCTTTACCTTTAAAAGTCCTGCACCTTTCCTCCCTATTTTTTAAAAAGATAGAGAACACTCTATCTTTTTATTCTCCCCTCGTTGTAATCATTTCGGGCAATAAAAACATTCTATAGTCCATAGCCAGAATCAAACCCAATGAAACCTCCTTGAGATATCCTTATTGACTACGTATCTCAATTCCAAATATCAATATAATAACTTGCGATTTAAGCCAAACATGACTAGAATTGTCGCTTCGCAATTTGCGACATAACTAAATTAGTTATGACTCCTTGCTTCTGGCTTTATCAAGTCAGGGGCTGCTTAAACCGTAAGGAGCTGACAATGCGTCACTACGAAATCGTACTATTGGTACACCCAGACCAAAGCGATCAAGTTGTAGGTATGGTTGAACGCTATATCTCTCAGATCAAAGAAGCTGAAGGTCAAATTCACCGTTTAGAAGATTGGGGCCGTCGCCAATTGGCTTACCCAATTAACAAGATTCATAAAGCACACTACATTCTTATGAATGTTGAATGTGGTCAAACGACTCTTGATGAACTAGAAGAATTGTTCCGTTATAACGACGCGATCATTCGCAACATCATCATCCGTCGTGAACACGCAATCACTGAAGAATCTCTACTTGCGAAAAGTGCTGAAGAAAAACGTGCCCGTAAGGCGCAACGTGAAGAAGCACAACACGCAGTTCAAGAAGCTGAATAAGGAGAACATCAATGGCACGTTTTTACCGTCGTCGCAAGTTCTGCCGCTTTACAGCTGAGAAAGTTGCGTACATCGACTACAAAGATATCGACACTTTAAAACAGTACATCACTGAAAACGGCAAGATTGTTCCTAGCCGTATTACAGGTACTAAAGCTCGTTATCAACGTCAATTAGCGTTAGCGATTAAACAAGCGCGCTATTTAGCGTTGATTCCTTACACTGACAATCATAAGTGAGGTTGAGCCGTGGATATTATCTTATTACAACGCATTAAGAACCTTGGTAAATTGGGCGACAAAGTATCAGTTAAAGCTGGTTACGGTCGTAACTTCCTGATCCCTCAAGGTAAAGCTGTAGCTGCAACTGAAGCAAACACTGCTGCTTTTGAAGCTCGTCGTGCTGAACTTGAAAAACAGGAAGCTGCTATTTTGGCTGCTGCAAATGCACGTGCTGAACAATTAAACGAAGTGAATATCGTCATCACAGCTAAAGCTGGTGATGAAGGTAAACTTTTCGGTTCGATCGGTACTCGTGACATCGCTGATGCCTTGACCAATGCTGGTCTTGCTGTAGACCGTGCAGAAGTTCGTTTACCAAACGGTGCGCTTCGTCACACTGGTGAATTCAACATCGCAATCCAATTGCACCATGATGTTGTTGCTGAAGTTCTCGTTACAATCGTATCTGAGTAATTTTTGCAAAGAAAAGGGCATGTTTTTACATGCCCTTTTTTACGTCTCAATTTTGCCAAAACCATCAAGCTGTATTTTCACCACTTACACAATTTTCTTCCAATTAAACCCTCCTGTCTGCATCCATTTGGATTAAGATAGTCACTCTTTTACGGTTTCATCTTTTTATTAGGTCTTGTTATGTCACAGGCAAATGCCAGTTTTGCAAAAAATACTCCAAAGACAGAGAGTAACGTGAATGACTCAGGTCAATTGAAAGAATTTAGAACGCCACCGCATAATCTGGCGATTGAACAGGCAGTACTGGCGGCTTTAATGACGGTTGCTGAATCATTTGAACAAGTCGGTGACTTGCTGAAAGAGAATGATTTTTATGCCACACGCCATAAATATATTTACCGTGCCATTGAAAAACTGGCACAGGAAAACTCGCCTTATGACGCGGTTCTGGTCAATGACTGGTTACTCAAGCAAAACCTGCTGGATGCGATTGGTGGTGAAGAGTATTTAATGCAATTGATGGCAGATTCTCCATCAAGCTTCTATAACCTTGAAATCTATGCCAGTAAGATTAAGGAATTTTCAACCTTACGCAGCATGATCAAGGTCAGCACAGATATTTTACAAAATGCCTATGACACCAAGGGCCGTCCTGTCAGCGAAATTCTGGACTTGGCTGAAACCAATATTTTCTCTTTGGCAGAACAGCATAACAACAATAAAAAGGATTCAGGCCCAAAATCAATCAGTTCAGTCACTGCGGATGTAATTAGCAAACTAGATGAGCTGTCCAAAATGGATGGCAATATCACAGGCCTTTCCACAGGTTTCCTTGAACTGGACAATAAAACCTATGGGATGCAGGCAGGTGATTTAATTATTGTGGCGGCTCGTCCCTCTATGGGTAAAACCACATTTGCCATGAATCTGGTTGAGAGCGTTTTATTTAACAGCAATCTCCCTGCCCTTGTTTACTCAATGGAGATGCCTGCGGATTCCATCGCCATGCGTTTGATTTCCTCCTATGGCAAAGTGCATCAAGGCCATCTGCGTTCAGGTAAGCTGGATGGAGATGAATGGTCAAAGGTTACAGGCACGATTTTGCAGTTACAGGAAAAACATCTTTATATTGATGATTCCTCTGCTCTGCCACCAACGGAGGTTCGGGCACGTGCCAGACGTATTGCTAAAATGCATGATGGAAAAATTGGCTGCATCATGGTCGATTACTTGCAGTTAATGAAAGTGCCAGGTATGGGTGATAACCGTGTTGGTGAGATTTCGGAAATTTCCCGAAGCCTGAAAGCATTGGCAAAAGAAATGCAATGTCCAGTAATTGCTCTCTCACAGCTGAACCGTTCCTTAGAGAACCGACCTAATAAACGCCCTGTGATGTCAGACTTGCGTGAATCTGGTGCAATTGAACAGGATGCGGACTTAATCATGTTTATTTACCGTGACGAAGTCTACAATAAAGAATCTAAAGAAGCAGGCACAGCCGAAATTATTATTGGTAAACAGCGTAACGGCCCAATTGGTACGGTGCGTCTTGCTTTTGAAGGACAATATACGCGTTTTAGTAACTTATCTCCTGAGTATTATGCTCAGTATGATGATGAAGAGTAATGATTGCATTGCTCTTTTTTATTAAAACCATGATTTAATCTGACTTATTAACTTTGCCCACCATAGTTTCCAGCTTGAGACTAAATTCGAATTTTGGCTATTTTCTTCCATTTCAAGTGATGGAAATGCTTTATTGAGTTGTTCACATGTTGGATATTTTTGTTGAAGTTTTGCTAAGTAATGCGATTGATCATATTGTATAAACCCATCCAAGATACCAATTGTTTTGATACCAATTGTTTTCCGCCCCCCGATTGTACACTTTGCCATCTGTCGATTCCAAGCTAAAAACGGCTGCACTGGTCTAGAAACACTGAGCTGATTATGAGCACAACTCAAAGTTGCAAATGAAGTAATTTGATATTGTTCAGGTTTAGCACCGTCAGGAGTATAAGCTAAACCTATGATCAAACTGCCCTTTTCAATATTTTGACTAGAAAATGTACTTTTCCATTGTGTAGGTTTTTTATATTTAACTTCATCTAGTTTTGAGCGAAAAATAAATTGACCTGAACTCAGTTGAAAGATGAAGTCTGAACTCCCCTGTACTGGCAGTGAGTCGTGGTAACGGGCGATAAATACGTCATTGAGTGAAAGTGGCATACAAGCCCTAACTGACTGACAAAAAAATAATATAGTCCATCCCAGATAACAAAATATTTTCATCATTTATTCAGCATATCCTTGTTTAAAATGCATTGTTTAATCTCTCTTTGAGTTCATTTAAATTACAAACCCACGCTCCACCATCATCTGATTCTTGCCCTAACTCGTAAAGTTCAGAATTTCCCTAAGTGGGAGCATCTAACACCATGATAGCTTTTAGAATGTATAGTTTTATATGGAAAATAAAGCCTGAAACTTTTACAAATTATTTGCAATCAATAACCTAATAGATTTTTCGATCTTAAGTTAATTTATGATCAAAAACCTAGATGTTCATGTCTATTTGAGCTTGATAAGTCTACAATAGTGAATATTTTTAAATAGAACTATTTTTTGTATTTATTTATCACTCAACAGTGTATCTAACACAAATTACCAATTGTCATTCCCAAGGAGTAACGAGGGTGCGCCAAGCAACAGTTTATATTGACAGTCAGGCACTGCAATATAATTTAAACCGTGTCAAACAACTTGCCCCAACAGCGAAAATTGTCAGCATGGTCAAGGCCAATGCTTACGGACATGGTGTAAAAGAATGCTTAGCAGCCTTAAAGGATAGCGATGCTTTCGGTGTCGCTTGCGTTGAAGAAGCCTTAGAAATCCGAGAGTTGGGATATGCACAGCCCATCACCCTGATTGAAGGTGTTTTTTCTGAAAATGAAATGATTCAAGTGATTGGGCAAAAACTGGAATGTGTTGTTCATCAGACCCTGCAGGTTGAATGGTTAATTGCCCATAAAGATCATTATAACGCTTTGAATCTAAAGGTCTGGGTAAAGCTGAATAGCGGTATGAATCGCTTGGGTTTTAAAGCGACAGAAATTATTGAAGTGATTCAACGCTTAAAATCACATGGTTTTACCTGTGTACTCACCATGCACTTTGCCAACGCTGATTCAGATCATCCATTAAATGAACAACAAAAAAACCAGTTTCTACAAGTAAAACAAGCATGTGAACCGATTCTGGCATCGTGTTGCAATTCTGCGGCAATCTATAAATATCCTGAACTACATTTCGACTTTGTTCGTCCAGGGATCATGTTGTATGGTGCAACGCCTTTTGCCGATCAAAACGTCCATACGCTTGATCTCAAACCTGTGATGACATTTAGTGCTAGAATTATTGCGCTTAATTCTATTCAACAAGGCGAATCTGTAGGTTACGGTTCAACCTTTACAGCAGCACAGCCTATGAAGATTGCCATTGTCTCAATTGGCTATGGTGATGGTTATCCAAGAGCTTATATCAAACCAAATTTTGTGGCGATTAATCACCAATTAGTTCCCTTGATCGGGCGTGTAAGCATGGATATGATTGCCATTGATGTCACTGGTTTGCACGTTGAATTAGGCACGCAAGTTGAATTATGGGGCAAACACCGTTTGGTAGATGATGTCGCTACCGCAAATGGCACCATTGGCTATGAACTGCTATGTCGCCTGAGCCAACGTCCAAAACGTCAACTCTTGTATTAAGCAGATTAAAAGATAGGTCAGGAATTTATGATCACTGACCTATTCGATGTATTATAAAAATTAGCTTAAACCAAAAACAAGCACAAACCAATATCTTGGATTTTTAAGCCACTTCATCCATTTGTATATCCGCAAGCAATGGAATCAATGCTGCAATCAAACCCTCATTTAACAAATAGGGATTAAACTCGGCCTGTTGTAGATGCTGCTGGAAAAACTCTGAAACTTGACTATTTTTCCGCACAAATTTCATTGACCAATCGTTGAAATGACCTTGTGAGATGCGTTGAGGATTAAAAATATAAATCTGATGATGGCGAGGGTCTTGCCTGATTTTATCAAGCAGTTCCAAAATAACTGCTTGTTCTCCCTCCAGACACTGGAAAAAATAACCATCTGCAAAGTACAGCACACCATATATATTATTCACATAATTAAAATGGTGTGCCTCATTTAAAACTTCTCTTAAATCAAGTGGCAAATATGATTTTTCAGAAGTACTGGTACTGGCATAACAAAGTTGAAATATCATTTTTTTCTTACACTTATAAAGCATTTTAGTTCATTATGCCTGTCTTTGCTGACTAGCCCCAATAATCTACTGTTGGTTTTGGTAGTTCCTGCAAACCACGGCGCAAGGTATCAGACCACTGCTTACTAATTTGGCTAAAGTAAGGGTCTTCCTCACTGATGCGCTTGCCCTCTGGAATCATAAAACTGTCTTTATGATAGACCAACGCGTCTAAAGGTAATCCAACAGAAACATTAGACCTTAATGTTGAATCAAAAGAGATCAAACTGCAACGTAATGCATCATCTAATGGCATCGTATAGTGCAGTGCACGATCTAAAATTGGCTTTCCATATTTACTTTCACCAATCTGAAAATATGGTGTATCAGTTGTGGCACAAATAAAATTGCCTTGAGGATAGACATTATAAAGTTGCATCTCATCACCCTGTATCTGTCCACCTACCAAAATACTACAGGAATAATTCATCTGTTCCTGAGTATCAGTCGTAACATCCTCAAGCACCTTACGCAAAGTCTTTCCAATTAATTCAGCAACTTCAAACATGGTATTTGCGCTATATAAATTTGGCTCTTGATGTAATGTTAAAGCATTTTGTAAATGACCAATAACAGCTTGAGTTGTTGCTAAATTACCTGCTGTTTGCAATGCAATAAAACGCTCACCCTCAATACCAAAGGTATGTAATTTACGAAATACAGAAATATGATCGACCCCTGCATTAGTTCGAGTATCACTAATCAATACCAAACCTTGCTCTAATCTTAATGCACAACAATAGGTCATCTCTTTTTCTCTTTACCTTCAACAAGCCAAAACTTGAACACTGGATGTCATACTTTCAATGCCACCCTGTTCACGCACACCCCGTACGGGCGCAACATCCAGATAATCACGGCCAATTGCCACATAGATATGACTTTTGGGCGTGAATATCTGGTTACTGATATCGAAACAATACCATTCATTTTCCACAAAAACTTCTGCCCATGCGTGACTGGCAAGGTGTGGCTGGTTTTGATCGTATAAATAACCCGACACATAACGGGCGGGTAATTGTAACGCACGGCACATGGCAATAAACACATGTGCATGATCCTGACATACACCTTGCCCAGCATAAAATGAATCTATTGCAGAAGTCGTTACAGATGTGCTTTCAGGCTGATAAGGGATGTGCTGTAAAATCTGCTCTGCCAATAAAATAAGGTGGTGGCGGTCTTTCACTTTTACAATAGTCTGGGCAAAATCCCGCATCATCGAGTCACAACAGGTCATTTGTGTGCCCTGTAAAAACAATATTGGTGAAACACCAGTGTCCACATAACCCAGTTCAGTATCATACAAATCAACAACCCCCTGCGCCATAATGGTCAGGTAATGGTAGTCATGTCGCTGGCTTGCCGTAATCCAGAGGTTGTTAAAGGCATCAAGTTTACTGGTGTATTGCCCTGGAACGCTAATATGCCAGGACTCAACCAACTGGTGCCGTGAACTCTGCGGTATCATTTTAATCGACTGCACACTATTCCGTGCAGCCTGCGTATAATGATAATGCGTTTGATGATTCACCATCAATTTCATGCGAACACCTCAAATTGATTTTCCAGTTTATAGGTAAATGCATAAAACTGGTTCAAGTCAGGTTGATTTTTCAATATTTTCCAACTTGGTTGCAAATCATCCCAACCTAAATGAAATAATCGTTCAATCACTGAATCAATCGTATTCAGCACATCATGAATATTATGCTGCAACCGAAAACAGGTATCAATTTGCTCCATACCCTGTCCAATATGAAAAAATAAAGCAATATCCTCTTGTTCTGTTTTCAGGATTGCACAACATTCCTTTACGATATTCTGGATAGTTGGCACATCAGGTATAACATTTTTTATTAGCTGGTTCAGCTCGGCATAAGTTTCAGAACTCAATAGTCCCCTCAGTTCCTGAATATTATCCCGGGCAATCTCAAGCTGGCTCATCAAGGAATATGGCTGTTGCCGATCCAGCATAAATTGGTTCAAACTTTCAGCATCATCAATATGCAGACACAATGCCTGTGCAAATCTTGCTGCCTGTTGGTCATCTGTAAAGGGCAAATGACTCGCCATATACTCAATACGAAATAAATAACGACCTAACCAATAAATATGTTGAGCACTTGAGCTAAGTAAAAGCATAAATCTCCTCCCTTATTAATCATAAATTCCTGTGAAATATCGCACTGCACACAAAGGATATGTGCAATGTTATTGCTGCATAGGAAAGATGTTAGGAGTGCAGCGATTCCACCACCCAGGTATCCTTAATGCCGCCACCCTGAGAAGAGTTGACCACCAGCGAACCTGCCTGCATAGCCACCCGCGTTAATCCTCCTGGCACAATTTCCGTACGGTAAGGTGAACTCAATACAAATGGGCGTAAATCAATATGTCGCTCAGCAACGCCATCTGTGGTCAATGTCGGTGCAACTGACAGTGCCAAGGTTGGCTGTGCAATATATAAATGCGGGGTCTGCATAATTTTCTGTCTAAATTGCTCAATTTGCTGTTGATCCGCTTGAGGCCCAATCAACATGCCATATCCACCTGAACCCTGTGCTTCCTTAACCACCAACTTTTCCAGATTGTTGAGCACATAATCCAGTTGTTCACTGTCTCGGCATTGATAAGTAGGCACATTACTTAAAATCGGGGTTTCTCCCAGATAATACTGAATCATTTGGTCAACATAAGGATAGATTGACTTGTCATCAGCAACCCCTGTTCCTGGTGCATTAGCAATCACCACATTGTTCTGTAGATAGGCCGACATCAAACCCGCCACACCAAGCGTACTGTCAGCACGGAATACCAGTGGGTCTAGAAACTCATCATCAACACGGCGATAAATCACATCCACCTGCTGACGGCCACGAATGGTTTTTGCAAAGACCTTGTCATTCTCAACAAAAAGATCACGACTTGTCACCAGCGGCACATCCATTTCACGCGCCAAAAAGGCGTGTTCATAGTAGGCACTGTTAAAACGGCCTGGAGTCAGCACCACAATAAAGGGCTTATCAACATAGGCATTCTCTTCCAGAATAGCCCTTAATAAAGTTGGGTATTGTTCAATCCCCTGTAAATTATTGCTACTGCACAAATCAGGCATCAATTTTTGGCTGATTTTTCGGCTTTCCAGCATATAAGACACCCCTGATGGCGTTCTTAAATTGTCCTCAAGCACAAAGAAATCACCTCGCCCATCTCGAATAATGTCTATGCCGCTGATTTGTGAATAAACCTTGCCTTTAAGATGATGCCTGAGCATATGCGGCTGAAAGGCTTCATGTGCCATCACCTGATGTGCGGGAATCAGCCCATCCTTAAGAATGTTTTGTTCATGGTAAATGTCATCCAGAAATAGATTTAGCGCCTTAACACGTTGTGCACAGCCTGATGATATTTTCTCCCATTGTTTTTTCTCAATGACACGCGGGATTAAGTCATAAGGAATGGTCCGCTCTGTTCCCTCCTGATCCCCATACACATTAAAGGTGATACCCTGATACAAAAAATGCTGCTTTGCCTGCGCTCCCAGCACCTTTAACTCATCAAGGCTACGGATACTTAACCATTGTTCAATCTTTTTTGATGCCTCTCCATTAAAGCTCTTATCATCGAGCATTTCATTAAAAAATTGTGATTTGAGTTGTTCAAACAGGTTAGTGGTAATACTGCTCAGCTCTGGAATATCTGGAATATCTGGAATAAATGTGGACGAATATACCGAAACCGCTGCCGTTTGGTCTGGAGAATAATAATCTGTACTGATATTTAGATTGTGTTCTTGTTCTGGCATAGAAACCTCATCTCATCATTTATTTATCTCTTAAGTAAGCAATTTCAATGCCACCTATATAAAATGATCATTTTTGAAGCAGTTTTAAAAGTTTTAAGCAAATCTGCATTGGTTTCAGTCGTAAATACGTAATCTAAATGTGATGTACTTGCTAAATAATCGGAGTTTTTTTATTGTGTCAGCTCTAGCTCATTGAATTGCATATTACGCCTATGTCATCCATACAAGAAAAAGAAACGTCAAACAGCCTTTATCGTCAATGGCAAATCTTGTCCCGCCTTTCTACGGGTAAATGGATGGGCACGCGTGAATTGCAGGAAATTCTGGAACGTGAGGGTATTGAGATTAGTTTGCGTACGATTCAACGTGACTTAAATCAAATTTCACAGCGTTTTCCCATTGAAAGCAATAAAACGGTTCCGCAAGGCTGGCGCTGGCGTTCAGACGCGCCCATCCAGAGTTTGCCGCACATGACCAGCTCACAGGCGGTCACCTTTATGATGGTGGAAGAGCATTTACGCCATTTGCTTCCACCCAGCTTGCTTGAAGAAATGATGCCGTGGTTCGACTTGGCAAAACGCAGTCTTTCCACACAAAACAATGTCAGACAATGGATCAACCGTGTGCGCATTGTTCCAGCGACACAGCCGCTCATTCCGCCAATTGTGGATAAACATGCACAGCAGGCAATTTATGAGGGACTGTTACAAGACAAGCAAATTGAATGTATCTATCGTGCCAGAACCCATCAGGGAGAAGATAAAACCTATATCCTCAATCCTCTGGCACTGGTACAAAAAGGTGCAGTGATTTATTTAATCTGTACCAGAAATGATAAAACTGAAGTGCAAACTTTTGCCCTGCACCGTTTTAAGGCAGCCACGGTTCTGGATAGTCGGGCACTGCATCCTGTCAATTTTGATATTGATCATTACATTGACTCAGGTGCACTGGGTTTCCGCGTGGATTACAGCAAACCAACTGAACAAATTCAGTTAAAGCTAACCATGACGGAAAATACAGCCAAAAGCTTTTATGAAAGCCAGTTGAGCAAAGACCAGACCATTACGGCACTAGAGGAAAATATTGTTGAGGTGAACGCAACGGTTCCCTTTACGTCTCAACTGGTGTGGTGGTTACGCAGCTTTGGTAAAAAGCTGCTCAATATTGAACCGAGCATTGTATATAATGCTGTGAAAGAGATAGAAGATTAACAAGGCAAAAGATTTAACGTAATTGACTATCCTTACTTCCCCGCCGATTAAATAGCTCCAGTGCTTTGCTCTTTTCCTCAAGTTGTTGCTGGCAACGAATACAATATTTCACGCCTTTCATCGCTTCACGGCGGGCTTGAGGAATGGGCTCGCCACATTCTTCACAATATAGTGCGGCTTCTCCATCTTCATTATGAGAAAGACCTTGTCTTGCTTTTGCAATCGCATCATGAATTGTTGCATCAATCTGCTCCTGCTCTGCACCGTCACGTGCCCAACCACCTGCCATTGCTGATCCCGTTTCATTTTTATCTCTTGTCAATTTAAAATTCTAAGACCATTTTATTTAGCTCACAATACGATTATTTGTACTGATTACAACTGCTGTGCTGTCAACTCCAAAACATAAGAGTTTTTATTTTTAGAAAAAAATAAGGGAATCAATAGATTCCCCTAGATTTCTTATTAAAATTCTCTGTACACGACAAAAATAGATAACTCATTGAAATAATGTCACAATAATTGTTTTCTAACGACGAATACTATGACACATCTCAATGAGTTATATCTTATCTTAAACAAATCTCTAAAATGGAACAAGTCACATTTAAAGTGCTTTTCGCTCATCATGCTTGCGATCATTTTAAAGCAAACGTGCAATCTTTCTTCTGCATCTA
>NZ_KB849355.1:720032-746092 GCF_000368325.1 Acinetobacter sp. CIP 102529
ATAAAAATAAAGAAGCATGGACGACTCTCAATGAGTTTATTTCGCTATGGTTTAGACTATGTTCAAATGGCGATTCAGCATTTAATTGGTTTTGGGAAAAAAGAAGAGTTTAAGGAAATTTTGGCAATTTTAAGAAAGCAGAATCCTGATAGGATAAGGGTTCTGTGAAATTTGTCGTGTACAGAGAAAATTTTATTTAATATTCAGGATTATTCTTATTGTATCAAAATGTTCAAACCAATTCCTTTCCCCACCTGATCAGAACTGGTTTGTACCCTTTTAATCGCCTTGATATAATCTAACATTGGCATGCCAGTTCATATCCATTATAGCGAATTGTTTTTTTCGTCATGGTTAAACCCCTCTTTGTTTGAATGTAGAGTTAATATAACGGGGATTTTCCACGCTGTGAAATAACAATGACTGGAATAAAAAGCTGATTTTTTGCTAGATATTTTTGATATATAAATTCATAAAAATAAAAAAGCCCCTTTTAAAAAGAGGCTTTTGACGTTATCTATTCAATTTAAGCTGAAAATGGATGACGTAAAATAATGGTTTCCGCACGGTCTGGACCTGTAGAAACGATATCAATTGGGCATTCAATGAGCTGCTCAAGACGTTTTACATAAGCCAAGGCATTCGCAGGAAGTTGATCAATTTGGGTTAAGCCTACTGTAGACTCACTCCAACCTGGCATTGTTTCATAGATTGGTTTTAAGCTTTCAAATGAAACTGCATCAGAAGAACCTGCACAGCCTGAATCAACATCTTCATAACCTACACAGATTTTGATTTCTTCTAAACCATCCAATACATCAAGCTTGGTTAGGCAGATACCAGACAACGAATTCACTTCAACTGAACGGCGTAGAATTTCCGCATCAAACCAACCACAACGGCGTTGACGACCAGTAGACGCACCAAATTCATGACCTACTGTACCCAAATGACGACCAATCGCATCACCTGTATCTGTCGCAGCATCATAATGCAACTCAGTTGGGAATGGACCAGCACCTACACGTGTTGTGTAGGCTTTGGTAATACCCAACACATAGTCTAAATGTAAAGGACCCATACCAGAACCAGAGCTTACGCCACCCGCAGTTGTATTAGAACTTGTTACAAATGGATAAGTACCATGATCGATGTCAAGCAGTGAACCTTGTGCACCTTCAAACATGATTGCTTTACCCTCTTTACGGTAATCATGCAACACTTTGGTTACGTCAATTACCAACGGGGCAAGAACTTCACGCCATTCGTTGCAAAGTGCCAACACATCTTCAAACTTAACTTCTTCAACGCCATAGAATTGAGAAAGCTGGAAGTTATGAAGCTCAAGCATTTCCTTGAGTTTTTCTTCCAAATTAGCGCCACCACGAACCAAGTCTGCAACGCGTACCGCACGACGGGCAACTTTATCTTCGTATGCTGGGCCAATACCACGACCTGTTGTACCAATCTTGGCATTACCACGTTTTTTCTCACGGGCCTGATCAAGTGCAATATGGTTTGGCAAAATCAACGGACAGTTTGGAGAAATACGCAGACGCTCTTTTACAGGTACGCCTTCCTCTTCCAAAATCGCCATTTCCTTGATCAGTGCTTCAGGAGAAAGAACAACACCATTACCAATTAAGCACAATACGTTGTCACGTAAGATACCTGATGGAATGAGGTGTAATACAGTCTTCTTACCACCGACCACAAGCGTATGTCCTGCATTGTGCCCGCCCTGGTAGCGTACGACCGCAGCCGCCTGATCTGTGAGCAGGTCGACGATCTTACCTTTACCCTCGTCGCCCCATTGGGTACCCAGTACCACAACATTTTTGCCCATAATAGCCTCATTACATCATGCTGTTAGAATTGGAAACCAAGTTGTTTTTACAACTCGGCAATTAAATTTTTTCAATGATCCATTGCCCATTTTGCAACACCATTTGGTGGGTTGCATAAGGCACTGAACTTAACTCATCATTACCCAGCAACTGCACCACACGCGAACCATTCGCCCGTGCATCTGCAATCGCGGTTAATAAATCCTGATCATTTCCTTTTGGCGCAACGACAGTTTCAATTTCAGCAAACTGTGTAGCACCCAAGGCATATAAGTCACAACTAAAGCCTGTGGCTGGGCGTGCACGGCCAAAGTGCTCACCAATACCATCATAACGTCCACCCTGTGCAAGCGGCGCAGCGCGATTCGGTGCATAAATGGCATACATCAGGCCCGTATGGTAGTGATAACTACGCAACTCAACCACATCGATTCCAATATTCAGATTCGACCAACGTGACTGAATTTGAGTGAATGTTGTTTTCAATGCATCAAACGCATTTTTAAAATCAGCGTCACTTAAAATGTCATGGCTTAAATGTGCCTGTAATGCATTAAGGTCACTTGCATAGCGACCTAGAGCATAAAAATCATTACCCATTGGCAAGCTTTGAGTAAATTCTTCTAATTCTGGTAAAGCCTTACGCTGATATAAATCAGACAGCTGGCTTTCAGTGTTTTTATTTAAACCAGCACGTTTCACTAAACTACGAAATAAACCGACATGACCTAAATCCAGATGAACACCTTGCAAACTGTCAGTTTTCTCCAACAGGCCCAGCATGACATCAATCATCTCCACATCAGCTTCGATGCTGTCATGGCCATAAAGCTCAGCACCCAACTGCAAAGGTGCGCGTGTTGCATTAAAATTCTGTGGTTTGGTGTGCAGTACTGTACCTGCATAGCAGTAACGGGCAACGCCTTCAATTGGACGAACATGCGCATCAATACGGGCGACCTGTGGGGTCATATCCGCACGCACACCAAGCAGGCGACCTGAAAGCTGGTCAATCACCTTAAAGGTGACCAAGTCTAAATCTTGATTGGATTCTGAAAGTGAAGACAACGATTCGATGTATTCAATAAATGGAGTGTATACCAGTTGATATCCTCGAACAGCGAGGAAATCTAAAGCTTCCCGACGCAGGGTTTCAACCATTTGCGCTTGTTCGGGTAATACATCTGCTACCCCGTCAGGGAGCAACCATGTCTCTGAAATGGTCATGTTTCAAACCTAAAATCTGTTCAACGTGGAGGCATCCACATAAAAAGCAACCACATAAAAAAATCGGGTGAATGCCCGATTCAGCGTAGTGTAACATGAAGATTTCTATGATGCACCTGAGAATTTTAGTAAATCCCGCATAAAAATAGGCAACCAAAATGATTGCCTAAAATCAATTCCAAGTTTTTTAAATTTGATTATGCTGGGCTATACTCATACTTCACATCATAGGTAACACTGAAACCGTTTGCATTTACTGTCGCATTGATATTACCTACCGTACCATTAAAGCTACAGCTATTAATCTTAAACTGACCATTTGGTAATTGTGCTGTGACATCATTAGAACCACAGAATTCATTTTGATTAGCTGGTTTTGGAACATTCTTCACTGTTACTGTTGCATCTTGCCCCATCACAGAAGTTGTAACATTCAAATTATAATTTCCTGAAGGGATATTTGGATTATTTCCTAGATCAACAACGACATTTAGACCTGTTGTATCAACACTATAATTCCATGCAAAGTTTTGCCCATTGACGACGTACTGCACATTACAACTATATGTGCTACCAATACCCGTACATTTACTATTCAAACCATTAATCTTAACTTGATCCAGAACCTTGTCCAGACCAGTAGAATCTGCATTAAACGCAGTTTTAAAAATGTTTGGATAACCTTTACTCGTATCTATATTTGCATCAAATACGGTCTTTAAGTTCGCAACAACTTCTTTTGCGGCTTTATCAATAGCTGCATTTATTTCATCACTAGTACTGTTTTTAGCCAGTTTTGCCCAATTGGTATAAATTTCTGCCAATGAGTTGTAATCACGTTTTTCATCCGCTTTGTTGGCAGCCAAAATTGCCTGTGTGGTTAATTGGGTTACATTGACATTACCAGCAGCCGAAGCATAAGAATATAGGGTAACCTGGGATTCACCAGTACCTTTAGTTGCCTTTAATAAATAAGGTGCTCCCTTTTCAACATCGATACTGAATTTACCATCTGCCCCCGCAACAACTGATTTAGTTGTGCCATTTTTATTGACCACTTCAATATTCGCACCAGCCAGAGCAGCTCCAGTTGCAGCGGTACCTGTAAGCTTTTCGGTTGTCGTTTGTTGCTGTCCAGAATTATTACTGGACGAGTTGTCATCATCATTACATCCCGCAACCATGACAACGGCACTCAATAAAGCTGAGCATATTGCCGTACGTTTTAAAGTTGTTTTATTCATTATCAGACACCCCTATGTGTTTTTCGATCAATACTTTATGAAGCACAAATTCATCATAATGAGCGTTCTAGATACACATCAAGTGGAATTGCAATCAAAACGGATGGTTAAAAAATATTTAACCATCCAACAAAAATTAATAATTGTTTTTTATAGGTTTTATGTATTGGAATATATTGCTTATTTTTCTTAAATTTGTATCAAAATATTTAATAAAAACAAATAGTTATACATATTAATTTGTCAACCCCTTATTCAAGGGGGACTAATTTAGGGCATATTTTTCCCATTTTTAACAACCACTTCCAAAACATTCACCAACTCAACATTTTGCTTTTCCAACGCCGCAATGTTTGCAACAGTCCGATCCAGCACTTCTTGCTGGACATGCATTTTCTTTGCTAGGTCCTGCATAATTTCCAGACTCTTTTTAAGGTGGGATTCCAGATGTAGAACTTTTTCTTCCAGATACAATACTTGCGGATCAACAGCAGGTTGCTGTTTATTTTTAAACTGAAACCAAAACAAGAAAGTAACTGCAATCAATAACAGACCAATAAAACCCCAAATCAATATTAATATCATTCCGTTCTCCAAATCCGTTGTTATTTATTTAATATTTTTCGAATCAAATGATTCACATAAATCAAGTAAGCGATTGGCATATCCCCATTCATTATCATACCATGCAAAGACCTTGGCCTGATGTCCGACGACCATGGTCTGGGTTAAATCTACAATTAAGGAATATGGTGAGTGGTTAAAGTCGCTTGAAACAAGGTCTTCATCTGTGACCTGCATAATCTGGGCATAGTGAAATTTCGCAGCCTTAGTCAGGACTTCATTGACTTTATGTACGGTAATTGGTGACTGGGAAATAAAAGTCAGGTCAATCGCTGCAACATTAATTGTAGGGACACGAATGGAATAACCATCAATACGGTTTTCCATTTTCGGCATCACCTGTTTTAATGCACCCAAAGCACTGGATGTGGTAGGAATAATGTTCTGTCCCGATGCACGTGCACGGCGCAAATCACGATGGGCATGATCCAGCACCGACTGATCCGCAGTCACCGCATGGATTTCAGTCATCAGCGCTGTTTCAATTCCAAAGGCATCATCAATAATTTTCACCAATGGCACCAAAGCCTGTGTGGTACAGGACACACTGGAAATAATCTGATCCGTGGCTTTGACTTCGGCATGATTGACACCATAGACAATTGCGGCATCAACAGAGTCAAAAGGCGCTGCCCCAATAATCACCCGCTTTGCCCCTGCCTGTATGTGACGGGTTGCATCGGCTCTGGAACGAAACAATCCTGTACATTCCAGTACCACATCTATTTTTAAAGCCGCCCAAGGTAATAACTCAGGTTGTACCTGTTTAAAAACCTGTAGTTTTAATTGACGCTGATTGGACTGAATATTCAAGAAAATCTGTCCATCTTCTATCTGGATTTCAACCTGACCTGCAAAACGCCCGTGTGTGGTGTCATACTTAAATAAATGAGCCAATGTCTGAACATCAGCAATATCGTTAATTGCGACAATTTCAAACTGAAATTGTTTGGGATTTTCAAACCATGCCCGTAGCACATTGCGGCCAATTCGGCCAAATCCATTAATCGCGATACGTTGCATGTGGTGCCCTTAATTCATCAAAACATCATCTTTTCTATGTTATATGGTAAAACATGCAAGCCAGCATTGAATATAGATTTTTAGCCTAAACACAGTTTTATCTAAGATTACTTGTAAAATCGTTGGTCGAGCACACATTTTCCGCTATAATTTAGCACTTTCAAAATTATGGACGCTTGGTTGTGAGTACTCGTTTTATGACATCCGCTGAAATCCGTGAAGCATTTTTGCGTTACTTCGAATCGCAAGGACATACACGTGTTGCTTCGAGTTCTCTCGTTCCTGCCAACGACCCAACTTTACTGTTTACCAATGCTGGTATGAACCAGTTTAAAGATTGTTTCTTAGGTTTAGAAAAGCGTGATTATGTTCGTGCTGTTTCATCTCAAAAATGTGTACGTGCAGGCGGCAAACACAATGACCTCGACAATGTAGGTTATACCGCACGTCATCATACTTTCTTTGAAATGTTAGGTAACTTTTCTTTCGGTGATTATTTTAAAGAAAATGCACTGAAATTTGCTTGGGAATTTTTAACCAGCGAACAATGGTTAGGCTTACCGAAAGATCGTTTATATGTCACGGTTTATCATACCGATGATGAAGCATTTGATATCTGGAACAAAGAAATCGGAATCGATGCTGAACGTATCATCCGTATTGGCGATAACAAAGGTGGCAAATACGCCTCTGATAACTTCTGGGCAATGGGCGATACAGGTCCTTGTGGTCCATGTTCTGAAATCTTCTATGATCATGGCGACCACATCTGGGGTGGCTTACCAGGAACACCTGAAGAAGATGGCGACCGTTTCATTGAAATCTGGAACAACGTTTTCATGCAGTTCAACCGTACTGCGGATGGTGTGATGCACCCTCTTCCAGCACCTTCTGTAGATACAGGTATGGGCTTGGAGCGTATTTCTGCGGTTCTGCAACATGTCAATTCAAACTACGAAATTGACCTGTTCCAACACTTATTAAAAGCAGCAGCTGACATCATTGGTTTGGATACCACCGCAATTGAAGCTGAAGCGAAAGCTCAAAATAAACCAGTTGAATACCCAGCTTCTTTAAAAGTCATTGCAGATCATGCACGCTCATGCTCATTCTTGATTGCTGACGGTGTTAATCCTTCAAATGAAGGTCGTGGTTATGTGTTGCGTCGTATCATTCGTCGTGCCGTACGTCATGGTAACAAGCTCGGTGCGACTGGTTCATTCTTTTACAAGATGTTGCAACCTCTGATTGAAGTGATGGGCGATGCTTATCTAGAACTTTCTGCACAGCAAGCACGAATTGAAGCGCAACTGCTGAAAGAAGAAGAGCAATTTGCGAAAACACTTGAACAAGGCCTGAAATTACTTGAAAGTGAATTGGCTCAACTAAAAGGCAATGTCATCCCAGGTGAAACTGTATTTAAACTTTATGATACTTACGGCTTCCCGACCGACTTAACCGCTGATATTGCGCGTGAACGTGACCTGACCATTGATGAAGCTGGTTTTGAAGTAGAAATGGCAGCACAACGTCAACGTGCGCGTGATGCAGGCAAGTTTGCAGTTGACTACAACAGCATTGTCAAAGTTGAGGGCGAAACCCAGTTTGATGGCTATGACGCAACTCAAGGCCAAGGTCAAATTGTTGCGATCTATAAAGATGGCGTGCAGGTTGATGAAATCAACGAAGGTGATGAAGCACTGATCGTATTAAACCAGACCCCTTTCTATGCTGAAAGCGGTGGTCAAATCGGTGATACAGGTATTTTCAAAAACGATACAGGTATTTTCGAAGTTCAAGATACTAAAAAATCTGGTGGTGCTTTTGTCCATCAGGGTATCGTGACCATGGGTAGCCTCAAAGCCACTCAGAATGTTGAAGCAACCGTTAAAGCGGACATTCGTGCAGCAACAGCGCGTAATCACTCTGCAACTCACCTTCTACACGCAGCTTTACGTCAAATTTTGGGTGAGCATGTTCAGCAGAAAGGTTCTTTGGTTGCGAGTGATATTTTACGTTTTGACTTTGCCAATGACCAACCTGTTTCATTTGAACAATTGCAACAGATTGAGCGTTTAGTTAATGCTGAAGTGATTGCCAATACGGCAGTAAGCACTGAATTACTTGATATTGAATCAGCGAAAGCCAAAGGCGCAATGATGCTTTTTGGTGAAAAGTATGGTGAAGAAGTTCGCGTACTTTCTATGGGTTCTATTATTGAAGAGAAAAACTTCTCTATCGAGCTTTGTGGTGGTATTCATGTTAAGCGGACAGGTGATATTGGTTTATTCAAAATCACTTCTGAAGGTGGTGTAGCAGCTGGTGTTCGCCGTATTGAAGCCGTAACAGGTACAAAAGCACTTGAAGTTGTTCAAAAAGCTGAAGCTGATATTCAGACGATCAATGCTTTATTGAAAGCGCAAAAAGATCAAACTGTAGAAAAAGTTGAAGCGATTGTTGAAACAGCTTCAAGCCTACAAAAGCAGATTGAACAGTTAAACCAGAAATTGGCGAGCTTCCAGGCGGCTGACCTGCTTGATCAGGTGAAAGAAATTGCAGGTCGTCAAACCCTGATTACCACTGTACAAGGTTTAGATGCAAAATCATTACGCAACCTGCATGACAGCGTAAAATCAAAATTAGATGATGCAGTCATTATTTTAGCTGGCGTTGAGGGCGATAAAGTGAGTTTAATCGCCTCCGTTGCTAAACAATATACTGCACATCTAAAAGCGGGTGACATCATCAAACACCTGGCTCAGGAGCTGGGTGGCAAAGGTGGTGGTAAACCTGACTTGGCACAAGGTGGCGCGCCACTCAACGAGAAGTTTGATCAAGTGATTGCAGCCCTGCCTGCTTGGCTTGAACAATAATAAACACTTCACTTTTTGTGTAACTGACCCTGATGCCTCTCAGGGTCATGGCTTATATGGAACAACTATGGCATTAATCGTTCAAAAATATGGCGGCACCTCTATGGGTACTCCTGAGCGCATTTTAAATGTTGCTCGTCGTGTCAAGCGCTGGCATGATCACGGTCACAAGGTGGTCGTGGTTGTGTCTGCAATGAGTGGTGAAACCAACCGCCTGCTTGCGCTTGCAAAAGCCATTACCAGCACACCTGATCCACGTGAACTTGATCAAATGGTATCAACGGGTGAACAGGTTACGATTTCCATGTTAGCGATGGCGCTGAACTCGATTGGTGTGGAAGCTAAATCCTATACAGGTCGTCAGGTCGGTATCAAGACTGACAGCGCATTCACCAAAGCCCGTATTGAATCCATTGATACTGAGGTTATGTCTGCTGACCTTGATGCGGGCCGTGTTCTGGTTGTTGCAGGCTTTCAGGGTTTTGATGCCGATGGCAATATCACAACCTTAGGTCGTGGTGGTTCTGATACCTCTGGCGTTGCACTTGCTGCGGCATTAAAGGCAGATGAATGCCAGATCTACACTGATGTAGATGGTGTATATACCACCGACCCACGTGTTGCACCCAAAGCTAAAAAAGTGGATCGTATTTCATTTGAAGAAATGCTGGAAATGGCATCTTTGGGTTCAAAGGTCTTACAAATTCGCTCTGTTGAATTCGCAGGTAAATATCAGGTTCCATTACGCGTATTATCAAGTTTTGATAATGATGATGATGGCGCATTTGATGAAGAATTTAAACAAAACGTAGGCACACTTATTACTACTGAGGCAGAAGACGACATGGAACAACCAATTATCTCAGGTATCGCATTTAACCGTGACGAAGCAAAATTAACAATTTTGGGTGTTCCTGACGTTCCAGGTGTTGCATCTAAAATTTTATCACCAATCGGTGCGGCAAACATTGAAGTGGATATGATTATCCAGAATGTGGAAGAAGATGGCACCACTGATTTTACTTTCACAGTGAACCGTGGCGAGCTTGCGAAAGCGAAAAAGATTCTGGAAGAAACTGCTACAGCCATTGGCGCACGTGAAGTTGCAACACGCGACGATATCGTAAAAGTGTCCATTGTGGGTGTAGGCATGCGCTCGCATGCAGGTGTGGCAAGCAAAATGTTTACTGCACTGGCTGAAGAAGGCATCAATATCCTGATGATATCCACTTCTGAAATCAAGATTTCAGTGATTATTGAAGAAAACTATTTAGAGCTTGCGGTACGTTGTTTACATACTGTTTTTGGTTTAGACCGTGAACATGGCGAAAGCAGTGCACGTGCTTAATTAATAGCTGCTTAAACATATTTACTTTCAAGTAAATAGTAAAAAAATAAGAGCCACTATAGTTTTTACTACAGTGGCTCTGTTATATTAACCCATGAGGTTTTTCAGAGCATCTCAACAGAACTTACGAAAAAATATTGTTTTTACTTATTTCTGTTTAGATTTTTCTGTATATTAAGGCTGTGCTTTCAAACAATTCCCTGTTGCAAGTTTAAGCGTTTAGCAAGGAGATGAACATGCTGATTCTGACCCGTCGTGTCGGAGAAACATTAATGATTGGGGATCAAGTCAGTGTCACTGTGCTTGGCGTAAAAGGCAATCAGGTGCGTATTGGTGTAAATGCTCCTAAAGAAGTTTCTGTGCATCGTGAGGAAATTTACCAACGTATCCAACATGAACGTGCCATGCATGAGCATTTACAACATCTTGATCAAGATTATCAAGTTTCCTATGAAGAAGATAATAACGATTTTGCTCGACATAATAACTTTAATCGTTAATACGCAGAATTCTTCTCCAATAATTAAAGCGACTCATATTAGTCGCTTTAATTATGTTTAGGATAGATATTTTATACCCTATTATAAACCCAGTGCTTTTTTTACGGGTGCATAACTACGTCGATGCTCATAAATAACGCCATGTGCAGCAATTGCATCAAAATGAGCCTTGGTTGGATAGCCTTTATGTTTGGCAAACCCAAAATCAGGGTAGATTAAATCCAGAGCCTGCATTTGTCGGTCACGTGTCACTTTCGCTAAAATACTGGCGGCACTGATTTCAGCATGACTAGCATCTCCCCCAACAATAGCCTCACATGCAATGCTAATGCCCTTTGGAATTTGATTACCATCCACAATGACTTTTTCTGGCTGAACGTTCAAGCTTTCGACCGCACGGCGCATGGCAAGAAATGTTGCCTGTAAGATATTCAACTCATCAATTTCAGCATGTGTTGCCTCAGCAATTGACCAGGCCAGCGCTTTTTCCTGAATCTCGATAAAGAGTTTTTCACGCTTCTTTTCAGTCAGTTTCTTGGAATCATTCAGGCCCACAATGGGATTGTCTGGATCTAAAATGACCGCGGCCGCCACAACAGAACCAACCAGTGGGCCTCTTCCAGCTTCATCTACACCTGCTATTTTCATCTTTATCTCACAAAAGGCTGATCTCTCAGCCTAGTCTCTTATTGCACTCGTTTCAGTGTTTCAGCAACACAGGCGTTCACGGTTTGTGAAACCACCTGATTGACAATTGTTGCGCGTGCGGATGGATCAATGGCAGCAGTTGCAAGCTCAACAGCAGTTACACTATTCGGTGCCTTGTCACTGACACAGCCACAGACATTGGTTTGGATATTGTCACGCTGGTCCGCAGTCATATAACGTGTTGCGGTTTTCCATGCAGGCAATGTATTGATCTCATTCAGGCATTTCGCATTTACGGCGATTTTAAGCGCGGCCATACCCAACTGCTGTGAAGTTGTGGTTACTGGACTGGCTCCATTTGGGGCAACACATCCAGATAGCGCTAAAACAAGGGGAGCAGCAATCAATAATAACTTTTTCACGATTCTTACCTGTATCTTAATTTTGTCAGGCGTATTGTGCCTAAATGGCTTATTTTATGAAATAACACATCGCCATCTTTACATCATATAACAATGACAGATTCGGGTTTGATTAAGACTGTTGCACACATAAAACGCTCCATTACAACGATGCTGTATGAGACAGAAAAAGCCCTATTTAAAATCAGTTCATTTCAAACAGCCAGGATGTTGCAATGTCAAACTCAGCACAGTGTTATACCCGCACAGCACAAGTGTTGCAATTGCTGAACACATTCTGGCAGCCATTAAACATCATGTGACTGATAAGGATAATGTTTTGCTGAGTATGTTGAGACAGCCGAAATAAAATAACAACCATAAAAAAACCGCTTCACGCGGTTTTTTAAACTTAAATCTTTTTAATCTCTGCAATCCATTTCTGCTTTTCCTGATCAGAAATAAATGAAGCCTCAAAAGAGTTGGTTGCAAGCTGCTTTAACTCTTCATTGCTTAAATCCAAAGCTTGCTGGATGGCAATAAAATTATCATTCATATAACCACCAAAATAAGATGGATCATCTGAATTGACTGTGACATGTACACCCTGCTGCAACAAACGGCGAATATTATGCTCTTTCATGTCATTCACCACACACAGCTTTAAGTTGCTGAGTGGACAAACCGTTAACGGCATTTTCTCTGCAATCAGGCGGGCCATGAGTTGCTTATCTTCCTCTGAGCGCACACCATGATCAATACGGTTCACTTTCAATAAATCCAGCGCTTCCCAGACATATTCAGGTGGCCCTTCTTCCCCTGCATGCGCCACAATCAGGAACCCTGCTTCACGGGCCTTGGCAAAGACACGTTCAAACTTCGCAGGTGGATGACCCACCTCACTTGAGTCCAGACCAACCGCAATAATTTCATCTTTGAATGGCAATGCCTGCTCAAGAGTTTCAAACGCTTTTTCTTCGCTTAAATGACGCAGGAAACACATGATCAGTTGAGAACTAATCCCCAGCTTTTGCTGTGCATCCTGACAGGCACGTTTTAAGCCCGCAATCACCGTGGCAAATTCCACCCCACGCTCAGTATGTGTTTGAGGATCGAAGAACATTTCAGTATGTACCACTTTATCTTCAGCACATTTCTCAAAGTACGCCCACGCAAGGTCATAAAAATCTTGCTCATGTACCAGTACATTGGCACCTGCGTAGTAGATATCCAAGAAAGACTGAAGATTATGGAAGTTATAGGCCTGCTTCACTTCTTCAACAGATTGATATGGAATCTGAATCTGGTTGCGTTGTGCAATGGCAAACATCAACTCTGGTTCAAATGTCCCTTCAATATGCACATGCAATTCAGCTTTTGGTAAAGCCTGTATCAGTTCAATTGCATTCATCATTTTTCTCCAAAGAAAAAAGGATGTCGCCAGCCATAACGACATCCTTTTATTGATTGATATGTTAACCGCCAAAGGCAATAAACTTAAATACCCAAAGTGCTGCAATAATCCAAACCATATAGGGAACGGTCTTTGCCTTGCCCGTGAATAATTTAACCAGCGCGTAGCTGATAAAGCCCATTGCGATACCATCTGCAATTGAGTAGGTAAATGGCATAAATACGATGGTTAAAAAGGCAGGAACCGCTTCGGTAATATCTTCCCAGTCAATATGGGTGATGCCCTGAATCATCAACACGCCAATGAACAGCAATGCAGGTGCCGTCGCAAAGCCAGGTACTGACTGCGCCAAGGGTGCCAAAAATAAACAGCCAATGAACAATAGGGCAACCACAACTGCTGTTAAACCTGTACGCCCACCTGCCGCAACTCCAGAAGCAGATTCAATATAAGGTGTGGTGGATGATGTACCCAAGGCCGCACCCGCAACAATTGCGGTTGAGTCTGCGAACAAGGCCTTTTTCAAACGCGGTAATTTTCCATCCTGCAACAAACCAGCACGATGTGACACGCCAACCAATGTTCCCGTACTGTCAAACAGGTCGACAATAAAGAATACAAAAATCACGCCCACCATACTTGCGGTGAACAGGCCCTCAAAATCCATTTGCATAAATGTCGGTGCAATGGATGGAACCTGTCCAACAACACCCTTGAACTCGTTTAGGCCCAAGGCTGTCGCAATTCCAGTAATCACCAGAATACTGATGATGATGGCACCACGCACCTTAAACTGATGCAAAACCACAATCATCAGGAAGCCAAACAGCGCAAGCAATACCGCTGGCTGCTTGATGTCACCCAAGCCAACCAGAGTCGCAGGGTTATCCACAATAATTCCTGCATTTTTAAGCGCAATCAAGGCAAGGAATAAACCGATACCGCCCCCGATGGCAAACTTTAGTGACATTGGAATGGCATTGACAATCGCTTCACGGATTTTAAAGAAGCTAATCGCTAAAAACACAATTCCCGAAACAAAGACCGCCGCAAGTGCGGTTTGCCACGGCACTCCCATTCCCAAGCAGACAGAATAGGTAAAATAGGCATTCAGGCCCATCCCAGGTGCAAGTGCAATTGGATAATTCGCAACAAGCCCCATAACCAAACAGCCGATTGCGGCAGCCAGACAGGTCGCAACAAACACGGCACCATGATCCATACCCGTTTCAGACAAGATAAGTGGGTTTACAATAATGATGTAACACATGGTCAAAAATGTGGTTACACCTGCTAGAACTTCGGTTCTAAAGCTGGTTTTATTTTCGCTCAGTTTAAATAAGCGTTCCAACAAACCAGCCGAAGCATGAGGCGTTGTCATAACATGGCACCTGTAAAATCCAAGATCGTAGAATTGAAATCTATACGCTTGTGTTGAAACATTTTTTCAATGGACACAAAACGGCATATCATGCGATATAGCAATCTATATGCCAGTTTCATACCTGTTACTAAAACAATCTATATAAAATTCGATTCCGCTATCAGAACGTAAAAAGCCGCATAACAAGATGCAGCTTTTTATTTAATGGTAAATATTTTAGCAGATTCCATAAAAAACTGGCGCATGGCCAGATAAAAAAGCACATGGATTCCTGAGTTCAAAATCATCAGGCACCTCACCTGCCGCATCATCATAGAACTCTATCCTTAGTTAGGGTTTTTTGAGGAGGAAATATGGGTGGAATTTACATAATTAGTGTTATGCTGGATTGTATTCAAGCTATGTTCAGCATCATTCACAATTTTAGTAATTTCCTGGCGTTTCTTGTTTTTGGAATCTACATAGGAAGCATATCCTAAAATAAGGACTGAACAGACCATAACCAGTGCAAGTAATATCTTCATTGTTATTATCTCTATTGTATGGTTTTGTTTAATACCAATAAAAAGGAACAAAATGATAAATTTTTAACATTTAATAATGACAAAATAAAAACAAGTCACAATTATATGATCATTTAAATATTAATTTTGTACATTTTCCACCCACTTAGATACTAGAATATTCCATTTTTTAAATCAATGACTTTTTATATTATTCAATAAGGATAGATATAAAATATTTTTAAAAATTTACCAAAATTTTTATTTTTAAACACTTTATCAGGGCTTTAATTGATACAAAAAAGCATCTTTGTACAGGCGAAGATGCTGAACTTTTATTGGCAGAACCTACAGTTTTTTTAGAATTGATAGTTTAATCGAACCAGGAAACTACGTGGTGTCCGAGGCATGGACTCAGAACGCCAATATTGTCTGTTGCCGAGGTGGTTTAAAACGGCTAGAAGCACCCTTTATTCTTTTATGCCCTGTTACAACATCTACAGAGTTAAAGCCCTCTATGTGTCAGATGGCTCACTCTATTGTGCTTCCTCGTTAAATGAATAAAAAAATAATCTCAAATTCAAGCTATTACAGCACAGATATTCGATTTTTCTACACAATTTTACATTAGTCTATATTCAAAATAATTTGATCATCAATGTTTGGGGTAATTTTAATGAAGCATCCATTCCGCTATGGAAAGCTGACCGTACTCAGCTCGGCTTTACTCAGCCTAACTTCTTCAGTTTTAGCAAATGATGTTGAATCCACCACAGCGCCAGCCCCATCTCCTGCCGAACAGACAGCACAGGTGCTCCCTACACTGTCATTCAAGGCATCGGCGGAACCACAAAAACCAAAAGATGATGATATCAGTGCAGTACCTAAAACCATCATCACCCGTGATGAAATGCTCCAGTATGGCGACCAGACGGTTATGGATGCCTTGCGTCGTGCTGCTGGTTTCCAGTTACCAGGTGGCCCAGGCCCACGTGGCGGAAATGGTGCTTCTGGCATGCGTTTCCGTGGTGGTGGCGCACCGACATTCCTGATCAATGGTGAAGCTGTGCAAGGTGGTCCACGTGGTGGCATGTCCATTGTTGACACCATTACCCCCGACATGATTGAACGAATTGAGGTGGTCAAGCAGCCAAGTGTTGCACAGGCATCTGTAGCCTCTTCCGCAGTCATCAACATTATTTTAAAGGAACCGCTGGATACCCGTTTAAATGGTTCAGTAAAGCTCGGCTATGGTTTACGCGATAGTGGCAAGCAGGAAGCCGAACGCAAACAGGTCAGCGTACAAGCCGATGGTCGTGACAATCAGTGGATCTACAGCCTGTCTGCCAACCAGATGTGGAATGACACCACCTCCATTACCAAGATGGAAACAGCCGCAGGCACACGTGAACAGCTACGCACCACCAACCGTACCAGCCAAATGTTCTCCCCTCGTCTGCAATATGAACTGGATGACCAGCAAAAACTGATTGCTGAACTGTTTTATCGCAATAATAAAAGCACAGGGGTACGTGGCGACCAGATTCAGGATGATAAAAATGACAGTATTCGCCTGAATACACGTTATGAGCGCAAGGATAAAGACCTCAGTGACAAGGTTCGCTTAACAGTTGAACATCAGACTGAAACGCAATTGACTCGCTCTCCACTCAACAGCATTTATACTGATGAAACCGTGGACGAATATGGTTTGGCCTATGATGGTGTGCGTAAGTTTGACCAAACCCGCCAGATTAAGTTTGGGGTCAGTGCCAACAACAGTCAGTTGGGCAGCAATGTCAGCCAAAGTCTGGATGAACAACGCTATGCCCTCTACAGTGAGGGAAGCTGGCGCTTTACTGACCGCCAGACTGTCACCTTGGGTGCGCGTCAGGAATGGCTGGACCGTTCAGGTCTGGTGGATTATCAGGACCATCATTTAAGTCCTGTACTTGCCTATCGTTTTGACCTCACCAACCAATGGTCGATTCAAACCAATTTAAGTCAGGCGTTCCGCAGTCCAAATACTGATCGACTGATTCCAAACGTAACGGTTTCAACAGACAGCGATGCGGGTTCACTCAATAATCCTGACCGTGGGGGTAATCCAAACCTAAAACCTGAAAAGATCAAGGCATTTGAGTCAACCCTGGCATTTGATTCTGCCAGTGGTGGCGTGAACTTAACCGCCTATCACCGTGAAATCAAGGACTATATTGAACGGGTAATTGCCCTTGAGGGTAGCCGTTATGTTGAACGCCCACAAAACCAGAATGAAGCCACCACCTACGGTGTGGAGTTCTCTGGCCGTTATGCACTGAAACAGACTGAAGCTGGACATGCCTTTATGCTCAATGGGCAAGTCTCAACCGTACGTGCAACCATTGAAGATGCCCAGCACAATGACCGTCTGGTGAGTGATGTTGCACCTTATACCGCGAGTTCAGGCATTTCATACAGCTACAAGCCTTGGCAGCTTTCCACCAGCATCAATGTTAATTACACGCCTGAATTTACCCGTGCCCTGGTTGGCCAGCCTTATAACCGTACCACCAACCAGCGTTTCAATGTGGACATTGCGGCAACCAAACGCTTTGCCAAAAACTGGTCAGCCAGCCTAAACCTGAACAACATTTTAAGCACTGACTATAAAGAGCGTTTAACCAACCAGTCTGATGGCAGCCTTTATCAGGCCCGTAACAACGAAGCCATTCCAAGTTTACAGTTTACAGTTGAAAAGAAATTTTAATCTGCCCCTTATACAAAAAGCCAGTAAGTTCACTTACTGGCTTTTTTTCTCGATCATTTTTTCTATTTAATAAACATCCCGTTGATAACGCAGCTCATGCTTCAACTGTTCCACCAGCTCATCACCTAGAATTTCTTTTAGGACTTGATCCACGCCACCAGCCATACCATTCAAGCTACCGCAAACATAAACTGCCGCACCTTGTTTGATCCATTGTTTTAAACGCGTAGACTGCTGTTTTAGAATATCCTGCACATAGATTTTTTCAGCCTGATCACGTGAGAACGCATAGTCAACATGCTGTAAAAAGCCATGCTGTTGCCAATACTGAATTTCCGCATGATATAAATGGTCAAACTGCCGCTGTCTTTCCCCAAAGATCAGCCAGTTTTGCCCATAGCCCCATTGTTCCCGTTGCTTTAAATGCGCAACCAGACCTGCAATCCCTGTCCCATTGCCAATCAGGATTAAAGGTTGTGGATGATGTTGTAGACGAAAGCTTGGGTTATCGCGTATATAAGCCTGAATAGGCTGGTTGTGCTGCAAACCTGCCGTCAACCAGCCAGAACCCAGTCCAAGACCTGTTTCCGTCTGTTGTTGTCTCACCACCAGCTCAATCAAGCCATTTTCAGGTAAGCTGGCAATTGAATACTCACGCTTGGGTAATCGATCAAAATGTTCTAGCCATGCGGCAAATGAATGATGTTCACGATTTGGCAATTGTCTTAAATTCAGTGTTTTTAATGCATCTATATCATTAAAATCATCCTGCTGATGCGCAACCAGAAACTGTTGAATCTCAGTGGCACTATTTTCACACTGAATTTCCAGAATATCGCCTGATGACCAAACCAGTTCCTGCTCAGCAACCAACTGAATCTTATAAATTGGTTCGCCAGCACTACCCACATTTAGACACTGACGATGGGCAAACTTGAGTTCAATAGTTTCCCGTTCATTGTCCAGTGCTGTCAGCCTCATTGCCGTCAACTGTTCCAGAGCTGTTAGCCATTGTTCCAGATCACGGCTATTGAGCTGATCTACCAGAACTGTGGAAAATAAAGGCTGGGCTTTTTGCTGTAAAAGCCATTGTTCAATGCTTTGCCCAAACTGGCAGAAGTTTGTATAGCGTTTATCACCTAACGCAAGGATTGCGAAAGACAAATGTGATAAATCTAAAGGCTGTGACAATATTTTATGCACAAAATGCTGGGCATCATCAGGTGCATCACCCTCACCATAGGTACTAACCACCCACAAAATCCGTTGATACTGGATCAAGTCAGTGGCTGTCAGTTTTTGAATGTTCTTGAGCGTGACCTGCTGATGAATAAGCTGTAATTGCTCAGTGGTATGCTTTGCCCAGGATTCAGCATGACCTGACTGGCTGGCATAAACCACTAAATAGGCATGATCATCCTGAACCTCTGACTTATTGCCATTACGTTGCTGCCATAACAGCCATACGATGATAAAAATATGCAGACTCAATAATATTGCGAGTATCACAATAATTGTCATGACAGCTTGAGTCATTGTTTCACCTTAGATGGCAGACCAAATAAGCAGAATGATTGCGAATAAACTGCATGCGGTTAACAGTAAATGTGTGACCAAACGCGTTTTAATGGTCAGGAAAAGGATATAACCTGCCAACGATAACAGGATGATGATGATGGCACTGACATCAATCAACCAGCTCCAGGCTGTACCTACATTTTTGCCACGGTGCAGATCATTGAGTAGGGATACTGTGGTTGCAGGTTTTTGCGTGATCTCAACCTCACCTGTATCGAGCAACGCCCACACATCGGTTGAGCCTGCTGGACTTTCCAGACGAATCATTACCTCACCATCCAGTATCTCACTACTCTTATAGCGACCAACCAGCGAATGTTTTTCACGTACATAGTCAAGGATAGTTTGACTGGGGTTTTCCTGCTGTTGAACGGTCTCAACAAAACTTTCAGGCAAGTCAAGCTTGACTGTCTGTTCCTGATTAGAGGTGCTAAACCATTCAGGATGGTTCAGTAACAACCCTGTGGCGGAGAAGAAAAGCAGGACAATAAAGGCAAAGGCAGAAAGCCAGCCATGCACATAACGTGCATGGCGGTAAAAATCACGGCGTTGATACAAGAGACAAGCCTCTCATGGATTCAGGAAGGAATTAAATTAAGCACCACGTTGGAACTTTAATTTAACAATACCAATTTCTGCCTGCGCAGGAAGCGTTTGGGTGGCGGTTTTTGGTGCAACATCCAACTCAATGGTTTGATAAGAGTGGTCACCATGCTCACGTGAGGTTTCGATATGAATCAGATATTTACCCGCATTCACAGCCTTGCCCTGTTCATCCTTGCCATCCCAGGCCAATTTATATTGACCAGGTTGACGTGAGGGCTTCGCCACTGCATCCAGGTTCGGCATTTGACGGCCATAACGGCGCCACCAAACATAGTTGGAGTTGATCCATTTTTCATCCTTACCCCAAACCGCAATGGTACGGACCAGTTTTTTATTGGCATCTGTCACCCATACCGATACATACGGCGCACGATAGTTGTCTACCGCAATTTTTGGAATATTGACTTCAATCTGTGCCTGATAGCCTTTTGGCCATGCGGTTGCCGCTCCACCTGCCGCAACATGGCGCATGATGGCTGGCTGATTGGCATCTAACAGTGTTGACCAGCCCGAACTTTGATACTGTATACCATCCGTGCTGACCAGTTGCGCCTCATATCCCACCAGTTGTTCAATCAACTGAATTCCCTCATGTGCAGGCATTGCAGTTAAAGCGGTTGCCAAGGCATCGGCATCAGCGGCGCATTGCCCCACAACCACACACTGTTCCACTGTTTGCACAGGCTGACCTGTCTGCGGGTTAAGTAGATGAGATTGTCCCGCAAGATCACGATAACCCTGACCACTAAATGCCACAGCCTGATCCTTAACATTGAGAACCTGTGCTGGTGCGGCATTATCAAAACGTTCATTTGGATTCTGGATACCAATTTTCCAGCCTGCCTGTTGTGGAGATTGTCCCCAAACACGCATATCACCACCAATATCAATCAGGATACCCTGCAAATGTGGAACAGCCTGCTGCGCCGCAACCAAGGCACGGTCAATCACATAGCCTTTTGCATAGGCATCTGGAGCCACCTTAATGGCTGGAGCCAGCGTAATTTGTTTGGTCTGTGGATTTAGCTCAATACTTTGTGTTTTTAGCTGTTGTAGTAGTGCTTCCTGCGTCTGGTCATCTAGCTTTTGCACCTGATTGCTGTTTTCCCACAGGCTGATCAGTTGACCTAAACGTGCGTCAAAGCCACCACAGGTTGCACTGCGCCATTGCTCACAGGCTGCAATCACATCATACAGCTCTGATGAAGCCGAAATCTTTTGTTCACGGTTCAGTTGGCTAATTTCACTGTCATCACGCCAAACCGATAAAATCTGGTCAAGTCGGGCAATTTCAGTCTGGATTGCCTCTAAGGCCTTTTCCGCATCTTTCTGGTTTGCTGTGGTGACCACAACATCTAAAGAGGTTCCTAAAACATGGTCCTGATGAAAACGATAGCTTGGTAACTGAACAGGTGCTTCCAGCTTATTTATAGTTGTGGTTGTTTCGTCTGCTTGAACTGCCGTGATTGGCGAGATAAATACAGCCAAGGCTGCCATCAACGGTGATAAACGGAAGATTATCTGAACTGGGCGAAAAAGTTGAGTTGATGACATACGCAGGGTTCCATTCTCTAGGATTTGCCTAAATCAACGTACTGGAAAGATTTATGGCAAATGACTAACTTTATCTGAATTCCTGTTCAGGTTTACAATTTAAGGCCATGCAAAGAAATAATGTTGATTTTTAAGTAAAATCAATAACTTCCTCACAGTTTTAAATAATCATAAACAGGCGAAATATTTTTAAGTCAGAATGCCTGAGCAGGCGGCACAATGAGTAAAAATTTATCGAAATAATATTGCAACTGATACTCGTTATCAAGTAAATTGTAGTAATTCTTTTGCATCTTGTTTAATTATTTAGGAATTCTTTCTATGCGCCATTTGCTTGGTCTTGCCTTACTTGCTGCCCTGCCGACCCTTGGCTTTGCCCATACCGCCAGCCCTTTTTTATTACCAGAAGTATTTGACAGCAAATCTGACAATGTAAGTTTCCAAAGCGGAATTACTGTAGAAAAATTTTTCGTGGCAAGCCGTAACTTTAAAACTACTTACCAAGTCACAGCACCAGATGGCAAAACGGAAACCATTAACCCAGCAGCAGAGTTAAAAAAATTCAACATTGGTGAGTTTAACCTGTCGACTGAAGGGACTTACCGTATTCGTACTCAGGATGCGGCAGGGATGCCAAGCAAATATGCCTTGATTGATGGCCGTTGGTTACGTGTTCGCGCACCCCGTCCTGCAAATATGAATGCAATGCCGCCACAGGCTGCCAACGCAGAGAAGCGGGACAATCCAGAACAAAAGGCACCTCAGCAGGCGCCAGCAAATCAGCCACCACGCTTCATTGCTGAAGACCAGATTCCAGCCAATGCGAAAACGGCACAAACCATCAATACCTATATTGCTGAAAGTTTTGTGACCAAGGGCAAGCCTAGTCCTGTTCCAGCAGTGACCAATAAAGGTTTTGAGTTCAAGTTTCTAACCCATCCAAATGAGCTATATGCTGGCGAATCATTGAAAGCACAGGTTTTGCTTGATGGCAAACCAGTTCCAAACCTTGAGGTTGATGTATTTAAAGGTGCGGACAGCTACCAGCCAAATGCCAAACGCGAGCAGCCGCATGTAAAAACCAATGCAAAAGGTGAAGTTGAGGTTAAATTCAATGAAGCAGGTATTTACTTAATCACGGCAACTTATCCAGAAGCTGGTAATGACAATACCAAGCCACCTGTTGCCCAAAGCTATACCTACAGCGTTACTGTTGAAGTGACTGAATAACTAATTCAGGCACTTACATCTTGCTAAGTGCCTTTAATTCTCCTGCCCCATTACAAGCAGTTCAGTTTTTCACTTTTATATGCATGTCAATGTTAATGGGAGCTAGTTTTCGACAACAAATTCAGGACAAGAACGCCGCTCATAATCAATGCAATGCCAATAATTCCCCACACATCCAGTTTCTGACCAAATACAATCCACGCTATTGTCGTCACCAGAACAATACCCACCCCTGACCAAATGGCATAGGCAATCCCAACAGGAATAGTTTTGAGTGTAAGTGACAGGCAATAAAACGCAATGATATAGCCCAGTACCACAATGACGGAGGCAATCGGTTTGCTAAAACCCTCACTACTTTTTAAAGCTGAGGTTGCAATCACTTCCGCTATAATTGCAACACATAAAAATATCCAGTTTTTCATCTAAATACACCTAAGCCGCCTACTAAAGCTTTAAATAAGCCAATAAAAAAACACCCTTTTGATTAAAGAGTGTTTTTAATATTGATCTTATATCGCTTATAGTCAGGAATTATGCTGACTTTTTCGCCATATTCTTTTTACGGATTGTAATCATTACCAACTGAACCGCGGCAGGTGTTACGCCAGGAATACGACTGGCCTGTGCCAATGTTTCTGGACGTACGGTTTTCAACTTCTGTGTGATTTCACGTGACAGACCTGAAACAACGTCATAGTCAAAGTCAGCAGGAATTTTGGTTTCCTCTAGGCGCTTCATCTGTGCAACATCATCATGCTGACGGTTAATATACCCCTCATACTTCACCGCAATCTCGATCTGTTCACCCACCTGCTCAGACACTTCCGAACCCGTCAATTCAGCAATTTGACTGAAATTGATATTTGGACGTTTCAACAAATCAATCGCACTACATTCCTTGCTCAGGTCAGCACCCGTCATTTCAACGAATTTTTTACCCATTGGATTATTTGGTGCAGCCCATAGATGCTGCAAACGGGAAGTTTCACGCTCAACCGCTTCCATTTTCTCGCTATAGGCAGCCCAACGCTCATCATCAACCAAGCCAAGCTCACGACCAATTGGGGTTAAACGTTGATCGGCATTATCCTCACGCAACATCAAACGATATTCAGCACGAGAAGTAAACATACGGTACGGTTCTTTAGTTCCCAACGTAATCAGGTCATCCACCAACACGCCCATATAGGCTTGGTCACGTTTCGGTGTCCACTCTTCCTGTTCCCACGCACGGCGTGCAGCATTCAGACCAGCAAGCAGACCTTGTGCGCCTGCTTCCTCATATCCTGTTGTACCATTAATCTGACCAGCAAAATACAGGTTTTGAATAGCTTTAGTTTCAAGCGTGAACTTCAATGCCTGTGGATTGAAGTAGTCATATTCAATCGCATAGCCAGGACGCAAAATGTGCGCATTTTCCATACCACGAATTGAACGAACCAAGTTGAACTGAACATCAAACGGCAATGAAGTCGAAATACCATTTGGATAAAGCTCATGGGTATCCAAACCTTCAGGTTCCAGAAATACCTGATGTGAGTCTTTATCAGCAAAACGATGAATCTTATCTTCAATTGATGGGCAATAACGTGGGCCAACACCCTCAATCACACCTGTATACATCGGTGAACGGTCCAGACCACCACGAATAATATCATGGGTTTTTTCACTGGTGTGGGTGATATAGCAATTGACCTGTTCAGGGTGCATCGACACATCACCCATAAATGACATCACTGGCGATGGGAAATCACCTGGTTGAGGTGTCATGACCGAAAAATCAACGCTGCGAGCATCAATACGGGGCGGTGTCCCTGTTTTTAGGCGACCCACTGGAAGTTTAAGTTCACGTAGGCGATGTGCCAAGGCAATCGATGGAGGATCGCCCGCACGGCCACCACTTGAGTTTTGCAAACCAATATGGATCACGCCACCTAGGAATGTTCCCGTTGTAAGCACTACCGTTTTGGTATCAAAACGGATGCCCATCTGTGTCACGACACCTTTTACGCTATCTCCCTCAACAATCAGGTCATCCGCCGCTTGCTGGAAAATATCAAGGTTTGCCTGATTTTCCAGCGTATGACGAATTGCAGCCTTATAACGAACACGGTCAGCCTGTGCACGTGTTGCACGTACAGCCGCACCCTTGCGCGAATTCAGAATACGGAACTGAATACCACCTTTATCTGCCGCAAGCGCCATTGCGCCACCAAGCGCATCAATCTCACGAACAAGATGTGATTTACCAATACCACCAATCGCTGGATTACAGCTCATCTGCCCCAAAGTTTCAATATTATGCGTCAACAATAAGGTTTGTCGTCCCATACGCGCCGCAGCCAGTGCCGCTTCCGTACCAGCGTGACCGCCACCAATCACGATAACGTCGTAAACTTTAGGATAGTGCATAGTGGTAAATGTGTATTCAAAAAATGACAGAGTATTATACAGGATTTTTCATATTAAGTTGACAAAAACTGTCGATATTCTTGCCGCCCACAAGAATCTGATATCGCTATTGAATACACAAAAAGAAACGTTATGTTGCATTTTCATCGCACTTTTAACACATCGCCCCATAATTATTAACTTGATCACCACTGTTTTATTTGATGAATTTCTTATTCTAAAACATGCATAACAAATACTTAGGACAATGATATGAACACGAAGCTTATACTTTCATCACTGATTTGTGGTCTGTGTTTTACCGTTGCAGCCCAGGCAAATGCCAAAACCACTCAAGACCCACAAACACAGAAGTATCAACAGGTATGTAAAGGTAAAAAACAGGGCGATGCCGTTTCATTTGCCTATAAAGGTGTTGTTTTCAACGGTGTTTGTGAAAATAATGATGCGGGCAAGCTAGCTTTCCAGCCACCTGCTCCGCCAGCAGGCACAATGCCTGAAACCCAGAACCGCATGTCGCAAACCCAGTCTGAGCCACGTCCTGTCAGTGCCCCTATGCCTGTGGATGTTCCTCCAATGCAACCAGCGCCGCCTGTTTCAGATTCAGATGTTGAACAGACCACCCCTTAATTTAAAGCACTAGACTAAAGGATACCTATTTCAGGTATCCTTTAATGAGCTAAAAATATAAAAAACACCTCTGTACACGACAAAAATAGATAACTCATTGAAATAATGTCACAATAATTGTTTTCTAACGACGAATACTATGACACATCTCAATGAGTTATATCTTATCTTAAACAAATCTCTAAAATGGAACAAGTCACATTTAAAGTGCTTTTCGCTCATCATGCTTGCGATCATTTTAAAGCAAACGTGCAATCTTTCT
>NZ_KB849355.1:746342-814664 GCF_000368325.1 Acinetobacter sp. CIP 102529
GGTGAATGGCAACATAATCAAAAAAAAGCGATAAAAATAAAGAAGCATGGACGACTCTCAATGAGTTTATTTCGCTATGGTTTAGACTATGTTCAAATGGCGATTCAGCATTTAATTGGTTTTGGGAAAAAAGAAGAGTTTAAGGAAATTTTGGCAATTTTAAGAAAGCAGAATCCTGATAGGATAAGGGTTCTGTGAAATTTGTCGTGTACAGAGAAAAAACACAATAAAACAAATAGAATTGGTCACAACATATTTCATCTTAAAATTGTAATCTGTTTATTTTATAATCCCTTTAAAGTTTTTGAATCCATTACAATAACTTCAAATACATTAATTTAGGTTTTCCTGTGAACTGGCTACAAATTCATATTACTGTTGATCAACATCAAGTTGAACTTACCGAAACCCTGTTACTCTCTCTGGGAGCGGTCAGCGTAACGCTAGATGACGCAGAAGATCAGGCATTGCTTGAGCCTTTACCAGGAGAAACCCCTCTCTGGAATAAAGTCATTGTAACGGGTATTTATCAACAGGAAGAAGATGATCCAATTGATGTTGATACCCTGGAGGCTTTTCTCAGGGCCCAACTTCCAGGTGTGCCAATGCGCCATGAATATCTGGAAAATCAGGTCTGGGAACGTGCCTGGATGGATTACTACGAACCAATTCAGATTGGTGAGAAATACTGGATTGTGCCTGAATGGCTGGAACCACCTGAAGCGGATGCCACTAACATTAAGCTGGACCCAGGTTTAGCGTTTGGTACAGGCAACCACGCCAGTACCTTTTTATGCTTACAGTGGTTGGGCAAAACCGATGTAAAAGAAAAAGTTGTAATCGACTATGGCTGTGGCTCAGGCATTTTAGGGGTTGCTGCATTGCTAATGGGTGCAAAAAAGGTTTATGCAACCGATATTGATCCTCAGGCGGTGTTAGCCACCAAACAAAACGCTGAACTCAATGGTGTGCTGGAACGTCTTTATGTGGGCTTGCCAGAAGAGTTCGATCAGGAATTTAAACCACAACAGGCGGATGTATTGGTTGCGAATATTTTGGCTGCACCGCTCATGGCACTGGCACCTGAATTCTCAACTTTATTGAAAAATGAGGGTGAGTTCGCACTCGCTGGTGTAATCGAAGAGCAAGTTGCTGATGTTTCTAGTGTTTACTCTGAGTTTTTTGATATATTAGAGATTGAAAAGCGTGAAGAGAACTGGTGCCGCATTTCTGGAAAACGTAAAACAACAATTTGAGAATATTGTTACTCATGAGTGAAAAACAAACCCGCTGCCCTAAGTGTTCAACCGCGTACAAAGTGACCCTTTCACAACTCAGTGTTGCACAGGGTATGGTTTGTTGTCCAAAATGCGTGATTAACTTTAACGCACTGACGAATTTGCTGGAATCACAGACAAGTGAAGTTGTACCAATACCCAGTAACCGCTCACTATTTTCGTCGATTCAGCCAGACAGTTCATTTGCAGAAAAGCAAATGCAGATTTTAAGTATTTTTGACCAGAAAATTGAAAACTCCAATATTGATCTGCTCACCTATCTTAATAACCTAAATTATTTCAATACAGAGCCAGTGAGCGCCTTGCCTAATTTGAATTTGTCTGAAGATGTTTTACTTAATAATCATGATGATCACAGTACCAAACAACATGGGTGGCTTTATTACACACTCTGGGGAATTGGCAATATCGCGCTGATTGTGGTGTTTGCGTTCCAGATTTTATGGTTCAACCCAAAATTGATGCACGATAGCCCTGCCTTAAACAAAATGTTTAACTATGTCTGCGGCATGCTGACCTGCAAAACCCAAAATGACCAATATAAATATCTCAGTTTTGAAAAGGTTAAACTTAAACAAACCAGCAAGAATGAAACCCAGTTCTCAGGGGTGCTGATCAACCGCAACGAGAACAGTATATTGCTCCCTTCCATCAAGGTGGTTCTGAAAGACCAGGGAGAAGTGACAACAGACATTACACTCAAGCCACAGGATTATCTGGTTGACAGTTTAAAAACCATTCAACGCATCCCATCAAATAGCCCTTTTAAGTTTGAATTTAGCATTCCAAAAAGTAAAAATAGCTTCGATGACTATAGTTTAGAAATTGTACAGCCCTAAACGCATAAAAAAATGACAAAAAAATAAAAAAAAGTGCAGTTAATTTGCTCACTTTTTCGCTGACAGTGGTATGATACGCGCCACGAATGCTTTAACCTACATACTCCTCGTTATTTATAGACAATAAAATCGTTAAACAAACTGTGCTTTTATCTGCTAAGCGCACTGTTGGTTTTTTTGTTTTTAAAAATAGGCTGTAACAAATATTTAACCATTGTTCCGCTTATTTTTTACACAAATCGAGGATTTGTGGCAAGCTAATAGTCCCTTTGTTTTAGAGTCACTGTTTTAGGATCTAAAACAGGACTCAGTAATTTAGACCACATTTACCTATCACTTTATCCAAGTGATATTTTGATTTTTCGGATTAACACGCATGAATAGCAAATCTCCTATTTTTACGGCTCAATCTGATGTCGCTCTTCGCATCCACGTAGATCGCGCAGTTCGTCATTATTTTGCACAATTGCAAGGTGAGCAACCATCTCAAGTTTATGACATGGTTTTAGCAGAAATGGAGAAACCTCTTTTATCTGTGGTCTTAGAATACACTCGTGGCAATCAAACGCGCGCTGCTGAGATTTTAGGCCTTAACCGCGGAACTTTACGTAAAAAGTTAAAAGCTCACGGTTTAATGAGTGAATAATTGATAAAATGCTCACGTTCTCGTGGGCATTTTTTTTGCCTTTGTTTTAATCTGTAGACTTCAAACTGTTGACTAGAATCATGACTATCAAACGTGCTTTAATCTCTGTTTCCGACAAAACTGGAATCGTTGAATTTGCTCAAAACCTTGCTGGATTAGGGGTAGAAATCTTATCTACGGGCGGTACTTATAAGTTGCTTAAAGACAACAATATCGCTGTAGTAGAAGTTTCTGAACATACAGGTTTTCCTGAAATGATGGATGGTCGTGTTAAGACACTACATCCAAAAATTCATGGTGGTATCTTGGCGCGTCGCGGTCTAGACGAAGCTGTGATGCAAGAACACAATATCGATGCAATTGATCTTGTCGTAGTAAACCTTTATCCATTTGCAGCTACAGTTGCTAAACCAAACTGCTCTCTTGCAGATGCGATTGAAAATATCGATATCGGCGGTCCAACAATGGTGCGTGCAGCAGCGAAGAACCATGCTTCTGTGGGTATTATTGTAAATGCTTCTGACTATGATTTAGTCGTTGCTGAATTAAAAGATAATGGTGCACTTTCTTACGCGACTCGTTTCGACTTAGCGGTAAAAGCGTTTGAGCACACAGCACAATATGATGGCATGATTGCATCTTATTTAGGAGCACGTGTTGGCAAGGCTGAAGGTGAAGCAGATTTATTCCCTCGCACGTTCAACACCCAACTCAATAAAGCTCAAGATTTGCGTTATGGTGAGAACCCTCATCAAAATGCAGCATTCTATGTTGAAGCAAATGCTAAAGAAGCATCAGTTTCAACTGCCAAACAATTACAAGGCAAAGAATTGTCTTATAACAATATTGCAGATACAGATGCGGCACTTGAGTGTGTTAAATCATTTGCAAAACCTGCTTGTGTCATCGTTAAACATGCAAACCCATGTGGCGTTGCAGTTTCATTAGATGGTATCCATGCGGCTTATGATCTTGCTTATGCAACTGATCCTGAATCTGCGTTTGGTGGCATTATTGCTTTTAACCGTGAATTAGATGTTGCAACTGCACAAGCGATTGTAGACCGTCAATTCGTTGAAGTGATTATTGCACCAAGCATTGCTGACGGTGTACTTGAAGTTACTGGTGCGAAAAAGAATGTACGCGTGTTAGTGTGTGGTGAACTTCCTGCAATCGATGCACGTAACGCTCAACTTGACTATAAACGTGTGAATGGTGGTTTGTTAGTTCAAGATCAAGACTTGGGTATGATCACCAAAGATGACCTTAAGGTTGTGACTAAACGCGCGCCAACCGAACAAGAGATTGATGATTTAATCTTTGCGTGGAAAGTTGCCAAGTACGTGAAATCGAACGCCATTGTGTATGCGAAAGATCGTCAAACTGTGGGTATTGGTGCGGGTCAAATGAGCCGTGTCAATTCAGCACGTATTGCAGCAATTAAAGCAGAACATGCTGGCTTAGTGGTTGAGGGTGCGGTCATGGCATCTGATGCATTCTTCCCATTCCGTGATGGTATTGATAATGCGGCTAAAGCTGGCATTAAATGTATTATCCAGCCAGGTGGTTCAATGCGTGACGAAGAAACTATCGCCGCTGCTGACGAGGCAGGTATTGCAATGGTGTTTACGGGTATGCGTCACTTCCGTCATTAATATATCCCTGAAGTCCCTCTTTCTTGCGACACCTAAATCGCATCCTAGGGGGACTTTTTTATTCTGAACAGGTATATTCTTAAATACTGAAAAAGGGAATAACTTTAAAATGAATATTTTAGTTTTGGGTAGCGGTGGCCGTGAACATGCACTTGCATGGAAAATCGCACAAGATGCAAAAGTAACTCAGGTTTTTGTTGCGCCAGGTAATGCAGGCACAGCAACCGAAGATAAGTGTCAAAACGTTGATATCGATATTTTAAATAATCCTGCCATTATCGAATTTGCAAAGGCAAATGATGTGGCATTGGTGATTGTTGGTCCTGAAGCACCTTTAGTAAATGGCGTGGTTGATGCAGCACGTGAAGCAGGTTTAAAAATCTGGGGACCGACTCAATACGCTGCACAGCTTGAAGGTTCTAAAGCATTCGCTAAACATTTCCTGAAGCGCCATGACATCCCAACCGCATTTTATGACGTCTTTACCGAAGTTGATGCTGCAAAAGCTTATATCGAACAGCATGGCGCACCAATCGTGATCAAAGCGGATGGCTTAGCGGCAGGTAAAGGTGTAATCGTTGCCATGAGCAACGAAGAAGCTTTTGCTGCGATAGACGATATGCTTGCAGGCAACAAGTTTGGTGATGCTGGTTCACGTGTTGTCATTGAACAATTCCTTGATGGTGAAGAAGCTAGCTTCATTTGCATGATTGATGGCAACAACATCTTACCTATGGCAACTTCACAAGACCATAAACGTATTTTTGAAGGTGACCAAGGGCCAAATACTGGTGGTATGGGTGCTTACTCTCCTGCTCCAGTTGTTACACCAGAAGTATTTGAACGTGTAATGAATGAAGTCATGCGCCCTACCGTTGATGGTATGGCAGCTGATGGTCATGTTTACACAGGTTTCTTATATGCTGGCTTAATGATTGATGAACAAGGTCAACCACGCGTTATTGAATTCAACTGTCGTTTCGGTGATCCAGAAACACAACCGATTATGATGCGTTTAAAATCATCTTTAGTAGATTTGGTTGAAGCAGGTATTGCGGGCAATCTTCCAAAAGAAGCTGAGTGGGATGAACGTAAATCCATCGGTATTGTACTTGCAGCTGAAGGATACCCTGATACAGTCCGTAAAGGCGATGTGATTTCTGGTATCGGACAATCTCCTGAAGATACTAAGATCTTCCATGCAGGTACAGCTACCACTGAAGATGGCCATATCATAACGGCTGGAGGTCGCGTTCTTTGTGTAACAGCGTTAGGTGATACAGTACTTGAAGCCCAGATCAATGCTTTAGAAGTGTGTGGTCAAGTGACATTTACGGGTATGCAATACCGTAGCGATATTGGTTACCGTGCCATTGCGCGTGAAAAGGCAGAATAAGCCAATCTAATTGATAAAAAAGCTTTCCTTGGAAAGCTTTTTTATTCTTTAATAGGCAATAAATCAAACTTCTATATTCATTACTTAAATATAAAATTCAGAAAAACATATATTTATTTTCCCGTAAATCACTCAACCCCACATTTAAAAAAATTTATAAAACTATCATCAGTTTATATTTACTTTCAACAAAATTTCCCTCAAATAATCATATGCTTATATATCCAAACACAAATACCGCCCCTGTATCAGTTGGTAAATTATTGCTATGATTGCTAAAATCTTGAATACAGCTCAATTGTTGTTTTAGATTATTCATGATTATTTTCAATCATTTAATAAAATAAAACATCAATATTCTATTGTATTCAGCTCCCAATTTAATTTAAGGAATAATTGGATAGAGATTTTCCAGACACGGGATAGACCAACTGGAATTTGAATATTCATCTATTTCTTGTGTTGTTGCAAACAGTCTTCTGGATTAGAAATTAAAAACAATTCATATGATTGTTGAATGAGGATGCCAATTTGCAACATACAAACCCATTGCAATGATTGATGCTTGAGAAATCATAATGTTCTCGGCATTGTTCCGATTAGGATTTATACATGAAAAAGCTGATTAGCCTTTTTTTAAGTGTATCTGTGCTACTACTTGCAGCATGCAGTAAACAGCCAGATACCGCATCGAGTGAACAAAAAAATGATGCTGCGGGCCTCCAGACTGTTGTTATCGCATCTACAGGTTCAGACGCTGATATTTGGCGCCATATTGCCAGCCTGCCAGAAACCAAGGCTGCAGGTATTAAACTGGAAGTGAAAAACTTCACGGATTATGTGGCAATGAACACCGCGGTTGCCAATAAGGAAGTTGATCTCAACGCATTCCAGTCTTATGCTTATCTGGTTGCTTTCAACGCAGCCAACAAAGACAAGATCGCGCCTGTTTCAACCACTTATTTAGAACCTATGGGGATTTATTCAAACAAGGTGAAGAAAGTTGAAGAGTTTGCCCAGGGTGCAACCATTGCCATTCCAAATGATGGTGCCAATGAATCCCGTGCATTATTACTTTTACAAAGCGCTGGCTTGATCAAGTTAAAACCTGACTTTGACCCAGTGAAAGGTACGCCTGCCGACATCATTGAAAACAGCAAGAAAATTGTAATCAAGCCGATTCAGATGGCAACTGCTGTACGTGTAAAAGACGAGGTTGATGCAATCTTGTTAGGTAACACCCTTGCGATGGAAGGTGGTTTGAACGTTCTTAAAGATGCAATCTATTACGAACCAATTGATCAAAGCACTAAATTGAATGTCAATGTTTTAGCAACGGCTGAATCTCGTAAAGATGATCCAGTATTGCAAAAAGTCGGCGCGCTTTATCATACCGAAGCAGTCAAGCAATATGTACAGGAACACTTTGCGGGCACTAAAGTTGACGTAAATAAGCCAACAAGCTATCTCACAGAAGCAAATCCGTAATATAATCGTCTCAATAAAACAGGCAAAATAATTTTGCCTGTTTTTCTTTTTTGCCTAGTATTGACGAACATGATCCAATTTAAAAATATTTCAAAACGCTATCAGCTAAAAGGTCAAACGATCAACGCGCTGGATCAAATCAATTTAGAGATTCCAGCGGGAAGTATCTTTGGCATTATTGGCTATAGTGGTGCAGGTAAAAGTACCTTAATCCGACTGATTAACTTGCTTGAACGCCCATCCGAAGGGCAGGTCATCATCAATCAAAAAGATTTTACTGCAATGGATGCACGCACTCTTCGTCAAGAACGTGCAAATATTGGCATGATTTTTCAGCACTTCAATTTATTACAAACCAAAACGGTGTCTGAAAACATTGAAATGCCACTTAGGCTACTTGGTCACAGCAAGGCGGAACGAGAGAAACGTTTAGCTGAACTGCTAGATTTTATTGATCTCAAACATAAAAAAGATGCCTACCCTGACGAACTTTCAGGTGGACAAAAACAGCGTGTAGGGATTGCGCGTGCGCTTGCCAATCACCCCAAAATTCTGCTGTGTGACGAAGCAACCTCCGCACTTGATCCGCAAACCACCCAATCTGTATTGGCACTGTTAAAGAAGATCAATCAGGAACAAAACATCACCATTGTGATGGTCACCCATGAAATGGATGTAATTGAATCTGTTTGCGATTATGTTGCGGTCATGGAAGCGGGCAAAGTGATTGAAACTGGTACAACTTTAGATATTTTCAGTCAGCCTCAACACCCCACCACAAAAACTTTTATTCAAACGGTATTACAGCAACAGTTGCCAGTAAATATCTTAAACAACCTTGAACACAGACATCACAATAGTATTTATAGTTTGCAGTTTCTGGGTACATCTGCACAGGAAACGGTAATTCAGGCAGTCATCAAACAGTTTGATATCAGTTTAAATATTCTCTTTGCCAATATGACTGAAATCAATGGTACCGTGATTGGGCAAATGTTTATTCAACTGCTCGGTGATGAAAGTCTTATTCGGCAAGCAATCCAATTTCTGGAGCAGCATGGCGTTAAAGTTGAACAGTCTGGAGTCAGCCAATGAGAGATTTTATTGTACAATGGCTCACTGAAGTCACAGCTCCTTTTTGGAAAAGTGCTTTAACAATCGACCAGTTTGTTACAGCTTTGCAAGAAACATTCCAAATGGTTTTCTTCTCATTACTGTTTGGCTGTATCTGGGGATTGATTCAGGGCATTACGCTGGTGGTTACCCGTACAGGTGGCATTCTACAAAATCGGGCGATTTACTATTTCCTGAATCCTATTGTCAATGCCCTGCGTTCACTCCCATTTATCATTTTATTGATCGCGGTGATTCCACTAACCAAACTACTGGTGGGAACATCCATTGGGACATGGGCTGCAATTGTGCCTTTAACCATCTATGTGGGTCCATACCTAGGCCGTCTAATTGAAACTTCTCTGCTTGAAGTGAATGAAGGAATTATTGAATCAGCTCAGGCAATGGGTGCAACCCCTTGGCAAATCATCTTTAAGTTTATTATCCCTGAAGCGCGCAGCTCACTGATCCTGAACCTAACCACAGGAACGATTACCCTAATTGGTGCCACAGCAATGGCGGGCGCTGTTGGCGCAGGTGGTATCGGTGATTTAGCTATTTCTTATGGTTATCAGCGTTTTGATACCAGTGTGGTTATCCTCACCGTCATCGTACTTCTGCTGCTTGTGCAGTTGGTTCAAATGCTGGGAGATTGGTTGGCAAAATTACGCTAATTGATGAATACTGTTAAAAAATAGCTCTTAAAAACAAGGGCTGTTTTTTTATGTAGAATGAAACGGTTTTCTTAAGGAAAATAAACCTCATTTGCCGCCTTAAACGTATTTACATGCAAAGGCACCAGATCTTCAAGTACCTGATAGCCACCCGCCAACACAAATAGTATGGGAATTTTCATTTTCCTTGCCATATCAAACACCAAACGGTCACGTTCAAACAACAGCTCTGTGGTCAACCACTTCGAGCCATATTTATCATGTTGATGACAATCCATCCCCGCCTGATAAATAATCATATCGGCCTCCCAACGTGAAGCATATTGAAACGCCTCAAAAATGGACTCCCGATATAAATCAAAATTGCCCTGCTTGGGGTGAATATAACGGGTCAGGCTGCGCTCACCTGCCTTACAACCAAAACGAATCCCAAAAATTCCAAAATTGACCAGATTGGTGAGTCTATTAGTAAATATCGCAGTGCCATCTCCACCATGCTGATCACAGTCCAGTACAAAGATTCGTTTTTCAGGATATTGCTTTGCAACCAAAGCCAAACCATTAAAGGTACAATACGCCGCACCAGACTCATAACTGGCATGATGAAAGCCCTGTGCGATATTCGCGGCAATACCCTCTTTAAACGCAATATCAGCACCAACCAACTGCCCTGCCTGTACTGATAAAATTGCATCCCGCAATTGTTCATTCCACGGTTTAAAGCCCTGTATGGTTGCAAATGCAGACTCGCCTGCCAGAAAGGCCTCAACATATTGCGGATTATGGAGTTTCTTTAGGATTTCAACATCAATCAAACCTGGATCAATCAGTTCAACCATTTTATGCTTACACAACACATCCGCCACCGCGGTGAGCTTTTCCATGCTATTGGTATGCGTTCGGGCATAATAGCGCGGAGAGTAACAGGCTTTTAGCATGGATGTCCTACGTAAATTTGATCTTTAGCAATTTCAATAAGTTGGCTCAATTCAGTCGTATCAGGTCGAAATAATCCATTATCCACCTGTTGTTTAAAGTGAGAGTTAAATGCACGGGCACGGTTTTTAGGTGACACTGCCAAAGTGGTTAGACGCAAAAACCAGAAACCATTCATTTCAGAGATGGGAATCACATAGCCTTTATATTGTTTATTTTTATGTTTTTCCAGTTGTTCAATGTCATAGTTTGCAGAAAACAGGCTACCTGCGGGTAAACGCACCCCATTCATCATCAATGGTACCAAACTAATACAGGAATGATTGTCCCCCATATTCAGCTTTTCCATCATAATTGGCTGGTGGTTTTCATCTACAAAAATATTAATTTCACCCTGTCTCAATAAACGATGATGTGCGATCCGTAGAAAGAATTTCTCTGCCATTGGGCAGGACCCCACTTTGGGTTTTTCTTCCAGCGCATGGCATTCAATCATCTCAATCGTCCGTGCATCCTGCGGCAAAATAATATCAGCAAGCAACTGGCAAATCAGAATACTTTCCTCAAGTTCAGCATATTGATGGATATTTCTTAATTTGGCCTGAAAATCCACTTCCTGCCTTAAATTCTGGGCAAATGTCTCTTCTGGATTTAGGCGTTGCAGACACTGCTTCACATCGGCATGAATATCCAGATTACGCCAAGTGGCAAGTTCCAAGCCATAGCAAGAGCTCTGGTTTAAAATATTTCTCAACCCCTTGGTCTCATAATCATCAAAGATTCGCAAATCCTGAAAACCAAGCGCATCACGGGGTTGTGAGACAAACTCAGCAATCAAACGTGTTGCCTGAGTATAACCACAACCACGGCGTTCAGTTTGATGACTAAAGTGCTCATTCAGCATTTCAGTGAGTTTGGCAGACAAGGGCTGCAAATATTTTTTAAAAATCACCACCACTTCGTGATCAACCAAATCAGACATAACTTCCTCTCTTATTGTTATGATTTATTTGTATTTCATCCTGAGAAATTACCCTTTCCTTATGTTGTTAAGTAATCTTTTTAAATTATTTTCACATTTATTCCATATATTTAAAGATGAATATAAATCATTAACTTATAAAACTTTTATACCATATTTATTTAAAATACTACACTTGTCAACTCTAAAGATTTTCTGGTCTTAAAGGTGTCAGAATTTAGCCTAAACCGTCAGTTACATAACACACTATTTTTGCACTCTTTAATATTTCCACTTACACTAGACACAGGTGATGGTCTTTATCATCAACCCAGCATGAAACAAATATTTAGGACTCGGCTATGCATTATAAGATTCATGCAATTGACGTAAAAAATGCCTTAAAAAACTATATTTGGTTATTGGAAGATACCACGACACAAGAAGTTGTTGTGATTGACCCCACTGACGCAGATTTGGTGACTGCATTTTGCGAACAACACCAACTTGAGTTGAAGCAAATCTGGTTAACACATTGGCATCGCGATCATACTGATGGCGTACAAGCTCTATTGGCTGAGCAAAATTTACCAGTTTTCGGTCCACGTGATGAACTCAGTAAAATTTCGTTTATATCGAATCCACTGCAACATAATGACCATTTTCACTTTAATGATTTAAAAGTTGAGATTATTGCCACACCTGGTCATACCCTCGGTCATATTGCTTATTTTATTGAAGAAATTGATACCCTGTTCTGTGGTGATACTCTGTTTGCAATGGGTTGCGGTCGCCTGTTTGAGGGTACAGCTGAGCAGATGTATCATTCACTGAATCGGCTTGCTGCCCTGCCAATCCAAACCAAGGTTTACTGCACCCATGAATATACGCTTGCAAATGCAGAGTTTGCATTAACAATTGAACCTCATAATGTTGCACTACAAGAACGCATAAAAGAAGTAAAAGCATTGAGAGATGCAGAACAAATTACTCTACCAAGTACAATTGAATTAGAGCTTGAAACCAATCCTTTCTTGCGCACAGAAAGTGCCGAAGATTTCGCACGGATCAGAGCGCTTAAAGATCAATTCTAATTTTAAAGTTCTACTTTTTAAAGGCTAAAATTTAGTCTTTAAAAAGTGAAAAATGAAATCATTTTTTACATTTAGAATTAAATGGATTTTTACAGAAAATTATCTTATCGAAGCACGTAAAAAATACTTTTAATAACAAATACAATCAATTAAAAAAAGACAGATAAAATTTTCCTCATAAAAATTACGCTAATTTTACATAATTTATATGCAGAAAAATAAATGTTTGTACTCCCCCTTTAAAAAATTTTCGGCGACCCTTATTAATAAACTCACGTTCACAAGGAGTTCTGGTATGAAAAATAGAGTTGTTAAAGCAAAAAATTTATTGGCCTTTCGTATTTGGCTGGAAAAACTGGGATATTCCGTTAAGAATCTGGCAGATAATCGTGGATTTACCTTTAGCTTTAAAAAAGAATATGGCTTGGTCACAGGTGACCTATCGGGTAATGCTTTAGCAATGCAACTGGGCGAAGAATTCGAAGACCACTTAAAAGCATAATCATGATCTTATCTTTACATAAACAAGGATTTCATATGGACATGAAATCCTATGATATGAAAAACTGACCTGTTTTTTAGTTTTCATCTTATTGCTGATTTCTCGCTTTCTAACCAACTGTCATCAAAATAACGTTGGAACAATTATAATTTCCAAGTATCATAATGTCCTAGTCGAGGGATGCTGCGACAATTGATTGGCGCTAAAGATCAATTTGCCAGGCTCGACGATCGGTTGAACACTCGTTTTAACCAACAACGGCATCCGCGAACAGAATGATCCATACTATTTTTCTAGGAGATCCTGATGAACGCGGTTACTGCTTCATTTACAGATTATAAAGTCGCTGATATTTCCCTTGCTGACTACGGCCGTAAAGAAATCAAACTTGCTGAAGCAGAAATGCCAGCTTTGATTGGTTTACGTAAGCGTTATTCAGCGTCAAAACCACTTGCTGGTGCAAAAATTCTCGGTTGTATCCACATGACCATCCAGACTGCGGTTCTCATTGAAACCCTAGTTGAGTTAGGTGCTGAAGTTCGTTGGACATCATGTAACATCTTTTCTACTCAAGATCATGCTGCTGCTGCTATCGCCGCTGCGGGTATTCCTGTGTTTGCTTGGAAAGGCGAAACTGAAGAAGAATACATGTGGTGTCTTGAACAACAAATCAATGTAAATGGCACACCTTGGGATGCCAACATGATTCTTGATGATGGCGGTGATTTAACACTACTTGTTCACGAAAAATACCCTGAAGTGATTGCAAAAATCCACGGTGTAACTGAAGAAACAACAACAGGTGTTCAACGTCTGTATGAAATGTTACGTGATGGTACTTTAAAAGTTCCTGCAATCAACGTAAATGATTCGGTAACGAAATCTAAAAACGACAACAAATATGGTTGCCGCCATTCTCTAAATGATGCGATCAAACGCGGTACAGATATGTTGTTATCTGGTCGTCGTGCACTTGTAATCGGTTACGGTGACGTAGGTAAAGGTTCTGCACAATCACTTCGTCAAGAAGGTATGATTGTACGTGTAACTGAAGTAGATCCGATCTGTGCAATGCAAGCATGTATGGATGGTTACGAAGTTGTATCTCCATACAAAAATGGCGTTCAAACAGGTAAGAAAGAAGACATCAATCTTGACCTTCTTCAAAACACTGACCTTATCGTAACGACAACGGGTAACTACCACGTTTGTGATTCAGCAATGCTTGATTCATTAAAAGCAGGTGCGGTAGTGTGTAACATCGGTCACTTTGATACTGAAATTGACACAGCTTACCTCCGTGGTTACAAATGGGTTGAAGTCAAACCTCAAGTTCACCAAGTGTATCGTTCAGAAAATGAAAATGATTACTTAATCCTTCTTTCTGAAGGGCGTTTAGTGAATCTTGGTAACGCAACAGGTCACCCATCACGTATTATGGATGGTTCTTTTGCTAATCAGGTATTGGGTCAAATGCACTTGTTCGCTGAAAAATTTGCCGATCTTCCTGAAGATCAAAAAGCTGAGAAAATCCGAGTAGAACTGATTCCCAAGAAATTAGATGAAGAAGTTGCTGCTGCAATGGTGCTTGGTTTTGGTGGTGTATTAACCCAATTGACTCAAGTACAAGCAGATTACCTCGGTGTTCCTGTAGAAGGTCCATTCAAATCTGACGCTTATAAATACTAAGAAAATCAGGGCAGACGTTTACGGGCTGCCCTTTTTTCTAAAATAATGTCTAAGCGATTAAAAAAAGGATTTGAAATGACGAAACGTATTCCTATTTCTTTTGAATTTTTCCCGCCAAAAACTGATGCTGGCGCTGAAAAGTTACATATCGTTCACCAAGAACTACAGCGATTAAACCCAGAGTTTTTCTCAATTACTTATGGTGCTGGTGGTTCTACTCGTGAACGTACTTTAGCAACTATTCATGATTTTAATGGCAAAGGTACGCCCGTAGCCCCTCACCTTTCTTGTATTGGTGATGATAAAGCTCGTATTGCTGAGCTCTTAGATTTATATAAATCACAAGGGATTGACCGCATCGTAGCATTGCGTGGTGACTTACCTTCAGGTCAAGTTGGCTTAGGTGAATTACCATACGCTCAAGATCTTGTTCGGTTTATCCGTGAACATTCAGGCAACCATTTCCATATTGAAGTTGCTGCTTATCCAGAAATGCATCCGCAGGCTGATAGCTTTGATGCTGATATTAAGCGCTTTGTAGAAAAAGTGAATGCAGGTGCGAATGCAGGGATTACTCAATTTTTCTTTAATCCAGATGCTTACTTCTATTTTATAGAAAGATTGGAAAAAGAAGGTATCAATATTCCCGTTGCGCCAGGCATCATGCCAATTACCAATGCAAGTAATTTAATTCGCTTTGCGGATGGAACTGGTGCAGAAATTCCACGTTGGATTCGCAAGCAACTTGCTGCTTATGGTGATGATAGCGAAAGTATTAAAGCATTCGGCCATGAAGTGATTGTGAAGCTTTGTGAACGTTTAATTGCGGGTGGTGCGCCAACACTGCATTTCTATTCAATGAACCAAACCGAACCAACTCGACAACTCGTTGTTGACCTTGGCTTAAACTAATTTGCATGAGCATTCCCCAGACATGAACCGTTTTTACATCGAAGCCGAATTAAACACTGGCAATACTATTGAATTGACGGAATCGGTGTTTCATCATTGGGTGCGTGTGCTCCGTGCAAAAGAACAGGAACAGGCCATCTTCTTCAATGGAAAAGGTGGTGAATATCGCGTGACGCTCACTGAAATCAACAAGAAAAATGCGTTTGTGTCAGTTGATCATTTTGAGCCAGCTGATCGGACACCACCCTTTAAAGTGGTTTTAGGCCAGGTGATGAGCAAGGGGGATCGTATGGATTATGCGATTCAGAAAGCCACTGAACTTGGTGTGACCACTATTCAACTGTTGACCAGCGAGCGTTGCGAAATGCGCCTGAAATATGACCGTGACCAAAAGAAGATTGATCATTGGCAGTCTGTGGCGATTGCAGCATGTGAACAATGTGGCATGAACATTGTTCCAGAAATCCTTGCTCCCATTGCCTTAACAGAGTGGGTCAGCTCGGAACTGCCACAGGCCCGTTTAGTTTTGGCGCCAAATAAAGACCAGAACAATGTACTGCTGAATAGTGAACCTGATTTAGCGCTACTGATTGGTCCAGAAGGCGGTTTGAGTGAAGCAGAAATTGAAACTGCAAACCAGAACCATTTTCAAAGCTGGTGCATTGGAGACCGTGTTTTAAGGACTGAAACCGCTCCAGTTGTCGCCTTATCCATTTTAAATTATCACTTTTCAGCCAAATAATGGTTTTGGATTGCTTTCCAATGGCTTTAGCGGTAATTTAAAATAAAATACGATGATGTTGATATACAGCAACGTATGTAGGCCCAACACAGATAAAAATGAAAAGGATTATTCTTTATATGTCAGGGGTTCAAGAAAAAAAAATTCCGCAGTTTATTTATACGGATCAGATCAACTATCCTAACCACGTACGCCTATTCGTTTTAAGTGTATTTATTATTGCACTTCTGGACTATCTGTTATTTGCTTCTTTCTATTCTTTTAGTGCGAATATCTTTACCACATGGATGACCCTTACCCTTACGCTATTACTCACTTTTTACGCAATCTGCCACTTTTCATTAAGATATTACTCATCAAGTCGCTTTGCTGGAAAAACCAACATTACCTTTCAGGTGATCTGCTTTTTCACGGGTTTATTGCTGGGGATCAGCACCCTTGTGATCAATGACCTATTGATTAAGGATGTCCCGAATCTTTCCACATCACACATCCTAAGCTTGACAGCCCTGCTGCTCACCTCTTCACATATTATTGCGCTGACTTTTTTAACCCAGCATATCCGTTACTTCTTCCTGTTCTTCATTCCAAGCATCAGCCCCTTGGTGATTTCCCAGATTATACATAGAGATCAAGAACATACCCTGTTTTACATTGCCTATTACCTGTCTTTTTTTGCAACCCTACTATGTGCACAGGCTACCTTTAAAATTCACCAGCGCCTGTCACAGGTTCTGGACAAGAACAAGCAACTGATTGATGTAGCGGAACAACACAACCAATGGACAGAGGAACTCTGCCAACAATTGCAGTGTGTAGTCAACAAATCCAGGGACATAGAAGCACAACTGCAGTTCAATAATCATTTACTCGAACAAAAGGTCCGTGAGCGTACTTTCGATCTTACCCAGATGAATGAAAGTCTGGAAGAACACCGCCAGAACTTGGCTTTTGCCCATGAAACTGCGGGTATTCGTCCCTGGGAATGGAATTTAGAAAATAACACTGTTGGGATTACCAATTCTCATCGTAAAGAAGTTACGCGTGGTTCTGAGAATCACTATTCGTTGCTCCATAAAATCGTACATCCTGATGATCTTGAACGTGTTAAAAACACACTTTTTGACATCCTCCCCGACCTAAAGGACGGGGATTCCTACTGCTAGATGGCAATGTCCTGCCACGAAACAGATACTATAGTTCTCTGCTTCTTATTCCAATGTAGTCCTACCTTTCGGATTGCAAAGAGTGCACGGATTACAATGGGGAAAACTGTTTTTTTCGTGTTGTATCAGTCTGCTGACTAAAAATATACAACGTAATTATCATAGCACATGGATTACTAGATTCAAATGTTTTTAGCAATCCTAGCTAATCCCCACAAGGGGGACTAGCGGATTGCAGCCTTATATCCTCGGGCTAAACCCCGAGGTTTTACGGCTATTCGGATAAACATCTATATGGCCAAACTAAACGTTACGAAGAAACTTTCCGCATTAAACGACCGAGTGGTGAATGGGTTTGGATTCATGATGTTGGCCAAGTCATTCTAAGAAATCCAAAAGATGGAACGCCGTTGCGCATGGTGGGCATACACCGTGACATTAATCAGGAGAAAAAGCATCAGGAACGTTTAAAACTGGCTGCCAGCGTTTTTGAACACGCTTCTGAAGGCATTTTTATTCTGGATGAAAATTTCTGCTATATCGAGGTCAACCCAAAATACGAACAACTGACTGGACTTGATAAGCAAATTATTATAAACAAAGAACTTTTTGAAATTACCAAACAAGATAAACAGCATCACCATAATTTCCACCTTTCGATTCTAGACACGCTCTATGAAGAACAGGAATATGAAGGGGAATTTCAGGAAACCTATCTTTCTGAAAAATCGTGTTTTTTATGGATACATATCAATGCGGTGAAAGATGAGACTGATCGGGTCATTAACTATATTGGTATTGTGTCTGACCAGACTGAGCGTAAACATCAGGAACAGCGTCTTTCCTACCTCACCAACTACGACACCCTGACGGATTTACCAAATCGTTTCTATTACCATCAGCAATTACATCAATATCTGGTCAATGAGGCATCCATTCAGCATCTTGCGGTAATTCGATTGAATATCGACAGATTCCGTGCCTTGAATGAACTACTAAGCAATCAAGCAGGAAATGAGCTGCTTAAACAGGCTGCACAACGTTTAAGGATTAGTAATATTGACGCACTTTTGGTGGCCCATTTAAGCGCGGATGATTTCGCCATTATTTACGAGATGTCACCACTCCATCCACAGATACACCAACTGTGCAACAATATTGTCGAAGCATTTAGCAAGCCATTCTATATTGCGGAACAGGAATATGTGGTCAGCATCTCCATCGGTGTCGCCATTTACCCAGAGCACGGCCGTCAGGTTGACAACCTCAATACCCATGCCGAACAGGCACTAACAGAAGCCAAACGTTTGGGTGGCAACACCATTCGTTATTATTCGAGTGAACGCACCAACTTTGTGGCAAGACACACTGACCTGGAACTCGATCTAAGAAAAGCGATTCAGAACAATGAACTGGTTGTCTATTATCAACCTAAAATGAATGCGCTTGATGGTAAAGTTGTTGGTTTTGAAGCCTTAATTCGCTGGAATCACCCAAGTAAAGGCTTAATCATGCCGAATATTTTTATTCCTTTGGCAGAAAGCACCAGTTTGATTTCAGATATTGGGCGTTTTGTGTTGTATGAAGCGGCAAAACAATTACAAGCATGGCAAAAACTTGGTTTCAATCATATTAATATTGCGGTAAATATTGTGGCGCAGCAAATTCAACGTGGTCAATTGCTGAGCGATCTCGATGAAATACTCGAAACCTACGCCATTATTGGCCGTAATCTTGTATTAGAAATTACCGAATCGGCATTTTTGGAAAATACTGATACTGTGAAAATGGTGTTAAAAGCCATTAAAGAACGCGACATTTCTATTGCATTGGATGATTTCGGTACTGGCTATTCATCTCTGGCCTACCTTACCGAATATCCAATTGACATCTTAAAAATTGATCGGGCATTTATTTCAAAAATTGGTGATGCCAAACACGATGCGATTGTTAATGCCATGATAGCCATGGGCAAAACCATTGGTTTAAAAGTTGTGGCGGAAGGGGTTGAGACCGAACAACAGCGTGATTACCTAAAACGCCAAAACTGTGACATATTGCAGGGTTACCTGTTTGCCAAACCATTAACTGCCGTACATGCAACTGAATATCTGCAACAGCATACCCAACTGTCAACCGCAAGATATTCCATTTAAAATGATTTTAGACTTTTTGCATGTTGATTTTTCCATCATTATCAATTGTCAATAAGCCTCATCGTTCAGTGAAAATAAGCTTTTTTGACTGGGCTAAACCATGAACTAGTGCTATATTCTTGTGCACTTATATTAATATCATAATCAGTCCTAGCTATGACTGGTTGTTGTATTGAAACAACTATCGAAACAATCGAGACTCAGATGGACGATCAATCTTTAAAACAAGCCGCTTTGTATTACCATGAATTTCCTACACCTGGAAAAATCAGTGTGACACCTAGCAAGCAGCTCGTTAACCAACGAGATTTAGCGCTTGCATATTCTCCTGGTGTCGCAGCTCCATGTCTGGAAATTGAACGTGACCCTTCTGCCGCCGCTAAATATACAGCCCGTGGCAATCTGGTCGCCGTCGTGAGTAATGGTACAGCCGTACTTGGTTTAGGGAACATTGGTCCCCTTGCCTCCAAACCTGTAATGGAAGGTAAAGGCGTACTGTTCAAGAAGTTCGCTGGGGTTGATGTATTTGATATTGAAATTGCTGAAAACGATCCAGACAAGATCGTGGATATCGTTGCCGCACTAGAACCAACCTTTGGTGGTATCAACCTGGAAGACATCAAGGCACCTGAATGTTTCTATATTGAGAAGAAACTTCGTGAACGCATGAAGATTCCTGTGTTCCATGATGATCAACATGGTACCAGTATTATTGTAGGCTCAGCATTGTTGAATGCCTTGCAGATCGTGAACAAGAAAATTGATGAAATTAAAATCGTTGCATCAGGTGCTGGTGCTGCCGCATTGTCATGTTTAGATTTACTTTGTGCATTAGGCGTAAATAAATCGAATATTATTGTGGCTGATTCTCGTGGTCTTCTAACAACTTCACGTGAAGGACTTGATGAATCGAAAAAACGTTATGTTCAAGATATTTCTGCCACTCAATTACATGAAGTAATGCCTGGCGCAGATATGTTCTTGGGTCTTTCGGCGGCAGGAATCTTAACCAAAGAAATGGTTAAGGAAATGGCTGAAAACCCAATTATTTTTGCACTTGCAAACCCAGACCCAGAAATCTTGCCTGAACATGCGCACGAAGTTCGTCCTGATGTAATTATGGCAACTGGTCGTTCAGACTATCCAAACCAAGTAAACAATGCACTTTGTTTCCCATATATTTTCCGTGGTGCGCTCGATGTCGGTGCAACTACCATTAATGAAGATATGAAAATTGCTTGTGTACATGCGATTGCACGTATGGCACATATTGAAGCAGATGCTGCGACTTACGGTGAAAAATCTGCATCATTCGGTCGTGATTACTTGATTCCTCGCCCTCTGGACCAACGCTTGATTCTTGAGATTGCGCCAGCAGTAGCTAAAGCTGCGATGGATTCAGGTGTTGCGACACGTCCAATTGAAGATTTTTCTGTATATCGTCAAAGACTTTCTGAGTTTGTATATAACTCAGCATTTTTAATGAAACCGATTTTCTCACAAGCGAAAACTGATCCTAAGCGTATTGCATATGCCGAGGGTGAAGATCAACGTGTATTGCGTGCGGTTCAAATTGTTGTAGATGAAGGTCTAGCTAAACCAATCCTTGTTGGTCGTACGGCTGTTATTGAAGACAATATCAGAAAACTCGGTTTACGCTTACAGCGCGATGTCAATATTGAAATCGTCGATCAAGAAAACAATCCTTTATATGATGATTTCTGGAAAGACTACTACAATACGATGCAACGTAAAGGCGTAACTGTGGAATATGCGCAACGTGAAGCACGTCGTCGTTCAACCTTAATCGCCGCATTGCTAGTTAAGTTTGGCAAAGCTGATGGCATGCTATGTGGCACTTATGCGAGCTACGATATCCATTTAGATTTCGTTAAAAACGTGATCGGTTTAAAAGAAGGTCGTAGTACTTTGTTTACACTCAACGCATTAATGCTTGAAGATCGTAACTTGTTTATTGCCGATACTTATGTAAATACCAATCCAACTGCTGAACAACTTGCAGAGATGACTATTTTAGCAGCCGAAGAAGTGCGTCGTTTTGGTATGACTCCTCGTGTCGCTTTACTTTCTCACTCAAGTTTTGGAAGCGATCAAGTTGATCCAAGTGCTCAGAAAATGCGTGAAGTTTATCGTTTACTTTCTGAACAAGCTCCAGAACTTGAAGTTGAAGGTGAAATGCATGGTGATGCTGCATTAGATGATACTATTCGTCATTTTGCATTCCCAAATTCACGCTTTAAAGGTTCAGCAAACTTGTTGATTATGCCGAATTTAGATTCTGCAAATATTTCATTCAATTTGTTAAAAGCAACATCTGGTAATAATGTAACGATTGGTCCAATCTTATTAGGCGCAGCAAAGCCAGTTCATATTTTAACACCGACAGCAACTACCCGCCGTCTAGTGAATATGACAGCTTTAACTGTTGCTGAAATTCAGCAAAGCCAAAACTGATATAGTTTAAGCATAGCTTTTAACATTAAAAGCTATGCTTAGTGCTTGAGAAAACCTCTATTCTGTAGCATGATTGTGTGAAGAATAGAGGTTTTTTATGCAAGTTTATTTAGTAGGCGGTGCAGTTCGAGATCACTTACTCGGTCACCCCTATCACGAAAAAGATTATGTTGTGGTTGGAGCAACACCTGAACAATTATTATCTGAAGGTTACCAACGCGTTGGAAAGGACTTCCCTGTATTTCTTCATCCAAAAACAAAAGAAGAATATGCACTAGCACGTACTGAAAGAAAATCAGGCATTGGCTATCACGGATTCCAATTTTTTACTGATAGCACTGTTAAATTAGAAGAAGATTTAATTCGTCGTGATTTAACGATTAATGCAATGGCAATGGATGAAACTGGACAAGTTTATGATCCCTATGGTGGTCAAAAAGATCTTGACCAGAAAATCCTACGCCATGTTTCAGATGCATTTACCGAAGACCCTTTGCGTGTGCTTCGGGTTGCCCGATTTGCTGCACGCTATGCCAACTACGGTTTTAAAATCGCAGATGAAACGCTGCAACTAATGAGTGAAATTGCGAAATCAGGTGAGCTTGATGCATTGACTCCTGAACGTGTCTGGAAAGAAACTTCTCGTGCATTGATGGAGGATCATGCATATATCTATTTTCAAACATTAAGAAATTGTGATGCGCTAAAAGTTCTGTTCCCAGAAATCGATGCCTTATTTGGTGTACCACAGCGCCCTGAATACCATCCAGAAGTGGATTGTGGGGTTCACACCCTCATGGCCCTAAAACAAGCTTGTCAGTCCAACTATGGACTAGATGTACGTTTTGCTGTCTTGGTGCATGATTTAGGGAAAGCGCTGACCCCAACTGAGGAATTACCACGGCATATCATGCATGAGGAACGTGGTTTGCAACCCGTAACCGAGGTGTGTGACCGCTTAAAGGTTCCCTCTCAGCTCAAGAGTCTAGCCCTGACCGTCTGTAAAGAACATTTAAAGTGCCATCAGGCCAAGAGTTTAAAACCAGGTACTTTATGGCGTTTATTACAACGTTTGGATGTTCTACGGAAACCAGAAAAGGTTGAGGCATTTGTACAGGCATGTGAATGTGACGCAAAAGGCCGCCTAGGTCTGGAAGATCGCCCTTATCCACAGGCCCAATATATTCTGGATGCAATGCAAATTGTACGGAATATTCGGGCACAGGATTTACCCGAACACATTACAGGGCCTGAAATTGGTGAAATGCTGATTAAATACCGAATTGAGGCACTGGCACAGTTCAAACAGCAACACGATGAGCCATAGTTTGAGCATGTAAAAAGAACCAATAAAAAAACCCAGTCACAAGACTGGGTTTTTTGAAAAGATACGAATTACTTCGCAGCTTCTGCCTGAGCAGCAGCAACTTCTTCTGCAAAGCTCATTTCAGCTTTCTTCTCAATACCTTCACCCACTTCGAAACGAACGAATTGAGCGACATTGGTACCCGTTGCTTTCAATACATCAGCAACTTTCTTGTCGTTGTCGATTACATACATTTGGCGGTCAAGTGCAACTTCGTTCAAGTATTTGTCAACTGAACCACTTACCATTTTCTCAACGATGTTGGCTGGCTTACCAGATTCCAACGCTTTCGCTTCAGCAATTTCTTTCTCTTTCGCGATTAAGTCAGCTGGAACAGCTTCTGCATTTACAGCAACTGGGTTGAACGCAGCAACGTGCATTGCAATACCTTTACCAGTGTCAGCATCACCTGTGTAAGATACAACCACACCGATTTTTAAACCGTGCTTGTAAACAGCCAAGTTTTCGCCTTCAACGATTTGAGCACGACGAACCTGGATGTTTTCACCGATTTTTTGAACAAGCGCAACACGAGCTTCTTCTACAGTCGCACCGTCTTCAAGCTTAAGTTCAGCAATTTTTGCAGCATCAGTTTCATTTGCAGCAAGTGCAGCAGCAGCAACTTTATCAGAGAAGTTTTTGAAGTTTTCGTCTTTTGCAACGAAGTCAGTTTGACAGTTAACTTCAACAAGAATCGCTTTGTTAGCGTCTTGAATAATTGTAATCGCACCATCGGCAGCAATGTTACCTGCTTTTTTAGCAGCTTTTGCCTGACCTGATTTACGAAGGTTATCAATTGCAAGTTCGATGTCACCGCCTGCTTCTGTTAATGCTTTTTTGCATTCCATCATTGCAAGACCAGTACGGTCACGTAATTCTTTTACCATGCTCGCAGTAACTGCAGTCATGTTGTTCTCCTAAAATCGGTAGAAAATAAATCTGTTCAACAAAAACGGCCCAAAGAATCTCTGGGCCGTTTGCAATCTCGACGCTTTAATCTGCCACCATTACATGTCGCAAAAATGACAAGCTTGCGTCAAAACGCATTAAGCCTCAGAAGCGTCTTTAGCAGCGTCGTCGCCTTTCGCTTGTGCATTTGCTTGTGATTGAGCATATTCTTTACCAGCAAGAATCGCATCAGCCATAGCAGAAGCATATAAAGTTACTGCACGGATCGCATCGTCGTTACCAGGAATAACGTAGTCTACGTTGTCTGGGTTAGAGTTTGTATCAACGATACCGATTACAGGAATACCCAGGTTTTTCGCTTCTTTGATTGCAATCGCTTCGTGATCAACGTCGATTACAAATAATGCGTCAGGTAAACCACCCATGTTTTTAACGCCGCCTAAAGCACGTTCAAGTTTTTCCATCTCACGAGTACGCTCTAAAGCTTCACGTTTAGTAAGCTTGGCAAAAGTACCATCTTGAGATTGAGTTTGAAGATCTTTTAAACGGTTGATAGATTGGCGAAGTGTTTTCCAGTTCGTCAACATACCACCTAACCAACGGTGATCAACATATGGTTGACCAGCACGTTGTGCTTGTTCACGGATGATGTTAGAAGCAGCACGTTTCGTACCAACAAACAATACTTTATTCTTTTTGCTAGCAAGGTTGTTAACAAAGTTCAAAGCATCATTTAACGCAGGAACAGTGTGCTCAAGGTTGATGATGTGAATTTTGTTACGCGCACCAAAAATGTATTGACGCATTTTTGGGTTCCAGAAACGAGTTTGGTGACCGAAGTGCGCGCCTGCTTGAAGAAGGTCGCGCATGCTTACGTTGTAATCTGCCATTTTCTTTACCTTAAAGTTTGGGTTAGGCCTCCATATATCCGCATCCTCCACCCTAACGGGCACCCAGAGTAATGTGTCGATATATGTGCGGATTTTATTGCCCCATCGCACAAAGCCCGTGAAATTTATTCACGAAAAAGCATTTGATAAAATGGGCGGCTATTTATACCATAGCCACAAACAAATTTCCAAAAGTTTTTAGAGATCATGAATACAACTTATACAGCCCCTCGTCGATTAATCAAAACACCTGAAGAAATTGAAAAGATGCGTGTTGCAGGCAAATTGGCGGCTGAAGTTCTAGACATGATTAAACCGCACATTAAAGCGGGTGTAAGCACTTTAGAACTCGATACCATCTGTCGCAATCACATTGAAAATGTACAGCAGGCCATTCCTGCCTGTGTAGGTTACGGCGCAGCACCAGGCCGCCCTGCTTTTCAACATTCAATCTGTACTTCTGTGAACCATGTGGTTTGTCATGGTATCCCATCTGAAAGTAAAGTCTTAAAAAATGGCGATATTCTGAATATTGATGTCACCGTGATTAAAGATGGTTATCACGGCGACACCAACATGATGTATATCGTCGGTGGAGAGACTTCTATTCTTGCGAATCGTCTCTGCCAAGTTGCACAAGAAGCCATGTATCGTGGTATGGCCACGGTTAAAGATGGTTCTTATCTGGGTGATGTTGGCTATGCTATCCAGCAGTATGTGGAATCGGAACGTTTTAGTGTAGTGCGTGAATATTGTGGTCATGGTATTGGCAAGGTGTTCCATGATGAGCCACAAGTTCTGCATTATGGCCAGAAAGGCACAGGCATGATTCTTGAAGCTGGAATGACTTTTACCATTGAGCCAATGGTCAACGCTGGTGTTTGGCAAACCAAGCTTTTAGGCGATAAATGGACGGTGGTAACTAAAGACCATAAGTTGTCTGCCCAATATGAACACACCATTTTAGTGACTAAAACAGGAATTGAAGTGTTAACAGCACGTCCTGAAGAAGACTTATCACGTTTTATGTAGACACTCATTTAAATAAGATATAAGAAGCTGCTTCGGTAGCTTTTTTATTAAGATGCGGATTGTGATGAATATAGTCAAATCATCAAATTTTGCTGTTTTAATAAAAAATAAAAAGCCTATAAACAATCAAAAAGCTTGCTGAGTGACCTTGATCAGCAAGCTTTTTTTATTGCTCAAACAAAAGGGTTGCCCTTAAGCAGCCCTTTTTCATTAAATATAATCAATTAGTTATTGTTGTTTAGGCAATGGAATATATTGCGACTGGGCATTTTGCTGCACTTTACGCTCGCCTACTTTGACCTGCAAGGTTTGCTGCTTGCCATCACGCTCAACAACTACATCAATCACACTTGCAGGTGCCTGCAAGGCCACATAATTGATCAGGTGTGATGCTGAGCTAATTTGCTCATTATTAACCTGAATGATTTTATCACCACGCTTCACGCCCGCAGCATCGGCTGGACCATCACGCAATACATCTGCAACAATGACACCGACTGGTTTTGAAGCCAGTACATCTTCATCCAGCGTATTTGGAATCAGGCTAATGCCCAACCAGCCACGTACAACACGACCATCTTTTAAAATCGAGTTGAGAACCTGCTGGCAAATCTGTGCAGGAATCGCAAAACCAATTCCCAGCGAACCGCCAGACTGCGAGAAGATTGCAGTATTCACACCAATCAGGTTACCCGCAACATCAATCAATGCACCACCAGAGTTACCTGGGTTAATTGCAGCATCGGTCTGAATAAAATCTTCATAGGTATTGATACCTAGATCTGAACGACCTGTGGCGGAAATAATCCCTTGCGTGACGGTCTGGCCTACACCAAAGGGATTACCAATCGCCAGCACGACATCCCCAACCTCATTACCACTCAGTTTAAATGGCAGAACAGGCAGTTTGTCCAGTTCAATCTTAATGACAGCCAAATCAGTATCAGGGTCAGTTCCGATCACCTTAGCTTCAGCACGGCGACCATCATGCAACGCCACTACAATATGTTCAGCCTGAGCAATCACATGGTTATTGGTTAAAATATAGCCATCTGCACGAACAATAACGCCCGAACCCAGACTATTTTCATTTTGAGGCTGCTGAGGAATCTGGTTGCCAAAAAACTCACGGAACACAGGATCATTCAACAATGGATGATTCATCTGCTTCACTTTCTGCGTGGTAAAAATATTTACCACGGCTGGCGTTGCAACCTTTACCGCAGCACTATAGGAAACCACGCCACCCGTTCGGGTTGTATCAATCAGTGGCTCCACTTTTTCGGCAGGCATTTTAACGCCATCGGCAGCGACTGTTGGCTTCGGCTGATGCAATTTTTGCCAGCTTAGGAAACTAATGATAACAAGAATGAGTAATACCCAAGGTAACCATATAAATGCACGGCGCACGTTTATTATCCTCTAGGCGAACAATGGAGTTAATATATTGAAGAACAGGAATTTTCCACTATTGTAAAGTAAATTGCCTAAAATCAATGCAAAAGTTACAAAAGTTTTGTCTAGCTTTAGTTACATTCAAAAATATGGTTTTATGGATACTTGTATTGATGTAAAACATTTGAGGAATCGCATGGCAAATTTGCATGACATTGTGCAGTGGTGTAATCAGACATTAAAAGCAAATGAGTTTAAGGACTATGCACCGAATGGGCTACAAATTGAGGGCAAGTCCAAAGTCAATAAAATTGTTTGTGCCGTCACAGCCTCTGAAGATGCCATTGATGCGGCAATTGCTCAACAGGCGGATGCCTTGCTGGTTCATCATGGCTATTTCTGGAAAGGTGAACCCTACCCAATCACAGGGATGCGTGGCAATCGCATTAAAAAACTCATTCAAAACAACATTTCACTGATCGCCTATCACCTGCCCTTGGATGCCCATCCTGTGCTGGGAAATAATGCAGCCATTGCGGAGTTAATCGGCTTACAAGATTTGGAAGCGCTGGACCCAACCGAAAAACATCCGATTGGCAATATTGGCTATCTGGATCAAGCCCTGAGCCCTGAACAATTTAAGGAAAGACTACAGGCGGTCTTTGATTTTAGTGTATTACATCTGGCATGTGATAAAGCCCTGATTCAGAAAGTTGGCTTTTGTACAGGCGGAGCACAGGACTTTATTGATAAGGCAGCTCAGGAGAACTGTGATGCCTATATTTCAGGTGAAGTGAGTGAGCGTACGTTTTATCAGGCTAAAGAATTAGGTGTTCATTATTTTGCATGTGGGCATCATGCAACAGAACGTTATGGTGTACAGCGTTTGGCTCAGGCCATTACCAAGCAGTTTTCCATAGAAGCTGAGTATTTTGAATTAAACAACCCGATTTAACCCAATGGCATAATTCGATTCTGTTCAACATATTTTTCCATAACATTGTCTGTGGTTTCAAATCAAGCTTTGCTTTACTTGAAGCTCAGGTTATACATTTAAATTAAGTCGTTATTGTGTATAGTTCTTTAAAAGACTGCACTATTCTCTGTAGAATCATTTACAATAGAGCCACTTAATGTAAAACCCAGCAAATGCAAGGATTGGAACATGACAACCATTACTTTACCTGCACTTCCATATGGCTATGATGACTTAGCTCCGCACATTACTCGCGAAACTTTAGAATACCATCACGATAAACATCACAATACTTATGTTGTTAACTTAAACAACCTAATCAAAGGCACTGACCTTGAAGGTAAAACTTTAGAAGAAATCATCAAAGCATCTGCTGGTGACGCTTCTAAAGCAGGTATCTTTAACAATGCTGCACAAGTATGGAACCACACATTCTACTGGAACAGCATGAAGCCAAACGGTGGTGGTAAACCAACTGGCGCAATCGCAGCTAAAATCGAAGAAGCTTTCGGTAGCTATGAAAAATTTGCAGAAGAATTCACTGCTGCTGCAACGACTCAATTCGGTTCAGGTTGGGCTTGGTTGGTTGCCGATGAAATCAATGGTAAATTATCAATTACCAAAACTTCAAATGCAGACACCCCGCTTGCTCACGGTCAAATTGCGGTATTAACCATTGACGTTTGGGAACATGCTTACTACATCGACTTCCGTAACTTACGTCCAAAATACATCGCAACTTTCCTAGAAAGCCTAGTGAACTGGGACTATGCAAATGCAAAACTTGCTGGTCAACCAGCAGGTGTTGAGAAATAATTTTTATTTCTTGAATAAAAACTGCCCACTTCGGGCAGTTTTTTTATGCGTAAAACCTAAAAAGCATATTTATCAAGCAAACAATTCATTTTATTTAATATTCTTATTGACGCATACGTTTTTCATGCCTAAAATGCGCATCAGATTCTCCCATAGCTCAGTCGGTAGAGCGACGGACTGTTAATCCGCAGGTCCCTGGTTCGAGCCCAGGTGGGAGAGCCAAAATTCTAAAAAGCCCTGATTTGATCAGGGTTTTTTTATTGTCAATGCTTTAATTTATTGTCATCCCTGTTGTAACTCTATTTATTTTTTATGTTGCATCTCGTATATGTTTTAGCCTTGCGTCCTTTTCAACCCTATAATAAAAAACGATGGTCATATTAAGGAAAACCATAATGAAGAAACTACTTCTCAGTTTATTATTCTTATGCAGTCCAGTCATGGCTGCACAAACAACATGGTATGCAGGCTCGACTTATAAGGGTACTGTGACTGTCCCTATTGAAAATGGGCCAAATGTGGTCTGGAAGTGTAATGGTAAAGTTTGTAGCATGTCTGGGCCCTGGGGCAATGACCTGTCTCTGGACTCCTGTCAAAATCTGGTTTTGCGTATTGGCAAGATTAGCTATTATAAAAATTCAGTGGGAGCAAGCTGGACAGCGCAATCGTCCCAATTAGCCCAATGCAATCAGGTTGTACGTTAATATAGCGATTTTAAGCACTTAACAGTTTATTATTTACACTGATTTTACTTGACTATAAACGTCTTGCCCCCTAAAATTCACTCCAGATTCTCCCATAGCTCAGTCGGTAGAGCGACGGACTGTTAATCCGCAGGTCCCTGGTTCGAGCCCAGGTGGGAGAGCCAAAATTCTAAAAAGCCCTGATCAATAATCAGGGCTTTTTTATGTTAAGCACAGTGCATACCTTTAAAAATATATGGTCTTATCATAATGCGTCTTATATCGCCAGAAACTGCACCAAAATTTCAACTTATAGATAGCCATGGCAGAGTAGTTCGACTAGACTCAGGTAAACGCACTTTACTTGCATTTTTTCGTGATACAAACTGTCCTTTTTGTAATTTTAGAATTTTCCAATTAACACAACATTATAAAAAACTTTCGGATCAAGGCTTAGAAATCATTGCATTTTTTCATCAACACGTGAAGAAGTCAATGAATTTGTAAGAAAACGCCCTCGCCCTTTTACGATCGTCGCCGATCCTGAAAATATCGCCTATCAAGCTTATGGTATTGAACGATCAATGGCACGCTCTACTTATAGCGTTTTTCGACATTTCGTCTCATGGGTTTTAGGCATCAAAATAATTGGGGCTGAGGGTTTAAAAAAGAATCTACAAAATCCAAGTGATATTATGCCAGCAGATTTTTTAATTGATGAGCAAGGTTATATTATTGAAACATATTACGGTTCTGATGCTAGCGACCACATTCCATTTGAAAATATTTATAAATTTTTAAATGCTGATCAGAACCCTAAGTAGTCTACAACACCTCGTGTTTAATTGATTTATGCAAAAATGGTGTGTTTAGCGACTAGGCACACCGCTATGGAAACGGAAAGTATCATCTGGGCTTAAAATCAGATTCTTCTCCACTTCACGAATATACTCAATCCGTTGTTGAATGGTTTCTTCAGGATCTTTTAGTTTCGCCGTTTTCGCAACATCTAAAGCCAGCGCCAAATAATCCTCAAAGTGACGTGATTCTGATTTAAGCAAGTAACGATAGTAGCGACCTAGCTCATCATCAACAATTGGTGCAAGTGCATAGAAACGCTCACAAGAACGCGCCTCTACAAATGCCCCGATGATCATCACGTCAATCAAGGCCTCAGGTTCATAGGTACGGATTTCTTTGCGTAAACCACCTGCATAGCGCCCTGCGCTCAACCCCTTCCATTCTTGACCACGTTTGTTCATAAACTCAAGAACCTGCTCATAATGCAGCATTTCTTCACGCACGAGCTGCGCCAACTTCACTTGTAAGTCAGTAAAAAAGCTATAGCGAAACATCAGGTTCATTGCAGTACTGGCAGCTTTCTTTTCACAATTCGCATGGTCTTGCATCAATATTTCAAGATTATTAATGGCTTCATCTAACCATGCTTGAGGTGTAGTACAACCTAAAAAACCAATCACAGGTTGCATCAACTCATCGTAATTTATACTACTCATCAACTTATCTCGCAGCAGCCTGAATCGCTGCTTTCATCTCTTTTACCGCTTGAGCCAAACCAACAAATACACTATCGGCAATAATCGAATGCCCAATATTTAATTCATGAATTTGCGGGATCGCTGCGATAGGCGCAACATTTTCTAGATTTAAACCATGTCCAGCATTGACTACTAGCCCCTTCGTAGCGGCGTATTCAGCACCTTTGACGATACGTGCCAATTCTGCTTGCTGTTGTTCATCAGTCTCCGTGTCCGCATAAGCACCTGTATGAATTTCAATGGTTGGCGCACCACATGCAACTGCCGCATCAATCTGGGCTAAATCAGCATCAATGAATAATGACACATCACATCCAATCGCTTTGAGTGCTTCTGTCGCAGCTTTAACTTTTTCAAAATGACCAACCACATCCAAGCCACCCTCTGTTGTCACTTCTTGGCGGCGTTCAGGCACAAAACACACATGTTGCGGCTTAATTTCTTTGGCAAACTCAACCATTTCATCGGTGACTGCTAATTCAAGGTTCATGCGTGTTTTCAATAGTGGACGCATGCGACGAACATCATCGTCTTGTATATGACGACGATCTTCACGTAAATGTAAGGTTATGCCTTCTGCACCTGCTTGTTCACAGACCAATGCTGCCTGTACAGGATCAGGGTAAGTTGTACCACGTGCTTGTCTTAATGTCGCAACATGATCAATGTTTACACCTAATATTGCAGCCATAAAAATATCCTATCGGTTTAGCCCTGAATCATTATTTTCAATACATCAGGAATATCAAGTTTGTGTACTTTGAATCCAAAGTTGACGGCTTTTCAGCGGTCGATCACCCAACAAGGAGCTAATCATTTGACGGTATAGTTTACCCAATAATTGCAACTGTTCGTGAGAAAAATCCTGACCATCTTCATAACTTTGCATGGATGTAATCAATGCACCCTCAAGTGTTGAACGTGAGGCTCGTGAAACTGGCAGAAAGCCATCATTGAGCTGAAATTGATAATGCTGATTGACCTGAATGTCTTGTTGACTCGCATCTACTGAAAAATCAATCGCATAGCCCAACTCCTGCAATAATACATGTTCAAACTGGCGTAAAATCTGTCGCAGGAATAAAGAGGCTTGTTTATGCGATGCCAATTGCTGTAATTGCAATAAGGTCAGTTGGTATTGTTCAAATGTCTGTGGCATCGCTTCTTCAAGCGGACATAAACGCAACACGATCTCATTTAAATAGAAACCAGCAAAAAATGCATCACCATGAAAAAACACAGGTTGATTCAGAATTTCAAGTTTTGTAAAGTTTTTGAGTTCAGATTTGCCAGTGGCTTGCAGACGAATAGGCTGATATTGCGGCGGTGGGGTCTGTCTTAGAATCCCATCCACCCGCCCATATTCTTGTGTAAATAAATGCACAATATGGCTTTTTTCACGATATTTACGATGATGAATCAAATAGCCATGCAGGACTTCATTACGCATCATAAAGCGATACTAGTCCTTCTTTTTCTCATCCTTTTCTTCATCATCGCCATCAGGAATAACTGCACCAGCCACAGCAGCAGTCCCCTTAACAACACCTTTGGTGGTCTTATAATCAACTTTAACAGGTACGGTCACAAGCTTATGAACACAGCCTTGCAACATGAAGATGCATGTTACGATTGCGAGTACACGGATTGTTATTTTCATACCTGTTTCCATTGTCTTAAAACCTGTTAAATATCGCTATAACCCAAGCTTTTTAACGCACGCTCATCATCAGACCAACCACCTTTGACTTTCACCCAAAGCGTTAGCATAATTTTTTGCTCAAACATTTTTTCCATATCTGTACGTGCATCCATGCCAATGCTTTTCAGCTTCGCACCTTTATCACCAATCACAATCGCTTTTTGGCCTTGGCGTTCCACAAAAATGGTCGCATCAATATACGTACATGGCGGCTTTAAACGACCTGTTTTTTCATTTACGGCTGCTTCTTCAGTTTTAAATGATTCAATTTGAACCGTTAAATCATATGGCAGCTCTTCACCTAACTGACGCATAATTTTCTCACGAATGATCTCACTCGCAAGGAAACGCTCAGAACGATCAGTAATTTGATCTAATGAATACAATGGTGGTTGATATGGCAGATACTTCTCGATGGTATCTCGCAAATGATCGAGATTTGCACCACGCAATGCTGAAACCGGAACAATTTCAGCAAAATTCATGAGCTTGGCACGCTCTCGAATCAGTGGTAAAGCCTCATTTTTATTTTCAAATGTATCAAGTTTATTGATCACTAGAATCACTGGCATATCGGCATTTTTAAGTTTTTCCAAAACCAATTCATCGTTTTGCGTCCACTTTTGTGCATCCACCACAAATAAAACCAGATTCACATCACGCAAAGCAGAGTGTGCCGCACGATTCATCATCTTATTGATGGCACGTACTTCTTTTTTATGCATCCCAGGAGTATCTACAAATACCGCCTGTGACTTCTCACGCGAGTCAATACCCACAATCTTGTGGCGTGTGGTTTGTGGCTTACGTGAAGTAATAGATAGTTTTTGACCCAAGATGTGGTTCATCAAAGTCGATTTTCCTACATTTGGACGACCAACAATAGCCACAAAACCGCTTTTGAAATCTGAGGGAATAGTCGTTCCCTGAGAACTAAAAAATTGATCAACTACATTATTGCCATCTTGCTGTTCAGTTGCTTCTGGCTTATTTTCTTCTGAATGAGACATCAGGTTATTGCTCCAATAATTTTAAAATCTCTGCCGCTGCCGTTTGTTCGGCAAAACGACGACTTGAGCCCTCGCCTATAATTTTTGGCAGTCCCGCTACATCACATTCCACTTTGAAATGTTGATTAGGGGCATCACCCTGAATATCTACAACCTCGTAAACTGGGAGAGGTTTTTTACGTGCTTGTAAATACTCTTGCAAACGTGATTTCGGGTCTTTCAGTTGATCTGTCGGTTCAATATAATCCAGATAAGGCTCATACCATTTTAGCACAATGCGTTCCAACAGGTTGAGATCATTGCTGTCCAAATAAATGGCACCAATAATTGCTTCAACTGTATCAGCCAGAATTGACTCTCGATGATGTCCACCCGATTTTAACTCGCCTGTGCTTAAAATTAATGACCGACTCAATTGTAAGTCATTTGCAATTTTCCCCAATGCTTCCTGTCGAACCAAAGTCGCACGCATCCGCGTTAAGCGACCTTCATTTTCAAGTGGGTAGGTATGGTAAAGATAATTGGCAACAATCATCCCTAATAATGAATCGCCTAGAAATTCCAGGCGTTCATAATTGTGCTTTTGACTCACAGAACGATGGGTCAATGCCAGTTTTAACAAATCAAGGTGTTTAAACTGGTGACCAATTCGCCCTTGCAGACGTGCATCATTGAGCTTGTTTGGCAGATTTTTGGTCAAAAGTCTTCTCAAAGGTCATCACTAAACTAATATTCAGCATGAAAGGCTTACGCACTTCATACTTTTTCTTAACAATTAAATCATCTTTATAAGTAACCTGTGCAACATCCTTGAAACGAAGATCCCGAACCCCATTCATATCCAGACGCTGATCCATCTGAGCTGCGAACTTAGTTGGTGTAATATTCTCAGGACTATCCTTTAATAGACCTTCAATTTGAGAATCTATAATTCGATCATCCCAATATGCTGGCCAGATTGCGATTGATGCCTTTACAGCAATCGCAAATAGAACCACCCCAAATAAAATTGCAATATACGAAGCGCCTTGTTGAGATTTACGCATCTGTAGTATGTCCTATACGTTTTATTTATTAGTCAATCTTACCATTTCGGCTGAAACTTGGAAGATTGAAACCAGGTTCTTTATGCATCCATACATAAAAAGCACGCCCTGTTAAATTGGCTTCTGGGACAAAACCCCAAAAACGGCTATCAGCGCTTTGGTCACGGTTATCCCCCATCGCAAAATACTGGCCTTGTGGTACAGTCACTTCCCAATCCCGTCCATTACTTTTAATAAACACATCATTGGCTTTTGCCACAAATGGCACTAATGCTTCAGCGCCCTTTAACTGAGCAAACTGGAACTGTTCAGCCAAAGGATTACGCCCATCCAGATAACGGATCAGATGCTGATGCTCACCTAAAGTCTCTTTAAAATAATATACGGTTGGCGTTTCAAGTTGATCCTTTTCACGTTTAACCTCAGTAGCAACTTTTGCAATTTGCTGACCATTAATGATTAGCTGCCCATCTTTAAACTGAATATGGTCACCAGGCAAACCCACTACACGCTTGATATAACTAATAGTAGGCTGTGGTGGATAACGGAACACGATGACTTCACCGCGCTTTGGTTCACCAACATTAATTATTTTGGTATTTATAATCGGCAAACGTACACCGTAATCAAACTTATTCACCAAAATAAAGTCACCTGTTTCCAAGGTAGGCACCATAGAGTCAGATGGGATATTAAATGGCTCATAGAGGAAAGAACGTAGCACCAACACCACAGCCAATACTGGCCAGAAATCATACGCCCATGTGATCACAAAGTTTTCCTGATCACGTCCCTTATTTGCACGTTGTTTCAGTACAAACTTGTCAAGCAACCACACGATAAAAAATATCAGTGTGACTGGAACGAGAATCAAATTAAAATCAAAATCCATGAGCGATTCCTAAGTCTTTTTCTATCGATCAACTTTTAATACAGCCAAGAACGCTTCCTGTGGAATTTCGACACTTCCCACCTGTTTCATGCGTTTCTTACCTTCTTTTTGTTTCGAAAGCAGTTTCTTCTTACGAGACACGTCACCACCATAACATTTTGCCAAAACGTTCTTACGCATGGCTTTAACGGTAGAACGTGCAATGATTTGCGCACCAATCGCTGCCTGAATCGCCACATCATACATTTGGCGGGGAATCAGGTCTTTCATCTTCTCAACCAGTGCGATACCACGATGGCGGGCATCCTGACGGTGACAAATCATCGCCAAGGCATCCACCTTTTCGCTATTAATTAACACGTCAACCTTAACCAGAGATGAACTCTCAAAACGGACAAAGTTATAATCCAGTGAAGCAAAGCCACGAGAACATGATTTCAACTTGTCAAAGAAATCCATAACCACCTCAGCCATTGGAATTTCAAAGGTGATGGATACCTGATTACCCAGGAATTTCATATCTTTTTGCACACCACGACGCTCAATACACAAGGTCATGACATTGCCCAGATATTCCTGTGGCACAAGAATATGACATTCTGCAATCGGCTCACGTAAGTCTTCAACTGTTGAACCATCTGGCATTTTCGATGGGCTATCGATATAAATAATGTCGCCTTTCTTGGTCAATGCTTCATAAATTACAGTTGGCGCAGAACTAATCAGGTCAAGATCATATTCACGTTCCAAACGTTCCTGCACAATTTCCATATGCAGCATCCCCAAGAAGCCGCAACGGAAACCAAAACCTAAAGCATCAGAGCTTTCTGGTTCAAAGAATAAAGCTGAATCATTAATCTGGAGTTTTTGCAGAGCCTCACGGAATGGCTCGAAATCACTGGCATCAATTGGGAAAAGCCCAGCATACACCTGTGGCTTCACTTTCTTAAAGCCTGGAAGTATTGCAACATCGGGAGTAGATGAAAGCGTGATGGTATCGCCGACGGGTGCACCAAAAATATCCTTGATACCCGCAATGACAAAACCAACCTCACCTGCCTCAAGCAAATCAGTTTCAGTATGTTTTGGATTAAACACACCTACCGATGTCACAGGATGCGTTTGTCCAGTTGATTTCACCAGCATCTTGTCGCCCTTACGGATACGACCCTGTTTAATGCGGACAAGCGAGACAACACCCAAATAGTTGTCAAACCATGAGTCAATGATCAACGCCTGCAACGGCGCATCACGGTCACCTTCTGGTGCTGGAATCACATCGACCAGACGCTCTAAAACGCCCTCAACCCCTAAACCTGTTTTTGCAGAACAGGTTGGCGCATCTGTTGCCTCAATCCCGATAATTTCTTCAATCTCATGGATGACACGCTCAGGTTCAGCCTGAGGTAAATCAATCTTGTTCAGGATGGGCAATACTTCCAAGCCTTGCTCAATTGCGGTATAACAGTTTGCAACAGATTGAGCCTCAACTCCCTGTGCCGCATCCACGACTAGCAATGCACCTTCACATGCAGCCAAGGAACGTGACACTTCATAAGAAAAGTCAACGTGCCCTGGCGTATCAATAAAGTTGAGTTGATATTCCTGACCATTCGGATGCGTATAGTACAACGTGACCGACGCAGCCTTAATGGTAATCCCACGTTCACGCTCAAGCTCCATGGAGTCTAGCACCTGAGCCTGCATCTCACGATCCTGTAAGCCGCCACACATTTGAATGAAACGGTCAGCCAGTGTTGACTTACCGTGGTCAATGTGAGCAATAATCGAGAAATTTCGTATATTTTTGATATCTACGGATTTTTTAGCTTGCGCCATGGGTTACCTTGAGAAAATAGAACGCCTGATACTTTAAAAAAGCAATAGGCCAAAGCGGTTTAACAAAATTGTTGCCGATTATAACAGAACAGCTTTTCAAAGTATCCAAAATAATGAGTTTCATTTAAAGGCTTCATGGTTCACGCAACACCTTCATTCATTCCATAGCAGCATAGGAAATTGAAAAATCCATCGGATTCAAATCAGCTGGAATGGGTTGGTAGGCATGGGTAAAACTTGGTGACATGCGTTTTGGACGACCTGTGGCAATTTCAATACAGGCCCATTTAGTGTTACCAACGAACAGGATACTTTGATCCTTGGGACGGTAAAATGCATACTGGCGAAAAGAATATAATGCATTAATATCATTAAGCCACGTCCTTAAGATGACTTCCTCCCCCTCAAGTGCAGCTTTACGATATTGCACATGGTGTTCAACCGCGACCATCGCATGATTGAGTTCCAGATATTGTGCCAGCCCCAAACCCAATGCTTCGATATGCGCCTCAGCAACATCTTGCATCCACTGGATATACATCACATTGTTGACATGCCCAAGTACATCAATATGTGCTGGCTGAACCTGTATTTTTAAATCAAAAATGGTACTCATTGGTCTGATATTTCATTCGTCAAAGTTTCGTTGCATACACTAGTCTAAACCCATCGTCATTACAAAATAAAAACCACCCCAATGAGGAGTGGTCTTAAAAATCAAGATGAATTACTGAAGACGCAAACCAACAATTGCACGTTGCCCCTGACGGATAATCACAATACGGGCCACACTATTTTTTGGCAATGCTGCAATTGCCTTAGCAAATGCCTGACTATTGGCAACAGGTGTGCTGTTGACTTGTACAATCACATCCCCCGCAACCAGATTCGACAATGAAGCCAAACCACCACGTTTCACCTCACGGACCAAAGCACCACCATTAACATTTAAACGGCTTTGTTCAGCTTCCGTCAAGTCACGGATATTCATACCCAAGCCATTGGTTGGATTATTTTTATCCTCAGCCGCAGGTGTATCATCTGGCGCCACACTTAAAGTCGCAGAAATTGTACGGATCTTGTCATCTCTCAGAACTTCCAGCTGGATGGTCTGGTTTGGTGCAATACGGTTTAAGCGATAAATCAGGTCGCTGGTACGGCTAATGCTATTACCATCCAGTTTTAAAATGACATCACCTGGTTTTAGGCCTGCTTTTTCAGCAGGAGATTTTGGCGAAACCTGATTAATCAATGATCCTTCTGGTTTTGGCAGTTTATAGGCATCGGCCAAGTTGCGGTCAATATCCTGCAACATCACCCCCAAATAAGAACGCGTTACCTTACCACTGGTTTTCAGCTGCTGCACAACATCCATCGCCACATCAATTGGGATAGAGAAAGACAAGCCCATATAACCACCCGTACCACTAAAGATACGCGAGTTTACACCCACTACCTCACCACGCTGGTTAAACAATGGACCACCAGAGTTGCCTGGGTTTAAGGCTGCATCGGTCTGAATAAATGGAACTGACGTTTCACCACTCATATTACGTGACTTTGCGCTGACGATGCCTGCCGATGCTGAGTAATCAAAGCCAAAAGGAGAACCTATCGCCAACACAGGTTCACCCACTTTTAGCTGATTTGAATCACCAATTTTCAGTTCAGGGAAACTCGCGCCATTCACTTTTAGCAAGGCAATATCAGTGCGCTCATCACTTCCAACTAAGGTCGCATCAAGCTCACGACGGTCATTTAAGGTAATGGTAATACGTGAGGCATCGTCAATGACATGACGATTGGTTAACAGATAGCCATCCTTGCTGATAAAAAACGCACTGCCGTAAGCCGTTTTTTCCTGTGGCCCCTGCTGTTGGGGAATAATCACCTGATTACCAAAAAAACGGCGTAAAATTTCGGGAACCTGTTGCTGCAACAACTCTTCCTGAGTCATTTTCTTCACAACATTCACACTCACCACAGCAGGGCTAACCTGCTCAACGAGACTTGAAAAATCTACTGGCGATGCAGCATTGACTTGAGCAGCTGCCACCGTAAATACCGCAGCATACATTCCTTGTTGTAAATAGCGACTTTTCATGAAGCAAGAACCTACATACTGATGATCAAATAAAATTCAAGATTATGTTTTTATCACAACCCTAGCATTCTTTTCGTAAAAATATGTTTATATTTTCAAGGTATACAACGAAATAGAATGGCAGAATGTGAATAAATTGTGGAGTTCCACCTCAATCTTCACTCTCAGCCATGTTTTACCATGGGAAGCCTTAAAAAAAGATTAAAACAGTGTTCCAAATCGTAATTGACCTATATTTATATAGATCTGCTAAATTATGGCAAGCAATTAAAATAAACTTATTCGCTAAAATTTCATTCAATTCCAGGCAGATTGGCACTTGCCTTTTTCATTAAAAAGCGTTGTCATTAGCGAACGTTTGAAAATGAAGCAGATCGTCATGCCTGATTTAGAAACAATTCACCATTTTGATGTGATTATTGTAGGCAGTGGTGGTGCGGGCCTAAGCCTCGCACTCTCTTTACCGAGTCATTACAACATTGCAATTTTGGCAAAGGCGGCGCTCACGGAAGCCAGTACCTTTTATGCTCAGGGCGGTGTTGCTGCGGTACTGAACGAGACTGATTCCATTCAACAACACATTAGTGACACGATGATTGCAGGCGCACATTTATGTGAAATGGATGCCGTCAAACATACCGTTGAGGGTGGCAAACCCTCTGTTGACTTCCTGCTGAAACAAGGTGTGCAGTTCACACTGGATGATGACGAGCAATTACACCTTACCCGTGAAGGGGGGCACTCGCAACGCCGTATCATCCATTCAGCGGATGCAACAGGCAAAGCAATTTCAACCACATTGGTTGAACGCGCCAAAGAACGCGACAACATCACCATTTTTGAAAATTACATTGCAATTGACCTGATCACCTTGCATAAACTTGGCCACCAGAACCAGCCTAACCGTGCAATTGGCTTATATGCCCTGGATGAAAGTGCTGAACAGGTTCATACGTTTCTAGCCCCTTTCACCGCTTTGGCTTGTGGCGGTGCAATGAAAGCCTATCTATATACCTCAAACCCTGACATCGCAACGGGTGATGGTATTGCAATGGCCTATCGTGCGGGTTGCCGTGTTGCCAATATGGAATTCAACCAGTTCCACCCAACCTGCTTATATCATCCCAAAGCACGTTCGTTCCTGATTACTGAAGCAATGCGTGGTGAAGGGGCTTATCTGCGTTTACCTGATGGTGAACGTTTTATGCTGCGTTTTGATGAACGTGCCGAACTTGCCCCCCGTGATATTGTGGCCCGTGCCATTGACTACGAGATCAAGCGTTTGGGTATCCGCCATGTATGGCTGGACATTACCCATAAATCACCAGAGTTTATTACCGAACACTTCCCTACACTCTATGCACGCCTGCTAGAGCTTGGTATTGACATTACCAAGGACATGATTCCTGTTGTACCTGCTGCCCACTATACCTGTGGTGGTGTGATGGTAGATTCCAGCAGCCACACCGATTTGACAGGTTTGTATGCCATTGGTGAAACCTCCTACACAGGTCTACACGGTGCAAACCGTATGGCGAGCAACTCCTTACTTGAGTGCTTTGTGTATGGCATGAGTGCGGCGGAAGATATTGAACAGAAATTTGATGAGGGCTTTAAATTCCCTGAGGTTCCTGCGTGGGATGAATCACAGGTCACCGATGCGGATGAAGATGTGGTGATTCTGCAAAACTGGGATGAATTGCGTTCAACCATGTGGAACTATGTGGGAATTGTACGGACGACCAAACGTTTACAACGTGCCCTGCACCGTATTGAAATGTTAAAACGTGAAATCACGGAGTATTATCAGGACTATCGTGTCAGCAAGAACCTGATTGAATTGCGTAATCTGGTGCTTGTTTCTGAGATGATTGTTCGCTGTGCCATGCAACGCAAGGAATCCCGTGGTCTGCATTACACGCTGGATTATCCTGAACTCTCCAGTGAAATTCGTAAAACTGTTCTGACACCACCAAATTTTGCAGTGGAACAGCCATTGGTGAATGAGTAATTATATTTATTCGATGTAAAACAGCTTCTAAGCAAGCTGTTTTACATAATTTAGGGCGTCTTCAAACACAAGCTCAGCATTCTGTGTGGCATCCAGTCGCTTAATCCGTTCAGGTTCAGCCTGCCACAAGCTTTCATATCCTGTCCGCACCTTGGTAAAGAAGCTCAGCTTTTCCTGCTCAAAACGATCCAGTGCCCCACGCTCTCTGGCACGGGTCATACCCAGTTCAATCGGCGCATCCAACCAAAAAGTAATATTCGGCATATGGGAAACGAAAGTCTGGTTAAGTAGCTGCAATTTTTTCTGACTTAAACCACGCCCAGCACATTGATAGGCAAAACTGGCATCGGTAAAACGGTCACTTAACACAATCTTGCCAGCCTCCAAAGCTGGAACAATCACCTGCTGTAAATGTTGCGCCCGTGCCGCATAAATCAATAACAGCTCAGTATCATGGCTCATTTGTTCTTCATGATTCACCGCCAACAGCAACGAGCGAATCTGTTCCGCCAATGGCGTTCCACCTGGTTCGCGGGTGAGCTGCACCTGTTTACCCTGCTGTTCAAAGTACTGGTGAATTTTGCGAATCAGCGTGGTTTTGCCCACACCTTCCGTTCCTTCAAAACTAATAAACATCATTCACCCTGATTTTTCTTTGAACGTAACACAGTTAAATATTCCTGTACCGCACGGTTATGCTCTTCCAACGATGCTGTAAATTTATGTCCACCATTGCCTGTGGCAACAAAATAAAGATTTTTTGAGTCATCTGGATGCATGGCAGCCTCAATTGCTTTTTTACTTGGCAAAGCAATTGGCGTTGGTGGCAATCCGTTAATAGTATAGGTGTTATACGCTGTTGGGGTACGTAAGTCATTACGGGTGATATTCCCTTTATATTGATCACCCATGCCATAAATCACGGTTGGGTCTGTTTGCAGACGCATTCCGATTTGCAGGCGACGCACAAACACACCTGAAACCTGTTGCAACTCACTGTCCAGACTGGTTTCCTTTTCAATAATCGAAGCCATGATCAATGCTTCATACTTATCTTTGTAAGGGAGATTCGCCGCTTTATTTGCCCATGCCTCATCCAGTGATTTCATTTGACGGCGGTATAAATCGGTCAGGATTTTTTTGTCCGTTTCACCTTTTGCGAAGAAATACGTATCAGGTGCAAACAAGCCTTCTGGATGTGAATATGGAATGTCCAGCTCCTTAAGCAATTGATCCTGTGGCAAATCCAGAATGGTTTTGCTGACATTTGGGTCTTTTTTAAGATTCTGAACCAGTTGCTTAAACGTTGTTCCCTCAATCACCAGAATACGGTTCATCTGTGCATTTTCAGCATTCGACAACATATCCAGCACCTGACGAACACTCATGCCATGAGTGACTTCATACACACCCGCTTTCATACTGTCATGAATCATGAACTTCTGGTACAGCTTTAATATTATCGGAAAATTCACCTTATTTTCTTTTGCAAGACGGTCAATAAATCTGGAATAGGTATCGCCCGAAGAAATGACCAAAAGCTGTTTCTTGCCCTCAACAGGATAATTCTTAAACAGGCTTGTGCCCACAATGCTCAACAGGATGACAAGTAAAATAATGATCGCGCCCAAAAATGCTTTCACTGGAAATCTGGATTTCGGCGTGGCTTTCGGTTTTTTATTGCTTTTGCTTGAATTTGGCGGCTTTGGCATATTAATCAATCTGGTTCAGTTTTAAAGTTTTAAATAAATCAAGACAAGGTTGTTGCTCTAAAGCTCGATCATGAAATCGAACAACCGCTTTCATCGGGTGCAAGGCATTACAGAAAAATAGGCTTTGAATCTGCCCAAGCTCATCTATTCCAATATAGCGTTGCTCACATTCAATCTGTGATTGCTGCATTCGCGACAGGATAGTTGCCCGCATGACACCGTGCACGCCATTATAACGAAGTTCTGGCGTAATCCACCGTCCATTTATACGAATAAAACAATTACTGCTCACGCCTTCAACAATATAACCCTGTACATCACTGACCAATGCCTCAAGCCAACCCTGCTGGTCTGCTTCCTGTTTCAATAACACCTGTTCCAAACGGTTCAGGGTTTTTAAGCCCACCAGATTCGGCATGGTCAGGCCCAAAGCACGATTTAGCATGCCACTGGCAATCCATTCAGGCTGGAAAGCCTGCAATGTGGCTGGATAATACCAAAGGTAAATATCGGCGGGATGCAAAGGCAAGCTATAGCCACGGTTTCCCTCTCCACGACTAATCACGATCTTTAAGGTGCCGTTTAAGCTTGAATGCTGTTGTTGCAACTGCTCGATTGATTTTTCAATTTGAGATAAATCAGCATCCAGACTCAGGTTCTGGCAAGCTAGTTTTAAACGTGCAAAGTGCAATTCTTTTAGTTCAAAATTTTCCTGAAAAATACGTGCTGTGGTAAAGCAGCCATCTCCATAGTGAAATGCCCGATCAAGTAAAGGAATAGAATCAATGAATTGTCCATTTTTATAGCATTGCATGATTCAAACACCTTTCAACCCAAATAGTCCACATGATTAACAATAAATAACTCTTTGATTTTAAATAATTATACCAACTTAAGCAGTGAAATAAAAATTTATTATTTATCAATAATTCAGCATAGCTTATCTATTTTATGCAATTGCATTTTTTTCATATCAAATTCGTTTTTAATTATTTTTTTTGCAAAAAAACTGGCGTTATGCTGCATCCATATTCCAAACATTCATTTAGTTTCAAGGGGTTTTTCATGCGTTTATCTCAGTTAAAAGTTGGTGTCATTGCCGCATTACTCTCAGTGTCTTCTTTTGCAGCACAAGAGTTTTTAAATGTCTCTTATGACCCAACCCGCGAGCTTTATACCGATTTCAACAAGCAGTTTGGTGCTTTCTGGAAACAGCGTACAGGTCAGGACATTGACTTCAAACAATCCCATGGTGGTTCAGGCAAACAGGCCCGTGCCGTGATTGATGGCTTAAATGCTGATGTGGTGACACTTGCCCTTGCAGCAGATATTGATGAAATTGCTGAAAATGCAAAATTGCTTCCAGCAGACTGGCAGAAGAAACTGCCAAATAACTCAACACCTTATACCTCAACCATCGTTTTCCTTGTGCGTAAAGACAACCCTAAACAGATTAAAGATTGGGGCGACCTGGTTAAACCAGGTGTAGAAATCATTACCCCGAACCCTAAAACTTCAGGTGGTGCGCGCTGGAACTATTTGGCAGCATGGGCTTGGGCAAAACACCAGAAAGGTGGTAATGATGCCAAGGCACAGGAATTCGTACGCCAGATTTATAAACAAACCAAGGTGCTTGATTCAGGTGCCCGTGGTTCAACCACGACCTTTGCTGAACGTGGCATCGGTGACGTGTTGCTGGCTTGGGAAAATGAAGCATTCCTTGCCGTACGTGAGCAGCCAGGCAAGTTTGAAATTGTGACTCCATCACTTTCAATTCTTGCTGAGCCACCTGTGGCCGTGGTTGAGAAAAATGCCGAGAAGAAAGGCAACCTGCAAATTGCCCGTGGTTACCTGAACTATCTCTATTCACCAGCGGGTCAGGAAATTGCAGCGCGTAACTTCTACCGTCCTCGCAACGCAGCTGTTTTAAAGAAATATAGCACCACTTTTAAGCCTCTGAAGCTTGTGACAATTGATAAAGAGTTTGGTGGCTGGACCAAGGTACAAAAAACCCACTTTGACAACGGCGGTATTTTTGACCAGATCGTTAAGACCAATAGTACAGGCAAATAATAAACTCTCCTTGCGCTGTAGTTGATAACAGCGCAAGGGGGAAGTTAAGAAGGAGAATAGACATGGTTCATACAGTCATTGTTCCTGGTGTTGGTGGCAGTGAAGCACAACATTGGCAGTCGTGGTTACAACAGCAACTCGTGTCTAGTTCTCGTGTGCAGCAAAAACACTGGGACCGACCAGTATTAAATGAATGGGTTGCCCAGTTTGTCAAAACAGTTGCAGCAATTAAATCGCCTGTGCAAATCGTTGCACACAGTTTTGGTTGCCTGACCAGTGTTGCGGCTCTTGCTGAACATCCTGAACTCAGGGCAAAGGTGAAAAACCTGATTCTGGTGGCACCTGCCAACCCTGCCCGTTTTGGTGAAAGTGGCTTTGCCCGTCATAGTCTGACGGTCTACAAGCAATATTTTCATCAGCTCAGCATTGATGTGCCGACCACATTATTGATTAGTGAAAATGATCCATGGCTGGGTTATGTCGATGCGTTACAGCTTGCACAGGCATGGAAACTCACTCCGATTAATCTGGGTCAGGTTGGTCATATCAATGTGGCATCTGGGTTTGGTCCTTTTCCTGAAATCCTCAATTACATGCTGCCCGAAAAAAAGATGCAGCCTGTAAACCGAATGAGTCAGGCAAATTTTAACCTGAAATTTGCCTAAGCTCAGCTCTTCATACCTTTAGTTTTCGCGTTATTTATTTGCTTACTGGTCTTTAGCAAGCATCTCTCATCTTGAGGAAATATCATGTCGCAGCGTTCCCGAGTGCTGTCTGGGTTTGGTCTCTCTTTAGGCTTTACCCTCGCTTACGTGTCTTTCATTGTGCTTATTCCTTTATCTGCTGTGTTTATCAAATCTTTTGGGATTGGATGGGACGGATTATGGGAAATCTTAACTTCTGAACGAATTTTAAAGTCTCTACAACTAAGCTTTAGTGCTGCCCTGATTGCCGCCACAGTCAATGTGATTTTTGGCTTATTACTGGCATGGTGCTTGGTACGTTATAGCTTTCCAGGCAAAAGAATTGTCGATGCACTGGTAGATCTTCCTTTTGCGTTACCCACTGCGGTTGCAGGTATTGCCCTCACCTCACTGTATGCAAAAAATGGCTGGATTGGACAATATCTTGAACCTTTAGGTATTCATGTGGCCTATACCCCGCTGGGTATTACCCTTGCCCTGATCTTTATTGGCCTGCCTTTTGTGGTGCGTACCGTACAACCTGTACTCAGCGACATTGAAACGGAGCTTGAAGAAGCGGCTTCTGCACTGGGCGCAAATCGCTGGCAAACCATTAGTAAGGTGATTCTGCCAATTTTATTCCCTGCATTACTGACAGGTTTTGCGCTGGCATTTGCCCGTGGTGTTGGTGAATATGGTTCAGTTATTTTCATCGCAGGGAATATGCCATATAAGACCGAGATTGCACCATTGATGATTATTTCCCGTCTGGAAGAATATGATTATGCAGGTGCAACCACCATTGCCGTGGTGATGCTGGTTCTCTCCTTTGCCATCCTATTTTTAATTAACTTATTACAGGCATGGGCAAGCCGCCGTACAGGAAGAGTTGCACAATGAGCTTAAATAACAATAGCAATGCATTGGCACTCAAGTTACAGACCCGCGATGCAACCCGTGAACCGACCTGGGTACGTTATACGCTGATCACCGTGGCAATGATTTTCTTTCTGAGCTGCCTGATTTTGCCGCTGATTCTGGTGTTTGTAGAAGCGTTTAAACAAGGGATTGAAGTGTATATCAATGCCTTGACCGATTCAGATACCCTGTCTGCGGTGAAGCTGACTTTATTAACCGCTGCAATTGCCGTTCCAATCAATGTGGTATTCGGGGTTGCCGCGGCATGGGCAGTGGCTAAGTTTCAATTCCGTGGCAAGGCCATCCTCACCACCATTATTGATATGCCGTTTTCGGTTTCCCCTGTCATTGCAGGTTTAATGCTGGTGTTGATTTTCGGTACACAAGGCTGGATTGGTGGCTGGTTAATGGATCATGACATCAAGATTCTATATGCCGTTCCCGCAATTGTATTGGCGACCATTTTTATTACCGTTCCTTTTGTTGCACGTGAACTGATTCCACTCATGGAAGCGCAAGGCACAGAGGAAGAAGAAGCTGCGATTGTTTTGGGTGCTTCAGGCTGGCAAACCTTTTGGAAAGTGACCCTGCCAAATATTAAATGGGGTCTGATTTACGGTGTGATTCTATGTAATGCCCGTGCAATGGGTGAGTTTGGTGCGGTATCGGTGGTGTCAGGACATATTCGTGGCCAAACCAATACCTTACCGTTACACGTTGAGATTCTTTATAACGAATATACCTTTAGTGCTGCATTTGCTGTGTCTTCATTACTGGCATTTTTAGCGATTATTACCCTGATTTTGAAAACATGGTTAGAAATCCGTCAAGACCAAGCCAACGAACATCAGCCAAATACATAAGGAATGAACACATGAGTATTCAAGTTAAAAATATTGAAAAACACTTTGGTGCATTCCATGCGCTAAAAAACATCTCCCTAGACTTTCCTGAGGGTGAACTGGTTGCATTGCTGGGTCCATCTGGCTGCGGTAAAACCACACTGTTACGCATCATCGCAGGACTTGAATCTGCGGATGGCGGTCAGGTCTTGCTTGAGGGTGAAGATGCCACCAACATCCATGTGCGTGAGCGTCAGGTCGGTTTTGTGTTCCAGCATTATGCTCTGTTCCGCCACATGACTGTGTTTGATAATATCGCTTTTGGTTTACGCGTGCGCCCACGTGCCACCCGTCCAACAGAAGCTGAAATTAAAAAACGTGTGACTCGTTTATTGGACTTGGTGCAATTGAGATTTCTGGCTGACCGTTACCCTGCCCAACTTTCGGGTGGTCAACGTCAACGGATCGCCTTAGCCCGTGCTTTAGCAGTTGAACCCCGTGTCTTATTACTGGATGAACCGTTTGGCGCACTAGATGCCAAAGTGCGTAAGGAACTACGCCGCTGGTTGCGTACCCTGCATGATGAACTACATATCACTTCCATCTTTGTGACCCATGATCAGGAAGAGGCGCTGGAAGTTGCCGATCAAATCATTGTGATGAACAAAGGTGATGTTGAACAAATTGGTTCACCACGTGAAGTGTATGAAAAACCCGCTACACCGTTTGTATTTGACTTTTTAGGTCAAGCCAATCGTTTTGAGGGGGAACACAGCGGCGGGACCATCCACATTGGTGATGATCGTATTCAGCTTCCAAATACCTTAGATGCACCGCAAGGCAAAGTGATCGCCTTTGCACGACCAAATGAACTACATATTCATGCACAACCACAGCCCAATACCATTGAGGCAACGTTTCTACGTGAAGTCTGGATTGCTGGTAAAGTCATTGCTGAATTACAAGATCGCAGTGGACGTAACATCGAAATTTTATTAAGTGTAGAAGAAGCGAATTTACATCAATTCAAGCCAAATCAGACCGTTTGGATTAGCGCGGCTCAACTGCACTTATTTGCAGACCAAACAACGCAAGTGGCTTAAAATAATATATGGAGGAACACTAAACTTCCCTACTGAACTTTAGTTGTTCCCCACCTTTTATGTGGAAAAATATTTATGAACTTTCAACAACTCAGAATTATTCGGGAAACTGTTCGTCAAAACTTTAATTTAACCGAAGCGTCTGCGGCACTTTATACCTCCCAGTCAGGTGTCAGTAAACACATTAAAGATTTAGAAGATGAACTCGGCGTACAATTGTTTGTGCGTAAAGGCAAGCGTTTACTGGGGCTCACTGAACCAGGCCAATCATTATTGAGTATTGTTGAACGGATGCTGGTCGATGCAGACAATATCAAGCGTCTTGCCGATGACTTTAACAAGGTAGATGAAGGAACACTGACCATTGCCACCACCCATACTCAGGCACGTTATATACTTCCACCGATTGTAAATCAGTTCAAGAAATTATTTCCAAAGGTTCACTTGGTCTTACAACAGGCCAGTCCAGTAGAAATTGCAGAAATGCTACTTCAGGGCGAGGCGGATATTGGCATCGCAACGGAATCATTAACCACAGAGGAAAATCTTGCAAGCGTGCCTTATTATGAATGGCATCATAGTATCATTACACCTAAAGATCACCCATTGGCCAAATTGGACAAAATTAGCCTTGAGGTCTTGGCGGAATATCCGTTAATTACCTATCATGGCGGTTTTACAGGGCGTTCCAAGATTGACAAAGCTTTTGAAGATGCGCAACTGCATGCTGACATTGTGATGTCTGCACTTGATGCCGATGTCATCAAGACCTATGTTGAACTGAATATGGGCGTAGGTATTGTCAATGATGTCGCCTATGATGCTGAGCGGGATTATCGTCTGCAACAGATCAAAACCGATATTTTTGGTGCCAATACCACTTGGATCGCAGTTCGCAAAGGTCATTTACTGCGTGGTTATGGTTATGAATTTATCTCGTTATGCTCGCCTAAAACAGATATCAAGGCGTTAAAAAAGGTTGCTTATCCTGAAGAGTAATCATAGAAACTCATCTTTGAATCTTTTCTTCTAAAAATTTAGAGCATAAAAAAACGGGCATAAAGCCCGTTCTTTTTTAAATGGTTTAGAAGCTAAAGCTCACACCCACTTTTGCAACTGGCATCCACTCATATTTACTTTTGTTTTCAATATTGCGTTCTTCTTTCGCAATTTCATCATTCAAGCTAGCACCGCTACCATTAGTAGCTGTACCACCATTTACGTTTTGTAAAGTTGCTGTTGGATTGCCAGTATAGTAAGCACCTACCTCACCAAATACACCAATATTTTTATAGACTTGTGGTGCAAAACCAAAACCTAAATATGGTGCGATATCGTTGTCATACTTCATATCACCTTTCAAATGAATATTTGAGTCAGCGTTGAAGTCTGTTTTGTTAATCGTAAAGTTACGGCCTTGAGAAATACGGCGATCCAATTTGTATTCATTATCGATATATGCCACACCTGCCGCAACATATAGCGAACGCGCTAAACTCTCACTTGCGCCCCATGGATAAAGTTCAGCATTTAAATATGTCAGGTTATTATCCATATCTAGATCATATTTGGAGCCATTGATAGAGAGATCATCAGACCAAGAAATATCACCGCCGTTATAACCTAAAGTTACACCAACGTATGGATTGACACGGTAAGAAATCGCACCACCATAACCAGTCGTACCAACTTCAGCACGAACTGAAACTGGAGCTAAGTAAGAAGGTAATCCATAAGCTGATTCTTTAACAATTTGCTCATCTGCAAAAGCAGTACCTGCAATTGCTGTTAATACACCAGCCGCTAACATAACGCGTAAAGTTTTCATCGAAGTCTCCTTAAAAAATACTTTTCTTAAATATAATTGTTACCGTGGTTTTATATTACAATAATGATTCATATCTTTTTATACAGAAACTGATTACTTTTTGTTATTTTTTGTTACAAATTCAGAATAATTATATATTTCAAAATAATGTATAAAAAACAATTAAATCCGAATTTATTACAATTTTATTGCTTAATTTTAAAACACTTTATTGTAACGACTTTTTTCAAAGATTCTTCGATCAAATTAGTGTAAAATCTTTAAAATTTTTTTTGGATGAAGGAAGATCATGTCTCAGCTTTCTACGATCATTGAGCAAGCATTTGAAGACCGTGCCAACTATAGCGCAGCGGACTGCCCTACAGAAATTCGTCAAGCCGTTGAGGAAGCATTAACTGGTTTAGACAACGGTACACTTCGTGTGGCTGAAAAGATTGATGGTGAGTGGGTTGTTCACCAGTGGTTAAAAAAAGCCGTTTTACTTTCATTCAAACTGAATGACAACCAGCCAATCGAAGCATGTGACCTACAGTTCTATGACAAGGTGGCAACCAAATACTCAGGTTGGACTGAAGAGCAGTTTAAAGCAGCTGGCGTGCGTGTTGTTCCTCCTGCGGTTGCGCGTCGTGGTAGCTTCCAAGCGAAAAATGTCGTATTAATGCCGTCTTATGTCAATATCGGTGCGTATGTTGACGAAGGTACCATGGTAGATACATGGGCAACTGTTGGTTCATGTGCGCAAATTGGTAAAAATGTACATTTATCTGGTGGTGTAGGTATTGGCGGTGTATTAGAACCATTACAGGCGAATCCAACCATCATTGAAGACAACTGCTTCATCGGCGCGCGTTCTGAAATTGTAGAAGGCGTAATTGTTGGTGAAGGCTCTGTAATCTCTATGGGCGTATTCATCGGTCAATCGACTAAGATCTATGACCGTGAAACTGGCGAGATTCATTATGGTCGAGTACCAGCAGGTTCTGTGGTTGTTGCGGGCAGTCTGCCATCTAAGTGTGGTACCTACAGCCTTTATGCCGCGATTATCGTGAAAAAAGTGGATGCAAAAACACGTGCAAAAACCAGCTTGAATGACTTGTTACGCGCTGACTAAGCAACTCTAACCCCGTTATTTTTCGTCTCTACAATCAGTCATGGTTGTAGGGATTTTGTTCTTTTATATGGTGTGGTTCTGAATCTATGGCTTCCTTACGTTCTTCTGCAATTCCTGTCTCCGATCCTGCGGCTGGTTTACGCATTACCGAGATTTTTTATTCCTTGCAAGGCGAAGCGAACACTTTTGGTTTACCTACCGTTTTTATTCGCCTGACAGGTTGCCCATTACGTTGCAGTTATTGTGATACCACCTATTCATTTGAGGGCGGTGAACGTCTGTCACTTGAACACATCATTGAAACAGCAAGCCAGCATAAAACGCCTTATATCTGCGTCACAGGTGGTGAGCCACTAGCACAACCGAATTGCTTAATACTATTACAGCGCCTGTGTGACCTGGGTTTTCAGGTGTCGCTTGAAACCAGTGGTGCGTTAGATGTTTCAAAGGTAGAGCCACGTGTTTCCAAAGTGCTGGATTTAAAGACACCGACATCAAAAGAAGACCATCGTAATCTACTAACCAATCTTGACTATTTAACCCAGCACGACCAAATTAAGTTTGTGATTTGTAATCGTGAGGATTATGAATGGTCGAAGCAACAGTTGATCAATTTTCAATTGCAGGATAAGGTCAGTACCGTTTGGTTCTCCCCTGCCTTTGCCGTTGAAAAAGGTGCGGCTGTCCTGCCTGCTCTTGCGCGTGACCTGGCACAGTGGATTTTAGATGACCATCTCCCTGTTCGCTTCCAATTACAGTTACATAAGCTGTTATGGAATGATGAATCTGGTCGCTAAACAGTTCAAAATCGGTTCATTTTCGAACTTGCTTTCATTAAATATATTTAGGTTGAATCATGGAAAATAATATGCGTTCCCGTGCCATCGTATTATTGTCTGGCGGCTTAGACTCGACAACATGTCTCGCTTGGGCACAAGCAAACTATGACTGTATCGCCATTAGTTTTATGTATGGTCAACGCTCTACAACTGAGCTTGATGCAGCTAAGGCACTTGCACAACGAGCAGGTGTTGAGCACCGCGTCATTAATATTGATCTTGGCAATTTAGGTGGTTCAGCACTTACAGACCATAACATTGATGTACCAGAACAATTACAGGAAGGTATTCCTGTAACTTATGTTCCTGCACGTAACACAATTTTCCTGTCCTATGCGCTTGCCGCCGCTGAGGTTTTTGATGCCGAAGCCATCGTGATTGGGGTCAATGCCGTTGATTATTCAGGATATCCTGACTGTCGTCCTGAGTTTATTGATGCATTTGCCAATCTTGCGCGTTTGGCAACAAAAGCGGGTGTGGAAGGAAAACCCCTGAAAATTGAAACACCTTTGTTACATTTATCCAAAGCGAATATTATACGCTTAGGTATCGAACATGGCGTAGACTATAGTCAAACGGTATCCTGCTATCAGGCAGATGCTCAAGGACGTGCGTGTGGCAAATGCGACAGTTGCCGTTTACGTCAACAAGGTTTTATCGAAGCAGGTATTGCGGATCCTACACGTTATACCGAATAGACGATATAGGGTTATAATTAGGTACAATATATGAAGTTTTTTAAATCAAATCTTATTCTTTCCACCATGATGTCAGCGGCTGCCCTACTTGCAACGGCAACCCATGCTGCGGATGAGAATCCACTCAAAGCTGCGTATAAAAGTACCAATGTCAAATCTGCATTGATCAATGTGTGTAAAGACCAGACCACAAAGGGTGGAAAACTGACAGCGGCAGAAGTCAGCAAATTCTGTTCTTGTAATATTGAGGCACAGGGCAAAGTAACTGAAGCACAAAAATGGGAAATTCAAAGTGCAATCAATGCCAAGAAAAGCCCAAGCTCCCTTGCCTTTGTACAGCAACAGAATAAGGATTTACAGGCTTGCCTAGGCGCACCACTTGTCACCAAGCTAGAAAAATTGACTCAGGAAGCAATGGAAGCTGCCCAGCAACAGGCACCTAAAAAATAATCCTGCGCTGTTGTAAACAAGGCCTGCATTTATGCAGGCTTTTTTGTAGGTTCTGTTAAACTTTCCTTTATGCTGAAAAAGGGGGAGAATTCCATACCACTGTGATTGAGGGGGCGGATTTTTAACAAAGCTATTCCTGTACGTCATGGAAATATTGTTTATGATGAAGAATATGTTTTTTTAGCCCTTGAATCAGATCAAATTTAGCTTTGGCAAAGGATACAAAATGTCTGAACAGATCCAGCTACCCAATCAAACCTTTCCAGCCACTCAGGGCGAAATCAACCTAGCCGAACTCACAAATGAATGGCTGGTATTATATTTTTACCCAAAAGATTCAACCCCTGGCTGTACAACCCAGGCGGTTGGCTTTTCCTGCCTAAAAGACCAGTTTGATGGATTGAACTGTAAGATCATTGGTGTATCCCGCGATTCAGTCAAGGCACACCAGAACTTTACCGAAAAACAGGCACTGACCATTGACCTGATTAGCGATAAGGAAGAAGTGCTTTGTAAGCACTTCGATGTGATTAAGGAAAAAAATATGTATGGCAAACAGGTGATAGGGATTGAACGCTCTACCTTTATTTTCCATAATAAACAACTAGTTAAAAGTTATAGAAAAGTAAAAGCGACGGGACATGCCGAACAGGTGCTTGAAGATTTAAAAACACTACAGGCAGCTTCGTAAACCCTGAATACAAGAGGCAAGTTTCACTTGCTTTTTTATTGAGGAAAAATTGCTCGCCTGTTTGGGCTTGGGGTATGATAAAAACGTTAAAATAATTCAACCAAAGGCATTTAAATGAGTCAGTTCAAGGTATTTATCTCGTTGCCTTTTTATCTTTTTATCTCAACATGTGGGGCGAGTTCAACCACAATGCCACAGGATATTGCTACGCCCGTTCGCCAAATTCAAAAACCCGCCCTGGAAATAAGCTGTCAGGATTTACAGAATCCAGCCTATCAGCAGGTCATCATGAATGCGATTAATGAAATTCGGCAACATCCACGTCAATGTGGGCAACAATATTTTGCTGCTGTGGCACCGCTGAGATGGAATAGCGGTCTGCATAGGAGTTCTCTTGCCCACGCACAGGATATGGCGGAACATAATTTTCTGGGTCATAGCAGTAGCACAGGCTTGAATTTAAGGTCACGTCTTCAACTGTATCAGGTTAAAACACGTGGTGGCGGTGAGAATGTGGCACGGGGCCAAAAGAATCTGGATGAAGTCATGGCAACCTGGGGCAGCAGCCCTGTGCATTGCAGCAACCTGATGCAGTCAAAATTTACCGATTACGCAGTTGCCTGTAGCTTTGATGAATCGGAAAAACCCAAGGCATACTGGGTGCAACAATTTGGTGTTCGTTAAGAGGAAGCATGATCCAGTCTGGTACATTCACTACCCCCAAAATTGAAAAAATAGACTGGGAAACTCTGGAACTCAGTATCACCGATCCATTTTCAAACCGAATCATCTTTTGGGAAGATGCTTAATCTCCCTACCTGATGATGCCTCAATATTGGAACGGTCATTGGCATTAAACTTTTGTTGTAAGGTCTGGTAAGTTGATGTTTTTTGAAATTCTTCAAGAAAATAGACTGTGCCTTTAGGGAAAAATTCAGTTTGAATCTCACCTCGATAATAGGCTTCTCGCATAGGCGTGGCTGAAATTGAATCCTTTAAGCTATCTAACTCAACCATTTCCCATTCTGGAAATAAAGCTAAATAATACGAAGATTCATCTTTGAAGTGACCAATCAAACCTACTTTTGCATTTGGCTGAACCACTTTATTGACTAAATCTTTAACCTGTTTAACCCATTTTTCATCGTTATACACATCGACTACATGGACAAAGTGAATCCGTTTTTGCTCATCCTCAGGGAAATTGGCAAGAATCATTTGCTCACGTTCATGGGCTAAAAATGGATTTTTGATATTCCGTTCTGATTGTGCTGAACCTAATGCCAATATCACATGCTGACTTTGCTGCAACGCAATTTCAATCGTTTGTAGATGTGCCAAATGAAAAGGCTGAAAGCGTCCAATAAAAACAAGATAGTCAAATGTGTACATAGGCGTAATTTCACTTTTTGTGAACTCATCAGTTGCACCATGTAACGCAAATATGCGACATAATGAGAGCACTTAAAAAATCAATCTGGATTAAAGCAAGGATAGTACGATGACACTTAGCTGTATTCAACAACCTCATCAACATTTGCAAGCAAATTTAGAAGATGGCGTACTCACCTTAGCCATTAACCGTTCAGAAGCAAAGAATGCACTTTACGGCGAACTTTATCTATGGATTGCAAAAGCATTAGATGAAGCCGATACAAATAAAGATGTACGTGTTGTGATTTTACGTGGTGCAGAACAAGATTTTACTGCGGGTAATGACATGAAAGACTTCATGGGCTTTATGCAAAAGCCATATGAAGGCAAAGCGGGTGATCAACCTCCATTTGTATTATTAAAAGCTGCGGCTCGTTTTTCTAAGCCACTCATTATCGCAGTGAAAGGTGTTGCAATTGGTATTGGTGTAACAATCTTATTACATGCTGATATCGTATTTGCAGACAATACTGCCCTATTCCAAATTCCATTCGTGAGCCTTGGTCTTTCTCCAGAAGGTGCTGCGAGTCGTTTATTGGTCAAACAAGCAGGCTATCAAAAAGCGGCTGAATTATTATTCACAGCGAAGAAATTTGATGCTGCAACAGCAGTAAAAGCAAATCTTGTAAATGACGTTGTTGAAGATCCCTATGCAACAGCTCAACAAACCGCTCAACATTTAGCAGCATTACCTTTAGCATCTCTAAAACAAAGCAAAGCGCTCATGAAAAAAGACTTAGCTGAAATTATTGCTTGTGTCGATGAAGAAGCTGAAATCTTTATGCAACGTGTCCGCTCACCTGAAATGATGGAAGCGGTACAGGCATTTATGCAAAAGCGTAAACCTGATTTTTCCCAGTTCAATTAATGAGGTAATCACTCATTAATGAAAAAAACCACTTCATTGCAAAATCGAGGTGGTTTTTTTATTGAACGTCCCAATTTAAATATAAAATAACTTTAGGATGACACTTTCCTCATGTCAGAACACACACAAACTGAAAAGAAACGTTATTACGAAGCCGCGCCACAGGACATTGATGTTGACAATTTCCGTAAGGTGATTGAAAGCCGTCGTTCAGTACGCAAGTTCACGGATAAACCGATTCCAAGTGAAATTTTAGATGAATGCTTAGATTTGGCGTTGCTTGCACCCAATTCATCAAACTTACAGCCTTGGACATTCTATGTGGTGCAAAATCCGAGTAAGAAAAAGCAACTGGTTAAAGCGTGTTTAGGACAACTTGCTGCTAAAACTGCCTCAGAATTGATCGTATGCGTAGCGCGTACAGATCGTGTTGATGAAATGGCAAAACGCAATATTAGTGAATTTCCATTTCCTGAAGCCCCTGCAATGGTACAAAAATATTACCGCTTTATTCCGTACAACTATAAAACTGGTTATTTCAATGCATTAGGTAACTTTAAAAAAGTTGCATTTAAAGTAGCCCGCACACTTGATAAACAACTTCCTGTAACTGCATTTAACCCTGCCGATGCCAAATTATGGGCAACTAAAACCACAGCTTTAGCCTGTGAAAACCTTGTATTGGCATTACGTGCCTATGGTTTTGATAGTTGTATGATGGAAGGTTTTGATGAACCTTTGGTTCGTAAAATCCTGAAACTCAATGATCAACAATATCCTGTCATGGTGATTGGTGCTGGTGAGCGTGCTACAGATGGTGTGTTTTTCCCGCAATATCGTTTTGACCGTGATTTATTTATTCAAAAAGTCTAAAAAATTATTCAATATCTAATATTTGAATAAACTCAAAGGCAGGCTCTTCATAAGGATGGCTTGCCTTTAAAGCTTTTGCAACCGTACTTGCCTTTTCTTCTGTAACAATGGTTTCTACCCGCCATTCCTCAAGCTGTTCCAGTTCATCCAACTGCCCTAAAAATGGATTTGCACCTTGAATGGGCTTAAACTGCCCTATGCCTTTCACTTGCCAAGCACAGTGCTCATAATTACCAATACCACCTGCTCCTGCTTCAAAGATAGCAAGTTTGGTTGATTCAAGGTGAGATTCAGGCACGTAATAAATAAGTTTTAGCATATTCTTTTTGATTTCATTGTTCTTGTTTCATTCATCGTTATTTTATATTGAATCTAACAATAAAATAAGCCACCTGATGGTGGCTTATTTCTTGATTTATATTAACCAATAAATTTACGTGCATTACGGAACATTCGTAACCATGCCCCATCTTCGGCCCAGTCTTCAGGCTTCCAAGAGTGCTGTAAGGCACGGAAGTTACGCTCTGGATGTGGCATCATCACGGTTGCACGACCATCTTTAGATGTTAAACCTGTAATCGCTTCAGGTGAACCATTCGGGTTCAATGGATAGTGCTGCGTTGGATTCCCCAAACTATCCACATAACGCAAAATCACTTGGTTTTCAGCATTTAAAGCAGCCAATTGCTGCGTATTTGCAACTAAACGCCCTTCACCATGCGCCACGGCGATTGGTAAAATCGAACCTTGCATATCTTCAAGCAATACCGAAACTGATTTTTCTACACGAACGTTGACCGCACGCGCTTCAAAGACTTCTGAGGTATTACGATGGAAACGGCCCCAATGCTCTGCACCTGGAATCAATGGTGCAAGTTGCGACATCATTTGACAGCCGTTACATACGCCTAAGCTGAAAGTGCTCTCACGATGGAAGAACTGCTCAAACTGGTCACGTAACTTGGCATTGAACAATACTGATTTCGCCCAGCCACCACCAGCGCCCATTACGTCACCGTATGAGAAGCCACCACAAGCCACTAAACCTTCGAAGTCACTTAAGCTCACACGACCTGCAAGCAAGTCACTCATGTGTACATCGATGGTATTGAAGCCGACTTTGTCAAAAGCAGCTGCCATTTCAACATGACCGTTCACACCTTGCTCACGCAAGATGGCCATGTTTGGACGGCGTGTATTGATAAATGGCGCTTCTACTGGCTCATTTAAATCATAAGTTGCTTGAGCAATTAAACCTTTGTGGTTTTTATCTGCAATTAAAGCAAATTCTTGATCAGCCGTTTCAACGTTGTCACGTAGGCGCTGAATTTGATGTGACACTTCTGCCCACGCCTGTTGTAATTCAGCACGCTCAAGCGTTAAACCATTGACAACCAATTGATCTGTTGTATTGACACTTCCCACAACCGCGATTGTATCTTTCAGGCTCGACGCTGCAACTTCAACTTCTAACTGCGCCCAATCAGCAGCAGTAATTTGCAGTACTGCACCAATTTCTTCAGCAAATAAGCTTTCTGTTGATTGATTTTCTAATGTTACACCTAAGCGTGAAGCAAACATCATTTCAGCAACAGTCGCCAATAAACCGCCATCACCGATGTCATGGTAAGCCTTGATCACACCACGATTGTTCCAGTCTTGAATCAAGGCAAAGAATGCTTTGAAGTCATCAAAACTATCAACATCAGGTGTCACAGAACCAATCGCTTTGTACACTTGTGCAAGGATCGAACCACCTAAACGGAACTGACCTTTCGATAAGTCGATACGAACTAAGACTGAATCTGTAAGATTTTTGAGTTCAGGGGTTAATGTTTTACGAACATCTAACACTGGGGCAAATGCAGTGATCACGCCTGTCATTGGTGAAGTCACCGCTTTATCTTCGCCGTCATTCCAAGTCGTGCGCATTGAAAGTGAATCTTTACCGACTGGAATTGCGATACCCAATGCAGGACACATTTCCATACCAATCGCTTTCACACCTTCAAACAAAGCTTGGTCTTCACCTTTTTGACCTGCCGCTGCCATCCAGTTTGCAGAAAGTTTGATATCGCTGATTTGTTCGATGTTGGCACAAGCAATATTGGTAATCGCTTCCGCAACCGCTAAACGAGCCGATGCCGCAGGATTTAACAATGCCACAGGTGGACGTTCGCCCATTGCCATCGCTTCACCCGTGAAGCCTTGCAAGCTTGTCGTCGTTACCGCTGCATCTGCGACAGGCACCTGCCAACGGCCAACCATTTGATCACGTGCAACCATACCAGTAATGGAGCGGTCACCAATGGTGATCAGGAATGATTTAGATGCAACAGTTGGGTTTTTCAATACACGGAAAATCGCATCTTTCAAATCAACTTTCGCAGCATCAAAGTCGTTACCCGTACGTTCAATCGTTTCATATGAACGTTGCATACGTGGCGTACCGCCTAAGATCACCTGCATTGGAATATCGACAGGCTTGTTTTCAAACAAAGGATCTTCAACCGTTAAGTGACGCGCTTCAGTCGCCTCACCGAGTACCGCAAACGGGCAACGCTCACGGGCACAAATTTCTTCAAACTGTTCTAAAGATTCTGGGCGGATTGCAAGTACATAACGCTCTTGCGCTTCATTTGACCAGATTTCCATCGGGCTCATGCCTGGCTCTAAAGATGGAATCTTACGAAGGTTCAATATAGCACCTAACTCATGATCATTCACAAGTTCAGGCATCGCATTGGATAAACCACCCGCACCGACATCATGTACAGATACGATTGGGTTAAAATCTTCTAAGCGCCAGCAGGTATCAATCACCTCTTGGCAACGGCGTTCCATTTCTGGGTTTTCACGTTGTACTGAAGCAAAGTCTAAGCTCTCACCCATGGTTCCGCTATCGACAGAAGATGCAGCACCACCACCAAGACCGATTAACATGGCAGGACCACCCAATACAATGAGCAAGTCACCTGGTTGGATTGCATCTTTTTCTACATGATCAGGACGAATGTTACCGTAACCACCAGCGATCATAATTGGTTTATGGAAACCTTTCACTTCACCATTGACATTCTGTTCAAAGGTACGGAAATAACCATTTAATGCAGGGCGACCAAATTCGTTGTTAAACGCAGCGCCACCTAAAGGACCTTCAATCATAATTTGAAGTGGTGATGCCATACGGCTCGGTTTACCGTAATTTTCTTCCCAAGGCTGTTCAAAACCTGGAATATTTAAGTTTGAAACGGTAAAGCCAGTTAGACCTGCTTTTGGTTTACCACCACGACCTGTTGCACCTTCATCACGGATTTCACCGCCCGAACCTGTTGCAGCTCCCGCAAATGGAGAAATTGCGGTTGGGTGGTTATGGGTTTCCACTTTCATTAAAATGTGGGCAGCTTGGCTCTTATATTTATACACATAATGACCATTTTCATCCGCTTTTGGATAAAAACGCATGGTGTCATAACCCACGATCACAGATGCATTATCTTTATAAGCAGATAACACATCAGTAGGCGATTCTTTATAGGTATTTTTAATCATTTGGAACAAGGATAATGGCTGTTTTTCACCATCAATTGTCCATTCAGAACCAAAGATTTTATGACGACAATGCTCAGAGTTTGCTTGAGCAAACATCATCAATTCGATGTCATTTGGATTACGACCAAGCTTGGTAAATGCTTCGGTTAAGTAATCAATTTCCTGCTCAGATAAAGCAAAGCCAAACTCATTGTTGGCTTTGACTAACGCTTGTTTCCCTTGACCTAAAATATCAATTGAGTTCAATGGTTTTGGTGCTGTTTCAGTAAATAATGCTTTTGCATCATCAATTTGAGCAAAAACAGTTTCTGTCATACGGTCATGTAAGGCCAATTTCACTTCGTTCGAAATCTCATTTACACCTTTTAATGTAAATAACAGACCACGCTCTAAGCGGTGAATTGGGGTATTGCAGTTCTGGAAAATATCGGTTGCTTTAGATGACCAAGGCGAAATTGTGCCAACACGTGGTGTCACTAAAATCTGGATCTCATCACTTGCAGCCTGGCGAAGTTCAAAAGATTGACCATCGTTTAACAATTGTAATGCCGATTGATGTTGCTGCTCGTTGAGCGCTTGATCAAACAAATAGACCCATTGGCTGTCAAAAGATTGAACAGAACTCATTGACGCTAAACGGTTTAAGAGTTGAGCTTTCTTAAAAGAAGAATGTGCTGCTGCACCGGCCACGATAAACATGCTGACTTTGGCTCCACGGGCAGGTCTAACCAACCTACCGCAATGTGACTTATGAGAGAGCGCATATTCTACTGTGAAAGCCTGCTTTCAGCTAGCCATATCCATCTTAAAAATCAGAGTTTTCTATGCCAAGTCATTTAATTTCTTCTCGCTTTATCGCTTTTCCATATTCGTAACAATTCATTTGCTTTGTAGAGTGCATCACATTTCCAGTCTGGGACTCTTTTTCTACGCCGCCCAACTTTAATTACCAAGATAGATGAAATATAGAATTCTGATTCACTTCATGATCCAAAGACAACTTGTGTCGCCCTACCCTAGTGCTTTCATCTTTTTTTTGGCATGATAAAGCTGAACTCATAGTGAATAATAATCAATGGAACAAATGCGTTGGTTGGAATTGCTTTCCGCAATTCGTTTAGGCAGTAAAAAAAGCAGTACAGAATTGGCCCGAAGCCCATTCCACAAAGATTACGACAGAATTATATTTTCCCAAAGCTTTCGTCAACTGAATAGAAAAACACAGGTTCACCCACTCACTCAACATGATGGTATCCATACCCGCCTTACCCATTCGCTTGAGGTTTCCTGTATTGGCCGCTCTCTGGGCATGCTGGCTGCGGAGAAGATTAAAGATGAACTACCCATGTGGATTTCCCCTGCGGATGTCGGTGCGATTATTCAGGCAGCCTGTTTGGCCCATGACATTGGCAATCCACCTTTTGGTCATGCAGGTGAATATGCGATTCGTGAATGGTTTGATGATGCCTCACATCGGGACTTTTTAACTAAACTCACGCCAGAAGAAGCAGCCGATGTCCGTCAATTTGAGGGTAATGCGCAAGGACTTCGTTTGTTAAGCCGTATTGACTATCATCCTGACGATGGTGGTATGCGTCTAACCTATGCCACATTGGGGGCTTATTTAAAATATCCATGGCTTTCCAAAACCATTGAGGAACAAGGTGATATTCCGTCACATAAGCGAGCCAAGTTTGGTTGCTATCAATCTGAAAAAGAAATTTTAAAACAAATTGCCGAGCAACTCGGACTAATTCAGTTGGGCGAATATCATTATTGCCGTCATCCACTCACTTATTTATTGGAAGCAGCCGATGATATTTGCTATGCATTGATTGATCTGGAAGATGGCATCATCCTCAACATGCTGAATTATGCCGAAGTTGAGCCTATTTTCCTGAACCTGATTGTGGATTATGGCTATCCAGAAGAGCTGCATTTACCACATACCACATGGCAACAAAAAATCGCTGCCCTGCGTGGCCGTGTGATGAAACGTCTGGTCGACGAAGTCACCACCGCTTTTGCCAAATATCAGTATGAAATCCTGACAGGACAGCTTCAAGGCAGTTTACTTCAATATTGTTCACCTGATATTGAGGCAGGTATTCAAACTGCCAAGAATCTTGCCAAAGATCGGATTTTTGAGCATCCACAAAAATCAGGTCTGGAAATCATTGCGCATCAAAGTTTACAGACGATTTTAGATGCTTTCGTACCATTGACCATGCCACATAAAGCCCTCAGCTTTAAGGAACAGCGTTTGATGTCAATATTGCAACATTCGGGCGCACATTTCCAGAACAACCATTACCATAATATTATGCAAGTTCTGGATATTATTAGTAAGTTTTCTGACCATCAAGCTTATAGTTTAGCGCAAGAGTTACAAGGCAATAAAGTTGGGTTCTTCTAAGAAATAAGATTTATTCAGGCTATTTTATTTTGATTGATTTGAATAAAATCCACGCGAAATCACAAATAAATATGAAAAGCCATTTTGCGTTTAGAGCAAATGGCCTCTACTATTCAACCATTAATAAATAAGTGAAAATGACTCAATGATCGGATGTTTAATTGGCGAAGTGTTTGCCTTGGAAGCCCCAACAGTTTTACTCAATGTGAATGGTGTTGGCTATGAAATAGACACACCACTTTCGACATTTTGCCAATTACAAAAGGGCCAGAAAGTGACATTATGGACGCACTTGGTGGTCCGTGAAGATGCCCAGCAACTCTATGGCTTTAACGATGCGCAGGAAAAAACCATTTTTCGCACTTTGCTGAAAGTGAATGGTGTCGGTCCTAAAATGGCTTTGGGAATATTATCCACATTAAGTGTTGAGCTATTGATTCATACCATTGAACACGATGACATCAACACCCTGATCAAGGTTCCTGGGGTTGGTAAGAAAACTGCTGAACGCTTGATGATTGAATTACGAGATCGTTTCAAGGCATTGGCACAGTCAACCAGTAGTAGCAATGCAAGCCCAACCACGGCTCAAATCCAGTTTATGGCAAACTCACCTGTTGCTGAAGCCGAAGCAGCATTGCAGTCACTCGGCTATAAACCTGCTGAAGCACAAAAAGCGGTTGCAGCCGTTAAGGCAGAGTATACAGAATCTGCCGATATTATTCGTGCGGCACTTAAATCCATGATGAAGTAATACCTATATGCAAGATCGTCTTATTAGCGGAACAGAAAAACCAGAAGATCATTTTGATCGTGCAATTCGCCCAACTTCATTGACGGACTATATTGGGCAGCCTGTAGTCCGTGAGCAAATGGAAATCTTCATTGGTGCCGCACGTGGACGTGGTGAAGCACTCGATCATACTCTAATTTTTGGTCCACCTGGTTTAGGTAAAACTACACTGGCCAATATTATCGCTCGGGAAATGGGCGGTAATTTAAAATCAACTTCTGGCCCTGTGTTGGAACGTGCAGGCGATTTGGCCGCAATGCTCACCAATCTTGAAGAGGGCGATGTTCTTTTTATTGATGAAATCCACCGCCTTTCCCCAGTAATTGAAGAAATTCTTTATCCAGCGATGGAAGATTACCAACTGGATATCATGATTGGCGAAGGCCCCGCTGCCCGTTCAATTAAACTGGACTTACCTCCATTTACACTGGTTGCAGCCACTACCCGTGCTGGCCTGCTCACCTCACCCTTACGTGACCGCTTTGGGATTGTGCAACGTTTAGAATTCTATTCTGTTAAGGATTTGACTTATATCGTTGGGCGTTCTGCACGTTTGATGGATGTACTCATGACAGATGATGGTGCAATGGAAATTGCTCGCCGTTCTCGTGGTACACCTCGTATTGCCAACCGTCTGTTACGTCGAGTTCGTGACTATGCCCAAGTCAAGGGTACAGGTGAAGTGACTCAGGATATGGCCCAACGTGCCTTGGATATGCTGAATGTGGATAAGGCAGGTTTGGATACACTGGATCGCCGTTATCTCAGCATGTTACTTGAGCGTTTTGAAGGTCGTCCAACAGGTGTTGAAGCTTTAGCAGCCGCGATGGCAGAAGATAGTGGAACACTTGAAGATGTGATTGAGCCATATTTGATTCAACAAGGTTATGTGATGCGTACCGCACGTGGTCGAATTGCGACCAACATGGCTTATTTACAGTTTGGGTTAACTCCGCCAGAAACATAAGTTTAAATTTCTTCCAACTCTCTTGAATATTCAGGAGAGTTTTGTATAAGGACGTCATCATGGCCAATCATTTTGAATTTAATATTCGTGTATATATCGAAGATACAGATGCAGGCGGGATTGTCTACCATGCCAACCACATCCGTTTTATGGAGCGTGCCCGTACAGAATGGCTACGCTCCACGGGGATTGCACACTATTGGCATCAAAAGGATTACAGCTTTGTTGTCCACCAGATTCAGGTCAAATATGTACGCCCTATATTAATGGATGATTTAATTACCGTTACAGCACGTGTTATTTCGTGTAAAGCCGCGTCATTTGTGTTGCAACAAAATATTTATCGTGGTGAAATCTTGCTGGCTTCAGGTGAGGTTACGTTGGCATGTTTAAACAAGGACTTGATGCCACGCAGACTTCCTGATGAAATTCGTGACCTGATTCAAAAAGAATTGGCACAGGACTAAAAATAAACTTTCGGCACTCAACTTATGGCAACAAATTTAGAATCTTCCCTGCACATTTCTGACCTGATTTTACAAGCCAGCCCAGTCGTTCAATTGGTCATGTTGATCTTATTACTAGCGTCAATTTTCAGCTGGTATTTGATTGCCAAACTATATATGGGCTTTAAAAAGGCAGCGCAGGATGATGAGCATTTTCAAAAAATGTTCTGGTCAGGTGCCGAACTGAATACCCTATACAACAACGCCCAGCTCAACTCTAAACGTCGTGGCTTGGAAGATATTTTTTATCAGGGTTTGGGTGAATTTTTTAAACTGCAAAAACGTAAGGCTGACACCAACCAGACCATTGAGGGAACTGAACGTATTCTTCGTGTTGGCTTAAGCCGTGATCAGGGCGGATTGGAGCAAGGTCTAGGCGCATTGGCAAGTATTGGTTCTGTTGCGCCTTATATCGGCCTGTTTGGTACAGTCTGGGGCATTATGAATGCCTTTATTGGTCTGGCTGCTGTGGATCAGGTGACATTGGCGACTGTGGCACCTGGTATTGCAGAGGCATTGATTGCAACTGCGATTGGCTTGTTTGCTGCCATTCCTGCGGTACTTGCTTTTAACCATTTCACCGCAAAAGGTGAAGCAATTTATTCAGACCGTGCCCTGTTTGCCGAAGAAATGGTTGCCCTGTTACAGCGTCAAGCAATTGGAACGACACAGGAAGATGCATAATGGCGATTCAACGATCTGGACGTTTTGAACGCATCAAGAAGCCGCTGAAAAGTGACATGAATGTCGTGCCATATATTGATGTCATGCTGGTACTTCTGGTGATTTTTATGGTCACTGCACCCATGATTACCAGTGGAATTAAAGTGGATTTACCTCAAGCCAATAACAATCCAATTGAATCTAAAGATATGCCTGCAATGGTCACCATTGGCAAGGATGGTAATATTTATCTGCAATATCAACATAATAAAGGCACTGAACCACTAACACATGAGCAGCTTGAAAGCATTTTAAGTGATGCCCAGAAACAGGCTGAACAAGACAATAAACAGCTTATGGTCTTGGTGAATGGCGATAAATCTCGCCCTTATGGTGAAGTGGTGGAACTCATGTCCAGTTTACAAGAAGCAGGTCTAACTCAGGTTGGTTTATTAACTGATTCGCTAAAATAAGTTATGAAAAAATTTCAAGAGCCACCTTTTAAACAAAATGCAATTGCACTGGGTTTTACACTCGGTGTTCATATCGTTGCCATTGTTGGCTTATTGTATTTGGGAATGGGAAAACCACCTGAACAGCCTAAAAAAATCACCACGATTTTAGTCAAGCCAGAAGACTTGCCCCCCCCATTGGCAAAACCCGTGGAACAGGAAACTGCGGCTGAAAATCAGGCAGAAGAAATATTAAGTCCAATTGTAGATGAAACTCAGCCTGAAAATCTTCCTGTTGCCCCTCCACCACCTACTGCTCAGCAACTTGCTGCCGAAAAGCAGAAAGCTGAACAGGCGCAACAGGCAAAGTTGGCTGAACAAAAACGTAAGGCTGAGGAAGCCGCCAAAGCAAAAGCACAGGTAGAAAAACAACAGAAGCAAGCAGAAGCTATCGCACAAAAACAACGTGCAGAAGCTGATGCCAAAGCCAAGGCTGCCGAAGAAAAACGTAAAGCCGATGCAGAGGCGAAAGCAAAAGCTGCGGAGCAAAAACGACAAGCTGAAAATGATGCAAAAGCCAAACAGGCAGAAGAAAAACGTCAGGCAGATACCATAGCAAAAACAAAAGCGGCTGAACAGGAAGCAAAACGTAAAGCTGATCTAGCCGCTAAAACCAAGGCAGATAATGCAACCAAGTTGAAAGCTGAACAAGATGCCAAGGCAAAAGCTGCGGAAGAAAAGCGTAAAACAGACGTTGACGCCAAGAAAAAAGCTGAAACAGATGCCAAAGCCAAGGCTGCTGAAGAAAAACGTAAAGCAGACGCTGATGCCAAGAAAAAAGCAGATACTGATGCTAAGGCAAAAGCAGAGGCAGACGC
>NZ_KB849355.1:814839-864397 GCF_000368325.1 Acinetobacter sp. CIP 102529
GATGCTAAGGCAAAAGCAGAGGCAGACGCAAAACGTAAAGCCGATGCCGACGCTAAAGCAAAAGCGGATGCAGAAGAAGCCAAAGCTGCTGCCGCTAAAAAAGCTGAACAAGAAGCTGCTCAGAAAAAAGCGGAAAGTAAAAAAATCGCTGATTCAACTAAAGCAGCTTTTAAAAATAAGATTACCAGAGCTTGGGAAGTCCCTTTAGCCTCTCGAGGAAAATCTATTAATGTTAATATTACACTTGATGCTAATGGGAACGTAAAATCTGTGGTTGCCAATAGTAGTGATTCTGATTTGAAAGCAAGCGTAGAGGATGCTGTTAAACGAGCGTCACCTTTACCAATGCCTGATGACCCTGATATTGTGAGTCAACTTCGCCGAATTTCCATCACATTTATTGCACAATAGTAATTTATCGTGAATAGTTACATGCCTGTCATAGCACAAAGCATGTAACTATGTTAAATAATCAACAGCCACAACAATACTATGCAAATTATTGTAATTATGGACAAGACTCGTAAACATCTCATCTCCTTAGCAGTTTTTACTGCCATTAGCACCGTTGTTCCAGCAACAACTTTTGCACAACTCCATCTTGAAATTGCCAAAGCCCCTGAACAGGCTCCTAAAATTGCGATTGTGCCATTTACCAATGACAAGGCGATTTATCCAATTGTTGAAAGCGATTTAAACCGTTCAGGTCGTTTTACCAGTGCATCACAAAATTTACCTGCCACTGCAAGTATTGATCAGATTCAGGCTGGCGACTGGCAAAATGCTGGCGTTCCCTATGTCGTTGTCGGACAAATGAAAGCTGTTGATGCCAATACATTTGAAATTCAATACCAGTTGTATGATGTACAAAAACAGCAATACCTACTCAATGAGGTCCTGACTGTACCAAGTTCACGCATCCGTCAGGCGGGACATATGATCAGTGATGCGATTTATCAGGCACTGACAGGTATTGCAGGTGACTTTAGTGGGCGTATTGCCTATGTACTGCGAAATCAGGCAACCCCAGCTCAACGTTATACCCTACAGGTTGCTGATACCGATGGCGAACAACCTAAAACCGTCCTTTCGTCACGTGATCCAATCCTTTCTCCTGCCTGGACCCCAGACGCAAAGAAAATCGCTTACGTTTCTTTTGAAACCAAACGTCCTGCAATCTATCTTCAGGACTTGGCTTCAGGACAGCGTGAAGTTTTAGCAAGCTTCAGGGGCTTGAATGGCGCACCAAGCTTTTCACCAGATGGCAAGTCCATGCTCTTTACCGCTTCAATGCATGGTAACCCTGAAATCTATCAAATGGACTTAGCTAGCCGCCAAGTCAAGCGGATGACCAACGATTCAGCGATTGATACCGAAGCACGTTATGCACCAGATGGCAAGTCATTTATCTTCACTTCTGACCGTGGTGGTTCTCCACAAATTTATAGCTATCGTTTTGATGATGGCTCGGTTAAACGCCTAACATTCAAGGGTGCGTTCAATGCCCGTGGCACCTTAAGTGCGGATGGTAAAAAAATTGCATTAGTTCATCGTCCAAGTGGAAGCAATTATAAAGTTGCCATTCAGGATATTAATACAGGCATTACCAATATCCTGACACCAACCAGTCTGGACGAATCACCGAGCTTCTCACCCAATGGGCAAATGGTGGTTTATGCGACACGTGAGGGAGAGCGCGGCTTACTCTCTATCATGTCAACAGATGGTCGTTTCCGTATGAACTTACCAAGTGAGCAAGGTGAAGTTCGCGAACCAGCTTGGGCACCCAAATAAATTTGATTGATTGGAGAAACATATGAATATTAAATATCTGACACTCCCCCTACTCGCAGCGACCTTGGTTTTTACAGGCTGTGCCAGCCGTAAACCTGCTGCTGAAATTACCGCAGGCAATACACCAAACAGTGCAACAACGGTAAGTACCGATGGTCTCAGTGAAGATGCTGCATTAAATGCACAAAACTTGGCAGGTGCGTCCTCAAAAGGCGTAACCGCAGCGAATAAAGCATTTTTAGCAAAACGTGTTGTACATTTTGACTATGACAGCAGCGACTTATCCCAAGAAGATTATCTAACATTACAGGCACATGCTCAATTTCTTGTTGCAAATGCCAATTCAAAAGTTGCTTTAACAGGCCATACCGATGAACGCGGTACACGTGAATATAATATGGCACTTGGCGAACGCCGTGCTAAAGCGGTAGAAAGCTTTTTAATCACCAATGGTGTAAACCCACAGCAGCTTGAAGCTGTAAGCTATGGTAAGGAGGCTCCTGTCAATCAGGGCCATAATGAAGCTGCATGGAAAGAAAACCGCCGTGTGGAAATCAACTATGAAGCCGTTCCGCCATTATTAAGATAATACTTTAAGAAAAAATGCTCACATGATGTGAGCATTTTTTATAGCTGTTGTTGGATATTATCATCCTGTTTAGATGACTGCATCGACTCAATCATATCGTGCTTATTAAAATTCTTATACTCAGGCTTGGCTTCATAATCTTTCCAGGCATCTTTCACATTTTCCTTGGAAATTTCATCCAAACTAATTGGTTCACTTGGGGTTGGGGTTGCTTCAAAATTCTTGATTGACATTTTATTCTCCAAACATCCTGTCTAATATGCATCCAACATAGCATGTAAATGAAGACTTGTAATCATAAAAGCAACATAAATAAAGTAAGATAATTTTTATTTTTTGGCATTCTCATCTAGAATAGCGGCATTCTTTTATCAATTTTGATGCAGCAAAATCGGAGCTATTCAATATGTCGTCAAACCTTACTTTGTCCCAATATTTACAACAACAAAATGGGAATTTGACACCAGAGTTGGCTCAGGTCATTGAAACAATTGCAGACACATGCAAGACCATTGATCAGGCTCTGCAAAAAGGTGCTTTGGCAGGTATTTTAGGCAGTGCGGGTAATGAAAATATTCAGGGCGAAACACAAAAGAAACTGGATGTCATTTCAAATGATTACCTGATTGATGCCCTCAAAGTTCATCCACAGGTGGGTGGCTTGGCTTCTGAAGAGCTGGATGACTTTACGCCTGCACAGGAAAATGGTAAATATCTGGTTTTGTTTGACCCACTTGATGGTTCGAGCAATATTGACATCAATATGTGTGTGGGTACGATTTTCTCAATTTTACCTGCTAAAAATGCCGTAACCCAATCTACTGACTTTATGCAGGCAGGCACAGCACAGGTCGCTGCGGGTTATGTACTGTATGGGCCATCCACCATGCTGGTTCTTACTGTAGGTGCAGGTGTTACTTTCTTCACATTTGATCCAACGACACAAACTTTCCTGCTTACGACTGAACAAGTTCAGGTTTCAGTAGATACTCAGGAATTCGCTATCAACTCATCAAATCAACGCCACTGGGAAAATCCTGTAAAACGTTATATTGATGAACTACTTGCTGGAAAAACCTCAGTCCGTGAAAAAGATTTCAATATGCGTTGGGTAGCCTGTATGGTGGGTGATATTCATCGTATCCTGTGCCGTGGTGGTATCTTCCTTTACCCTTACGATTTAAAAGATCCGAAAAAAGCTGGACGTTTACGTCTGATGTATGAAGCAAACCCGATGAGCATGCTGATTGAACAGGCTGGTGGTGCATGTACAACAGGCCGTGTTCGCATTATGGACATCCAGCCAACTGAGTTACACCAACGTGTGCCTGTAATTATCGGTTCTAAAAATGAAGTGGAACGCGTAACAAGTTATCATTAATTATTTTTAATAATCAGGGCATTATAAATTGTAATGCCCTTTTGGATATTTACCCTATGGCGGTTATTTTTTTAGAATCAAAAGACAATGCAAAAATCAAACATTTGCGTGGACTCATCGAACTCAACAGTGCCCGAAAAAAACATCAACAAACGGTACTCGAAGGAACACATTTGTGCCTAACATGGTTACAACAACAAAAGAAAATCTTTTCCTTATTTACCACTGAACAGGCCTTAGCCCATCCAGATTTGCAAAAGATAATTGAATTGCACAAGGGGCATATCTTTGTGATCAGTGAGGTTTTATATAAAGACCTTAGTACACTGGGTACAACTCTACCCTGTTTGGCCATTATTGACTTACCCTCAAATATTCAAACTATTGATTTTAGCAAAGACACCCTAATTCTTGAAAATGTTCAGGATCCAGGTAATGTGGGTACATTATTACGCTCAGCAGCAGCAGCCAATGTTAAACAGGTCATTTGTACCCAGGGTTCAGCATTACTTTGGTCTCCTCGGGTGCTACGTGCAGGCATGGGCGCACATTTTAGTTTAAATTGTTTTGAGAATTATCAACTTACAGATATTTTACCAAAATTTAATATTCCCGTGTTTGTCACCAGCTCCCACCGTTCCACCAGTTTATATGGTAAGGATTTAACCCAGCCCTGTGTCTGGATTCTAGGTAACGAAGGCCAAGGTGCAAGTGACTATGCCCTTGAACATGCCCAGGCTGTCACCATTCCCCAACCTGGTGGTCAGGAGTCCTTGAACGTTGCAATTGCGGGATCAATCTGTCTGTTTGAGATGGTTCGCCAACGTCAGTAAAAGGTTAAATTATTTTAAATACACTTTCTCTGCTGAGAAAATCCATTACACTACTAAAAATAATTGCTTGAGTTGTCAACGCATCCACCCTTTTCAACGTTATAGAATTAATGAATTGAAATAATGGTGGGTATCCATGACAGGATTTTCCATCTCTATGGATTTAGCACCGAAACAGGCCCGAACCGATAATGGTACTGACCGCAGTACTGTTGAACAACGTCTGCGTTTTTTTATGCAAGACGTGACAGGTCGTGCGCTTGTGATGATGGAAAGTGCAACCCAGGGACAACAAGGCATTGCAATGGATCTGGTTCAGGAAGCCTTTATCTCATTGCATAAATCATATTCAGATAAAAGTACCGAAGAATGGTATCCGCTATTCTATACCATTTTAAATAACAAACTTCAGGACTGGCGGCGCAAAGAAGCACGCCGTGCAAACCCATTTTCATTATTTAAAAAAATTAATTTGGATGATGACGAAGAAATTATTGATGTTGTAGATGAATCCACCCCTAATCCATTCGATTTTCTAGATCAGGAAGTCACAATGGAAGAAATTCAGGCTGCAATCAATCAATTACCAGTACGTCAACAACAGGCATTTATGCTAAGAGCGTGGGAGGGTTTTGATACCATGACCACAGCTCAAATCATGGATTGCAGTGAAGGCAGTGTGAAAACACATTATCACCGTGCAATTCAGGGACTCAGAATCGCTTTAGAGCATTTAAACCCACATACGGGAGGATCATCAAATGAAAAAAGATGAATTCACCAAACAAGTGACTTCCAAGCTTGATCAACTCGCAAGAGAACAACATCACAATAAAATGTTGGTGATGAATCATGTTCTCGATTCTGTTCAAAAGAAACATACGTCTTTTTACAGTATCTGGAAAATGACTGGTTTTGCATTTGCCGCTGCAATTATGGGTATTGTGGTTCTTCCAAGTTCTTTGCAACTTACAGATAAACCACAAAATCAGGTCATCGTAAATCCAAAGCTTTCGCCACAAATGGTTGAAGATATGGAAATGTTAATGGTCTTGGGTGAGGGTAAAGTTCCACATGGCAGCTAGAAAGTTAGCACTTGTTGTGTGTACATTGGGTTTATTACAAACCAGTTTTGCTGGTTCAGAACGGTTTTGGGTTTTCTCTAAACTCAGCAAACCGACAACTGAAGAAGCATGGGATGATTTATCCCCTGAAGAACAGCGTATCTTAATTAAACGCTACCAAACATTGAAAGAAATTCCAACAGACCAAGGTTCACAACTCCAGCAAAGAATGGAATGGTTTACGCAATTACCAGATGATGAAAAACAAAAAATGCGTGACATCTGGCAGAAAATGAGCACTCAGGAGCGAAATAACTTACGTAAACGCATGCAAAATGCAAGTTTGGAAGAACGTGTAACAATTAGAGATGAATATCTAAGTAAATATTCTGAGCACTGACTATAATTTAAACTTAAGCTTATCCCTAGAGGATTACTCAGAATATAAAAAATAGCGCTACTTTAGCGCTATTTTTTGATTCATTGTTTCTACTTTCTGAATCGGCGATAAGCCAGTAAACTTAATAACCCAAATATTGAGAAAATACCCATACTGCCACCACCGCTACCCGCAGGACGAGTATCATCAGTTGTTGTGGCTGTACTAATGACACTCACTGTTGCAGTATTTGAAGCAGTACCATCTGCGTCATACACTTGATAATTGAATGAGAAATTAAATGGGTTAAGTGTATTTACTTCCTGAACATAAATATTACCGCCATAACAGATTTCTTTATCATCTGGTTCAGGACAAGCCCCTTTACGATCTGCTGTTATGGTCAAATCTCTGTTTGGTATATTAGTTAAACGAATTGGTAACTCAACTCCATCTGCATTTTTCCAGAAAGCAGGTTTATTTGGATTGCTGTCAGGTCCTTTGCCCCCCTCACCTGTATCACCGTCATCATTGGCAAAACTTAATAAATTTAAAGTCGCTTTTTCATGCTGTCTGTACTTTAAAGTTACTGATGTATCTTTAGCCAAAGGAGCCATATTAACAAATGCAGCTTGAATCAAACCAGAAGACTTTACGCTTTCGTCATTTTTAGATTGAATCGTATATTTACAAAAAGCTTTATCACCAGCTTGAGTAATTGCATCATCAGTTCGGCTTTGTTGCACAAAGATTTCATAACTATATGATTTTAAAAGTTTTGATTATTTTTTGATCTAAAATTAAATTTATTTAAATCAGATGCTTACATATTTATGCAACAAAGCCCATCAGTTCTATAAACAAGAATTTGCTCTAGGTCCTCATTCCATTCACAATGTAGTTTTGGATCAGGTTTTACTGTTTCACCAGTATCATTGATTTGTCCAATCCCCAATGCTTCAACAGTTACTTTGTAATTTTCTGGACTAAAGAAATTTAATTGATGATTACCATCCGTTAATTCAACTTCTTGTGGCAATGGAAGCTTATATTTCTTTAAATCTATATAAATTCCACGATATTTTAAATTTCCCTTAGTTTTTTCTAATAAATCTTTGTATTCTTGCAAACGAATTTTATAATAAGTTAAAAAATCAGGGTTATTAGGCTTTTCAACTAAATTTTCGAAAAAGTCATATTCTTGTTGATAACCAGCAATAAGGCTTAATAATGAACCATTAGATAAATCCGCTAGATCTCCAGCAGTAAGCTCCATTAACTCAATTGAACCAATATCACAACTATTTCGTGCATCTGGATCATAATATAAAGTCCCATCCGTAATACGTGCAATACCACGTTGATCTGTAGAACTACAGCCTATTGCCCCCGTATTAATCATATCTGTCTGAGTATTATTGTTTTTAGGATAATATAAAGGTAGGAATGCCGTATATTCAGAAGCATTCTGTAGAGGACTGAGTAATGTTCGGATATCATTTGTATTACTAATATCAATATTCGTTTTATTATCACTTAAGGATTGATCTGGAACATCGCACTTATTATCACCTTTAAGAGACAAGATATTATAAACTATGTTAAAACCAACTTTTTCTTCTTTAGCTGCATCACCCAATAAATAACGACAAGCATAACTTCCATTATTATAGGCCAGCACATTAAAGCCAAGTAGTTTTGTTCCCAACTTATCATATAATAATGCTGTATTTACCGTATTCTCGACAATCGTATTATTCAATAATTCCAAACTACTGCTATTACTTAATACACTAGAGTTATTATTTGGCGTATCACTTGCTTTGGTATTTCCTGAAAATTGAATTAAATTACCGATTGCTATATCTGCAATATTTTTAGCAATTGTATTGGTTGATAAAGTAACTTTGGGCTCCCCACAGAAATCCAACACGCTCTTTGAACTATTAGAACCATTACTAATTAAACTACTTCCAGTAATACTAATATCACGCTTTGAATAAACATTATCATTAAAGCAACTCATAGCCAGTACACTACCAATTGGTGACTGGTTATCCTGAATTAAGCTATTTGTTATAGAAAGTGAGGCTGTAGGTCCCGCCAAAAATATGGCTCCTCCGCCCAGACCAGCCTGTGAATTTAAGATTTTAGTATTTTGCAATGTAACATTGGCGCCTGCATAGATTGCCCCTCCCCGATCTGGAGTTTTACCATTTCTTAAGATAATATTGCTTAAGGCTAAAGCTTTATTAGCTAAAGTCGTATTGAAAATACGACTATTATTTTTGACTTCAATCGTAGTTTTTAGGTCAGTTTGAGCTGGATAATCATTAGTAAGAACACTCTTTTTCTGCCAATCTACAGGACTTTCCCCCCATATTGACACATCAGCTTTTGGAGTCAGCTCTGTATTTAACACATATGTTCCAGCCTTAAGCTGAATCACTTTCTGAGTAGTTGAAAGTATATCAGTAACTTCACATCCACCAAACGACTTACGTGTTTCTGCAGTTTTCAATGCTTCCCTTAAAGAACAAGCATTTAGGTTATCACCATCCTCATCATCGAAAGTTGTAACATTAATTGGGGTATTACTTGTTGCAGCCAAAAGGGGCATAGCAGCAATTACCATAGTTGCTAATAGAGCTTTTTTATAATTTTTCATCTCATCATCCTTGATTATGATTTAAAACGGCGTATTCCAACTAAACCTAACAACATAAATATTGCACCAAAACCCATACTTCCCCCAGAAACATTCACGGTTTTACTTTTAAAGTTATTTGGTGGATCTTGTACAATCGTTGTTGGGATTTCAATATAATAATTAGAAACATCATTTAAACGTGTTGTTGTAGTCATTACACGTAAATTAAACTTATCCGCCCCATGCCAATTACTGTCTGGCACATAAGTAATGTTGCCATCTTGATCCAAAGTCAGTTTACCTTTAGATGGAGTGGCAGTTTGTTTTATTTCTAAACATCCCCACTGCCATGCTTGCCCATCAGAACGTTTACCCAAGACTTGTTCACAGGAAGCTGGATCTAATAATTCACCATCCAATAAACTGTCTGCAATACTAAACTTCGCAATCTCACCGTACAGAATATCTTGACCAACAATTGGGATATCCCCTCGGTTAATGACCAATTCAATTGCCCCTAAATCGCATAATTCATCATAACCACTACGATTCTTTCCACGCTGATCACTTCCTTCGCAACTTGCTAAACCAACAGCACCACCATCACTATAAATTCGGCCTTTATTAACAATTAAAGAGTCTGACAATTGATTATAAGCCATTAATAAACGTGGTTTAAAGAATCCAAGCATTTGATCTTTAGGTGTATAATACGGACATAACAGACCACTTGCAGGTGGGGCGTCACATTTCTGATCTACAATATTATTCCCTGCAATCAGTTTATTGTCTCCCACACTAAAGTTTCTACGATCAAGTAACTTATCAAATTTGCTAAAATCGCAAGTTGAGTCTATTAAATTACTCTGTACAATTGTTGAGTCTTCTGGATCTGTTTTCAAACCACATGTGTTCTCACCATTTCCAACAATAATGCTATTTGAAATAGAAGCACTCACTAAATCAGTATTTGTTTCTTTTTTCTCATCATTTTCATCTGTTGTTGTGGTTTTAACGATCCATTTAGGTGCTTGCAGATATAGACCAGCATCGTTTCTGATCATGGTCACATTATTTAAAACCATCCCCTCACGAATATTGGCAACATATCCACCTGTATTATTAAATATAGTTGAATTACGCAAACCAGAAGCGCCATTGTATAAAATATTTACTCCAATGGTTGGATCTTTAAAACCTATATTTGTATACAACAATGAACCATTTTTTGTCGTAATGGTATTATCTCTAATTACAGATTGAGTGATACGGTAATATGGCATATCTGTATAAAGTGCAGCACCTTGATCAGCCTTATTATTCTGAAGAATACTATTACTAATTGCTACGGTTCCTACAGTTTTCTGTGTATCAGATAAAACACCTGCATTATAAATTGCACCACCATTATTAGCATTACCGCCAGTCAGACGAGAATATTGAATTGTTAATGCTTCACGATTTAGAATTAAACCACCATTAGACCTCTTGCGAAAGTCGTTATTGCAAGTTCATCCGGTTTACCAGTGCGGCAATTAAGTTAATGCGCAAACCGAATCTTTTCCGTCTATTTCGATAGCGTTCACTGAGTATTCTAAATCTTTTCAATTGACTATTAATGTGTTCGATCACAACTCGTATTTTTTCAATCATTTTATTGTACTTTTTCTCAACTTTAAATAATGGAAATTTTTTCTTTTTTTTGATTGGCATCAACAATTTAAAGCCATCTTGCTCTAATCCGTAATACCCTAAATCGGTCATAACATATTCACAATTTTTGAATTTCTTAACTGTTTTTCTTGCCAATTTAATATCATGCTGACTGCCAGAAGATATATCTACTCCTATGATTTGTTTGCTCTTCGGATGATAGATCACTTGGGCTTTTAGCGTATGTTTCTTCTTTTTACCACTGTAGAACTTACTCTGATTTTTTTTGGGACGTTCTATTGAACATTCTGTAGCATCAATAATGACCCAGTTAAATTGTTCGTCTGCTGTTGTAATGCTTCGTTTTGGCAGGGTAAAACGCCTTGATTTCATTAATGCATCTTCAACCTTTTTAATGGTTCGATTCACATTACTTTCAGCGATATGGTAATTTGCAGCCAATTCCAATTGAGTGCTGTAATTCCGTAAGTAATTGAGTGTTAATAATAATTGATCCTCTATAGCTAAAGTATGAGGACGCCCAGATTTCTTTTTAAGTGATTCTGCTTCTTTTAAAACTTCGACCATTTCACTAAAAACTGGTCGAGGTACGCCAACCAAGCGCTTGAATTCAGAATCTGAAAAACGGTTTAATTTCTGATATTTCATGGAATCTATATTGAGGCAGTTTTTACTTTCGCAAGAGGTCTATTATTTACTTTGGTGGATGAACCTTGTAAATTTAACTCAATAAGACTAACCGCTAGCAAACTATTTTCGACACTTTCATCATCAACCGTAAATAAGCGTTCTGTACCAACCATTTTAATAGTTGCATTATTTAATCCTTTCTTATCATTATTAAAATCCCCACTGGCAGCAGTACTAATGGTCATAGATGTTTTAATTTGTAGAGCCTTATTTAATATATATTCTTTATCACGCCCCAATAAAATAGTAGAGGAAGCTTCCTTGTTACCACAACCATGGTAACCATTCTCAAAAGCTGTCTGGCTACGTTTATTTAAAAATTCTACGGCTTCTCGTAATGAACAAACGGTATCATCCTTGTCTTCATCAACCAACGTTGTGACTTGAATATCCGCAGAATAAACATGCCCAGTAACCGCAAATAAAGCGCAGGCAAGCGTCCGTTTGAGCATACCGATCTCCTTCTATTTTTCATTTTTCTTGGTATTGCAAAATTTAAATTTGCAACCACATCCTTTGTGCGTACTTTGTCATAGCTCTCACAATTTCTCAAGAAATTTTATCCGAATAGCCGTAAAACCTCGGGGTTTAGCCCGAGGATATAAGGCTGCAATCCGCTAGTCCCCCTTGTGGGGATTAGCTAGGATTGCTAAAAACATTTGGATCTAGTAATCCATGTGCTATGATAATTATGTTGTATATTTTTAGTCAGCAGACTGATACAACACGAAAAAAACAGTTTTCCCCATTGTAATCCGTGCGCTCTTTGCAATCCGAAAGGTAGGACTACATTGGAATAAGAAGCAGAGAACTATAGTATCTGTTTCGTGGCAGGACATTGCCATCTAGCAGTAGGAATCCCCCTCCTTTAGGTCGGGGAGGATGTCAAATTATTGACGATATTCATCAATCAATGCATAGATTTGCTTGAGTGTCATATTGGAAAGCCTGGTTTTTTCGCCTTTTAGCATTTTTTCAAGTTGGGCCAGCGTTTGTAACAATACTGACGCTTGATGCGGGCCATTATTCAATAAATAGTCAACGATTTGCTGATCAAAATGAATACCCCGTCTTATCATAACAGACTGAAGTAAGGCTTGTCGGTCTGCATATGAACTTCCATTTGGAACTTTTACGCTTACCGCCTGCGTTAGTCTGGACTGCAAATCAGGTAGTTCAAGTTTTAATTCAATAGGTGCCACACGGGAAGAAAATACCAGTTGCCCTTCATGATTATTGATTAAATGGAAAACTGCTTTCTGCCAATGAGGGACCCCACTGATTGCATCAATATCATCTAAAGCAACCAATTCGTAAAACTCTAAAGAGGTAATGGCCTCTATAGGCGCATCCAATAGTTCCAGCAAAGATACTTTTATTGCTCGGCGGCCTAATTCCAGATATGAATCACAAATTGCAGACAGCAAATGGCTCTTGCCTGTTCCAGCTCCGCCATAGACATAAAATCGGCTGACCAAGCCTGCATGTAACTGTCGGACCGCATCAACCACATTTCCCCAGCCTGGACCTGAAAAATCGCTGATTCGGGCATCCAGTTGTGGTTCTATATCCAGTTGCAGTTGACGCATATCGTTAATGTGTTCCCCAATTACTTAAAGTCATTTGAATTTGAAGTGCCTGTATCTTGAGAGTTTTTAATTTCAATATCAATTTCTACATCACCCGCATCAACATTGATGTGCTGAATTCCACCCTGGGAAATACTCATCTCAATCGGTAACCCATAAAAACGGCTTTTTTCGTAATTATCACGCGCATGCTTTAACAACACCACAATCACTGCTGCGACAGGCAATGCAATCAACATCCCAAGGAAACCACCCAGTTGTGCGCCAGCTAATACTGCAAACACCACCGCAACTGGAGATAAACCAATTTTATCGCCCAACAAGAAAGGTTGCAGAATATATCCTTCAACCATTTGTCCAATCATGAACACAACACCCACCAAGAGAAGCTGTGTCCAGTCCAATCCAAATTGGAACAAGGTGGCAACAACCGCTGCAATAATACCAACCGCAAAACCTAGATAAGGAATGATACTCGCCAAACCAGCGATCATCCCAATAATCAGGCCAACCTCCAGCCCAATCAACTGCAATCCAACAGCATATACAATTCCCAGTAATAACATCACCAGAAACTGCCCTTTCACAAATGCACCCAATACACTGTGACATTCACCCACAATTCTCAAGGTCGATGCTTCGTAAGGCCGAGGAATCAAGCGTCTAAAGCTTTGCAACATTCTTTCCCAATCAAGAAGGAAATAGAATGAAATTATTGGAATTAAAATCACCACCCCGCCCAGTTGAATAAAATTCAGACCTGATTGAGCTAGACGTAGCAACATGGTTTGAATACTATCCGCACTATAATTGGTCTGGACATATTCCATGATCGTTTTGGAAATTTGTTCGGTATCCAGTTCCATTGGAATAACATTAAAGGTTTTGGATACCCAAGGCAGAAAGGTTGAGTTAATCCAATGAATCCCTGCTGGAATACTGTCTCGCGCATACATGAGCTGTTTCCAGACCAAAGGCACAAGAAACCATAACACCACAGTTAAAGTGGTACCAATCCCAACAAATACAATACTAATGGCCAGCCAGCGTGGCAGCCTAAACTTTACAAGGGTATCGACAAGCGGACTAAACAGGTAGGCAATAAAGAATGCCCCTACAAATGGCAATACCACTGGCTTCAACAGATATAATACCCAGAGTAGTAATGCGAGTCCCGCGAGAATAAAGATACGACGCAATACCTGATCTTGCATAAAATCTAGCCTTTCTTGGTGTAATCGTTATAAATAGAAAAAATTTTTAATAAAGATAGCATTTTCGGGCATAAATAACAGAAGAGTTTCGTATATTCGGGTTATAATCTGCCGCCAATGCGGAGACTTCACTATGAGCAACTCAACTTCTACCCCAAATACTGGTTTAAGCTATAAAGATGCGGGGGTCGACATTGAAGCGGGCGACGCACTGGTCGATCGTATCAAATCTGTCGCTAAGCGTACTACTCGTCCTGAAGTCATGGGCGGTTTAGGTGGCTTTGGTGCCCTATGCAAAATTCCAAAAGGCTATGAAGAACCTGTATTGGTTTCAGGAACAGATGGCGTAGGGACTAAATTACGTTTGGCACTGAATCTCAATCGTCACGATACCATTGGTCAAGATTTGGTGGCAATGTGTGTCAATGACCTGCTGGTGTGTGGTGCTGAACCATTGTTCTTCCTGGACTATTATGCAACGGGTCATTTGAATGTTGATGTGGCTACAAATGTAGTGACAGGTATTGGTAAAGGTTGTGAGCTTGCTGGCTGTGCATTGGTCGGTGGTGAAACTGCCGAAATGCCAGGCATGTATGAGGGCGAAGATTACGATCTCGCTGGTTTTGCAGTGGGTGTGGTTGAACAGAGCAAAATTATTGATGGTTCCAAAGTAAGATCTGGTGACGTGTTGATTGGCGTTGCTTCAAGTGGTGCCCATTCAAATGGTTACTCATTGCTACGCAAAATTTTAGATGTTAAGAATGTAGACTTAACTCAAATTGTTGATGGTCGTCCACTTGTAGATGTTGCAATGGAACCAACCCGTATTTATGTAAAACCAGTGTTAGAGCTTTGCAAACAAGTCGATGTTCATGCTATGGCTCATATCACGGGTGGTGGTTTACCTGGCAATTTACCGCGTGTACTTCCGAATGGCGCTCAAGCAGTTATCAATGAATCTAGCTGGGAATGGTCAGAGTTATTCCAGTTGTTACAACGTGAAGGTAATGTAGAACGCTTTGAAATGTATCGTACCTTTAACTGTGGCGTTGGTATGGTGATTGCTGTTGATGCAAGCGAAGCGGATAAAACCATTGAAGTATTAACAGCTCAAGGCGAAAAAGCCTGGAAAATTGGTCACATTCAGGAAAATGCTGAATCAGTTGAGGGTGCAGACGAAAAAATTCGTGTGATCTTTGCATAATGAGAATTGCGGTACTTGTTTCTGGTAATGGTAGCAACTTACAAGCCCTGATAAATGCCCAACTTGGTAAACAGTTGTCAGGGCAAATCGTTGGTGTTCTCTCCAACAAAGCTGATGCCTATGCATTACGACGTGCCGAGGACGCCAATATTGCCACCGCTGTGATTTCCCATCAAAACTTTCCCAATCGGGAAAGTTTTGATGTAGCCATGCATCAGCAACTGTTGGCATGGCAAGTTGATCTTGTGATTCTTGCGGGTTTTATGCGGATTTTAACACCAGAATTTGTCAGTAAATGGCAAGGCAAGATGTTAAATATCCATCCATCCCTGCTTCCTTTTTATAAAGGGATGAATACACATCAACGTGTGTTAAATACAGGAGATCGATTGCATGGTTGTACGGTTCATTTTGTAACAGCCGAACTGGATGCGGGACAAAGTATTGCCCAGTCTGTGATTCAGGTGAGTTTACAGGATACAGCAGAAAGTTTGGCACAACGTGTACATCAGCTTGAGCATTTTATTTATCCTCAAGTAGCACAATGGTTATGTAATGGTCAGCTCACCTGGGAAAATGGTCAGGCTTATTTCAACCAGAAACTATTAGAAAAACCAATTCAGTTTGCCCAGTTTTAAAAATAAAACGCATCTTCGGATGCGTTTTTTATTTGCGTTAAATAACCAGATTTTTAATTTTTTCGGCAGTTTCCACAGGATGCTCAAGAGGAAACATATGCCCCCCCTGCTCAATTGAAAATGGAATGCCTAGTTTTCTTTTTGCCACTTGCGGAAATTTTCCCTTTAAAAACACACTGTCGCTTCCAACCACCAGATGTACAGGAACAGGCGGTTTTGGCATTGGTAACCACCACATTGACGGTGTGGTTCTAAACATCGCCACTTCATCATCTTTTGGAATGGTTAAAGTCACACCACCACGCTGTGGATCATTGGTCAACGCATGATCAATGTAGGCTTGAAAACAGTCTGCATCAAAATGTTGATAAAACCCTCTCGAACCTAGTAGCTCAGCCGCTTGCTCACGGGATTCCCAGTGATCGCGTCGGCGTACCGACAACCCTGCTGGCGTAATTTTATCGACCAGCTTCGGTTTGAAGATTTTTGCAAGATGAAAAAATAACGAGGCCTTGCCAATAATCAGGGGTGGATCCAGCATAATCACTTGTGAAAAAAGTTCAGGTCGGCGATACGCTGCCATCAGCGTCAATACCGACCCCAGGGAATGTCCCAGACCAATGACTTTTCGTCCCTGGGCCTGCCTCACAATGCTATCAATGATCTGGTCAACCAAATATGCCCAGCCATGTGTAATTGGATAACGCTTATCTGTTCCAATTTCTGCCACATAAATAATGTCATATTGATCTTTGAGCTGATCAAACAGTTTTTGATAGACTTTTGATGGAACACCATTAGCATGGGCAAAATGAATCAAAGGTTTCATAAGCTTGTCTTTTATTTTCACTGATTGGTCAATTATCTCGTTCTACACATGTATTGCAAATAAAAGGGAGAACTGTACAGTTATTTTTACAATAAAAAGGCTGTGATATACACAGCCTGATTAAGATCAACACAGCGCTTTTATCGAAGCGATGCATCAGATATGTTATTGTATTTTCGCGTTTTGCTGAGTTTCCAGTTGTGCTGCAAGAGAGCTACTAATCCCCTCGCCAATCTTTGCACCCATACGCCCCAAAACAGACTCTAAAGGATTACGTTGAACGGTATAATCCACTTTTTGATCAACCTTTAACTCACGCATCAGGGTGGTAATGCTACCACTACGATCTGCAACACCAAGTGCAATTGCCTGTTCACCCGTCCAGAATAAACCAGAGAAAACCGCTGGATCATTCGATTTTAAACGTTTGCCACGTCCCTCTTTAACCGCATTGATAAAGTGACCATGAACATTATCCAGCAACGCCTGAACGTGCGCACGCTGTTCAGGATTAATCGGTTTGGTCATACTCAGGATATCTTTGTTGTTGCCCGATGTTAAGGTACGGTCTTCTACACCCAATTTCTGTGCTAAACCACTTAAACCATAGTTCGGCATGATCACACCAATTGACCCGACCAAGCTTGATGGATTTACAATGATTTCATCCGCAGCCGAGGCAATATAGTAGGCACCAGAAGCCCCCATATCGCCAATGACAGCATAGACCTTTTTATTCGGATGCTGTTTTTTCTGATAACGAATTTCTTGCCAGATTTCATCCGACTGCACAGGTGATCCACCAGGTGAGTTGATATTGAGGACAATTGCCTTGCTGCCACTTGCTTCAAATGCCCGTTTTAAAGCCTTGTTGGTATCTTCACTGTTCACTGTAGACTGACCCGCAGAGGAATCAATGGTGCCAACAATATCAACAATTGCCAAATGACTGCTGCCAATGCTGCTGGTTGATTTTTCTGTGCTGGTCGAACATCCCTTACTCATTGCAATCAGCACAATCAGTAAATAAGCAAAACCCAAACATTTAAAAAAGATACTCCAACGGCGGCTACGGCGTTGTTCTTCGACAGAAGCCAAGACAGCTTTTTCTAAAATCTGCCATTCTTTGCCTGTCACATTATTTAAATTTGTGGATTCATTTTGTGGTTTTGGTGGCCAATCGGACATAAGATTCCAATCCAATGTATTTTAAAAGTGGCCTTATTATATACGCTGATGGGCACAAAACTGTTTAATAACTTGTTTGAACTTATATAGGACTTACGCACTGTTATTTATAGACTCTCTGTGGTAGCAGATGATTTTTATCGAGAATAAAGTCATCAATGAAGTTTTTGATCATTGGTCTAAATAATTTCTTCTGCCAATGATATACATTTTCAAAGATCCCCTCAAACTGGTTCTTTTGTATCTCAACGTAGGCCATCAAGGCTGAAAAAATATGATTCAAAATCAGTTTAGACCGTCTTACTTGAAACTTTTCAATATGACAAACCTGTTTAATCACTCGGTGATATTGTTCTATTTTCCAATGACTTGAATGTAATTCATGAAAACCCTCAAAGGACAATAAATCATCTTCATCTTGATACACAATATAAAACCTCTGCTGTTCTTTTAACTGAGTCTTAAATAATTGTACAAAGCCAAAATCTTTGAGCCAGACCACTTGACCCTGATGGAAATTCGGCAATAAACGCAGTTGAAACCATTGTCCTTTCTCTGGGGAAACCTTACGGTTACAGTCGATACCAAACATAAATCGAATACCATGTTTTCTTATGGTTTTTAGATTTCCAGTCGATGAATACCAACTATCACCTGTAATAAATTGAATCTTTGCACCCCAACTGAGTACTTCACTTAACATATCCATAAAGTAATCATTCTTGGTTTTACCCTCAGATTTGTCATAAATTCGGAAATTAATTGGAATATTTTGACCATTCTGATCTGTCGCATACAAGGTAATGAGATTAATCCCCTTGACGGATCGGTGGTGTTTGCCTGACCAAAAATAGCTAACTAAGTCCATATGTTGACTATATGGTTTATCTAAAACAGTATCATCAATACTGACTATAAGTTTATTATTATCAATATGTTGAATTGCTTCTTGATATAGGTCGTGAGGTGTGTAGTCTTCACGCTCTAGAAAGCGATTTACACTATCATGCGAGATATTATAAGTCTCGGCAAGTTGTGTGCAGCTAATAGAGTTCGGTTCTGTCATGAGAAAGCCCATATAAATGGGTAATGTACAAGTTGCTGTAGAAGCATGTTTAGTTCGTCTGATCACAGATACTTTATAAACTATTTTAATACTTTTTTGAATCCGTCAATGCGTAAGTCCTATTATAATTATTTTTTGCATTATACTGGTCTCTTGTAATTTTCCAATCTGCAATAAATAAATGACTCAGCCAAATTCAAACCATTCAAGTTATCGCCTACTCAAGCTCATTAGTCGCCAGCCGATTCAGTTAGGACGTTTTTTTGCACGTTTGGTTGCAGTCTTACTTACCACATTTCAGCTTTCCAAACTTTCAAAAATCATTCGACTCAACATCCAGATTGTGTTTCCTGACTTGGCTGAACCAGAGAGAGAACAACTGACCAAACAGGCAATTCGCAATGAATTGACCTCTTATTTTGAGTTTGTCAGTATTTGGGGAGCTTCCAGTCAAAAGAATATTCAACAAATTCACAAGATTCATGGTGAACATTATTTCCATGCAGCATTGGCAGAACAAAAAGGTCTGGTTTTGATTATTCCTCACTTTGGAACTTGGGAAGCGATGAATTCATGGCTCTCAAAATATACACAGATGACCATCCTGTATAAACCTGTCAAAAATCCTGATGCTGACCAATTTGTCCGTGACGCGCGCAGTCGTGAACAGGCTCATCTTGTCCCTACTGATGAAAGCGGTGTTCGGCAGATTTTTAAGGCCTTGAAACAAGGTGGGACAACTATTATTTTGCCTGATCACACACCTGATCATGGCGGTGAAATGATCAACTATTTTGGTATTCCACTCGCCTCAAGCAGTCTGAGTGCAAAACTCATTCAAAAAACCAAGGCCAAAGCGCTCCTACTCTATACCATGAGAAATAAGCAAGATGGTTTTGACATGCATATTGAACCGATCAATCCGCAGATTTATGAGGGAAGTGCTGAAGATGGCACGCTGATCATTCACCAGACTCTGGAGCAACTGATTCAACGTTACCCTATGCATTACCATTGGAGTTATAAACGTTTTAGTGCCAACCCCGCCCTCAAGAAAATTTATGATATTGACGAGAATGAAGCTTTGGTTAAAGTTGCAGAAGTTCGTCAACAAAACCTATCTCAGGAAAATGCTTAGGCTATTTTCTTTCCAGCCATTTCACCTGTTGACGTTGTTGTCTTAGCTCCATTTTGCCATTTTCAAATACAAAACTGATGGTTCCTGCCTGTACTGTCGTAAGCAAAGGAATATTTAACGCCTGCAAACGGTTTTGTAGTTCCTGAGTCGGATGCCCATAACGGTTATTAAAACCAGCCGAAGCAATCGCAAGTTTCGGTTTTAATGTTGCCAGAAAATCATAGGCTGAACTGTGTTTACTGCCATGATGCCCAAGTAGCAAGACATCCACTTTCAAATCAGGATATTGTTGCAACAATTTATATTCAGTTTCCCAGCCTGCATCGCCCATAATGAGGAAGTTTTGATACGGCTGGGCATCTAAAAACTGTAGATACACCACACAAGACTGTTCATTTTGCTGATCTTTTGCATAAACCAATTCTTCAGGGCGTGGAAATAGAATTTCAACTTTTACATTTGCATATGACCAGTTTTGACCCTGCTGACAAAATGAAAAATTATCCTTAAACGGCATTTTGTCACTGCGTTCATTGGACTGAACCTGGGTGATTGCAAAGGCATTTTGAATCGCAGGAAATGCGCCACTATGGTCTTGATCGAGATGCGATAGAATCACATGATCCAGATGTCGAACACCCTGTTGGCGTAAGAATGGAATCACCACCCGTTCACCTAAACTAAACTTGCTCTCATCATATGACCCACCTGTATCAATCATTAATATCTGCTGAGGATGCTGTAAAAGAACCGATTGTCCTTGCCCCACGTCCAGAATATTTAAAATCGTGGGTTGTGATTTTACCCCCCATACAATAGGTAAAAAGCAAACCAAAGCCCAGGCTTTTGGCAGCGTCCCTTTGGGCATAAATAAAATGATTAAACCCAAAATCAAACTGACCATCATTAATGGTGTGCAACTGACACCATACATATCAGGAGAAATTTGCTGTAATCCATTTAAAATCCATATTAACAAAGATAATAAAATATCATTGAGCTGAAAAAATAATTGCCCCAATGCTGGAATGATCAGCCAGACACAAGCGGCAATAATATCCAAAGGCACAACCAAGCCACTTAAGACTGGAATGGCGATCAGATTAGTGAGTGGTGCAATCCATGAAACTTGCTGAAAGAAAATCAAGACCAAAGGCAATAAGGCAACGAATATTTTCCATTGAGACTCGATCAAAACTTTTATTGCAAAAATAGCTTTTTGTTTTTTTGTTGCCACCTGATCTTTGGGTAAGCTATTGATGGTTTGATAAACCCTGAGCAGAATAAAACATGCGCCATAAGACAACCAAAAAGCTGCCGATAAAATGCTAAATGGATCATAAATTAATAACAAACTTGCGCTATACACCAGCAATGCAAAAGGTTGAATCTCTTGCCGAAATAAAATAAAAAGGCTGGCAACGATGACAGTTAACAAAGTTCTAATTGCTGGAATTTCAAAACCGACAAAAGCGACATATAACAGAACACTTAACCCAAATGGCAGTAGCACTAAAATCTGTCGTGGTTGCCACAAATACAACTTCGGATAATAACGTTGCACCAATCTTTGCAAAATCCAAGTCAACATTAAGGCAAAAATCAATACATGAGGCCCTGAAATCGCCAATAAGTGAGAGATGCCGATCAGTTGAAACTGTTGTTTTAAAGTATTGGATAATAGACTTTCATCACCTGTCAGCAACGCCAAAAGCAGACCTTTGTGCTGTAGGTTTGAATTTTCTAGCATCTGCCGAAATGCCAAACGTTTTGTTTCAACATTTAACAGTAACTTAGCCCGAAAGCCCTGTTGCTGCTTTAAGTGCTGCTGATAACCCAAGGCATAAATCTCGTCAGGGCTTAAAGGCTGAATCTGCTGTACGGAAAATGCAGACATCACATTTTGCTGTAAAAACCATTTTTCCTGATCAAATGCGCCTGCAACTGCATAACTATGTGCTGGCTTAATCTTGCCGTAGACTCGGTAATAATGACCAAGCTGTAAGGATTGAGACTGAACAGTTTGATCTTTATTTTTCTTTAAATACAGAAACCAATTTACGGGTTGAGCATGCCGATTGAGCACCTCCGCAATTTGTTTGTGTCCATCTTCTGTCAGTTCATCTAGGTTTTTAATATAAACAATGGCCTCAAATGGCTGTGGTTCAAGCTCCCTGAGTTGCAACCGATGTTCTAAAGCCGTATCTGCAAAATGATATCCACCGCAAAAGAGTGCCCAACTGGCACTGATCAGGATAAGAAATTTATATAAAGTCTGATTCAGATAGAATCGTTTTGCATATAAGCCAAAACTGAATATTGCGATTGCCAAAAGCAGCCAGATCCACCATGTCTGGTCCACAAAAGGCAGACTTTTGCCCATGATTGCAATACCAGCAATCCAGCCCAATAAAATAATTTTTAACATGTGATTTTTTAATTAAGTTTTTGATTTTTCTGAACGCAAAATTAAAGCCCGTTTTCAGGGCTTTAACAAGAGATTAAGCAAAATAAATTATTTTGGATTAATCCATAAACCATCCTGCATATGCAGAATTGAATCGGCTGACTGTGCCAACTGCTCATCATGCGTCACAATCAACATTGCCATATTCAGCTCTTTTTTCAAGTCAGTCAGTAACTCAAAAATACTCAAGGCTGTTTTACGGTCAAGGTTGCCTGTTGGTTCATCCGCAAGCACTACAGCAGGCTTGGTCACCAAGGCACGAGCTAAAGCCACACGCTGGCGTTCACCTCCTGAAAGCTCACCAGGTTTATGGTCCATGCGGTGTGACAAGCCCACACGATCAAGCAAGTATTCAGCCTGTTTCTTAACATCCTTGAAATTACTTTCACGACGCAACATTAACGGCATTGCCACATTTTCCAGCGCCGAAAACTCAGGCAGTAAATGATGGAACTGATAAACGAAACCCAGATATTGATTACGCTTATAGCCACGCTCCGCTTCACCTAGATTATCAAAACGTTGTCCTTGTAAAAAGACCTGTCCCTGTGAGGGTTGTTCCAAGCCACCTAACACATGCAGCAGTGTACTTTTACCTGAACCACTCGAACCGACAATAGAGACGAACTCACCCGCGTTCACTTGCAGTGACAAGCCTTTGATCACTTCAACCTTAGTTTTGCCATCATCAAAATGTTTATAGATGTCTTTGGCTTCTAAAACAATCTTACTCATAACGCAACGCCTCGGCTGGTTGAACTTTGGCTGCACGCAATGCAGGGTAAATAGTGGCAAGGAAGCTTAACAATAATGAAACTGTGACAATCACCACCACATCCTGCCATCTGAGATAGGATGGTAGGTAATGCACAAAATAGGCATCAAACAGGTTCAAGCCTAAAGCAGTATTGAACCATGAAATAATATCACTGATGGTCAAGGCCAAGGTCACACCTAAAATTGTCCCTGCAATCGTTCCAATAACCCCAATCACTGTCCCCTGCACCATAAAGATTTTGGTAATCATGGAAGGTGAGGCACCCAGGGTACGCAGGATTGCAATGTCAGATTTTTTATCAGTCACGACCATGACTAACGATGAAACGATGTTAAATGCGGCCACTACAATAATCAGCACCAATAATAAACCGACTAGAGTCTTTTCCATCTGGATCGCATTGAACAAATTGCCATGCGTATAGGTCCAGTTGGATGCATAGAAGTTGCTTGGCAACTGGTTCACAATATCATTGGCCACTCTAGGGGCAGCAAAAATATCATCCAGTTTTAAGCGCACGCCCTGCGCACCATCTGGCAGACGCAACAAGGTTGAGGCATCATTCAGGGCGATATAGCCGACCATTGAATCCACCTCTGCCCCCACACTAAAAATACCCACGACCTTAAAACGTTTAAAACGCGGCACCACACCTGCTGGGGATGGTGTCGCCTCTGGCAGAACCAAAGTCACGTTGTCATTTAGGCACAAGCCCAGTGCATCAGTCATATCCTTACCAAGGACAATACCGAACTCACCTTTTTTCAATGCATTTAAATCACCAGAAACCATGTGGTTTTGGATGATCGAAACCTTTTTTTCATATTCAGGCTCAATCCCTGTTACCATAATGCCAGCCACTTGTCCCTGGGCAGTCAACATGCCCTGTAACTGGGTAAATGGCGCGACTCCAGTGACATGCGGATGGCGTTCAACTCTTTTTACAAGCTCAGGCCAATCTGTTAGAATTTGAGTAGAAGAAACAGTGGCTTGTGGAACCATTCCCAGAACACGATTTTTTAATTCGCGGTCAAAACCATTCATGACAGATAACACTGTAATGAGGACAGCAACGCCCAAGGTTAAACCAATCATGGAAACCAGAGCGATGAAAGAAATAAAATGATTACTCCGCCGAGCACGAGTGTATCTCAACCCTATATACAGCGAAATTGGTTTAAACATACCATCTAGTCCGAGGTGATTTATTATGGAAAATACACTGCATCATGTTGCTGACGACAAAACTGAACGTCGCACGATGTCCCGTATTGATGCCGTGTTAAGAATCAATTATCAAATCATTCCAATAGATGCTGCCTTGAATGATCCCTATGATTCTCATTTTGTATTGCCTCGCTATTTTCTACTACTTGCTGAATTAGATCAATTTGATCATGCGCTTGGCTACGAATTAGAACAATTAAATGAAAAAGATCAACAAATTGCCCGTATCTTATCCCTTTTTAATCAAAAACTGAACCTGATTACAGGCTCTTTTTATGACAATATCGTGCAGTCGCTATTGCCTGTACCTGAGCAGGTTAATGTTTCTGAACATGGTCTAAGCTTTTTTAGCTCGCAGCCGCTTGCACAAGATGCCTATATCCATATTACTCTGAGCCATCCTGAAAATTTCTTTCATATTGCAGCAATTGCCCAAGTGGCTTATTGCAATGAAACAGAAGAACCACATGAATTTCGTATAGGTGCCTATTTCATCACCCTGCATCCGCAGGACCGTGCCAAGCTGGCTGCCAGTATTCAACAGGCGCAACAGGATGAGCCGAATTAGTCACAATGTGAGATATAACTTATATCTTTAAACGGCGATACAGGCCTAAATCTTTATAGAAATAAAGGAATAGGCCAAACAAAATTACCACAGCACCTACAAATACCTGAGCTGACAATTGCTCATGGTTCAGGTAAGCCCCGATCAATATCGCCAGCATTGGCGTCATCACCGTTGTTAATGACAGTGTGGTCGCCTTTAGGTTCTGCACCAGTTTAAAATAGCAGAACATGGCAATCAGTGAGGCCATAACCACAGTATAAGCAAGTGCCAATAGCGATTTGACTGAGGGCAAATGAGTGGGTGCATACTGCCAAATCCACGGCAAAAGCAAAGCTGCCAACACAGTTGAGACGAGAATTGAACCTGTCGCCTGCGCCATAGGCTGCACATCCGCATTAATCTTTTTCACCAGAAAAATTGAGAGTGAATAGGCAAATACACTGATCAGCATCAGGACAATCCCTATCGGCTGTACATGCTTCTGGCTACCGCTGAGACAGATCAAGGCTAACCCAGCAATTGATGTACCCATGCCCAGCCACTGCAATCCTGCCAGTTTTTGCTGGAAGGCAAAGCGTCCTATAAGTCCCGCCATAATCGGTGCCAACCCAAACATCAGTGCGATTAAACCTGAGCTTAGATAGGCGGTGGCGGCATAGGTAAAGATCTGTGAACCAATCAGGCTTAATGAACCTGCGATATAGCTGAATAATGCAATTTTATGCGTGGGAAACTGAATCCTTAACAGCATTAAAATGGTTGCAGCCAGAGGCAAGGCAATAAAAAAGCGTAACACCAATGCCCACATAGGATGCAAATCAGCCACACTCCAGACAATTGCCAACGGTGTGGTTGCCCAGATAAACACCAGCAATGCATAGCTAAGCATGAGATTCATACGTGATGGCATAATGGCAGGCTCAAGAAGAAGCTGTTTTCCGTTTTTGCTTTAAAATGGTCTGGTCCAATGAGCTTGAAAACTCACGTTTATCCCGTTCCGAGATTGGCGGTGGACCGCCTGTCTGCACACCTGCGCCACGCAGTGTGTCCATGAAATCGCGCAAATGCAGACGGGCTTTAACATTCGCAGTAGTATAAATCTCACCACGAGGATGAATGGCAATACCCCCCTTTTCAATTACCTGGGCGGCAAGCGGAATATCCTGCGTAATAACAATGTCATTTTCCTGCATCCGTTCTACAATTTCCTGATCGGCTCGGTCTGCCCCACTCATCACCTGAATTGATTTAATCCGCACCGATGGGGTAATCCCCACATTTTGGTTGGCTACAAAAGTCACTTCCAGTTGGTAACGATCAGAGGCACGTAAAATCACCTCACGCAAAATTTTAGGCAGCGCATCAGCATCCACCCACAATTTAAATGGCAGCACGTTGGATAGGCTCAACAAGGAAAAAATATAGTGTAACAGATTGCCATAACAGTGGAGTGAACAATACTGCCAATGTTGAGACAGGTATTTTTTTCATCTAAAAATGAATTAAATTCCATAGAATTACATATCCAGACTTGAAAAAACGCTGTGACCCTCGATTTAATAGAATAAGTTCAATCTCTTTGTATTATATTTTTATGAAAAATCAGAACAGTCCAGAAACCATTAAAATTCAAGATCAAAATTTCGGTCATCATGTCGAGCATTGGAACCTATTGACAGAAACACCCGAAACAGATGTACCACAATGGTTAGGACTGGCGCTGGATGCACCTGTGATGCCCATGGGTCTATGTGAAGATGAACAGGAAATGGATCAGTCATTCTGGCTGATTCAGGGGCCAAGCGGTGAGGCGATCTCAATTAATCAGATTATTGCGGTTGAGGACCAAAAGCCACGCGCATTAAAAACTGCGTTTCCAAGTTTTGAAAGCCCATATAAATACGATGCAAAAATTGAACGAGTAATTACCTGTGATTCCGCAACTCAGGCGGTATTAAGATTAAGCGTAAATAAAAATACGGTTATTTATGCCTTTGATAGTTTATTTAGTGTAAATCGCTGTCAATATGACAAAAACCAGAGTTATCAGGTTCAACTTAATGCCTGGGCATATGAATTGGAAACCGTTTCTAAAGATGAAAAAATCATTGTTGATGATCCAGCCTCAATTAAGCACCACCGCGCATTAAATGCAATTCTGGCGGAACATAACGGCATTGCCCCCGATAACCTACAGGAACTGATTAATGAGTGGCAACCCAAAACCCCAGAAGATCAAGAACCTGTCACTGTCGACTTTTCTAAAATGGTCGCCTATCTATATGGTGAGACATTAGGTCAGGAAGATGAAGCATGGTTTCAGGGAAATATCGTGGGTAAAACCACCATGCAGTTTATGCAGGATGAATATACCCTGTATGATGTAACACTGGTATTGGAAGATGATTTATCTGCAATTTTAATACGTATTGCCACTAAAAATGTTTTGTATAAAAACTTTAACATTGGTGAATATATTCGCGGCAACATCTGGATTCAGGCGAATATTTATGCTAAAACTGCACTAAAGTGACAAAAAATCGCATAAGTGGCATTTTTAGGCTTTCTAATGAAAATTATACCAGAACAAACGACCACCAGTCTTATTCATTCAAGTGATCAAGGTCTTAAACTTGATGTTGGTGCTTTTTGCTTTTTTTTACTTGGTATTTTTTTAGCAGCACTTATTTTTCATCAAGTTGGCTTGTTCTAATTTTTGACCATATTCGTAACATAAAATAAAAGCCCTCAATTCTGAGGGCTTTTATTTTAAATAAGTTTTATTACTTAACCATGACGTTTAGCAAACTCATCCATAAAGCTCACGAGTGCTTGTACACCTTCCAATGGCACAGCATTATAGATACTTGCACGCATACCACCCACTGAACGATGTCCTGCCAAATTAAGCAGATGATTTTCTTCAGCTTCTTTCAAGAAGGTTTTTTCCAGTGCCTCATCTGCCAAAGTGAAAGGAACATTCATCATTGAACGATTTGCTACTGCAATCGGGTTGTTATAGAAATCGCTAGCATCAATATAACCGTAAAGTAGTTTTGCTTTTTCTTGATTCACTTTATGAATCGCATCTACCCCACCCTGGTCTAGCAACCATTCAAAAACCAAACCAGCCAAATACCAAGCATAAGTTGCTGGTGTATTCACCATTGAACCATTCTTGGCTTGGTCGCCATATTTTAGGATGCTTGGAATTTCAGGTTTTGCCTGATCCAGCAAATCATCACGAATAATGACAATGGTTAATCCCGCAGGACCAATATTCTTTTGTGCGCCCGCATAAATGAGTCCAAATTTATTTACATCTACAGGTGCAGACAAAATACTAGAAGAATAATCACAAACCAACGGCGCGGTTACATTTGGAACATCTGCGAACTGCAAACCACCAATGGTTTCATTATCAGCATAATGCACATACGCTGCATCATTTGAAAGATTCCAAGTACTTTGTTCTGTGATTGCATGTTTGCCATCAATCAAAGTGGCCGCATCTACAACATTTACATCGCCGTAGCGCTTGGCTTCTTTTAATGCCTTCTCAGACCAAATTCCAGTATGGATATAATCAGCTTTGTTATTCTTACCCAACAAGTTGAGCGGAATCGCCGAGAATTGGAGAGATGCGCCACCTTGTAAGAACAGCACTTTATAATTCTCAGGAATATTCATGAGTTTGCGTAAATCAGCTTCCGCCTTTTCCGCAACAGCAACATAATCATTGCTACGATGACTCATTTCCATGATCGACAGCCCCTTACCCTGCCAATCCAACATTTCTTGTTGAGCTTTTTCTAAAACGGCAGTAGGTAATGCAGCAGGACCAGCGCAGAAATTATAAGCACGCATGAATTTTCCCTTGTCAAAGTGAAACAAATTGAGATAGGAATTTAAGCACAGATTGACGTAGCTTGCAGCAGCTTATCCAATAAATATTTCAATCATCTTTGGGTATTTGACTGATTTTAACAACAACCGTTTCTATTTATTTATGAGCAAATTATCTAATTTTCGGGAAATATATTTAGACTAAAAACTCTATTTTTTACAAATTGAATACACCAATCAGAGCGATATAACTATTTTAGGACTTACGCATTGACGGATTCAAAAAAGTATTAAAATAGTTTATAAAGTATCTGTGATCAGACGAACTAAACATGCTTCTACAGCAACTTGTACATTACCCATTTATATGGGCTTTCTCATGACAGAACCGAACTCTATTAGCTGCACACAACTTGCCGAGACTTATAATATCTCGCATGATAGTGTAAATCGCTTTCTAGAGCGTGAAGACTACACACCTCACGACCTATATCAAGAAGCAATTCAACATATTGATAATAATAAACTTATAGTCAGTATTGATGATACTGTTTTAGATAAACCATATAGTCAACATATGGACTTAGTTAGCTATTTTTGGTCAGGCAAACACCACCGATCCGTCAAGGGTATTAATCTCATTACCTTGTATGCGACAGATCAGAATGGTCAAAATATTCCAATTAATTTCCGAATTTATGACAAATCTGAGGGTAAAACCAAGAATGATTACTTTATGGATATGTTAAGTGAAGTACTTAGTTGGGGTGCAAAGATTCAATTTATTACAGGTGATAGTTGGTATTCATCGACTGCAAATCTAAAAACCATAAGAAAACATGGTATTCGATTTATGTTTGGTATCGACTGTAACCGTAAGGTTTCCCCAGAAAAAGGACAATGGTTTCAACTGCGTTTATTGCCAGATTTCCATCAGGGTCAAGTGGTCTGGCTCAAAGATTTTGGCTTTGTACAATTATTTAAGACTCAGTTAAAAGAACAGCAGAGGTTTTATATTGTGCATCAAGATGAAGATGATTTATTGTCCTTTGAGGGTTTTCATGAATTACATTCAAGTCATTGGAAAATAGAACAATATCACCGAGTGATTAAACAGGTTTGTCATATTGAAAAGTTTCAAGTAAGACGATCTAAACTGATTTTGAATCATATTTTTTCAGCCTTGATGGCCTACGTTGAGATACAAAAGAACCAGTTTGAGGGGATCTTTGAAAATGTATATCGTTGGCAGAAGAAATTATTTAGACCAGTTATCAAAAACTTCATTGATGACTTTATTCTCGATAAAAATCATCTGCTATCACAGAGAATCTATAAATAATAGTGCGTAAGTCCTATATTTAATTAAAAAATATTATTTTAATTTTATAAAAATAATTTAGACTCACTCAGGATATTATTAAAGTGCGACATACCATAATGTTGAAACGACATAATCGACCGAGTTTTAAGGTCAAACGGTTTCCAAAACAGCTAAGCCTCTGTATTAGTTTAATCAGTTATGCCTTATTTTCTACATCTACACTTGCTCAGACACTCAGCTATAGTGAAGCAGAGAAATTTGTCGTTGAAAATGCTTATTCAACTCAAGCTCAACAAGCACTTCAACAAGCATCACGCTTAGAGATGGAGGCAGTCAAACATTTAGGACTTCCACGCATTGATTTAAATGCGCGAGCTTATTCTTTTCATAGTGAAACGAGTGTTCCTTTAGAGTCGAGTAAGCGTCGATTAGAAAATTCTCTCACACGCGGTTTTGATGACAAATTATCTCAATGGGAAAATGTGTTCCCACCAGAAGTCATCGATCAAGTCAGCCAAGGCTTTGATCAAACCGTCAGTGATGGATTAAACAAAGTACCCAATAATTTAGATGTCACCATTAAAGATCATGATGTTAGAACATCTGTTTCTATGGTCATGCCACTTTATACAGGCGGAAAAATTAGTAGCGCCAAACAAATTGCCAGTATTCAATCCAAGCGTTCTGACATCAGTGAGAAACAGCAACAAGATTCTCAGCGTTTTGAAATGATTCAGGCCTATTTTAATGTGCAATTGCAGCAACAATTATTAAGCACCAGTTTATTTAATCTAAATGCAATGCAACAACATTATGACAATGCATTAAAGTTAGAAAAGCAGGGTTTTATAAATAAAGGACAACGCATGCAATTTGAAGTTGCTCGTAATAATGCGCAACGTACCTATCAAAATGCACAATCGAATCTACAAGCGAGTCAGTTTAGTTTACAAAATTTATTGCAAACTAAAGCGCCATTAAATCTCAGCACTCCCCTATTCGTAAATACAGATCAAAATCATTCATTAGATAAGCTACTTGCAAACTACGACCAAAATTCAAGCCTCATCAAAAAACTGCAAATGGACACACAGCTAGCCAATGAAAATGTCCGAATTCAGCAAGCAGCTAAAAAGCCAAGTGTCTTTGCTTTTGGTGAATATGGTTTAGATGAGAAAGAAAATTGGATCATTGGCGTTATGGCAAAATACAATTTATTCTCTGGTGTCGATAAAAATAAAAACGTACATGCAGCAGAACTAAAACGTTATGCGGCAGAACTCATGACAGAACGTACCAAGCAAGAAATTGAAAATGTGCTGTACAAATCCTATAGCGAATTGAATGCTTCGCAAACCAGCCACCAACTATTGACACAAAACACCAAAGCAGCACAAGAGAATCTACGTATTCAACAACTTTCCTTTAAGGAAGGTATGGGAACTGCAACTCAAGTCATCGATGCACAAAATGCATTGAATGCATTGAGAAGTGAAATGGCAATCAATGCATATAAATATATTTTATCTTTAGCAACCCTATTACAAAGCTATGGCTCGATTGACGAGTTCAAGCTCTATGTTAATCAACCACGTACTGATTTTATCCGTTAATTGGAGACATTTATGAGCCAAAATCAATCATCATCCAATTCAAAACGCGATACAGATAACGTGGCAAAAGCGGATGAAACGCAAACGACTAACGTCGTAAATGAGCAAGCATCTTCAACAGAACAAATTGACACTAACAAGACTGCTACACCATCAAATACTCAGGAACCACCAGCGCAACCACCCCAGAAAGGTAAAGCTAAAATTATTGGTCTAATTATTGTATTTATTTTGCTTGGCTTAATTGCATATGGTTTATGGAAAGCATATCAACCCCAAGCAGTTGAATTACAAGGACGAGTTGAAGCTGAAACAATAAACATCAGCACCAAAGTAGCTAGTCGTATCGAAGAATTTTATGTAACTGAAGGACAAGCCGTAAAAAAAGGGCAAGCGCTTATTCGCTTTGTGAGTCCCGAACTTGAAGCCAAAAAAGAACAAGCCCAAGCCGCCTTGCAAAGTGCAATGGCATTCCAGTCAACCGTTTATCGTGGTTCTCAACAAGAAATTATTGAAACTCTGTATCACAACTGGCAAGCTTTAAAAACGCAAGCAGAACTTGCAGCAACAACCTATAAACGAGGTGAAAACCTCTATCAACAAGGTGTGATTTCTCGTCAACGTCGTGATGAGATGCTTGCGGCACAAACCTCTGCCCGTGAAACTGCTGAGGCGTCATATCAACAATATGCACGCGCTAAACGTGGTAGCACCGAACAACAGAAATCAACTGCCGATGCAAAAGTCGCCATGGCACAAGCTGCTGTCAAAGAAGCAAATGCATTGACAGAAGAAACCAAGCTCTATTCACCGGTCGACGGTACTGTATCGAAAACCTATGGCAAACCAACAGAGTTAGTCGCAACTGGTGTGCCTGTCGTCAGTATTATTGAAGACCATGAGATGTGGGTCAGTTTAAATGTCCGTGAAGATATGTATGAAAGTGTATATCAAAACAAAACTTTAGATGGTTTCGTACCTGCGCTGAATCAAAAAGTCACATTTAAAGTGAAGAACATTGATGTTGAAGGAGACTTTGCAACCATTAAAACCACACGTCAAACGGGTGGTTATGATATTCGCAGCTTTAAATTCCACTTAGTACCTGAGCAATCTATTCCAGATCTTAAAGTTGGAATGAGCGTACTTTTTAAAATTAAAGAGGCAAAATAACCAATGTTTGCTGCAATGCTTCGAGAGTTGCGTTATTTAAAATGCCATAAAGTAGATGCATTTATGGCAATCATTATGCCTTTATTGATCATCATCTTTTTTACCAGCATGCTTTCGGCTGGAAAAGCTGAGCACTTACCGATTGCCATTGTTGACCAAGATCAAAGCCAATTAAGCCGACAAATCATTCATAACCTCAGTATTAACCCAAGTCTAAGTGTAAAGACTATCAGTTCAAGTCAAGACGAAGTTGAACGTATGATTAATAGTACTCAGGTTTGGGGTTTTGTTTTCATTCCTGAAGGTGCGGAGCAACGACTTGTTCAGGCAAAAAATGCTCAAATTAGTATGGCGTATAACCAATCTTTTTTTACTATTGGCAATACCATTGCTTCAGCAATGCAAAGTAGCACCCTCAATGCCATTGGCGACTATTTAGGTAACAGTTATTTAGCAAATAAAATCCCTTATGCTGAATTCCCTACGCCACATGTCAAAGTCTCGATGCTATATAACCCCAGCATGAGTTATGAGCTATTTTTAGGACCGTTCATTGTTCCTGCAGTACTCCATTTATTGCTGTGTTGTTGTATTGCATTCGCAATCGGGCAAGAATTTAAGCGTCATACCTTTGCAGAATGGCTAGGTTCAACACAGATTGTTTCTCGATTTTTTGGAAAAATTTTGCTTTATGTGCTGATTTTTTGTTTCTGGACATGGTGCTGGATGTTCTGGCTCACCCAAGTCAAAGGTTATTTTATCGCAGGCTCACTTAGCTTTCTTTTGATCGCTCAGTTTGTGTTTTATTTTGCCTATGCCATGATCAGCAGTAGCGTTATCTTAGCTACCAAAGACCTGCCTAAAAGTTTTGGTTTTATCGCACTATATGGTGGTTCATCCATGAGTTTCGCAGGTGTCACACTCCCCTTAAATAATGCTCCTGCATTTACACAATTATGGTCAATGATTATTCCATTTACCCCTTACGCAAAATTACAAACTGAGCAATGGGTGATTGGAAGCGATGTCATTATTTCAGTTATACCTTTCATTATTCTGCTCGTTTTTGCAGTGATATTTAGCTTATTAAGTCTTCGTTTATTGAAGAAAAATGTTCAGGAGATTCACTCATGAAATCATTTTTCTTTTATTACAAACAAACTTTCAAAAATATTGTGAAAAATAACTCAGTGTTTACCACACTGATTGCCTCTATCCTCATGTATAGCTTTTTCTATCCAACTGCCTATAAAGCGCAAGTTGCAGAAAATATTCCGATCGTGATTGTTGATGAAGAACAAAGTGTTTTAAGCTCTAAAATTATTAGTCAAACTGCTAGTAGCCCCCATATCCAGATACAGGCTGTCACAGGGAACTTCCTTGAAGCAGAACAAATGGTGAAAAACCAAAAAGCTGAAGCGATCTTATTACTTCCAGAAAACCTGAGTCAAAGCCTCAGACGCGGGGAAATGGGAGGGATTGGGCTTTATCTCAGTACAGCATATTTTTTACAAACTAAAGAAGCTGCTACAGGTCTTGCGACCTCGATCGAATATACACTGAAAGAGCATTTGGAAAAGTTTGGCGAAGCCTCCCAATTTGAAATTGAGCTGCCAATCCACGATATTCCGTTATTTAATACTTTATCAGGTTATGGCAGTTATATTTTCCCTGCTGTTGCCAGTCTAATCATTCATCAAACTATTTTGCTTGGTTTAGCCATGCTCATTGCGAGTTATCGCGAGCAAGGCTGGTCTGCTGAACCCGTGGAGTTTTGGGCAATATTTGCAACCATCCTTACAATTAGTGGTTTAGGCAGCCTTTATTTATATGGTTTCACATTTTGGCTATATGAATATCCACATGGAGGAAATTTTTGGGGCATGCTCCTCGCAGTCCCTATTTATGTAAGTTGTGTTATCGGTCTTGGTATGTTACTTGGTTCGCTGGTGGATATGCCTGAACGCGTTGGACATTTGGTTGTCGTTACTTCAGTTCCCTTATTCTTATTGACTGGCGCTGCATGGCCACACGCAGCTATGCCCGAATGGATGCAGTGGTTTGCATGGACTTTACCATCTACACACGGTGTCCAAATGTTTGTTCAACTCAATCAAATGGGTGTACCCACCTCTATCGTTGTACCTAAACTTATTTACCTCAGCACAGTTGGCGCAGTCTTATTAGCACTATCCTATTATCGTTTAGTCATCATAAAGCCAATAAAAAAGGAAGCTAAATAGCTTCCTTTTTTAGGATGAATAGATTTACGCTTCAGGCGTATCATCTTTTGGTTCTACGGCAGCTTCCTCTGAAGTTGCTGTTTGCACCTCTGGATTTTCTACACCTTCGATCAGCTCTAATTCGTCCTCATCTTCTACTTCTACAGCATCAATTGAAACAACACCAACCAATGTTTCTGCATCGCTGAGACGAATTAAACGGACACCTTGTGCATTACGACCAGTCATCGCAACCTCGGCAGCACGAGTACGGACTAAGGTACCACCATCAGAAATCAACATAAGCTCTTTGCTTTCATCAATTGATACCGCACCGACAAGCTCACCATTACGTTCAGAGGTCTTAATCGCAATTACCCCCTTACCACCACGCTTCTTGGTCGGGAAGTCATTCACTGGAGTACGTTTACCATAACCGTTGGCACTCGCACACAGCACCTCACCTGTTTCAGGTACCACAACGAGAGATACGATACGGCTCAATACATTTGAATCAGACGAATCATCATTGTCATCGCTATCATCATTTTCAACGTCAGCATCTTCAGCTTCAATGGTATTGCTGGCAAAGCTGACACGCATACCACGCACACCTTTGGCAGTACGTCCCATCGCACGAACATCTGTTTCAGCAAAACGAATTGCTTTCCCTTCGTTCGAGAACAACATGATCTGCTGATTACCATCGGTAATTGCAACACCAATTAAAGTATCTTCTTCGTTCAACTCAATCGCACGTAAACCGTTAGAACGAACATTACTAAATTGTGCTAATTCAACACGTTTAACCGTACCTGATGCTGTTGCCATGAATACATAGTGATTTTCAGGGAATTCAGTCAACGGTAAGATTGCAGTCACGGTTTCATTTGCATCCAATGGAAGCAAATTAATAATTGGACGACCTTTTGCACCACGTGAAGCTTGCGGAACCTCAAACACTCTTAAACGATAGACTTTACCAACATTGGTAAAACATAGAACTGTTGCATGGTTTGATGCCACAATTAAATGTTGAATAATATCATCATCTTTCATCGATGTTGCAGACTTGCCACGACCACCACGACGTTGCGCTTGATAGTCAGAAAGTGGTTGAGTTTTCGCATAACCTGTTTGAGAAACAGTCAATACCACTTGTTCTTCTGGGATCAAATCTTCACGGCAGAAATCAACACCTGATTCAACAATTTCAGTACGACGCCCATCACCATATTGTTGCAAGATTAAAGCAAGTTCTTCACGAATCACATTCATCAATAAATTAAAATCATTGAGAATTGCTGTTAATTCAGCGATTTGACCTAAGATTTCAGAATATTCTGCATGTAACTTGTCTTGTTCTAAACCTGTTAAACGGTGTAAACGTAATTCTAAAATTGCCGCCACTTGCGTAGGTGACAAGCGATAAATCTCACCTGACAAACCAAATGGGCGAGTTGGGTCTTCGCCTTCAATTTCATCTGGACGAACAGAGATCGCACCTGCTTTTTCCAGCAATGCCACCACGCCACCGCCAGCCCACTCACCTACCTGTAAACGTTCACGCGCTTCGGCTGGGTTTGCAGAGGTTTTAATGGTTTCAATGATGGCATCAATATTGGCCAAGGCAACGGTTAAGCCTTCCAAGATATGTCCACGCTCGCGTGCTTTACGCAATTCGAACATGGTACGGCGGGTCACCACTTCCTGACGGTGACGGATAAACGCCGCAATGATGTCTTTCAGGTTCATCAACTTAGGCTGACCATTATCCAGACAGACCATGTTAATGCTGAACGAGTTTTGAAGTTGTGTATGCAGGAATAAATTATTCACTGCAACTTCTGCATTTTCGCCACGCTTCAGGTCGATCGCGATACGCATGCCTTCTTTATCAGACTCATCACGCAGTTCGGAAATACCTTCAAGTTTCTTTTCTTTGACTAACTCGGCAATACGCTCAATGGTTTTTGCTTTGTTAACTTGGTAAGGAATCTCAGTAAAGACGATGGTGGTACGGCCTGTTTTTGGGTCTTCCTCAAAGTGATATTTACCACGAATATGCAAACGGCCTTTACCAGTCCGATAGGCATCAACAATGCCTGATTTACCGTAAATAATACCGCCCGTAGGGAAATCTGGCCCCGTAATATGCTCCATCAAACCTTCAATAGAGATATTTGGGTTATTGGCATAGGCTAAACAAGCATTGACCACTTCAGTCATATTGTGTGGCGCCATATTGGTCGCCATACCGACTGCAATACCCGTCGCACCATTAATCAAAAGATTTGGAATACGTGTCGGCATCACTTGAGGAATACGCTCAGAACCGTCGTAGTTATCTTCCCAATCAACAGTATCTTTTTCTAAGTCTGCTAAGATTTCATGGGTCAACTTTTGCATACGAACTTCGGTATAACGCATTGCTGCTGCGCTATCCCCATCGACAGAACCGAAGTTACCTTGACCATCAACCAACATGTAACGCAAGCTAAAATTCTGCGCCATACGAACAATGGTTTCATATACCGCACTGTCACCATGAGGGTGATATTTACCAATCACGTCCCCGACAACACGAGCAGACTTTTTGTATGCTTTGTTATAATCATTGCCCAATTCGTGCATCGCAAACAATACACGACGGTGAACAGGTTTTAGACCGTCTCTCACATCTGGCAATGCACGAGATACAATTACGCTCATGGCGTAATCTAGATATGAATGCTTGAGTTCGTCCTCAATGGCAATCGGTCTGATTTCCGATACGCTCATGCATACTCCTTGTTTACAGGTCGATGGTTCCACCTGTTTTTATGTCTTCAATCTTGCAAAAATTTAATCCAAAAACTTGAACTAAAATTAAAAAATATAGCGAAAAATTATAGCATAAATGACAGGTTAACTGGGAGTTTGCTAATCTGAAAATAGCATTTTTTTACAATAAAAAATTTATTAGAATTAATAAGTTAAAAATCTAGTTTTCCATTTTTCAGTGAACAGAATAAAAGGTTACTTTTTAATCAAAATAAAGGCATTTTTAATAAAATCTTCAATCCAGTTTTTTAAAATCAGCGGTATAAATAGGCATATTCTCTTTGAAAGAAAATTAAGTCTAGCTCCAAGGACTTTGCTGTTAGCTCAAAGATCATGCTGTGCATTTGACCTCGATGATGCGTTTGATGGTTAAATAGGTGTGCCAATATCTCAATCAAAGGCTCAGTATAAATTTGACCTCGACGGACATAAGCAATGGTTTGATGGAATGAAACTTCATCATGTTCATGAATAAAATTTATCAGACTTTGATCATGTTCAATTCGAGCATTCTCTAATTGGGCGAGTTGATTATAAAGAATTTCATCCAAAGTATATGTTGATGCAACAACACCTTTGATACGCTCAAACCAAAGTATATCTCCTACCAACACATGATTTGCCGTTTGCATAAGGGATTTAAAATAAACTTTACAATCTTGATTTAATTGCTCCTCTGTTAAGCCGATGAGCGTAGAAAATAACTTTTGATTTGCCCACTGATTATAATGAGCCAGCATCAGAAAATAGGTCTTAAAAGTATAATTCATCGGTAATGCTCTCATTTATTTATTCTTATTTTTAACATAAAAAAACACCCCTTTCGGGGCGTTCTTCAACTTTATTCAGAGCGAATTAAAGTTTAGATACCAATTCAGGTACAACAGTGTTCAAGTCGCCCACTAACCAGTAGTCAGCAACGCTGTTGATTGGTGCTTCTTCGTCTTTGTTGATTGCAACAATAACTTTAGAATCTTTCATACCTGCCAAGTGCTGAATCGCACCAGAGATACCAACAGCAATATACAAGTCAGGTGCAACAATTTTACCTGTTTGACCTACTTGGAAGTCGTTTGGTACAAAGCCAGCATCTACAGCAGCACGTGAAGCACCTTGAGCAGCACCAAGCTTATCAGCTAATGGGTCAAGTACTTTATGGTAGTTTTCACCAGAACCTACACCACGACCACCAGAAACAACGATACGCGCAGCAGTTAATTCTGGGCGATCAAGTTTCACGATTTCTTCACTTACAAACTTAGAAATACCAGCATCTTTCACCTCAGCAACAGCTTCGACTACAGCAGAACCGCCTTCAGCAGCTACAGCATCAAATGCTGTACCACGAACTGTACCTACGATAATCGCTTCATCTGATTGAACAGTTGCAATCGCGTTACCAGCATAGATAGGACGCTTGAAAGTATTTGCAGATTCAACAGCAATGATGTCTGAAATCATGCTTACGTCAAGAAGTGCAGCAACACGTGGAAGAATGTTCTTACCAGTTGTTGTAGAAGCAGCTAATACGTATTTGTAACCGCCTTTTGCGATGTCAGCAACCAAGCTAGCAACGTTTTCAGCCAATTGGTTCGCATAAGCAGCATTGTCAGCAAGTAATACTTTGCTCACACCAGCAATTTTAGCAGCAGCATCAGCAACTGCTTGAGCGCCAGAACCAGCAACTAATACAGTAATATCACCACCGATTTTTTGAGCTGCCGCAACAACGTTTAAAGTTGCACCGTTAAGTGTCTGGTTGTTGTGATCAGCGATAACTAAAATACTCATGATTGTATCCTTCTGTATTAGATCACTTTCGCTTCGTTTTTCAATTTTTCTACAAGCTCGTCTACAGACTTCACTTGTACGCCAGCTTTACGTTCAGCAGGTGCTTCAACTTTAATTGTTTTAAGTTTAGTACCAGTTGCAACGCCATAATCAGCAGGAGACTTAATATCAAGCGGTTTTTTACGCGCTTTCATAATGTTTGGAAGAGCAGCATAACGTGGCTCATTCAGACGTAAGTCAGTTGTGATGATTGCAGGAAGTGCAAGCTCAACAGTTTGTAAACCGCCGTCGATTTCACGAGTAACTTGTACTTTACCACCGTCAACTTTAACTTCAGATGCAAAAGTACCTTGACCAGCACCAAGTAAAGCGCCAAGCATTTGACCTACCTGGTTAGAGTCATCATCAATTGCTTGTTTACCAAGAAGAATAAGTTCTGGTTTTTCAGCATCAACAACGCCTTTTAGAATTTTAGCAACTTCTAAAGCGCCAACTTCGTCAGCAGTTTCAACTAAAATACCACGGTCAGCACCTAAAGCCATTGCAGAACGGATTTGTTCTTGCGCGTCTTTAGAACCCACTGAAACAACAACGATTTCTGAAATCGTTCCTTTTTCTTTTAAGCGAACCGCTTCTTCCACTGCGATTTCACAGAATGGGTTGATTGACATCTTAACGTTGGTAAGGTCAACCCCACTATTGTCCGGCTTAACACGAACTTTAACGTTGGCATCAACCACACGTTTTACAGCGACAAGAGCCTTCATGTAATCCTCGGCTGTTCTAAGCAAGTAAATGTAGTGAAGAGCATTCTAACTCTTCGATCGAAACTTTTTAGGTGCTCTATCTTGCAATGTATTTGGCATTTCGGTCAAGTCACAATTTCCCATGTGGCTGTAAAAAAGATGAAATGCTCAGTTCACTAATTTAGAGCACTGAGAAATCAACTCAATTGAGCTATCCGCTCTTATCAATATTACATTTTGATTTTATTAATATTTTTATAAAATTCAACAAGCTAAAATAGATCTTGCAGACAAAAAGCAGATGTTCTGTAACTGATCATTTCGGGCAAATCCAAATACTCAGCACTTTTTGCAAAAAATGGGCAATAAAGTAAGAACATTGTTTAAGTGTGCTCTGTAAAATGAGTTGCCTATTTAACGTCCAATTTTGCAACATAATATATCAGGATTCAGCTTTTTTGTGCCCGAGGATGGCTTTTGTCATATACATTCATCAATTGCTCAAAGTCGAGATGGGTATAGATTTGGGTGGTGGATAAGTTACTATGACCCAACATTTCCTGAATTGCACGTAGATCGCCACTGGCAGAAAGCAGATGACTGGCAAAACAATGTCGTAATAAATGTGGATGCAAATCGACACTGATTCCTGCCCGTTGGGCCTGTAATTTGACCCGATTTTCAATCTGTCTTGGGGTCAGCGCGTTACCTTTCTGTGAAATAAACACGGCTGAATCTGCTACAAAACCACCCTGCCATATCCGATAGATTTTTAACCACTCAACCAGACTTTGTTTAGCTTTGGTTCCAAAAGGCACAATTCGGGTTTTATTGCCCTTACCTGTAATGCGTAATAATTGTCGATTAAAATCAATATCCTTGACAGTTAAACCCTGTAACTCGGCTAAACGTAGACCACTCGAATATAACAGCTCAAGCATCGCCCTATCCCTTAACCATAATTGCTGCTCAATTGGTTTTTCAGGTGCAGGCTGATCCAGAATCTGATTGATGGTTTCAATATCAATCATGCCTGGCAAGGGACGGGGTTGACGTTTTAACTTAAAATCTTCTGAGGGATTCTGCTGTAAATATTGTCCTTGCTCAGCCCATTTCATAAATTGGCGAATGGAGGTCAGGTGACGTTGCAGGCTACTGGAACTGAGTTGGTCGCATTCAACACGCTCGGCTAAATATTCTCGCAAGTCCGAAGCTTCAACATCATGTAGTTGTAATTGTTTATTTTCACAAAATTTAAAAAAATCAGTAAGATCACGTTGATAGGCCGTGATGGTATGTTCAGACTGATTTTGAATTGTCCGCTCTTTTAACCACATGGAAAGTAGTTGTAAAGCTGTCTGCACATTCAGCTCCCTAAAATTGCTTTATAAAAGCATTGATATAAATAGCAACTTCATCTGCATACTGTTCAGCAAAATCATGTTCTCCGTATTGAATCACATAAAGTTCAGATTTCTTAAAGATATGTTGTAAATGTTGTCCCACAGCAACAGGGCTAATCAGGTCCTGATCTCCCCACAATAATAAAACCTGTTGTTGAATATCTGCCAATTCGGCTTCATAGTCTACCTTTGCTGTGATAAACCAATCAGGATATTGCAAATATTCTTGCTGATACGCCTGTCGCCAATCCTGAACTTGAAACAGGTCTAAATTGATACCTCCCGAAGTTGCCATCAGAACCAAGCCTTTGACCAAATCCGTTTTTTTTAATGTGGCTGCGATGGCAAAAATACCACCCATTGATTGAGCAATTAAAATCGAGGGTTGTTGAATCTGTGCAACCACATAATCGGTTAAATCATCAAAACTATTTATATCTGGATGTGCAACCACACCATGAAAACCTGGATAGGCAATGACCTGTTTGGTATAGCTCTTAGGCAATTGTGCGATCAAAGGATTCCAGAATTGGGTATTACCTGATGCGCCTGGAAAGAAAACCAAGTTATTCATTGTTATCCTTTGAAATTATAATTTTATTTTAAAAAATAAACACCCTGCAACTCAGGGTGTTTAGTTATCATAATTTTAGCCTTGAAAATATCTTAAATCCAGACGCGCATCATAGACATGCGTGGTTGGACCTGTCATCCAGACCACATCACCCTCACGCCAGGCAATATGTAGCTTACCGCCTGCAAGCTGAACCTCAACCTCATTGGCAAGCAAGCCACGGCGCATACCACTGACCGCAGCCGCGCAAGCCCCTGTACCACAGGCCAAGGTCTCACCCACACCACGTTCATATACACGCAAACGGATATGCTTTTCATCAATGATTTGCATAAAACCCGCATTTACACGTGCAGGAAAACGTGCGTGTGATTCTACTTGTGGGCCGATACGCTCAACATCAGCAGTTAATACATCAGGTACAATAGTCACCGCATGTGGGTTGCCCATATTCACCACATCAATATTGATGCTTTTATTATCTGCAAGTTCCAGTTGATATAAGCCCTCAGCATCTTCATGTTCCTGAGTAATAAATGGGATTTCTTCAGGAAGAAATTTTGGCGGTCCCATATTGACCCGAACCCAACCATTTGCACCTAACTCTGGCTCAACAATCCCAGCCTTGGTCTGCACACGAATTTTGGTTTTGGTGGTCAATTGACGCTCATGCACAAAACGGGCGAAGCAACGTACCCCATTACCACACTGTTCCACCTCTGAACCATCAGCATTAAAAATTCGATATTTAAAATCAACATCTGGAAAATCAGGTGGCTCAACAATCAGCAGTTGATCAAAACCCACGCCAAAATGACGATCTGCCAAACGCTGAATAGTAACCGCATCTAAATAAGCGCGCTGCGTGATCAGGTCAACAACCATAAAATCATTGCCCAGACCATGCATTTTGGTAAATTCTAAATACATCTTAATTTACTCCTTAGGCAACAAACACTCTTTTTCCCAAAGTGATTCTATGCTTTCACGCTCACGAATTACATAGGCCTGATCACCATTGACCATGACTTCGGCAGCGCGACCACGGGTATTGTAGTTTGAACTCATGACAAAACCGTAGGCACCTGCGCCCAATACAGCGAGAACATCATTTTCCTGCAATGCCAAATCACGCTCTTTACCGAGAAAATCGCCAGTTTCACAGATTGCACCAACCAGGTCCCAGGTTTTGACTTCAACATCAGGATTTGGATTGACTGACTGAATATCCATCCATGCTTCATATAAAGCGGGGCGAATTAAGTCATTCATCGCTGCATCAATGATGGCAAAGTTACGGTGATTGGTTGGTTTAAGTAAATCCACCCTGGTGAGTAATACACCTGCATTGGCAGAAATACTACGCCCTGGCTCCATATAGACTTTTAAGCCCAATTTTTCCAAAGCTGGACGCATCGCATTGGCATATTCCTCAACGCTTGGTGGTGTTTCATCTTTATAACAAACCCCCAAACCACCACCAATATCAATATGTTTGAGGTTGATACCCAAGCCTTTCAACTGCTCAATCATGACAATGACCCGATCCAGCGCATCAACAAATGGTTTGGTCTCAGTCAATTGCGAACCGATGTGGCAGTCAATCCCGACAATCTCCAGATTCGGCAGTGAAGCTGCATATTGATAGGTCTCATTCACTGTATCACTTGGAATACCAAACTTGTTTTCCTTTAAGCCTGTTGAAATATAAGGATGGGTTTTCGCATCCACATCTGGATTAACACGTAAGGAAATTGGGGCTTTTTTACCAAGTTTCGCCGCTACTTTCTGGATACGATCCAGCTCGGCATGCGACTCCACATTAAAACAGGCAATACCTACGGTCAAAGCTTTTTCAATATCCGCTTCGGATTTACCTAAACCAGAGAACACAATTTTTGCTGGATCTCCACCAGCCGCAAGCACACGCGCTAATTCTCCACCCGTCACAATATCAAAACCAGCACCTAATTTTGCCAGAACATTCAACACTGCAATATTTGAGTTTGACTTCACTGCAAAACAGATTTGATGATCAATAAAATCAAAGGCACGGTGCATATCCAGATAATGCTTCTCAAAAGTTGCTTTCGAATAAACATATAAAGGCGTGCCGAATTGCTGTGCGAGCTGGTCCAATGAACATTGCTCAGCGTGCAATACCCCATTAATGCGAGTGAAACTCATGAAGATGTCCTTATTTACAAACTTAAGGTGAGGTGATCTGTGATTGTGTTGCCTGACTTTCAGTATTTACATTAGATGAAGCCTTGGCCTGAGCGGCTTCATTTTTATACAGCAGGTATGTTGCGCGTTTGTCATGGTTTGGGTCCGATGGCAATTGCAACGCCCCTGACTGACCACATGCCGTGAGTAGCATACTGCTCAATAATAAACTGATGGAACAAATGACTTTAAGCATCTGAGCACCTAACTTTTACAATTCGGAGCAGTATAGCGTGATCATTAGATTGGCTAAAGCCTAAAACCATAAAAAACGCCAGCGTTTCGCTGACGTTTTTAGAAAAAGATTCTGCTATTTGCTAGTTTTTCTTTTTATAAAAGATATAACCAATTGCCAAAATAACGAACCAGATTGGGCTGACCTTTAACGATTCCAGCGTGGTTTCATCCAGCGCAAGGAAATAGATGGTTGCAAGGAAGAATAAAATCACCACCCAACAGGTAAACACGCCACCTGGGAGTTTAAAAGTTGATTGTGCATGCAGCTCAGGTCTATTTTTGCGGTAGTTGATATAACTCCACATAATGATAATCCACACACAGATAAACAGGATGGTTGATAAAGTGGTTGCTAGAGTAAATGCTGTCACTTCATCATTGGTTCCCGTCTGTACTTTATAAATGAACTGTACAAATGCACCAATAAAGATACAGATTGATGAGAAAACCAATGCTTTTGAAGGAACGGCAGATTTAGACAATTTACCAAATAATTTTGGTGCCTGTTGATCCGTTGATAAACCAAACAGCATACGGCTGGTTGAGAATACCCCACTGTTCATGGATGACATGACCGAGGACAGCACCACCAGATTCATGATAATTGCAGCAGAGGCAACACCTGCCTGTGAGAAGATATTCACGAATGGGCTGACTTTAGGGTTAATTTGATCCCACGGAGTAACACACATCACCACAAACAATGCCAATACATAGAAAATAATGATACGGATTGGAATTGAGTTAATTGCTTTAGGTAAGTTGCGCTTTGGGTCCTGTGTTTCAGCAGCAGTTGTACCAACCAGTTCCACCCCAACAAAGGCGAAGATGGCAATCTGGAATCCAGCCAGAAAACCATCCAGACCTTTCGGGAACATGCCACCATGCGTCCAGAGATTTGAGACACTTGCAACAGTACCTGATGTGCTAGTGAATCCAGTAAAAATCATCCATAGACCAACGACGATCAACACAATAATCGCGGTGATCTTGACCATTGCAAACCAGAATTCCATTTCACCAAACAGCTTCACAGTGACCAGATTCAGTCCAAGTACAAATAGAATTGCAACCGTACTGATCAGCAATCCACCCATTGGTGTAAAGGATTCCCCCCCATTGAAAAATTCCAGATAGTAGATAATGGCAGACAGATCGGCGATACCAATGGTGACCCAACACAACCAATAGGTCCAGCCCACAAAATAACCCGCCCAAGGACCAATTAAATCAGTGGATAAGTCAATAAAAGATTTATAATTCAGGTTGGATAACAACAGTTCGCCCAATGCACGCATGACGAAAAACACCATCACACCAATTAGGCCATAAATGAACAGAATGGATGGACCAGCCAAACTAATGGTTTTGCCCGATCCCATAAACAATCCTGTTCCAATTGCTCCACCAATTGCAATCAACTGTAAGTGTCGGTTGGACAAACTACGGTGCAGCCCTCCATTTTCACTGGATGGCTCAAGAAACTCATTTGACATTGTTATATTCAACTCTCAGTTTTTATGTCACAAAATTAGCTTAAAAACTTTAACAATAGAAAAAGTTTTTGCAGATTTTCTTCAGATTTTTAAAATTTCAGGTTTTTTAGTTGCTTTTTCACTCAATTTTCCTCTCCTTTATATTTAAACTGGCATTCCTTGTGCCTAGCAGTTTACGTGCCAAACTCAACTTTGGCGACTGTCTGTAGATAAAATTTGTATTTCGGATACGCTATTGCTACATTTTCAATAATTTTGATTGATCCATCACGTATCTTAAATATGAGCAAAGTTAAAACAGTTTATCGTTGTGAACAGTGTGGCGCTGATCACCCCAAGTGGGCAGGACAATGTTCAGAATGTGGTGAATGGAACAGCTTGACCGAGGTACGTTTAGAATCAACAATTTCCCATCGTGCCCGCCCCAAAATGGGGGGGTATGCAGGTCAGCTCGCCAACATCACCACACTGAATCAAATTTCAGTCTCACGTGAAACCCGCCTCTCTACAGGAATCAGTGAATTTGACCGTGTGCTCGGCGGTGGGCTGGTCACAGGTTCTGTGGTGCTGATTGGCGGTGATCCTGGTATTGGCAAATCGACCATTCTGCTCCAGACCGCAACACACATGGCAAGCAAGAAAAGCAATGCCTTATATGTCACAGGCGAAGAATCCCTTTCTCAAGTCGCACTACGCGCACAACGCCTTGATCTTCCCACAGATCAGCTTAAGGTAATGGCAGAAACCTGTGTGGAACGTATTTGTGAGGTTTTGGCACAGGAAAAGCCTGTCGTGGCAATTCTGGATTCAATTCAGACACTTTATACCGAAACCCTACAGTCGGCGCCTGGTGGCGTGTCACAAATTCGTGAATCTGCCGCCCTACTCACCCGTTTTGCCAAAAATAGTGGTACAGCATTGTTTATTGTAGGCCATGTCACCAAAGAGGGTTCACTTGCGGGGCCACGTGTTCTGGAACATATGGTCGATTGTGTCTTGTACTTTGAGGGACAATCTGACTCGCGTTACCGCATGATTCGGGCAGTAAAGAACCGTTTTGGTGCAGTCAATGAGCTGGGTGTGTTTGGCATGACCGATAAAGGCCTGCGTGAAGTCGCCAATCCATCCGCCATCTTTCTCAGTCGTTATGATGAAGCCATTCCTGGTTCAATTGTGATGATTAGCCGCGAAGGTACTCGTCCCCTGCTGGTTGAAGTACAGGCACTGGTGGATGATGCACATGGACAGCCAAGACGTGTGGCACTGGGTCTTGAGCAAAACCGTTTAAATATGCTACTTGCCGTAATGCATCGTCATGGCGGTGTGCAAACGTCTGGTCAGGATGTCTATGTTAATGTGGTCGGTGGTTTAAAAATTACCGAAACAGGTTCAGACCTTGCCGTGTTACTAGCCTGTGCCTCCAGCCTACGTGGTAAGGCCTTGCCACAACAATTGGCCGTTTTTGGTGAAGTGGGTTTGTCTGGCGAAATCCGTCCTGTTCCCAATGGACAGGAACGTTTAAAGGAAGCCGCCAAGCATGGTTTTAGATATGTGATTTTACCAAGGGCCAATGCACCACAAAAATCAGTTGACGGTGTTCAGATCATTGCTGTGGCACGTTTACATGAGGCCTTGACTGAGGCCATGCAACTGAGCGATGAATTAGGCTAGGCTAAAACAGGCTTTGACATAAAAAAACATACTTTTCTGGTTGAAATTACGCATAAATACCTGCATAAATACATTTACAAATTGGATTTAGATAGGAATTTTCGATGCAAGTACACCAGCGTGGCTTGATGACAGCTCTTTTAATGGCAACCTTGGTTGCTGCCCCACTTGCGGAAGCAAAGCGTGCAGGCGGTGGTAAAAGCCATGGGATGAGCCGTTCTAGCTCAACTAGTCAGTCTTATAACCAGTCTTACCAACAACCACGTCAAGCAGCGCCAGCACCTCAGCAAACCGCACCTCAACGATCAGGTCCTGGTGTAGGTTCAATGGTTGCTGCTGGTGTGGCAGGTGCTGCTGTAGGTGCTGTTGCTGCAAATGCGCTTGCTGATGATAAGAATCCAACTGCAACAGAACAACAAGCTGCTGAACAAGCTGCTGAACAAGCTCAACAAGAAGAAAAAGGTGGCATTCCTAGCTGGCTTTGGGTTCTTCTTGCAGCTGCTATCGCTTTCTTTGTGTTCCGTAAATTGGGCGCAAAAAAAAAATTAGCGGCGAATAATCCTTATGCACCAAACAATGGTGGTCAGAATAATTTTGGCCGCCAAACGCCACCTCAGGCCAATGCCCGCCAAACAGGCGACAATACCAATATTTTTGGTCAATCCGTTGCTGGTGGTGCAGCAACTCAAGCGCCATTTGGTGGTGCTTCAATGAGTAATGGCAATCAGCTTCCTGATGGTACTGAACCTGCTGCATTCCTGCGTGTTGCACGTCAGCGTTTCAACCACATTCAATCTATCAATAGTGCAAGTAATGTTGAAGAAATTCGTCGTTATTTAACACCTGAGCTTTTTAATTCAATGTATCAGGACATCATGGCCAATCAGGATCAGGATGTTGCTGAATTTAGTAACCTGAATGCAATGGTGGCAGACACTGCAACTGAAAATGGTCAATATGTTGTCAGCGTGCGTTTTACAGGTACAGTCAGTGAAGATTTAAACAGCCTGCCTCAACCATTTACTGAAATCTGGCATTTTGTTAAACCTGCTGGTTCACAACAGGATTGGGTTGTTGCCGGTATTCAACAAGCTTAATTTAATCGAAAATCATGTAATACATGCAAAGAGCTGTTTCGACAGCTCTTTTTTTGTCGATTTTTTAGAGATCGAAATAAAAAAAGCCACTCTTTTTTGGAGAATGGCGGAGTGTAAACTCTAATTTCGATTGTCTATATTTTTAAATAGATTTAAACAGACCGTTAAGTAAACTGTATATCTTAGTTATCTTAGCGGATAATCAAGAGTAAAAATATTCCTCGTTTGGGGAATGAAACTATTTTTGTAATAGGTTCAAGTAAATCTTCTTAGCTTATTCAGGCATTCAGGCATTCAGGCATTCAGGCATTCAGGCATTCAGGCATTCAGGCATTCAGGCATTCAGGCATTCA
>NZ_KB849355.1:864407-873301 GCF_000368325.1 Acinetobacter sp. CIP 102529
ATTCAGGCATTCAGGCATTCAGGCATTCAGGCATTCAGGCATTCAGGCATTCAGGCATTCAGGCATTCAGGCATTCAAATTAGAACAGATCTATTTGAGTTAGAACCTAATATTCTTGGTTTTTGTCCGTATCGTATCTAAATTGCCATAAAAAATTACCCTTGTGTACGTCTGTTTTAATTTCATCTATAAACAAGCTAAGCCTAATTTTCTAAAAGAATTTTTCGCATGTTTATTTTAAATATTCAACTTATCACTATCTTATGACCCATAAAAAAAGCTTTGCCTCGGCAAAGCTTTTTAAAATGATTTAGCTTTAAAGCAAATCAAATCATGATACAAACTGTAGGAACAGCCAGTATAATCCACCTGAGATTGCAATCGTTGCTGGCAAGGTAAATATCCATGCAGAAAGTATTGTCTTCACTGTCGCAAAGTTGAGTCCAGACTTGTTGGCAACCATGGTACCTGCAACCGCACTATTTAAAACGTGTGTTGTGGATACAGGCATACCCAAGCCATCAGCAGCAGCAATGGTACTCATTGCAACAAGTTCAGCCGACATCCCCTGCCCATAGGTCATGTGGTTCTTACCAATACGCTCGCCTACAGTCACCACGATACGTTTCCAGCCTACCATCGTACCCAGCCCCAAGGCCAAGGCCACCGCAACTTTCACCCAGTTCGGGATGTATTGCAGGAATGAATCCAGGTTACTACGGTATTCTTTGACAACTTTTGCCTGATCCTGATTCATTCCAGGTAAAGCCTGAGCCCTATCCAGACGTTTGAATGTGGTGGTACTTAGGTACATATCATTACGGATTTCACTGACCGCTGCCTCTGGAATGGCTTTCAAGTCACCATAATTGGCAACACGCTCACCCAAATGTGCAGTCATGCTGGCAAGTGCTGGAACAACTTCAGGTGTTTGCTCTTTGGTTTGAATATATTTAGTGAGTACAGCACGCGCTTTCTCATCAGATAATTCATTTTGATTGACATTCAGTACTGTCGCTGTTTGTACTGAAAGCTGTTCAAATGACTGCAAGTGTTTTGCATCAAGATTCTTGTTTAAAGAATACGCCAACGGCACCAAACCAATCAGAATCAACATGATCAGCCCCATACCTTTTTGACCATCATTTGAACCATGGGCAAAACTTACCCCTGTACAGGTAAAGATCAGGATGGCACGGATTAATGGTGGTGGTGGCTTGTTGCCTTCTGGCGGCTGGAATAATTCCAGTTGACGCTTAAAGACTGTTTTTACCAATAAAAAGACGATGGCCGCAAAGGCGAAACCAATCAGTGGAGAGAACAGTAAGGCCTTACCGACCTTAATCACCTGATCCATATCTATGCCAGATGCACCACCGTTACTCGAATTTAGAATGTAGTTCATAATGCCTACACCTAAAATTGAACCAATCAGGGTATGTGAACTTGATGCTGGAATGCCCAGAAACCAGGTCCCCAAATTCCATAAGATTGCGGCAATCAACATGGCGAACACCATGGCAAAACCAGCCCCGCTTCCCACATTCATAATGAGTTCAACAGGAAGCAAGGCAATAATACCGTATGCAACCGCACCACTCGCCACCATAACGCCAAGGAAGTTACAGAAGCCCGCCCACATGACGGCCACAGGTGCAGGCAATGCATTGGTGTAGATCACCGTCGCTACAGCATTTGCTGTATCGTGAAAACCATTAACAAACTCAAAGCCCAGCGCAATAAAAAGTGCCGTTGATAGAAGAATAACTGAATATAAACTTAATGCTGGAACGTGCGCCAAGTCAGCGCTCACCTGAAAACCAATATAAATAAGTGTTGCAATAATAATTGTTAAAAACACCGGCATAAAGAATTTCGGTGTAGGGACATGCACATTCGTCGATTTTGCCTGTGAACTGGCAAGCGGTGAATCCGAAACAGGAGGAAGATTAGAATTCATGTAGACGGCAAGAGGATAATTAAATCCCCTGTATTGTTTAATTAAATTATGACAATTATATGACAAAGGACTGTCACATGAAGCCAAAATTTCATAGTTTTGTCACATTTTCTGGGATTTTATTAGGAAAATCTCACTCTTTTTTAAAAAATTAATTATTAAAAACAGCATGTTAATAAAAATACTTTTAAACTAAAACTGTTTGTCTGATTTTGCAACAAACACAACAAAATATGAAACTTATTTATCATATTTCGAAATATACGTTGTCTTTTAAAGCATTATTCACCGAAATTATTGCAATTTCATGAAGCTTTTATGACATTCTCCATTTGGTCTGATGAATCACCCTGACTGGGCATTGAAAATACACGCTTTGGCGTAGCTTCTGTTACAATGCGACTGCTTTTTAAACTTGCTATGTACTGGGGTTCCTTATGTCCACACTTGCCACCCTGAAATCACTTCTTGCCCAGCGTATCCTGATTATTGATGGCGCAATGGGAACCATGATTCAACGCCATAAATTACAAGAAGAAGATTATCGTGGTGAACGTTTTGCAGATTGGGCATCAGACCTTAAAGGCAACAATGATTTATTGGTGCTAACACAACCACAGATTATTCAGGGCATTCATGAAGCCTATCTGGATGCTGGCGCAGACATTATTGAAACCAACAGCTTTAACGGCACACGTGTTTCCATGTCGGACTATCACATGGAAGACCTCGTTCCCGAGATCAACCGTGAAGCAGCACGTTTAGCTAAAGCTGCTTGTGAAAAGTACTCAACCCCAGATAAACCACGTTTTGTTGCAGGTGTACTTGGTCCTACTTCCCGTACCTGTTCCATTTCACCAAACGTCAATGACCCTGCTTTCCGTAACATTACTTTTGATGAACTGAAAGAAAATTATATCGAGGCGACACATGCCCTCATCGAAGGTGGTGCCGATATTCTTTTGATTGAAACAGTATTTGATACGCTGAACTGTAAAGCAGCGATTTTTGCGGTAAAAGAAGTATTTAAGCAAATCGGTAATGAATTGCCGTTAATGATTTCAGGCACCATTACCGATGCATCTGGTCGTACATTAACAGGTCAAACCGCAGAAGCATTCTGGAACTCAGTACGTCATGGCGATTTACTTTCGATTGGCTTTAACTGTGCCTTGGGTGCGGATGCGATGCGCCCGCATGTGAAAACTATTGCTGATGTCGCGGATACTTTTGTCTCTGCCCATCCAAATGCGGGTTTACCGAATGCCTTTGGTGAATATGATGAAACGCCAGAGCAAACCGCAGCTTTCTTAAAAGAATTTGCTGAAAGTGGTCTCATCAATATTACAGGTGGTTGTTGTGGTACCACACCAGATCATATCCGCGCCATTTACAATGCTGTTAAAGATATAAAACCACGTCAAATTCCTGAAACCAGACCTGCTTGCCGCCTCAGCGGTTTAGAGCCATTTAACATTTATGATGACTCTTTATTTGTCAATGTCGGTGAACGTACCAATGTCACAGGTTCAAAAAAATTCCTGCGTCTCATCCGTGAAGAAAACTTTGCCGAAGCTTTAGAAGTCGCTCAGCAACAAGTTGAAGCTGGTGCACAGATTATTGACATTAACATGGATGAAGGGATGCTTGATTCACAAAATGCGATGGTGCATTTCTTGAATCTGGTGGCATCTGAACCAGATATCTCACGTGTGCCGATCATGATTGACTCATCGAAATGGGAAATCATTGAAGCGGGTTTGAAATGCGTTCAGGGTAAACCTGTGGTGAACTCAATTTCCCTTAAAGAGGGTTATGATGAGTTTGTCGAAAAAGCCCGTTTATGCCGACAATATGGTGCAGCAGTTATCGTCATGGCATTTGATGAAACAGGACAAGCGGATACGGCTGCACGTAAACGTGAGATCTGTAAACGTTCTTATGATGTGTTAGTGAATGATGTGGGCTTCCCTGCTGAAGATATTATTTTTGACCCGAACGTGTTTGCAGTTGCTACGGGGATTGAAGAACACAATAACTACGGTGTCGATTTTATTGAAGCGACAGGCTGGATTAAACAAAACTTGCCACATGCCATGATTTCAGGTGGTGTGTCCAACGTATCATTCTCTTTCCGTGGCAATGAACCTGTGCGTGAAGCAATTCACTCAGTATTCCTTTACCATGCCATTAAACAAGGCATGACGATGGGGATCGTGAACGCTGGTCAAATGGCGATTTATGACGATATTCCTAAAGAACTAAAAGATGCAGTTGAAGATGTAGTTCTAAACCAAAATCAGGGTGAAAGTGGACAGGAAGCCACAGAGAAATTGCTTGAAGTTGCAGAAAAATTCCGTGGTCATAGTGGCGCACAACGTGAAGCTGAGAACCTTGAATGGCGCAATCAATCAGTTGAGAAACGTCTTGAATATGCACTGGTTAAAGGGATTACCACTTATATTGATGAAGATACCGAAGAAGCCCGTTTAAAAGCCAAACGCCCTCTTGATGTGATCGAGGGTGCATTAATGGATGGCATGAACGTGGTCGGTGACCTGTTCGGCTCAGGTAAAATGTTCCTACCTCAAGTGGTTAAATCTGCACGTGTGATGAAACAGGCCGTGGCATGGCTGAATCCGTATATCGAAGCGGAAAAAACAGGTAGCCAGTCTAAAGGTAAAGTCCTGATGGCAACCGTAAAAGGCGATGTACACGATATTGGTAAAAATATCGTGGGCGTGGTGTTGGGCTGTAATGGCTATGATATTGTCGATTTAGGTGTTATGGTTCCTGCTGAAAAAATCCTGCAAACCGCGATTGATGAGAAATGTGACATCATTGGTTTATCTGGTTTGATTACACCATCGCTGGATGAAATGGTTTTTGTTGCCAAAGAAATGCAGCGTAAAGGTTTTGACATTCCTTTATTGATTGGCGGTGCAACCACATCGAAAGCCCATACGGCAGTCAAAATTGACCCGCAATATTCAAATGATGCAGTGATTTATGTAGCCGATGCCTCTCGTGCAGTGGGTGTAGCAACTACCCTACTGTCTAAAGAAATGCGTGGTAACTTTATTGCTGAACATCGTGCGGAATATGCCAAGATTCGTGAACGTTTAGCCAACAAGCAACCGAAAGCAGCCAAACTAAGCTATGCAGAATCCATTGAAAATGGTTTTAAAATTGATGACAACTATGTACCACCAAAACCAAATACGTTAGGTACACAGGTTCTTAAAAATTATCCGCTTGAAACCTTAGTACCGTATTTTGACTGGACTCCATTCTTTATCTCTTGGAGTTTGGCAGGCAAATTCCCGAAAATCTTAGAAGATGAAATTGTTGGTGAAGCAGCAACTGATTTATATAATCAGGCACAGATCATGTTAAAAGACATTATTGATAATCAGCGTTTTGATGCCCGTGCCGTGTTTGGTTTATATCCTGCACAACGTACCGATGCAGATACCGTGAGTGTATTTGATGAATATGGTCAGAATGTCACACATACCTTTGAACATTTACGCCAACAATCCGATAAAGTCACAGGTAAACCAAACTTGTCTTTAGCGGATTATATTAAGCCATCTGCTCAACCAGAAGATTATTTGGGCGGTTTTACTGTATCCATTTTTGGTGCAGAAGAATTGGCAAATGAATATAAAGCCAAAGGCGATGATTATTCTGCAATTTTAGTACAGTCTTTGGCGGATCGTTTTGCCGAAGCTTTTGCAGAGCATTTGCATGAGCGGATTCGTAAAGAATTTTGGGGTTATAAAGCCGATGAAGTGTTAGATAATGAAGCACTGATCAAAGAGAAATATGTGGGGATTCGTCCAGCACCTGGTTACCCTGCCTGCCCTGAACATTCGGAAAAAGCCGTGTTGTTTGACTGGTTAGGTTCTGAGGAAAAAATTGGCACCAAGCTGACTGAACACTTTGCCATGATGCCACCATCTTCTGTGAGTGGTTTCTATTATTCTCATCCTGACAGTGACTACTTTAACGTAGGAAAAATCTCACAAGATCAGCTTGAAGATTATGCCAAACGGAAAAATTGGACTTTAGATGAAGCGAAACGGTGGTTAGCGCCGAATTTAGATGATTCAATTGCCTAATTAAGCACACACCAAAAACGATCCCCTTTATTAAAAGAATAGAGGGGATTTTAAATCATCAGGTGTTACGGATTTGTAAATTCAGTTTAAAATAATATTTACCATTGGTTTCCTGGTAAATCGTACCGAAACGATGACGTGTACTGGAAGCTGTATCCAGTTTGGTATTTAAAAATAAATATTCTTTTAAATCTGCATCTTTTATTACATGATAAAGTAAAAGATCACCATCTTTTCTGACCACAACCAAACCATTACAGGTATAAGCACCATCCCACGGCGTACCAGAGAACATGCCTAATAAAATTGCTTTTAGAAAATCCTTAACCCGAATCGTTTTGATTTCATCATCGACTAAATCTCTTAAATAACGCCCTTGACCTTTATAATATTTAAGTACTGTTTCTGCCAAATATTCTGGCATTAGCGAGTCTGCTTTTCGTAAATTATCATTAAATACGTCATTTTCACATTTATAAAATTCGAGTTGCCCTCCTAATTCTTCAATTTTAGTTAAACGATCCTTTATTTTTGATGAAGTTTCAATTTGATTAACATCCTGTAATGTACCTCTAAAATTCTTCACCTCATAAATAAAATTGGTTGTCGATCCTGCATTGAGTAGTGTTGGCGCACTGCCTAAAAATGATTTTATTCCCAATGGGTCATATCGATAACTTTGATTTTGAAATTCAAAAGAAATATTTAAATCAGCTTTAGTATATGAGTTGCCTTTAAAAGAGCTAATCTTTAATAATTCCAATAAACTCTGTTGTTCAATATTAAAAGTTTTTGTTTCAGGATTTAGAATAGTGTTCTTAATCTGGGCAAGCACTTCATCATTTAAAATATGCTGAATAGAGCCTAAATCAAACGTTTGATTTCCCTCAATAATTTTTAAGTGATCGTCACCAATGACATAAAATTTACTGGAACCAATATGTTGTAGAGCATAAATTTTAATAAATTCATTGGGTTGTTTTTCTTCTAGCCGAGCATTACCAAATGATAACTTTTTATCATGCATAAGCTTCAGGAAAGCATATAATTCACTCCATTCACCTTTATTGAATTTCATTAAATCCTTTTCCTCTGTACGCTGTATGGTATGTTGTTGTAAATAATTCTGCACTGCTTTTGCTACATGATAGACCACATCCACACAGACACTATTCCCCAGTTGTTTCATGGCCTGGGTTTGATTCACAGGAAACTCAAAATCATCAGGGAAACCCATCATCCGTTTTCCCTGTTTAGGGGTTAAACGGCGCACTTCATGGTTGACCAGATAACCGTCCCAGTTACGGCGATCATTAATCGGTGAACTTTTACCACCGACCCTTAAGGTGAAACCAATTTCGCGACTACATTCTGCTTCCCATACATCCGACATATTTAATTTAAGTGGGACTGGTGCTGGAAATTGAAACGCCTGCTGAGTCTCAACCAAATCTTTATTAAACCCAACAATAAAGATACGTGGGCGATGTTGTGGACGGCCGTATTCACTAGCCTTTAAGATTTTATAGTGAACTGAATAGTTTAACGACTCCAGCTCATGCCTGATAATTTGAAAAGTACGGCCTTCATCATGATTCACCAGTCCACGTACATTTTCCAAAATAAATGCTCTGGGCCTTTTTTTCGATAAAATTTCCAAAATACAATAAAATAAATTGCCTCTTTCCGACTTGGCCCCATCAATTAGCCCCTCTCTTTTTCCTGCATGAGAAAAGGCCTGACAAGGGAATCCGCCACATAAGATGTCATGTTCAGGAATCAATTCATAGGAGACTGAACGAATATCTCGATTAAAATCTTTTTCATCAATTTTATGGTTTTTTAAATAGGTTTTTCTGGCATGTTCATCAAATTCTGATGCAAAAACACACTGCATACCCAATTGAGATAAAGCAAGATGAAAACCACCAATCCCTGCAAATAAGTCTATAAACTTAAATTTTTCAGAAAAATCAAATTCTAAATTTGTACTCATTCACTGCAAGCTAAAAAAATCATTGTCCTATTATAGCCAAATATAAAATCGGATTGTTAAATGTATTGACAAACGTATGATCAATAATCAATGCATTCTTTCCACAAACAACACCCCATCCAAATGATCAACTTCATGCTGCACAATTCGTGCAGGAAAACCCTCGTAGCTGGTTTCAACCACGTCACCCTGTAAAGTGTAATAACGTAATTTAACCATTTGAGCACGTTCAATCTGTCCACGTTCATTGGGCACACTCAAACACCCCTCTTCACCAAAACAGGTCGCTTGAGAAAACTCTAAAATCTCAGGATTGACCATCACAACAGCATCCATTTCAGGTGCATCGGGATAACGTGGATTAGGTCGGGACGCCACAATAATCACACGCTTGGAAATATAAACCTGTGGTGCCGCAATCCCCACACCATTGCGCTCAAGCATGGTCGCATGCATGGCGGACGCAAGTGCCATCAACCATTTACTATTAAATTCCACATCTGACACCAATGCCGCTTTCAGCTTTAAAATTTCTTCACCACGCTGTGCCACAGGTAAAATCACGCTCATCGCATAACCTTATAATTGTTTTCTCTGTACACGACAAATTTCACAGAACCCTTATCCTATCAGGATTCTGCTTTCTTAAAATTGCCAAAATTTCCTTAAACTCTTCTTTTTTCCCAAAACCAATTAAATGCTGAATCGCCATTTGAACATAGTCTAAACCATAGCGAAATAAACTCATTGAGAGTCGTCCATGCTTCTTTATTTTTATCGCTTTTTTTTGATTATGTTGCCATTCACCCGTTAA
>NZ_KB849355.1:873911-1042070 GCF_000368325.1 Acinetobacter sp. CIP 102529
CGATAAAATGATTGTGGTAAGCACTTGATGGGCAAGGCTTTAGATGCAGAAGAAAGATTGCACGTTTGCTTTAAAATGATCGCAAGCATGATGAGCGAAAAGCACTTTAAATGTGACTTGTTCCATTTTAGAGATTTGTTTAAGATAAGATATAACTCATTGAGATGTGTCATAGTATTCGTCGTTAGAAAACAATTATTGTGACATTATTTCAATGAGTTATCTATTTTTGTCGTGTACAGAGAATTGTTTTGATCAAATCGTAAATAATAGCGTATTGGATATTGAATCGGGTTGCCATAATTTTCATTTAAGAATCTTGTCAAAGTACCGCTTTACTCAGTGTGGTTGGTGTCATTCTTGCGCTTCTGCCCTATTTTCTACGCTTCTAAAAACAAAAAACTCCCCTGACGGAGAGTTCTTTTATCGCATCTAAATTAAAGGTTTTTCTTTAATTCATCTTCAACAATTTCAATCTCAAGTTGGCTAAACTTGCGAATTTCGCCCTCTGCATGCTTTTCAAGCATTCCACCGATCAAAGGTACTTTCACCTTTACCGTCCAGGTCAGAGTAATGTCTACTTGGTTACCGTTACCTGTTACCTTACGCTCAGCTTTCGCTTCCAGTGGCAGGTTTGCGCCCAGCTCAACCGTTGAAGTCAGGTTTTTCAAATTGGTGATGTCTGAACGTTTTAAACGGAACGCATTTTTTAATAATTTTTTCGCAACTTCTGGAATATTTACATCAAGGTTATATTCACGGCGTAGGGTATAAATGTCGCCATTGATGTTGGATTCAATAATTTCCAGATTCTCACCTGGAATACGTTTACACACTGCTTCATGCAATGAGGTGTCGGCAACCAGTCTTGAAAAATCTTCAATTGAAACACCGTGAATTGTTTCGTTAACTGTAAATTGATGTGCCATCTTTAAACTTCCGTTTCATTGTATTTAGGATTTCGGGATTGTACAAAATTATAGCACTGTCTCTTGTAGAACAAAGAATTTTCTTGAAAAAAATGGGTGACTGCACGGATTAGTTATTTTTATTGTAATGATACCGCATACATAGTTTTACCGTTACGTGCTCAATATGGCTGATGTATAGGTAATGGTTGCCGTATTCAATGATGGCATAGAAGTGTTCAGCACCATCATCCAGTCCTGTCGCTGACCATGTGGTGCCCTGTGGAAATTCATCCAGCCATGTGGCTTTATAAAAATCCGAAACGGAGTCAAAAGCCAGATAGCTATCAGGGTCATCCATAATTTTGGCGGCCATCTGATCAAATTTTTGCTGTTTAAATGCTTCCAGACTCAGTAGCACAAATGTTCCCATGATTTTAAATAGTGTTAAATTCAGCATCGTGTCTAAAGTTAATATTTAGCCGAATTACAAAAATACCATGATATTCCTAGCGTTATATTTTGCTAGACCACGTTCAATATGGTATCAACCTATATCGTACTTTTATCTTTTTACAACGATAAATAATAAGGAATAAATATGTCTTATCAAAATATTTTAGTCGCTGTGGATGATTCCCCTATTTCCTATGCAGCAGTTGAACATACACTGTCTTTAGCAAAATTATCAGGGGCAAAAGTAACTGTACTCAGCGTGGTGGCCGTTGATCCATATGTCGGTGTTGATTTTTATCAAGTGGTACCAGCCATTACCGATCATTTTATGCAGGCTGAAGCGCATGCTAAAACCCAACTACAAGATATTTCTCAATCTTTCATTCGCGATGGAATTGAGGTTCAAACCAAAATTCATCATGGCCCAGCCAGTGAGGGTATTATCTTTGTCGCCGATGAAGTGGGAGCCGATCTTATCATTATGGGTTCGCATGGACGTACAGGGGTAAAACGTCTGCTATTGGGTAGCGTTGCGCGTGCCGTTTTAACTGAATCACATATTCCTGTGCTGATTGTAAAGCAATAAGCGCTTATGTGAATGTCTAAAGCCTTGTTATTGTGCAAGGCTTTTTTCTATTCTCGAAAGCTTTGCCATGTTTTAAAGGTATTTCGCTGATATAAATTTAAAGTTGAAAATTGCGGAATAATCGCTTCACTTTGCGTTGGTCTTAAAAATACAAAATCATCGACCTGAATATCACAATCTCTTGGCACATTGACTAACTCCTGATTGCTACTCCGTCCATATAGAAAATGCGGATGTGCTTGTTTCGGATAGACGTAATTGGCCAGCCAATAGCCGCCATAAATAAATAGGGCTTTAGATTTGTGTGGCAGTTTATCCAGTACAGACATGGCGGGAAGTTGGGTATAAGACAATACTTTTAATACTGGCGTAGCAATCCATAAAGCTGGCCGTAAAGCGGCTAAAAACTGACTGTCAAAATCGCTTGGTTTTAATAACATCGAACCAAAAGACAGATCATTGCAAACACTTTCTGTGGTATGAAAACTAAAAGTAGGACTGCCCCCGCCATTGAAACAAAGATTATCATTCCACAACGTAGGAAACTGTTTTTGAATCAGTTTTTGATATTCGGAATAAACCTGTTGTGATTGCTGATACGCCTGTCCTGGCTTTTTAATTAAGGCTGGAATCTTGGTGACATGCGCATCGTAGCCCATTAAACCCGACAGTTTTAAATACTGTGGATATTGCTGAATCAGCTTTAATATTTCAGTGAGTTGCTGGGTTGACTGCACCCCACCACGATGCAAGCCGACATCAATTTCAATATTCATTTGCAAGCAGATTGAATACGCCTGTGCAATCTCTAAATATTGTTTTAAACGCTGCGTGGTATCCACCAGCCATTGAATCTTTGCATCAGACCATTGCGAGTGCTGTTCATAGAAATGATGTACCGCTTGGGCTGGCATCGGCTTGCCCAGCAAAATATCCGCTTCGGCAAAGTTTTCTAATATTGCAATGATATGCGGTTGATGGAATAGCATAAATCGCTGGGTATTGATCTGTTCAGACAGCATTTTTAATAAGTCTAAGCACGCCAGAGATTTTACCACCAGACGTGGTTTTAAGTGTTGGGCATGGGTAAGTCTTACTTGAACATGCTGGATATTTTGTTTTAAGGCAGCCTCGTCCACGATGAGTTGCGGTGTCGCCATCCCCTGCTTTTTTAGATCAAGATTGAGTTGTTTAAAAAAATAATCCAGCATACTGATGTCCTTGTTGTTTTAATCTTTTGCTAAAAATAACTTTTCCAGATATGGATTTAAAAACTTGGCCTGTGGGTCAAGCTGCTGACGCAAGGCCATAAAATCATCCCACTTTGGGTATAATGCCCGAAGCTGTACGGTGCTCATCGTATGCATTTTACCCCAATGTGGGCGTCCCTGATATTTCTGCAAAATTGGCTCAACCACATCAAAGATTAAACGTGGGTCCTGTTTATGATATTGATGTACTGAAATCGAAATTGAATCCTGCTGATAAAACGGACTGAGCCAAATATCATCAGCTTTGACAAAGCGAAATTCCAGTGGAAAAAAGGTGGCAACCTGATGCTTTCTTAAGGCACGCAACACCTCATCCAGACATGCAATGCCCTGATCAACGAGAACATGGTATTCCATTTCATTAAACTTGGTATTACGCGGCGTTGGAAATATCTTACTCGACCAGTCAATATAGGTGGTTGGTTTGACAAAAATACCCAACAATTTCTGTAAATACGGATTCAGTGAGGGAAAGCTTTTGGTCAATTCAGAACACATGGTCAGCAAGGTATCATCCGAGGGGAAATTTTCCTTGCGTGGCAAAATCTCCTCATCGGTTTCATCCAGCGTTTTCAGCATCAGCTGTTTTTCATAGGAAAATACAAAACACTCAATATGCCGATGCTGATGTTTCCATTGCTGGATGTGTTGCATCATGTCCTCAACAGGACACAGCTCAATGTGTTCCCTGAGTTTATAGCGTGGACGATTTTGCATGGTGATCTTGGTCAATATTCCCAGACTTCCTAGGGAAACACGCCCAGCGGCAAAGATTTCAGGGTTTTCAGTTCGACTACATTTTAAAATTTCACCCGAAGCGGTAAGTAATTCAAAGGCTTCCACATAAGCCGAAATACAGTGCAAATCGGCTCCTGTCCCATGTGTTCCCGTTGACACCGCACCTGCCAGACTTTGCTGATCAATATCACCCTGATTCATCAAAGCCTGATTAATGGATTGCTGCTGTAAATACTGATCTAAATCGTATAACCGTGTGCCCGCATAAATATTGCTTTGACAACGTTCTAGATCGAAAGATGCAACACCTGAAATTCGATCTAAAAATACTAAGGTTGCATCGGTACACACTAACGGGGTAAAGGAATGCCCTGCCCCGACCACCCGTATTTTTGCATGATCCCGAACAATAGACTGCAATTCCTGAATATTGGTGGGTTGTAGAATCTGTTGCGGCTTGGCTTTTTGGAAGCCCGACCAGTTCGACCAGATGCCTTGTTTTAAATCACTCATACTGCCTCTCCCTGGCTTGTCGCAGTTTTTAAATTACCATAATTGCTTCGTTTTGCGAGTTCCTGTTCTGGAATCGGTTTTGGTCGTGTGACTTGATCATAATTACGCTGATTTTTATCCAGCAATAATTGTTCAGCCAATAACTTGAATTTGCTTTGGCAAGCTGCCAGTGTCCATTGCCCAAACAGGGTATGTCCACCCTCATAGGCCTGTTCCTGATATTCTTCATAGGTGGTGACATAGCCCATATAATCATTGCAGTAGGAGGCCAACCAAACGCGCTCTATATCAGACTGATCAGCAAATACCTGTTTTACCGTATCCACAACCCGTTGTCCTGCAATGGTGGTGAACTCGCCTGGACAACAGACTATTGCCAAATTCCCCAATCGAATCATCTGTAATGGCACAACGTTTGGCACCAATGGACTCTGCTGAATCGCGCCCGCCTTGACCTGTCGGTTCATCTCTGCAATGAGAGGATCAAGAATACTGGGCGGAAAACCAATCGGCTGACCCAAAATCTTTTTAGAGCCTGCCTCTAATACAATCTGTTTCGGCCCCTGTGAAGCATAGAGTTGTTGATAGTTGACAAAATCTGCTGCCTTGGGATTTTTGCTCTTTTGTTTACGCAATTGGTCTGCCAAAAACTGCATAACTTTAATTAATGGCTTTGGTGCGCCTAATCCATCGACAGGCGTACCAGCAAAAAAAGCGGTGCCATGACAGGGTTGACTGGTTTTTGCGCCAATCTGCCCTTGTGCAAATTCAGGTGGAATCTCAATATTGCTTAAATCCACATAGGAACATATCGCATCAATTTTTCCTTGTATTGGCTTTAAAGATTGCTGGAATGCAGCCAAAGCCAGTTCACTTTGATAGCGTCCATTTTGCTGTGCATATTGGTATTCCTGTTCGCCTTTAATCTTGTTACGAATTTTAAGCTGATCTTTTCCATGAAAATGCGGAGAGACATCGCCTGCAGTGGCTTGAGCAAAAATCGTGACTGGATTTTGAATACCTTGCTCAATTAAAGCCTGCTCAGAAAATGCAGCGGCATAACCTTTATTGTCCCCATCATAAGCCTTTAATTTATTACCAAGACAAGTAGCATGGACACCAAACAATGAAATAAAGGATTGTAACTTTTGTTCCCGATAAAAACCGATCAGTTGCATTTCACGGTTTAAAGCCAAATGTGTTTCACGCTCTGAATATGGCTTCACCTCTGGATTACGGTTATAAGCCTTAATCGAGCGATTCCATGCCACAGGTGTATCTGCGGCAAAATGCTGGGTGCTAAGACAAATCTCAGTGTCTTGTTCAGTATTAATGCAAGTTTGAATACTCAGTACAATGGCATCCACAATTGCATTTAAATGTTCGGGCACAAAACCTGGGGTTGGCATGTTATATAAGGCTTCATGTGCGCAACCACCTGGCCCAGAATGGGTATGGGTTGCCATCAGTACCAATTGATTTTCATCAAACTGGGAACCCAATATTTGCTGTAATCGCTGCATAGATTGACTGCGCATGGCATGGGTAATACAACCTAAATCCAGACAGCAGATAATGAGCCGATGCTGTTGCTGATCAATAATACTAAAGCTACGTGCATATAACGCCGTACGTTTTTCATAGGCACGATGTGACCATTGTCCATAGCCAAACATGGCATAGCCTTTTGGTGTAATTTTAATTTCCTGTTTATCCCAACCAACCTGATACATTGGTATTTTCCTTTTAAGTTCTTTTTCTAGCTGTCTGTTATAAAGCATGTTGAAAGTTAAACAAAATTATACGATATCCAAAAGGGTTAAAAAGAGTTTATTTTGGAGGGCAAAACGGACTTATGCCTAAACGAATCATTCATACAACTGGTGCGCAACAATTTACACCACCGACCATTCTGGCCAGCCTGATCCACTATGCGGAACAACAGCATTGGGATTATCTAACATGGTTTAAAGATTCAGGTCTGGATATAGGGCAAATCCAGCAAACAAATGGTGTCGTTCGTTTTACCCAAATGTATGAAGAGAACCGTACCGAGTCTGTCGGAGAGTCAATATTCTGAGATGAGAAGCATTGCTTCGCAAGACGTAGCGAAGCGTAGGGTCCCGATGACAAAATTAAAATATACCCCTGAAATCAGAGAAAGAGCGGTTCAATTATTGATTGAATCTAAAAAAGATTATCCATCGAACTGGGCAGCAGTTTCTGCAATTGCGCCTAAAATTGGCTGTACTCCTGAAACTCTACATGTTTGGTATCAAAAGCATTTAGATCAGCAAAATCCCATTAAAGTACAACAGATATCTGACCAAGAAAAAATGAAGCAAATGGAACGTGAAATTAAAGAATTAAAGCGTGCCAATGAAATTCTACGTAAAGCAGCCGCTTTTTTCATCCAGGCGGAGCTCGACCGCCCACACAAATGCTGGGTCTATACCGCCTTTATTATTGATGTGTTCTCACGAGCAATTGTTGGATGGAAAGTATCGACACGCATGAATACAGATATGGTGCTCGATGCACTGGAGCAAGCATTGCACGATCGAGGCATGCCAAAGAATGTGATTCATCATTCCGATAGAGGTGTTCAATATCTTTCTATTCGCTATACCCATCGTTTAGAAGCAGCAAATTTACGAGCATCAGTCGGTACAACGGGTGATTCATACGATAATGCTTTGGCTAAAACGGTGAATGGCTTATACAAAACAGAGGTGATTGAATATTTAAAAGCAGATTGGCAAGGTTTAGCAGATGTACAACTTGCGACATTAAATTGGGTAGATTGGTTCAACAAAAAGCGTGTACACAGTGCACTGGGTTATGTATCGCCTTTTGAGTTTGAAGAAATCTACTATGATAAGATTAATCCGTTAGGTCAGTTGGCCTAACTTAAATAAAAAAGTCTCCGACAAACCCGATACGGTTCAGGTTTTACTTGATCCACCTTATATACATTAACCTTGAATTCGATTTAAGGTTAACTTATATAGGTGTGGGTTTGATGTAAATTTAAAATATTTAATTGTGATAAATAAATCTCTAATCATACAATCCACTTAAAATAAGATTTTTAGTTTTAAAATCCATATCCACACTCATTTAATAAAATCCTTCTATTTATCAAAAATAGATATATAAATAAATTTTGATTATTTTCCTGAATATAAAAACAGTCCTAAGATAAAAACATCATCCAGCTGATGTATAAAGGTTATAAAAAAATGAATGCTCAATTTGATTCTACCCAAGCCGTAGAATCCACAACTACAATTCACGGTTTATCTGCAAACCCACAAGAAATATTACAGCGTGCCCACCACTATGCTGATGAAAATGAACTCGATTTTACGGGCAGTGTGCCGCCTGTCGAAGCATGGTGTCTGGTTGAACAGGGTCATGCTGTTTTAGTTGATGTGCGTACCAGTGAGGAACGCAAATTTGTCGGTTATGTACCTGAAAGTATCCATGTTGCATGGGCAACTGGCACCTCATTCAACCGCAATCCGCGCTTCCTGAAAGAACTTGAAAGCAAGGTCGGCAAGGATAAAACCATTCTGTTGCTCTGCCGAAGTGGCAAACGTTCGGCTCTGGCCGCAACTGCTGCATTTAGCGTGGGTTTTGCCCAGGTCTACAATGTGCTTGAGGGTTTTGAGGGTGACCTGAATGAATTGCAGCAACGCAACCAAAGCAATGGCTGGCGTACCCACCAGTTACCGTGGTTACAAGATTGATGCTGTTTTTTCACCCAGCGATTTTCAGATTAATTTAATACTTGGTTTTGCAAGGAATCAGCGTGAGCAAATGGAAAATCCAGCCTGTTGTTGAGGGCTTACAACAAGCACGTCATGAATGGCGTGAACGTCAACATCGCATCAAGGAGTTTGGCGGACGTGAACTGCCTTCCAGGGAATCTCTTAAATCCATACTGGATGACTTGTGTGGCATTTTATTTCCAATGCGACTAGGACCAAGTGACCTGCGTCAGGAAACGGAGGACTATTACATTGCCTATACGCTTGATCGTGTGCTGAATGAGCTGTTCTCACAGGTTAAGCTGGCCTTGAATTACGAGGCCAAAAGTCGGGTAAAGCAAGTTCCTGTCTCCAGTAATGACCATTTGCTCTACGAGCAGCAAATTGCTTTGGCCAAGACCATTGTGCAGGATTTTGCCAATACCCTGCCTGAGATTCGCCGTTTGCTGGATGCTGATGTCTGTGCCGCCTATGAGGGTGATCCAGCAGCACATAGCGTGGATGAGGTGCTGCTATGCTATCCAGGTATTTTTGCCATTATTTATCATCGGGTTGCACACCAGCTTTATCATAGTGTTCCCCTGCTCTCACGCATTATTTCCGAACTGGCCCATTCTGCCACAGGCATTGATATTCATCCTGGCGCACAAATTGGCAAGGGCTTCTTTATCGACCACGGCACAGGTGTGGTGATTGGGGAAACCTCTGTAATTGGGGAATATGTCCGCATTTATCAGGCGGTTACTCTCGGTGCCAAGCGTTTTGAGCTGAATGATGATGGTGCATTGAAAAAAGATTATGCCCGTCACCCAATTGTGGAAGATCATGTGGTGATTTATGCAGGAGCAACCATTCTAGGTCGCATCACTATTGGCCGAGGTTCAATTATTGGCGGAAATGTCTGGTTGACCCACAGCGTTGCGGCAGGCAGCCAGACAGCTTGCGAATGCCACCAAGACTGTTCCACAACTTTCGACCATTACACCACGCTGGCTGACCCATTTACTACAATGGTTACCTGTAGAAGCGGGTATTTATCGCGTTAACCGTGTCAGCAACACTGATGACATTCAAGTTGCTTGCACACAACGTGACGAGGCTACTTTACCCCAAACCTTTGTGGATTATGATGCACAACCGCGCGAATATTTCCTAAATGGAGTATCTACCGTTTTAGATATCCATACCCGTGTTGCCGATCTTTACAGCAGCCCACACGATCAAATTAAAGAACAATTACGCTTAACCATTGAAACCATTAAAGAACGCCAAGAAAGCGAGCTGATCAATAACCCAGAATATGGTTTATTGGCCAGTGTGGCAGACGAGCAGCGTCTCTCAACCCTGAGTGGCCCACCAACTCCAGATGATTTTGACGACCTGTTGCGCAAGGTCTGGAAAGAGCCAGGGTTTTTCCTTGCCCATCCAGATGCGATTGCCGCATTTGGCCGTGAATGTACTCGCCTTGGCGTTCCACCACCAACGGTCAGCCTGTTTGGTTCTCAGTTCATCACATGGCGTGGTGTACCTTTGATTCCATCCAATAAAATCCCTGTGGAAGATGGCAAAACCAAGATCCTGTTACTGCGTGTTGGGGAAAAACGTCAGGGCGTGGTCGGCTTGTTCCAGCCAGGTCTGGCAGGTGAACAATCTCCTGGGCTTTCGGTACGTTTTATGGGCATTAACCGCAATGCCATTGCGTCTTACCTGATCTCACTGTATTGCTCACTCGCGGTTTTAACTGATGATGCCCTTGCGGTACTCGAAGATGTGGAGGTGGACAAGTATCATGACTACCCAGTTAACTACAAATAATCCAAACAGTAGTCCAACGGGTTCTGAAGTGGTCGGTGTTCAGCCACCGTCCAGCTTCCCAGATGAAGCAACACTTTCACGGCTTGCCTCAGAGTTTTTTGCGGCATTGCCCAGTTCTGGGAGTGGTCATCCATCTGGACTGAATCTGGATTTACCCGTTGCTACGCCACCACATCCGCCACAGCCTGCTGAACCATTGGCAGCCCTGAGTGGTCGTGCGCCCAATATTGCCTATGAAAAAAGTTTAAACCCTGAGTATCCTGAGCATATTCCGAACTATCCTGATTATCCTGAACGCCGTGCGGTGGCTTCTGCGCCAGTGGTCGGTGGTGCAAACCTGCCTAAGCCACCCTTTGAGCCGACTTTTCCACAAGCGGTTCATAGTGCGCCCAATGTGGCATTGGTTGAGCCATCACGCCCTTCATCCAGTGATGCTTCACCATTTTATTTTTTAAATGATTTAGCCGCACCCAAAACGTCAAGTGCTGAATTTGACGCTACTCGTTTTGCCACAGCACAATCATTCCAGTTACCTCAAGGTGATGGATTAAAAAGTTTATTGCAGGATGAGCAAAAGCCACAGTCACCAAGTCAGTCATCTTCGGGGTTTTACTTTCTGGATATTCCATCAAGCCATCAGGCCTATGGCAATTATCAACCGTCACAACCGCAGTTTCTTGCCAGCTCGGCACAGCCACTGGATGTACATGCCATACGCCGTGACTTTCCCATCTTGCAAGAACGGGTCAATGGCCGTCCTCTGGTCTGGTTTGACAATGCAGCGACCACACAAAAACCGCAAAGCGTGATTGATCGGATTTCCTATTTCTACCAGCATGAAAATTCCAATATTCATCGTGCAGCGCATGAACTGGCAGCCCGTGCCACCGATGCCTATGAACATGCCCGTAATGTGGTGGCTCGTTTTATTGGAGCAAAATCATCCAAAGAAATCATTTTTGTCCGTGGCACAACTGAGGGTATCAACCTGATTGCCAAGACATGGGGCGAGCAGAATATTGGTGAGGGTGATGAAATCATTGTCTCTCATCTGGAGCATCACGCCAATATTGTGCCGTGGTTCCAGTTGACTAAAAAAGTCGGGGCAAAACTGCGTGTCATTCCTGTGGATGATACGGGACAGATTATCTTGGCTGAATTACCCAAGTTAATTAATGAGCGTACCAAGCTGATTTCCATCACTCAGGTATCCAATGCTTTGGGTACAGTGACACCTGTTCCTGAAGTGATTCAGATTGCCCATGCCAAAGGTATACGAGTACTGGTCGATGGTGCCCAGTCGGTGTCGCATATGCCCACCGATGTACAGGCACTGGATGCTGACTTTTTCGTGTTTTCTGGCCATAAGGTGTTTGGCCCCACAGGCATTGGTGCGGTTTATGCCAAGCCTGAGCTGCTCGAAACCATGCCTGTCTGGGAAGGCGGTGGCAACATGATTGAGGATGTCACCTTTGAGCAGGTGGTTTACCAGCCTGCCCCAAATAAGTTTGAAGCAGGTACAGGCAATATTGCCGATGCGGTGGGTTTAGGGGCTGCACTGGAATATGTGGAACGCATTGGGATTCACAATATTGCCCGTTATGAGCATGACTTGCTGGAATATGGTCAACACGCGCTAAGCAGTGTCAAGGGTTTACGCCCGATTGGCACGGCCAAAAACAAAGCCAGCGTGATGTCCTTTGTGCTTGATGGTTATTCGACTGAGCAAGTCGGTAAGACGCTGAATCAGCATGGCATTGCGGTTCGATCAGGCCATCACTGTGCCCAGCCGATTTTAAGACGTTTCGGTGTGGAACAAACTGTCCGCCCCTCTCTGGCGTTCTATAATACCACTGAGGAAATTGATTTACTGGTATCGGTGTTGCATCAGCTCTCCAGAAATAAACGCACAGTTTAATGTTTCACTATTACAAGGAAGCTGCCAATGGCGGCTTTTTTGTGTTGACAAGAACAATCTATACAAATGCTCTCTTTTAAGGAGATTTTATTTGGTCGAAATTTGAGCTAAGTTTGCGGTCGGGCTGAAAGGCTTTGAACATAAATATCCTGCTGAACTTTCAGGTGGCATGCAGCAACGGGTCGAGATTGCGCGTGTGCTGATTAATCAGCCTCGCGTGTTGCTGATGGATGAACCCTTTGGCGCACTGGATGCCCAGACCCGTTTAAAGATGCAGGAACTATTACTGGAGATTTGGCAGAACATTCAAACCTCAGTGCTATTTATCACCCATGATATTGATGAAGCCTTATTTCTTGCAGATCGAGTACTGATCATGAGCCATCGGCCTGGACGGATCATTGAGGAAATCAAGCTGGATTTTGCCCGTCCTCGTCATGTCGACCTGGTCACCTCACCTGAATTTACCCAGATTAAAAAACATTGCATTCAAGTATTAAAACACGCCACACAAGCTGAACTCAGCCGACTGAATCCGTTGGGTCTGAATCAGAGAATCGCTGTTTAGGAAGATTAAAAATGAGTATAGATTACCCAACACTGCCTGATCTTGATGAAGATTATGCTGATTATATATTGCAGCTTAATCAGGACGATGAAAATATCCGTTTCGTGGCGATTATGAATATTGCCGATGAAGAACAGCCTGAATTATTGGCTTGGCTGCATCATGCGGCAATACATGACCCAGCGTCCAAAGTACGTGAACTGGCAGCCACCCGTTTAGAGGGCTGGGAAGATACCACCTCGCTGCACACCTTAGCCCAAGCCCTCACCGATTCGCATCACAATGTACGCTTGGCTGCGGCACAAAGCCTGAGTGAAATTAAAATAGCTGAATCTGCTGAGCATTTAGCGACTTATTTACAACATCAGGATGATTTTGTGATTGCTTCAATCTTGCGAGCCATCAGGGAATTACGTGCTGAACAGTTATTTACTGATATTTTACAGCATGTTCAGCATGCCAACCCTTTAGTGCGTAAGGAAGCTGTCAGTACCTTAAGCTGGCTGCAAAAACAACAAGGTTTGGTGGCTTTGGCTGAAATTGCTAAAAATGATCATGATGCCGAAATTCGGCGCATTGCCACAGGTGGCTTGGGTGCAAGCCAAAGTTTAAGCCCTGAAATATTAGCCGCTTTAGAAAGTTCATTGACTGCGAAAGAATGGCAATTGCGTGTAGAAGCCGCCTTGACCATTGGCAAGCTGAAAGCGATCGAACTGGAAAATATCCTGTTGCAACAACTGGATGACAGCTATTGGCAAGTGCGAATTGCAGTGACGCGTAGTCTGGGCTTACTGAAAGCCAAATCTGCGATTACAAAATTACAGGAAAATTTCCAGCATGACATCAGCAACTTGCGTAAGGAAGTGGCAATTGCATTAGGTGAAATTGGCGGCGAACAAGCACAGAATATTTTATTACAACACGCCGAAGACCCCGATCCAGAAGTACGTAAATCGATTCGTATTGGACTGGCCTTGATTCAGGAGAAACTTAATGCAGCTTGAACCAACTGAAATCAAGGTCAATGTTGAACAACAACTTTTATTGCTGAGTTGGGCAGATGGTCAGCATAAGAATTTTAGCCATGAGCAATTGAGAGCCAATTGCCCCTGCGGATTTTGCCGTGCCAGTCGTTTACGACAGAAAGAGATTCAGTATCCTGAAAATGTTGCCATTTCAGCGATTTACTCACAAGGCTACGGCATTCAAATCTGCTTTGATGATGGACATGATAAAGGCATATTTCCGTGGGCATTTTTGAAAGAACTTATGGTTTAATAAAAACATTCAAAGTGATGAAAATATCTTTAACAACTCTGCCATTTCATCATTTTGAATGATTCACTCCTTAAAATATCGAGGTTAAATCAGTCCAGCTATTCATCATTCGCCATAAAAACAAATTCTTTGGAAATTTCCATGCAACCATCAGATACCCTACCTCCGATTCAATCTGTCTCCTTCTGGGATGCTTTTCGCTTCTGGCTTAAATTGGGGTTTATCAGCTTTGGCGGGCCTGCTGGCCAAATAGCGGTAATGCATCAGGAACTTGTGGAAAATAAACGCTGGATTTCTGAAAAAAGATTTTTGCACGCACTCAACTATTGCATGTTACTCCCTGGCCCAGAAGCACAACAACTTGCCATTTATATTGGCTGGCTCATGCACCGAACCGCAGGTGGCTTAGTTGCTGGCATTTTGTTTGTTCTGCCATCATTATTTATCCTGATTGCCCTATCATGGATTTATGTTCAGTTTGGTGATGTACCGATTATTGCAGGCCTGTTTTACGGGATTAAACCTGCCGTAACCGCAATTGTATTCCATGCAACTTACCGCATTGGCAGCCGCTCACTAAAAAATGCTTATCTTTGGTTGATTGCGGTGGCTGCGTTTATTGCCATCTTTGTGTTCAACACCCCTTTTCCCTTAATCATTTTAGCGGCTGCGATTGCTGGCTATGTGCTGAGTAAGCAAAAACCAGATTTATTTAACGCTCAGGCTTCCCATCAAAATGATCATAAAAGTTATGGGGCAGCCCTGATAGATGATGATACCCCGACGCCTGCACATGCAGTTTTCCATTGGGCCAGACTCGCCAAAATCCTGAGCATTGCAGCATTACTCTGGTTTGTTCCAATGCTGGTTTTGACTCTGGGACTGGGATGGCAACATGCCTATACCCAAATGGCATGGTTCTTTACCAAAGCTGCCTTGCTGACTTTTGGCGGTGCGTATGCGGTTTTACCCTATGTCTATCAAGGTGCGGTCAATCATTATGCATGGCTGGATCCAACCCAGATGATTGATGGTCTGGCACTGGGTGAAAGTACCCCAGGCCCACTAATCATGGTGGTGGCTTTTGTTGGCTTTCTAGGCGCATATAACCATGCATTATTGGGTGCTGATCATTTATTTTTAGCTGGGACAATTGGAGCAGTTATTGTCACATGGTTTACATTCCTGTTTTCCTTTGTGTTCATTCTCGCAGGTGCTCCGATGATTGAATCCACGCATAATGAACTTAAATTTACTGCGCCACTCACGGCGATTACTGCTGCTGTGGTCGGTGTCATTCTCAATCTTGCCTTGTTCTTTAGTTATCATGTGCTCTGGCCAAACGGCTTTCATCACCCTTTTAATTATGAAGCGGCATTTATTACTTTGGCTGCATGTATTGCACTATTCAAATTTCAGCTCAATGTGGTGTATGTGATTTTTGCTTCGGCCTTTTGTGGTTTAATCCTCTATATGGGTGTTTAAACATGCATACACAACTTAAGCAATTATAAGAGAGGTGGATCAGGAAAAAGACTGACGGTATAGCAGAACAGCGCCGCTTTGTAACAATTGGATAGAGAATCAGATGCGTCCCTGGGGGTTGGGACGCAAGAACTGGTTATTTGCAGGTTCGCTGCGTAGTGGTCAACGAGCGGCCAATATCATGACTTTAATCCAGTCAGCAAAGCTGAATGGGCTGGATCCGTATGCCTATCTCAGTGATGAGCTGAAAAAACTGCCGACGCATAAAGTGACCCAAATAGAAGAATTGCTACCACACCGCTGGAAATCCGACCAAAATTAAAAAATACCATGGGGTTCAGCGGACGCTTACACTACAACCCCACATAAAACTTCTCAATCAATTGACGTGTTTTCACCAATAAATTGGTCAACACGTTATCCCGTTCAAATAACTTGACTTTATAGTTTGGCAGTTCTTTCATCTCCTCTTTGCGTGGAAGACGTTTATTAAACTCATAATTATCTAAAACCTGTTTCATCACATCAGGTTTTAAATTTTCTTGCTCACAGAAATGCTGATAGGCTTGCTCTTTTTCCGCATCCCAGAACTGAGCAAAAGCCACTTGGACGCTTTGCCCGTTGATCATCTTAGGCATATTTTCTTCGATGAACTTTTGAATCAAATCTTGCTTGTCATGCAAGCTAATATCACTACCAATCAGATCATGTACTTGAGCTTCGTATTTCTTACGCTGCTCATCAGTTTCAGCATTCACTGCCATCTGTAGCAGTGTCAGGATATACAGAGGTGGTCCCACTTGTTTGAACAACTAAAAGCGTATTTATAAGTGATATTCCGCTCTAGTTAAGCCACCTTGTTTTGTTGGGGTAGCTGATCATAGTAAAACTCATTTGGTGTCATTTTGTCTAGACTCGAATGAGGTCGTTTCAAATTATAAAACTCAAAATATGCACTTAATTGCTTTTTCGCATCTGTGACACTGCTATAAGCTTTGAGATACACCTCTTCATATTTAACGCTCCGCCATAATCGTTCAACCATCACATTATCTACCCATCGACCTTTACCATCCATACTGATTTGAATGCCATTTGATTTCAATACATCAATAAATGCATCACTGGTGAACTGACTGCCTTGGTCTGTATTCAATATTTCAGGTGATCCATATTTTTCAATCGCTTCATTTAAAACCGAAATACAAAAATCCACCTCCATACTAATCGATACCCTATGCGCAAGTACCTTGCGGCTATGCCAATCAATCACAGCACATAAATAAACAAAGCCTTTTGCCATAGGGATATACGTTATATCCGTAGACCACACTTGATTACTGCGCTGAATAGCCAACCCTTTGAGCAGATATGGATATTTACGGTGAGCTTGATTAGCCTGGCTTAAATTTGGTTTGCAATATAACGCCTGAATACCCATTTTCTTCATTAAAGTACGTGTATGACGTCGTCCTATATGATGCCCTTGACGATTCAACAAATCACGCATCATACGACTGCCTGCAAAAGGATATTGCATATGTAATTCATCAATACATCGCATCAGCTTCAGATCTGATGAGCTAACAGGTTTTGGGCGATAATAATAACAACCACGGGAGACTTTCAGCAGCTTAGCTTGTTTAGATACTGAAATCTGAAGTGAGTCGTCGATTAACTTTTGTGGTTGAAGCGGCCCAGTTTCTTCAACACACCTTCTAAAAAATCAATTTCTAATGCCTGCTCACCGATTTTTGCATGTAACTTTTTAAGATCAATGGGGGGTTCTGATGGAGCTTTTGATTGATCGAAAGCTTGCGAGGAAGCTGAGATCAATTGATTTTTCCAGTCAATAATTTGGTTTTGATGAACATCAAATTCAGCACTCAATTCAGCAAGTGTTTTTTCTGCTTTAATCGCAGCAAGTGCTACCTTAGCTTTAAAATCATTTGAATGATTTCTTCTTGGTCTACGTGCCATAAAATACTCCATATATTGATGTTTATAACATCATTTGAGGAGCAGAATATCACTTATAGGAGTTGTTCAAATTTACGGATCCATCTCTTACCCCACATTAATGCGGTCACTGTGCAGTAGGTCCAATTGGAAATCGACATCATCCAACACAGAGACTTTTTCTTTCTTGGTGGTCTTACGAATTGCTCGACAGAGATCGGCATATTTGGATGCAAAATTCGCAAAGTGCTGCTTATCAAGCTTAGTGTCGTCTTGATCATACTCAATGAAAGTTTGTAGCTGGGCGTTGTAGCGCATCACTTCACGGAATGCCTTGATGAACTCTAGTTGTTGATCTTCTGTGACTAAATCATCTACTGTTTGATAATCAGGCGTAATACTGAGTAGCTTTTCAACCGCTTGCTCATAATCTTGTTTGATTTCATCAAAACTTGGGACAAGTACAGTCTTGCGTGCTTCTTTATTTGAAAATAATGCCAATGCTTGATCGGTGGCACGTTTTAGGTTACGGAAGCTAATAATATTCCCGAATGGTTTTTTATCATTGTAGACACGGTTAGTCCGTGAAAAAGCCTGAATTAGACCATGATATTTAAGGTTCTTATCGACATACAAGGTATTTAACGGCTTTGAGTCAAAGCCCGTGAGGAACATATTTACGACCAGTAAAATATCAATCTGCTTTTTCTTTACCCGATCTGCAATATCACGGTAATAGGCATAGAATCCATCACCAGAGTTATAATTCGTGCCGAACTGAGCATTATAATTGGCAATATAGCGATCCAATTTATCACGACTAGACTGATTTATTTGGTTCGGAGTATCCGTTGATTCTTCTTGAATCAATCCATTTTGGTCGTTGTTCTCAACAGCTTCATTCGCACCGTAGGAGAAAATGGTCGCAATGGTGAGAGGTTTAAATAATCGCCCCTCCGCTTCGTCTTGTTGTTGCTTTTCCGCTTGGACTTTCTCAAATAGGTCGTAATATTGGGTCAAGGTATCAACTGAACTCACACAAAACATTGCGGTAAATTCACGATTCTTGGTTTTGGTGTCATGTGTCTCAACGATATAACGTGCGATCATTTCTAATCGCTGCGGATTGTCATATAGCTCTTGGGTATCAATCCCCTCGACATCTTCGTCAAATTGCTCATGATTTTCTATTAACCCCATCCCGACCTTCCCCTTTAAAAGGGGAAGGGGTAAAGCCTCTCCTTCCTTTGCAGGGAGGGAATTAAGTGTTGGCAAGTTCCCCTGATAAGGGGAATTTAGGGGGTCAAAAACCCCACCCGACCTCGCCTCATCAAACTGGTCATTGCTTGCCATACCCTTAGCAGTATATTTGCCACGGTAATCAATCTGGAACTGCAATACATTGCGGTCTCGAATCGCATCTACAATGACATATTGATGCAAACATTGATTGAATAAATAATCTGTGGTGAGTTTCAAACCTGCTTTAGATTGACTATTTTCCTCAAAGATCGGTGTTCCCGTGAATCCAAACATTTGCGCATTGCTAAAGAATTTTTTGATGTTTTGATGGGTATCACCAAATTGGCTACGATGACATTCATCAAAAATGAATACGACTTTCTTGTCTTTTAGATAATTGATGTGTTCTAAATAGCGGTCTGTGCTAATCGCACGATTTAACTTTTGGATGGTGGTCACAATCAGTTTGTCGTGGCGTTGATCGAGTTGTTTTACCAAAGTATGCGTGCTGTCTGTGCTATCCACACTCTCCGCTTTAAAAGCATTAAACTCACGTGAGGTTTGTGTGTCGAGGTCGTTACGATCCACCACAAACAAGACCTTTTCTACATCAGGCATATTCATGATGATCTGACTGGCTTTAAATGAAGTCAGGGTTTTACCTGAACCTGTAGTGTGCCAGATATAGCCGTTCTGATCGGAGTTTTGCACATGCTCCACAATTTTCTGCACCGCATAAATCTGATAGGGACGCAGCACCATCAGGCTTTTGGTGGTTTCCAGCATTACCATGTATTGAGTCAGCATGTCTGTAAGATGCTGATGATTTAAAAATACTTCGGCAAAGTCGACAATTTCATTGATGTGTTTATTGGCAACATCTGCCCATGGAAAGGCAAACTCAATCCCAGTCGTACCATTTGAGTAATAGCGAGTATTTGCACCATTACTAATGACAAAAAGCTGAATAAAACCAAATAGCCCTTGCCCTGCCCAATATGCTTCACGAATATAGCGTTGCGTTTGATTAAAGGCTTCGGCAATTTCCATGCCTCGTTTTTTCAATTCAATTTGAACTAAAGGCAAACCATTGACCAGTAAAGTCACATCAAAACGGCTGGTTCTGCCATTATAGTCGCGGTGGTCGATGGTGATTTGATTGGTGACTTGGTATACGTTTTTACTTGGATCATCTGATAAAAAGAAGATGTGCTTGCTTGAACCATCATCAAATTTAACAGGAAACTGGTCACGTAAATTTTTAGCCCGTTCAAATACCGTGCCTGTATTTAGAAAGCTAATGACCTGCTTCCATTCAGTTTCTGACAGTGGCGCAAGTCCATTGGCACGTTCAATTTGTGTTTTCAGGTTAGACAGTAGTTGGCGTTCATCCTTGATGGTCACCGCAGCATATCCCAATTGCTTGAGCTGGCTAATCAGTTTATTTTCAAGTTGGTATTCGCTTTGTACTGTCATTTAAAACTCAATTTATCCATGATTAATCGCCCTAATTTTAACCTGCTAAATCTAAACCCCTCTAAATCTCCCCTTATTAAGGGGAGACTTACCACGAATCTTATAAGTCATGGGATTCGTGCTGTTCTCCCCCTATTTTAGGGGGAGTTAGAGGGGGTTTTTACAACCTGCTGTATTAATTGACATATACCATCAATATTCGTCATAACTTCATGGTTGCTAAATCGAATGGTCGTTAAACCCAACTCTAGCATAAATTTATCTCTAATTTTATCATAAGCTTGGGCATCTTCGAAAAAATGGCTTTCACCATCGACCTCAATAATCAATTTTAATTCTGGACAATAAAAATCGACAATATAATGCCCAATACCATGTTGCCTACGGAATTTCACTCCAAACTGGCTATTTCTTAAAATCCCCCATAACCGTTTTTCAGGTTCGGTCATGTTATTGCGTAATGTTTGACGGCGTTGCTTATATTCTATTTTGTTAAATATTTTTTGTGTCATGGTTTTTCTCAATTTATTCTCAACCTAACTTCCCCTTTTGATGGTGAGGGCTGAAAAATTTACCCCCTCCCCACCTACCCCCCTTGTCAGGACATGGTCGTCAAGTGCAACCCCACCTAACTTCCCCTTAATATGGGGAGGAACTCCACGAATCATATTCAGCCTTTAATTTCGTGGAAAGTCCTCCCTTGCAAAGGGGGGATTTAGGGGGGTAAATCAGACAAACATCTGCTGCAACAAGCCTTTTTTCCAAGTTTTTGCTTGTTCTATTTGCTCTGCCACAACTTCAATTTTTTGATCAATGGCAGATAAGAAGTTGGCGATTTTGGTTTGTTCTTCTAGGCAAGGAAATTCAATCTCTGAATCTGCTATTACATTCCAATCAGCTCTTGGCATTTTAGAACCAGATTGAATATTCGTTAGTTCGGTAAATTGCTCACTTTGAACAAACTGGAATAAGTAATCATTCGATATTTTCAAACCTGTTAGTACCCAAATTTCACTAGAGCAAACGCCTTTAAATTTAGGTTTAGCAAATTTTCTTAAATATGGTCGTAGCTTCCCAAACAAAACACTGTTCTTTTCAAACAAATTTTTTGTACTTTGCTGTTCACAACTTTCAATAGTGCCTAATATTTTCCCAGTATTTTGAGATAAATGCTCTAATTCAATACAGGGTAAATTCCCCTCGTTCTGAGGATTAAAATTTTTAGATTTATTTGTGAAAACATCACGAATTATATTTATTTCCCACTCCCCAAATTCACTGCCATCATCCGCTTTAAAACGAATCTGCTGGCTAAACAACTTCTGCATCATGCCTTGTTTATATTGGCTAAGTAGCTCATGTTTTTGAGTCAGTTGGCTAATCTTTTCATCGACTGCGGAAAGGAAAGAGGCAATTTTGGTTTGTTCTGCTTTGGATGGATAAAAAACTTCATATTTAGACAAAATCTTATGAGATGAATGTCGTACTGTTGTTCCAGTTGAAGTCTCTTTAATATGCTTTAAATAGTTTTCAGTTAAAAAGAAATTCAATAAGAATACCTTACCGATTACATCTTGGTTTGGTTCAACTTTTAAAATTCGCTGATTTAATAAAATTTCTTCATTCAGATGCGGCAATAAAATAGGTTTACCTAATAATTCACATGATTGTGTCAAATCAGTAAGTAATATTAATAGATCATTTCCTCGACATACAAATTTCTCATCACAAGATTCAATTGTGAATTTGGTATTTTGTTCAGTAAATAATGCACGCCCATATGTCGTGAAGTTTCTAGGTGTTATAAGTTTTCTACCATTTTCATCAAATTTTTCACTATCAAAAGCATACCCTGAAATAAATTTAGCTATGTTTCCTAATGTCTGAGAACTCCAATCCCCATCAAACTCTTTAAATCTTAACTTTGGCGTAGCCATTACTTCACCTCCGCAAAAGGTGAAACAATACCTAGCTCTTTGCAGAAATCTGCAATGATGGCATCGGTTTTTTGGCTGTCGTGTTCCAAAGCTTGAAGCTGTTTTGCAATCGCATCTAAATCAATCTCGGCTTCCGCTTCAAAGGTATCGACATAACGCGGAATATTCAGGTTGTAATCGTTATCTTTGACTTCTTGCAAGGTCGCGACATGCGCATATTTTTCAATATTTTCACGCTTTTCAAATGCCGCAACAATCTTATCCAAATGCTCAGGCAATAACTTGTTTTGATTCTTCTGCTTTTCAAAATCATTGCTGGCATCAATAAACAGAATATTGCCGCTCTGCTCACGGTTTTTCTTCAACACCAAAATACAGGTTGGAATAGACGTGCCATAGAAAATATTGGCGGGTAGACCAATAATGACATCCACCACGTTCATCTGTTCAATCAAATACTGACGAATCACGCCTTCACTGGAACCACGGAACAAGACGCCATGCGGTAACACCACCGCCATGGTGCCGTTGTCATCCAGTTGATACAGCATGTGCTGTACAAAAGCCATATCGGCTTTGGAGCTTGGCGCCAGTTTGCCATAAGAAGCAAAACGCTCATCTTGTAAAAATAACGGATCGGCAGACCATTTTGCAGAAAATGGCGGATTCGCCACCACCGCATCAAACTTTTTATCTAAATGCTGCGGACGGGTTAAAGTATTTTCCTGCTTGATGTCGAACTTGGCAAAATGCACGTCATGCAGAATCATGTTCATGCGCGCCAAGTTGTAGGTGGTACGGTTCATTTCCTGACCGTAAATCATATCGACATCTTTTACTTCACGTTTTACCCGTAGCAATAACGAACCTGAACCACAAGTCGGGTCATAGACTGAACGTAAACGCTCTTTGCCTTGGGTGACAATCTTCGCCAGTAAAGTCGATACCGTTTGCGGGGTATAGAATTCCCCCGCTTTTTTGCCCGCACCTGAGGCAAATTCGCCAATCAGGTATTCATAGGCATCCCCCAGTACATCGGCTTCGGTATTGGAAATATCAAAATCAATATCATCTAAATGACTCAGGACTTTCGCCACCAGTGCATTACGGTCACTGGCATTATTGCCGAGCTTGGTCGAGTTTAAATCCAAATCTTCAAACAGGTTGGCAAAGTCATCGGCAGAGTCGGTGCCTAACGTGCTTTGTTCAATCGATTTTAAGGTCGCAGTTAAATCATCCAGAATGAATTCGCCCTGACGACCACGCTCGGCTAAGGTATGGAATAGCTGTTTGGGTGTGAGCGCATAACCGACTTCGGCAATGGCATTCTTTTTAATTTCTTCGATGTAGGGCACATGCTCAGCATTATTTTCATCTAATTCTAAAAAGCTGAGGTCTTCGCCATCGAGCAATTCATTGGCAAAGTTCACCGCTTTTTCTGATAAATATTTAAAGAAAATAAAACCCAGAATGTAATCACGGAATTCATCGGCGCCCATAGTGCCACGCAAAGTATTGGCAATATTCCAAAGTTGTTTTTGTAATTGTTGCAGTTGTACGTGGGTCATTGTTATAGAAGTCCGATGAAATGAATAAAACATGACTAGTGTACCGAAAATTAAAGTTTTTTCAGCAGCCTTTGAACAGAAATATATTAAAAGTTTAGAGGGGCTGGTTGTCCACGATACTGTCTAGGATCAGAAATCATTTCTGCATGGTTGAGTAAAGTATCAATAAAATCAGAGTGATCAAGTATTCCATGTTTTCTGTAGTAGAGGTAGGATATTCCGAAGAGGTTTGGAGAATCTAAATGAATGTAGAGCGTGTATATACAGATGAAGAAGCTGTAGAGCTCCGTACAGCCCATATGTTAGCAAAAAGTATCATGGGTCACTCTTACCCTCAAAATGTCATAGAGGCTGCAGAAAAGCGATCTGAGGAAGACTTTGAGAGAATCGTTAGTGGAGAGGTCACACGAGCAGAAGTGGAAGCTGAGTTATTACTTCAATGGAACAAAAAAATGGCACTTCAACAGAGAATTAGTGAACTAGAAAAAGAACTCAAAGTTGGTCAAGAAATTCTTAATAACTGGAAAAATACAGAAGATCCATTGTTTGAGCGGCATAAAAGCTGTGTAGAGGGAATATTATCTAGACTTGTAAATATTAAGTGTCAATTAATAGAGGAAAGGTAATCTTACTGAAAATACTTTGAAGTTTTACTAAAAAGAAAATTAAATAGGTGTAAAATGGACTTTATAAAAATACTATTAGCTGATACTACATTTACTTTTGCAGCAGAAATTGTACTTCGTAGTGTCTTGATGTACTTCCTGATTATCTTAGTTTTAAGATTTTCTGGTAAACGTGGTGTTAGGCAACTTTCCATCTTTGAAATCGCAATTATTCTTAGTTTAGGATCTGCTGCTGGCGATTCTATGTTCTATGAAGAAGTTCCGATCATTCATGCTGTCATCGTTTTTGCAGTAATTATGGCTTTATATCGCTTAACAACTTATTTAATGATGAAATCCGATGCTATTGAGACCGTATTGGAAGGTCGACCAATATACATCGTCAAAAATGGTTTACTGATTGTTGAGGATATTAACCGAGAAAAGTATTCATATGATGAGTTCTTTGCTGAAATGCGCCAAAAGAAAATAGAGCACCTTGGACAAGTTAAAATGGCACTGCTTGAGACTGATGGCTGCCTAAGCGTGATCCCATATTCTAAAGAAAATTTGACATCCTCCCCGACCTAAAGGACGGGGATTCCTACTGCTAGATGGCAATGTCCTGCCACGAAACAGATACTATAGTTCTCTGCTTCTTATTCCAATGTAGTCCTACCTTTCGGATTGCAAAGAGTGCACGGATTACAATGGGGAAAACTGTTTTTTTCGTGTTGTATCAGTCTGCTGACTAAAAATATACAACGTAATTATCATAGCACATGGATTACTAGATTCAAATGTTTTTAGCAATCCTAGCTAATCCCCACAAGGGGGACTAGCGGATTGCAGCCTTATATCCTCGGGCTAAACCCCGAGGTTTTACGGCTATTCGGATAAAATGGGGTCTTCCTTTGTTTCCCGATGAATACCAAATCGCAAATCATCACAATGTAGATCACTTTTATTCTTGTATGTTATGTGGCCAAACCCAACTTTTAAATCATTTAAAAGAAGAATGCCCTCGCTGTCAAAATACAAAATGGGCTAAATCCTGTTTGTATTGCGAGGAATATCAAAATTAATAAGCTTTTGTTTTGACTTAGATTAATTCAATATTATTTAAAATGAATAGTTTAAGCGAACAAAAAATACACATTTCTTTACCTTACTCAAAGCATAAATACTTAAAGTTTATATGGGTATCTTTGATCCAAAAAAGAGTTTTCTTGCAAGTAACTCATATTCGATTGTAGATAACCTAATTAAATTGTATAAGCACACAATATCCGTCAACAAACAAGCCATTAACTTAAGTGAAAACAAATACTTAATTTCACAAAACGTTATAAAGCAAATGTATAAGAGAATGTGATATGAAAGAACCAAATACACCAAAAATCGACCAACTTTCTGAGGAAGCATACGTGGATCCTATAGGTAAAACCCTTACCTCTTCTTTAGGTGTTCCCGTAGCTGATAATCAAAATAGTCTAAAAATTAATGAGAAAGGCCCTACTCTTCTCGAGGACTTTCTTCTAAGGGATAAACTTATTCATTTTGATCGTGAGCGTATTCCAGAACGTGTTGTACATGCTCGAGGGGTCGGTGCTCATGGTTACTTTCAAGCTTATGCAGGTAATGAAAAATGGACTAAAGCTAAGTTCCTAACGGACACAAATAATCGAACTCCTATCTTTGTCCGTATTTCTACAGTTCAAGGTGGGCGAGGTTCGGCTGATGTCGTTCGAGATGTACGAGGTTTTTCTATAAAATTTTATACTGAAGAAGGAAATTATGATTTGGTGGGGAATAATATCCCTGTCTTCTTCATTCAGGATGCTATTAAATTTCCGGACTTTGTTCATGCAGTAAAACCAGAAGATGCCAATGAAGTTCCAACTGGTCAATCTGCCCATGATACTTTCTGGGATTTTATTTCTTTAAACACCGAAGCATCACATATGACTACTTGGATAATGTCTGATAGAGCAATTCCAAGAAATCTACGCTCTATACAAGGTTTTGGTGTTCATACATTTAGATTGATTAATAAGAATAATGAAGCATTCTTAGTGAAATTCCATTGGACTCCAAAGCAAGGGGTAGCTCAAGTCGTCTGGGATGAAGCTCTAAAAATTAATGGCAAAGATCCCGATTTTCACAGACGTGATCTGTGGGATGCTATTGAGCGTGGCAATTACCCGGAATGGGAATTAGGCGCACAAATTTTCTCTGAAGAAGATGCAAAACAATGGGACTTTGATGTCTTAGATGCTACAAAATTAATCCCAGAAGAACTTGTACCAGTTACTCCACTAGGTAAATTTGTTTTAAACAAAAATACAGATGATTTTTTCGCAGAAACAGAACAAGTTGCTTTTAGTCCTGCAAATATTGTCTCAGGTATAGATTTTAGTAACGATCCCCTTTTACAAGGACGGCTATTTAGCTATACGGATACTCACTTACACAGACTAGGTACGGTAAATTTTAATCAAATTCCAATTAACAAACCCGTTTGTCCTTTTCATACGAATAGACGAGGTGGTTATGCTAATCACGAAGTTTATAAAGGAAAGGCAAATTATGAACCTAATTCTGTTGATGAAAATTGGCCAAGAGAATCACCTAATGACAGTGGTGCTTTCAAGACACATCCTGAAGAAGTACAAGGCAGCAAACTAAGAGTTCGACCAGAAAGTTTCGCTGATCATTTCTCGCAAGCCACAATGCACTACCATAGTTTGGAAAAATATGAACAACAGCATATTAAGGATGCATATTCTTTTGAATTATCTAAGGTTAAATCGGAAGATATCCGCAGACGCGTAGTTTACGCTGTCTTAGCTAATATTGACTTGGACTTAGCTGAATATGTTGCGAAAGAGTTAGGTATTAAAACTCCCCCTAAACAGCAAGATAGTCTGCACCAACCCGTAATTGCATCTTCGAAAAGATTAAGTACCTCATCTTTTCCTGCATCTGATATTAAACAGCGAAAAATTGCCTTGCTCGTTCATGACGGTGTAAATGCGTCATCAATAGATGATATTAAAATATGGGCTGACGCAGAAAAAGCTATTGTGGAAACTTTAGCACCGAACGCAGCCCCTGTTAAATCTAGTGATGGCAATGAAATACCAGTAGATGGAAGACAAAATGGCGAGCCTTCAGTGACTTATGATGCCGTAATCGTGATTGATGGGAATAATTTAGAAGTATTTAAGGCTGATGGAGTTTCTAAACATTATGTATTAGAGACATATAAACATCTCAAGCCCATTGTTTTCCTGGGTGATAAATGCGCTTTAATAGATGAGTTTCAGCTCACTAAGGATGCAGCTCTATTCTCTACTCAAAATTTTAAAGAGATCCAAGATCAATTCAAACAAGCTATTCAAAATCACCGTTTGTGGGATAGAGAAAAAGTTGTCGCAGCTATTCCAGCATGACTTTATTTGAGCTTAAAAGTAGTGTAAGCATATGATTTCAAAAAGCCCTCATCGAGGGCTTTTTGATCTACTTTTGCTCTTTAAGTGGATTCTCAGGTTCTTGATTTGGTTTTTTTTGGGGATCTGGATTCTGATAGGTTTTCTGATCACCCTTGTCATCGTTTGATTCTTTTTGAGGTTTTGATTCTGGATTTTGCTTATTGATCATGTCGGTTCCATCACGTGAAATACTATAATAATAGATATGACATCAGGCTCTATCTATCAATAATAGATATGTTACGCAATACTACCCTGTAAAATAATTAGCACTGATCCGTTTTAAAAAAAATAGAGGCTTAGAACTCTCTTAAGATGGATTGCTTAAAAATTTACGCATCTGTCTATGTCTTCTAGTGAGACCTAGTACATCTTTACGCTTAATAATTTCATCTTCAGTAAAAGGCAGATGATTGATAAGCTGCTCAATCACCATAAAACTATTTTCAATTAAGAAACTATCTTGCTCGGTTGTCCAATTTGAGGTTATATGCTCAGATTTTTTAGACTGTCTTTTCATAAAAAGAAATTATACCTAATCATGAGGACTCTTGATTTTCTTCAAGCACTCGCGGCATACACAAATTTCTTTTGGGCATTGGTGTAATCAATCTCTCTAGCACCATGAAGGCCATATATACACATTAATAATCTGATCATCTTATTCCTTCTTTAAGTACTTAAAAGCTATATATCTTAGGCATCTATATTTATATGAATCCCTGTAAGACAGCATTTCGAACAACTTTATCGAAGTTTGAATGAAATAAATTTTCAGTAGTGTGACGCTTTGACAATAAACAGAAACTTGCTACCGTACCTATGCTCACCAATGTTAATAATTTCATCTTTAATTCCATCCATGTATAACTTATGATTCAAACATATCACTGTGATTTGTATTTATCTAACCGCCTTCTGATGAATTACTGTTCATAATGTAATCACATTATTACTTATGTAATTGAATTTGTTAAATAATGAAACAATTCCTATCAAACTACACTGAGTTATTACAACTTATAAATTTAAAGCTTTATGTGCCCATTTCAGAAATTTATCTTTATCGTTGAAATTAGGGACCTTCAATAAATTTATATAGGAAACTTCACCAAAGTTTCCTGAGATTTTATTTGATACAAGAATTGTAAAATCTTCTTCTTGCCCTACATGTACTTCCCGAAAAAATTCCATAACTTTCCGATCAAGGTTTAGTGAGGTAAACGCCTCTCTTTGAACTAAAAAGTCATAGATCTGGCTAACGTTTTAAACGGGCATTTTCAGCATCAAGTTCTTTAAGCCGCGTCATCATTGAAAGATCCATGTCGCCATATTTGGACTTCCATTTGTAGGCAGAGCTCATACCATGTTCGCTGCACAAGTTCGGTATGGGTGTTCCTGCTTCAACTTGCTTCAAAATACTCATGATTAGGCTGTCTGAATACTTAGATGTTTTCATAGAAAATCTCCTTAAATCAAGGTTATTCCATTTTCTACTTTTAAACTCAATTATTTTTTGGGGGGATTACCTATATAGTTTGAAAGGTTATAACGCATGGGTCGAACAAGCAGCTCAGGTCTACCAAAAGGCACAAGAGCAAGATCGGGAAAAATACAGATTAACTTTAAATGGAACGACAAGCGCGAGTGGTTCACCCTCGACCTCATCGATACCCCAGCCAACTTCATTAAGGCGGCTAAGATTAGAGAAGATTTTGTAAACAAGGCTAAATACGGGATATTAAAAATCGAGGATATCGAAGCTGTCACCGCCAAACCCATCAAAAAAGCTGACGCTGCGCAAAAAACATTGCCAGCGTCAAATGCTCCGACATTTGCTCACTATGCCCAAGAATACCTTTATAACCTTTCAGATCATAAGCAAGGCACCAAGAAAAAATATCTATCAATTTTGGAAAGGCTCTGGATGCCATTATTCGAAGATATGCCGATTAATACGATCACCAGTCAAATGTTGCGTACAGCCGTCAATGGACGTGAATGGTCATCGGCTAAAACTCGAAATGATGCTTTGATTCCATTACGTGGCGTATTCGAATTAGCTTGTGATGATGAGGTGATTGATAAGAATCCATGTGACCGATTGAAAAATCAGAAAACTCAGGAGGATGAACCTGATCCATTCAATGAAATGGAAAAGGAAATAATACTGAACTGGTTAAAAGAGAAATATATTGCAGACTACCCAACTGTGTATTGGTATTTTGTGGTGGCATTCTGGACAGGTTGCCGTCCATCAGAAATTATCGCACTCACTTGGCAGGATGTAGATTTTTTAAATAAGCAGATTTACATCAATAAAGGTCGTGTGAACGGCGTTCAGCAAGAAACCACTAAAACAAATAAAGCTAGATTTGTAGATTTAAATGATTTTGCTTTCGAGGCATTTCAACAACTCAGATTACTAACCTACCTCAAATATGAGCACGTATTTATCTGTGATGAGACAGGTAAAGAATTTACTACGCAAAAATCATTGAGCGAAAAGTTTGTAGCCTCACTGAAAGCGAATGGCATACGTTATCGTCCTGCCTATAACACTCGTCATACATATGCGACTGTATGCTTAATGAATGGACTTAATCCAGTTTATGTGGCTTCACAGCTAGGGCATAGTTTAGTGATGCTAACGATGCGTTATGCCAAGTGGATTAATTCAGATAAGAACAAAGAAGAGATTGCTAAAATTTCCAATAGTGCCAAAATTGTGCCAAATAAAAAGGGAATCAAACTATGTGTTTGATTCCCTTTAAGATATTTGGCGGAAGCGGTGAGATTCGAACTCACGGAGGACTCACACCCTCGTCGGTTTTCAAGACCGGTGCATTAAACCGCTCTGCCACGCTTCCAATGGCGGCTATCATATAAATAAAAGCTCAACTTGGCAAATATTTTATTTAAAAGCCCACACTAAATGTTCAAAATAAAAGCAAAATCCTATTATTTTAAGTATTTCCAAGTTTTTCATATCGAATTGAGTTGATATACCAGATTTTTTTACCTAATGGGGTATGCACCTCAACCTCATCATCCACCTGTTTGCTCAACAGTGCCCGTGCCATCGGAGATTCAATTGAGATATGCTGAGGATGATGGTCATAGATTTCATCCACCCCCACAATACGCAAGATTTTCTGTTCACCATCATCATTCTCTATTTCAACCCAGGCCCCAAAATAGACTTTTCCCTCCTGCTCAGGCACAAAGTCAACAATTTTCAACTCCTCTAAACGCTTACCCAAGTAGCGAACACGGCGGTCTATCTTTCTAAGTAATTGTTTATTATATAAATAATCTGCATTTTCTGAACGGTCTCCCAAACTTGCGGCCCAGTTTACCTTTTTGGTAATTTCTGGACGTTCGTCATGCCACAGTTTTTTTAATTCGGCAACCAGCAAGTCATGTCCAGTACGTGTGATCAAGTTCGATTTCATATTTAAAAACGCTACAACAACAATCTATTTACAAGTTTTTGCATTGTATTCCTTATTTCAACACGACTAAAGTGTATAAATTTTATTCTTTTTCAAATCATGTGTTTGTGATGTATTTATCATATTTTTACTGATCAAAATTTGACAAGCTCCTTTTTGACGCTTAATATGCGCCCCTAAGTTGGTTTTTGTTTACTTTTTATACACTTTGTAAATGATGTGAAACATTTTCATCATTTTTCCATTAACCCAATGTCATTTTGAATGACGTTCATGAATTGCCCACCCCGATTTAATTTATCAACTTTTAGAAGTTGTGGTGAAGTTTTGCCTCAATTTTTAGGGCATAAATTACCTGTAGCGGAGACAACATGCACAGTAATTCAAGTTCTGGGTCTAGGCCTGGCCTTAACTCTTTATCTTCCAAGTTACCATTTCAGGCCCTTGCTTTAGGCATCGTCATTATGCCATTCAATAGCTTGAATGCAGAAAAATCACATCAATACAACACGGTTGTCACAACCAATGTTTTAACAGTGGTTGCAGTTGAAAACCCAACTACTGTTTTTAAAGACGGTCAGTTTCTGCATGGTTTCGGCTATGATTTAGCCCGCAACTATGCACAAAGCCTCAACGTAAAACTCGATTTTAAAACGGTTCCAGACAATGCAACTGCATTGAAATGGGTTAGCCAAGGCAAGGCCAACCTAGCCATGACCACAGCAGCGCTTGCCACAATTGAGAGCAAACAACTGGTTTCTTTCTCGGCAAGCTGTGGTGATCAGGCAAGCCTGAGTAAGAACGGGCTAAATCCCCAGCTTAACTGGGTGTTTAAACAAGCTGACGATCCACTGACTTTAACTGCGAGTGGTTTTGTTTGTCAAAGCAAACAGCTTGGTACAACCCAACAACTTGCTTCCTTTTATAATCGCAATGTGGTTAAACCTGAAGCATGGTCTACGATTCAAAAAGACCTGAATCAACGCTTACCGATTTATAAGGCGAGCTTTAAGCAAAGTGCCGCAAAATACAATCTGGATTGGCACCTGTTGGCAGCAATTGGCTATCAGGAGTCTTACCTAAAGCCTAGCTCGGTGTCTCCCACGGGTGTCCGCGGCTTAATGATGCTGACCAACAGCACAGCACAGGCAATGGGTGTCAGTAACCGATCTGATCCAATACAGAGTATTCAGGGTGGCGCGAAATATTATGATCTAATGCTGGATCAATTTGCCAATGTACCCTACCCAGACCGTAACTGGTATGCACTGGTGGCATACAACATGGGACCTGGTGCAGTGAACCAGATTCAGAAACGGATCAAGGCTCAAGGCAAGGACCCAAATCAGTGGGTGAACCTATATGACTATTTACAGCGCAATCAGGCACGCAATGGTCGATATAAGCAAGCGGTTCAATACGTTACCCGTATCCGCACCTATCTAGAACACCTCAAAACCAGCAACCGCATCGATGTCTGAATCCAGACAGGCAAAAAAAAGCTTACCATTGGGTAAGCTTTTTTGTTCAGAAAACAATTAAGTAGTTTGCTCAAGTACTTTCTTGAATAGGTCTTTTTGTTCTTGGCTTGGTTTAGCCGTCTGTAAAGCCATAAGCTGGGACATATCGCCTTGAACCTTGATTTTACCTGTCATGAATGCCTGCATCGCAGCAGCCATGTCAAACTCAAGGAATACTTTACGTAAAGTTTCCGCATCCATGTTCAAAGTGGTTTTAGCGTTTGGAGATAAACCCTTTTGGATTTTACCCGCATCTAAAGCCAACTCTGTATTACCAGCCGCATCTGTAACAACCAAGTTAATCGCTAAATTCGCAAGTGCTGGTGGTAAGTTTAAATCACCTGCTTCCGCAGTAAGTTTTTCAACAGTTGCAAACCAATCATCAGTTAAAAATGCAGCCATGATTCTTCCTCAAATGTATTTGTTCAATTTCTTGTGCCATCTATCCAGACGACATCAAATGAAGCAATTTGCTTGTGCCCTGTTATAGCATGTAATTTTTAGTTTAGGCTATGCTTTTTTGTACATCGAACCGAATTTTTTAGATGCTTATTGCTAGCTTTATCGCTTATTGGTCAAAATTTGAATTGTTTGAGTGCAAATCCATTTCCAATAAAAACATAAAAACCGCAATACAGATATTCATCATATATTGCGGCGGCATTATTTGTCTTAGTTATGAATGGAGGAATTATTCCGCAGCAAAGCTGAGGTTCACCACATCAAGACGCTTCTTCATTTCTTCAGGATCTTTCATGTCAAACTCACGTTGCCCATCCAACGCTTCAAAGTCGAATAGCTCACGGTCAGCCAACTGTGATGGAGAAACGTTCTGTAATGCGCCAAAGATGCTGTGCAGGCGTTTCGGATATTGTCTATCCCACTCACGCAGCATGTCATTGATGATGGCTCGCTGTAAGTTTTCCTGTGAACCACACAGGTTACACGGAATGATGGGAAACTTACGCAATTCTGCATACTTGATAATGTCTTTTTCCTCAACATAGGCCAAAGGACGAATCAGGATATTCTTTTTATCTGAAGACAGTAATTTCGGTGGCATCGCTTTCAAACTACCACCATGAAACAGGTTCAGGAAGAACGTGGCCATGATGTCATCACGATGGTGTCCCAACGCGACCTTGGTCGCACCAATCTCCTGCGCAAAGCCATACAGCGAACCACGGCGCAGGCGTGAACACACGGCACAATAGGTCTTGCCCTCAGGCGTTAAACGCTTGGTGATGGTATAGGTGTCTTTTTCAAGAATGTAGTAGGGAATGTTGTTCTCTTCCATATAACGTGGCAAAACGTCTTCTGGGAAGCCAGGTTGTTTCTGGTCCAGGTTGACCGCAACAATATCAAAATTGATGGGTGCAATACGCTTGAACTGCAACAGGATATCCAGCAAGGTGTAGCTGTCCTTACCGCCCGAAACACAGACCATGACCTTGTCGCCATCCTCGATCATGTTGTAATCACGAATCGCATGTCCAACTTGACGACGCAGCTTTTTCAACAGGCGATAATATGCCGAACTGGTCGGAAGTTCAGGCTTGAAATTAAATCCTTGGTTGGACTCGACTGGCGCGTACATAGACGTGATTTACCCATAAACAAAAATACCGCAAGATTTTATCTGATTCCGAAAAAATCCGCACCTAAAGAATTTTCCAATTTCCCTGAATCGTCATATTAGAGTTTCATACTGATAAAATTCTGGCCCAGATAAGTAAAAATGGGCTGGATTGCTTATATTTCAAACTTCTCCACAGTTTTCCACAAAACCTGTGGATAAAATTGTGGATTTCTACGCTATTGACAAACTGTTTTTATCTTAAAATAAGGCGTTCGATTAGATTGATCATTTTTTAACCAATGTTTTTATTAAAATAAAATCAACATGTTACATAAGTCAATACTTCGATTTTAAAAAAAATATTTTAATTTTTTTTGCTGAACATTCGCACAAAATGACTTGATTTTTGTCAGACACTGAAAAATAAAAAAATTGTAGCCAAAGTATTTTTTATGCTTTTTTTTGTTAAACTACTGTGAAGAACTTAAGCTCATCTTTTGTGAATATTATAACGATGGACAAAACAACTTATTTTTTTGCTCTTTGTTTGGGGTCAATTGGTTTTTTTCATAGCACAGTATCGACCTCGTATGCTGGGCAGACCATTTATCAATTTAAAGATACCAATGGCACCACTCTGCTGACCAACCGCAAGAAAGCAGAATATAATCATTTAAAAGTGGTGAAAGCCACCTATTATCCTGATAGTAACATTCACAGTTATAGTAACTGGGGCGCGAGCGAAGCTTCTGTTCTGCCAAGTTACAGCCGTAATAAAAACGCATTTGACCAACTGATTCGGCAGGCCGCCCAGCATCATGGCGTTTCAGAGGGTTTGGTTAAGGCCATCATGCATACCGAATCTGGCTTTAACATTCATGCACGCTCACCTGTCGGGGCACAGGGCCTGATGCAACTCATGCCTGCAACAGCCCGTCGCTTTAATGTCAGTAATGCCTACGATCCACAGCAGAATATTTTTGGTGGGGTTAAATATCTAAGCTGGCTATTAAAACGTTTTAACGGCGACACCCGTCTTGCGATTGCCGCCTATAATGCGGGTGAAGGCAATGTGGATAAATATGGCGATGTACCACCTTTCCGAGAAACTCGTGATTATGTAAAACGAGTGACCAGTCGCTATCAAAATCTCTATGCATCAGGTCTGGGCACCCCGCTTTCTGAATCAAAAAGCAATACTCCAAGCGGACAAGTGCTGGCGCAATCCACCAATTACTCCCCGAATATCAGCAATAGTACTGAATCCGTACCAACGGCCAAACAGTACAGCCGTCAAATTATCACCTTGTCGGATGGTACTTTCACCGATGCACCAATGGGAACCTATACCACCAGCAATGCCACTGCATCTGCCCGAATCCGCTTGAGTGACTAGCAATTTACTCATCTATTCTCATTTTATGATTTTAGCTGTTTTTTTATAAAAAATTTTCTTTTAAGTCTCTGTTTAAGCGTCAGTTCATCCTTTTATTGATTAAATGTATCCATCCCCATTTTTTTCTTGAATTTTTGGGGTTCACCCTGCATATTAGCATTATGATTTATAATTTATAAATCAGATCACTTTTTCTTTATAAGAGGGTTTTCTCAATGATGCGGATTGGTTTGTTCTTGCTAACCAACCTCGCGGTACTGGTTGTAGCTGGCATTATCCTGTCACTCTTCGGTGTCGGTAGTTACCATGGCGCGGGTGGCTTGAATCTAGGCAACCTGATGGTCATCTGTTTTGTCTTTGGTATGGTGGGTTCTATTATTTCCCTTTTCATGTCGAAGTGGATGGCTAAAAAAACCACTGGGACTGAATTAATCGACCCAAATGCACCTCGTAATCAGGCGGAAGCATGGTTATTGCAGGAAGTCGCGCAATTATCGCAACGTGTAGGCATTAAAATGCCTGAAGTTGGTATTTTCCCATCGTACCAATCCAATGCATTTGCAACAGGTTGGAATAAAAACGATGCGCTGGTTGCCGTTTCCACGGGCTTACTTGAGCGCATGAATAAAGATGAACTTCGTGCCGTACTTGCCCACGAAATCGGACACGTTGCCAATGGTGACATGGTGACACTAGCTTTGATTCAAGGTGTGGTCAACGCTTTCGTGATGTTCTTTGCACGTGTTGCAGGTGACTTTATCGACCGTAACGTGTTTGGTCGTGAAGATGGTGAAGCCCCAGGCCTGGCCTATTTTGCCATTACCATTGTGCTTGACATTCTATTCGGTATTTTGGCCTCTGCCATTGTGATGTGGTTCTCCCGTCAACGTGAATACCGTGCAGATGAGGCTGGTGCACGTTTGGCAGGTAAACAGGCGATGATCTCTGCCCTGCTTCGTTTACAGGCGGAATCTGAAATGCCAGACCAGATGCCGAAAGAAATGAAAGCTTTTGCGATTGCGGAAGGTAAGGAACAAGGCTTTAGCTTGGCGGCTTTATTTCACACTCACCCAACCATTGAACAACGTGTTGCTGCGTTACAGCAATTAAATGTTCAATAATCTAAACCAGATAAACGATAAAGCCTCCAAAATGGAGGCTTTGTTTTTACCTGCTTCATCTAACCAGCCTTGAAAGACTGATACAGTTGCCATAGATAGCTAAAGCCCGCCCACACGGCAATCACCAATAGAATAAGTACCGCAATACCCAGCAGATCAGGAATCCTTAACCAAATCCAGCTGACGATTGGATTACGCCAAAATGCCGAGGTTTTCTGCTTTTGCTCAAGTGATTCATGCAGGAATGGATGCACCACATGGATGTCATTGTATACTTGATATTCCTCACGGATATGCTCATGCACAATGTCCAGTGTCTTGCGGCTCGGACGAATAAACACATCAAACAGGGTACCAACAATCGGCACAAAACCCACCAGCATATCCATAATCGCCAGTCTGACCACACCTTTCAGTTTATATTGTGGAACACCCACTTCCCTTGCCTTTTTAAAGGCGTAGAGCGTCAGGACAAAACCTGCAACATCGCCCGCAAAGGGAATGGTACTGAGCGCAGCATCGGCTCCCAAGCCCTGCTTGGTAAATGGAATTCTGACCAGACTATCCATGGTATTGGCAAATTTTGCCAGATCACGTTCCACCGCAATCGCCTGCTGCTGGGTTAATTTTTTTTGTGTTGGACCAGTCATTCACTCAACCTAAAAACCTTGTTTATGCTTGAGAATAAAGTAGTTTTTAAGCTTTGTCGGTACAATTATTATTACAGTTCAGAATAAAATCGTTGAAGCAATTAATAATTCAGGTCTATGAGCTTAACTCATAGACCTGAATTTTAAAGACTGTCTTATTCAATGGTTTCCAGTTTGTGTTTAGGTTTAAACATATTGGCAACCAGTACAAACATAAATGGAATAAAGATCAGCACCAAGACCGTTCCAAAGACCACTCCACCCAAAACACTGATCCCGATTTCCTGACGGCTGACCGCACCCGCACCAAAAGCAAAAACCAAGGGAATCACCCCCACGCCAAAAGCAAAGGATGTCATCAGAATCGGGCGTAAACGCAAGCCTGCACCCTGTAATGCGGCCTGAATGGCATTTTTCCCTTGTGCCTGTGCCATTGCCGCAAACTCAACAATCAGAATCGCATTTTTACAGGACAGGCCAATGGTGGTCAGCAAGGCTATCTGGAAATACACATCATTCGGCAAACCAAAACTATGCGCAAAGATAATACTGCCTCCAACCCCCAAGGGAATTGCAGTCATCACCGCCATTGGGATACGCAAGCTCTCATATAGGGCGGCCAAGCATAGGAAAATAAATGCAATGGAGATTAAATATAACCAGATGGCCTGATTGGTTGACTGCTTTTCCTGATAGGAAAGTCCTGTCCACAATAATCCCAGTCCCTGTTGCTGGCCCACCAACTGCTCAATATCTTTCATGGCCTGTCCAGACGATTGGCCACTGCCCACATTGGCCTGTAGTTGCAAGGCGCTATAGCCCATATAACGCTGCACAATACTTGGATTCCCTGCCCAGGCAGTATTTGAGAATGAACTGAATGGTACCATCTGGTTTTGACTGTTGCGGACTGACCATTGATATAAATCTTCTGGTTTGGAACGGAATGGCGCATCACCCTGTAGAATCACCTGCTTAATCCGCCCCCGATCAATAAAGTCATTTACATAGGTTCCACCCCATGCCGTTGACAAGGTGCTATTGATATCATTCAGGTTCAGGCCATTTGCCAACGCCTGTTTATGGTCAATCTTCACATTCAGGGTGGCTTTACTGTCGGTTGACTGCTTGTCCAGATTTTCAAAGCTGGAAAATTTCTGACCGAGCAGCTGTAGTTGCTTAAAGCTTTGATCAAGGAATTGGTCGCCCTGACCATTCAGGTCCTGAATCCAGAAATCAAGTCCATCAGTTGAACCCAGACCATTTACCGAAGCAGGTAAGCTCACATTAATCTGGGCATTCGGAAATTGGCTAAAATATTTAAGTGCCCGTTTACGAATGGCTTCGGCAGAGTTTTTCTGTCCCGTGCGTTCATCCCAATGTTTCAGTGCAATAAAACCCTGTCCTAAGTTTTGCCCTGTACCTGAGTTATTGCGTCCATAACGAATCAGTACTAGCTTGACGTTGTGTTGTTCATTCTGGAGAAAATATTGTCGAATCAACTCACCCACTTCCTGACTTTTGGACAACGGTGCGCTATCCACCAGCCTAAATTGCACACTTAAGATTCCCTGATCCTCTTTCGGCAGGAAACTGCTTTGCAAGCCTTTATAAAACAGGGCAAATACCGCAATCAATGCAATAAATATCACCAAAACAGGGGCTTTATAGCGCAATGTGGTCTGGACTAAATTCAGGTATTTGGTTTTTAAGCGTTCAATTCCGTTATTGAAGTGAACTGCCCATTTTTTAGGTTGATGGTTCGGTTTTAGAATCAAGGCACACAATGCAGGCGTCAATACCAATGCCACCAGCAGTGACAATATCATGGCAGCAACCAGAGTAATGGAGAACTGGCGATAGATCACGCCAATTGAACCTGCAAAGAAAGACATTGGAATAAAGACCGCAGTCAGCACCAACGTAATCCCGATCAGTGCCCCGCTGATTTCCTGCATCGACTCAGTGGCGGCCTGCTTGGGAGAGAGATGCTGCTCATGCATTAATCTTTCCACGTTTTCCACCACCACAATGGCATCATCCACCAACAGACCAATGGCAAGGACCAAAGCAAATAAGGTTAAGGTATTGATACTAAACCCAAGCAGCTCCAGCACAGCAAAAGTACCGAGAATCACAATCGGTACAGTAATACTGGGAATCAGCGTGGCACGCCAGCTTTGCAGGAACAGGAACATCACCAGAATCACCAGAGCAATGGCCTCAACCAGTGTCTTGACCACTTCCTTGATGGATTCCTGAACAAAAGGTGTGTTGTCCCGTGGATAAACGATTTTATAGCCAGCAGGCAGTTGGCTGGATAACTCATCCAGCGTCTGGTGAATCAGTTTAGAGGTCTGGATGGCATTGGCGCCCGAAGAAAGCGAAATTCCCAAACCTGCCGCTGGATAGCCATTGATGGTGTTAAAAGACTGGTAGTTTTCCGCACCCAACTCAATACGCGCAATATCCTTGAGTAAAACAAAGCTGCCCGAGACATTGGATTTAACCACGATTTGCTCGAAGTCCTGAATGGTTTTTAATCGGGAACCTGAAGTCACCTTTGCATTGAGATATTGTCCATCCACCACAGGCAAGTCACCAATTGCACCCGCGGCAACCTGCGTATTTTGGGTGCTAATCGCTGCAACAATGTCATTGGGGATGAGGTGGTACTGGATCAGTTTATTGGGATCCAGCCAAATTCGCATGGCATACTGTGAACCAAACACATCGGTTTCACCCACCCCATCAATACGATTTAAATTATCCAGTACATGGGTTGAAAGATAATCAGATAAGGTGATGTTGGTTGATTTTCCTGTACTGTCATATAACCCCACCACCATGAAAGTATCGCCAAGTGATTTGCTGACATTGACACCCTGACGCTGTACGGCATCGGGTAAACGTCGAATCACACCACTGATTTTATTTTGTACCTGAACCTGTGCGGTATCTGGATTGGTGCCATTTTCAAAACTGATGGTAATACGGCTACGGCCTGAGGCATCACTGGTTGAACTAAAATACAGTAAATGGTCAAGCCCCTGGATTTGCTGTTCCAACACCTGAGTGACGCTCTGCTCAACAGTTTTGGCATCTGCGCCACTATAGTTTGTTGAGACGGTAATTTTGGGAGGTGCAATATCAGGATAACGTTCCACAGGTAAGTTGAGAATCGCGAGTATCCCTAAAGCCATGACGATAATGGCAAGTACACCTGCAAAAATGGGTCGCTCAATAAAAAACTTAGATAGCACGGCTGTTCATTCCATGGTTGAAACAGTCAATTTTTCAAAAACATAAACAAATATGGTGACTTTCAGCCTATGATCGTTACCGAGCTTTCCAGCAAACACCATCTCTATTAACATATCATTGCAAAAAAAAGGAAATTGCGGAGAAATAATGGATTTTGGAGACTTAAGGGAAATAATTTTAATGTTCATTCCCATTAGAAATTAAGCTGGGCTAATCAATTTAATTTGCTGTGCAATCAAACACTTCCCAATTTTGAATTGACACATCCTCCACTTAAACCGATATTAGCACGCTTGTTACTCTCTCCCACTGCATTAGAACCATATGAAAGCCAGCTTAAAAAATTTTAAGATTTTGCTGCTTATTGTGCTGCCTGCATTAATCACGGGTGGCCTGTTGAGTTTTGCTGGAAATTTAACCGATGGTTTACGACTGGGCTTCCTATCCTTGCTTGGTGTTGTTTTCACGTATCTTGCGATTACGCGTCATAAAAATTACTGGTATATCCTGTCTATCCTCTGGTGGCTGGTTTCCTGGCTAGACGCCTTGCTACGCTCAAGTACATGGTTTTTATTCAACAGTGATAATGAAGCCTATTTTATTATCGAGGCAGTTGCCAACACCAACAAACATGAAATTCTGGAGTTTTTCCAGCTTCATCTCGCCTTGCTGGCTGCTGTACTGTTCAGTCTTGTGGTGTTGCTTGGCATTTATAGCTATGCTGTTTTTAAATTAGTTAAACCTGTACATTTTAGCCAGCTCTGGAATAGTCGCATCTATCGGATTTGCATCATTTTTCTGATGCTGTTAACTGTAACCAGTTATTTAATGAAGCCCTCGCGCAAAGTTCATCCTGTGGTATTTTGGCAAGACCATCATGCCAAAATCCAGAACTTTAAAAACAGGATCAAGCAACATAAAGCTGTACATCAGCAATGGGATCTCAGCGCAAAACAAAATCTGGTCTTAACTGATCAGGCAAAGGGCAAACAAACCCATGTGCTGGTACTTTCAGAAAGTATCACCAGCCTAAATTATGGTGTATGTGGGTATCCAAGAGATACCACACCAGAACTCAGTAAACGACTGGATCAGCTTAAGGTTTTTTGCAACGCCTTTTCACCTGTTCCTTCCACCATCAATGCCTTACGGGTTTTATTGACGAAAAGTCCCGCATCGGAACATGATAAATATTCCCCTGAAAGTGTGTTGGCCTATGCCCGAGCGGCAGGCTATAAAATTTACTGGATCAGCAATCAGGACGATGTTTATCTCTCCTCCCTTTTTGGTTCCTATACAGATAAAGCCATTTATAAAAACAGGCGTTCAGGGCGTAGCAGCAGTTCTCTTGATGAAAACCTGTTCCCTGATTATCAGCAGGCACTGGCTGATCCTGAACCGAAAAAATTGATTATCCTGCATTTGATTGGTGCCCACCCCAACTATCAGGAACGTTACCCAGCAGTCTTTAACCGCTTTACCAGCGCCAGTAATGATGCGGTGGAAAATGACCTTAAAAACAGGGATATTGACCCGTGGATTCGTTCGCTACGCAACGATTATGACAACGCCGTGTTATATGAAGATTCCTTATTGGCCAAATTTCTGGATGAGTTACAGGCCGATCATGTGCCAGACTTCAGGTCATTCATGGTGGTATCGGATCATGGCAATGAAGTTGGGCATGAAATCGACTATGCAGGCCACAGCCCAAATACCAAGGCAGGTTATCAGGTTCCCGTGATCATGTGGTATGACCATATCCCCTCAACTGGGGTGGATAAAACCAGGACACTGAACACGGCAGAACTGGATAATAACCTGATGCATATCATGGGACTTAAGGAAAAGTCAGCACCCAAACGGACGTACTGGCTGGATGACAATTATCAGTTTAGCCCTGAAGAAAATTGGCCTTATTGGAAACATAAGTCATAACACACTGAATATCCAGTTTGACCATAGGGTAAAACTGGATTTTTTTATAGTGATCCTACCAATTGCTTGCGTTTAACCTGTTGCCATTGCCACCAGTAACACAAAGGCAGCATATAAACCTGCGGTCAGGAACAGTTCCTTGTAGATAAACATACCCACATAGACAATATCCACAAACACCCACAACACCCAAGTCGCAATATGCTTACGGCTGGTCCAGTAGGTTGCCAGCAGGCTAACTGGATGACATCATTATGGAAAGATTCTCATGTTAAGCAATCACAAATTCTTTACGGACCACGCAGGTACAACCGACTGTCGTCCCTGCCCACCCTCGGCTTGCTACAGTCGGTCAATTCGATGCTGATCACGATCCTTACACCTGTATTGGCCACCTTTTGGGGTGTATTTTTTAACCATGAATCTCTTAGCTCACACTTGATTATAGGTTTAATTTTTTTATGCCTAGGCCTGTCTCTATATGCCTATCGCAACAAAGCCCGTGTGTTGTAACGATTAAAACTGATAGGTCAGCCAAAATGATCTATCAGTGGATGGTATCCATTGATGAGCCACGTTAAACTATAGCCACTCACATTGTGAACTCCCAAAGATTTGCTCAAGGATGAAAAAAATCGATGCGTACCTACCTTTTATGGCTATGGTTTGGCTTAGTTCTGGCATTACAAGGTTGTATGCATGCCGCTGTTCAACCTATCCCTACTCAAGTCAAGGCCAGTGAATTAAAACAGCGTTATTATCAGGCAAAAACCATCGCTCCTGATGGCACGGTACTGGCGTTTACTGTTTATCAGCCACATTTAAAGATCGGCCAAACTGCGCCTTTGTTATTGCATACGCATGGTTTTGGCTTGTCCCGTATGAAACGCCCTAGCCTGAGCCTGTATGGTTTTCTGCTACCGACTGGACAAGTGGCAAAAAAAGCCTGGCAAAATGGTTATTGGGTGATTAGTTATGACCAGCGTGGGCATGGCAATAGTCAGGGTAAAATTCGCCTTGCCGATCCTGAAAAGGAAGCTCAGGACGTGATCAGCATTATGAACTGGGCTGAACAGAATCTTCCTCAATTGGCAAAAAATCAGAACGGTGTCCGTGCAGGTATGATTGGTGAGTCCTATGCGGGTGGCATACAGTATTTGGTTTCCGCTTTAGATCCCCGTCTACAGGCGATTGTACCGATCACAACATGGTATGACATTATGAATAGCCTTGCCCCAAATGGCATTCCCAAAACTAACTGGATTACATTCCTGAACCTGATTGGTGACTGGTGGAACTGGAACAAGTTTCATCCTGAACTCAAGCAGGCCTATGTCGATACCCAGCAAGGTCAATTAAAGGATTCTACCTATAACTTCCTTAAAACCCATCAGGCCAGCTGGTTTTGTGAACATGCCCAGGCACCAAAAGCAGATGCCCTGATTATTCAGGGATTTGGGGATGTATTGTTTCCATTTAATGAGGGAGTCAAAGCTGCACAATGTATTCAGCATGCCCAGCATGAGGTACATTTAATCGGTGTTCAAGGTGGTCATTTACAGCCTTTTGCCCAACATTCACCATTGGGCAACACACCATTTTGGTATATTGGCAAGTCAGTCAGTTGTGGCAATAAACAACACTATAATTTACAAGATACGATTATGGCGTGGTTTAACCAGAAGCTTAAAGATCAGACACCCATAACATTGCCTGAATTATGTATTGATCATAGCCCTGTAAATCATCTGAGTGATTTAACGCCTAGCACACACTACAGCATTGCCAAAACGTGGATTGCAGCAACACCAAAACAGGCGGTGTTTATTCCCATTCATAGCGCAACCCAAACCACTTATATGACGGGTTCACCACAGTTGACACTCAACATTGAGTCAAAGTCTGGGCAAATCGCCCCAACCCTGTTTATTTCCGTTGCAGTAAAATCAGCCAGGACGGGCAAATACCAGATTCTAAATGAACAGACTACACCCTTGAATCCAGCAAAAAAACGTCTTTATGATCAGGTGATACAGGGTTCATCACAGCAAGATGGTGAGGGTCAAAATATTGAACTTTCAAGTGTCAATGCAAAATTGCATAAAAATGATACTTTGGGTTTATTGATCAATAGTGAAAGTATCTATTATCAAAAAATCAGACAGCCTAAAATTGAGGCAGAGATTTCAGGGCAAATTGTTTTACCCAAACTTTGGAGTGAAACAGCGCAATAATCACTTTTTAAAGAGAAACTTTAGCTCGGGAGTGTAGCTTACCACTCCCGATTGGCAATCAACTCTTCCATTTCAATCTCCAAATATCCCGCCTCCTGCACAATCATCATCATGGCTTCAGCAATATAATCGGCAGCCGTATCATCCAGGCTTGAATCCAGATCATCAAACTGCGGTTTCATTTCGTTAATTTCAATCAGGGTTTGATGGGCGAAACGATAAATATCCGACTCAGATACGCCTGAACCAGTTACTTTTTTTGAGAATTGCTGAATATGCTGTTTGACTTCGGCCACCAGAATATCGGGATAATATTCATCATCAAACATGGGGAGGAGTAAATCTTCAAACATACACAATAAGATGTCAATAAAACGCCATGCTTATAGCATAATCTGCTGCAAATCACGAGATTTAGGCAATAAAAAAGCGGTTTTTCCGACCGCTTTTCATCAATTTAATCTCTAGTCCTTTTTAGCACTGAGATTTTTTGCGATTTTTGCCAATTCAACAAATTCCTCTCGCATTAAATAAGGATCGGGTTTGGCTGACTGCTGCGCCAGTTGAATAATCTGATCCCAGCCCATTGCACCATTATATTCTCCACCTTTTAACTGCTGGGCATAGGAAGCCACTGCAATCGCAAAACGGGTATCATTACTGGCTTGGGATAAAGATTTACGACCTACTGGCACAGAATGATTCAATAAAATACTTTTATCCTGATTCGGTAATTTATAACGCACATTGACAAAAGCATATTCCGAGGTATTTCCTGCACTGGTTTTTGTCGGGGTTTGGTAGCGTGAATCATTGAGCCAGCCTTGCTGCCCGACTGGAATGATCTCATAAATGGCAGTGACATTATGCCCCGCCCCAATATCACCTGCATCAACCTTGTCGTTATTAAAATCTTCCTGTTTCAGCATCCGATTTTCATAGCCGACCAAACGGTATTCTTTTACAGTCGCTGGATTAAACTCGACCTGAATCTTGACATCCTGCGCTACTGTCGCAAGTGTGGATGAAAGCTGACGCTGCACCACTTTCTTGGCTTCATTCTTATTGTCGATATAACTGTAATTACCATCACCCGCATCGGCAAGCTGCTCCATCAACTGTTCATTATAGTTGCCTGTGCCGAAACCCAACGTGGTGAGTGAAATACCACTTTTGCGCTTTTCCGCCACCATGCCTTTTAGGGTACTAAAATCGGTGATCCCGACATTAAAGTCACCATCCGTTGCCAGCAAAATCCGATTGATGCCATTTTTCAGCATGGCTTTTTCTGCCTGCTGATAAGCCAGTTGAATCGCCTGCTCGCCTGCGGTTGCACCACTCGCCTGCAAAGCATCAATCACACGCAAAATCTTGTCTTTTTGATCGCCCGAAGTAGGTTCCAAAACCAGTTTTTCACCACTGGCATAGGTAATAATCGTGACCTTATCTTGCGGACGTAGTTGCTCAGTCAATAAACGTAGAGTTTGCTTAACCAAGGGCAATTTATCTGGTGCATCCATACTGCCTGAGACATCGACAAGGAAAACCAGATTGGCTGGTGCTAACTGTTTGGTTGCCAAGTCTTTGGCTTGAATCCCGATCTTGATCAGTTTGGCATGTTGTTTCCAGGGTGAATCAACAGTTTCAGTCGTGACCGAGAATGGGTGAATACTATTTGGCTGTGGATATTGATAATCAAAATAATTGATCATTTCCTCAGCACGAACCGCATCGATTGGCGGTAAACGCCCATCATTCAGGAAACGGCGAGTATTGCTATAACTGCCTGTATCAACATCAATGCTAAAGGTTGAAACTGCCTGATCTGCAACCCGATGCACAGGATTCACATCATTTTTCTGATATTTTTCGGTGTTTTGTTGCAAACGCTGGCGTTCCATTGCAGGTGCGGGCATGGCTGCAATTGCCAATACAGGACGTGGTGCAACCATACGTTTCATATTTGCGGCCATCGCGCGATCATGGGCTTCTATTGCAACTTCACGATGCTGTGATTCAACTGATTGACAAGCGGCAATCATGCTGCCAAGTACGGTTAAAGCAAATATTTTTGCAAGATGATGCATTTTTCATTTCCCCAATTTTATTTATCTTTTCAAATGTATGGCTAGATCAAAATCATTGTATGCAAGAAAAGAAAGATACACCGTATTTGAATGTATCCTGATCTTCATAATCGCACTTTGCTGTCTTATTTTGATTGATTATTCAATCGCATAATTAATGGTCACCACCACACGGGCAATTTTATTAATGGTAGCTTTATCATAGGCTCCACCATAATCACTATCTTCATCCGAACCACTTTCAGGCAAAATATAAAATGCACCCTGACTGGCTGAACGCATGCTACCCACTTTCGCACCACCGACCTTGGCAAATTCATTGGCACGGCTATAGGCATTTTTGGTGGCATTGGCAATCAATGACATTTTAATTTCTTCTAAATTAGACACCAGATAATCAGGTTTTTGGGCAATTGCAATGCCTTTTTCATCCAGCAAATACGCATCTTTGGCTGCCTTTTCAATCTTTTGAATATCACGACTGTTGATCACCAAAGACTGCATTGCAATATAGCCTTTAAACTCACGTCGGGTTCGTCCCTCATCCGTCTCCACCTCTTCATAATAAGACTGGGAACTCTTATTACCCAATTGCATATCAGCGGCTTTAAACCCATGCTCAACAAAGAAACCCTGCAAGGTTTTCATTTGCTGATCAAGTAACTGATAGGCCTGTGGAATACTTTCTGAAGTGTGGCTGGTTTGCAGGTTAATTTCCCAACGGGCCGAATCTGCCTGAATCGGTTTTTCTGCCAGTCCCTTGACGGTAATTGAATTACTGCTGTTATTAAACTGCTTCACGGCATAGCCAATCACCGCAGCCGAAACAATAAATCCTAGACTGAGAATGAGTGCAAACACCCACAAGCTTTTATATGTAATTGTTTTATTTTCCATTTTTAAAAATTACTCATCTGATATATTTATGGAGCAAGCCAATAGAATCTTACGGTTGTATCAATACCCTAAACTATTATTGATTGAACATCATTTTCCAGACGTTAATGGCATCACTGGTCGCTTTGACATCGTGCGCACGGACAATACTGGCACCCTGCTGAATACTCATTAGATGTCCTGCAACACTGCCCACTGCACGTTCTTGTGCAGGTATACCATTTAAGGCTTCACCAATAAAACGCTTACGGGACAAACCTGACAAGATCGGATAGCCCATCTGGTTCAGCTTCCAGAATTCATTTAATAATTGAAAATTCTGTTGAGCATTTTTAGCAAAACCAAAACCAGGATCAAGGATGATATTGTATTTTTTGATTCCCATTTCGAGTGCCTGATCCAAGCGTTGCTCTAACTCATACATCACATCTTCTGTGACATTTGTATATTGATCAAGCTGGTTCATATTGGTTGGTTCACCACGCATATGCATCAATATCACAGGAATATTCAACTCAGCAGCCGTTTCCAATGCTTGCGGACGGGTTAAGGCACGAACATCATTCCAGATATGTGCGCCCGCTTTTACAGCAGCACGAATTACTTCTGGCTGGCTGGTATCTATTGAAATAACAACATCATATTTTGCCAATGCTTCCACCACAGGAATCACACGCTGAATTTCTTCCTCAAGCTCAACAGGTGACGCATTGGGGCGCGTGGATTCTCCACCAATATCAATAATGCTTGCACCCTCTTCTATCATCTGTAAAGCACGTTGAACGGCCTGTTCCTTATGATGATGCTGTCCACCATCACTGAAAGAATCAGGGGTGACATTGAGAATACCCATAATCTGTGGCTGGGATAAATCCAGTATAAAACGACCACAGTGTAACTGGCACTGTGGTAATGGCATCAACTGCATTATCAAAAAACTCTTAACACTTTACGAATCACTTTATTTTAACAAGACTGTCCTAAGAACATTGTTGATTTATTTTCAGCTTGGCTAAAATAAGGACAAAAAAAGAGCCGCTTTTAGCGACTCTTCTTGATTTCAACCATTAGCCCATTGCTGGTAATGGTGGTGGTGTAGATGGACCATCTTTCGGTGGTTCAAATGCAGCCACTGGATTTTCAGGAATATAGACCTTAGGTGGTTGTGGTTCACGACCTTCCATAATGTCACGGATTTGATCACGATCAATCGTTTCCCAATCCATCAGTGCTTTCACCATTGCATGCGCGATATCTTTATTATTTTCCAAGATATTACGTGCAACGGTATATTGCTCATCCAAAATACGACGTACTTCTTCATCTACTTTTTGTTGAGTCGCTTCTGAAATGGTACGACTACCAACATTGCCGAAGAAACCACTCTGGTTTTCGTCCTCATACACCATGACACCAAGCGCATCTGACATACCATATTTGGTGACCATTGCACGTGCCATCTTAGTTGCACGTTCAAAGTCATTGGATGCACCCGTTGACATGCGGTTGATGAAGATTTCTTCCGCAATACGACCACCAAACAGGATTGAAAGTTCATTCAACATCTTGTCTTTATAATGGCTGGTCTGGTCTTGTTCGGGAAGCTGCCAAGTCACGCCCAATGCCCAACCACGCGGCATGATCGTGACTTTATGCACAGGATCTGTACCTGGTAGGATTTCAGCAACAATCGCATGTCCAGCTTCATGGTAGGCCGTTGCGCGACGCTCTTCTTCACGGATCACCATCGACTTACGCTCAGGACCCATGTAGATCTTGTCTTTTGCATCTTCAAAGTCATGCATGTCAACCGTATTTTTATTACGGCGGGCAGCAAACAATGCAGCTTCATTCACCAAATTCGCAAGTTGCGCACCAGAGAAACCAGGCGTACCACGGGCAAGAATCTTAACATCCACACCAGTCACTGAAGGAAGTTTCTTCAAGTGAACATTCAGGATTTGCTCACGACCACGGATGTCTGGCAAGCCAACCATCACCTGACGGTCAAAACGACCTGGACGAAGCAAGGCTTTATCAAGCACATCGACACGGTTGGTTGCGGCAATGACGATCACGCCTTCATTACCCTCAAAACCATCCATCTCAACAAGCATCTGGTTCAGGGTTTGTTCACGCTCATCATGACCACCCCCTGTACCTGAACCACGGTGACGACCCACCGCATCAATCTCATCAATAAAGATGATACATGGTGCATGGCGTTTTGCCTGTTCAAACATATCACGGACACGTGATGCACCCACACCAACAAACATCTCAACAAAGTCAGAACCAGAGATACTGAAGAAAGGAACCTTGGCTTCACCAGCAATGGCTTTTGCCAATAATGTTTTACCTGTACCTGGAGGACCCACCATCAATACACCACGAGGAATGGTTGCACCAAGACGCTTAAATTTAGCAGGGTCTTTCAGGAAATCTACAATTTCAACCACTTCCTGTTTTGCTTCGTCACAGCCTGCAACATCACTAAATGTGACCTTGATCTGGTCTTCAGACAGCATTTTTGCCTTTGACTTACCAAAGCTCATCGGACCGTTTTTACCACCAGCACCACCGCCCATATTACGCATGAAGAACATGAACAACAGGATGATCAGCAATACAGGGAAACTCGCAATAAGAAGTTGCATCAAAATGCCCTGGCGTTGTGGTGCTGTGCCCTCAACCACTACATTTTGTTTGTTCAAGCTTGGTAGCAACTCAGTGTCTTCTACTTGTGGGCGAACCGTCTCAAATGAAGAACCATTGGTTTTCTCACCACTGATATTCAATCCATCAATGGTGACCTGTTTAATTTGCCCAGCATTTACCGCTGCAACGAAATCTGAATATTTCATCGCTGCAGGCTTATTGCGGTCACTGACGTTGCTAAAAATCAAAATCAGAACACCGAGTATGATGAGCCACAATACGGCATTCTTGAAGTAATCGCTCAAGGCTTTATTCCCATATCAATCTAATTTGATCATACCTAATCTTGGCTGACCTTCACAAAAACAGCAATGAATTTGCGTTGCAAAAAACTTAAAAGGTACAAAATGCACAATTTTTAACATCTTGGCAAGTACACTTTTTATTGCAATGCCTTTTTACGACCCTGTCCAATCAAAAAAACCTCTTTTGACCGAGCGCGTGACGCCGCAGGTTTGGCTGTTTTTAATACATCAAAACCATCAACCACCTGTTTTCTAAACTCATCAAATCCTGAACCCTGGAACACCTTAACCACAAACTGTCCATTTGGTCCTAAAACTTTCTGAGCAAAATCCAGTGCCAACTCACACAAATAAATTTGGCGTGGCTGGTCGACAGCCCTATTACCTGATGTATTGGGGGCCATATCAGAAATTACAATATCTACCTGACGACCATTTAAAATATTTAACAATTTTTCGAAGACTTCCTCTTCCCTAAAGTCACCCTGTAAAAAGGTCACATCTGGAAGCGCATCCATTGGCAGGATATCCGATGCAATCACCAAACCATTGGCACCGACCAGCTTACCTGCGATCTGTGACCAGCTACCAGGTGCCGCGCCCAGATCGACAACCGTCATACCAGGTTTAATCAGTTTATATTTTTCTTGGATTTCGAGTAACTTATATGCTGCGCGTGCGCGATACCCCTCTTTCTGCGCCTTTTTAACAAAAGGATCATCCAGATGCTCTCTCATCCACGCACGACTGCTTTTCGACAATTTTTGATTGGTAATGCGTGTCGCCATAACTCACTAAATTTCAAAACACTTCTGATTGGTCATTGTACGTGAAAATTACTCTCATTACAGTACGGATGTAGCGTAATCACACGAACTTTTACAGATTTTTTTCGATCAACATCATTGGTTATTTCAACAGTTTTCTGAATATTTATGATCAGTCTGCCTACTGAATCTATCTTAGGTTTGGGATGCAGGCTATACTAGGTCGTTTTTCAAATCAGGTATTTTTAATGGCGGCTTTATCTATCCATGAACGTAAGCGTTTGCGTCAAATTGGTCATGCACTTAACCCAGTTGTAATGGTTGGTAGCCACGGTCTTACAGAAAACGTCATTGAAGAAACGAATCGTGCGCTAAATGACCATGAACTGATTAAGGTGAAAGTTGCGGGTGAAGACCGTGAGGCGCGTGCGGCAGTGATTGATGCCCTTGTTGAGGCGACTGGTGCGGAATCGGTACAGAAAATTGGTAAAATTGTTTTGCTTTATAAAAAGGCAGCCAAACAAAACCAGCATCTTTCCAACCTCGTTCGTTTTGCTCACCTCAGTAATAACTAAGCAATGGCAAGTTATGAATTGTCGGCTTTTGATCGCTTTAACGCCATTACGGTGGTTGGGGCGATTGAGCAGCAAACACCAGCAACTGTGAATGTTGGTTTCTGGGTGCGTGACCCAAATCAGTTTCTGATTTATCCCGATCAGGTTTCGGAACATCCCCGCCTTGACTTTTTATGGGAACAGACTTGTTTTGAGATTTTTATTGGTGTGAAAGATGAAGATTTCTATCGTGAAATCAATCTTTCTCCCTCTCAGGCATGGCAGGCCTATCAATTTGAAGAATATCGCTTTCCAGAAAATATGCCGCCTATAGCTGCCTATGATATTGAGTTGAACCATTTACAACGTACCCACTATGGCTTAAATGTCAGTGTGGATTTATCCCAGTTTATGCAGCAAAATAAATTGAAATGGGCTGACCTGTATCTTGGTTTAACTGCAGTGTTAAATACCACTCAAGGCATGCATTACTTTGCAATGCAGCATAGCAGCCCTCAGGCCGATTTCCATAACAAACGGGATTGGCTGCATAAGTTTTAACTTTTTTTAATAAGTCTAAAAAACAAAAAAGCGAGAACTCAATTCTCGCTTTTTTATTGGCAAGCGATGACTTAGCTTGCACGCACCTTATTCCAGGCTTCAACTGCTTGTTCTTTGGTACGTTTAAAGCTCTCAGTCAAAGTGTCTTTGTGTTTTACTGAAATCTGGCTAATGTCATCTTTCAGTTCTTTGCTGACTTTGCTTAAGTCTTCAACCAAAGCGTTTAACTCAGTTTTCAAGGCATTCTTAAATTCAACCAAGTCTTCTTGAGACAAGTTAAACTGGCCCTTGATCACTTCAATACGCTGTAAAATGTCTTGCTTGATTTGTGCAAACTGATTTTGAACAGCATCATTGAGTTCTTTTGCTTCAGCTTCAATTTTTTCCTGAGTTTCAGCAATGACTTCTTTCGCCTGTTCCTGAGTCTCAGCAATCACTTCTTTCGCCTTTGCGGTTTTTTCAGCAACAACCTCTTTCGCCTTTGCCGTTTTCTCAGCTACAGCTTCTTTGACTTCTGCCGTCTTTTCCGCCACAGCTTCTTTAGCTTTTGCAGTTTTTTCAACAACAACATCTTTCACTTCTTCAGTTGCAGGTGCGGTTTTTGTCTCAGCCATCTTGATTCCCCTCTATATTGATCGTTGATTTTTTGGCTATATATAAGATAAAGCGCTTTCCACCTAAAGCCCTAAAAAATTGTTAGACAATTTGCATAATATCTCATGATATATTTATAAGAATGACTGATTTTGCAATAGACACCTGTCCATTTAAACTTATAAAAGAAAAACACCAATTCCTGAGTTTAATAGACAAAACACATAGACTTTTCACCTACTCATGCGTATAATGCGCTGTTAAGTTACAAGCGAGCAGACTGGAAGGAGGGGCATGTTTTTAAAGACAGCCTGCCTTTTTTTATGTCTTCTCGCTTTTTTACAGCCCTATTTTTGTGGTTTTAGTTCAGGAGCTTTGGTTTGAGCACCCCCGCCATTTTAGCCCTCGCAGATGGAACGATCTTTAAAGGAACGTCTATCGGTGCATCGGGTAGTACGACTGGTGAAGTCGTTTTTAATACAGCCATGACTGGCTACCAGGAAATTTTGACTGACCCAAGTTATGCGCAACAAATTGTGACGCTGACTTATCCCCATATTGGAAATACAGGCTGTAATAGCGAAGACGTTGAATCTGGTCGCATCCATAAAGTATGGGCCAACGGTTTAATTATTCGTGATCTTCCTTTATTACATAGTAATTTCCGTTCAGAACAATCTTTAAGTGAATATCTAGAACAACATAATGTTGTTGCCATCGCTGATATTGACACGCGTAAATTGACACGTATTTTACGTGACAAGGGCGCGCAAAATGGCTGTATCCTTGCTGGCGAAAATATTACAGAAGAAGAAGCCATTGCAAAAGCGCGTGCATTCGGCGGCTTAAATGGCCTGGACCTCGCAAAAGAATGCTGTGATCCTGAAGGTTTTGAATGGACCGAGGGTTCCTGGGCTTTAGGTCAGGGCTTTACCCAACCTGAATTTAAATTTCATGTCGTTGCATACGATTATGGTGTCAAAACCAACATCTTACGTATGCTCGCAGACCGCGGTTGTAAATTAACAGTTGTTCCTGCACAAACTCCTGCTGAAAAAGTGCTTGCCTTGAATCCAGATGGCGTGTTCTTGTCAAATGGTCCTGGTGATCCAGCAGCATGTGACTATGCCATTGAAGCAGTAAAAACGATTGTTGAAACTACGACTTTACCTGTATTTGGTATTTGTTTAGGTCACCAGATTTTGGCGCTCGCTTCTGGCGCGAAAACCATGAAAATGAATCATGGACATCATGGTGCGAACCATCCTGTACAAAATCTTGACCCTCTCAGCGAACATCACGGTACAGTGATGATCACTTCGCAGAACCACGGCTTTGCTGTCGATGAAAGTACTTTACCTGCAAACTTAAAGGTGACACATCGTTCACTGTTTGATGGTACAAACCAAGGTATTCATCGTACTGACAAACCAGCGTTCAGCTTCCAAGGTCACCCTGAAGCAAGCCCTGGTCCGCATGACTGCGCACCATTGTTCGATCATTTTATTCACTTGATTGAGCAGGCTAAAAAATGATGTTTAAGATGAATATTGCGACTACTCGAAGCATAGCTTCTCGTCTTGCGTTCGGACGGAGCTTCGCTCCGCTTTACCCTCACTCAGGAGCGAATAATGCCTAAACGCACGGATATTAAAAGCATCTTAATTATTGGTGCTGGTCCTATTGTTATTGGTCAGGCGTGTGAGTTTGACTACTCAGGTGCACAAGCATGTAAGGCGCTTCGTGAAGAAGGCTACCGTGTTATTTTGGTCAACTCGAATCCAGCGACCATCATGACTGACCCTTCAATGGCAGATGCAACCTATATCGAGCCAATCACCTGGCAGACAGTTGCACAGATCATTGAAAAAGAACGTCCAGATGCAGTCCTCCCAACCATGGGCGGTCAAACTGCATTGAACTGTGCGCTTGCATTAGATGCCAACGGTGTTTTAGAAAAATACAATGTTGAATTAATTGGTGCATCAAAAGAAGCGATTGAAAAAGCAGAAGATCGTAAACTGTTTGACATCGCCATGCGTAAAATCGGCTTGGAATGTCCTCGTGCCGATGTTGCTGAAAGTATGGAACATGCACTGGAAATTCAGTCACGTTTTGGCTTCCCAGTGATCATTCGTCCATCATTTACCATGGGTGGTTCTGGTGGCGGTATCGCATACAATAAAGAAGAATTTATTGAAATCTGTGAACGTGGTTTCGATCTTTCTCCAACTAAACAATTATTGATCGACGAATCTTTAATTGGCTGGAAAGAATACGAAATGGAAGTTGTTCGTGACAAAAACGACAACTGTATTATCGTATGTGCGATTGAAAACTTTGACCCAATGGGCGTACACACTGGTGACTCAATCACTGTTGCCCCTGCGCAAACACTGACAGATAAAGAATATCAAATCATGCGTAATGCATCGGTTGCTGTTCTTCGTGAAATCGGTGTTGAAACAGGTGGTTCAAACGTTCAATTCGGTATTAATCCGAAAGATGGTCGTATGGTTGTGATCGAGATGAACCCTCGTGTTTCTCGTTCATCTGCGCTTGCATCGAAAGCAACAGGTTTCCCGATTGCGAAAATCGCAGCAAAACTTGCAGTTGGCTATACCCTTGATGAATTGAAAAATGACATCACTGGTGGTATCACTCCTGCAAGCTTCGAACCAGCAATTGACTATGTTGTCACCAAGATTCCTCGCTTCAACTTCGAAAAATTCCCACAAGCTGAGCCTGTATTGACAACTCAGATGAAATCTGTGGGCGAAGTGATGGCAATTGGTCGTAACTTCCAAGAATCTGTTCAAAAAGCACTTCGTGGTCTTGAAGTAGGTGTCAGCGGCTTTGATGAAAAAATCGAAGTTGGTACGGCTAATGCCAAAGATATCATCTTAAAAGAACTTAAAGTTCCAGGCCCTGAGCGAATTTGGTATGTAGCTGATGCATTCCGTCATGGTTTCTCATTAGATGACGTATTCGAAGCAACTAAGATCGATCGTTGGTTCTTGATCCAAATTGAAGATATCGTTAAAACTGAAGCTCAAGTAAAAACTTTAGGTTTTGGTGATTTAAACGCTGATAATATTCGTTCATTCAAACGCAAAGGTTTATCTGACCTTCGTATTGCTGACTTAATGGGTATTTCACAAAAACAATTCCGTAAACAACGTTGGAACTTGGGTGTCTATCCAGTTTACAAGCGTGTTGATACTTGTGCTGCCGAGTTTGAATCTGGTACGGCATATATGTACTCAACTTATGATGAGGAATGTGAAGCCAATCCATCGAACCGTGACAAAATCATGGTGATTGGTGGTGGTCCGAACCGTATTGGTCAAGGCATTGAGTTTGATTACTGCTGTGTACACGCTGCGCTTGCAATGCGTGATGACGGTTATGAAACCATCATGGTGAACTGTAACCCTGAAACGGTTTCAACTGACTATGACACATCAGACCGTTTGTACTTCGAACCTGTAACACTGGAAGATGTACTTGAAATCGTACGTACAGAGAAGCCTAAAGGCGTAATCGTACAGTACGGTGGTCAAACACCATTGAAATTGGCGCGTGCTTTAGAAGAAGCAGGTACACCGATTATTGGAACTTCACCTGATGCGATTGACCGTGCAGAAGACCGTGAACGTTTCCAGCAAATGATTCAACGTCTACAGCTTCGCCAACCAAACAACAGCATCGTTAAATCTGCTGAAGAAGGTATTTCAGAAGCGGCTAAAGTCGGTTATCCATTGGTTGTTCGTCCATCTTATGTATTGGGTGGTCGTGCAATGGAAATCGTGTATAACGAAGACGAGTTAAAACGTTATCTTCGTGAAGCGGTTCAGGCATCGAATGAAGCCCCTGTTCTACTTGACCGTTTCCTTGACGATGCAACTGAAGTTGACGTTGACTGCGTATCTGACGGTAAAGATGTTGTGATCGGCGGTATCATGCAGCACATTGAACAAGCAGGGATTCACTCAGGTGACTCAGCATGTTCGATTCCTCCTTACTCGCTTTCACAAGAAGTTCAGGATGAAATGCGTCGCCAAACTGTTGCAATGGCAAAAGAACTTGGCGTAATCGGCTTGATGAACGTTCAGTTTGCAGTAAAGGGTGATGATATTTACATCCTTGAAGTGAACCCACGTGCATCCCGTACTGTTCCATTCGTATCAAAATGTATTGGTGAGTCTTTAGCAAAAGTTGCTGCACGTTGTATGGCGGGTCAATCCCTTGAGTCACAAGGTTTCACCAAGGAAATCATTCCGACCCACTTTGCAGTGAAAGAAGCGGTGTTCCCGTTTGCTAAATTCCAGGGTGTTGACCCAATTCTTGGCCCTGAGATGAAGTCTACAGGCGAAGTGATGGGTGTTGGTACAACATTTGGTGAAGCTTTCTATAAGGCTGTACTTGGCTCAAATGAACGTTTACCAGGTTTGCCGACTGAAGGTGAAGTGAAGCATGCATTCCTGTCAGTTCGTGAATCGGACAAGAAACACATTGCAAACATTGCCAAGCAGTTAATCCAGTATGGCTTTAAACTGGTTGCAACAGGTGGTACCTATCGCGTGCTTAAAGAAGCAGGTTTGGAATGTGAAGCTGTGAATAAAGTCACCGAAGGTCGTCCACATATTGTAGACCGCTTGAAAAATGGTGAAATTCATCTTATTGTCAACACAACTGAAGGCAAACAAGCTCAATATGACTCTGCCATGATTCGTCGTGCTGCCCTACAAGGTAAAGTGTATTACACTACGACCATTAATGGTGCTGAGGCTGTTTGCCAAGCATTTGCTGTGAAATTGCCAATGGATGTATACCGCTTGCAAGATTTACAAACTGTAGGTTAATTCTCTACCGATAAAGTCCCGTCACCTTATCGGTGGCGGGCTTTTTCTTTTTTTAATCCTGTATTTTCCCAACCAATTTAGAGGGACTGAAATGCAACGTTATCCTATGACTCCTGAAGGCAAGGTTGCCTTAGAGAAAGAATTACAACAGCTAAAAACAGTGGATCGCCCACGTATTATCCAAGCGATTGCAGAAGCTCGTGAGCACGGTGATTTAAAGGAAAATGCTGAATATCACGCTGCACGTGAACAGCAAGGTTTTTGTGAAGGCCGTATCCAGGACATCGAAGGCAAACTGGGTGCAGCTCAAGAGATTGATGTCAAAACACTTGAACAAAACGGCCGTGTTGTGTTTGGCGTTACAGTAACTATCGAAAACCTAGACACTGAAGAGCGTAAAACTTATAAAATTGTAGGTGATGATGAGGCAGATTTTAAAATCAATAAAATCTCAGTGAACTCACCGATTGCCCGTGGTCTTTTAGGTAAAAGCGAAGGCGACGAAGCAAAAATTCAAACACCACAAGGTGAAGTTGAATACGAAATCGTCAGTGTGGAATATATCTAATTCATCCACCTGATTAAGTAATTAAAGAACTCTTCATCATTTGAAGAGTTCTTTTGTTTCAGGCATGCTATTTCTAAATACAATAACAATGAGATAAAGAATGCAAGATCGACTCATAAGTGCATTTATGTATGCAATTGCAGGAATTATTCTGGGTATTGGGATTGCCATCACATGGGGGGTTCATGTGAATTCTACGACCAGCTCTGCGCTCATTATTTTTAATACGGCTCTACTTTGTGCAGTTCTCGGCTTTGTATTTCCCAATCAAATTCAACGTTTGTTTACTTGGCTTTGGAAATTTTTCTCCAACTAGCACTCTCTCCTGATATAAAAGCTATAATGTCACGGCTTTCTTTTAATATTTTGTCAAGATATGGATCCATTAATCAACTCACCTGTTAAACACTGGTGCGAGTTCGAATTTATTGCTAAAACAGTAAACAATCCAAATATCCATATCAAAGGTAATTATTCTTATTATTCAGCCTATTGGGATCAAGGTTTTGAACGTTGCGTGGTGCGTTATTTGCATGACAAACCTGCTACACCTGAAAAACCAATTGATCAACTGCATATTGGCAATTTTGTCTGCTTTGGGGCTGAATGCGTGATTATGATGGGTGGCAATCAGTTGCATCGACCAGACTGGATTTCAACCTTTCCCTTTGATACACGTAGTTTTTTGCCTGCTGGAGATACCATCATTGAAGATGGTTGCTGGATTGGCAGTCTCGCCATGATTATGCAGGGAGTAAAACTTGGTGAGGGAGCGGTGGTCGCAACAGGTGCCGTGGTTACCCAGGATGTGCCACCCTATGCGATTGTTGCTGGTGTTCCCGCCAAAGTAATGAAGTACCGCTTTTCTCCACAAGATATAGAAAAACTGCTTGCACTCAAACTTTATGATTTAGATGAAAGGCAAATTTTAAAAATACGTGAACTGTTACAAACAGATAATATTGATCATCTAAAGAGTTTTCTTCAAGAAAACTTATAAATGATGAAGATAACTTATTGATATCCTGCACTTCTTATATTCATAGAAATTTCACATAATTTTATTTTAGCCATTTTCCCTAAATACAGATAAGTAACTTACCTATCCCTATAAAAATACTAGGTTTTATTCTTTCAAGAATAGGGTTACCATAAAAGTATAAATCTTATTTTATACAAATATTTATAAACCTGCTGAATCTTAAAATGGAATTATAAGGAGTAATAAACATGACTTATCAAAAAATCCTCGTTGCGATTGATGACTCAGAAATTTCGGTCAATGTCATTCAGCAAGCAGCTCAACTTGCCAAAGCGCTCAACAGTGAAATTACTGTGGTTGAGGTGATGGCATTGGACCCATATTTAGCCGATACCTATGTTCGATTTGGTCAGAGCAATGATTTAATTGAGCGTGTGCGTGGTTATGTGGAAGAAAATCTGGCAAAAGCCGAGCAGAAATTTGAAGAGCTGGGCTTAACGGTTGCCACCCAGGTTCTGGAGGGTTTTTCTATCCCTCAGGAAATTATTGGGGCTGCACAAAACCTAGGTGCAGACCTGATCATTATGGGTTCACATGGTAGAACAGGTTTCAAGAAATTTATTTTAGGTAGTGTAGCGCAAAAAGTATTGGGTGAAAGCCATATTCCAGTGTTGATTGTTCGTTAAATTCCAGTCAGGTATTGGATCAAAACATTGGTCTAATACCTGTTTGATTCAAATGATTAAATTAAAATCTGCTTAAACCGAATTCACGTTAATAAAATCTTTAGATTCAAGGCTTATCGCCATTATTCCTATCAGAATTTCAGTAAGCGTCGCTGCGATTTGGCCAATTTTCTTAACCAACCTCAACCCATTGTGCAGATCGCATATGGGGTCTATTGCGCTAACTCAACGATAACGATCAGTTCTGTACGATTAAGACTTGACGATTAGCTTGCTAATGCGATTGATCGATCCATAAAGATCAACCTACATAAAGCCTTGCTCTACTTATAAAACATATTCCCAAATGATAAAGCCAAGTCCAAAGCCTAGGAATGCGTAAAGTGTGATAATAAAGAATACAAAAGCGGCATTATTTTTCTTTTTTAAAAAACTCATATTCTGCTCCCAAATCTTGTCTAAGCTAGATTCTGTATGAATATACAAAACAAGAATAGACACAAAATACCTTTAAAAAATATAACAGATCAGTTCAGCCAAACTGATCTGTTATAAAAATTCTGCCTTGGGATAATAAAAAATGATTTTGCCCGATCAGCAGAAATATTATTTTTGAAGTCATATCTCACTCGACTCCTTTGGAAAATACTTCTTTCTTAACCACAGCGAGACGGTCACAAGTGAAATCAATACGGGAACTTCCACCAAAGGTCCGATTACCGTTGTAAACGCAACAGGTGAAGCCAAGCCAAAAGTGGCAATTGCAACCGCCAAAGCCAGCTCGAAATTATTGCCAGCAGCCGTAAAAGAGATTGCTCACAGTCAGCAATGGTTTTGCTCCACAAACCATTGGTCGAAAGGCCCAGATTCTGTAAAGTTTCAATGGTCAATGGATGTACCTGTCCAGAGGGTTTGCTGCCTGCACTGTACGCTTTCCAGCTCTCAGGCGCACGACTGTTAAACAGTACTTCAGACAAAATACTACGACAACTGTTTCCAGTGCATAAAAAGAGAAATTTCATTGGGGATTACTCACAATAATTTGGGGTATGACATGCTGCTAATGTAGAGAGGTTTTTTGATGGATGAGCAACCAAGATCGTTAAAATGTCATGACACCACGCTGGCAACTGTGAATTGATGCTGTAATACACCCATTGGCTTTGTCGCCTATCTTGCAACAATCCTGAAGCACGTAACAACGCAAGATGCCTTGAAATCTTGGGTTGGCTTAACTGTAATTTTTCCGTGAGGTCACAGACACACAGCTCCTTATTTTCAGCAACTAAAGTCACAATGTTAAGACGGGTCTCATCTGACAAGCATTTAAAGAAAGTCACCTGATCCATATTCACTCCCATTTATTTGGATATATAGATAAACATATATGATAAGTAAATTGTTAAAGTCATTCTCTGATCATCATCTTCCGCATGAATAAAAAATCCTTTCATGGATGTTGCTTATATGCATTTATATATGATTTTTCATATATATGCAACTTCATATATCGGATTTATTTTTTTGATCGATTTTATTTGCTGAATAATAGTTTCATCCATATAGTCTGTATAGAAAGTTAGGTCAATTTACTGTTATCTAAAACAATGAAGAATAGCTGAGAGGAAAAATGCAATATCTTTCCTCCCATAAAACTGAACAATACAATAGTTATCTATTGTCTAAACCAGCCAGCAACACATATTTAATTTCCAGATAATCCTCAATGCCATATTTGGAGCCTTCACGTCCCAGACCTGACTGCTTGACCCCACCAAACGGCGCGACCTCATTGGATAAGATTCCTGTATTGAGCGCCACCATGCCGTATTCCAGCGCATCGGAAACTCGCATCGCCCTGCCTAAATCCTGACTGTAGAAATAGGATGCCAAACCAAACTCGGTATCATTGGCATAGCCCACCACCTCGTCCTCAGTTTCAAATTTAAATATAGGTGCCAAAGGTCCAAAGGTTTCTTCTTTGGCCACTTTCATGTCAGCCGTGACATCTTTGACAATGGTTGGTTCAAAGAACAATTGGCCCAAAGGATGGGGTTTTCCACCCAGCACCACCTGAGCGCCCTTGCTGACCGCATCCTCAATATGTTCTTCCACTTTCTGCATGGCTGCACTGTCAATCACTGGGCCAAAGTCTACTCCAGCCTCCAAACCATTGCCGATCTTGAACTGTCTTACTGCCTCAGAGAGTTTTTCTATAAACAGGTCATAAATTCCTGACTGTACATAAATACGGTTGGCACAGACGCAGGTCTGGCCTGCGTTACGGAATTTGCTGGCAATCGCGCCTTTTACCGCAGCATCAAGATCAGCATCATCAAACACCATAAACGGTGCATTGCCACCCAGTTCCATCGACACCTTTTTAACCGTTGAGGCGCATTGGGCAATCAGTTTTTTACCCACCTCGGTTGAACCTGTGAAACTAAACTTCTGCACTCGATCATCGGTGGTCAGCACTTCACCAATTTCAGTGGAACCACCTGTAATGACATTAAATACCCCTGCTGGAATGCCTGCACGCAAGGCTAGCTCTGCAATCGCAAAGGCAGATAATGGCGTTTGCGAGGCTGGACGGACAATGATGGTACAACCTGCCGCCAATGCTGGTGCAACCTTACGGGTGATCATGGCATTCGGGAAATTCCACGGTGTAATTGCAGCACAAACCCCAATGGGTTGCTTATTCACAAGAATCTTTTGATCAGAACCATTTGCGGGAATAATATCGCCATAGACCCGTTTGGCTTCTTCGGCAAACCATTCAATATAGGCTGCACCATAAGCAATCTCGCTTTTGGCTTCACTCAAGGGTTTACCTTGTTCCAAGGTGAGAATATAGGCCAGATCATCCTGATTCTGCATGATCAGGTCAAACCACTGGCGTAAAATCTTACTGCGTTCCTTGGCACTTTTTTTACGCCACAAGGGCAATGCCTGCTCAGCCGCGGCAACCGCATCCAGTGCTTCCTGTTTGCCCATTTTGGGTACAGTACCAATGCTTTCGCCTGTAGCGGGATTGGTCACGCTTAGGGTCTGACCAGAGAGTGCATCTCGCCACCGACCGTTGATCAATGCCTGTGACTTTAATAACCCGTGATCATTCAACTGTGCCATTTTCTTGTTTCCCTATTATCAAACATTGAGCTTTTCTTATTTTTAACAGCAATCCTGACTGATTCAAGTTACCTTTAGTGAAACTTGTTGTCCAAGCATTTGAAACTGATATTGCCCAGCCTTTAAATCCATTGGGCGAATGATTGAACCTGTGAGAATCACCTCACCTGCTTGCAGCTTTTTATGCTGTGCCAATAAAGTTCGAACCAGCCATAAATAATTACGGATGGGTTGATCTGAAGCTGTTAAAGGCTGGTTGCGGTTTAGGCCACTTTTGGAACGGTTGACCTGAATAAAACGGGTATTGCGGCTTTGCCAGAACTGGCAGGTCTGGTCAGAAAGTGAAGACAATGGGGCTTTACGGAACGCGATAAGGTAGAACAACATGACTATGAGTTGTATCTGGCAGTCAATGATATTGATCACACGAAGAGAAAAGCAGCTTCCCCGCAAAAAATGGTATATGTGAGCGTTTCCATAAAACGATTTTGCAGGAGTTCTATCAAATTACGTTTAGAAAGAAGCTTTATAGCTCATTGGAAGAATTACAAGTTGATCTAGACGATTGGCTGAAATCCTATAATACTGAACGGACTCATCAAGGAAAAATGTGTTGGGGTCGTACACCACTTGAAACTTTACTTGATGGAAAACGGATTTGGGCTGAGAAGAATTTAGCTCAAATTTAACCTGACAGGCACAATAAAAAATGGGTAACTGTCAGATCAGTTTTGAGCTAGTACAAGTCTTTTTAATCTTTATCCAGCGACTACACTTGCTTATATTTCAATCATTAACACCCTGATTTATAGATTTAGATGTCAATTTTCAATAAGTATGTTATGATGCTCGTTCATATATGGGGGTGTTATTGGCTTCGACGCTGGTGATGAAGCTCATAGATGCATGCCGAGAGCGCATTTTCTCTCGTAAATAAAATTTGCATTTTAATAGTCGCAAACGACGAAACTTACGCTCTAGCTGCCTAAGGGCAGCTTGTCCGCTTCACTGAATACTTGTGGTCAGTGAACCCGATCGAAGCGCACGCACACAAGTCCGTATAAAGTCAAGCCTCGGGGCTTTATACCAAACTTAGAGGATCGCGCCTTGTACCCTGTTCGTCGGGTCGCTTGGTGTTAAAACAATAGACGATATCTAAGCATGTAGTATTCTCGAGTGTAGTGCTGGCGGACGCGGGTTCAACTCCCGCCACCTCCACCAAATTTCAATACAGAGTCATCTGACACAATACAAAAAAGCCTTTAAACTCAATGTTTAAGGGCTTTTTTTATGGGTTTTGCGTCCAATGCTATCCAGAACAAATTGACCCAAATTTGAATAAATTGGGTCAAAATTGGATCAATTTGACCCACAACTTTTGAGCATCGTTTACCACGAGTAAACACACTCTAAATGCAACTGTCATCAATCTGTAATATGACTTGCTTCTTCCTCATGTGATAATTCAACTTTATTTTTGAGGGTTTGGGAATGTCAGAGAATATTAGCTTAGATGATCTAAATGAGCTCATCCGTAATGCTGAGAAAAAAGGCAAAAAAATCGATAAAATCTTATTGGGCTATAAAGCCTATTATTTTTTCATGTCGGATAGTGAGTTCCATAAGGAAGTAACTAGCTCTGCACTCTCGCCAAGCAAACGTAAATATAAAGGCCACAAAATCAAAGTGACTCAAGATGACTATCAAGTTGAGTTGAAAATTCAAGAAAAATAATCAGAACTACTTTCTTTTGAGTAATACAGGTTCAAATTCATTTTTAGGCTTTGAACCTTTTTTATTGTGCAGCCATACATCATCATAGGGTCAAAACTGGGTCAAAGAAAATCAATCAGTATAATCATCTATTTGATTGGCTTGCCCCTTCATACAGCAACTCAATCTATCCCCTTCACCACCAACATTCAATTCAACGCGATCCAATACGAAATAAAAAACACTAAAATTTATACTTAAAAATGCTTTTTTATAGGCCACATTGTCCGACCTTATCCAAATGCGTTTACCCCCATCTTTGCTATCTGTGGGTCAAAATGACGACAATTTACACCATGATTTTTAATAAGATTATGGGGTAAAACGATGGCTTTAACAGACACAGAATGCAGAAAAGCACAGCCTAAAGATAAGCAATATCGTCTATCCGATATCAATGGCTTATCACTTCGTATAGACCCGAATGGAAAAAAATACTGGTCGCTTCGTTACACCGAAAATTGTCAGCGCAAGTCAAAATCACTCGGTTTATATCCTGAGCTTAGCCTGAAACGAGCCAGGGAGGTTGCGATTGAGTTTACAACAAAAATCAAGCAAAACTCGGAACAAGAACAGCCTTCATTTAGGGAGGTTGCAAATGAATGGTTTAACAATCAAAAGGAAACGTGGTCGCATAAACACATTCTGAACGTACGTGCATCTTTGGATGAACTGTTTATCACTTTAGGGGATTTGCCAATTAATCAAATTCAGCCCCCAGAGATCTTAAAAGTCATTAAAAGGATTGAAGCCAGAGGTTCCATTGAAATTGCTAAGCGTACGCTCTCACGATGTGGCATGGTTATGAAATACGGCATTGCACATGGCTATAGATATGACAATCCTGCAGGTGATTTGACCTATGCGCTTAAGTCTAAAAAAGTACAAAATTTAGCATCACTGCCTGCTACTGAAATGCCTGAATTTTTAAGAAAAGTTCGTGCCTATCCATGCGATGCTCAGACCAAGCATGCCCTAGTGTTGATTATGCTGACTGGTGTACGTGTCAGCGAACTTCTTCAAGCAAAATGGGATGAGTTTGATTTAGAAAATCGAAAATGGGACATTCCTGAAGAGCGCATGAAAAATCGCTTACCTCACCGTGTACCATTGACCAATATGATGATCGAAGAGCTACAGGCTTTACGTTTAACCCATAATCAGGATTTACTATTTCCGCATCGACTTAATAACAATGTAGCCATGCGCAGTGAAACCATTCTTCAAGTGATCAAACGGTCAGGGTATGCAGGTCGTATGACAACGCACGGTTTTAGATCTTTATTCAGCACTGTGGTCAATGAGTCTAATTTGTTTAACGTAGATGCAATTGAAAGACAGCTTGCACACGTACCACAAAACCGAATTCGTTCTGCTTATAACCGTGCACAATACTGGGATGAGAGGGTGAAAATTATGAATTGGTATGAAAATTTAGTAAGGGATTGGTTGAAGGGGTGAAATTAAAACGATCTCGATGAATCAAATAATTTACGAGCTTCAGTCGGTACAAAGGGTGACTCATACGATAATGCTTTGGCTGAAACGGTGAATGGCTTATACAAAACAGAGGTGATTGAATATTTAAAAGCAGATTGGCGTGGTTTAGCAGATGTACAACTTGCGACATTAAACTGGGTATATTGGTTCAATAAAGTGCGTGTACATAGTGCACTGGGTTATGTGTCACCTTTTGATTTTGAAGCAATGTACTATGATAAAATTAATCCGTTAGGTCAGGTAGCCTAACTTAAATAAAAAGTCTCCGACAAACCCGGTACGGTTCAGGGTCTAATTAACTTATAAATATATTATAGAAATATTATTTCTAAATTTTTAAGCCAATCTCTTGAAAAAAAGTATTCATATTGATACAGCGAATACCAAGATCATTAGCAATATCAGGAACTTTTGGGCTTTGTGAAGGTTGATTTTTATTTAAGCTAATGTTTTTCGTTTCACTTGTTACAATCACTAAATTATCTTTCTTTGCAATTGCGATCAACCATCCATCTGCTATTTTTTCATGTGTCCAACTTTTGTCATTTGTTAAGGCTTTCTCACTATAACAGTCATGAGTTGCAATATGTTGGATAACTTCAGCCCATAAATCAGCATAATCTTTGTATTTACAAGAAGTTCCAGTAAAGTTTTCTTCAAGCCATTCTTTAAAAATTTCATCTTGATAATGTTCATTAACAACAATATCTGGAAGTACTACTTGTGAATTGATGATGACTTTAATTTTCTCCCAAAAACTTGGAAAAAAATCAAATTGATAATATCTTTCATAAAAATTGATATAAATATTAGTGTCCAATAAATACTTAGTCATTGCCACCTCTATTCATCAAAATTTTATATCCTTTAAAACCGACACCTACAATATTAAATGCATCTGTATATGAAATACGATCATGATTTACTGCATTCATTACATATTTAAAAAATCTATTATCAACTCTAAATCTAATATTATTAATATAACTTCCACCATTAGATTCATTTGGTAAAAAACGTTCAAGGTTTTCCTTTAGGTCTCTAGTACGATTCAGGTATTCTTCACGTGTAATCTTATTTAAGTCTAATAGTCTTCTTACAATTACAAATTCACTGACTTTAAATTTTCTAGCTAAAAAATTACTATCGGTTGAATTAAGCTGTAAGAAAATCTCTTGAGGAACTAAAATTTCTGCTGTTACTTTATTTATAAATGCTTCAGTTCGATCAAATTGGTAATCGCCAGCATCTACAATGTTAAATATTTCTTCAGTACCTACGAAAATATGCACTAACTCATGTACTAATGTAAAGAGTTGACCGTTCTTAGTATCTTTCTGATTAATAAAAATTATAGGTGCTTTATGGTCAAGTAATACGAACCCTCGAAATTCTTTCACACTTAGAGGACGATGTGTATTGTCTTTCACTTTACCATTAAAAAAAACAAATACGCCTATACCATTAATCTTATCGCGTAGATAATTTAATGAATTATCAGCTTGATTCTGGAAAAACAAAGGAATCTCCAGTTTATTACGTATTTTTTTAGCTACTTCTAGAACGTTGGAATCAATAGAAAATTGACCCACAAAATCTAAATTTTCAGTAATTTCATTCTTCAAAAATTCCTGTTTGACCTCCATTTCTGCAATGGTATCTCTTAATTCTTCACTTGCTTCATCGATTGAATCTGACTCAAGTGTCCTGAAGTCCAGTCGCTTAATGTCAATATCAATAGTTTTATTCAGTAATAAGAGACCTGTCGGTACATTAATTTTTTTTGCTATTTCAGATAACTGATTAAAAGTTGGCTGTTTTTCCCCACTTAAAAATTGATCTAAATTATTAATTTTTGTTCTTAAAACACTCAACGAAATTTGGGCATTTTGAACATAATAATTCAATGTGTTAGTGTCGATACGCATTGACATCACATTTCCTCCTCTATGCCCATCTGACCTTGTCTTATGCTAACATAAATTAACTGTGCAATACTGTCTATAAAAATTAACTGTGCAATACTGTCTATAAACATTCATAACAGCACGGCACAATTTGACGTGAAATTTTAAAAAGAGCTATTTTGAAGCGTTCTTTTTTGTCCGTGTATAAATATGCTTCGCCAATCGCTTAGCAACTTTTTTACGCAACTCATCTGTACTCATAACCTTATTACAGACTTCCTCATTTCCTGCAAGTCGAACAAGAAACAGATCAATCAACTTTCCAGATAAGTACTCTGTAAAACTGTCTAGAGAATTTGCGTTCACTGCCTGTACAATTTCTTCATTTTCAATAGCTGCTTGCTCAACCTGATCAAAGAACAATTGATCAGCTACTGTAAAATCAGTACCAAATGCCTCATTCAATTCATCAATCAGATGCGATACATTATCTGTAGATTCTGCTTGCCCTGTTCCCACATCTGTTGAACCTTTTAAATCATTCGCTTCGCCATGCCCTAAATCAATACTATTTTCACTTAACTTCTGTAGGCGATAAAATTGAAGTTCCACAATTTTCGATAAATCAACTTCATTTTCTTTAGAGCCTTTAGGCAACTTTTGTAGTAAAGCTTTTAAATACGCATATCGTTGCTCATGCTCTGAATCTGTAAAGTCCATGATTTGCGAGACAAAGAGATATAAATTTAAATAGCTTTGTAATTGGCTTTTAAATAGTTTTTGTTGCTCTTGTTGATGTACAAGATCATCAGGATGAATTTTCTTATATTTATCAACAGCACGGTCAATAATACTATTCAACTGCTTATGTTCATGCCCTGTTAGCTTACTTCTATCCTTAAACCAAATATTTGCAAACTCAATTAAATCAGCCTCAAAGTAAAACTTCCATTGATCCAATGTATGACCAAGCTCATTCAATTTTTGCTCATTTGGAATATCGCCAAGTTTAGTCCGCTCGTAAAATGGCTTAAATGCTTTATAAATGTCTTCATGTGTATTCACAAAGTCCAATACAAAAGTATCTTCTTTACCATAAGCACAACGGTTCAAACGCGATAAGGTTTGTACCGCTTGAATTCCTGATAGCTTCTTATCTACAAACATGGTGTGTAGCAAAGGTTGGTCAAATCCTATTTGATATTTTTCAGCGACTAAAAGTACTTGATAGTCATCTGTATCGAATTGATCAGGTAATTCAGTTTCTTTAAAACCATTCATTTTAGGTTCTGTATATTCAGTACCATCAACCTCTAGTTTCCCTGAAAAAGCGACTAAGGACTTAATCCCTGTATATCTTTTTTCTTTAATATACTCATCAAAAGCAAGCTTGTAGCGTACTGCTTGTTCACGAGAATTCGTTACAACCATTGCTTTGGCACGACCACCAATTCTATGCATCGTCACTGTTCTAAAATGCTCGACAATGATTTCTACTTTCTGAGCGATCACACTTGGATGCATAGAAACAAAACGAGCCATTAAAGCTTTGGTTTTATTCTTTGCGAGTTCTGGATCATTGTCAGCAATTTTGATTAATTTATAGTACTGCCCATAAGTCGTATAGTTTGCCAATACATCTAAAATAAAGCCTTCCTGAATTGCCTGTTTCATACTGTAATGATGAAATGGAGCTTCTCCGTTATCACCTGCTTCATCAAAGCAAGCAAGTGTTTTCCATTTTGGTGTAGCAGTAAAGGCAAAGAAACTTAAATTAGGTTGGCGACTACGCTTTGATGCTTCTGCAAATAAATGCTTTTTCACGTCATCAGTAAGTTCACTTTCATCCTCATCACCATCATCTAAGAACTCTTGAGCAATTGCAGACTCAATCCCATCTTTATTTAGAATTTTGCGTAGCTCCATTGCTGTTTCACCACTTTGGGAACTATGAGCTTCATCGACAATAACAGCGAAACGCTTTCCTTCTGTACTCAAATCAACCTTGATACCCTTTTTCGCTTGGGTACGAATAGACTGCATGATGTACGGGAATTTTTGAATTGTGGTAATAATGATAGGTACATTCGAAGCTAAAGCATTGGTGAGCTGTAAGGTATTTTCATCAATTTTTTGCACCACACCATCTTTATGCTCAAACTGTGCAATTGTTTCTTGTAACTGACGATCAAGTACAATACGGTCAGTAATCACAATAATTGAATTAAAAATTTTCTGATCATCTGCATTATGCATGGATGCCAATTGATGTGCGAGCCAAGCAATGGTATTTGATTTGCCCGAACCTGCTGAATGCTGAATTAAGTAGTTATGACCTGAACCATTGGCTTTACTGTGTTTTGTGAGTTTACGCACAGCATCTAATTGATGGTAGCGTGGGAAAATCACGGTTTCTTTTTCTATATATCGAAAACCTGTCTCAGTTCTAATTTTTTTTGTTTCTACACTCAAATGCATAAAACGAGCGAAGATTTCCATAAAGCTATGACGAGCTAAAGTTTCTGTCCACAGGTAATGTGTGCGTACATCACCTTCTACAGGTGGATTACCTTTTCCGTTTAAATAACCTTTGTTGAAGGGTAGAAAAAATGTATTTTCTCCATCCAACTTGGTCGTCATATAGACTTCACACGTATCTACCGCAAAATGCACCAAGGTACGTTTTTTAAACTCAAATAAACGTCCTTTTGCATTACGCTCTTTTTTATATTGGATTTTGGCATCTTCAACATTCCAACCCGATGCTGAAAACTCATTTTTAAGCTCAAGCGTAATCAGTGGAATACCATTGAGTGAAAGCACCATATCTGGGATTTCATTAAATTCTGTATGAAGCTGACGTGTACATTTAAGTACGTTGGCATCGTATTGTTCTTGGGTGGTTTTATTGATGCTGGTATTGGGTGCAAAGTAAGCCATTTTGATTTTTTTACCAAAGCATTTAAAACCTTGGCGTAAAACTGATAATGCACCTTCGGTATCTAATGCATGTGCTAAATCATTGACAATACGAGCTTCTGTTTCATCTTTACATGAGTTATGAATTTTTTCCCAAGTTTTTGTTTGAGTTTCCTGAATAAAGGCAACGACATCTTTAGGAAATAGAGCAAGTCTTGGGTCATAATCTTTCGGGTTACCTTTTACATACCCGCCAACCGTTGTTAAGCTGTGTTCAATGGCTTGTTCAAAATAATATTCGCTATGCATGGCATTCCCCAAAAAAATATGACCCAATGTTTTTTAGTTTACTTTAAGATTTCTAACGTCGATCTTCCCTGTAACCACTTGCGTGATTAAGGTTGAGCGATATTCATTTAAAAGTTGAACGAGTTTTTGACCTTTACCAATAGCACTATTAAACTTTTCATCTTCATTTTTTAAATACTCAATTAATTGCTTTTGCTCTTCCAAGGGAGGAATAGCTAAAGGTAAATCATTATACTTTTCAGCACTTACATTCTGAATCGTAGCTTGGATATTTATAGAACTAATCCAATCCCAATATTGTTTAGATTGAAGAAAATAATTAACAAATTCAGGATTATAATTTTCTTGATCTAACCTAGCACGAATTAGATAACCTGCATAACAGGCAATACCTACTGATTCAGCTTTGTAAAGATAACTTTTACCAACAGTTGCCCCACTTCTTGCTAGTAAAATATCTAAGTCATCCAATAGATATTCTTGTGCTTTTTCTGACTCTAAAGATTTAAATGTTTCATCCTTCAAATTTCCAGAATCATCAATATCAGTGATTCGTATATATCGTGGATTTTCTTTATCCTCTGATTCAGCTGATTCATTTGCTCCATACTTCAATTTTTCAGATAATAGAAATTTAAGCCGTTTAACATTCCATGTATTTGGAATATTACCCAAAAGTACAACGTCACTCTCTTTCATCTCCACATCAGGATTTAAACCTTTAGTCACTGCATGAGAAATCAAAGCCACGCGTTGTTCAGCCAATTTTTCCAATAAAGTTTCTTGCTTGGCAATTAAAGCATCAACTTGGGCAAGGCGTTTATCTAAAAAATCTGCAATGGTTTTTTGTTCATCTAAACTTGGATAAACCATTCTAAATGAAGAAATATCATCCCAACTTGCACGAGGCATTTTTGAACCGAAAGTTGTTCCATTAACTTCATTAATGAAATCTTGCGATAAGCAGTAATAACTTAAAAACTTCGGATCAATTACCTCAGAAGATCTAAACACCAAAGCTTCGGTAGAAGATAAACCTTCTTCTTGAGCTAAAAAAACTTTAGCTAAATAGGGTCTTAACTTACCGAATAAAACATCATCCTTTTGGAATCTATGACCTATCCCCTCACTTTCAAGCTCTACTGAATCAAGTAATTTTCCTGTAAATGATTCAATATTTTCTAGACCAAAATATCTGAGATCAGATTCTTTAGCATCAATTTTATCCCCGACATTAGCGACTACAAATTTCATGCGTTTAACATCCCAATGGCTAGGGATTTCCCCTAACCATTGCACGCCACTATCCTTATAACTTTCGTAACGTGATAATTGGCTCATGCAGACAAACCTCCTAACATCTGCATAATCTCATGCTCAAGCTGAACAATCTCAGCCTTAATATCTTCCAATGGACGTGGTGGCTCATAGACATAAAAATGACGGTTAATTGGAATCTCATAACCCACTTTGGTTTTACTATAATCAATCCACGCATCAGCCACATGCGGTAAAACTTCCGCTTTTAAATAAGCTTCGCAATGCGCTGTAACCAATGGTAATAACTTAGATAAATCAGGCTCTTTGTCATAATTCACAGGTAAAGGTAATGTCAAATGATCAGGGAATGAAACAAGCTCGGTATCACGTAATTGCGTGTCTGGCTCAATATTCCCTTTACTGTCTTTGCAGACATCCGCAGTTTGATCACGCTCAGACAAAGCTTCCAAAATCGCTTTCTTCACAGGAGCTCCCAATTTAAAAGTTAATCCTTTTAAAATTGGATCAAGTACTTTTAAAAATTCATCACGATTTTTCCAAACCTGATCAGAGATTTTTGCTGTAAGTAAATTTTTAATCGCTTCCTGTTGTAAACGACCTGCTTGCTCTTCCTTCGAAATTTCAGCAGTATCTTTGACTTTCTTACTCTTCGCTAAACTTGCAAAAGCAGATTGATCATCCAACAAGGCAATACGTTCAGCAGAAATTGTGAAGTTCAAACGTAAAGGACGTTCTACGGTAAGTTTCAAATAACCAAAATCTTGATTATTAAAAATCTTAGAACACACCTTCGCCTCACCAGTTTTGTTTTGAATCATTGCACTGGTGTCTTGATCTTTAAATTTTGAATAAAACTTAGTCAGCTCAGCAATATGCTCTTTAGACAATTCATGACGTTTATTGCCCAAGCTTTTCGCCATTTTCTGATAATGTGCCGTACCATCAATGAGTTGAACTTTACCCTTACGCTGTTCAGATTTTTTGTTCGAAATAATCCAAACATAAGTATAAATACCTGTGTTATAGAACATCTGATCAGGCAATGCGATAATCGCTTCTAGCCAATCATTTTCGATGATCCAACGACGAATATTACTTTCACCACTACCTGCATCACCTGTAAATAATGGCGAACCATTAAATACCACAGCAATACGTGAACCTTCACCACCATTTTCAGGCGAAGCTTTCATTTTAGAAATCATGTGTTGAGCGAACAATAATGATCCATCATTGATTCGTGGTAAGCCTGCACCAAAGCGACCAGAAAAGCCTTGCTTCTCTTCATCATCAATAAAATCTTTTTGGTTTTTCCATTCCACACCAAAAGGAGGATTTGAGAACATATAGTGAAAGTCTTTGTCTGCATGACCATCACGAGGAACATAACCATCTTTTTCCTTGGCATTTTTCACACCAAGCGTATCACCATAAACAATGTTTTCCGCAGGTTCATCTTTAATCAACAAGTCAGAACAACAAATCGCATATGACTCAGGATTATATTCCTGTCCATACATATCAAGGCTAATCTTGTCATTATATTTCTTAAGAAATTTCTCTGCCTCAGACAGCATCCCGCCTGTACCCGCCGTTGGATCGTAAATACTACGGTGTACCCCTGCCTTAACAAGCTCGTCCTGATCTTCTTCAAAGATCAAATTCACCATCAGCTCAATCACTTCACGCGGGGTAAAGTGATCCCCAGCTTCCTCATTTGCCTGTTCATTAAACTTGCGAACTAACTCTTCAAATAGATAACCCATTTGTAAGTTACTCACGCTACTTGGAGCAAGGCTTAAACCTGATTCAGCCAAACCATTACGAAACTCTTGAAAAACCTTATATAAACGGTTTGCATCATCAAGTTTTTCAATTTCTTTAGCAAATTCAAACTTCGCAAAAATATCCTTTGCCTTAGGTGAAAAACCATCAATGTATTTTGTTAAATTTGCCGTAAATTGATCAGGATCATCCAGCAGTTTTTGCAGATTAAAACCACTAATATTATAAAGATTTTGTTTACGGTCTTTATCCGCAATTTGGCTCAGCTGCTTTTGCAAAAAGACATTAGGAGTTTTGTCTTCTAAATTCACTACAGCCTTTTCGTAGCATGCTTTCATTTCTTCTGCGTAAGGTGCAAGAATTGCATCAAAACGTCCTAATACAATTAATGGCAGCATCACACGACGATACTGCGGTGGACGATAAGGTCCACGAATAATATTGGCAATACTCCAAACTAACCCTACAATTTTGCCGTGTTGTGCGTGTTGATTTACTTCATTTGTCATTTCATTTCTCCAATTCAAAAATTCTGTTTACTGCGCCACTTTGGCTTGCACTAAAATTTGTTCACTTTTCGCTTGATTGTATTCAGCACGTAATGCGCTTAACTGCTGAAATACCATTGCTTCTTTATTTGCGTCATCGACAAGCTGCAGAATCTCTTCTTGCTGTTGTAATGATGGAATCACAATAGATGCTTCTTTTAAGGTTGAGATATTCAACATCATTAATTGTGATCCACGACTATTCATCTCGAAATAGGAACGCATGGCTTGCGAATGATTGAAGTACCACGCAAGAAATTCAGGCTTCAAATCTTCAGTTTGTAAATTCACTACAATAAATTGATTACTGACTACAACTTGATCTGCTTGATTACCTTTGAACACATAAGCGTTTGGTTCACCGCGAGCAACAACAATGATTGAATTGTGCTTTAAATATTGAGGTTTTGAGTCATAAGCCCATTCAAATTCAGACCATTGATCTTGTTTAATAACCACTTGTTCTTTGGTTAAATCTTTAATTTGAATTGCTTTTACATCAAAAGTATTTACTGATTTTTCAGGGGGCCGTTGCGTAAACCCTGTATATATCTCAGCAATATTTTTTAATTTTGTCTCCATAGTCCTTCCTTTAATAAACTTGGAGTACTTTGTTATTTTTCAGATATAATCTGCTTAACAAAGTCTCCTGTGATTAGTGAGTTTTGTTTTGAAAAATTACTGGTTTGGCGATTAGCTAATTTTTCAAATTCATGCAGTAGAGCTTCTACTGAAGTTTTCTACTGCATGAAATCACTATACGATATTACTTTTATTAATGCAAATTTATTTTGCACTTTTCCTCGTACTGCAAAATTTATTAATTAAAATGAATATAAAATTCATAGATTTAATAAAATTTTATATCAACCCCAAAATACATAATTATTCTCTTTCCCCTGCGCATACGCCCACTCTGCCACCTTATGTGACCGCTCTTTGTCTGTTAGAAAGCCGAGTACAGATATCCGATCTACAATTTTCAAGTCCTGTTCTTCATTCCGCTCCTGCCATTTATGCAGGAACTCATCTGAAGCCAGCAAATTACTCTTTTTAGAATTACAACTTGAGTCAGCTAGCACAAAGTTATGCCCAGTATCTGATGGGTACATCGACCAAGGGATAAAATGGTCGACAGCCCAATTATTTCTTTTGATTTCTTTATTACAGTAAAAGCACTTACATTCCTGTAGTTCTACCAATACATTAGCAACAGCATTCAGCTGATTACGACTCGGCTCAAACATAAACTGTTCAAGGTTTGGCAGCTTATTCAAGATAGCTGCATTACTGCTATTCTTACGAATGTAATCAATCCACCGCTTCTGACAAAGTTCTTCAATAATTTCACTAAATTGTCTTAAACAATACATGACTTGTGGTAAAAGGTTTAATTGCTTATTTGAATATTCGAGTCGATATAAAAACTCAAAATTTTTACCATTGATGTTTTGTAAATATCGTACAGGCATTTCTTTTACTGTTTTTGCCACCTCTTTCAGTAGCTTTAACCAAACAGAGGTATCCCGACGTAATAAACCAAGTGATGAATAACTTTGTCTCAGTAAAATAATTCGATTTACAATCGCTGCCTGCTTACCATTATTCTGATTGACCACAGTGATGATCAGGCGACCAAAGCAGGTTGGATACAGGCGAGTCTTGAGAAGATTAAGAGTACGCCTTTTGCGCTAGAGCCTAAGCACCTGACACACTAGATGTACCCGAAAAGGGGCTAGTGAGACTAACGGACACGTTAGCTGGTGGATATGCGATGCAATTGATCTAAATTAATTTCAAAGCACCAGAACCGGCTCAGTTGTGCCCAAAGCGGATGTTCGCAAAAAATAATCTTCTCTTGATACCGCAGATTAAAGTGGATGTTCGATATGGCCTTTTAAAGGTAGAAAACTTAGTATTTAGACGCCTACCTTCTAGAGAAATAACGCAAATGAATAAAATGCTACCATCAACTTAAAATCATGATATGTCACGGCAAACTTCACACTTTCTAACTGTTGGCATAAACAACATACCATCCATCTACTGAAGTAGAAATTTTTTGAAATGTGCCGATGGTGTATTTTCAAGCATATTGCCACGACAAATAACGTAAAGATTTTTGTAGGGGGTGATCCCTTCAATTTTAACGCTTCTTAGTCGACCACTCTCGCACTCATCGACCACAGACGAAGAGATCACCAATGAAATACCCAAGCCTGCCTGTACTGCCCGTTTAACCGCCTCTGTGCTTCCAAGCTGCATAGATACACCAATAGAATCTGCCACGCTTCCGAAAAAATGCTGTAACAGACGCCCTGTGCCGCTACTTGTTTCTCCCCCCAGCAATTTCTCTCCCTTCAGCCAATCTAATGGAATACTCGCCAATTTGGCCCACGGATGCTCCACCGGCACAATCACAGCTAGTGCTTCACTTCGCCAAACGCATGCATCAAATCCCTCTCGTTGATCCCACCATTCCATAATGGCCACATCGACTTCAAAGTTTTCCAGTTTTTTCACAATGGTAAGATTATCGCCAATGACTACATCAAAATTGCAAGTTGCTGTTTTCTTGAACCGCCTCAAGTGCGGTGGCAATACATAGATGCCGATATTCGAGCTCGCGCCTATTACAAGACGATTTGTGTCGAATAATGCGCACGCTCTGGATCCGGTGCGCACTAGGTTTTCCGCATAAGGCAAAAACACTTTGCCTTCCTCTGTGAGCGTACAACCTGCGTTGTTTCGCACAATCAGATTGACACTCAGCGACTCTTCTAGGCGCCTAACATGCTGAGTCACAGCTGACTGTGAGAGCCCTGTGTGCTTGGCTGCTTCACGAAAGCCACCCCGATTCACGACAGCCAGAAAAGTAACTACGCGTTCAAGATTGATCAATTAACGCCTTCCAAAATTGGATTATTGATAGCATCGGATGGCCTTTGGCCGGTCAGTGCCTGTAAGATATTATTGGCTGCTAGTTTCTCGATTTCGAAACGCACGTCGTCGACCGCAGACCCCAAATGTGGGGTGAAAAATGTTTGCGCTGTATTGGTCAGTAACTCCTGCGGAATAGCTGTTGGCCTATCAACACGGATCCACTCTTCCAATTCGAAAACATCTGCCGCATAACCCGCCAATTTTCCAGATTCAAGTGCTTCGGCAACAGCTAATTCATCGACAACTGAACCACGACACGCATTGATCAAGTAGCTTCCTGTGCGCATTGTGCCAATTGTTTCTGCATTCAATAAGTGCAAAGTTTGCGGCGTCATTGGCAGCATAGGTACAACAAAGTCACTGCTACTTAATAATTCATCGAGACTCACCTGTCGTGCATTCCAGGCCTTTTCCTGCTCTTGATTCAAGGCGATGTCATCGCAATAAAGCACCCGCATATCAAAACTCGATAAGCGCTTCGCAATCGCTCGCCCGACCGCACCCATACCGATGATTCCGAGTGTGCGTCCTGTTAAACCCGTTCCGTATAGTTCCGGTCTCCACCCGTTAAATCCGTGAGTTCGGATACGGCGATCCCCCTCGGCCAGATGGCGAGTCAGGCCAAGAAGCAATCCAATTGTCAGCTCCGCCGTTGGGATGGTCAGAAGGTCCGGCACGATGCTGAACCAAATACCACGGCGGGTACAAGCATCGACATCAAAGTTGTCATAGCCTTTGAGTGCTGCACCTACAATCTTCAATTTAGGGCAGGACGCAAGAAAATCATCATCGATACTGTCAGGCATGAATACCATCAGTGCGTCAGCATCCTTTGCTCTCTCCAGCAATTCTGCGCGCGACATAGTATCGCGGGTCATGTTGGGAACGACATCCGCAACAGATTGTAAATAATCGATAATTTCAGGATGAACCCAGTGGGTAAGAACTATTTTTTGTTTCATGTGTATACCAGATTTTTTATATGGGTTAGCTACTTGAACTTGCGACGCAAGAATGAACTGAATGTATCAACTAGCGTCACCATCCCAAGAATGACCAGCAATATCGCGGATACTTCTTGGTATTGCATAAGACGCAGCGATCCTATCAACTCGAAACCTATACCGCCGGCACCGACCATTCCCATCACCGTTGAGGCGCGAAAATTGTATTCCCACCGATAAATCGCGGTGTCGGCCATTTGCGGTAATACTTGCGGAAAAATGCCATGAAATATCACTTGTAGCGGGCTGCAACCTGCGGCCTGCGCAGCTTCAACTGGTGCTTGATCTGTATGCTCAATCGCTTCCGCAAAAAACTTAGCGATCATGCCGATTGAGTGCAGGCCTAATGCCAACACACCCGGCAGTGCACCAAAGCCGACAGCTGCCACGAAAACTATACCCATAATAAGCTCAGGAACAGATCTCAACACATTTAACAGAGCACGCGCAGCCTGATAGACCGCTGGATGTGGACTGGTATTGCGTGCAGCCAAAATACCCAAGGGCACGGACAAAAGCACAGCGATGGCGGTTCCAGCAATACTCATGGCTAAGGTATCGAGCACTGGCTTGACCCATGCTCTCCACTCACTAAAGTTGGGAGGGAACATCTCACCAATGAGACTAACAAGACTTGGCACGCCTTCGCCTAAACGCTCACCATCAAATAGACCAACGTAATACCAACATCCGACGACAATAGCTAAAATCAATATCACATACCTAACTACTCGATTCCAGCTTTGGCGCTGCTCTGACAATATGGCTTCGAAGTTCGTATTCATTGTAGAGACCTCAAAAAATTAGAACTTGGAAAAATCTAGCTTTAGCAAACTACCTAAATCACGCACGACATCGTAATCCTTATCTGTTACAGGCCCGAATCCTTCAGCCTTGAATGGTTTCAACACGTTCGGATCTTTCAAATCGAGGAAGGCAGCACGAATTTTTTCTTTAAGCTCTGGTTTTAAGTTAGAGCGCATAGTCCATGGGTACTGAGGAAACGGTTTTGACTCCACTAAGACCTTCACTTTGTTTAGATCGATCAAGCCGCTCAGAACGAGCGATTCGAAAATGGGCTTGCTCAGACCACCGGCCTGCGCGTGTCCATTCTGAACTGCCATCGCCACTGCATCGTGAGCGCCTACGAAATGCTCCTTGTAATCCGTTTTGGCAAATAATCCTTTATCAGCAAGCATTGATTTGGGGATCAGGTGGCTGGATGTAGAGGCCTTGTCACCCCAGGCAACGGTTTTTTTCTTGATATCTGTGATGTTGTTGATGCCCGCCGCCTTATTCACAATTAGCACTGACTGATAAGTTGTTGTGCCTTTTTGTTGCATTGCTGCAAATGGTTCAATCTTACTTTTCTGTTTGGCCAATACATAAGACAAGGGCCCAAAATATGCAAGATCAATACGACCGAACCGCATTCCTTCAATCATTGATGAATAGTCAGTGGTAACAATAAGCTCAATCTTTTTGCCCAGAGCTTTTTCAAGATACATCTCTAGAGGCTTATTATTTTTAATGACGGTTGATGCATTTTCATCAGGCAAGAGAGCAACTTTTAATGTGCCGGGGTCAGGATTAGGTGCGGCATATGTGACACTACCTAAGAGGCTAAACGATATTAGAGCCAGTACAGCGAATAGCTTTTCGAATAGCTTTTTCATGGTTATTTCTCCTCAGTTCTTAAGTTAAACAATGGTTATGAGTAATATTTGGAATGTTTGAATTCAATTACGCTTTTTGTTCATAGAGTTCAGTTACATGCGTTTGTGTCAGAGCCGCTGGTATTGCATCGAACACAACCTTGCCATGAGCCAGACCGACGATTCGGTCAGCATAGCGTTTAGCGAGATCGACTTGATGTAGGCTGACTACAGCGGTTATGCCGTCTTCTTTGCATATCTGGTGTAAGAGCGCCAAGACTTTGTTGGCGGTTGCTGGATCAAGGCTTGCCACAGGCTCGTCTGCCAAAACAAGTGCCGGTCGCTGCGCTAATGCCCGAGCTATACCCACGCGTTGTTGCTGACCGCCACTTAACTCATCCACTCGTGAGAGTGCTTTGTGAAGTAGCCCAACGCGGTCAAGGCTGTGTAATCCAATAGATTGATCCTCCTTCGATAGAGGAAAAAGAGTACGAAGCGTCGAGTGATAACCTAGTCTACCCATTAGCACATTTTGCAAAACAGAAAGTCGACCAATTAATTGATGCTGCTGGAATATCATGCCAGTACGCCGACGATGCTCTTGCAATATTTTTTTGTCCAACAATGAACCTAACATTGTAATGTTTATATTGCCGCTAGTGGGTTTTTGCATCAGGTTAAGACAACGGAGCATTGTTGATTTGCCTGCACCAGAGGCACCGAGCAACACTGAAAACTGTCCCTCTTGAAACGTGAGTGAAGTTGGATGCAACGCAATCATTTGTCCGTACTGGACGGTAATATTTTGAAGTTGAATCATTGCTGCCAGACCCTCGTTGTTGTAATCAATCTTTATTTTTGATTACGAAATCAGATAATGAGGTGAGCATAACGACTCAATGTTACAGTTTTATTGCGAGCAATTAGCAATCGCACTCAAACGCTTTGTTCATAGTGATGTGTGCTGAGAAAACAGGAGGTTTTAACTTGGTAAACTATAGACACTCATCAGGAGTTTACCATGAGCAAGAAACAGAAGACTTACACCGCAGAATTTAAAGTTGAAGCAATAAAATTGATTGAAGCCAATCAAGGCAATGTATCGGAAACAGCCAGACAACTTGGCATTTCAATGCAAACTCTTTCAAATTGGAATAATAAAGCAAAGACTGGCACCTTAGCAGGCACTAAACAATATTCACCTGATCTAAATGCCTTACTCGAAGAAAATAAAAAGCTCAAACAACAGCTCAAAACAGCTGAAATGGAACGTGAATTTCTAAAAAAGGCAGCAGCGTACTTTGCGAAAGAAAGTCAGTAAGGTACGCCTATATGAAACAGCAAAGATATTTATTCCCGATTAGCTTTATGGCTAGATTACTTCACGTTTCAGTGTCACGATTTTATGATTGGCTAAAACGAGGCATGAATAAAAGATTGGTTCAGCGAAATCAACAGACAATTTTGGTCAAAATAGCTCATGAGGAAACTAAACAAAGCTATGGCTATATTCGATTAACTAAGCATTTACAAGCGCAAGGTATCAAAATCAGTACGTATGCTGTACGTCAAATAAAAAAGCTCAACCAGCTGTATTGTAAGCGTCATAAGCGTTTCAAAAGAACTACGAAGAGTGATCATAATCGAGCGATCTACGCAAATTTACTAGAGCAACAGTTTTCAATGACTAAGCCCAATCTTGCATGGTCAAGCGATATTACATACATTTGGACTGCTGAAGGTTGGTTATACTTGGCAGCAGTAAAAGACCTGTACACGAAACAAGTGGTTGGCTATAGCTTAAATGAGCGTATGACCGCACAACTTGTTTGCAATGCACTGACTATGGCGATTCGTAATCAAAAACCAACGAAAGGCTTAATTGTTCATTCGGACAGAGGCAGCCAATATTGCAGCCATGAATATCGAAAGATACTGGAAAAATGTGATTTTCAAGGTTCAATGAGCAAACGTGGGGACTGTTACGATAATGCACCGATTGAAAGTTTCTGGGGCATACTCAAGAATGAATTAGTGCATCATTGCAACTATAAAACCAGAGATGAAGCTAAAGCAGATATTACAAAATACATTGTGTTATTTTATAATCAGCGAAGAATTCAAAAGAGTTTGGATTTTAAAACGCCAAATCAAATAGCAGAGAACTTTTATCGGTTAGCTGCCTAGCATATCCCAAGTGAAAGTCTCCTGCTAATTCAGCACATATCATAGTTCGGGTGATGAAAGATAAAGTTATGCAAGAAATTCAGTAAACACATGGCTCACTCCTTTGTTTTAAAGAGTTCTACCAGATCACTGTCAATTGATGGCGGCAGAACGAAAGAGGGTTGACAGACTGGTAACAAAGAAACCAGCACGCGCAAGCGCGTCCCCCTTCCGCCCTACCATAGAGAAAAGGGGGACGAACGGGTTTCCAATGTGTAAAACAGAGTTTACACATTGTCTTTGTTATTGGGTCTGTCAAAACCCACTGGCAATGTAGGCCAGCAAAAAAAGGATAATCTGCGCACTGAATAGTGTCAACTTCAAAACATATAAAAAATAATGGTTTATTGGTTGTAGCCACTTCTGTTAAGCAAATGCATGCTACATATCCAATGCCCCCTTACTTATTCAATTTTTTTTTTAATCACACTCATGTTTTTGAATCCAAGGTAAGTTACACACAAAGCCTTCTTCTCATCATTCACAATACTTCCGCCCTGTGGTAATTCCAGAAGATGATTCAGCAAACAAAACTCAGCACCTGCTGTTTCAAGGCTATTCGTTTCACTCGCTTGCAATGGCAGTGCCTGAATGGGATGGTGCATCAGCAAATCAGGTTTATCCAACGAAATTCCTTTCTGTTCAGTGACGTCGCGCCAAAGCCTTGCTAGATCCAACTCGATTTGATCCACTCTAATCTGTTCAAAATAATGATGATCAAAACTCAGACATAATGTAACCACGTAACGCGGTATCCGCTCTTCACGATGTATATAACGCAATGCAAAGCAAACTTTGTAACGATACCACTCCAGGTGATCTAATCGTTTTTCAAACTGTTTTACCATCTTGCTTAATGTCTCAAGGCAAAGATACGGATTAACCACACTCTGAAAACCAAAATTAAAGCAGACATCCCTTGGATTTATGCAAATCTCATTCATGGCTTGGTATAAACGCTCAACTTTGTCTATGTTTTTGCGCTGACGTTCATTGACATGATTCATCCAATTTACAAATGTAGCTGTGTTAAAGCTGCAAAGTAATTCTTTAACAACAAGGGACAACCGTTTTGAGTCCAGTCGATCATCTTGGTAATAGTGCCACTCGTTTTTATTAAACACTGTTAAATAAGCTTGTTTAAAGCACGTTAACCAAAAAGACAGTTCAACATTACAATCCAAATGCATCAATCGCTGGCAAGCATCGCTGTATGCCAGTAACTTTTCTGTGAATTTCTGAATACATAGCTGCTCACCATCTTGTCCACGCAAATTACGAGCTTCAATATAAAGGTTATAGATATCCGCCTCTAAACGCGGGGCAATGGCTAATTCGAGATGTATCGTCATGCTAACAGTCCTGATTCACTAGATTTCATAGAACTGTCAGCACCATATTTTTTTACTCGCTTTATAAGTCTATAAGGTCTCTATCAAACGCTGTCCATGCACCGATTGGCGCTGGATCAGACTGATCTGCCTGCTGCTCCTGAACTTGGGTTTTAGCCAGAACCCACCGTGGTTCAAGCTCACCTTTGGTAAAAGTTCGCATTTTAGGAGTTCTAATCAGCAATCGTTGAGACCATTTATCATCATGATTCAAATACTCTGCAACCGTCGACGTATTCTTACGCATATTTTGATCAGCAGAAAATATCTCACCAATTCCCAAAGTCCCCATCATTTGATACTTTTCCTTATTCTCCTTACTGTTGACGTTATAGCCCATACCAATCCCTTGAGTAATACCCTGCCAAAGCTCGATCAATTTATACCCGTAATATTCATCCCGCTGAACTTTATGTGCGTTGAAAATCAGATATAGATGAATATGAAAGCCTTTTCTGTCGCCCTGCTCTAAAGCCATCCCATAGCCCAATAGGTGCTCTACAAGCCCCTGTCTGTACTGCAGATATTTCCGTAAACTTTCTACATCCTGGCTAAAGCGATCCAAAGTAACTTGAGGCTGACTTTCTTGCAGATAACTCAAATCGACCCGAATGACCAATCCGCGGCTGTAGTTAGCGAAAATTGCATTGATGTAAGAGTCAAACGCCTCACGATTATGCCGCTTTTTTTCAGTATAGCGTTTCATTTCAACCGCCAAATCTTTCTCACAATGCCGCAACTGGTCTCTGAACCGATATACTTCTGCTTTGCTTAAACTATTGAAGTAGGTCTCATAATCACGTTTATGGCGCTTACGGTCGATATCCTCCACCAAACGAAGAAATGCTTGGATGTAGGTCGAGTAGACTACGCCCTCTTGTATGAAGACGTTAAATGCAGGGATCAGCTCTTTGAGCTCTGATATAAACTGATCAGGTGGTACACCTAAATTATTACAGCGAAACACAAAGTCATCGACAGCCTTCAACACAGAAGACTGGTTATCTAAACAAAAGGGATTAAACATTTGTAATCCTTAGCTATGAATGAACACATAGCTAAAGACCTAAATATAATTTTTTACTCAGTCTGACTGCTGCTGTGCTTTGCTCTGAGAAGCAAGCACAAGCATAAAACGATACGCTTAGTTGTTGGATCAGTAGAATAGGTAAACTGACAATCAGTCTGTTTTGAGCAGACTGATTGCCATATCTCGTTCATGAGTTCTCTACATCACCACATATAATTACTTTGATCTAGTACTGGTATTTGATCTCATCAGTAATACCTAAAACTTCTTAATCTCAATTGTGTAGTAATTAGTAATATTAGTAATAATATAAATACCTGCTTTACACCTAATCCCCAATCCTCGGTTCTGCAATAGCACGGCATACAAACATGCAAGCAAATGCGTGCGTTTCTTCGCACGCGAGTTGGCGGGAGTTATCCGCCAAAAGCTAAAAATCAAAAAAATAAATCTTCTTTCTTTTTGCACCAAAAAATTTGATCCAACATAAAACAATTTTACCTTAAACTACAATAAAATTTTGCATCAAGTAAAATATTAATAAAAACTTTTAAAAAAAATACAACCTATTGATTTTTAGTTTTTTATTAAAATTATATCTACTGTAATTCTACACAAATTCTACCAAAAAAAACTCTTTAAAATATAAAAAAACCTTATTAATTACTTTTTGAATTCCACTAAAAATCACTCAAAATTTATTCAAAAGAATGGTGAATTCTTTTATACTTATCATAAGTGATCTATAGAAAGGGTATAAAATGGATTTAGATTTATTTTATAAAAATTATGAGAATTATTTTAAAGATTTTGGGAATAGAGAATACGTTCTTGCTTGGTATATCTATTGTGTACATTACAAAGACGAATATTTGCCATCACAGTTCTTGATCATACCAACTAATGAAAAGATTAAAGAAGAACTTTTTAAGGCTCTTGTAAGTGAAGGACCAAATACGGCAGCATTCGTAGAGTTGCTTCACCTATATATCAAAGATACAATCATCCCTGATGAGGAACTTGAATTTATAGAAAAAAACAATAACAGATTGATTATCTGGCTACACGAGGAACTCAGCTTACAACTGCAATCCCCCATCTATAGACCATCACACTTCTTGAGAGTCAATCATCCACGAGTTTATCCAAATTTTTTAAAATACAAACAACTAAAAACTCATTATATCACCTCACCTCTACTCCCCAAATTCATTACAAACAACCCCAACAATCCTGATGAGTTTTCGATAAATTGGAACAATGGAAAACACTTTAATCTTTTTTTTGATGGGGACTTTTACGAACAGCTAATTACTAGATATGATGTCTTAGATACAAATTTTCAGGATAAACTCTCAAAATTAAAACATGCTAATGAAGGATTTAATTATTTCAGCGTTCCAGATAAAGAAATCTCATGGATCAGTCCAGATGATGAACTTCAATTAAAATGGGCTAAAGAGTATTTATCCAAAATTTTTCAAAACCCTTCGCTCAATTACATGCCACCCTCAAGGAAAGTGAATCTGAATCAACTCAGCTTATACGATCAGATTCTTATAGACTTAGATCGTTACGCTTACTCAAATCCTGCTGTAAGAACAATATTGATCGAAAAGATGAAAAAGTCATGGTCACAAAAAAAATATCGCCAATCAGACAAAGTAAAGAAAAATTACCACCTTCCGCTTACTAAAGACTGCAAGGACAAATTAAGTAAACTTAGTGCACTTATGAACTTAAGTGAAAACAAGGTAATCGAAAAATTAATCAATGAAAGATATGAGCTTGATTTTCTGGATGAAAAAGGTAGATCGAAGTATTAAGTTACACACTCAGGACTGTTATAAGTTTTATGTAAGTACCTATTTTCTACATGCTCCAAGTCAGCCACTTTTAGCTGACTTGGAAAATAATATCAATTTATTCTTTATAATTTTGCATCCTTTAAAACCCAATTCAAAAGCATTGTGGAAATTTACTGCTTTCTGCATAAGCTAAAAACATCCAAGCGTTACCACCTTCTAACCAGCCTTGACATGCAGGAGTAAACTCACCATTACAGCCACCTGCGACCCGAACTTTATTAATGATCTAGATATACAGGTATTCAAATTATGTATATCAGAACATATAAAAATATTCTTAAAAACAAAAAATCTGGGGTAAGAAAAACTTTATTACAGCCATCCAGACTGATTAAATACTCCCCACAACACACTTCAGAACGGGCAACAGATTTACTTTAATATTAGGCTACCTCAAACTTGCAAATAAATTTTTTCTATAAAAAATACAGCTTTTAAAATAACTAGAGTGTTAGTGCAAAATCAATAAGTATTTGGACACCCATTCTTCTTTAACTTGGACATTTTAATAAATCGTTAATTTTTACAGTGTTCCGTAGTTGGCAATGTGAATACCATGCCACTCACCAACGAGCTAATACGATTACTTTCAGCCCTACGTTGCTTGGTATTCACCGTTAGGGCATGAATCATGATTGTGTCCTGATACATTTTTTCAGGCTCAACTTTTTCATCAATTTCCGAAGCACAAACCATTTTCATACTAGCTTCATGTGCTGCTCTACGATATGTTTCACGATCTTCACTAGCCAAAGTCAACTTTTTTCGCAATTCTTTCGCATACTGCATATACACGCTAATAGCCTCAGGGTTATTAGCATATTTGAGCTTAATGTATCCCTCAATATCATCACGCACACCATTATTATTTGCATCAATCCCACCGATGGTTTTTGTTTTATCTTCATTTTTTAGGAATTTGGATGCTCTCACTTCTTTTAGTGAATTGTGAATAGTTGGATTAAGAAGCGAGGAACAGCCTGTCATAAATATACTTAAGCAACTCAGTGCAATAACTGCTTTTTTCATAGGACTTATTTCACTTTTTCATTTAAATTTCGTTTTAGGTACAAAGAGTATCTGAAAATCAGAGTATCCAATTAAAAGAAGAATCTATGTCCAGTACGATATACTATTAAGTGTCCAATTGGACAAGAATATGCTGTTAGTAATGATAATGCTATCATCCGTACACGAATTCAAATCCATGACGAGGATTTGAACGAAACGTACCAAAAAAATCCTATTGGGGTCAAAATTGGGTCAAAGATACAAAAAATTTACAACTACCCAAAACAAATCAACAACTTAAATCTTAAGTTCATCTGACGCCACCTCCACCAAATTCCGAAAAATGTATCAAGATTTATCACGATACATAAGACTGAAAGCCTTAGCCAGAAATGGTTAGGGCTTTTTTAATCCCTAAACATAACCAAATATAACCAGCTATAGTGTACATGCACCGTGTACACTGCCTTGTACATTGCAAGATTTATTGAATCCGCTGGTGTACAAGCCATGAAAAGAACAGAAATTAAACGCAGGCCATTATCAGATACTGCTCTTGCGAACCTTGAACCTGAATCAAAAGAATATAGAGAGCTTGACGGTAAAGGCTTATATTTTCGTGTCAAACCTGATGGTAAGAAAGCATGGTTATTCAGATATAAAAAAGCGTCCAATGACGCTTTAAATGTTTGCTCAATGCCCTAGTACGCATAAGAGGCAATTGCGGTTGCGATTGGTTTATCTTCATCATTGACCATGGTCATACGCATGGTGCAGCCCTTACGGCCTAAACGTAATGTTTCAGCACGCGCAATAAAGAACTGGCCACGCCCTGGTGCCAGATAATCAACACGCATATCGACTGTTGCCAAACGGGAAACTTTTTTGATGGTATCAGGCAAATTCTCAGGGGTTGAATGACGGTAAAGCTGCTCCATCGCGACAATTCCACCAATACTATCCAGTATGGTTGCAGCCACGCCGCCATGCAGGATTTGAAAGGCCAGATTCCCCACCAGTTCAGGCTTCATTTCCACATAGGCTTCAATCTGGTCATCGACCACACGCATCTCCATACCACTGTATTTAAAGAATGGACAGGCATTAAAGGATTTACAAAGTTGCTTTAACACCACAGCATGATCTACTTCCACACCCAACTGAATATTACCCGTCCAGTTTTTCTTTACATCATTCATACGCTGCCAACATCCAAAGGAACGATAAACATCCCACTATTTTGTACAAATCTAAAATTATGGGGCTACAATAGCGAGGTTCTTTCATTGGTTCAGGCTGCCAAGCTCTCCCCAGCATGCCTTAAATGAGCCAATTATTTCTATAGTGTAATACTGAACATCGAGATTGTTATGACTTATACGTTCAATCGTCCAGCTTTCCCTGCGACTCGCATGCGCCGTATCCGTAAAAATGACCAGCTCCGTGCCATGGTCAGCGAAACACAACTCACAGCTAATCACTTGATTTATCCAGTATTTGTACTACCGGGCCAACAACAAAGCCAGGATATTCCAAGCATGCCAAATGTGCAGCGCCTGTCTGCCGATTTATTGCTCAAAAAGGCGGAAAGCCTGCTGGAACTTGGCGTATCAAAACTTGCCCTATTCCCCGTAACACCACAACAAGATAAAAGTTTAATGGCGGAAGCGGCCTGGCATGAAGATGGTCTGGTTCAAAACACCTGCCGCCTGCTTAAAAAAGAATTGCCTGAAATGGTGCTGATCACCGATGGCGCACTTGATCCATACACCACACATGGTCAGGACGGTATTATTGATAATACAGGCTATGTACTGAATGATGAAACGGTGGAATGCCTAATCAAACAGGCATTGAGCCATGCCGCAGCAGGCGCAGATGTGGTCGCGCCAAGTGACATGATGGATGGCCGTATTGGTGCGATTCGTCAGGCACTTGAGCAAAATGGTTTTATTTATACCAATATCATGGCGTATTCAGCCAAATATGCATCCAGCTTTTATGGCCCATTCCGTGATGCAGTCGGTTCAGCCAGCAACCTCAAAGGGGGCAATAAATATAACTACCAGATGGATATAGGCAACCGTGCAGAAGCCCTGCATGAAATCGCCCTTGATATTCAGGAGGGTGCGGACATGGTGATTGTAAAGCCTGGTATGCCATATCTGGATATTGTGCGTGAAGTCAAAGATACCTTTGGTGTCCCAACCTTTATCTATCAAGTCAGTGGTGAATATGCGATGCTTGCTGGCGCAATTCAAAATGGCTGGTTATCGGACAGTGTGATTTTAGAGTCCTTAATGTGCTGCCGTCGTGCAGGTGCCGATGGGATCTGGACGTATTTTGCTGAAGAAGCAGCACGTAAACTGAAAGAGATGAAATAATTATTGCTAGTTCAATATAAGAACTTATGTTGAAACTGGATACACGGAAACGTCATCCACAATTGTTCGAGACAGGACGACACTAAAAGAATGCCGTTTCTGCGACCCATTCAACAAGCTGATGGTAGTCAACGAGTTTTGTGGTGAGCTGCGATTATAGCAGCGCAAGATGCCTTTCTTGCGAAGCGTTGCTTCTCATTTGGGCGAAACCAAAGTAAGTCCAGCCTGAGCAAGCCAAAGCGACTAAAGCTTTGGTGAAGCGCAAGACGAAGTGGCTTATCCTGAAATATAATGAGAACTCGGCAAGACTCCGCCATGCATATCATTACTAGTAATTCTAAAATAGTTTAAATTAAGCTGAAATTAAACTATGACTTTGGTTTAGATTTTTATGCATATTGCCATCATTGGTGCAGGCATTAGTGGCTTAATGACTGCACTGGAGCTTGCTGAACAAGGCTGCTCAGTTGATATTTTTGATCAGCAACACGCTGGTCAGGCTGCTTCGTGGGCGGGTGGCGGTATCCTCTCCCCCATGTATCCGTGGCGATATGCGCCCGAGGTCAACCAACTCGCGCAATATGGCAAATCGCTGTATCAAATGTGGAATGAAAAACTGCTGCCGATCACAGGCATTGATTTTCAAATCCACGATACAGGCATGCTGATTTTTGACCGAGAAGATTTCGACATAGGGTTAAGTTACGCAGCCCAATTCAATGAACCGATGCAGCAATGCGACCTGCTCAATCGCAAGCAACTTGAACGGGTTAATCCGCATATTTCAGCACAATTCCAGCAAGCGATTTATTTTCCACAGCTCTCCAATGTACGTAATCCCCGTCTATTACAATCGCTGATTGGCTATTTAAAACAGCATTCTTCAGTGCGTTTTTTTGAACATTGCCCGATTGAACAACTGATCATTCAAAATAAAAAGGTACAAGGTGTACACACCGAAGATGGCAGAAACTTTAGTGCAGATCATGTTGTGATGAGTTGTGGTGCCTGGAGCCAGCATTGGTCGGAACAGGTTCAACGAAAAATCTCGGTGCATCCTGTACAAGGTCAAATGCTACTGTTTAAAACGCCTGAAAACTGGTTGCCCACCATGTGTATGAATCGGGTGATGTATCTGATTCCACGTCAAGATGGTCACATTGTTTGCGGTTCAAGCATGGCAGATTGTGGCTTTAGCACCAAAGTGGATGAACAAACACAACAAGATATTTTAACAGCCTGTCTGGAAATGGTGCCTAAGCTGGAACAGTTCCCAATTGTGCAACGCTGGGCTGGGCTACGTCCTAGCTCTCCTCATGGCATTCCGTATATTGGCGCAATGCCTGAAATAGAAAACCTATGGGCCAATTTTGGACATTTCCGTAACGGACTGTGTATGGGAGCAGGTTCAGCACGTTTACTTCGCCAGTTAATGCTAGGACAAGAAACCCTTGTTTCGCCAATCGCCTATTCACCAGAACGCTTAAAAAAACAGGATTTAATCTCTTCCTAAAATTTCGCTCAAGGCCGATTTCAGGTCGGGATACTGAAACTGGAAACCTTGGTCCAGCAATGCTTTCGGTTTTACATACTGACCATTTAAAATCAACTGGGATTGCTCACCCAAAGCCAGTTCAAAGACACATTTCGGCATTCGAATAAAAGGCCTACGTTTTAAAACCTGCCCTGCGACCTGAACAAATTTTTGCTGATTGGATTGCTCAGGCGCAACCAGATTATAAACCTGTTGCTTATTGTTCGATTGCAGCAGAAAAACCATTGCATTAAGTACATCCTGAATATGAATCCAGACAATTGGCTGCCGTCCTGAACCAATCTTGCCTACCGCATTTAAGCGAATGGGGAACAGCATTTGCGGTAAAATACCCCCATTTCCAAACACAACGCCTAACCGAATAATTTTGGTATTTTGCTGACTAAATTCCAGTGCAGTTTGTTCCCAAGCCTGACAAAGCTCAGACATAAAAATGGTTTGTGGTGGTGTGTTTTCATCACAGATGGTCGTCCACTGTTCCTGCGGATCAATGCCATAATAGCCAATCGCTGAACCTGAAAGAATGCATTGTGGGAAAATCTGCTTTTGTTCTAACCATTCATACAGTCTTTGGGTCATAGAGACACGACTTTCAATGAGTTGTTGCTTCCTCTGTTCCGTCCAGCGTTTTTGCCCAATATTTTCTCCAGCTAGATTGATCACATAATCAATCTTTTGGGAGCTCATCTGTTCAAAGTCATTTACCCAAGTTAAATCTGGATGATCAGAAACTTTATTCTTTTGCCGAGTGAGCGCAATGACCTTGTATTGCCTTTCCAATAAAAATGGCAATAGATGGGAACCTATAAAACCACTGGCGCCCGTGACCAGGACGGTTAATTTTTGCATCACACAACCTTTATAAAATGATATGCATCCTAGTCTTGGCAAAATTGGCATGAATTACAAGTGAAGTTTTTTATCCTAATTAACCATCTTGTTTGCCATTCTTTGTGCTTGTGGTCCATAAAACCAGTAAGTAATTAAAAATAAGGGTAAGGCAATCACCAACCACATGGCTAAAACAGCAAGTAAAAATTGCGGCTGCTTTAAATAGAGTAAGAAATTCTGCCAGATTTCAGGGTCTTTACGCGCAAACATAAATAAACCAAGTAATAAACCACAAATGTTATATCCCCAAAAAATCAGGGTAAATCCCAAAGTCAGGCGTTTCTTTTCCTGCGCAGTTGGGGCGCGGCGCTGTTGCTTTAAAAACCTGAATAAGACAAAAATAATCGCGATTAAATAAGGAACAGCGGTAAGCACACCACCAATACTATTGGGTAGAATTGCTGCCAATACCCCAGCAATCAAAGTTGAAACCAGACAAATAATAAAAAACCAAATATAGTACAAACGCAATGAAATCATTAACATAAACCTAGCTAGAGCGGTTTCGAGAAATAATTATAATTTTTTTTCACTTTTTTTTCATTTTTATGTCAACCAATCCTCAACTATCACCGTTATATAGGGTATTAGGTCGCAGCAACCGATTGGACATTGCACGGCATCCGCAACGTTTTCGGTGACCTTTCATTATGACTCTCCAATCTTTGTCTGTGCTTTTGTTAGCAGCCAAAATGCAGATTAAGATTTTGACCGACGATTCCTCATCACTCGAATCGTCGGTTTTATTTTTTTAGATAGCCTTAAAATATTTAAGATCATCATTTCATTAATATTTAAGAAATGAATATGAATGTAAAATGTCAGTGTTATACTAAAATTTCATAAAATTAAAATAGTTAAGTTTTAAAAATGAAATGTCCAAACTGTCAAACAGAAGTGGCAAACGACAATATCAATATTCAAAGTGATATGGGAAAATGCCAGGCATGCAATCACCTGTTTCGTGTTTCAGAACATTTCGACATGCCTGCATTTGCATTTGACCTGAACCAGCCTCCTAAAGGGGCCTGGTATAAAAACAATATGCAGGAAATTAGGCTTGGGGCAACGCTAAGAAGTCCAATCGCGTTCTTTCTTGTGCCATTTATGCTGATTTGGTCAGGTGGGTCATTGGGTGGTATTTATGGTACTCAAATCGCAAAGCAGCAGTTCAGCCTTTTACAAAGCCTATTTGGGATTCCATTTCTGCTTGGCACATTATTTTTTGGATTCATTACCCTGATGATGACATTCGGCAAAGTGGAACTAAGCATTGACCGTCAAGGAGGACGTGTTTTTACAGGCATTGGAAAAATAGGAAAATCCAAATCTTTCCAATGGCATGAAGTGACCAGAATCCGTGAGAATTATGTCGCCAACTCATCCAATAAACAACAAGCTCAAATTGTCATTGAGGCAAATCAGCCTATCACATTTGGTCTTGGACTCGCTCCAGAAAGACACCACTACTTATTTCATGCATTGAAAAGAATACAATCACAATATAAACCTGAGCGAAGATAAACCGATTTAAAATTATTCACCGACACTCCCTCATGGCATGAATTGTCAATTCTGGTTTTTATTGCCCTTTAAACTGTGGCAAACGTCTCTCCAGCATGGCACGTACTCCCTCTTGTGCATCTTCTGATACAAACAGTGGTTTGAGATAACTGTCCATGTTCTGGAATGCAAAAGTCTGCCCCTGTGTCACCGCATCGGTTGCCGAAGCCAATAAGGCCTGTACAGCAAGCGGTGCAGCAATACAAATTTCTTTGGCAATTTCGATGGCACGTTGCAATTGTTTACCATTTTCAACAATCTCAGACACAAGATTCAGTTGATCAGCCGTTTTGCTATTAAAGGTCTTACCTGTTAACAAATACGGCATGGCCTTTTGCCAACCTGCCGCTTGTACAAAACGTACGGTTGCGCCTCCAAAAGGCATAATTCCGCGTAGCACTTCAAGCTGACCAAATACCGTATTTTCACTGGCAATCACCACATCAGCATTCAGCATCAACTCCACCCCAGCGGTATAACAAATCCCTTGTACTGCGACAACGACAGGCTTTGTTCTGTGCCGCCCACCAACACCCCAGGGATTAATTTGGCTTTCCCCAAAATTAAAAATGCCCTGTGGAATTTTGGGTTGTAATTCCACCAAGTCCAGACCTGCCGTGAAATGATCACCATGTGCAAAAATCACGGCGCAACGTAATTCAGGATTGTTCTCATATTCGGTTAAAGCCAGAGATAAATCCTCAATCATATGACTATCAAAGGCATTTCGTTTTGCGACCCGATCCAAACCAATCAACATCATGCGATCAATAATTTCGCGGCTTACTTTTCCTGAACTCATTTTTGTATTTCCTCATTTTTTTAATAACTTCGATTCTACTGTCAAATATAAATTTATCCAGTCATTGCTGATTCGTTCCTGTTCCAGTCGCTTATTTTTATAGCAATTCTTTCTTAAAGCATGAAACAAACTCAACTCTTCTGCTGTTAAATATTGCGGTTCGCTAAAGACAGAATCAGGTTCATCGACCATTTTATCCTGAAATTGCAGTACTGTGGCTTCATCCATCATTAAAGGAATAACATCCGGAATTTTTTGGCGTACCATGCTCAGGATATTTAAACCCTCTGAATCCAGATCACCCCAGTAATAAACTTTTTTATGTTGTAGCCAAGCCGCATCCAGCCATTTGATATTTTTACCGCCGCCACAGACCACGATACTGTTTTCCAACATAGGTAAGGCTAAACCTGACTGAATATTTTCAACCACAATAATATGTTGGGCAGGCAATTCAAATTCTGTCAATACATCAGTCGAAAGCTGAAAGACTGGAAATCCACCCAATGATTGTTGCACTTTGGCACATAAGGGTTTGATCATTAGCCAGCCTTTAGGATGATCCAGACAATTAAGCCAACTGAGTAATCCCCCTGTTGCTTGTATTTCGCCTTGATGCAAGACATCACAAATAGCTTCCACAAAAATCAGATTTTTTTCTAAAAATTTGGTATCGACATGCTGTAAAGGCAATGCTCTTAAATAATGCCCTGCGCCCATATTTGCTTTAAGCTGGGCAATCAAGTGGATCAGTAATTGCCAATCATGTTCAGGGTATTGTTCAATCTGTTCTAAATATTCAATTAATGTAGAAAATAGTGCATATTCTATATGTGGCTCTACAAATAGCTGTTGCAACAGAAAGGAAATTTTGTCTGAAATTTTTTTAAATCGCTGTTGCTGTCCTAACAACTCCACCATGACATCCAATGTAGGAATGACCAGTTTGACAGGGACATGCTGTGTTGCCAACTGTTTAAATTGACGTTGTTGCCATTCCACCAGATCAGGATAGGCAAAATTTTTCCATGTCTTAAAAAATGTATGGAAATGATCCATATCTGCAAATGCCTGCTGACCTGTCGGGGCTTTGAGTGAAAGTACAATCGGGAATGGACGTTGATGGCGCAAACGTTGTTTTAAATGCCGTGGATGATCCCATTCTTTCTTGCGTAACTGAGCGATGGCATCATCAGGCAAAATTCCCCATGCTACTGTTTTAGCCATGAAGCTCAATTCCAAGTTGCTGCGCCTCGATGGCTATGGTCTGTTTGCGTTGCTGCATCCGTTCATCAATCTCTTGCCATGTGACTTCACATAAATGGCTTTCATGTTGGTCAATATCACGTTCAGCAATCAGTAATGATCGGGCAGATTCACGTGCCAGATTCAGGTTTTTATAGGGTGTAATCAGATTGATATGTATTTTGAGTGCCTTAAATACTTTTAGCACACGGCGACTGACGGCTTCGGCGGTATTGGAAAAAGCTTCATCTAAAAATACAGTGCTATAAATCGGGTAATCATAACCATCAGGTGTCAATACATAAGCTAAACTTGCTGCGACAATCGTACCTGCAAAGGATTCTTTTTCACCGCCTGATTTTCCACTAGAGGATTCCAACACATCCCTTATTTCACTTGTTTGCGCATCCACTTCTTCGGCATGGAATGACATTTGATAACGAGGATCAAGCAAACGTAAACTTTCCTGATTATTGGCAGTTGCCGAGCTACTGGCTCTGTCCAAAATCGCCATTAACTCCGCCAAGTGTTTAAAACGACGTTCATATTCTTCACTATTCACGCCAGATAAAACCTGTTTTAAACGTTGTTCGAAATCGTGTACATGTGGATATTTTTCTTTCTTATAGCCCAGTCTTAAATAGCTGCCGAGCTTAAATTCCGTGCGTTGTAATACCTGATTAATCATGTCAATTCGGTCAATGATTTCTTCCCGATTTGCATTCAATTTATCCTGAATCACACTTAAAGACTGAGCGGTGTGTTTATGCAAACGTTGCTGGAATTGCTCAACCAGATTCGGCAAACCCTCCTGCTGTAATTCCTGCAAATAGGCAACATAATCCTCTAAAGCAGCCAGCCCTGTCGCCCATTCTCGTTGTAAGGGAATATGTGCCCATTTATCTTTACTACGGAATGACACCATAATGCCATTGGCGGTATTGCTAACTGTAGTTTTTTGGTCATTTGCCTGACCAATTAAACGCTCAAGTTTTCGTTCGACTTCTGCCTGCAACGCATCATCTAGTTGTTTAATTTCACCAATCCGTTGTTTCAATAACTGTCGGGCATCATCACTGATTCCCTGCTCGGCTGCTTGTTGTGCTTTTTGCTGTTTTAACTGGGTATCACCATGTTGCTGTTCTAACTGACCTCGGATTTTTTGTAATTCGCCTTTTTGTAGGCCAATCTGTTTGAGTTCATTTTTTGCATCTTCCCAACGCTGGCGAGCCTGTTCAGCATCAGAATCTGCCTGCTGTAAACGCTGCAAGTCCTGTTGGGTTTGTTGCTGACGTTGTTGCCAATACGGTAAATTAATAGTATCCCATTGATAACGCTGCAATCTTTCCCACATGCCTTTTTGCTGATTCACATTATTAAGTAACTGCCGAGCCTGTTCAATCTGTTGGTATAGCTGTTTAAGCTGTTGTTCTAACTGACTATATTCATGTTTAAGCAAGCTCAGACGAGAGGTATTGGAAAAGCCCAGACACCATGCTTTACGATCATCAACACGTTGTTGGTCTTTTTTCTCAAAGCGTCCTCGTTCTAAATGAATTAAGCCCTGTTGAGTCATGGAAAATGGCATATGATCCAGTATTTGGGTATTACTCACGCAATTTAAATCAAAACGCTGTAAATGCTGTTTTAACCAGTCACGATAGGCGTGTTCTCGCCAAAGCAATTTACCGAGAAAACCATTGTCTTTAAAGTGGACATGCTCCACCTGTTTTAGATTGACCACCTGTAAACGCACATGGGTTTTATTATTGCGTGCATTGACCCATTTGGTCACCATGGAATAACGATCCTGTGGCACAAGTAATGTGGTTTTGAGTCCACCTAATGCTCGCTCAATCGCGCCTTGCCATGCTTTTTCGTGCTCTTTAACATCAATTAATTCCCCAATAAACATCAGTTCATGTTCATCAAAAGATAAATGCTGTTTTAATTCATCACGTAAACGCAATAAATGCACATCATGAATATTACTATCGGGTCTGGCTTCAATTTCCTGAATATCTTCCTGAATATCTTTGAGCTGTTGTTGGGTTTGTGCGTATTTTCCACTGATTTCAGCAAATTCATCCTGACGTTGCTTGGTATCCTGTTCAGTATTGACCAATTTTTCAGTCGCAATACCCTGATTTTCCAGCAAAGCATGCTCGGTTAAATCATCCGCAAGTTGTAACTGTCGGGCATCGTCCTGATAACGAGATGCTTCTATAACCAGACTTTTGAGTTTATCTGTAATAAAACCCAGTTCTTTGTGCAGATTTTCAATCTGATGACCACCCAACTGTAAATATTCCTCATGACGACGTTCCTGCCGTGTCTCTGCATCCTGTTCCAGTTGTTCAATCTGCTGAAATTGTTGTTTGAGTTGTAGCAATTCCTGTTCAAGCTGCTGTAACTTTTCAGTCCATAATGCGGCAAATAATTCACCAAAATAAGCAGCAATCGATTGTTTTTCCAAATGAAGCTGCGCTAAACGCTGCGTCAATTCGGCAATTTGTTCAGCACATTGTGGCAAACGCTCTAAATGCTCCACCTGTTCACGCGTATCCACCAGATGCTTATAATTGGCTTCTAAATCAGCAAATTCATTCACCGCCGTTTGTGCAGTTTCTCGTAAATTACTCGGCTCTAACACCAATTCCCGAATCAGCTTGGTTAAATCATCAATTTTCTTTAAACCCAATGCTCGGGAAAGTAATGCAGGTGCATTCTGATTGTCCATAAATAAATATTTACGGTACATATCCTGATAGCTTTTAAAATCACTTTCAAAATAATGAATACGCTGATCTGTCTTGGGATTAAAATGCTGTTTCAGTTGGCGTGTATTACCATCGGCAAAAATCTCTAATACTTCAGTCAGTAACACATTGCGACTGGCTATCATATATAAACGATTGACATCACTGAGTGAATTTTTGCCTTGTCCAAGCCAAAACAAGCCAATCAGGGTAATCTGAGAACCATCCTCTGCAATATACAAGGCTCGTAGTGCCGTGGTTACAGCTTTTTCTCGTTTACTTTTGACTTTGGTAGTGGAACCATCATGTTCAGAGCCGTAACTGCCACGCATATAGGTCACTAAAGAACGATCTGAACGGTCACCCTGTGCGGCTGCTACGTTAAAACTGGCTTTGCTGGCAGGTTGTAACAATGCCATCAGTCCATCAATAAAGGTAGATTTACCAGCACCATTGTCACCTGTAATCAACGTCCCTTCAGGATCAATTCGGGCTGTATGTAAATTATGGAATGAGCCCCAGTTAAACACGGAAATCTCAGCCAGACGAATTTGTCCCTGAGCAAATAAAGTATCCAAAGTCATTTCTTGCATTATACCTTTCCTTTATTCTGCTCGCATTGATGCATAGCTGCTTTATCTGCCAGTTGCTCATATTCGGTCAATAAACTTTGTAGAAATTCAGCATTGACCACATAACGGATAATCGGTGTAATTTCATAACGCCCATCCTCACCTCGTATTACACTGAGAATTTTCTTTTCACTGAATTTATCTAGTGTGCCACTTAGTTTTTTACGGTCTTTACTGTCATGATTGGTAATCGGAATAAAAGGGGTCAAACTTGCCTGAATTCGTTCCAGATCAATAATAATTTTTTGCTCACCTGCGGTTTCCCGCTCCTGATAATATTTCCGTAAAATGAGTAATACCAAAGTGTCATATAAGGTTAAGGTACGCTTTCGAATCAGCGTAGGGAAATCATCCGATAATGCTGTATCGTCATTTTCATCATTGATGTTTTCAGTATTAATAATATACGCCACGCCCTGTTTGGCATCCAAAACCAGTTGAATATATACTTCGGCAAGATGCTGGCGAATCACTGTTTCATAACGACATAACACATCAAACAGTTTTAGATTTTCAGCTGCCAGAATCGTTCCCTGTCGCATCAAATAGACCAAAACCCGTCTGGCTTCATGCGGCATACTAGATAGTTCATCACTTAGCTGTAAATCGTTCTCCATCTCTTGATCTGCTTCAACTTCTATCAGTTCATCTTCGACTTCGACTTCGGCGATGCGCTGCGGTTGAATATCATGATTTTCGTCTGATGTTGGGCGACGCACCCTATCAAAAAAACTGCTCTCTTGTGGTTGCATGTCTGTACACTCTTATAATGCCAATTCATCTAAATTTTCAGGGAATAATTCTGCACTTAAATAATAGGTCGGGATACGGGCTTGTAGATTCACGCCATGTTGATCCTGAAATTGAATCTGCTCATTTTGTTCTGTTAATTGCGGCGCTTTAATGGCTTTGGCAATTCGTAAGTATGCCACCAATTCCTCCAGACCTGCCTGTAATGGATGTTCTTGGGTTAAATGTGCAATACTCATAACCCCTTTTTTCAGCAATGTATGGCGTGCTTTCTCAGCAACCTCTCGTACCTGTACACTGTCCAGATAGTGCAGCATTTGATTACTCGGTTCTTTACGATTTTGTTGTTGCTGTACGCCACGTGTATCCATGTGTTCATTCGGACTTTTCAAAGCAAAATTTTCAGGTGAGCTGATCTGAACCGAACCGACTGCCAAATACACCTGCATTTCGGTTTTTAAATCGCACTGCTGTTCCAGTGTTAAATTCACTGCCTGTTTTTCCAGTTGCGATAGCAAACGCTCGATCATACGATTTTCCAGTGCAGCTCCACTTTCAATATATGCCCGCAATCCCTCTTCAGTACGGCGACGCACCTGAAATACCCGACCACTTTCCCGCGCCAGTTCACGCATGAGCTGTCCTAGATATTTCTTTTGTGCTTCACTAAGTTGCTGTGCTACAGGGTGATTGAGAATACTGCGTAGTTGTTCCCGAAACTCAGTGGAACGATCCTGATCCTGTAATAATTGACAGAAACCATCAAAAGCACTGCCAGCATCGCTCTTGGCAAGTAATTGCTCTTTTTGCATCAATGCCAGTAACACTTCACCTCGTGAAGCGTTGCGCTCAATCATATCAATTCTTAACTCTTTATCTAACTGACGAATTTCATCTTCAACTCGCCTAAAATCACCTGTTAAAATAGAAGCCAGTTGATAAATTTCCCGAATCCGTTCCCGTTGTTCCGCTTCATTGAGCTGCGTCACCACCCCTGCATGCAAGTCATCAATTTCTTGTTGAATCTGGGCTTTCTTTTGTTCTAATAAGTTGACACGATCATCAATACTGTCGCTAATGGCAACCACGAAATCCCGTACTGCATCCTGTACAATTCTCAAATGTGAGGCAGTAGTACTGCTATGACGCTCGTCTAGATTGCGACAAAAACGCAATACTGTTTCACTGGCATCAGTCTTGCTGAGCATGTCATCCATTTCACGCAACCAGCCTGCCTTAATCCAGCTATTTAAATAATAGGCTGCATTATTTTCGGTTTGCCACAATCCCTGTTCGCGACTATATTTAATAAATTCATCCAGTAAGCTTCGGGCACGACCATAGGGAACTTCGGTTTCTTCGACAAATAAATCGGCAATAAATGCTAAAATGTGTGGCGCATTTTCTGCTCTTAATAATTTCCAGACTGGACTTTCATGATATAAACGGCGGTAAGTTGCCTGTATCCCCTGAATATTCATATTTTCTCATACATCATGAATATAAAAACTTATCATATCAATAATTCAGTCAACTCTATAGTTAACTGAATAAACTCAACGACTCAAGATGTCGTAGTTATAAAAAATACATTTTTAAGCATCACTTTTATCTTTAACCATTCTTTTGCAAATTGTCATGTACAATTTTATGCTACCTTATTCCCATACAAAAATAGGGATTTTCTATTTCATGACCGTGCGTTTTTTTCATACGTCTGACTGGCATTTGGGGCAATTCTTTTATAATCATTCCCGCCATTATGAACATGAACAATTTCTGACATGGTTACTTGAACAAATCAAACAGAAACAACCGCATGCCTTGCTGATTGCAGGCGATATTTTTGATGTGATCAATCCAAGTTCTCAGGCACAAAAACAACTGTATCAATTCCTCGCCGATGCGCATGAACGCGCACCGCACATGCAAACACTGATGATCGCAGGCAATCACGATTCAGGCTATCGAATTGAACAGGTTGAGCCATTATTAGCGAAATATAATGCCAAAACGGTTGGGGTGATTCGCCCGAATAAAGAAAATAATTTAGATTTAGATCGTTTAATTTTGCCAATCTACGATGAACAAAAAGAGGTTGTCGCGTGGTGTATTGCCCTGCCTTTCTTACGCTCTGCAGAGATAACAGGCTTTAATGAACATACCACTAATAGTCAAAATGCCATTGCCTACTTACATCAACAACTCATTGCCGAAGCCAAATGCCGCAAAACAGATGATCAGGCCCTAATCCTGATGTCACATGCCCATATGCAAGGGGGGGAAACTTCAGATTCAGAACGGCCAATTATTATTGGCAATGAAGAGGCACTTTCGACCAGCCTGTTTGATGACAGCATTGATTATGTGGCGCTGGGACATCTACATAAACCGCAGAAAGTTGGGCAAGATCATATTCGGTATAGCGGTTCCCCAATTCCCTTGTCCTTTAGTGAAATCAACTATAAGCACCAAGTGGTTGAAGTCACGATTGACTCGACCAAACCAGAAAATAAGCTGGATTTTGAAGCATTGGCCATCCCACGAAGTATTCAACTGCATAAAATTAAAGATGAACTCACAGCGGTTATGCAGCAGCTTAAAAACCTACCCAGTGGCCCTATCGAAAATATTGACCATCGAGAATATGTCGATATCGAATATCATACGGCGATTCCTCCACAGCCGAATTTGCGCCAACAATTTGAAGATGCCTTGCCAAAGGATCGCTACCGTCTGGTGCGTATTTCCAGACAATATTTATCGAATGAAAATAATGCTGAAAACAAGCAGAGCATTAGCCTAGAGCCACCCACACCAGAAAAATTATTCCAGCAGATCTGGGAGAAAAAGGGCTATCACGCCGATGATGAAGTCACCAAAGATTTCTTAAGTCTAGTCAATGAAGCACAAAAAAAACTTGAAGATGATCAAAGTTCTTAAGGACATGCCATGAAAATTTTATCGATTCGACTAAAAAATCTGGCATCTCTTGCAGGTGAGCATTTTATTGATTTTGAATGTGATCCTTTAGCCAATGCAGGCTTGATCGCGATTATCGGCAAAACTGGTGCAGGCAAATCCACCATTTTAGATGCCATGTGTCTGGCCCTGTTTAATAAAATTCCTCGCCTTAAAGAAAGTGACGGCAAGCTTCTGGACGTGGATGGTTCTGAACTGCTGACCAACTCTCCCCTGACCGTTTTACGTCGCGGTACAGGACACGGCTTTGCTGAACTGTGTTTTGTGGCACAAGACCAAAAACATTATCAGGCGCGTTGGGAAATTAAGCGTGCCCGTGAAAATGCCAGTGGTAAATTGCAAAGTGTACAGCGCTCGCTCAAATGTCTGACCGATGGTGTGGTGGTTGCAGATAAAAGTAAAGCCGTTGAAAGCCATATCCAGCAAATTACCCAACTCAGTTTTGAACAATTCACTCGTGCCGTTTTACTGGCACAATCGGAAGTGACCGCATTTTTAAAGGCGCGTGATACTGAACGAGGCGAATTGCTGGAATACCTGACCAACTCAAGTATCTTTGCCAAAATTGGACAACTGGCGTTTGAAAAAACCCGTGAAATGACCAACCAGCGCAAACAACTGGAAAATGTTTTAGGTCATATTGAAATCCGTTCCGAGGAAGAAATTGCAGCCATACAAGTGCAATTCCAACAGACACAACAACAGGTCCAGCAGCTTGAAACCGAGCGGACTCAACTCAAGCAACAACAGCAATGGTTTGAACAACAACAAAAGCTAGAAAGTGAAATCACCATCAAACAGCGGCAGCATGAAACGCAACTCAATGCCCATACTGCCCTCGCAACAGATCGCCAGTTGCTTGAACAATTGGACATCTTTTCTGACATTCGCCCTGTTGTGTTTCAACAGCAGAAAATCCAAAAAACACTGCAACAACTTGAGCCGCAGCTTCAACAAAAACAGCAACATTTTAGTCGTTTAACCACAGAATTTGAGCAGGAAAAAGTCTGCTATATGCAAGCGGAAACGGCGCTGCAACAATTTCAAAATTTTGAGCTACAACATCAAGATGAGTTGAGTCAGCTACGTAAATACGTTCAGGAACGTGACTATATTGCCGAAGATTATAAAAAAACCAAAAGCAGACTGACGCACATCGAAACCCAGCAACAACCTTTGCTACAACAGCAGCAACAGCTTGAGCAGAACCTCCAGAATATAGGCACACAACAGACCTGCTGCCTTGAGCAATTACAGCAAAGTGCCCACTTCTCAACTTTGGATAAGGGCCTGCATGCCCATGTGCAACAATTAGAGCAGTTTATTCAGCATTATCAAAAAGTTGAAAATACGCTGGGAAATATTCAACAGGCCCAAAGCAAACTTGAGCAAGATAAAAGCCAACTTGATCAATTAATCTCGCAATTTGGTACAACACAGCAGATTGATCGCACCCTTGAGCAGAAACAGACACAGAAAGAGCAAGTGTTGATTCAGCTAAATCAACTGGATGTGATTCAACAAAAACTACAACATCATTTTCAATTAAAAAATGAAGTCTCAGAGCTGCAACACAAATTAAACACCATACAAGTCCAGTATCAACAGCTCGAGCAAAATACTCAAAAAGCAGAAAGTGAATTTCAGGCAGCAAAAACCGAGCGGGAAAAATTACAGCACATCTTGCAACAGCAACGCTTACTCCATGCCGAGAATATTGAACATTTACGTGCTGAACTGAAACAAGGTGAAGCTTGTCTGGTCTGTGGCAGTACTGAACACCCCTATCGTGAGGATGAAAGTCCTGTTTCGAAAGCCTTATATGCATTACAGCAACAGCAGGAACAACAGGCATTACGGCAAGAGCAACAATGCTTCCAGCTTTGGCAGACTACACAGCAACAATTCACCCAGCTTCAATCTGAGCAAAAACAGCGCCAAACCACCTTGCAACAAACTCAGGAAAAATTAAATACTCAACAGCAAGAGTTACAGCAATATTTGACTCAAACGCATATTCAACTCGATTTTAATTTAGCGCAACACGAGCTTGAGACAGAATTACATCACTTAAGCGCTCAATCTACACAAGCGAAACAACAAATTGATCAGGAATTACAACAGCTCAGCCATGCCAGCAAACAGCAGCTTCATTTAAACCAGTCTATCCAGAACACGGCCTATCAACTGGAAACAGTACAGCAGTTACAACAACAGATTCAGCATATTGTGGATTGCCTGGATTCACATGAGAAAACACTTTGGCTGGAACAACCATTAGTACAATCAAAACAGATTGTGCAGCGTTTAAAGCAACGCCTACAACAGCTTGATCATGCGGACGGACTAGGTAAACAGCAACAGCACAGCACACAACAACTCAATTTATTAATATCAAATCTCAATGCTTTGAGCACGCAACATACTGAGCTAAATCAGCAGTTGCAGGACATTGCGAAAAAGGGTCAACAAAATAGTGAGGATGCCAATCAACTCATTCTGGCCATGGCAGGTTCAACAGAACTCAAAGCCAATGAATGGTTGCATCAACATGATCAACAACGCCAGCAACTGCAGCATCAATATCAGCAGCTAAAACAGAATTTCGAACAGGCACGACAAAGCTTTGAGCAACACAAAAATGAACTAGAGCAACTCAAAGCACAGCACCAGCACAACCAACAAACATTCACGCAATGCACAACAGAAATCGGTGCATGGTTGACGCAGCACAGAGATTTTGAAGAGCAGCAACTCAGTCAATTGCTAGTCATTTCTTCAACGCAGGAACAGCAAATCCGCTTAACGCTACAAGATGCGGATCGTGTCTTGAGTGAAGCCGCCTATGCGCTTAAAACCGCGCAACAGCTATTCAATGAACACCAGCAACAGCAACCTGAGATCCAACATGAACAACTGACCGAAATGATTCAATTAAATCAGGACAAACTGCAACAGCAGCTTGAACAACGAGATCAATATAAAGTTCAGCTTGAATTGCATCAGCAAAACCTTGCCAAGCAAAAACAGTTTGCAGATCAAATTCAACAGATACAACAGCAGGAATACCGCTGGAATAAAATTTCCAGTTTGATTGGCGATTCTAAGGGCAAAGATTTCCGTGATTTAGCCCAGCAATATAATCTGGATATTTTGCTGGAATATGCCAATCAGCAATTGGCGATGCTGTCACAGCGTTATACGCTCAAACGTCTGGACAATTCACTCAGTCTTGCCATTATTGACCATGATATGGATGGCGAAACCCGTTCAGTTGCTTCTCTTTCTGGTGGGGAATCTTTCCTCACTGCCCTTGCAATTTCACTGGCAATTGCCAATATGGCCTCAGGTTCCATGAAAATCGAATCACTATTTATTGATGAGGGTTTTGGGACGCTGGATGCATCTTCGTTGCATATGGTGATGAATGCGCTGGATCAATTACAAAGCCAAGGGCGTAAAGTCATTTTAATTTCACATATTCAGGAAATGCATGAACGGATTCCTGTGCAGATTCAGGTGCAGCCGATGGGTTCTGGTTCAAGTCGGATTGAAGTAGTGGGTTAATATGCAGTAACCCAACGCTTCATTTAAAAACTGGCAAACCCAACTTGGCATTTTGTTTGCTTAGCTTAAGTTGTTACGATTCGTTCATTACCTTAGAATTTCACCATGTCAAATCGTGTTTGGCTATATGCCTTTTTACAAGGCGCTACCTGATTTCCATGCCATTTTTGAAGTTTATCTGGGTCAACAATGGATACTGTTTGATGCAACGAATATGGGAGCGATTGATGAGTTTGTAAGGGTTGGTACAGGTTTGGATGCTAAAGATGTGCCCTTTGCCTCTTTATTTGGAACAGCCGAACTGATCAAAATCAAACCCCAAATTACCAAGCTCTAATGATGATAGTCCCGTGCACCAAACAGCGCTGTCCCCACTCTGACCATGGTTGAACCTGCCGCAATAGCAGCGTCCAGATCACCTGACATTCCCATACTCAAGGTATCCCAATCTTGAGGCCGTGCATGTAGTGATTTTACTTGCTCAAACAAGGTTTTTGCATCGGCAAATGCGACACTATTTTCTGGCGCTGGAATCACCATTAGCCCACGTAAACGTATGTTTGGAAGTTGGCTAATCTGTTTAACGAGTTCAGCAACCTCATCAGGCTGGCAGCCATCCTTGCTGTCTTGCCCATCAATATTCACCTGAATACAGATATTTAAAGGCTTTCGACTGTCCATACGCTGACTGGATAATCGCTCAGCAATAATCAGGCGATCTACGCCATGCACCCAATCAAACTTTTCCGCCAAATGTTTGGTTTTATTGCGCTGTACATGACCAATAAAATGCCATTCAATCTCTAAATCCTGTAGTTCATCAATTTTTGTCAACGCTTCCTGCAAATAGTTTTCCCCAAAGCCACACTGTCCAGCCTGATACATTTCCCGCAGACTTTGGCTGGGATGGGTCTTTGAAACAGCCAGCAATTGCACGGATGCAGGATCACGCTGAACACGCTCACACGCCAGTTGAATCTGATCTAATACGGATTGACGGGATTGTTGCGATTGATTCATTGACACAGTTCTCACTTGTAAAATCTTTTTTTACATTGATAGGACTCAGGGTGTTGGTAAGCCTGAATGAAAGCCGTATATTATTCTACAAAATAATGAGACATTTTGGTTTGTTTCGGGGAAATTATGGATATTACAGAACTACTCGCCTTTTCAGTCAAAAACGGTGCTTCGGATTTACACCTTTCATCAGGTATGCCTCCTATGATTCGTGTGGATGGTGAAGTTCGCCGAATCAACTTGCCAGCACTTGAGCATAAAGATGTACACCGTCTGGTGTATGACATCATGAACGATAAACAACGTCGTGACTATGAAGAAAAGCTGGAAACAGACTTTTCATTTGAAGTGCCCAACATTGCCCGTTTCCGTGTGAACGCGTTTAACCAGAACCGCGGTGCGGGTGCGGTGTTCCGTACCATTCCATCAAAGGTTTTAAGTATGGAAGATCTGGGGCTGGGTTCAATCTTCAAGGAAATCTGTGATTATCCACGCGGGATTGTACTGGTGACAGGACCGACAGGTTCTGGTAAGTCAACCACACTTGCGGCGATGATCGACTATATCAACGAAAACCGCTATGACCACATTTTAACGGTCGAAGACCCAATCGAATTTGTACACCAGTCTAAAAAATGCCTGATCAACCAGCGTGAAGTGCACCGTGATACACATGGCTTCAATGAAGCACTGCGTTCAGCACTGCGTGAAGACCCTGACATTATCCTGGTTGGTGAAATGCGTGACCTGGAAACCATTCGTCTGGCATTGACTGCTGCGGAAACGGGTCACTTGGTGTTTGGTACACTACATACCACCTCTGCGGCAAAAACCATTGACCGTGTGATTGACGTATTCCCTGCTGAAGAAAAAGACATGGTACGTGCCATGCTTTCAGAATCACTGCAAGCGGTGATTTCCCAAACCCTCTTGAAAAAGAATGGTGGTGGTCGTGTTGCAGCACACGAGATCATGATTGGTATTCCAGCAATTCGTAACCTTGTCCGTGAGAACAAGGTTGCCCAAATGTACTCTGCGATTCAAACAGGTGCAAACTACGGTATGACCACACTGGATCAGAGTCTGAAAACACTTGTATCCAAGGGAATCATCAATACTCAAACTGCTCGTAGCGCAGCCAAACAGCCAGAATCATTCCTATAAAAATAAATGAATTAGAGAAATAATATGGATTTTAATGATTTACTTAATCTGATGATTCAACAAAGTGCATCTGATTTATTTGTCACTGCAGATGTTGAACCTTCAATGAAGATCAACGGTCAAATTGTGCCTGTTTCAAAATCTAAACTCTCAGGTGAAGTCGTTGGTCAGTTACTTCATTCAATTATGTCAGATAAGCAGCGTAAAGAATTCGCTGAAACAAGAGAGTGTAATTTTGCAATCGTCAATCGTGAGAAAACAGCTCGTTTCCGTGTAAGCGCCTTTCAACAGCGTGATATGCCTGGAATGGTTTTACGTCGTATTGAAACTGTTATTCCAACCATGGATGAACTCAAGCTCCCTAGTGTGCTGAAAGAACTCGCCATGACCAAACGTGGTATTATTATCTTTGTAGGCGCAACAGGTACAGGTAAATCAACCTCATTAGCTTCGATGATTGGTTACCGTAACCAAAATTCAAAGGGTCATATTATTACCATTGAGGACCCAATTGAATTTGTACATCAACATGCGGGTTGTATTGTCACTCAACGTGAAGTGGGTATTGATACTGACTCATTTGAGATTGCATTGAAGAATACCTTACGTCAGGCACCTGATGTGATCCTGATTGGTGAGATCCGTTCCCGTGAAACCATGGACTATGCCATTGCCTTTGCGGAAACAGGCCACTTGGTATTAGCCACCCTACATGCCAACAACGCCAACCAGGCGCTGGATCGTATCATTCACTTCTTTGAAGCAGATCGCCATAGCCAACTTTATATGGACTTGTCGCTCAATATGAGAGCAATGGTCGCACAACAGCTGATTCCAACCCCTGACGGTAATTCACGCCGTGCTGCCATTGAAATTTTGATCAATACACCATTATTGGCAGATTATATCCGTAAGGGTGAAATCCATGAGATTAAAGATGTCATGAAGCGTTCACGTGAACTTGGTATGCAGACCTTTGACCAAGCCTTATTTGACCTTTATAAGGCAGGTGAAATCACCTACAAAGATGCACTTAAACATGCAGACTCGCCAAACGATTTACGTCTCACCATCAAACTTTCAGAAGAAGGTGCAGATCAACTACTCAGTGCCAGCAAAAATATTACCTTTGATGGTCAATAAGCGATTTTTTTTAATCCATTAAAAAAGAGAAAGTTGTGAGCAACTTTCTCTTTTTTATTGGTTTAATTTTGGTCAATTAAACAAACTTTACGAGCTTGAATACTTATTTCTTACGAAAAGCTTCCTGACATTCAGCATCACTACAATAACCATACAAATTCAGCGAATGGCCAGTTAAGGCAAAACCATGCTGATCTGCAACTGAATGTTGCTCCTTTTCAATCACATCATTTGTAAATTCAACAACTTTGTTGCAATTCAGGCATACGAGGTGGTCGTGGTGATCTTCCTGCATAATTTCAAAAACAGAGTGGTTGTTTTCAAAATGATGACGCTGAATGATTCCAGCAGCCTCAAATTGTGTTAACACACGGTAAACTGTTGCCAAGCCAACATCTTCACCTTGCTCTAGCAGTGTTTTATAAATATCTTCCGCACTTAAATGGTGTTGCTTTGAATTTTCTAATAATTCCAAAATCTTAATACGAGGAAGGGTGACTTTAAGTCCAGCTTTACGTAAGTCTTGGTTGGAAATAGGCATGAAAAAAGGTCTCTCAACAAATCTTAAGTTGGAATAGGCAAGTAGGGTCTGCTGACATTTCACCTTGCGAGCTTTCAGCTCTCATTGCGACAGAGGGCATTTTTTAGACGATACAAGGCATAACTTACGAAATTTAGCAATTCTAAATAAGTAAGATATAACGCAGTAGCGGCAAAAAATGCCCCTGTCCCACAGGGTTATGGTTAAAACTTCCCCAAACTTCGTTATGAAACTTGACAAGGGAGTCGCCATTGCCTGCGTTTCATGCCTCGTTTATGTCGTTCTAACCGATAACGCAAGGCATGGCTGAAATGGCAGCAGACCCTAGTATTTAAATGCAGTATGATCTATCCTTGAATCAAATGCATCATCATTTATCAGGATAGTGTAGCAAAATGCAAAAAATCATGCTGGCGTTGTTCGTCACTTCAGTACTTAGCGGTTGTTCAGTCTTTGGTGTTTATAAAGTTGATATTCCACAGGGAACACCCTTAACCAAAGCACAGGCCTCTCAAGTACAGGTCGGCATGAGCTTTCAGCAAGTCCGTTTCTTGCTGGGTAGTCCAACTGTGACAGATCCTTTAAATCCACAGCGCTGGGACTACATCTACAACTATATACCAGGCACCTATGCAAAAAAAGCAAAAATACCAGCAGCCCATGGCCAACATTTAAAAGTTTACTTTGACGAAAATGGTAATGTACAACGTATTGAGGGCCTGGATACCATCCCTGAATCACAGCCTGGTTTACCAGCATCAAAAGAAGCCATCTTGACTGCGCCCCCACTATAACCACTTTCCCATAAATAAAGCCCCTCATCGAAGCATTCGTGAGGGGTTTTATTCTGAGGGGCTGCTAATATTTCACAGATGCTTGCGACAGAGGACATTTTTTAGACGATACAAGGCATGACTTATGAGATTTAGCTATTCTAAATGAATAAGGCATAACGCAGTAGCGGCAAAAAATGTCCCTGTCCCGCAGGGTTATGGCTAAAACTGCCCCAAACTTCGTTATGAAACTTGACAAGGGTATCGCCATTGCCTGCGTTTCATGCCTTGTTTGTATGGTTTTAGCCTATAACGCAAGGCATGGCTGAAATATCAGCAGCCCCTCTTATTGTGATGGCCTAAAGCGATTACCCTTTACAAATCGACCAACTGGATTCTTTGCAGCTCGCTTACGTCGAATATCTTTGGGATTAATGGTTAAAGCGCGATAGACCTCAACACGGTCCCCAGCCTGCAATATTGTTTCAGCCTCAATTCTTGAACCAAAAACGCCCAACTGCAAAGGTTCAGGTAAACTGACCTGATCAGCCAAGCCACTGTTCTGGATTGCCTGCAATGCAGTCATGCCCTCAATAAAGGCAACGGCGATATGAAATTGATGCTCAGGGCTGGCAAAGGCAACCCAGACTTGTTTGCCCTGTTCCATTATAGACTTTGTCCAATAACGGCCACCATCGCAACAATAATGGAAAGTGGCAACACCAGACGCACGGCAATACGCCACAGGTTATAAAACAGTTCATTGCTAAAATTCATGGCTTTACGCAGATGGCTAATCTTCATGATCCAGCCTGCAAAAATGGCATAGATCAGGCAAATTACCAGTCCCCATAACATCAGTAAAACATTAAAGATTTGCTCAACCTGAGGTATGATCCAAACTGCAATGGCAGCAACAATAATCACCCACTGCACAATGACTGCAAGTTGACGTTGTGCCAACTGTTCTTTCGCCAATTGAATCAATAACGCGGCTGACATGATTGCAGCAAACACCCAGGCTAGAGCTGGAAGCTGGGCCTGAATTGAAAAGAATCCAAAAGCAATCACGGCAAATAACTGGGCTATCCAGATCGGTAATGTGGCTGAAGTTGCATTTTCCTGCTTTTTAATTGTAGACAAGCTGCTCTGCCAATATAGACCCAAGCCTAAACCACTGGCCACCAGAGCCAAAACGGTGGCATTGCCCCATTCCCTAAACTCCACTCCTGTCCAGTGCCATGCCTGTAGCTGGGTTCCCATTACATTGGCAAGGATAAATGCGCTAATCACACCAATTGCTGTCAGTGCAATTAAAAATAAACGTGGAATAAAGGACAGGCCAACAGCGATGATTGCCAAAACCGCCAAAATAATTTGGCTAGACATATCTGCTGCAAGTTGCAGAGCGACCACATGCGTTGCTGTGGTTAAAACACTCCCTGTAAAAAAGGCAACAAAAATCACAGCTAACCAGCCAACCAGACGCCATCTAGGTGAGGCATCCGCATCACGTGTTAAGCTGGAAAGTGCCTGTAATGCTGTGGTCTGTGAACGCTTTGCTAAAGCAATTTCAAGATAGCCAATGGGTAATGCCAACACAAACATAGTACCCAACCACAACAGCCAGAAGTCAAATTGACGATCAATCTGGATACCAACGGTAGGGGCCAATGTTGTGATCATGACAAAAGATAAGCAAAATGCCATCACTGGAGCCAGCCAGCGTGACAGAGCGGTGTCCTGCATAATGCATTCCTTGAAAAAATTCTTGAACTCATTGCACTTCTTTATGGAGCTTACAATGAAATATTCAATCTATTTTGCCTTTCTCAAGCTTGAAAATCAAAACAAAAGATGCCGAAAGAAAAAAGCAAATCACCCATTCAGATGATTTGCCGCGCATCATTTATTATTTTACTCGTTCGATCCCTTATTTATCATGCCCCCACTCAAAACGCTCTCGATAGGACTCTATTTTCTTGATAAATAAGTCATGTACGCGCTTGTGTGGTATACGGTATTTATAGTTTGCCTCTTCCTGCAAGCTTTCCTCGAAGATAAAATGTGACTGGGTATAATCAATAATATTATCCAGAATCCCTTTCATCTTTACCCGATCACTGGCATATTTTAAATCAGCAATTTCATTAATATAATCCAGAATACGACGATGCTGATCATCAATGACGTCTATTCCTGTATTATATTCGACAGACCACTTCATCCCGACACACCACCTTAAAACCAATGTTATTTAGTGAATAAAAGCATCATATCGACAAATTTTTTAAATAAAAACACAGCGTTTTTGTCAGATTTTAAAAATTTTCACTTAAAAACAACTAACCTATTGTTTTCTATTTAATTTAATATTATGACCGATCAAAACACTCAAGTATTTTTTAACCAATGATAAAATTAACCGCATTATTTTATTGAAATAAAATAATTTTTATTATTTTAAATTATACTTTGGTATTAAAACCTATTATTCAGATTTTAAAGATAAGGCTCTATCACTTTAAATCAGGAATATATGTTTCACACCCATAACCTGCTTTAAAACCAGCAAGTGTTTTTAAATCTATAAAATGAATAGCCTCTACAATATCTGAATGAGATAATAGCCACTCTGTTGTTCTCTTCTCTAATATTGGTCTGCCCTGGTTATGCGCTTTAATGCTGGATTTTCAGCTTCCCGCATAAGACGCTCGACCCGCGTTAAAGCATGTTTAGTCGGTTGACCATGTTCAAACAAGATCATTTCTCCAGGCTGATACGCTTTCCACGCTTCATTATGCGTTAAAGGTTCAGTGGTAATCACAGCCACACGATCTTCTGGGGTGGTCACCTCACTAAAGTCAACCTCGACATCCAGATCAATCAGGTGGGCATGCTGAAATGGGTATTCACGTACCAGCCAGTGCAGCTTGGTGGTTGCATAGCTAAACAGTGCCTTGCCATTGGACAGGCAGAAATTGAACGTGCCGAATTCAGCAATCTGTGGCGCAATACGCTCTAACAGGGAAAAGACTTTTTCGATACAAGGCTCGGTATAGCCAAATGTTTGAACCATTTGATCCAGCAAGTAACAGAATGCACGTTCACTATCGGTATTGCCCACAGGTTCAAAACGACCACTGAGTTGGGGATTAAAATCATGTAAATCGCCATTATGTGCAAAAATCCAATGCCGCCCCCATAACTCACGTAAAAATGGATGGGAATTTTCTAGCGTAATTTTGCCTTGTGTTGCTTTTCGGATATGTGCAATCACATTACGGGACTTAATCGGATAATTGCGAATTAAATCGGCAATTGGCGATTCAACCGCAGACTGATTATCGACAAATAGACGACAGGCCTTATCTTCAAAAAAAGCAATACCAAAACCATCACAGTGATCAGACGTGACACCAGCTCGTTGGGAAAAACCACGAAAAGAAAAGGTAATGTCTGTAGGGGTGGCGCAATTCATTCCTAATAGCTGGCACATATCTTCTAACTTGCTAACATCTATGCCTATTGTGCATGAGGTTCAGATGCCTTGTAAATCTGAATATGTGCGCACTATTGGATGAAGTGTGATAATTCCTACCGTTGCGCCATTTTATTCATCACAAATGAGGTGGCGATCTTGTTCACTTCCAGAAATACAAAATAATCCAGACATTTAAAATCCTCATCATAAAAGGCTTGTTTGGAGAGTCTGGACTGCATGCCCAAATAGGTTTGAAATAGCTTAGGCATCTTTTCATCCTGCGGAAAGCTGTAGTCAGGACGTTCTGGTTCAAAGGCACGCTTGGAACGAATGTCAATGCTTTGATGATCTGCCAACTGCTGAAGCTGGCGATGGGTATAATAGGCACGCGCCAGATTATCCTCCAGATGAATACTGACACAACCCATGAGATATTTGGCACGCATCGACCAAAGCACTTTAGGCGCAAGATTCAGCCACAACATGGATAATGCCTTGCCAGATCGAAACTGTGGATGTACACAGGTACGTCCAATTTCCAAAACGTTTGGTAAATGGGACAAATGAGGGATGATTTCAAATTCCTGAGCGCTGTAGCTCTGCCCAATTTCATGCCCCTGAAACAACTTGAGGCGAGTATAGGCAACAATTTCACCTGTCCATTTTTCACGTAATACCGCATGTTCACAGCCAAAATCATAAAGGTCCTGATCCAGGCCATCCTCAAAGGACAGTCCAAACTGGTGGCTAAACTGTGCTGCCCTAAAGCGTTGTACTTGTTGTAATTCTTTTAGATTATCCACCCACTCAAAACGAAACTGGTTTTGTGATGGTTTCTGGCGTAAAGGTGAAGTCAGTGTATGACGATACTGATTTAATTTTTCTAGCATAATGAAAGCTCCTTATGACTAGAGTTACCTTAAATCGCTTCAATGACACTTCAATGAATAAAACATGAACAGATGATGACGAAAAAAGAGACCTGTATGAGGTCTCTTTTTATTTGCAAAATCCTAGTGTTTTGCTCGATTGGTAATCAATGTTCCAACCCCATGATCGGTAAAGATTTCCAATAAGGTGGCATGTGGTACACGACCATCAACGATGTGTGCGCTGACTACACCACCTTTCACCGCATCCAGTGCACAACCCACTTTAGGAATCATACCACCATAGATCACACCAGTCTCAATCAGGCGATCAACTTCCTGCGTGCTCAGTCCAGTCAACAGGTTTTTATTCTCATCCAATACCCCTGTGATATTGGTCAATAAAATCAATTTTTCAGCACCTAGGGCTTCCGCAACCTTGCCTGCCACCAAGTCTGCATTGATGTTATAGGTATTGCCCTCTTCATCCACACCCAAAGGCGCAATCACTGGAATAAAGTCACCTTGGGTAAACATTTCCAGTACATCTGTTTTAACACCTGTGACTTCACCCACCATCCCCAAATCAATTTGAGTGACTGAACCGTCGGCTTCCTGTTTTTCCATCAGTAATTTACGGGCACGCAGCAAGTTACCATCTTTACCTGTTAAACCAATGGCACGGCCACCATGCTGGTTGATCAGGTTGACAATGGACTTATTGACGCTACCACCCAGCACCATTTCAACCACTTCCATGGTGGCGGCATCAGTCACACGCATCCCATCAATACGGTCAGATTCCTGTCCAAGACGCTTCAACAATGAATCGACCTGTGGACCGCCACCATGGACCACTATTGGATTTAAACCCACTGTTTTCAACAACACGATGTCACGAGCAAACGAACTTTCCAGCTCTGGATCAGTCATGGCATTGCCACCATATTTGACCACCAGCGTTTTTCCTGCAAAACGCTGAATATACGGCAAAGCTTCAATCAAAATTTTTGCTTTATCAATGCCGATATGCTCGTGTGGCATGCGCCCTCTCCTTATTAAGCCTGTGCGAGTTCTTGTGCAATTTGTGGATATTGATGTTGCAGCATAGAAACAAATTTTTGGCGAATCTCAGTTAACCGATCTGGATGATCTGCATCAAAGCGGACAGTGAAATATTCACCTGTGTTGGATGCTCGAATAATGCCAAAACCATCGTCAAAATCAAGCCTTACCCCATCAATTTTACTTAAACGAGCGCCTAAATGATGGCTGAGAAGCTCAATCTCATCCAAAACCTGTTTAGGATTGACCTCATGCGTACTGATATAGGTATCTTCGGTACAATATCGTTCAGGATAAATACTAAGCAATTCAGACAGACTTTGAGCATTGGACTGAGTGAGGTATTCCATCACTCGTAATGCGGCATACAAGCCATCATCGTAGCCAAAGCCACGTCCATCATTAAATACATAGTGGCCTGCATATTCACCACCAAATACGGCTGTACCTTGTGATTTGGACAAATAGGCACGCAGGAAACTGCTGCCCGTACGGATCATTTTGGCCTGACCATCAAGTTGCCCCACCGTATCAGCAACCATCCGAGAGCATTTCACATCAAATACGATTTCTTTATGCGGATGTTGTTGTAAGCATATTTGCGCAAATAAAGAGATGAGGCGGTCAGGACTAATAATATGTGCCTGTTCATCCAGCAATACGACCCGATCACCATCCCCATCAAGGGCAATACCCAAATCCGCTTTTTCAGCAATAATCGTGGCCTGCAATTGCTGCAAATGGGCAGCATGGGATGGATCGGGTGCATGGTCTGGGAAATGGCCATTCGCCTCACAACGCAATGCAATGACTTCACAGCCCAAATTCTGCAAGACCTGTTTGGCACAGTGTCCTGCTGAACCATGTAAGCCATCCAGAACAATTTTTAAGGGGCGCAGCAACTGAATATCATTCAGTAGTGATTGCTGATATTGCATACAATGTTGCGGATTAAACTGGTGAAAAACAGTCTCTACATGAAGATCACCATTCGTGGATAAAGAGACTTGGGCCAAATGCCCCACCTGTTGAATGGTTTCTGGACTTGGTGGTTCACCCTTTAGAATCCACTTGATGCCATTATCCGATTTGGGATTATGGCTGGCAGTCACCATAATCCCATTCCCACCAAAATCACGGGCAATGTAGTACATCATTGGCGATGAACAGCAACCGATATTAGTCACGTTCAAGCCTTGTTGTTCCAATACTTTTTGAATGATGTTGGCATAGCTTGGACTGGTTAAACGTGCGTCATAGCCAATCACAATTTGAGTCTGCTCAGCATATTTATATTGTTGGGCTAAAGCATATGCAATGGAACATATAATATCTGGGGTAAGATTTGAAAGTTTTCCGCGAATATCATAAGCACGAAAAATATTCAGAGGAAACGTTTGTTGTATATTCACAGCAAGCCCTCTATTCTCAACATTTAAGAATAATTAAAAAATATAGACTATTAAGTAAATGAGTAGTCCTTATTCAGAAAAATTAAAATAATGAATCAGCTGCTTTTTAATCTAATTTTAAGGAACAAGCAATATGAAAAATGCAACGTTTTTAAGCAAAACATTGCATTTAAAGTGATAATTAACGAAAAACTTACTGTTTCCCAGTATGTCCAAAACCACCTGCACCACGCCCAGTTGCAACAAATTCTTCCACTTGTTCAAACTCTGCCTGTACCACAGGCACTAAAACATATTGTGCCAAACGTTCACCTGGTTCCAGACGGAAAGTGTTTTGTCCACGGTTCCACACAGAAACCATCAACTCACCTTGATAATCCGAGTCAATTAAACCCACTAAATTACCCAATACGATGCCATGCTTATGTCCCAAACCCGAACGTGGTAAGATCAAGCCCGCAAAGTTTGGATCTTCAATATAAATGGCCAGACCAGTTTTGACCAGGACGGTTTCACCCGCTGCAATCTCAATCGCTTCATCTAAACAGGCACGTAAATCCAGACCTGCTGAACCTGTAGTTGCATAGGCAGGCATTGCCCACTCCTGACCTAAACGGGCATCTAATACTTTAACCTGAACTTTCATGACAAATTCCTACTGATGATTTATTAACGTTTCAATAAAGCTCTTAAATTGGCGAGATGCTGTTGAGCCTGTTCTTTCGGATCAACATTCGGGGCAAGTTTCTTTTTACGACCATGCCACTCCAGTTCATCCTGTGGCAATTCATCCAGAAAACGGCTTGGGGTCATCTGGCGCATCTGCCCACCATTCTTGCGTTGCTCAGCCAAAGTCAGGGTTAGACCCTGACGCGCACGGGTAATTCCTACATACATTAAACGGCGTTCTTCCTCAATCGTTTCAGCCGCAATCGAGTTTTTATGTGGTAATAGTTCTTCTTCTAGGCCAATCATGTACACATACGGAAATTCCAGCCCTTTCGCTGCATGTAATGTCAACAAATTCACCTTATCCGTGTCTTCTTCTTCCTGTTGCTGCTCCAACATATCCAGCAGCACCAGCTTGCGAATCACGCTTTCAATATTTTTCTCATCAACATCATCAGTGCGATTAATTAGATTTTGAATACTGGTATATAGACTTTCTATATTGTCGAGTTTAGTTTTTTCCTGTGCAGGAGTCGCAGCCTGTTCACGGACATAGTCGATATAACCCGCTTCCATAATCATCTGACGAACCTTAGGCACAGGCGCATCATCATCCAGTAATTCACGGGTAAAAGTGGCAATAAATTCGGCAAACTCATGTAATTGTGTGGCTGCTTTTTTTGGCAATACCATAGCTAAACGCTGGTCTGATGAAGCAGTAAGCAATGACAAGGTATTTTCCTGCGCAAACAAGCCAAGTTTTTCCAATGTCACAGGACCAATGGCTCGTTTCGGCGTATTAATAATACGCAAGAATGCACTGTCATCTTCTGGATTGATAATTAAGCGTAAATAGCTCATCACATCCTTAATTTCAGCACGGGCAAAGAATGATTGACCACCTGATAGTTTATAAGGAATCTGCATTTGGCGCAGTTGCGTTTCCAGAACCCGTGCCTGAAAGTTGCCACGATATAAAATTGCGTAGTCTTTCCAGCTTTTGCCATTCATTAGTTTATGCGTAATCAGGTCTTTCACCACCCGTTCAGCTTCATCATCGTCATTTAAACAGGTGATAATCCGAATGGTTTCACCATGTCCCTTGTCACTCCACAATTTCTTGTCAAAGATATGGGGATTATTGCCAATCACGGCATTGGCTGCTTTGAGGATACGGCTGGTGGAGCGATAGTTTTGCTCCAGCTTGATCACGTTTAAGTTATGAAAATCTTCTTTCAGCAACGCCATATTTTCAGGCTTGGCACCGCGCCATGCGTAAATGGACTGGTCATCATCGCCAACGGCGGTGAACTGCCCCATCACTCCAACCAGAAGCTTGACCAGGGTATATTGGGCGGTGTTGGTATCCTGATATTCATCGACCAATAAATAACGGACACGGTTTTGCCATTTTTCTCGCACCTCAGCATTTTCCTGAAGCAAGCGGGTTGGCAGCACAATCAAGTCATCGAAATCAACCGCATTATAGGCACGTAGGTTACGTTCATAGAGTTGATACAAATGGGCAAGCTGAACATCCTCAACCGTTTCACACACCGAATGTGCCTGTTCAGGGATGATGAGATCATTCTTCCAGTCTGAAATCTTCTTCATTGCCTTGGCAATGAGTTCCTTACTCTCCGCACCAGAGAGGTTGTCACGCTGCATCAAGTCCATCAGGATACGTTTGCAGTCATCAGCATCTAAAATGGAAAAATTATTTTTAAGCGGTAAATGTTTAAGTTCCAAACGTAATAAATTCAAACCAAAGGTATGAAACGTTGAAACAGAAAGCCCTTTGGCCTCTTCACGGGAAAGTAGTTTCCCCACACGCTCTTTCATCTCACGTGCGGCCTTATTGGTAAAGGTCATCGCGGTAATACGGTAGGCAGGTATCCCACATTGCTTCACCAAATAGGCAATTTTTTGGGTAATCACAGATGTTTTACCAGAACCTGCTCCTGCAAGCACCAACAAAGGCCCTTGAACATATTTCATGGCTTCATATTGCTTGTCATTGAGTTGACTACCAGTCGACATCTTTACATACCCCTCATTTTTGAGCCCGATTTTGCGAGACTAAGTATAGACATCTCCGTTTTAGAATCCTAATCCTAAATCTCAGGATATGTATAAATTATGATGCCTCGCTCAACTCATACGTCGCCACTCGTCGCACTAATTATATTAAAAGTTCCAACACCCTAATTTTAGGCAATAAAAAACCAGCCGAAGCTGGTTTCCCACAAATCAGTAAAGAAGATTACTGTTTTGCATAAATGCTGATTTCAACACGACGGTTTTGTTCACGGCCAGCAGCAGTGCTGTTGTCCGCAATTGGGTTTGATGAACCATAACCTTGCGCATCGATACGGCTCGCTGATACACCCTGACTTACCAAATAGCTTTTTACTGACTGAGCACGCGCTTGAGACAATGGAATGTTGATTGAGTCATTGCCTGTATTGTCTGTATAACCAGTTACAAGAATCGCACTCTGGTTATCTTCAGCCAAAGTTTGCGCCACTTTGTTCAAGGTACCATAGAAGTTTGGCTTAATGTTTGACTTGTTGGTGTCAAATGTAATGCTACCAGGCATAATCAATTGAACTGAACCATCTGCATTACGGCCCACTTCTACGCCAGTACCCTGCATTTGTTGACGCAGTTTTTTCTCTTTATTGTCAAGATACAAACCACCAGCGCCACCAAGCACCGCACCAATCGCCGCCGCACGGTTGTTTTGTGAAGCCTTGTTTGCATTACCTTTAGATATGCCATAACCTGCCGCAGCACCAATTATTGTACCTAGGGCAGCTTTATCATATTCTACGCCACCCATGTTATTACCTGTAGTTTGGCAACCAGAAAGTACCAATCCAGCCCCAACCAGTGTTGAAATTACTAATGCACGCATTGCGTAGCTCCTGTCTATGTATTTTTGTCTGATCAAATAATGAATGAGAAAATTCAGCTAGACCATTGATATTTTGTTAATAATAAACAATTTATTTATCTTTTTGTAATATTTTGATGCATTTTACTTCATAAAATCCTCATATTCTCTCCATTGTTTTCAATTTATCGGATTTCTAAAAATATGAGATATATGTTTCAATAAAAGTTTTTTAAGAACTTTATAAATGCTCGGTGCTTCACATATGATAAAGTGGATTAAAATTGCAGAAAATAGGTAAGTCCATAAAAAATGTCAACATCTTCAAATATACAATTGTATTTCAATTTCCGTTGTTTATAGTTGGAACATCTTTTTAAATCTCTGCACTCAAGGTTAGATTTATGTCTACTGCCCATAAAAAAGCATCCTTATTGCAAAAAGTCAGTAAAGGACTCACAGTTGGTTCAGTCATTACAGGAAGCACGTTTTTACATGGTCCCCCTGTTTTGGCACTCGGTTTTACCAAGCTGTTTAAAAAATCAAAAAAAATAGACGAAACCAATATTCAATTGGCCAATAGCTGGATTGGTGTAAACAACCACCTGATTGAAAAGGTGCTGCCAAACCTAAAGTGGGATATCAGCATTGATGAAAAGCTTGACCTGAATCTACAGGGCCGCTATATGATGATTTGTAACCATCAAAGCTGGGTGGATACCACAGTGAACCAGTATTTTGGTTTAAGCCGTATGCCCCTTACCCGTTTCTTTACCAAATGGGAACTTATTTTCATTCCGTTTGTGGGTCAGGCATTTAAAATCCTGGGTTTCCCGATGATGAAACGCCACACCAAGGAACAGATTGCAAAAAATCCTGAACTGAAGTCACGCGATATGTATGAGGCGCGCAAAGCCTGCGAACAGTTATTGAGCCAGCCGTTTACCCTTTTAAACTATCTGGAAGGTACACGTTTCACTCCAGAAAAGCATGCACAGCAGCAATCCCCATATAAAAACCTGCTCAAGCCTAAAGCAGGCGGTCTGGCATTGGCCTTGAATATTCTGGGAGATAAGATTGATGCCCTGGTTGACATGACTATTGTCTATCCAGACGGCGTACCAGACTATGGAGATTTCTGGCTTGGCGATGTTCCACGCATTGCAGTGGATTTGCGTCAAATTGACATTCCTAATTGGGTGGTTGGCGGTAATTATGAAGATGATCCTGTTTATCGGGAACGTTTCCAAAGATGGGTGGATCAGATCTGGACTGAAAAAGATCAACTCATTACTGCAATGAAATCCAAATATAAGCCATAATTTTTTTAGGGATTAAACAAGAAATGACCCAGCAGGACTCAGGACAAAACTCTAAATATAATAATGTGAATCCGAATAGTAAGTTTTTTAAACTATTCCTCGCCTATGATATTTTCATGGTCTTTATTATTGTTTTCAATCTATTCTGTCTGGGCATGAACTTTTTCCTCATGAGCAACATTGGGGAATGGTTTTTAAACACTATCCATCTTCCCAGTGTCCTTGAGTTCTATCGTACATATTTACATCCCTGGGTGATTACCACTGAAGCATGGTTTATTATTTTTTTAATCACTGAGCTGGCGGTACGCTGGCTACTCTCAATTGTGCAAAAACATCATGCACGCTGGTGGTTCTTTCCCTTTATCCACTGGTATGAAATCCTAGCCATTATTCCACACCTGCGTTTTTTGCGCTTATTTCGTGCAGGTATCATCGCCTACCGTTTATATGAACTTGGCTACAAGGTCATTCCAGACAATATCCGCATTAAGGCGATGTTTTATTACCGTGTCATCATGGAAGAACTGTCTGACCGTGTGGTGATCACCGTGATTGATGGTATAAGACACGAACTTGAAACCAGCTCCACGCACAAAAAGATTATCCACGACCTGGTTGATCATCATCGTGAATTGTTTACAATTACGCTTTCCTCCATGCTACAGGAATCGCTAGCCAAGGCATTACAGCAGCAACAGCCTGTGATTACTCAGAAAGTGGGTATCATCGTTAATCAGGCGATTGAGGATACACCTGAGCTGACACAACTGCTGCGTTTGATTCCAATTGTCGGGGGGCGGATTGAACAGCAGATTCAGAGTATTGGACAACGTCTGGGTGAGAATATCAGTGCGGGTTTAATTGAGCCATTTACAGCAGGTTCCCTGCATCGCCCCAATGAAAACTATCAACTTATCGCAGAAAAGGTCAGTGCACTGAACATTGACAACCAATATCTGGAACAGCTGGTGGAATCGGTGGTATTTGAAAGCCTTGAAGCAATACGAAAGCAGGTCAAGATCAAACAATGGCAGCAAACTTTGCAGGAATACGATCAATTGGATAAAAAATCAGAAAGTTGACAAGAAAATTTACCAATTATGCTAGAGAATTGCTGTAATTTGTTCTAGCATTTGCTCTTATTTACAACATATGCAGGGCATTGCCCTTATAGTGCTTAAGAAGCCCTGAAGGATAAATTATGGCTGATATACGGATTACGGGCAGAATGGTGAATTTTAGTCGACTAACTTTCGACACAAATGACCATGCTGCAATCCGACAGCAACTGACAAGCACACTCAATGAGAGTTCTTATTTAGGGACATTGGTCATTATTGACAGTACCGTCGAGCAAGAGCTGATTGCCCTGATCCAACTGTTAATTGATTTGGGTTTACAGCCAATGGCGGTGATCGATGGTATCTTGGGAGATCAGGCACGCGCAATCCAGTTCCCTGTTTTGCCTACCGATCAGCCCTTGCAACGCATCAAGGCCTCTAAAGAGCAGGTCGTTGACCATGCACCTGAAAAAACAGTCGATAGCACTGCAATACAAACACCACAAAAAAACACATCGGTTACCCATGTCACCTCATATCATGATGAGATTTTGCGTACAGGTCAGTCTTTGGTACAGGATCAGGGCGATATTATCCTGAATGCTGGCATGAATAGTGGATCAGAAGTGATTGCATCTGGAAATATTCACATCTATGGCAATGCCCGTGGTAGAGTCATTGCAGGCGCAGGTGGAGATGGCTCAGCACGTATTTTCTGCAATTCTCTGGAAGCGGAACTGATCTCGATTGCAGGAACCTATTGTGTGGCGGATGATATCCCAAAAGATATGATCAAAAAACCTGTACATATTTATTTAAATACCAAGCAAGAGCTTGAATTTGAACCCTTACAGTTTTAACTTAGCTGATTAAGTCAAAAAAGCACCAAAAAGCCCTTTTAGGGGCGTATGACCATAAATAGGAGTGGATTCGGTGGCCAAAATTGTTGTCGTAACGTCAGGCAAAGGTGGTGTAGGTAAAACTACAACAAGTGCATCTTTTGCAACAGGTTTAGCCCTACGTGGTCATAAAACTGTTGTGATTGATTTCGATGTGGGTTTACGTAACCTTGATTTGATTATGGGCTGTGAACGCCGTGTAGTTTATGACTTTGTGAATGTCATCAATAATGAAGCCCGCCTACAGCAAGCCCTGATCCGTGATAAAGACATTGAAAACCTGTTCATTTTACCTGCATCGCAAACCCGCGATAAAGATGCGCTGAGTGATGAAGGTGTGGCGCGCGTGATCGACGAGCTTTCACAGGAATTTGACTACATCATCTGTGACTCACCTGCGGGGATTGAGCGTGGTGCGATTCTAGCCATGTATCATGCGGATGAAGCCATCATTGTGACAAACCCTGAGATTTCATCGGTTCGTGACTCTGACCGTATTATTGGCATGCTGGACAGCAAGACCAAAAAAGTCGAACAAAATGAAGGCCGTATCCGTAAGCACCTGTGTATCACACGTTTCAACCCTGAACGTGCAGATAAGCAGGAAATGCTGACCATTGATGACATTTCCAAAGACATTTTACGTGTTCCGACTTTGGGCGTAATTCCAGAGTGTCCAAGCGTGCTACAGGCATCAAACGAAGGTAAACCTGTGATTCTTTATCCAGAAGCGAAAGCTGGGCAAGCCTATGATGATCTGGTTGCCCGTTTCCTTGGCGAAGACCGTCCTTATCGACATATTGCAGTGCAGCCAAAAGGTTGGTTGGCTAGACTATTTGGAGCGTAATTATGGCAGGATTCTGGAGTAAACTGTTTAGCGGTGATGAAAAACCATCAAGTGCACAAACTGCCAAAGATCGCTTGAAAGTAATTGTTGCATCTGAACAGGGCTTGGGTCGTCGTTTAGGGCAAGACAAACTTGATCAAATGAAGAAAGAAATCATGCAGGTCGTGAGTCGTTATGTGCGTGGTGTGGATGAACAGCATATCCAAATGCAGGTTCGTTCAGAAGCGAATATCGAAATGCTTGAGATGAATATCAATTTACCTGAAGAACGTTAGAAGTTTTTTCATTAGCGATTTTTCACAAATAAAGGCAGAATACGTGAGTGGATTTGGAAAGCATTGCTTTCATCCACTTCAAGGATTTTGCCTTTATTGTTTTATAAAACTGAGGAGATTGTCATGGCATTATCACAGCCAGCAACTTTCAATGAAGAATGGTCAGATGAGCGTGTGTTTGCCTACCTCAACCAGCTTCCACCAGCGGGTGTAAATGCTGACTTCCATGTGCTCTATCATGCATTCAAGCATATGCGTCCACATGACTATGAGCGTTTGATTACCAAGTTTCTGGCAGATGGCCGTGACCTGAATGCAACCAATCCAGAGGGGCAGCGCATCCATGATGTCATCGCACAGTATCCTCGTCAAAAAGAGGGTTTTCTGGAAGTTTTAGCGAAATTCGCTTAATAAAAAAAAGCCTGCATCATGCAGGCTTTTTCTTTATATCTATTATTATCGATTGCCAATCAGATAAACACCCAATAAAGTGAATATTCCACCAGAAATGCCATCAATCCATTTGGCAAAGTTTTGGTATGCAGTTCTAAATGTGGGCAAGGAAAAAACAAAGGCAACCAATAAGAACCACAAGGCTGTCTCAATTGACACAATAATAAAAAGCAGGGAATGATGCTGGTCAAATAAAGGATTGGCTAAAAACAGTGAAAATACACTACCAAAGTAAATAATCGCCTTGGGATTCGACAGGTTGGTGAGCAGACCTTTCATAAAGAATAGATAAGGTGATTGAGGTAGGACCATCTGTTTTACTGTTTCATCACCCTTTGAAAAGGCTGAGCGTAGCATCTGGAAACCGAGCCAGCATAAATACAGGCCACCTGCAATTAAAAGGCCCTGCTTTAGCCATGCCATCTTTTCAAAAATAATATTCAGCCCCATGAGTGCCAATAAAGACCACAACATCGCACCCAAACAAATACCGAGTACCACCAATACCGCATCTTTGCGGGAGCGACTAATTGCAGTTTGGGAAACTAAGAAAAAATCTGGACCAGGGGTAATCAATGCACAAAAATGAATAAAGATGAGCGTACATAATGCAACCCACATAGCCAAACCCAGTGTTAAAACCTTAAAGGTTTAGCTTAAATAAAAAACGTGATTATTACCATATAAAAACAAGAAAATAAAAACGACAAAGCCTCAGAATAGAGGCTTGGTTAATGCAATATGATCGTTAAACCAGAATATCCCGTTTGCCATTTGCTCCCATTGCACTGACAATCCCATTTTCTTCCATTTGATCAACAATACGGGCAGCACGGTTATAGCCCAGACTAAATTTACGCTGGATAGATGAAGTAGATACTTTACGGGTTTCCAGTACAAAAGATACACACTGATCATATAATGCATCCCGACTTGGATCACCCTCTCCATCCTCAAAACCACGGGATGTTGGCTCTTCGTCAAATGGGGTCAGGATTTCATCAACATAATCAGGCTCACCACGTTCACGCCAAGCATCACAGATACGGTTGACCTCATCATCACTGATAAATGCACCATGTACACGTTCAGGTTCAATCTTCCCAGGTCCAAGGAACAGCATATCACCATGACCAAGCAGATCTTCTGCCCCACCCGCATCCAGAATGGTACGGGAGTCAATTTTACTGTTGACACGCAGTGCCACACGGGTTGGGATATTGGCCTTAATCAGGCCTGTAATCACATCTACAGAGGGGCGCTGTGTCGCAAGTAGTAAATGAATGCCTGCCGCACGGGATTTCTGTGCCAAACGGGTAATCATCTCTTCAGCTTTTTTACCGACCTGCATGATCATATCAGCAAACTCATCGGCAACGATGACGATCGAAGGGAGTGGGGTCAATCGCGGTGCGCGCTCCCCCACAACCGAATCACTTGCTTTCCAGGTTGGATCAATCAGGTCCTCACCATTGGCAATCGCCTCTTCCACCTTGCGGTTGTAGTCATTAAGTTTACGGATTTTTAGGAATGACATTAGTTTGTAACGGCGTTCCATTTCATTCACACACCAGTTTAATGCACTGACAGCATCTTTCATGTCAGTCACAACAGGCGTTAACAAGTGTGGAATATCATTATAGTTGGCCAATTCAAGCTGTTTCGGGTCAATCAGGATCAGGCGCAACTGATCAGGTGTATATTTCAGCAACATCGAAAGGATCATCGAGTTGACCGCAACCGATTTACCCGAACCTGTAGTACCCGCAACCAGCATATGTGGCGCCTTGGCTAAATCGGTCAGTACAGGATTACCAGAAATATCCTTACCCATCGCCATACTAATTAAATTATTGGGATCACGATACGTTGGTGTTTCCAATAATTCGATCAAACGTACCATTTCACGGCTACTGTTCGGTACTTCAATGCCGATATACGGTTTCCCTGGAATCACCTCAACTACACGTACTGAAGCCATCGACATAGAACGCGCCAAGTCACGCGAAATATTGGTGACTTTGGATGCCTTGACCCCTGGTGCAAGATCAAGTTCAAAACGTGTGACCACTGGACCTGGCTGGGCTTCCACCACCTGTGCCTTAACGTTAAATTCCTGTAGCTTGATTTCCAGAAGCTCTGACAATCGGGCTAATTGTTCAGCAGTGAAGTTCACCTTTTTATTTGGATCAACATCATCCAGTAGTTCCAGACCTGGTAAGGTTGGCAAGTCACGGCGTTTCTGCGCCACCTGCATGGCACGGGACATTGGACGACCAAACGAATCGGTTAATGGCGCATCCAGATCAAAATCATCTTCAATATTCAGTTCTGCATCAGGTTCAGCCTTACCTGCGGTCTCCTGCCAGGCCTCAATAAAGGCTTCCTTGGAAAGTGTCTCTTTTGGTGCGGCGACCTCAATTGGCACTTTTACAAAAGCAGAGGACTGAGCATAACTTGAAGCTTGAGGTCTTATATTTTCCTGCTCTTCATCAACAAGAAGATCGTTAAACTCATCAAACGCTTCACTTGTAGAACTGTGCTTCTCTTCCTGAACAACATTTTGAACTGAAGACGCATGTGGCTGGACTACAATGGTTTGTGCCGATTCTGCGATCAATGCCTCTATATCGGCTTCAAACTCCACCACATTCACTTGTTCATGAAAGTTTGAATGTGCTGGAACATCTTGCGTAAACGGCGTATGCGTTGCAGTTTTATTATTTGGAACGGCAGCCAGCAACTCATCAAAAATTTGGTCATCATTCCAGTCTAAATTGCTACCGCTTTCTCTTTGCAAAGCAGGTTCAATCCGTTGAGACTGCATGGTATTGTAGGATGCCACATGCTGATCAGAATCATCGGCAGCCTTTAACAACGCATCAATCTCCTGTTTATGGCTGATATCATCGCTTTGCAGCGCACGCCATACCTCACCCGTCTGAATCAGGCGTTGGCTTTCCGCTTCCAGTTGATGTGCCTTTTGCAGGGTTTGTTCAAAATCCTCAATGACATGGGCTTCGTCTGACTGGACACTTTGCTGCTCTTTCGCAACCACATCCGCAAATAATCTTTCTGCCACCTGTTGATGATGTGAATCCTCCACTTTAGCTGTAGCAGTTTTATCATTTTGTACTAGATCAACTGCTTTCATCTCAGGGGGGCTGGTAACTGTAGCTTCTGCTTGCACTTTATTTTTAATGGCAGGTGTTTCTTTGGTCAATTGTTCAGTGAGGTCATAGGCCGACTCGGTCTGTGGTACATTTTTATAAAACAGGTCCTGCAAATAAGCGGGCGTATTTTTCAATGTCACCCAGGTTTTGTCCCACTGGATTCCAAATGCCAAGGTAATCAATACAATGCCAAATATCAGTAAGAATAAGGTTGCCCCATAAATCGTCAGCAACTGCGATAAACTCTGTCCCAGCTCATAACCGATAATGCCACCCGCCGCATTTTCCAGCGTGTCGGCTGGCATATTCCAGTGTAAATACAACAGGGTTGATAACGATAAAATCAGGAAAAACTGGGCCGCATAACGAAACGGGCGATTTAGAAAACTTCTTGGCCACCAGACCTGAATCGCTTCCATAAACAGGAATAATGGAATCAACAGGCTGGCCCAGCCTAGAAAGCCAAACAACAGGTCCGCAATCCAGGCACCTGCCACCCCACTGGCGTTGGAAACCTGCTGGGTATCACTGGAGATATGCATCCATCCTGGATCAAATGGTGTATAAGTCACTGTGGCAAGAAATAGGTAAATGCCAAAAGAAATCAAAAATAATGTCATTAAAAAGCGTTGTGCATAAACACTTGACACCGCAGTCATATACAGTCCTGTAACCCAATTCATTTATCATTAGAATTAATGAAGTTCATCAAGAATCTTCAATCAATACGCTCTCTATTATGCACTCGTTCTTACAAAAAAGATGCACGATTGTTTAATGTTGTTGTTAACATCGTGGGCGTGTTGACTTTATCGCAAAGCACTGGCGAAATATCAACAGCCCCATTGATGATATAGCCCAATTCGATTAAGTATATCAATATTATCCAACCCACTCCCCTGTGGATTCACGTATAATTTTAACAGTTTCAATATAAAAAGGATGTTCTTTAATGAGCGCTCGTCATTCACGGTTAATTATTTTGGGTTCTGGTCCTGCAGGTTATAGTGCGGCGGTATATGCGGCACGCGCCAACCTCAAACCAACGCTGATTGCTGGTTTGCAGCTTGGCGGTCAGTTAACAACGACCACTGAGGTGGATAACTGGCCAGGCGACCCAGAGGGATTAACTGGTCCTGTATTGATGGAACGCATGCAAGCTCACGCTGAACGTTTCGGTACAGAAATTGTCTATGACCACATCAATGAAGTCGATTTAAAAACCCGTCCATTTGTGCTGAAAGGCGATATGGAAGAATACACCTGTGATGCGCTGATTATTGCAACTGGTGCAACTGCACAATATCTGGGTCTGGAATCTGAGGCTGCGTTTATGGGTAAAGGGGTGAGCGCCTGTGCAACCTGTGATGGTTTCTTCTATAAAAACCAGAATGTCATGGTTGTGGGTGGCGGTAACACTGCGGTTGAGGAAGCACTTTATCTTTCAAACATTGCGGCCCATGTAACACTGGTACACCGCCGTGACAGCCTGCGTTCCGAGAAGATTTTACAGGATCATTTATTTGCCAAAGAAAAAGAAGGCAAGATCAGTATCATCTGGAACCATCAGGTAGATGAAGTACTCGGTGACAATACTGGTGTAACATCTGTACGTATCAAATCTACCCAGGATTCAAGTACACAAGATGTTCAAGTACAAGGTCTATTTGTTGCGATTGGACACAAACCAAATACAGAGATGTTTGAAGGTCAATTGAACTTACGTGATGGTTATATTCAAGTTCAAAGTGGTACTTCGGGTAATGCAACGGCAGCATCAATTGAAGGCGTCTTTGCTGCTGGTGACGTAGCTGATAGTATCTATCGTCAAGCGATTACCTCAGCAGGTTCAGGCTGTATGGCAGCATTAGATGCTGAGAAGTATCTTGATAATTTAAACTAATTTACATTAAGTTTAAAAAGCCACCATTTTTATGGTGGCTTTTTTTGTTAAATGATATGTACAATCAAAAACATGGCTTTATTTAACAACAATTATATTTTGGATGAATACATGACAACAACATGGACCAATGGCTACCAAACTGAAGTCAATTACACCTATGGATATTATCGTGATCTTAGCCCTAACTTCCAAAAATTCTGTTTACTTTTAAATGGGATAGATAGTCCAGATATTCAGACAAATCAAACACATTGTGAACTTGGCTTTGGGCAAGGTGTCAGCATCAACATACATGCAGCAAGTACTGATGCCAATTTTTATGGTACTGACTTTAACCCTGCACATGCAGCTCATGCCAACCAATTAGCACAACATAGCCAAACTAAGCCTTATTTTTTTGATGATAGCTTTGAAGAATTATTAAATCGAAATGATTTACCCATGTTTGATTCAATTAGCCTACATGGAATATGGAGCTGGATAAGCTATGAAAACCAACACATCATTTTGAAATTCATTCGTAAATATTTAAAACCCAATGGTATTGTCTATATCAGTTATAACTGCGTGACAGGTTGGGCTGCCAATATGCCTATACGCGAGTTATTTCATAGTCATTTTAAATTTAATAGCAAAAGTACAAACCCACTGCAAAAAGTAAATGAAGCATTAAATTTTAGCGAAGAACTACTTAAACAAAATCCAATCTTTGCTCAAAGAAATCCCAATGCTTTGCAAAAAGTAATCGATCTCAAACAACAAAATCCAAATTACTTAATTCATGAATATTTGAATCAAGATTGGCAATGCTTTTCATTTCAGCAAGTAGTCAGAATCCTAGATGAAATTAAATTATCTTATGCTGGGTCTACAGACTTAGGAACGCATCTAGATAACATTAATTTTTCAGAAGAACATCAGCAATTTCTAAATGCGATTGAACACCCGATTTTCAAAGAACAGTGCCGAGATTATTTTGCCAACACACAATTTAGACGGGATTTATTTATTCGAGGCAAGAATAATTTAACCCCATTACAAGTCCAAGCAAAACTCCGAAAAACAGCATTTGTGCTTCTAACAGCCAAAGAGCAATTACCGAGTAGCATTACAGGACTATTGGGGACATTCAATTTGATAGAGGAAATTTATCAACCAATTGGCAATCGATTTGCTGAAGTTAACTATCAACCGCTCACTATTGCAGATTTAGAAGCTAGTTTTCCCGAGCTTCACTATGCAAAAATCTTAAATGCGCTCGTTATCCTGTGCCATCTTGGACTAGCTCAACCATGTCAAAATAATGAACCATCTCAAAAAATGTTCGAGCATTGCCATAATCTGAATCATTACATTTTAAAACAAGCGAGTTTTCATCAAAACTATGGTGTTTTAATTAGTCCAATCACAGGCATTGGTATACCGACTGAACATTTTCATCAATTATTTTATCGCGCTCACTTTATAGAGGGTTTAACGACTGCAACAGATTTTGCTTACTATGTGCAAGATGTCATCCAACAGCTTGGGTGGTTAGTTTTAGATAAAGATGGTCAAATGGTTTCAGATCAAGTTAAAAGCATTGAAATTATCCAATCTAAAGCCCAAATATTTTTAGAAAGTAAGAAGTTGGAAATCGCGAAACAATTGCGTTTATTTAATTAAATACTGATGATCGAATGGCGAAGTACTATATTTGCCATTCGACCTTTCTTAGATTAGTTTAATCTGAATCCTTTCCATATTCATTTTATTATGCATCAACTTCCACCCTCTCAATATATTTTTCCTGATCCTATTGAAGCTGATCCCGAGGGTCATGGTTTCATCTGCATTGGTGCTGACCTATCTCCATCGACTTTATTTGAAGCCTATACACACGGATTATTTCCCTGGTTTAATGAAGACGAACCCATTTGCTGGTGGAGTCCTGAACCACGCTGCATTATTCAGCCACACTCCTATAAACCTAGCAAATCCTTGCTGCGAAATATGAAAAAGCATGACTATCGCATTAGCATCAATCACGCCTTTGAAGATGTGATTCGTTCCTGCTCGCTGCCCCGTAGCTATGCCAATGAAACCTGGATTAGTGAAGATATAATCGAAGGCTATTGTTCTCTATTTAAGGCGGGTTATGCCTATAGTGTTGAAGTCTGGCAACAGGACAAACTGGTTGGTGGCTTGTATGGAGTCACCATCGGCAAAGGCTGTTTTGGTGAGTCCATGTTTAGCACCGAAACTGATGTTTCCAAGATGGCTTTCTACACCCTGATGCTGATTGGACAGGAAAATCAGTTGCCTTGGATTGACTGCCAACTGGTTAACGATCATCTCCTGAGTCTGGGAGCCAGTACAATTTCTCGCCAGACATATCTAAAATCGTTACAAGATGTAATTATTGCCCCCCCTATCAATTGGAAAAACTATCAGGAACGTGTATTTTCAAGTAAAACAATAGCAGTTAATGCAAAATTAGACGGTTAATGGACGAACACCTTGGAGGGACAGATTCATGAAATCATACCAACCCAAGTCCCTTTTAAATGACTTACAGTATTACATCACGCCACCGCACGACTGTAGTTACCTCGATAACAAGTCCGCGCGCATGGTGTTTCTGGACCCGATTCATCGGATTGATGTCGTCACCTTATCTGAACTTTCCCGTGTCGGTTTTAGGCGTAGTGGTGATTTTGTCTATCGACCAGAATGCCACTTATGTCGCCAATGTTTATCTTGTCGCGTTCCGATTCAAGAATTTAAAATGAATAGTAGCCAGAAGAAAGCATGGAAACGTAATCAAGATTTAAAAATGAGTATTTTGCCAACTTCGCAAGCCAGTCAACAGCATTATGATTTGTATGAGCGTTATATCAATGAACGCCATGCAGATGGCGATATGTATCCAGCAACATTAGATCAGTTTGAAAAATTCCTCATTCACAGTTGCACAGAAAGTTTTTTCATCGAATTATGGAAAGACCAAAAATTAATTGGTGTTTCAACCTGTGATTTAATGGATGATGGTTTATCTGCAGTTTATACTTTCTTCGATCCAGATGAACAACGTCGCTCCTTGGGCGTATTTGCGATTCTTAAGCAAATCGAATACGTTAAAACGCTGAATCTTGATTATCTCTACCTCGGCTATTGGGTGCCGCATTCATCCAAGATGAATTACAAATCCCAGTATACCCCGCTTGAGTTGCTGCTTGATGGACAATGGCGCAGACTTAACCGCCCACTCTCTGACAACGAAATCCAGCAACTTGGAAACTCATTGATGAGCACACTTCCATCTGAATGGAATAACCTGATTATTAAATAGCCTTATTGAAATAAGGCTGCAAAATCATCGGTGCATGTCTTGACCATAATCACGGCATGCTCCTTTGAACCATCAATATTTGGATAATAATTTTTTCGTAGATCAATCTGATGAAAACCTGTTTTTTCATATAGGTGAATTGCAGGAATATTACTTTCACGCACTTCCAGAAAAATCTGAACTGGATTGTTCTTTAACTGTTGAATTGAATAATCTAGCAACTCGTATCCAAAACCTTTGCCCTGTTGGTTTGGATGAATCGCCATCAGTAATAAATTGGCCTCATCTAGAACAGGCTGCAAAATACAAAAACCCACCACCTGATTGGCTTTTTCATAAACAGTACATTGGTAGGAGGTCAAGGATTCCTGAAACTGCTGTCTGGACCAGGGATGTGTTTGTACCAACCGCTCAATCTCAGCTACACGGTCTATATCACTTTCCTGCATCAATCGAATCACGGACTGTTACCTTATAAAATGCTGGTGCAGATTATCAGCAATTTAATGCAAAATTTGAATAAAAAAATGGGCAATTTTGCTTGCCCATTTTCTATTTATCATTAATTCAGGTTAAAACCCAGTTCAGCACGCCACTTATTTAACAGTTCAGTAGTATCATCATCATTTGGATGGAATTTAGGTTTTAAAAAAGCAAGCAATGTAGGAATCTGGCGCGTCATAAAACCTTTATAGCCATACATGAACTTGAGCATATATTTGGTATCTCGCCATGTAAGTTTGCCATCAGTTTTTAAAAGAGTCGCAGTGAAATATGACTGGGTAATAAAAATTAAACCCATTGCAATCACTAAAGCTAATGAACGCATAAAATAAGCTTTAAATCCTTGCCCATACATTGCTTCATAAACGTCAAATACCACCGCTTTATGCTCATTTTCTTCAACTGCATGCCACATCCATAAATGGTACATGGTCTCATCCATAAACATGGATTGAATATCTGGGTTAGACAATAATTCTTCAGCAATCGTTGATGTAAAATGTTCCAAGGCACAAGTACCCGTTAAACCAATCATCTCTTTTGTAAAACCAAATGGTTTTAATAATTTAGTACTTATAGCAACTCCATACTGAATCACTTTACCTGTTTGTGCCTCCAATTTGCGCACATCATAACCATAAGCTTGAGCAGCTGCATTAAAAGCCAAGTGTTCCTTTGAATGCATTGCTTCTTGTCCAATAAAAGCACTAATTTCTTTTTGTAATCGAGGATCAGCAAGTTTTGGATCATTTCTAACTGCACGGGTGCTATTCACAAAAAATTGTTCGCCCTCTGGAAACAGTGCTGAAAGTGCAGTCATAAAATGAGTTAAAGCAGCATCTCCATTTGCCCAATAACGTGGCACTTCGCCAAATTCAAAATCCATTCGGCGTACAGGAAAACTAGCGCCAGCGCGGTTTGAAATATTGACTTTAGCATTCATACTTTCTTCTCCTACTCAATGGATATATTTGCTTAAAAATTATCTATGGTTTATTTATACGCTTCTTTGAACGTATTAAATAAGTGCAGATAAGGTCAGAAAAGCATCATCTTAGGACATGTCAGTATGATTTAAAAAAGTCTATTCAATGTAATATTCAAAATTAAAAAGAGCAATTTTATTGCTCTTTTTACATAGGGTTAGCTAATGGAAGTTTTAAGTTAAAAACCTAATTTCGCCTTCCAATCTTTAAGTAATTGTACGGTATCTAAATCATTTGGATGAAAACGTGGTCTAAAGTAAGCCAACATTTCACCCGCCATACCTGTAATAATCCCTTTTGATGGACTATAAGCATATTTGTAAATCATGCCTAATTCTTTCAGATTTAGTTTTTTATCTTGTTGAAGTAGCCGTAAAGTAAAATAAGATTGAAGAATAAAGATTAAAGCCATAGCAAATACAAGTGCTGTAGTACGTAAACTATATGCTTTCAATCCAGTTCCAAATACTGACTCATAGACATCGTAAGCCACTGCTTTATGTTCATTTTCTTCAACTGCATGCCAGAACCACATATATGACATAGTCTCATCTGTCATTAAATCTTGGATGTGTTTATTGCGTAATAATTCAGAGGCAATCGTTGCAGTAAAATGTTCTAGCGCTGTTGTCGCCGTTAGATCAACCATCTCTCTGGTCATACCAAAGGGCTTGACGATTTTTGAAAAATTCTTAAGTGCAAATTGGATATACCGTCCCGTAATCTGCTCTAAAGATCTAACATCATGACCATACTTTTGTGCAGAAGCATTAAAATTCACATGCTCTTGAGTGTGCATTGCTTCTTGACCAATAAAAGCACTGATTTCTTTTTGTAGTTCTGCATTATCTTTAATAGTTGGGTGATAACGTACAGCACGTACAGCATCATTGACTTCCTCCCCTCGCTAAACCGAGGGGATTCCTACAGCTAGACGGTCAAGCCCGACCGCAAATCTTAGAGTTGGCTACCGCCTTGCAAGTCACACCTTGCGTCTAAGATTCTCATTTCAATACTGACTCTACTGTTAAGATTGTCTATTGACACGAGCCAGCTTGAGAGTGTGTTTGTTGAACCATCTACCAGTTAAGAAACTGCGTACTCGCAATTTAACTGTCCTAGCTGTTTTTTGTAGATGGTTTGATTTAACAGATGCTTCATTCTAGCAATTATGTCACCTTATATCCACCCCCTGAAGTGGGTGGTTTTACGGCGACTGGTGATAAATAATTTCTCGCCATCTGGGAATAATGCAGACAAACCAGTCATGAAATGAGTTAAGCCAGCCGAACCATCCATCCAATATTCTGGTACTTGATCAAAATCAAAATTCATACGACGTACTGGAAAACTTGCACCTGCACGATTTGAAATATTTACTTTAGCATTCATGCTACTGACTCCTTTTAAATGGAAAATTTCCATTTACTACTTTTGTTCATTTTCTTGTGTTTATATTACGGTTTTATTGCGATGAATTAAGTGCAGTTTAGGACAGCAAGGTATCAGTTTAGGACATGAGGAGGAAAATTTAATTAAGTATTAAATTTTTCGACGCAAGAGAGAAAAAGGATGATGAGTGAAATCATTTTTCTCGACGCAAGGAAACTTTGTCTAGCAATAGACATAAAAAAAACACCCCAAAGGGGTGTTTTTTTATCACTCTAGGCGATTATGCAGTTACTTTCGCAACAACACCAGCACCTACAGTACGACCACCTTCACGGATTGCAAAACGTAGACCTGGGTCCATTGCGATCGGGTGGATTAACTCTACTGACATCTCAACGTTGTCACCAGGCATAACCATTTCTACGCCATCTTGTAGTTTGATCGCGCCAGTTACGTCAGTTGTACGGAAGTAGAACTGTGGACGGTAACCGTTAAGGAATGGAGTGTGACGACCACCCTCTTCTTTAGAAAGTACGTATACTTCCGCATCGAATTTGGTGTGTGGCTTGATTGTACCTGGCTTAGCAAGTACCTGACCACGTTGTACGTCTTCACGCTTGGTACCACGTAGAAGAACACCACAGTTCTCGCCCGCACGACCTTCGTCAAGAAGTTTACGGAACATTTCAACGCCAGTAACTGTAGTCGTTTGAGTATCACGGATACCAACGATTTCAACAGATTCACCAACTTTAACGATACCAGCTTCTACACGACCAGTCACTACTGTACCACGACCAGAAATTGAGAACACGTCTTCGATTGGCATCAAGAATGCTTTATCGATTGCACGCTCTGGTTCTGGGATGTAAGAGTCAAGCGCTTCTACAAGTGCAAGAACTGATTTCTCACCATATTCGCCATCATTGCCGTTCAATGCTTGAAGCGCTGAACCACGGATGATTGGAGTGTCATCACCTGGGAAGTCATAAGTAGAAAGAAGTTCACGAACTTCCATTTCTACTAATTCAAGTAATTCTTCATCATCAACAAGGTCACACTTGTTCAAGAATACGATGATGTAAGGTACACCTACCTGACGAGAAAGCAGGATGTGTTCACGAGTTTGTGGCATTGGACCATCAGTCGCAGCACATACAAGGATCGCGCCATCCATCTGAGCAGCACCAGTGATCATGTTTTTAACATAATCGGCGTGGCCTGGGCAGTCTACGTGAGCGTAGTGACGGATTGGAGAATCGTATTCTACGTGTGATGTATTAATGGTAATACCACGTGCTTTTTCTTCAGGAGCAGAGTCGATTTGTGAGTAATCTTTCGCTTCACCGCCGTAAGTTTTTGCACAGATAGTTGCAATCGCAGCAGTTAAAGTTGTTTTACCATGGTCAACGTGACCAATTGTACCCACGTTTACGTGTGGTTTATTACGTTCAAACTTGGCTTTAGCCATGATGATCTTCCTTTATAAACTGCTCATGAGGGTCGCCCATGAGCACTTGGTTTTTTAACTAAATTTTAGTTGGGTAATATAGTAATCGAAAGATTACTCGTCGTCACCTTTTTTACCGCCAGCTTGGAACTTAGCGATGATGCCTTCAGCCACGTTACGTGGAGTTTCAGCATATTTAGCAAATTCCATCGAGTATGTCGCACGACCTTGAGACATAGAACGCATTTGAGTCGCGTAACCAAACATCTCAGCCAATGGAACTTCTGCTTTAATTGCTTTAGTTCCACCAGGAAGATCGTCCATACCTTGAACCATACCACGACGACGGTTTAAGTCACCCATGATATCGCCCATGTAGTCTTCTGGAGTTTCCACTTCAACTTTCATGATTGGCTCAAGAAGAACAGGGTCTGCTTTCATGAAACCATCACGGAATGCATAAGAACCTGCCATTTTGAACGACAATTCATCAGAGTCGACATCGTGGTAAGAACCGTCGAATAATGTCGCTTTGATACCCACAACAGGGTAACCAGCCAATACACCATTCTTCATACGTTCCTGAATACCTTTATCAACCGCACCGAAGAATTCTTTAGGTACAGTACCACCGACAACTTCTTCAGCGAATTGATATTCTTTACCAGCCTCTTCAACATCCATAGGCTCTAAACGAACATATACATGACCGAATTTACCTTTACCACCTGTTTGACGAACAAACTTACCTTCTTGCTCAACAGTCTTTTTGATTGTTTCACGGTAAGCAACCATTGGTTTACCAATGTTCGCTTCAACACTGAATTCACGCTTCATACGGTCAACGATGATGTCAAGGTGAAGCTCACCCATACCAGCAATGATCGTTTGGCCAGATTCTTCATCTGTACGAACGCGGAATGATGGATCTTCTTTCGCCAAACGACCTAAAGCAATTGACATTTTTTCTTGGTCAGCTTTAGTTTTTGGTTCAACAGCCAATGAAATTACTGGCTCTGGGAATTCCATACGTTCAAGCGTAATGACATTTTTTTCATCACACAGTGTATCACCCGTGGTGACGTCTTTAAGACCCACACATGCTGCAATATCACCTGCACGGATTTCTTCTACGTCCTGACGTTCATTGGCATGCATTTGTACAATACGACCAATACGCTCACGTTTAGATTTAACTGGATTATAAACAGCATCACCTTGTTTAAGTACACCTGAGTACACCCGAACGAAAGTTAGGTTACCTACAAACTTGTCATTCATGATTTTAAAGGCTAAAGCTGAGAACGGTGCATCATCAGATGCTTCACGCGTAGCTTTAGTTTCAGCTTTATCATCAAGCACACCTTCAATTGCTTTTACTTCCGTAGGAGAAGGCAAGAATTGAATGACAGCATCCAACATACGTTGAACACCCTTGTTCTTAAATGCTGAACCACATAACATCGGTTGAATTTCAGAGGCTAATGTGCGTGTACGAAGACCCGCAACAATATCTTCTTTAGAAAGATCACTTTCTTCAAGATATTTATCCATCAACTCTTCTGAAGCTTCAGCCGCAGCTTCAACCATCTTGGTACGCCATTCATTAGCTGTATCTACCAGATCAGCAGGAATGTCACCATATTCAAACTTCATACCTTGAGACTCTTCATCCCAGATAATCGCTTTCATCTCGATCAGGTCAACAACACCTGCAAATGTATCTTCAGCACCGATTGGCACAACGATAGGTACAGGATTACCACCTAAACGAGTTTTAACTTGCTCAACAGCACGGAAGAAGTTGGCACCTGTACGGTCCATCTTGTTGACGAATGCCAAACGAGGCACTTTATATTTGTTCGCCTGACGCCATACAGTTTCAGACTGAGGTTGTACACCACCTACAGCACAGTAAACCATGCAAGCACCATCAAGAACACGCATAGAACGCTCAACTTCGATTGTGAAGTCAACGTGCCCTGGAGTATCAATTACATTGATACGATGCTGTTCGAATTGGTTACCCATACCAGACCAGAAACAAGTTGTTGCAGCCGAAGTAATAGTAATACCACGTTCTTGCTCTTGCTCCATCCAGTCCATTGTTGCTGCACCATCATGTACCTCACCAAGTTTGTGAGATACACCTGTGTAGAACAAAATACGTTCAGAAGTTGTTGTTTTACCTGCGTCAATGTGCGCAGAAATACCGATGTTACGGTAACGAGTAATTGGGGTTTGGCGAGCCATGATGTCTACATTCCTAAATGTTATATTTAAAACAGGACGCATCAATTAAATTGATGCGTACAAATATTCAAGCAGGCAACTTAAATACCCGCAAAGCCCCCACTTTGGTAGAGAGCGATGTTGAATCGAGCTGCGGTACGCATGAATATTCTCCTGATTAGGGACTGTTTTATCCGCTTAGAAACGGTAATGAGAGAAGGCTTTGTTGGCTTCAGCCATACGATGCACGTCTTCACGTTTTTTGATCGCAGCACCTTTACCTTCAGCCGCATCTAGCAACTCACCAGCAAGACGTAAAGCCATCGTTTTTTCAGAACGCTTAGCAGCAGCATCTACTAACCAACGCATAGCCAAGGCAGTACGACGGGATGGGCGCACTTCCATAGGTACTTGATAAGTAGCACCACCAACACGGCGTGCCTTTACTTCAACCATAGGACGAACTTTCTCAAGAGTAGTCTCGAAAAATTCAACTGGGTCTACTTTGTTTTTTTCCTGAACACGTTCCAAAGCACCGTAAACGATACCTTCAGCAACAGATTTTTTACCATCCTGCATAACGTGGTTCATGAATTTAGCGATTGTTTGGCTGCTAAATTTCGGATCTGGAAGGATCTCACGAGCAGCGACTACGCGACGTCTTGGCATTTTAATACACCTAATATTATGACACTTCAGGATGATCCAGCAGTTGTACTAAGTGTCGTGTACATGACGCTGGCCTTACTATACGTCGCCTGAATTACAAATCTATGAAGAATTCAAACAAGCGAAACGCTAAAGGATTGCTTGGGCTATTTTCCTAGAATTACTTCTTAGGACGTTTCGCACCGTATTTAGAACGTGACTGGTTACGATCTTTAACGCCAGCACAGTCCAAAGAACCACGAACGGTATGGTAACGTACACCTGGTAAGTCTTTAACACGACCACCACGGATAAGAACAACACTGTGCTCTTGTAGGTTATGACCTTCACCACCGATGTAGCTAGACACTTCAAAACCAGAAGTTAAGCGAACACGGCAAACCTTACGCATTGCAGAGTTAGGTTTTTTAGGAGTAGTCGTATATACACGTGTACATACACCACGACGTTGTGGACAAGCCTTCAACGCAGGAACTTTTGATTTTTCAATCAAAGTTGTACGACCCTTACGGATCAACTGATTTGTTGTTGCCATTTGGCAATTCTCCCGTTATTAAACAACCTCAAAAAGAAAAACACCTCTTTTTGAGGGCACATAATTGTAAGCCAAGAAGTAAAAATGGTCAACATCTCACAATAGAGCAAATGCTGACCATTCCTAGTGTTTTTGTTGCGTTCTGATGTATGAATACATCATGAAACAAATTAGCTGTGTTTTGTTGACGCTGGTTCTACCTCAATTGGTTTTTGTTCAGCCACAATTTCAGGTTCATCTTCTGTGATTATCTCATCCTGCTGTGCAGTCAAGGCAGGTTGTTGTTCAGCATGTTCATGCTCTTCAACATATTGGCTTGCCAGTTGCTGGATACCAGTTTCCACCTTTTCCTCCACAGATGGCTGATCGGCAGCATTTTCTTTTGCCCGAACATCAACATGGGTAATCACATCATTTTTAGTTGCTTCCGCTGTAGACGGTTTATGTGATTCAGTTTCAATTGGATTTAACAGTTTTGGACTGGCCTTGCGAAGCAAGGCTTCGGCCTTGTAATAAGCAGCCAAAGGGGAAATCTTTTCATCTGGATGCTCATTTAAATAGAAACGTGCCGCACCAAATACTGACTGAGACTTATGCCCTACATCCTCAAGCAGTTTCCAGCTATAAAAGCTGCCCAATGCCGCACCTGCCACAGGAGTCAGCTTACCAATCACAGAGGCTTGGGGAATACGGTTGAGCCATCCCCACTTAAATTGTCCCTCATCATCAACTAGCCATTTCCTGATCATTTCAATATCGTTATTTGAACCCAACAATTGCTGGAACTGTTGCAGGTCATGGGTTTCCAGCATGGATTTCACGGCTTTCAATGTAAGTAGCAGGGTTTGCTTTTCCGCCACAAGGCTCAAATCAATTTCCTTGAAAATAAATGCAACAATTTCCTGGTCTGTGTCGCCATTGAGGTCAAAGCCATGGGAACGACCTGTTTGATATACAGTTCTCAATGCCAGAACTATTGAGGCAGGAATGTCTATTGCCGCACCCCACACCCCTGTTGCACCTGTAATCAAACCCTGCACCGCAGCCAAAAGCTTGTTCTGTTCAATCAAGGCCTGACTCAGACGCTGGGAACGACCTGTATCCCTGGTGAGTTCAGCAATGTCTTTCACCCCTGCCTCCTCAAGAATTTTTTCTGTTAAAGAGGTGTTTGAACTAAACTCATTTAGCCACTGAAACAGGTATTCAGAGACTTTTTCCCCAAGGTCTGGCGATATAAAGGTGGCGAAATTATTGACCCGCGTGTAATGACGACCCAGCAACTGGTTTGACAGTTTAGGCAATTGCTGGCGCAGCATCTGTTGTGGTGTTTCATACCTTTCCACCTCAAATGGAGGTTTGAAGCGGGCACTTCCCTCAATCACATTTGATGAATGGGCGAGTTCCGCTGCGGAAGTCGTTGGGGCAAGCTGACGTTTTTGTAATTCTGAACTGAGCTTTTTAGCCACTCCAAAGGCCTGTGCCAATAAACCTGAAGATTGCTTATTTTGGGATTTTGTCATCAAATACCTCTGCTCTGTAATTGTGTGCATTTCTAGGTAGATACTAGGTTGAATATCTATTTATCTCAACTTTTATGTGTGTACTTTCATTACGTTTCGTCACAACATGACTGATATTTACTAATATTTACACAACTGGAAATAGGCATAAAATTTGCCATAAGAAATAAAAAACCTTTCTGCTATCATGGTGTCATTCACTTATAAGCTGTTTTAATCGTTATATTCTCCTGATTTATGAATAACGATTATCGTACATAGCTTAGCATTACCATAAAAGGGATCTGTAAATGAAACGTGTTGTAATCACTGGTATGGGCATCAACTCATGCATCGGCAACTCTTTGGAAGAGGTTACTCATTCTTTAAAAAATGGAATCTCTGGGACACGTTTTAACCCAACTTATGCTGAACTTAATTTCAAGAGCCATGTCAGCGCGGCGGCTGTTCAAGATTTTGATGGCATTGACCGTAAAATTAAACGTTTTATGGGTGTCTGTGCCATGTATGCCTACAATGCGGCGATTGCGGCGGTAGAAAATGCAGGCCTTAAACAGGAAGACCTGGCCAATAACCCACGTTATGGGATTACAGGTGGTAGTGGCGGTAATTCAACCGCCTCTGTTGCTGAAATGGTGAAACTTTTAGAGGAAAAAGGCGCACGTAAAATTGGACCTTTCTTTGTTCCACGCAATATGAGCAACACCATTACTGCAAACGTTGGTGTGTCATTAAAACTTCAGGGTATCGCTCACTCCATTACCAGTGCATGTGCGACATCTGCCGATGCGATTGGCTATGCTTACAACCTGATTCAACTTGGTAAACAAGACCTGATGCTGGCAGGTGGTGGTGAAGAAGATCACTGGTCTCAAAGCCTGCTTTTTGATGCAATGGGCGCATTGTGCTCTAAATATAATGATAGCCCAGAAACAGCTTCACGTCCTTATTCAAAAGACCGTGATGGTTTCGTCATTGCAGGCGGTGGTGGTTTCGTTATTCTTGAATCACTGGAACATGCTCAGGCCCGCGGTGCTAAAATTTTGGCGGAAGTTGTCGGTTATGCAGCGAATAGTGATGGTGCTGACATGGTTGCGCCAAGTGGTGAAGGTGCAACCCGCTGTATCCTCATGGCACTGGAAGAAGCCAAACAACATGGTGTTGAGCAGATTGACTATATCAACACGCATGGTACCTCCACCCCTGCTGGTGATGTGACGGAGCTTAAAGCAATCGAACGTGCTTTTGGTGAAGGTCAGGTTCCACCATTAAGTTCAACCAAATCCATGACGGGTCATAGTCTGGGTGCCGCTGGTGTTCAAGAAGCGATTTATTCTGTACTAATGATGCAAAATGACTTTATTGCACCAAATATCAACGTCACAGAACTGGATGAGGGCGCACAAGGTTTCGATATTGTACTTGAAAAACGTGATGCAAAACTGAATACTATCATGAGTAACAGTTTTGGCTTTGGCGGTGTAAACGCCTGCCTCATTTTCAAGAAGTGGGATGCATAATCCCACCTAGGATGATCGATGGATGCACCTTCTGATGCTTTCTTGTGGGTTAAAGCATTACATATTATCGCTGTGGTGTGTTGGTTCGCTGCATTATTCTATCTGCCTCGTCTTTATGTTTACCATGCGATGAGTGAAGATACTGTCAGTCATCAGCGCTTTGAGGTCATGGAACGTAAATTGTACCGTGGCATTATGTGGCCATCCATGATTGCCACACTCATCACCGCCCATTTCCTTGTGGACTGGGGGGATGCCACCAGACACTATCATGAAGCGTTATGGTTTTATCTTAAAGTCGGTTTGGTGGGTTTACTGGTGATTTACCATTTTGTATGTGGTTATTACCGTAAAAAACTGATTGGTAATGCCCACTACAAATCACATAAGTTTTGGCGGTTCTTTAATGAAATGCCCACCCTGATCCTACTTGCAGTGGTCATTTTAGTTGTGGTAAAACCTCAGTTTTAACTGGGGTTTTTCTTTTCAAGTGAAGATAATTCCCAACAATAATTTTAATCCCAGATATCATCAAATATGTCCCAGCCCACACAATCGTTGATACAGAGATTAGAAGCCAGATTTATTTCCAGCCTGATTGTCCATTTTAGGATAAATGAATTTGAATGTCGTGGACTCACGCAGGGTGAAGTGGAGATTGCACAGCAGGTTTTTGGCAACCTGATCAACTATGATCAAGTGAGAATTTTCAATACCCCCTATCTCCCCTGGCAGCCAGCCAATATTTTTATCGCACCGAATGGCAATTTATTCGCATGTCAAACCTCTTTCAGTGCAGACTATTCAAAATGCTCAATGGCATTACAGGGTGTTTTTATTCATGAGCTGGCACATATTTTACAATACCAGCAACAGACTAATGTCATTCTGAAAGGTGCAATTCTACAACTGGGCTATTATCTAAGTTTTAAAAAATACAATCCTTACTGTTATCAATTTATTCAGGGCAAAGCTTTTGAGGATTATAATATTGAACAGCAGGGTGACATTGCACGAGATATTTTTTTCAGGAAAATTCCAAATATCATTAAAAAATAAAAAGCCCCGTGATTTTATCCACAGGGCTTTTTAGGTAATTGGATCGCAATCTACTTTAAACAATAGAGCCTTTGCGAGCTTCTGGGCTGTGTTCATGACTATCATCCATTTCAGTCGTAAAATCCACACGCATTGCATCCTTAACAATTGTACCAACACGCCCTACGCCAATTACCAAACCAAATGCAACCACTGGAAATAAAATTACTGGAATCATTACTACTTACCTCTCATGTTAAAAATCAGGTTTTTCTGAACTTATTTAAGTTCCTGCTCTTGTTCTCGGAACATGACTGTACCAATACGACCAACAACCACAGCCAATCCTAAGGCAATTACAGAAAATCATACTACTGACATAGCGAATACCTCTTTTTTTCTGATCATGTATTACAACATGATGCTTCATTGGATAACAATAGTGTACACATGTTCACATTAATTAAGATAATAGCAGTGTACAGTTGTACACTCAAGCGTAGCAAAGTAACTCCCGACAAACGGTATATAAAATTTTAACAAATTGATTTAATTAAATTATTTTATAAAAACCCCACCTCAAATAAGTAAAATATAGTCATTTTTATTATTTTATGTATATTTATTGTACAAATTAAACTTTAAAATGGATTATCAGTACATATCATGTCCATACACCAAAATGAGCGGAAAAAAACTTTATAGCGCTATATGAAATTTCTTCACACTCATGCAGCATAACTACGCAAACATTGAGAAATGTTGCCGTTTTACACAGAAAAATTTGTTTTTTCTACGCAGAAAAATGTGCATTTAGTATATATTAGTAAACTTGTCATTTTTCTTTAAGATATAGAATGTCTGGCGCCATGATATAGCAATGTTTTTTAAAACCATACCTATATAAATCAAAAACTTGCATATCATAATTTGTTAAAACTCAGGATTAAGTTTGAATGAAAAATTTTAAAGTTGCCCTTGCTCAGTTCTCTCCGCATATTGGCAATATTGATGCAAATACTCAAAAGATGGTTGAACAGGCAAATTCAGCGAAACAACAACAGGCTGACTTGATCATCTTCCCAGAACTCTCCACGCTGGGCTACCCTGCTGAAGACCTTATACTTCGTCCGAACCTACAAAAACGAACCCAAAAGGCGTTTGCCCAGTTAAACGAAGTCAAAGATATTGTGATGGTGTTCGGTTTTGTGCACCAGACTGAGGATGGGAATCGCTATAACTCCGCCGCTGTAATGAAAGATGGTCAGGTTTTAGGTGTTTACAATAAACATAACTTGCCAAACTACGGTGTGTTTGATGAGAAACGTTATTTTCAGGAGGGTCACCAGCATCTGGTTTTTGAATATCTAGGGCATAAGTTTGGTGTCTTGATCTGTGAAGATGTGTGGTCACTCAATACCGTTAAACAGTTAAGCCAGCTCAATGTTGAAACTGTGCTGATCTTAAATGCTTCACCATATGAAGTCGGTAAACCACAGCACCGTGTACAAACCCTGAATGAGCTGGCAAAACAGCTTAGCCTGAATATTGTTTACGTGAATCAGGTGGGTGGACAAGATGACCTGATTTTTGATGGGTCGAGTTTTGTCAGCAATCATAATGGGCAGCTTGCCTTACAGGCCCCAAGTTTTCAGGAATCTGTTTATTTCGCTGAATATGATGCAAAACAGAAGCTGTTTAAAACCGCAAAAACCACGCCTCCCCTCGACACTTTTGCTGAAATTTATCAGGCATTGGTCATGGCAACCCGCGACTATGTGCAACGTTCAGGCTTCCCTGGCGTGATTCTGGGTCTATCGGGTGGTATTGACTCCGCACTCACCCTTGCGATTGCGGTGGATGCGATTGGCGCAGATAAGGTACAGGCTGTGATGATGCCTTATACTTATACCTCTCAAATGAGTGTGGAGGATGCGACTGAACAGGCACGCCGTATGGGTGTAACCTTTGGTATTGCAGAAATCCATCCAATTGTGAACAGTTTCATGCAAACCCTTTATCCATTCTTTGGCAATAGCCCTGCCGATGCAACCGAAGAAAATTTGCAGGCACGTACCCGTGGCACTCTGTTGATGGGCTTATCGAATAAGTTTGGCAACCTTGTCCTTTCCACAGGTAACAAGTCGGAAATTTCAGTGGGTTACTGCACATTGTATGGTGATATGGTGGGTGGTTTCTCTGTACTCAAGGATGTGTATAAAACCATCGTGTTTGAGTTGGCGAAATATCGCAATACTTTGAGTAAAACACCTGTTATCCCTGAACGTGTGATTACACGTCCACCATCAGCAGAGTTACGCCCAGACCAGAAAGATCAGGATTCTTTACCAGCCTATGATGTACTGGATGCGATCTTGTACGCCTACATTGAGGAAGACCTGAGTCAGGCAGACATCATTGCCAAAGGCTATGAAGCTGAAGTGGTCGAGAAAGTTATTCGTTTGGTTGACCGTAACGAATACAAGCGTCGCCAAGGGGCAATTGGACCACGTATCAGCTCGCGTGCGTTCAGTCGTGAACGCCGTTACCCTATCGTCAATGGATGGACTGCGAATGACTGAACAGATTGTTTCTGAAAAGTCACAACACCTTGCTCAAGCACTTTTGCTTGAGCAGGTGGCATTTTATAAAAACCAACTGACTACCCAGCTTTCTGCTGAGTTTTTTCAACAGTTTATCCAGCTTTTTATCCGAATAGCCGTAAAACCTCGGGATTTAGCCCGAGGATATAAGGCTGCAATCCGCTAGTCCCTCTTGTGGGGATTAGCTAGGATTGCTAAAAACATTTGAATCTAGTAATCCATGTGCTATGATAATTACGTTGTATATTTTTAGTCAGCAGACTGATACAACACGAAAAAAACAGTTTTCCCCATTGTAATCCGTGCACTCTTTGCAATCCGAAAGGTAGGACTACATTGGAATAAGAAGCAGAGAACTATAGTATCTGTTTCGTGGCAGGACATTGCCATCTAGCAGTAGGAATCCCCCTCCTTTAGGTGGGGGAGGATGTCAAACAACATGCGCCAGACATCCAACTCAGGGAAGTTGTTGAACTGGAGCAAATTCAGGCTGTCGTTAAGCGTTATGCCTTTGAAATGCAGCTTGGTGCAGGGTTACTGGAATTTATTGGTGAGATTGCTCAACGGCTGCATGTTTTTTCTTTACAGTCTTCAGCAGAATTACAAGACTTATTTTCAGATCAGCAGTTTGAAATATGGCTTTCCAAATTTCTGGAACTGGAAAATATCCGCCACTATCTCAACCACTTCCTTAAAGAAAGTCCCTCTATTGAGCAATTGTGCCAGTACATTGCCACCACAACCTTGCAGAACAAGTTGCCAAAACTGTTTTCACAGGCTGATGAAGACAGAATATCTGAAAGCAAGTATGAATGGCAGCAAAAACTAAAAAGCTTTTCATACCGCCAGCAACAACGAATTGAGCAGAAACTGGAAGAAAGCATAGGCAAATTTATTCAGGAGCAACTGGCTGATTTAAGCCTACTGTCTAATGATGACATGGAAAGTCTTGCCCGCAATGTTTGGGATGATAACAAGGCCAAGCCGCTATCAGAATACACCAAACAGGTGACTCCATTGGATGTTGAAGAATTCTTTGTGATGATCTATGAATACTGGAAAGAATTACGCCAGTCCTCTTTCATACAAGAGCTGATCCTGTACGGTGTAAAAGTCTTTTATGATTTCTATAAAGATGAAAGTCTGGAAGATATTTTTGCAGCAATTGGTCTGGAAGACACAGATTTACTCAATGAGGCTGTACGTTTTTATCCAAAAGTTGTAGCCGCTTTAGACGAGCATGGTGTATTAGAGCCAATCATTACATTAATTCTAAAACCGTTCTACGAAAGCCCACAGACCTTGGCGACCATCGAAAAACATTTATAGCCTCTACATAAACCAGAACAACGCTGTTTTGGTTTGAAACGACAATAACAGGCAGCATCATATAGATAAAAAGAAACCACGCAGGAGCGTGGTTTTTTAAAATGGTGGCTATGACGGGACTTGAACCTGTGACCCCCGCATTATGAGTGCGGTGCTCTAACCAACTGAGCTACATAGCCATAAACTGTGAGCGCATTATCTAGTGTTCCGTATAGCTGGTCAAGTCTATGGTTTTGAAAACACGAAACATATGCGCAGTTTTTAGTCTTTTAATTTCCAACTGATCAAATTTCAACAAACATTTAAATCAGCCTAAAAATCCAGGGAAAGCATGTCTTTTATACAGTGAGAAAATTGATATCCTGAACAGCACAGCATATTTTAAAAACAACAGACAAAAAGAGACCACGCAGGAGCGTGGTCTATAAAATGGTGGCTATGACGGGACTTGAACCTGTGACCCCCGCATTATGAGTGCGGTGCTCTAACCAACTGAGCTACATAGCCAAAAACTGTGGGCGCATTATCTTAACTTTCACTACATACGTCAAGCGTATTTTTCAAAAAATCTTGGAAGTGGGCCTATAAGCTGGGTTCTGTCGAAGACGATCATTCCTCTAGGCGTACAATCACTCATACGCTCAAGCGACCTACCCGAATCCGATGCGGGTCACACCTAATGGATTCCTATTTGGTCTTGCTTCAGGTGGAGTTTACCATGCCATGAACTGTTGCCAGCCATGCGGTGCGCTCTTACCGCACCCTTTCACCCTTACCTCACGAATGAGGCGGTCTACTCTCTGCTGCACTTGTCGTCAGCTCACGCTGCCTAGGCGTTACCTAGCACCTTACCCTTTGAAGCCCAGACTTTCCTCCCCTGCTTCAGTCACGAAGACCTCCACAGCGGCGACCGTCCAGCCCACTTCGTGGCGCATCTTATCAAAGTTAGCAATTAATTGCTCGCATTTTTTTGTGCAGTCAGCTTCTTATATTTATCCATGAGCTCATCATGGGATTCAGCATGCTGAGGGTCAAGCGGAATACAATCGACTGGGCAAAACAACTGGCACTGTGGCTGATCATGATGGCCTACGCACTCTGTACAAAGTGCAGGGTGAATCTCATAAATCAGCTCACCCATATAAATGGCTTCATTCGGACATACAGGTTCACAGACATCACAGTTAATGCATTCATCTGTAATATATAAGGACATTTACCAACCTTGTTGATGTTTTCGTTCAAATGCCTCAACCACAACGGCAGGCACAAACTTGTTCACATCACCTTTTAAACGGGCAATCTCTCTCACCAGCGTCGATGAAATAAATGAGAATTGCTCTGAGGGTGTTAAAAATACAGATTCAAAATGTGGATCAAGCTGACGGTTCATATTGGCCAACTGGAACTCATATTCAAAATCTGAAATTGCTCTTAAACCACGGAGTACCGCTGTTGCACGCTGCTCACGGAAGAAATTGACCAACAAGCCATCAAAACCCACAAACTCAACATTATTCAAATGGCTCAGTGATGCTTTTGCGAGTTCAACACGTTCTTCTAAACTAAACACTGGATTTTTATGATGTCCAATTGCAATGGCCACCACAACTTCATCAAACATTTTTGATGCCCTTGCAACCAAATCAACATGTCCATTGGTAATTGGATCGAAAGTCCCTGGATAAATCACACGTGTTTTAGACATGCGTTGTACTCTAATGAATGAGATAAGGGGTGTATTTTAACAAATGTTCGGGCTAAACGCGAAATTCCTAAACGATGGAAAAAGATTGCGTTTTACGGCACAATAGATGCAATTGTGGAAGTTTGAATTATGGTTAAAGCAACAGTCGTAAAAAAACATAGTGGTGGCACGATTGCTCAAAATAAAAGAGCACGCCACGATTACTTTATTGAAGAAAAATTTGAGGCAGGTATGTCTCTCCAAGGCTGGGAAGTAAAGTCCTTGCGTGCGGGGCGTATGACACTTTCCGAAAGTTATGTCATCTTTAAAAATGGTGAGGCCTTTTTATTTGGTTCACAAATTCAGCCGTTATTGTCTGCATCAACGCATGTGGTTCCTGAATCAACACGTACCCGTAAGTTGCTTTTGTCTCGTCGTGAGCTGGAAAAGCTTTTGGGTGCAGTGAATCAAAAAGGTTATTCATGTGTGCCGCTTGCCTGTTATTGGAAAGGTCATTTGGTTAAGCTGGAAATTGCGCTAGTGAAAGGTAAGCAGTTACATGACAAGCGTGCCACCGAAAAAGATCGTGACTGGCAAAGGGATAAGGCAAGGATGTTGCATAAATAATTTTCTAAAAAAAAGTGGGACCACCTCTAAGTTTCCGCTATCTTTTGTTGATTGTTGAATCTTTGCGGAGAGCATTGCGTAGCTATCAGCTGCTTCTGCTAGTTCCTTTACGCCTAACCCCATTCCAAGCGCAGCCATTGCGCCCACAAGCGCATTAACAGCAAACTTTGCGCCGTTAATTCCTTGGTCAAAGCCTGTTGTGTTGGCTTGTAAGTTCAATAAGAAATCTAAGCTATTTGTAGCCATACAACTTTCCTTTAGGCATAAAAAACCTGCCATTGCTGACAGGTTCGTTTAAAACGTATTACGGTTTGTTGGTTGAATTAGGTATTAAAAACCCGACTATTGGTCGGGCTTACATTTCAAGATAAATCAACTTCCAGCCTTTGTGCAAGTTAGATAAGATTCATTCTCAAAATCCAATATAGTTTTTTGTTGAATCTCAGGCGTGTTAAATCTTGGTTTATCATATGCACTAATAACCGTTAGCCTTAAGACTTCTTGAAGTGGTTGAGGTGTGGTATTTACAACCTTTTCAACTATCTCCGACATTGGTACTCCATCTTGCCGTTTCTGCATAATAATTCTTGCTAATTCTGACATTGATTTGCATCGAGATGATAACTCCTCATTACTTATTGCGGCTTTTTTGCTGGGAGGCTCACTATTAACCGTATTCTGTTCAGGCTCTATCTTATCACTAGGTTCAATACGACTCTGTTCTTGTTGGGCTTTATCTCGAACTTCTTGAGCTAATCTTGCTTGATTTTCAGCTTCAATCTGTGCCATTTTTTGATTATGTTGCTGTGTTTGCTGAGCTAAAGCTTCTTCTCTCGCTTTTCGATCACTATTTGATTTCCAAACTACGCCAATCATTATCAGAACAATAATAATCAAAATAATATAAATTCTATTCATAACACCGCATCATTAGTCATAAGGCTTAAACTGAGTTCCACAACGCAAACACATCCATGTTTTGGAATAGTTGGATAGTGCTGTTTTGTTTTGGGATTCCATTTTTGCATAAAGCTTAATTAAGCCCCAGATTAATAAACCCAACAGCGGAGCACAGATAATAAAATTTAAAATACCATCCATTAATTTAGGCTCTGAAAAAACACTTAAAGCCCCTTTTAGTAATGGCATGGCGAACATTAAAAATAATACCACAACCACAATCTTTGGCATTGAGCTATTTTTTGGTGGCGCACACCCAGCAGCCAGATGTGATTGTGATGCAGATCGCCCACGACCACCTCCAACAGATATTCGACCGCTTGTAGAAACACTAACACCGCCGAAGCCACTTTGACCAGTTCTACTTCCACCTGCCCAAATCATAGCTAAAGTTTTAGTATTTTTAGAATCACAGCTAGGACAATTTGACATCTTATAATTTACCTTTTTGATGCGCGATGATATGGCTGTACATAGGTGCCATCTTTTCTTGAATAACCAGAAACATACTGATTTTTACTTCGACTATCACCGCTATAACTTGAGGATGCGCCAGTGTAATTTGTTCTATAACTCGAAGCAGAAGAACCATAACCACTATAATTCGATGATGATTCTATACATTCTTCCTTTAATTTATCCTTAAAATTAACTTCTTGCCCATAGTTCAAACAGGAAACCTTTTGTTTTGCTTTTATGTCCTTACACGGCTTATCCTGAAAAACTGAATTCCCATTAACTTTGCATTGATAAACTTGAGCATTAGAAGTGGCAGAAAACAAGATTAAAGAAAAACCAATTATTAGTTTTTTCATCTTCTTCTCACTTATTCTTCACATCAATTTTAAATATCTGACCTTTACACACCCAAACCGTGTAGGCTTGCATATCAATATCGTACTTATATTCTGTAGCAGCACAAGAAAAACGTCCATCTTCATAGACAAAAAATCTTGGTCTAGGTTTGCCCATCTTTTGCAGCAAACTTTCTTCACTATCACCAACTGTCACAAGTTCGGTAGATGAACGCATTGAATTAGTTTCACGCGCAAATACACTTGTAGATAATAAAAAGGAAACAACCCCTAATAATAAAAACTTTTTCATTGTGTTATCCGATTGTTATTAATCTCACACAATTTAACAAATGATCGAAATGAAGTCATTAACAGATTTTCATTATTTTTCTAATTGTTTTATGGTCTTATCCCACTCCTGTTTATTTGATTGCATCGCAATACGCACCGCCACAGCAGTATTTTTAATATTCTGTAGCTCATTTTTTTGAGCCGCTTCAATGTATTTCAAAAATGCGCCATGACATCGTTAAAATATCATCTGGTCTATGACCGCAACCAATCAAGTATTGAATCGAATCAAACCAGGTGGACTCATTGACCTCGGTTTTTGATCTACTTTGTTGTTTCTCTTTCTTAAAGAATGCTTCATTCACTTGAATGATTTTTAAAACCAGTTCAGCAATCACATCCTGATTTGCAATATGTTTTGAGAAAGCTTGTGGGTCAAGCGAAGTCACCATTTTCCCCATTTCCATAAGATATAACTCATTGAGATGTGTCATAGTATTCGTCGTTAGAAAACAATTATTGTGACATTATTTCAATGAGTTATCTATTTTTGTCGTGTACAGATATTATTCTTATACTCTATTGATTTTACTTACTTTTAAATTTTAGTTCCGCCAGATATTTCCCAAACTTTCGTGCAGTTTCCAAATCACCTTCAGGTGGTGTGATTTCAACACTGGCATTATCAGATTGCGTCATTAAACCCAAAAAACTAGACATACGATTAATATCTAAAGGGCTTCGTCCCGTTGGCATAAAAGGCAAGCCTGCCCATAGCATCCCATGTTGCATCGCAAACAAATTAATTTGCTGTAATACCGCCAATTTGTCTCCGCTGAGACCACCACCGTTAGTAAAACCAGCAGCCAATTTGCCCTGCCATGTGCGAGCCAACCAGCGTTTAGAAGAATCTTCCATGAACTGTTTCAAGGCAGAAGTTAAGCTTCCCATATAGGTTGGACAACCCATCACGATCACATCAGCCTGGTCTAATAAATCCCACTGCGGCGCAGCCACAGAAAGCAGATGCACTTCTGCACCTACCTGCTCGGCACCCTGAGCGATGTATTGTGCAACTTTGGCTGTATGTCCATAAGGACTATGGTAGATCACACAAACTTTGATTTGGGGAGTAATTTGCTCAATAACAGACATGGGAAATTTAAAAACCAATGAATTAGATCAAGTTTAACATTTTTAAACACGACAAGGCGAATCAACCACGCAAAGGATGCAATTTATTGCATAAATACAAATGTTGCCATCCGTCCAGTTTTTGCATCACGGCGATAAGAAAAGTAATCTTGGTCTTGTTGATATGAGCATTGATCACCACCAAGCACTATTTTCACCCCCAAACGATTTAAAATAAATCGGGCAATCGCATATAAATCGGCTTGGTATTTATCCTCAACTTGACCAATAATAAAAGCGCTTTCCAGTTCAGGATATTTTTCACAGAAAGCCACCTTTACTTCTGCTCCCACCTCAAAACAAGGCTGACTAATGGCTGCACCCAACCATGCCCAAGCGGGTTGAGACTTCATTTCAACAATCGTATTTTCAATAATGCCACTGGCCAAACCACGCCAACCCGCATGAAGATTAGCAACTTCGGTGCCATTGGCATTGCCCAAGACCACAGGAAGACAATCCGCAGTCATCATCATTAAGGCATGACCTCTGCGCTGGGTGACCAGACCATCGCCCTCAAGCGCAACAAATGAAATCTGTTCATTCACGGTATGGCAAATGGTGCTGTGGGTTTGCGTCATCCAGGTAATTTTATCAACACCATATGCAGATAATTCATTTAGCAAGATCATACGATGCTGCTGAACCCGTTGCGGATCATCATTGACATGCAAAGCCAAGTTAAAGCCAGTCAGGTTTTGGTTACTGGTCGCAATTGCCTGAGCATGTTCAATACGCGTTTGCCCCACATACACACCTTTAGGCAAACCTTGTACAAATTCCATCAATGATTCCTTGCTTAACGTGATTTTGACAAAAATATGATATTCGGAAACGTCATTCGCAATTGTTCGAGACAGGACTTCATGAATAAGATGTTGTTTCTGCGATCTATTAAACTGGCTGCTAGTCGTGAACGAGTTTTGCGAATGACAATGGGTTTGCTTACTTTTGCCAAAACAAAAGTAAGTCCAGCGGAAAGCTTATCCTGAAATTCGATGAGAACCCAGCAAGACTCCGTTAAGATATTTTTCAATAAATTAAGTAATATTTACGTCGAATTCAGTTTACTTAGTAAGCTTCATTTTCACGACGTAATACTTCAACCAACTGAGTGAAATCTTCTGGCCACGGTGCTTCAAACATCATCTCCTCACCTGTACGTGGGTGAACCAGACCAAGTTTGGCTGCGTGCAATGCCTGACGTTTAAAGCTGCGCAGCATATCAATTAATGCTTCCGATGCACCTGCTGGAAAACGTACACGATTGACATAAACAGGGTCCCCAATCAAACCATGTCCGAGGTAACTAAAGTGTACACGAATCTGGTGGGTACGCCCTGTTTCCAGTTGTGCCTGAATACGGGTGAAGTCACGGAAGCGTTCTTTGACATTATAATGTGTTACCGCATCACGCCCACCTGGCAAGATCGCCATTTTGACACGGTCTACAGGATGGCGCTTGATTGGCTCATCAATGGTGCCACCCGCAATAATATTGCCATATACCACCAGATCATAAACACGGTAAACGGTTTTCTTTGCCAGTTGTTTACTCAATGAAAACTGGGCCTCAAGATTTTTGGCAACCACCAGCAAACCACTGGTATCTTTATCAATACGATGTACCAAGCCAGCGCGGGACAGTTCCGCCAGTTTCGGTGCATGGTAAAGCAAGGCATTCACTAAAGTGCCTGTTGGATTGCCTGCACCTGGATGAACCACCATGCCCACTTCTTTATTAATGACGATAATATCGTCATCTTCATAGACAATATTGAGTGGAATATTTTCAGGCTGGCTTGAGGTTTGTGCCTCAAGCTCAACCTCAAGGGTAAGCAGTTCATTGCCCTCACAACGGTACTTCGGCTTTACGATGTTACCATTTACCAACAGATGACCATCTTTCATCCATTGCTTGAGTTTTTCACGGGAAAACTCGCTCCAGACCATCGCTGCAACCTGATCAATCCGTTGGCCTAAATAGGTTTCATCAAGTTGAATTTGCAACGATAAACGTGTTGCAGTTGAGTCAGAATTATGATTATCTGCATCGACAGAATCTTCGAGTAAGAAATCTGTTTCAGAGAAATTTGAATTGGAAGATTGTGCTGAAGTCATTTGATGATCGGTACAAAAATGGTTTAATAGCACCATTGTAGCTTATTGTCCCAAAAACAGAGGAATTTTTATGTCGCTACCCCATTATAAAATTACGATACTGGCACTATCTTTAGGCGTAGCGTCTGCATTTGTGGGCTGTAGCAGCAATCCAAGCAAGAAAGATGTGGTTGATAAAGGACCACAATCCAGTGAACAGGTTTATTTTGAAAAAGCACAAAAGTCACTTGAGCGCAATCAATATACCGATGCGGTAAAGTCGCTTGAAGCCCTGGACACCTATTATCCAACTGGACAATATACACAGCAGGCACAGCTTGAACTTCTTTATGCCAAATTCAAACAAAAAGATTATGAGGGCACGATTGCACTGGCGGAACGTTTCATCCGTTTAAATCCGCAACATCCAAATGTTGATTATGCCTATTATGTTCGTGGTGTCGCCAACATGGAAATGAACTACGATAGCCTGATTCGTTATACCTCACTGCAACAGTCACACCGTGATGTCAGCTACATCAAAGTTGCCTATCAAAACTTTGTGGAATTGATCCGCCGTTTCCCAAGTAGCCAATATTCTGTCGATGCGGCGCAACGCATGAAATATATCGCTCAGGAACTGGCTGAGAGTGAGATGAACGCAGCGCGTTTCAATATTCAGCGCAAAGCCTGGTTAGCTGCTGCTGAACGTGCACAATGGGTAATTGAACACTATCCACAAACTCCACAGACACCTGAAGCTTTGGCAACCCTAGCCTATAGTTACCAAAAGCTTGGTGATACAGCGACCTCCCAACAATATGTTGACATCCTGAAGCTTAACTATCCAAATTTAGTTAAATCGAATGGTGAAGTTAATTTACGTGCGGCACGTAAAGACAGTAGTTGGGTCAACCGTGCAACTTTGGGCTTATTGGGTCGTCAATCGAAAACTGTGGATAGCAAAAATATAGAAGCCAATACTGAAATGGAAAAACGCAGCCTCACCAACCGTTTGAGCTTTGGTTTACTGGATAAGCCTGAAACATCAGCACCTGTTGAATCGGCAGTGCCTGCACCTGCAAGCAATCCTGCACCTGCTGTTATTGACAACAATCCAAGCGAGGAAGATGCCGCAAATTAATTTGCAGTCATCTGAATGCACCAAACAGGCAAGCCAACCCTTGCCTGTTTTTCATTTTATGCAACAATGATGCTGACAAATCATAAAGATGTCCCCCCAGTTTTAAACGGTTAAACCCTATGGCAATTCCACAGCATACGATTGATCAAATTCTGGATCGAACCGACATTGTCGATTTGATTGGTCAACGTGTGAAGTTAAAAAAGACTGGGCGTACTTATTCAGGCTGCTGTCCTTTCCATCAGGAAAAATCACCTTCATTCCACGTCTACCGAGACAAGCAGTATTATCATTGCTTCGGCTGTCAGGCCAATGGCAATGCCATTCGTTTCCTGATGGATATTGATGGTCGAAATTTTGTCGATGTGATCAAAGAACTGTCCAACAAGACAGGCATCGACCTCCCCAAAGACAATCAGGACAATAAAAAACTATCCTATAAGCGTAGTCCGCAACAGGTTGCTGCACCACAACCTGCACCAGCACAGAATAATAGTCCAACTTCACCAGCCATCCCTGAATCCATCGACGATCATTTTGTGGATATGGATCGTTATATGGATGACCCTTTTGCACAGTTCGACCCATCATTTACGATGGATGAACAGGTGCAGGAAGGCAATCTCTATGATCTTCTGGAAAATATTGCACTATTTTACGAACGCCAACTTCCCAACAGCCAGAAAGCACAGAATTATTTTAGGCAACGGGGCTTATCTGCCCAAACCATTCAGTTTTGGCGCTTGGGTTATGCACCAGAAGATTGGCAGCATCTGGAAAAAGCTTTTCCCCAAGATATTGACGGGCTAAAACAACTTGGCTTGATTCGTTCCAGTGACAGTGGTCGGGATTTTGATTTACTGCGTGACCGCGTGATTTTCCCAATCCGTGACCATAAAGGTCGTGTGGTGGGTTTTGGTGGCCGTGCCTTAAATGATGAAATCAAGCCCAAATATATCAACTCACCTGACTCGGAAGTGTTCCACAAAAACCAGCTCCTTTATGGTTTATATGAAGGGCGTAAACTTAAGGCCAATGACTGGCTGATGGTGGAAGGTTATATGGATGTGATTGCGCTACAGCAATATGGCATCTCTGGTGCGGTGGCAACCCTGGGAACAGCCAGCAATGCCGATCATTTAACCACCCTATTTAAACAAAACTCACGAATCACCATTGCATTTGATGGTGATGCAGCAGGGCAAAAAGCGGCACGCCGTACTTTGGAAATTGCCCTGCCCCTGCTTAACGATGGCCGTGAATTAAAGTTCTTTGTACTGCCGAATGAACATGACCCCGACTCGCTCATTCGTCGGGAGGGTTTGGAAAATTTTCAAAAGCTACTGCAACAGGCTCCTTTATTGTCAGACTTTGTGTTTGCGCATTTAACAGGGCAACATGATGTTAGTTCTCCCGAGGGTAAAAGTCTGGTGATGGGTGAACTGCGTGAATTAACCGAACTGTTACCTAAACATGGCTCATTTCGTTATTTGCTGACCCAGTCTTTCCGTGAAAAACTGGGTTTGGGTAAACGTTTTACGCCTCAAATCAGCCATGATGCATCCCTGTCTTTTAACATTCATACCAAAGATGAGGATTTTGCCATTGCGATCTTAATGCACCATCCATTTTTATATATTCACTTTGAAGAATTACGTGCAGTCATTGACCACACTGAACTGTTGGCTAAAATTCTAGCCTCATTAAATATTGTGTTTGATGATTTACCCGATGATCAGGAATTGGCAACCTATTATGTACTGGGTGCCTGTAGCAACTACAGCCATGAAATTGCCGATATTATGCAGCGTACCGATATTCAGTCACTTACACAGGCACCTGAAATTGCAGATAAACTGGCGAAAGAATACGCTTTAGGACTTCAGGAAAAATACTTGCGCTTAAAACTCAAATCACCAATTTCTCTCATTGAGTCGCGAAATTTACGCCAGCAACTCAATGAGTTAACCAAGCAGATTGGTTTAAGGTTGTTGTCTTAATCCATTGCGTAATGATCGTTTCCTTTTATCAAATCTCTGCTACACTGAATGCAAACCAGCCCTCAGGAATATCTACTGGTTGAACAAGATACTGCTGAAGTTGAAGTATTGCGTCGCCGTACCAACTGGAAAGCTGAGCACTATTTCATGGGTGATGAGATTAAACTGGATTCAATTGATTTAACCATCAAGGTGGCAGATATTTATGATCGGGTTAAAAATACTGATGTATTGGAATGGCTAGAAAAACAAGCTAAACAAACAACCACTGAACAAGAATAGAATATTTATTGTCTCGGCTTACGCTCATGTTCAAACACATACTGTAAATGTTGCTGTAACCACTCAAAATAATCTGGATTTTCAGCCTTGGCAGCCTCTCTTAATAAGATAGAGGTTGGATGCATGAGCTTTTGTGTTAAGCGATGCGCAAATTCCTGTAGTACCTGCTCTGCATCATGTCCATGCTTTAACGACTCCAAGGCATGCAGCAATTCTTTTTGGCTTACTTCCTCACTGTGCTGGCGATAGGCCTGAATGGTGCCACTCGCCTCCTTGACCTTTTGCTGGGTCATCAATTGGGTTGCCAACTGATTGACCATAATCTCAGCTTCTACCGCCGCTTGACGGCGTTGTGCCAGATTCTCATCAATCACGCTTTGCAGGTCATCAACGCCATATAAATAAACGTTGTCCAGTGATTCAACCTTTGGATCAATATCACGCGGAACAGCCAAATCAACCATGAGCATTTGCTGATAACGGCGTTTTTTTAATGCTATCTTAACATCCGCATAACCAATCACTTGATGCAAACTGCCCGTACAGCTTGAAACTACATCGGCCCGATGCAGGTTCTGTGCAAGTTCTGTAAAAGAGATAATTTCAACATCGACCTGATGTGCAATTTCCTGTGCGAGCAAATCAGCGCGTTCACGACTACGGTTACAAATGATAATCTTGGCCACCCCCATTTCCGCCAAATGCTTGGCAACCAGACTATTCATTTCCCCTGCCGCAACCACCATAACGGTGAGATTTTCTGGATGGCTAAACACTTGTGAAGCCAATTGCGCAACCGCATAGCCCATGGAAACCGCATGGCTTCCTACAGAAGTTTCCGAGCGAACCCGCTTTGCCGCATAAAAGGCATATTCAAAAACACTATTCAGCTCAGGCGATACCGTTTCCGCATCTTTGGACAATGCCAATGCACTTTTAACCTGCCCTAAAATCTGTGGTTCACCCAACATCAGTGAGTCCAGACCACTGGCAACACGCATGAGATGTGTAACCGCCTGGGCATTCTCGTAACGATAAACATGATGAATTAACTGTTTTACATCAATATTATTCACCTGGGCCAGCCAATTCAGGACGCTATCCGCATCTTCCGTCATGGCATACACTTCGGTTCGGTTGCATGTGGAAACCACCACCATGTCTTTCAGTGAAGAATGCTGGCGTTGTTTAAGCAATAGCTGGGCTAATCGCTCTGCATTGAAAGCAATTTGTTCGCGAAGCTCAACAGAAGCTGTCTGATGGTTGACACCCAATGCAAAGAAAGACATATCAGATCATCATTTCGCTAAATTTATGTTATTGTGCAACATCGGTGTCATAAAAAGCATTACTTTGGATCAATAAAAATTGCGTCAGCTACATCGCCGTACCTATTTTAACGGCAAGACGATTAGACGGTATTCTACCACAATCTTGTTGTTAGGTAGTATGAACGCTTATGTCTCCGCACAAGCAATACATGATATGTATGCTGACCAAAGCTTTGAACATGCCCTACAACAGAGCATGGTTGCCGAATTTTCCCTTGCCTATGACGATATTGCAACAGCCCTGCACAACTATACCGTGCTTGCCATTCGCAGCAATTCCACCATCATTAAGCAACGTGCCTTAGATGTTGCTCTGGAATACAACGATCTACAGGCAGCCTTGGACATTGCCACGCACTGGGTTGAGCAGGAACCTAAAGATGTGCCTGCTTTGTTCTATTTATCGCATATTGCCCTGAAAACACATGAATATGAACTTGCGGCCAAGACACTGGACAAGATTTTAAATATTGACCCAACCGCCGATTTGGAACAAATTCTCGCAGGTATTGCACCTGAACAGGCGCAAGATCGTGAAGTTCTGCTCAATGCCTTACGCGCAAGCAAAGAAAAGGACAACCCCTCTATTTTAGCGTTAATCGCGGGATTAGAGGCACAGGATGGCTTATATGAACAAGCACTGAGCAATATTAACCGCGCCTTACGCAAACGTTCAAAATCCACCAGCTTTATCCTGATGAAAGCCAACTTACTCATGGCTTTACGCGATGATACCGCCACACAAAAATGGTTTGCCAAGGCCAGTCGTAAAAACAGGAATAACCTTGATGTCCGCTTGGCTGAAGCACGTTACTACATCCAAATCAACCAGCAAGAGGAAGCTTTAGACAAGCTTGAAAATATTATTAAAGACCATCCTCAGGCTGAGGAGGCTCTGTTTATTGCAGGCCTAACCAGTATTGACCTCAAGCAATATGAGAAAGCGGAACAATATCTGGTTGATTTACGCTCTTCGGCAAAATACCAGAATGAAGCCTATTATTATCTTGCGATTAATGCACAGCGCAAACAGCATTATGAAACGGCAAAGGCCTATTATCGTCTTGTTGATGGCAGCTTGTATATCGTGTCCCGCCGAAACATGATTGCGATTTTTGAGAAGCAGGAACAACTAAATGATGCATTGCGTTTCCTGACTCAGGAACGGGTCAACTATCCTCAGCACGCCAGTTTTCTTTATCAGGCCCAAGCCGACATTTTAAAGAAAATGGACAATAAAAAAGCGGCCCTGACCCTGCTGGATGAAGCGATCAAGAACATTCCAGATGACCCAGAGCTGATCTATGCTGAGGTGTTATTGCTCGACCCATATACAGATCGGGATAAACTGGATAAAACACTCAAACAGCTATTGGCAATCGAACCAAACAGTCCAACCTATCTGAATGCCTATGCCTATACCTTGGCATTGCAGAATCGCCGCTTAAAGGAAGCGCGCAAATATGCTGAACTGGCACTGGAATACGCACCAGAACAAGCCTCTATTCTGGATACACTTGGTTATATTGCCTTTTTACAAAATGATTTTGATACCGCAGTTCAGGCGCTACAACAAGCCTATAGTATTAGTCAGAATGTGAATATTGGGATTCGCTATGCCAAGGCGCTGTATATGCAGGGTTCACTCGCCCAATTTAGCGATGTGTTACAGCAACTGAAACAAAAACATGCAAATGCCCCACAATTACAACAACTTGATGGGTTAATCTTACCTGTAACCGTAAAAAAGAGTTAACCCCATGCGTTTGTTTGCAAAAATATGTCTGGCCACGTGTAGCAGTAGTGTGTTGTTTCTCACTGGGTGTCAACATTTAAGTCAACCGAATAAAGTGATTGCCTCACCACAGCTACAAGATGAAAACAATTTTAACTTACAGGGCAAAATTGGAGTGCGCACCCCACAGCAGTCAGGTAGTGCATTCTTTACATGGCTACAGCAACAAGATCAGTTCGATATTGAACTCACAGGCATTTTGGGAGTGGGTAAAACCCAGATTCAGGGTAAGCCTGGCGAAGTGACATTGAATAGCGCCAAAACGGGCTTAATTACCGCAGCCTCTCCTGAAGAATTGCTGGAAAAAGCCACAGGTTGGCAAGCGCCGATTATGCATTTAACCTACTGGATTCAAGCCAAACCAGCCACAGCAAACGCCCAGATCACCAAAGATCAAAACAACCGTTTAAAACAACTGATTGAAGATGGCTGGACGGTTGATTTTAGTTATAACGACACCCAGACCTTGCCCAACAAGCTTTTGTTGAAGCAGGCACTTGAGGAAGATCAAGAAAACCGTATTACAATGGTTATTCAGAACAGATAGTGTTTCATTCAACATTTTGGGATATACTAAAAACATATACTTCCAAATAGGTGTATCACGATGGAAAAAGCAACGATCTTTAAAAATAATCGCAACCAAGCGGTACGTTTGCCCAAAGCGGTTGCTTTTCCTGAACATATCAAACAGGTAGAAGTGATTAGTATTGGAGATACACGAATTTTAACCCCTATTGGAAAACGCTGGGAATTATGGATGAATACGCCATCACAACTGACCGAAGATTGTTTTCAGGAACGTGAGCAACCGATTGTGCAAGAACGAGAAAGTTTCTAATCATGTTGAAATACATGCTGGATACCAACATCTGCATCTATGCGATTAAGAAAAAGCCGATTGAAGTCATCCAACAGTTTTCCAAGTATCAGGATTATCTTTGTATCAGCTCGATCACCTTAATGGAGTTGTATTACGGTGCAGAAAAATCATCCAATCCCCAAACCAATCTGACTGAAATTGAAAAATTTGTGGCAAATCTGATCGTCCTTGATTATGACAATTATGCCGCAGCACATACCGCACAAATTCGGACTGAACTATCAAAAACAGGCAAAACTATTGGCAGTTATGATGCCATGATTGCAGGGCATGCCCGTAGTCAGGGATTCATTTGTGTCACCAATAACATACGTGAGTTTGAACGTGTGGCTGGATTACGTCTAGAGAGTTGGTGGGTGCAGTCTTAAATGTTACGGAAGCAAATATGACCATTTTACGTGTCCCATCCCCTGCCAAGCTTAATTTATTCCTGCATATCGTGGGTCGCCGTGACAATGGCTACCATGAATTGCAGAGTATTTTCCAACTGATTGATCTTTATGACTGGATCAGTTTTGAGGCCATTGAAGAAAATCAGGTTCAGATTGAGGGAGTAGCCGAAGTAAAACTGGAACAAAACCTGATTTATCGGGCTGCACAATACCTGCGTCCACACGCCAAGACACCCTGTGGATTAAAGATCTCAGTGGAAAAAAATATCCCGATGGGTGCAGGTCTGGGTGGCGGCTCATCCAATGCCGCAACCACATTGATTGTACTGAACCAATTATGGCAGTGTGGGTTAAATGATGAGCAACTTGCAGCCTATGGCGTACAGCTTGGCGCTGATGTTCCAATTTTTATTTTTGGGCAAAATGCATGGGCTGAAGGAGTGGGTGAACATTTATCATTCATAGACTTAGCTCAAAAACAATTCATTGTTTTAAAACCTGACTGTTTTATCAGCACTCAACTGCTTTTTTCACAAAAAACATTGACAAGAGATACCAAGCCCACTACATTTTGCGCCTATCAGTTAGAACCTTCTCTTTTCGGAAATAACTTTGAACCTCTGGCTCGACAGTTATACCCTGAAGTTGAGGAAGCAATGCAATATCTGGATCAGTTTGGTCAGGCAAAGCTTACAGGTACAGGTGCCTGTGTTTTCACTGAAGTAATTCAGGAAATGAATGTAAAGCAAATTTTGCAAAATGCGCCTTGTAAAGCATACTTGGTGAATGGTTTGGCAGAATCGCCATTACGGCATTTCAAGGTTACCGATTAGGGGCGTCGCCAAGTGGTAAGGCAGCGGGTTTTGATCCCGCCATCCGTTGGTTCGAATCCAGCCGCCCCTGCCA
>NZ_KB849355.1:1042380-1083679 GCF_000368325.1 Acinetobacter sp. CIP 102529
CATTAAAGTTCTGCCGCATTAGGGGCGTCGCCAAGTGGTAAGGCAGCGGGTTTTGATCCCGCCATCCGTTGGTTCGAATCCAGCCGCCCCTGCCATATAATAGATTATTCTTTAAACTACCCGTTGGGGAAATTTTTAGTTTCCTCTTTGCGCTTGGGTGAGGTGTTGTTTCGCTTAACCTCTATGAGGAAGAGTTATAGATTTTCCATACTTGAATCAAGCGTTGTTTCACTTGATTTCATTTTGAAGAATTATAAATTTTTCCTTTATATTTTGGCAAAGCGTTGCTTCACGTAATCCTCTTTAGAAAAATCATAGATTTTTCACTTGCGCTCGGGTGAAGCGTTGCTTCACGTAATCCTCGCTCAGGTGCTTCATGCCCAATCTCGTCGTTTTTAGTGGAAGTGCTCATCCACAGTTCGCCCAAAAAGTCGTAAGCCATTTGCATATCCCTCTGGGTGCCGCTGCTGTAAGCAAGTTCTCTGATGGTGAAATTTCAGTTGAAATCACTGAAAATGTACGTGGTAAAGACGTATTCATCGTTCAGTCCACTTGTGCCCCAACCAATGATAACCTGATGGAAATCCTGGTAATGGCAGATGCTTTGCGTCGCGCAAGTGCTGGTCGCATCACCGCTGTCATCCCTTACTTCGGTTATGCACGCCAAGACCGTCGTCCACGTTCTGCTCGTGTGCCAATTACCGCCAAGGTTGTTGCAGACATGCTGACCACTGTGGGAATTGACCGCGTGGTTATGATTGACCTGCATGCAGACCAGATTCAGGGTTTCTTCGATATTCCAGTGGACAACATCTACGGTACACCAGCGTTATTGGCTGACCTGCGTCAGCAGCAACATGACAACCTCATGGTGGTTTCACCTGACGTGGGTGGCGTTGTTCGTGCCCGTGCTGTTGCAAAGCAATTGGGTGACATCGACCTGGCTATCATTGACAAACGCCGTCAAAAAGCCAATGAATCTCAAGTGATGCATTTGATCGGTGACGTCAAAGACCGTGACTGTGTCATTGTCGATGATATGGTGGATACCGCTGGTACGCTTTGCAAGGCGGCTGATGCACTGAAACAGTTTGGTGCCCGCCGTGTGATTGCCTATGCAACCCACCCTGTTCTATCTGGCAAGGCACTTGATAACCTGCGCAACTCTGTGATTGATGAACTTGTGGTAACTGACACCATTCCTCTTTCAGATGAAGCATTAACCTTAGGTAAAGTTCGCCAGGTTTCCGTTGCCAGCATGGTTGCTGAAACAATTCGTCGTATTAATAACGAAGAATCTATTAGCGCAATGTTCGATAGTTATCTATAATACCCCAGCTTTTTTCAAGCCCTGCCTTATGGCGGGGTTTTCTATCACTAAACTGGTCGCAAGTTTAGTTTCTTAAATCTCAATGAGGATATGCCCATGGCAAACTTCGTATTAAATGCTCAAGCACGTGAAGCTGCTCAACAAGGGAAAGGTGCGAGCCGCCGCCTTCGTCACGCAGCGCAAATTCCAGCGATTATCTACGGTGGTAGTGCTGAGCCTGTAACTGTTACTTTAGAGCTTCGTGAAATCGTTAAAGCTTTAGAAAGCAATGCTTTCTTTGAAGAAGTAATCGAAATCAAAATCGGTGACAAAGTTGAAAATGTTAAAATCCAGGCATTGCAACGTCACCCAGCTAAAAACACTCCAATGCACGCTGATTTCAAACGCGCATAAGTGTTAAAGGCGTAAATTAGTGTCAAGTATTTCGCTAATTGTTGGTTTGGGCAATCCTGGAAAGGAATATGCCCAAACCCGCCATAATGCAGGTTTCTGGTTTGTTGAACAGCTTGCAGATCGTTATGGCATCAATTTAAAAGCTGACCCCAAGTTTCATGGATATAGTGGTCGTGGCCAAGTTGAGGGCCATGATGTACGTTTGCTCCTCCCTACCACCTTTATGAACCGTTCTGGTCAAAGTGTTGCCCCTTTCGCCAAATTCTATCAAGTTGCACCTGAGTCAATCTTAATTGCCCATGATGAACTGGATATGGACCCTGGCGTGATTCGCTTGAAAACAGGTGGCGGACACGGCGGACATAATGGTCTCCGTGATATCGTTCCCCATATTGGTCCCAATTTCCATCGTTTACGCATTGGAATTGGACATCCTGGTTCAAAAGAACGTGTTTCTGGTCATGTGCTTGGCAAAGCTCCCAGCAGTGAACAAGATTTAATGGATGCCGCAATAGCCCATGCCTTATCACAAGTCAAAATGCTTGTGAGTGGACAGGTTCCACAGGCCATGAATCAAATTAATGCATACAAACCCGCTTAAACTTAAACTGAAATTGTTGATCAATCACGCTTGCCATATTGCAGTTTTAGGCGCAAAATGCGCATCAAACCGCCTATAGCCTGCGGAAACGTGACAAGTCAACCATAAGATATCCGTCTTAGGTCTTACTCAGGAGACGCTAGCCATGCTATCTCGTTTATTAAAATGTAAAATTCACCGCGCGGTTGTGACACATGCGGAACTTCATTATGAAGGTTCCTGTGCAATTGATGGTGTGTTAATGGACTTAGCAGGGATTCGTGAATACGAAGAAATCCACGTATGGAACGTAACCAACGGCAAACGCTTCACAACCTACGCAATTCGTGGTGAAGATGATTCAGGCATTATTTCAGTAAATGGTGGTGCAGCCCATCAGGCTGATGTTGGTGACTTAGTGATTATTGCAACTTTTGGTGATTTCACCGAAGTCGAGGCAAACCTGCACAAACCTCGTTTGGTCTATGCAAACCCAGACAATACAGTGAACCACACTGCAAACTGTATTCCTGTACAAATTGCATAAGCAGAAAACATCACGATTCCTAAAAGCCAGTTTAAAAATAAACTGGCTTTTTTCATGCTATGAGAACATAACAAAATATCTAAAATTAATGCATTATTTTTACGCAACCCAACTTGTAAAGTATGTTGCAGTATTACTTTATTAAATATAGCTGAATACTTAATTTGTCATCACACCTAAAACAGAGGTGGTCCAAAGGTCCAGTCCAGATCAACCTCATCTGCTAAGAGTTGACCCAGTTTTTTTAAAGCATAACGAATTGAACGATGAATCTCCGCTTTCGGGTCAGTTAATGTTCCATCCAAATCTATCAGAATATTTTTGATCGTCATTCGTGCAATCTCTTAAAGCCTTACAACACAGTATCGAGAGTTGCTCAAAACTCCCCTATACTAGCCTAAATGACAACATAAAAGGAAATTGCAGTGCGTCCAACCGTACTTTGTTTTTCAGGTTTAGACCCATCGGGTGGTGCAGGTTTACAGGCAGATATTGAAGCGATTGGGCAGAGTGGTGCGCATGCAGCGATTGCCTGTACTGCCCTTACCATTCAAAACTCGCAACAAGTGTTTGGCTTTGAAGCCACCTCAAAAGAATTATTGCTTGCACAAGCCAATGCTGTGGTGGGTGATTTACCAATTAAATGTGTTAAATCTGGGATGCTCGGTACAACTGACAATATTGCTGCTCTGGCTGAGTTTCTACATGAACATCCTGATTATTTATATGTGCTTGATCCTGTACTTGTCGCCAATAGTGGCGGTTCTTTGGGTGATCAGGCAACATTGGTCAAAGCCTTTGTTGAGTTAATCCCTTTGGCAACAGTGATCACACCAAATACCGTTGAGTTAAGGGCTTTAACGGGCATGGATGATATTGAACAAGCCACTCAAAAATTATTTAAGATGGGCGCAAAAGCTGTACTAGTGAAAGGTGGACATGAAGATACGCCTGATCATATTCGTAATGTACTTTATGCTGACTGCAAAATGATTGCTGAAAGTATTTGTCCTCGTTTAGAGGGACAATATCATGGTTCAGGTTGTTCATTGGCGAGCTTTATTGCAGGTCGTTTGGCTTTGGGAGATTCCCTTAAAATTGCTGTCCAATATGCTGAAACGTGGTTATTTGGTGTATTAAAACAAGCTGAGACCCCTGTACTCAATGGGCAAAAGATTCCAAAGCGGTTTTAAAACTTAAATAATAATGAATAGAAATACATATATTTCTATTCATTTATTCAACATGATCTAACGACAATTCACACCATTATTCAAATCAAATACCTCACCACTTAAACAATTTGGAGCTGCTTGCGCCAGCCAAAAAACTGTTTCTGCAATTTCTTGTGTTTGGCAAAATTGCTGATTTAAAGTCGCTTCTTTTAACCGCTTTTGTCTTTCAATAGGAATCTTTTGCATCATCCGTGTTTCAACAGGGCCAGGTGCGAGACTAAAGGTTTGAATATTATGCTGGGCATGACTACGAGCCAAACTACGCATCCCATTAATTAGCCCCGCTTTTGAAATGCCATACCAGATATCAGGATGCCCAATTTGCCCAGCAATGGATGCCATACTAATAATGCGTCCAAATTTCTGATTTTTAAAAATATTCTCCGCCACATCGATACTCAACTGCATCGTATGAATCAGATTTATATTCATAATTTTTTGCATTTCTTCCCACGTATATGAAGCGGCTGTAAATGTATTCATATAGCCTGCATTATTAATCAGCACATCAAACTGCCCAATCTGCTGAATCACCTTTTCAATTTGATCATATTGCAACATATCCGCTTGCCAATGATGCAAATGAAGATGTGAATATTGTGGAGTATGTCGAGAAATATTATGTACCTCATAATTCTCATCCAAGAATTTTTGAGCAATCGCTTGCCCTATTCCTTGACTTGCTCCAGTAATCAATACTTTTTTCATGCCTAACCTATTATTCATCTAATTCAATAAAACGAGGCAATTGTTGAAAACTTGTTAACCAAGCCTGAACATATGGATATGGGGCTAATTCTATTTTTCCTTGATGCGCTAAAGCGATGTAAGGATAACAAGCAATATCTGCAATCGTGGCTGATTCACCAACCAACCAATTTCTTGTTTTCAAATGTTGATTTACAATTGCTAATGATGCATGTGACATTACAGTCGCATTTTCGATATCAATATTTGGTTTTTTAATCAGATGAAATGCTCGTGCTGCCGATAAAGTAGAAGCAATTCTTTGATTGGCAAAAAATAACCACTCTAAAACATGTGTCATTGCAATTGTTTCTTGAGGAAACCAAAGCTGATGAGCATCATATGTTCTAGCGAGATAGCACAAGATTGCTTGAGAATCATGGATATGCCTCCCCTGATCTTCTAGCACAGGAATCTGCCCTAAAGGATTCAGTTTTAGAAAATGTTCTGTCTTTTGCTCTTGGTCAGCTAAATTTATAGAGACTTTTTCGTAGTCTAAATTCAGAAATGAAAGTAATAATCTGATTTTGTAACAATTTCCTGAGATTACAGTATTATAAAGTTTCATTGTCATCTTCTTTTGTGGTTATATAATTTTAATGTACCGAACGATCGGTACAAAATCAAGTGGTATGAGTAATTTTATGGATAAACCGACTTTAATTCGATCTTTATTAAGTATTTTCAGAGAATATGGCTATGAAGGTGCTTCTTTATCCAAAATTTCTGAACGAACAGGTCTAGGTAAAGCCAGTTTGTATCATCACTTTCCAAATGGAAAACAACAAATGGCACAAGATGTTTTGAGCTATTTAGAACAATGGCGCGAAGATCATATTTTTATTCACCTACAAAGCAACGCATCACCTATTGAACGTTTAGAAGCTCTGACCTATTCATTAAAGCAAGTTTATGAAAATGGCCATGTAGCGTGTATTTTGGCAGTTTTAACCTTAAGTGAAGCGCACCAAATCTTTTTGCCTCAAATTCAACCCGTATTTACAAGACTGATTGAAAGTATCTCTGTCGTTTTACAAGATGCGGGAATATCAGAAGAACAAGCTTTCGAGCGAGCACAAGATACTGTGATACGTATTCAAGGATCTTTAATCCTATCTAGAGCATTACAAAGTCCAAAACCTTTTTTACAATTAATGGATAAGCTGCCTAAACAATTATTATCTTAAGATTATTTACCACCATTACTTGCATTTAAGCTTAATGTTGTTTTGACATTTTTTAATTGATTATGTGGTTGTAAATTAACAACTTCAATCACATAAAGATCTTGAGATAAAGGAATCCAGCCAATACTTCTGTAACTTTTATTTTTACCATCATGTCCTGTTGAGCATAAAGACTGAAATTGCTGATTAAAAACAATTTTATGATTTTCTTACAATAACCTGCAAGGTTATTGGTTGACCTAATTCTTTTCTCTTCTCTACAGGGATGTTGTTATATTTTATAGTCCCATCACAATATTGGTTAAAAGTATTTCCAACAACAAGATCATCAACTCGCTTTTGTGCTGATTCAAATTCAACAGTTAGGCTTAAGTGGTAAGACTTTGGTACATTTACCTTAAATTCAGTAGTTGCTAATGCTCCTGTATGAGTTAAATCAATCGGCAGATTTGAAAATAATGGAGGAAATACACAAAGATCTGTCATCCACATTGCCACACTTAAAACGGGCTTTTGACATAAAGCATAAGTAAATGAATTCATTTTTTTAATGTTTTAGTAATTTCAATTTTATAGATTTTATCTTTTATTTTTAAATAAAAAAGGCGCAATACGCGCCTCTTCTGTCACATTACAATTTATTCAGGGATACGTAAAACTTGTCCAGGAAAAATATCATCCGCATTTTTGAGTAATGGTCTATTCGCTTCAAAAATTTTATTGTATTGGTTTGGATCGCCATAATATTCTTTAGAAATCTTTGATAAATTATCACCTGATTTTACGGTATAAAATTTACTTTCTGGTTCAGGTACCTCAACCGTCATCTGATCATCGACCTGAGCAACGTGATCAATATTACCAACGGCAAGAACTATCTTTTCTTTATCTGCTTGGCTTTTGACTTGTCCTTTAATGATGGCTGTATCGGTATTTCCATTGTAGGTTACTGATAAACCTTCAATACCAAGACCTAAACTTTTAATCAAACCTAATAATTTATTGGCAATCTCTTGAGCTGAAGGCTCAACAGGTGTGGCTGGAGCAGGCTGAGGTTCTGCTGGTGCTGTATTTTTTTTACCGATGCCTTTAACAAAATCAAAAAGACCCATTTTTTATTTCCTCTGTAATTATTGATTAAGCATAGTCAAAACAGACTTACAATTAGTTATACCGAAAAAATAAAGCATGCGAGTTTCAATTTAACGAGGTCTTGTAAATATATGTATATGCAGTAAAACTGATTTTAAGCTTTCACATTTATATATTTTAAATATAAAAAGCCACCTTACGGCGGCTTTCAATTCGTTCAAAACTTGAAGCAATTTAAACATTTTCTCCCACAATATTGGTCATATAATCAATTGCAGATTGAACGGTAATAATTTTCTCAGCCTCTTCATAAGGAATTTGAGTACCAAATTCTCCCTCAAAAGCCATAATGAGCTCAACTACAGCCAATGAATCAGCGCCTAAATCATCTGTAAAGGATGCATTTGGTAAAACATCTTCTTCATTTACACGAAGTTGCTCAATAATGATCTCTTTAATACGGTTTGCTATATTCATAAAATTCCCTTTTGTTGTTATGGTTTAATACATTATTTTAAATAGCATAAAATTTATACACTCAAATAAATTATTTTCATATTTATAGTTTATTTTTTTGTAAGATATTTTTACATCTATTCATATGAAAAGTTGAACATATAAAAAAGCCACCGAAAAAGGTGGCTTTTAATCATGTGATATGATTAACCAAGTTTCTTAGTTACATAATCAATTGCAGATTGAACAGTCGTGATTTCATTAGAATCTTCGTCTGGAATCGTGATGTCAAAATCATTTTCGAAAGACATTACAAGTTCAACCAAATCTAAAGAGTCAGCACCTAAGTCATCCATGAAAGATGCTTCGTTTTTAATCTCTTCAGCACGCATACCTAATTGTTCAGCTACAGCTTGTTTGATGCGTTGTTCGATATCGCTCACAGGAATTCTCCTCATTGCTTGTGGCGTTTTAATTTGCCACTAGTTTAATTGAATATAAAAACTTTTAAAAGTTTATACATCACCACTTAGGCCATGTATAGACCACCATTTACGTGTAAAACTGTACCAGTAATGTAACTAGCCTTATCGCTAGCCAGGAAACTCACTGCATCAGCAATATCTTGAGGTTCACCTAGACGACTTAAAGCTACTTGATCAGTCATTTTTTTACGAATATCTTCGCTTAACTGATCAGTCATTTCAGTGGCAATGAAACCAGGTGCAACACTGTTCACTGTAATCTGACGACTCCCCATCTCTTTGGCTAAGCTACGACTGAATGCTTCAATCCCTGCTTTTGCTGCTGAGTAGTTCGCCTGTCCAGGGTTTGCAAAATGTGCAACCACTGAACTAATGTTAATAATGCGGCCAAAACGTGCTTTGGTCATACCTTTCAATACGCGCTTAGACAAGCGGTATACGGCTTTTAGGTGAATGTTGAGAATGTCATCCCAATCATCTTCAGACATACGAAGTAGCAAATTATCTTTGGTAATGCCTGCATTGTTGACCAATACCAACACTGAACCATATTTTTGCTCGATGTCTGAAACCAGCGCATCAATGGCCTCACCGTTACGGACATCAAGCACAGCACCTGTTCCGTTTTCAGCAAAGCTTTCTGTCAGTTTTTGTGCGCCTGATTCAGAGGTCGCAGTTCCAACCACAAAAAAACCGTCTTGAATGAGTTGCTGTGCAATTGCTGCGCCAATTCCTCGGCTTGCTCCTGTCACCAACGCAATCTTTCGTTGTTGTGTCATGCAATTTTTCCTTCTGCCACCAAGATCGCGCTTAGGGCATCTTCCATACGTGCTTTGCTATCAATTGCAAATGCTTTTTCTATGTTCGGTAATCGCTTAGCAAGATTGCTGAGCACCGTACCTGGCCCACATTCAACCACATACTGGATACCTTGATCCTGTAGATATTGCATGCTACGTGTCCATTGCACTGACTGGTACAACTGGGCAGTGAGCGCCTGACGTAACTGGGCAACATCCGTTGCGATTTCCGCGTTGACATTTTGTATTACAGGAATGCGGGGTAGCTCAATGGCAGTTTGTTCCAAAGCTTCAGCAAACTTTTCTGCTGCTGGTTTCATCAAGGTACAATGTGATGGTACAGAAACAGGCAATGCAATCGCTTTACCTGATTGCTCTTTTGCTTCAGCCATGACTTGCTGAACCAAAGCTGTACTGCCTGCAATCACCACCTGACCTTGCGCATTATAATTCGCCGCTTCAACTGAACCTTGGCCTACCGCAGATGCATTCGCTTTTTGGCAAAGCTCGATCACTTTGTCATCGGTTAAACCAAGAATTGCCGCCATTGCCCCCTCACCTTGAGGAACTGCACTCTGCATCAATTTACCGCGTAAATTGACCAGTTTCACCGCATCGGCAAGGGTCATGGCTTCTGCTGCAACAAGCGCACTATATTCTCCCAAAGAATGTCCAGCAAGGAATTTTGGTGCAACACCACCCAGTTCCAGCCAGACACGCCATAAGGCAATGCTGGCAGTGAGCAATACAGGCTGGGTATTTTCCGTTTGATCCAGCCCCTCACCACTTTGGGCAATCTGCCAAAGGTCAAAGTCAACTGCTTCTGAAGCTTCTGTGAATGTATCTTTAACGACACTAAACTGCTCTGCGAGTTCAGCCAGCATCCCTACTTTTTGTGAACCCTGACCAGGAAAAACAAATGCTGTTTTTGTTGCTTGAGCAGCCTGCTCAAGTCGCTTAGTCGACATATAAAAATCCTTAAAATGGTCTATCGCCAGTTTTATCAACACTCATGATTCTACATGAGAATGACAACAGACTCTTTCCCGATGCGGCAATTTACCATTGATTAAATCGTTTTTTAATTGCGAAAAACAACAAAAAAGGGAGCTTTCGCTCCCATTTTTCTATACTTTAAGCTAACGCTTAATGCATATAACTCAATTATTCAGCATCAGCTGCTTTAGCGAATAATTGACGACCACGGTAAATACCGTCTTTAGTCACGTGGTGACGACGATGAGTTTCACCAGTAGTTTGGTCTACAGATAATGCATTCTCGGTTAAAGCGTCATGTGAACGGCGCATGTCACGGCGAGAGCGACTTTTACGGTTTTGCTGAACGGCCATGATGGCTCCTTACAAAGATCGAAAAATGGATCAGAACAAATTCAGTTGTCTTAACTCAACATGATAACACAAATTGTGTTATGAGTTAAGTTTGCCTTTCAAACTTGCCAAAACATCAAACGGGTTATCCCGCTTTTCTTCGACAACGTCCTGAACGGCAGGTTGATGTTTATGCTCACAAACACCATGTTTGGGAGACAAAGGCATCAACAATAACAATTCATCTTCTAGCAATGCGAATAAATCAATCGAAGCAGGTGTATCAATACTCCCTTTTTTCGACGATTCACTTTCACCTAAAACGATGAAATCAGCATCCTCATCCAATCGCTCTATCAGTGACTCATCATCAATTAAAGCTAAATGAAATTCTGAGACTAATTCAATTTCAACAGATCCCAAACAACGTTGGCATTCCATTGGAACTTTAGTATCAATATGTCCATCTAACCATACAATACGATGATAGGCATCGATTGATAGCTTACAGTCTATGTTGATCAATTGATCACCAATTGAACCAACAGCTTCTCGAGCAATACGAGCAAAGCGAGACAATGGCAGTATTCCTGACCATGTATAGCCCTGTTCAGCCCATTTAAATGGCTCGATTTGGCTTGGAAAAGTATTTGCTGACATAAGAGGGTCTGTTGACAGTTCAAATATAGTTGCGACAGTGGACATTTTTTAGAGGATACAAGGCACGAATTGCGTAATTTAGCTTTCTAAATAAGCAATGCGTAACGCAGTAGCATCAAAAAATATCCCTGTCCCTACGGGTTGCTAGTAAAATTGCCCTATCCATCGTCATGAAACTTGTTAAGGGAGTCGCCATTAACTACGTTTCATTCCTTGTCTATGACAATTTTACTTTGCAACGCAAGTTACATTTGAACTGTCAGCAGACCCTGTGGGCGGCAATTCTACAAATTCATCGGTACTCTGTCAAAGATTAAGATACAATTTTGCACTTCTTTAGACAGAACTCGTGGTAACACAGCAATGTATCTGTTGCAGCCGCAACTTGAAGTAACAACTTCATCACTTGTTAGCCCCCATTCAATCACTGCTCCTATGTTAACACCAGATCAAGTGCAACGCTCATCTTGGCAAACGTTAACAACAGAACCAGAACAGGTTGATTGGCTTATTTTACACTTTAATCACTGGTTTTCCCACCATAATGTCATGCTTGTTAAAGGTGATTTTGAACCAGAATATTTCCCAGCGATAAATCAACAGCCTGCAAAAATCCAATTTGCACATGGTTTCTTTAACAGTGCCTTACATGAAATTAGTCATTGGAGTATTTCAGGTGAAAAACGTCGCCTTTTACCTGATTTAGGTTATTGGTATGCACCCGATGGTCGTACTGCAGAACAGCAAGCTTTATTTGAACAAGTTGAAATTAAGCCTCAAGCCATTGAATGGTTATTTGCAACAGCCTTTGGTCGAAAGTTTCGTGTCTCTTTAGATAACTTAACGGGTGATAGCGGCAATGGGACACAATTTAAAGATCATGTTTTTGCTCAAGTACAACGTTATTTTTCGGGTGAAGCCACTTTACCACGAGATGCTGCACTTTTTATTCACTATATCTGTGTTTGTACCCGTCATGGCTTACCATTACAACTAAATGAATTTAAACGTGAATTACTTGATTGAATGACAAAATTAACACATCTAAGACTTGCATCTTTAGTAGAACAAGTTTCATACTTAATTCAGCCATAAAGATCAGGGAGTTACAATAATAATGTTACATTTACATATTCATCCTGAAAATCCACAGACTCGCTTAATCACACAAGCCGTTGAACGTATTCGTGCGGGTGATGTGGTGGTTTATCCAACTGATGCAGCCTATGCGATTGGTTGTCAGATTGGAAACAAGAATGCGATGGAGCGGATTGCCCAGATTCGCGGTCTAGGTCCAAAACATCAATATGCGATTATGTGTTGTGATCTATCTGATATTGCGACCTATGCCAAAGTGGACAATGCCATGTATCGGCTGTTAAAAAATAATACGCCTGCTGTCACCACCTTTATTTTGCCTGCTACCAGTGAAGTTCCAAAACGTTTGATGCACCCTAAGAAAAAAACCATTGGTCTGCGCATTCCAAGTAATCCTGTTGCACAAGCTTTATTACAAGAACTTGGTGCACCGTTACTCACCAGTACATTGATCTTGCCCGATCAAAAAGATCCGCTTGATGATCCTTATGATATTGAAAACCAACTAGGTAAACGTATTGATGTGTTTATTGACAGCGGCTTTGGTACCTTGTCCACCACCAGTATCGTGGATTTATCGGGAGAAAATCCTGAAATTATCCGTCGTGGTGTTGGTGATGTCAGTGCTTTTGGATAAGCACTGACCCTTATTCAATCAAAAAATCAGACAACTTCTGTTTCTGAAAACCGTGTTCATCAAAATTATCAGGACTCAGCCATTGCTGATAAGCATTTTTTAATTCCGACCACTCATCATCAATCATCGAGAACCATGCCGTATTTCGATTGTGCCCTTTTAATATACAATCCTGACGAAACAATCCCTCGTATTGAAACACCACCAAATTTTGTAATGAATCTTTTAGGCTTTGCTGGCTCTGCGGTGCGGAATATGGCAGATAGGTCCAGCATCGTTCATCAGGTTCTGTCGATACCGCTTCCCATAACTGCCCTACCGCCTGATCTGTTATGCCATCAGCCCCATCGACCAGCTTGACATATCATCCCGATATATCACCCTGAACAGTAGAAGCAGTCACATTTTCATCAAGTGAAGAACCAGTCATTTGCCCAAACTGATTCTGTTGTGTTTTTAAATAATTTCTCATTGGCTGTTATCGTTTAATTAAAGCCTTTTTGGAAACCCATTTAAACATAGCTTTAGCTCTGTTCAATGTGAAATTGCATCACAATAAAAAATACCCTGAGAACTTTAAGGTTTTTGTAAGTGAGTAATTTATTAAATGTGCTATTTCGATTAGAATAGCCAAGCTCTTGGTAGCATTGTGTCGTCCTTGCACACAAAATTATATCTTTCATGCTTTTGAAAATTCGCGTGGCTTATAACGGTAATGAATCAAACTCTCCCCTCAGTTCTGGAGTCTACTCCATCCATTCGTGTGCTTGACGAGTGGCAGGAGACTATACCCGAAGATTTGTACATACCGCCTGCTGCGTTTGAAATCCTACTCGAACAATTCGAAGGTCCCCTGGATTTTCTGATTTACCTGATTCAAAAAAATGGCTTTGATTTATTGCAGCTCGACATCTCCCCAATCGCGACCCAATATCTTTCCTATATGGACAATATGAAGTCGCTGAATATTGAGTTGACTGCTGATTATATGGTGATGGCAGCACTACTTGCCGACTTAAAATCACGTTTATTACTTCCTAAAGCAAAAGTTGCGGATCAGTTTGAGAAAGACCCAAAACAGGAACTAATTGACCGTCTGGAAACCTATTTACGCATTAAACAGGCGGCTGAACGTCTGGGGCAAATGCCAATTTTTGAGCGGGATACCTTTAGTACCAATGTCAGTATTGGTCATATTGCCCCAATTTATGAGGGTTATGATGTCGATGCCCTGCGTGACGCATTATTCTGTATCTTTAACCGTCCTGAACCCATCACCCATGTGGTTGCACAAGAACCTGTATTGCTTGAAGAGCGTATGGCCTATATTGAAAGCCAGCTTGCATCTGGTGAAAATTTAAGTTTTATTGAACTGCTCAATCCCAAGCAGGGTCGTATGGGCATGGTGGTGACCTTTATGGCGGTGCTGGAACTGACACGTCAGCAAAAAATTCAAATTATTCATACAGGCATTGAAGCTCCTCTGACTGTTCAGGGGATTGCCGTATGAGTTTAGATCAGTTTGACACGAATGAGGGAATGTCACTTGAAGACATTCATCACGACGTTTTATTGCAGATTGAAGCAATTATATTTGCAAGTGACTCAGCCGTTTCACTTGCACGATTAAAAGAAGCCTTTCAGAACCAATACTCCAAGCAGCAATTACGCACGTTTTTACAACAGCTTGCGATGTTGCAGCATGGCCGTTCCATTGAACTGATTGAAACGGCACAGGGCTTTCGTTTTCAGGTGCGGGCAAAATACCGTAATATTATTGCCCAGGTGTGGCCTGAACGCCCAACCAAATTATCACCATCGTTGCTCGAAACAGTCGCCGTGATTGCGTATCATCAGCCTGTCACGCGTGCGGATATTGAACAGATTCGTGGTGTATCTAATAATAGCCAGATTTTAAGAAATTTATTTGACTGGAACTGGATTAAAGAAGCTGGTTTCAGGGATTTGCCTGGAAGACCTGCGTTGTTGATTACAACACCCCAATTTTTAAATGCTTTTGGTTTAGTGTCATTAAATCAATTGCCTCCCCTACAGAACGCCAAGGAAGCATTCATGGCTCTCGATGCACATGCACCGAAGTCTTGAGAGGTGAACTGTTGATCATTATGTCTAAGGTTGTGCTGTCATGAGTGAAAAATTACAAAAGGTGTTGGCGAGAGTCGGGTTAGGCTCACGTCGTTATATGGAAGAGGTGATTGCTGCTGGCCGTGTCAGCATCAATGGTCGTATTGCCCAGGTGGGTGAGCGTATCGAACCAACCGATGAACTGCGTATTGACGGCCGTAAGGTGCAGTTCCAGATTGAAGATGAAATTCGTCGTCGTGTGCTGATTTACTACAAGCCTGAAGGTGAGATTTGCTCGCGCAATGACCCTGAAAAGCGTCCTACCGTATTTGATCATTTGCCACAAATTGCCAATGACCGCTGGGTGATGGTGGGTCGTCTGGATATTAACAGTACTGGTTTATTATTATTCACGAATGATGGTGAACTTGCTAACCGTTTAATGCACCCTTCAAATGAAGTTGAACGTGAATATGCGGTACGTGTGATGGGTGAAGTAACACCGCAAATTCGCAATAACATGCTGAAAGGTGTTGAGCTTGAAGATGGTCCAGCCAAATTCGAATCATTCTCTGAAATTGGCGGTGATGGGATCAACCGTTGGTATCAGGTGGTGGTTAAAGAAGGCCGTAACCGTGAAGTACGTCGTATCTTTGAATCGCAAGGCCTAAAAGTCAGCCGCTTATTGCGTACCCGTTATGGTACGGTGATCTTGCCACGTGAATTACGTACAGGCCGCTGGATGGAATTAGATAAAACTGATATTGATAACTTGGCGAAATCGGTTGAGTTGAAGCCACGTCAGGGTACTGGTCTGTTTGGTATGGCAAAACGCCGTACTGAAAAAATGGCGGAGAAGCCATTGGCTGCACGCCGTGGTGGCTATCTACGTCAACAGCGTCGTGATGATGAGCAAGAACCACAGCAACGTCCACGTAGCAGTGAAAATAATAACGGTCGTAAAACCATCGGTTTTAATAAAGGTTTTAAGAAGTTCTAATTCTTGATCCTGAAAATAAAAAAACGCTCTCATTAGAGCGTTTTTTTATGGCTGAACTTTAATGATGGTGACTGATCCCCTGTGGAATCGCATTCAGCAGTTTCTTGGTATATTCATGCTGCGGATGTAAATACAATTCATCCGAATTGGCAATTTCCACCACTTCACCATGATTCATCACCATGACCTGATCCGAAATATACTTCACCACCGATAAATCATGTGAAATAAAGATATAACTCAGTCCAAATTCATCCTGTAAATCTTGCAGTAAATTCAGCACCTGCGCCTGTACCGACACATCCAGCGCGGAGACTGATTCATCGCAAATCAGAATTTCTGGCTTTAAGGTGAGGCAACGGGCAATCGCGATTCGCTGGCGTTGTCCACCAGAAAATTCATGTGGATAACGGTCATATGCATCTATAGGTAAACTGACTTTTTCCAATAGCTCGAGTGCAATTTTCTTGCGTTCAGCATCATTCTGTCCAATGCCATGAATACGCATCGGCTCCAATAAAATCTGCCCGACGGTAAAGCGTGGATTGAGTGAAGCGTATGGATTCTGGAAAATAATTTGAATTTTACGCTGATACTGTGAAAATTCTTTCTCAGTCATGGCAAGAATATCTTTACCACCAATCAAGGCTTGTCCACCTGTGGCTTGATACAGACGCATTAGCAATAGTCCAATCGTGGTTTTACCTGAACCCGACTCTCCAACCAAACCTAAAGTCTTACCTTTTGCCAATTGGAAAGATATACCTTTCACGGCCTGAAATTCATCTCGCCCCCATAAACCTTTACGACTATAAAACGATTTTTTCAGGTCTTTGACCTCTAAAATAATTTGTTCTTCGCCTGTAAGTCCTCGCGAACGCTGTTTCAGATTCAATTCGGACAAATTGGTTGCTTCGACCAGTTGTCCATTTTCGTCCTGTTTCATAAAATCGCTGGTGACGGGTAAACGGTATGGTCGGGTTGAAAGTTGAGGTCTACAGTGCAATAAGGCACGGGTATACACATCTTTCGGCTGTTCCAGTACTTGTTCAACGGCGCCACATTCGCGGATTTCACCATGACGCATGACGATCACTTCATCAGCAATTTCACCAACCAGTGCTAAATCATGGGTGATGAATAGCATCGACATTTGATGGCGTTGTCTCAAAGATTCTAATAGATCAATGATCTGTTTTTGAATGGTGACATCCAAAGCTGTAGTGGGTTCATCCGCAATCAATAGCTTTGGTTCACAAGCAATTGCCATGGCAATCATAACCCTTTGCTGCTGACCACCAGAAAGCTGACTTGGATACGCATCTATTTTTGTTTCAGGTGCAGGGATACCGACTTCTCGAAGTAACTCAAGCACTCGTACTCTAGCCTGCTTGCGCCCCATACCTAAATGAATCCTGAGCACTTCGGCAATCTGGTCACCGACTGTAAATACAGGATTCAGCGATGACATTGGTTCCTGAAAAATCATGGCAATGTCTTTGCCGCAAATTTGGCGGATTTCCTTTGCAGATAAATTGAGTAAATCCTTTCCCTCAAAGCTGATCTTGCTTTGATTAGCAATTTGGCTTTGTCCTTTCGGTAGCAAGCCCATAATCGCCAGTGAAGTCACGGATTTACCACTGCCCGACTCACCGACCAAAGCCACCGTTTTATTTTTTGGAATTGAAAATGAAATTCCTTTAACCGTTTCGATCCATTGTTTATTTTCACCTTTAAAGCTGATCTGAAGATCGTCTACTTGTAATAGCGGTGTTTCATTTTGAGGTTGCATATTTTTTCTCCGCTATTTCAACTTAGGATCTAAAGCATCACGCAATGCATCGGTAAACATTGAAAATGCCGTGACCAAAACCGCCATCGCAATCGAAGCCGCAGCCAGTTGCCACCATTTCCCCAAAATCAATTCACTTTGCGCTTCATTGAGCATACTGCCCCATGACACGACCCCAACAGGAACACCAAAACCCAGAAAGCTAAGGATCACTTCTGATTTAATGAATGACACCACCAGAATCGAAATCTGTACCAAGGCAATATGACTGACATTCGGGAAAATATGGACAAACATACGGCGCATATTGCTCACGCCAATGGCTTTGGCAGCCAATACATATTCACGCGATTTATGCTTCATATATTCAGCCCGAACCAAACGAAATACCCCAGTCCAACCCGTTAAGCCTAAGATTAAAACAATCGACAAAATTCCTTTTTGTTGGAGTACCGCAGCGATCGCGAGCACTAATAACAGATAAGGAATCGAAGTGAAAATGTTATAGAACCAGTTCAAGACATCGTCAATCCAACCGCCAAAATAACCTGCAATCGCGCCAAGAAAAGTACCAATCACCACTGCCAATAAAGCTGATAACAAACCGACCAGAATTGAGGTTTCAGCGCCCTTAATGGTTTTTAACAACACATCTTGTCCCCACTTATCCGCCCCAAAAGGCAAAGTGGTTTTTAGTTGCTGTTGTTGATCAAGTAAATGTCCGCCCAACTGCTGATTAATTGCCTGCATATCCGCAGCCAACGGATCAAGCATGCCATAGTTGTCTATGGCTGAACTGCCGTGCTGTTCCGCCTGAATTTCTGCATTGAGTTGTTGAATCACGTCTTTGAGTGGATCAACAGGATTTTCAGGCAAAGTTACTGTGCTTTCTGTAATTGCCTTAATTTGATCTGATTCAGTATCAGCACCTAAAAATGTCGGTGGTGCATAACTGACTGCCACTTCTTTATTCCAATTAGAAGCAATCACGCCTGTCATGGATAAAGCCAGCAAAATGAAATAAAACAGTACGATCACAAACGAAACAACTGCAATACGATCTGATTTCAATCGATTCAAGGCCAAATGCCAGAGTCCTGTTGACGCAGATGATTCATTTGAGGAGGTTTTGCCTTTAAAAATTGTACTGAGCATCGTCATCCTCCTATTTCAACTGAACACGAGGGTCGATGGCTTTGTAGATCAGATCAGCAATCAAATTAAAAATCATGGTGACGGCTGCCACATAAACAGTAATCGCCTTAATCACAGGAAAATCACTACGTTCCACCGCAATAATAATTTCACGACCAATCCCTGGAATCCCAAAGAAACGCTCAATCAAAAATGCACCAATTAATAAAGCTGGCAAGCTTGCCATCACTTCGGTGACAATCGGAATCGAGGCATTACGCAACACATGAATGCCCAAAACCCGTGTTTCAGGCACACCTTTAGCACGGGCCGTCCGCACATAGTCCTGATGAATTTCATCCAGCACAAAACTACGATACAGACGTAAGGTTGGTGCAATGCTCACCACCAGCATAATCAGGATGGGTAATAAGGAATAATAGAATAGATTTTCGCTAAAGCTGTCGCTCCAGCCCTGCACAGGAAACCAGCCCAACTGATAGGCCAAGACATACTGGAAGATAATGATATAGACCAGAATACTGATCGACATGCCGACAGTGCATAGCATCATCACCATACGGTCTGTCAGTGAACCACGTACCGATGCCACCGCCAAGGCCAGTACAATCGAGATCACAGTTTGTAAAATCACCAATGGAACCAGCAAGGTCAGCGATGGCCCCAAACGGGTCAGGATAATCTGCGATACTGATTCGCCTGTACTCCAGCTTGCGCCATAATCAAAAGTCAGAATCTGCTTGATAAAAATCCACAACTGCATATAGTACGGCTGATCCACGCCCAACTGTTTACGGATATTTTCAATCTGTTCTGGATTGGACATTTTGCCTGCCAGAATATAGGCAGGGTCGCCACCAACCCAGTTAAACAGGAAAAAAATCAGCAAAATGACCCCCAACATGGTCGGAATCATTTGCCAGAGTCTACGCACGACATAAGCGAACATCTTGGTACATCCTTATTTGACGCGTTGTCCTGTAATCTCATTCAGAAATGCCTTGTTGTCAGGCGCCCTACCCAGAAAATCTTTCACCAATTCAGCCGCTTTTTTCTGGCTGCCTTGTGACAAAACCGTTTGACGATAACGTTGCCCAATTTCTGGATTATTCAGGTTATCCCCAAAGGCAGATAACATATCCAGTGCCAACACTTCTGACCACATATAACCGTAGTAGCCCGCCTGATAGCCCATTAAATGCCCGAACTGCCCTGGGAACTGAGTATTTTCCACATAGCCCAAAGCAGTTGCCGATTCCATTTTTTTCCAGACATCCAATGGTTGCAGCTGGCGAGGGTCTTTATCATGCAATGCCATATCATATTGCGCATACAGGGTTTGGCGAGCATAACGTGCGCCACGTCCATAATTATGTACCGCATTTAAACGTTCAATCAGCGCATCATCAATACGTGGACAGGCTGGATCACAATAGTCTGCCACTTTAGACAAGGTTTCCTTACGTCTCGCCCATTCTTCATACATCTGCGAGGGTGCTTCAACAAAGTCACGCTCGACTGATGTTCCAGACTGTCCCACATAACGGGTATCGGACAAAATGCCATGCAAGGCATGTCCAAACTCATGTACAAAGGTTTCCAGCTCATTGCTGTTTAAACCTTTGCGATTAAAATTGGTCACTAAAACCGAAATTGGTTTACGCCCTGTTAAACTACTGCCGCCATACACGCCCCATACCGCAGCATGCCCATATTTGCCCTCACGCGGGAATTTATCCATATACAAACCGCCAAGCAGTTGTCCTGTTTTCTGATCGGTCACATCGTAATATTCAACTTCATCCTGCCATGTATCCACTTTGGCAGGCTTAAACTCAATGCCATACAGATTTGAGGAAATCGCAAACAACCATTTCTGTGCAGCTAAAGTTGGGAAATAATCACGCAATTTTTCCTGATCAATCTGGTATTTGTCCTTACGTAATTTCTCTGTCCAATAACCCACGTTCCAGCGTGTAATCTCTGCCTGTTCTAAAGAAATATTTAGAGTTTTTGCCTTAAATTCCCTTAATTCCTGCATTTCCTTTTGCTCAAGTGGCGTCACAATCTGGTAAATATTATTCAGGAAATCATTCACTGTTTTTGGATTTTTCGCCATGCGTTTTTTTAAGGCGAGATCGGCATAGCTTGGCTCACCGAATAACTGTGCCTGTTCATAACGGAGGTCAATAATCTGTTTGAGCAAGTCCAGATTCTTTGCTGTACCCCGTCGGGTAAAAGCAGTCTGGTAGCGTTTACGGGCTGCATCACTCTCAGAAAGTTCCATAAACGGTTGATAGGCAGGATAATCAAATCCCAGCAAATAATTACCCTTATCATTTTTCTTGGCATTGGCAAGATAGCTTTCTGGCAAGCCTTTTAACTGATCTGGGGTAAATTCCAGTTTTTCAGGATTATCATTGATATTACGGGTAAATTGCTGTGAGAGTTGGGTTTGCAGGTTACGGATTTCCTTTAAGCGTATTCTTTTTGCAGGCGGTAATTGCACGCCCGTATTTTCAAAGTCAGTTAAAATGTCCTGACGGTATTTCACATCAATTGGATCAGTCGCCTTGCTGTTTTTAATGCGTTGATAGAGTTTTGGATTCTGATATAAATCGGTCTGTAGCTGTTCCATTTTCACAATACAGTCATCTGCCGCCTGACGAAACTTTTCATCAGGATAGACATTACGATATAAGCTGATCGGATTAGTCAAGTCCTCAAACATCGCCATAAAGGCATCCCATTCTGCTAAAACAGGTGCGGCATTGGACTCCGCTTTGACTGGTTTTTTTTCGAGTTCGGTGATTTGTTGCTGGAGTTTTTGAATACTGGCATCACACCATTGCGGCTGATCAGCGAGTTTTAGAATAGGTAAGGTAGCGCGTGCTGGTTCTGCCCATACCGCTTGATTCATCCCGCAAAGACCAATAAAGCATAGCCCCAAGTTCGTTAATGTCTTTTTTGCCACACGCTTTCTCCAATTCATTTCAATTCTGTTCAATTCACTCTAATACTAATTTTTAAAAGACTCTTACTGTCAGAATCTAAATCAATATTTACTATCGTGGAGGCGGCATGGATGCCGCCCTGTCGGACTGCGGTAACAGGGACGTACCGTCAGTCCGACAAAGGATTTTTGCTTACTTTTCATCCTTGAAAAGTAAGGCGAGCCGCAGGCTGATAGCAAAATTAGATATAAACTCGGCAAGACTCCATGATGCAGACACAAAAATTATTTCCTTTCCTCAATATCAATATACATCCATTCCGCAGGCAAAATCGGATGCTTTTTATAGCCAATCACACGGGGCTGAATCAGAACATTACGATAACGACTGGAAATCATTTGCACAGGCGAATAAAACTCTAAAAGCCGTGCCATCTTCCGATATAACTGATCTCGTTCAGGTCCATTAGACAGTTTAAGTGAATGCTCATACAAACGGTCATATTCAGGCAACTTAAAACAGGAATTATTGGTGGCATTGACATTTTTGCCATAAAACAACTGCATAAAATTATCGCCATCAGGATAATCCGCAATCCATGCAGAACCCTTAAACATGGTTTTACATTGCTTTTCTGCTTTTAAACCCTCAGCAAAGGGCACAGGTTTGGACACCATATTCACTTTAATACTGGCTAAATCTTTCTTTAGTAATTCAGCCATTTGCATACTTCGTGCGCTATTACTGGATGGCATAAACTCTATCAGCAAGGGCTTACCATTCGGTAAACTACGCCAGCCATCCATGCCAATTTTATAATGATACCGATCCAGCAATAAATTGGCCGCTTTCACCGAATACGGCACACTGCCCTTATAATCGGGATCATGCCCTGCCACGCCGTAAGGAATCGGGAACTGTAAACGCTTGGCATCCCCTTTCATTAAAATCTGAATATCTTTTTCAGGTGAATGTGCCATGGCCATCGCACGGCGTAAGGCAATTTTTTCCTTACTCAATCCACCGACCATAGGGTTTTGCATATTCCAGTATAAATAATCAATCGAGGGATCAGAAATTCGGGAAAGCTGAATACCCTTTTGCTCAAATTCAGCTTTTAACTTACTATCTTTGAGTGCCTGAGCAGGCAAATCTCCTGTTAAGGTCAATAAATCCAGTCCATCTTTCTGAAACGACAACCACCCCGACTGTGCTTCCTCAATCACCTGAATATCCACCACACCAATCTGTGGCATTTTCTTGCCTTGCATTTGCTGGACAATTTTCTGATCGTCTGGATTGCTGGCCTTAAAATCCCAGACAAAGCCACGATAGTCAGGATTGGCTTTTAAAATAATCCGTGAAGCAGGTGTCCAGCGGGACAATAAATAAGGCCCTGTGCCAATCGGATGCCCCATGACAAAACCAGCCTTGTCCCGATAATGTTCAATCACTTCACGGGCGACTGCCCCTGTTGGCTGATGTGCCAGCAACATCGGAAAATTATGATTTGGTTCAGTCAGGCGAATCACCAGCGTATAACGATCAGGCGTTTGCAAGCCTGCAATCGGCTGATCGTAATTAAACTTCCCCGTTTTATTCGCTTGCTGGATGGCACTGTCCATTCCTGCGATGCGTCCCTCAAATAACCAGCTACTCGGTGAATGCAGTTGCGGATCAAGCAACCGCTTAAAGGAATAAGCATAATCTGCTGCGGTGAGTTCTCGTGGTTTCCCCTTAAACACAGGGTCTGGAGAAAAATAAATACCTTTTTTAAGATGGATGGTATAGGTCAAGCCATCCGCACTGACTTCTGGCAAGGCAGCCGCAGCATTAGGAACCAGCTTGGCAGGTGAAGCCAGATAATCATAGGTATATAAGGTATCGAAAATGGAATACAGTACATGCGCTGAATACAAATCCTGAACTGCGGCAGGATCAAAACCTGTTTCCGCCACAGGAAAGGCATAGCGCAGCACCTTGTTTGGATCGGCTGGACTTTTTGCCATTGTGCCATTGCTTATGCCAATCGAGATTGTGCCAAGCAAGACCGCCATCCCATACTGCTGCAATGAAATTTTAAAATTCTGCTTCATACGTGTTCACATTATTTCTTTTGTGTTGGAACAATATCCAGATATTGCCAATTGGTACTCATAATCGGATGTGCCTTAAAGCCCTGAATTTCAGGCTGAATGACCCAGTTACGGTTACGGGTATCCTGTAGCACCCACGGATTGTCCGCTTCAATTTGTCGGCTCATTTTTTCATAAAACGGCATACGTTGATCAGGCGGTAATTTCATTGCATTTTGATAGAGCGCATCATAGGCTACGGATTGATAACAGGATAAATTGCCTCGACCAACATTCGCCCCATAAAGTAGTTGAGCAAAATTTTCTCCCTCTGGATAATCGGCGTGCCACGCACCGCCCCACATCATATATTTACATTGAAAAGCAGCCTTGAGGTTGTCAGCAAAATTACTGACCTTAAAATCTGCCCGAATCCCAATCGCATCCAGCCCCTTTTTCCACAGTTCTGAATAAATCACAGAAGACGAACTACTTTCAGTATTAATTTTAAGGGTTAAAGGCTTGCCATTTGGGAACGTGCGATAACCATCTGCCGCCTTTTTATAGCCAAAATGATCCAGCAACTTATTCGCCAAGACAGGGTTATAACCAATGCTACTGCGATAATCTGGATTATGACCATTGACGCCAGCAGGCACCAGCATTTCAGCCTTAACCGCCTGCCCTTTACGCAGAATACGAATATACTCATTCATATTCAATGACATGGCAATCGCCCGTCTTAATGCAATTTTATCCAGACTACTGCCACCCACCACAGGATCACGCATGTTAAACATGGTGTAGGTGACTTCTGCTTCCTTATTGGCATACAGGCGAATGCCCTTTTTCTGCATCTCCGCATTCAGTTGATTGTTTTGGTCTAAGGCTTTGGCAATAGCATTAGCCGTTAAGCTATCAAAATCAAGTTGTTTGGACTGAAATGCCAGCCAGCGTGATTGTTCTTCTTCAATAATACTGACCGTCACTTTGCCAATTTGTGGCATGTGTTTACCACTCATTTGCTTGACCAGTTGATTATCCCAAGCCGTGCCTGTGGATTTAAAATTCCAGATAAAACCACGATAATCAGGATTGGCGACCAGCTCGATTTTACTGCGAGGAACATATTTACCCAGCATATAAGGCCCTGTGCCGACAGGGTGCATACCGATACGATCTTTATAGTATTCAACTACTTCCCGAGCCGTTGCGCCAAAGGTGCTATAGGCAAGAATATAGGGGAAATTATAATCAGGCTGGGTGAGGGTAAATTGAATGGTATATTTGTCGAGGGCTTTTACTCCCTCAATCGGTGCATCGTAATCAAATTTTCCTGTCTTGTTGGCTTGCTCCACCAGTGCATTTGCACCAAGCAATTTATTGTCAATAAAGGAAAAAGATGGCGCATGATTCTTTGGATCAAGAATACGCTTTACCGCATAGACATAATCCTCAGCGACCAGTTCCCGTCGCTTGCCTTTAAATGCAGGATCATCGGTAAAGTAGATGCCTGGCTTGATTTTAAAGGTGTAGACCTGTCCATTTTTTTTGATCACTGGCAAGCTCTGAGCTGTTGCAGGCACTAGCTTGACTGGATTTGCCAAGTAATCATATTGAAGCAATCTTTCAAAAATTACATCAGCAATATTACCACTATAAAAATTGGAGGTTTTCACCATATCAAAACCATCATCAGGTGCAGGAAACGCCACCCGCAGCACCTTGTCAGCTTGGGCAGGAGTCTTTGCATGGCTGACTGGCATCCCTGTAATCATGACCGCAATTAAGGCGACCTTTAAAAATTGAGGCTTCAATGTAATGCTCATATCCTGATTTTTAATCCATATCCAGCTTTTCGCCAGTATTCAGGTGTATTGATGAATTTGCTTTTATGGACTCCATCATTCTATATTTTTGCAAAAGAATCAATGAATTAATATTTTCAACATTTGATTAAAATATGATATTGTTTTATAATAAGTTTTTATTTCATTAATCATTGTCAGAATTAAAACTTTTCCAATTCAATCCATTCTGCTTCAGGAAAATGCTTTGCCAAATAAGCTTTTAAATAATCTGCGGTATCTTTCGAAATAAGCGGATCTTTCGACTCATCCTTTAAGTTATATACCAAAGCATGCAAACTCAAACCACGATGTTTTAAAGCCTCCAGACTCAATAAAGTATGATTAATACTACCCAAACGTCCAGAAGTGACCAGAATCACAGGAAATTGATGTTCAGCAATATAATCAATAGTCAACAACTCTGTGGTTAAAGGCACCATCAAACCGCCCGCACCCTCTAACAATACTACATCAAAACGCTGAGCAAGCTCTTTAGTTGCAGCTTCGATCTTGGCAAAATCTAACTCACGCCCATCCAAACGTGTAGCTAAATGTGGCGAGGCAGGATAGCTAAAAATTTCAGGCATGGTCAATTTTTCATGATCTTCCTGAAACCAGCCACTGCCCATAATTTCACGATGCTTTTCAATATCTTCTGAACTATCTACATTCCCAGTTTGTACCAACTTCTGGGTGATAACACGCTGCCCTTGTTCAGTCCAAAGTTTGGCGAGATAACCAGTGGCATAAGTTTTCCCAATTTCTGTATCAATACCGCTGACAAAATAAATTGCTGCACTCATGCTATTCTCCGTGCAATCACATAAATCGGATGATAAGTCAGACGGAAACCTTGCTCATCATGAAACTGTTGATAATCTGAATAAAACTGCTGTAACGATTGCTTGGTCCAGCGATGCGATTTTGCTGTTGCAGTCACCCCCGTCGCTTTTAAATGCTGCAATACAGATTTTGGATGATCAAAATATAGATGTTTTTGCTCTTCTTCTATAAACACAATCTCAAAGCCACTTTCTTCAAGTTTCTGTTTCAGTACTTCACTGGAATAATAATTTAAGCCTTGCCCAGTCAGCTTTTTGATTTCAATTAAATTATTTTCACCAAATGTAGAGAAACCCAAATAGCCTTTCGGTTTTAAAGCATCATGAATTCGGTGCAATAACTTAGGTAGATCAGTCATCCACTGTAATGCTGAACTAGAAATCACTGCATCTAAGGACTGTGGTAAAGTCAGCTGTTCAATATCTCCGATCAACCAAGCTATATTTTGAATCGTTGAAAAATGCTGTTCAACATCAGCATATAAATCATTTAAGAATAGCTGTTCAAACTGAAAATGAGTCTGAAATAAATGCGTTAGATTGCCTGAACCACAGCCAATCTCAAGCACAGAGGCTAAGTTCTGCGGACAATACACTTTAAGATATTCAAATAACTGTGCACTAATCTGTTTCTGTACCACAGCATGTTCGACATAGCTTTGCCCTGCTTTGGCAAAACGTTGGGCAACCAGTGCTTTATCGATGCTCACAAACACTCCACTAGTTGTTGCAGTTCATTTTTTTGCACCAAAGCGGTGAGCGAGATACGAAGACGTGAGCTATTTTGTGGCACCGTTGGTGGGCGTACTGGCATGGCATAAAAGCCTTGTTGTTGTACATAGCGTGCTTTTTCAATGGCCGCTTGGCTTTCACCCAAGATAATTGGAATGATATGACTGCTGGATGGACTCGAAAAACCTTTTGCAATCACCGCTTGCTGTAAATATTGACTGATCTCAGCCAAGTGCTGACGCTGTTGCTGCATGTTCAGCACTTTATTAAAAATAAAATCTGACCATGCCATCGAGATTGGAGGCAAAGCAGTACTAAAAATCAGTGGGCGCATTTTATTGATTAGATAATCACGCATGATTGAATCACAAATGATATAGCCGCCCACAGAAGCAATTGCCTTACCAAAGGTTCCAACCAAGAAATCAATCTGATCCAATACGCCATATTGTTCAGCACAGCCCAGACCTTGCCCCCCCCTGACACCGATCGCATGTGCTTCATCAACATACAACATGGTTTTAGCAAATCGCTGTTTTAACTGTGCCAATGCTGCTAGATCAGTCTCATCACCATCCATACTAAAGATACTTTCAGTCACCACAATAATGCGTTCAATTTGCTCATCTTGATGATACTTTTGCAATAATTGTTCCAGATGCTGCAAATCATTATGACGATAACGCACATATTGAGCATTCGATAATCGAATGCCATCAATCATACTAGCATGCACCAGTTTATCGGCAAGAATAATAGTTTTGCTATCCGCTAATGCAGGCAAAATACCGATATTCATGTGATAGCCACTATTGAAAAGCAATGCAGCACGACCGAAAGTCTTGCTTAGGCTATTTTCAAATTGTTCATATTCTGCAAAATTACCCGTGAGCAAGCGTGACGAAGATGAACTAAAGAGCGCCCGTTCAATTTTCAGCGTATCGAGAAATTCTTCTCTTAAACTTAAATCAGCGGCCAAGCCTAAATAATCATTGGATGCTAGGTTCAACATGGTTCGATCTTGGATGGTAATCCATTTTCCCTGCTGTTGATTTGCAGTAAATTGACGAAAATTACCTTGCTGTTTAAGCTGGTCAAGCTGCTCGGCATAATGATCAAGCAAGGACATTGCTATGCGCTCCTTGCATATTTTTTACCACTTCACTCATCTGTGCTAATAAATAATGGAGTTCCTCATCTGTGATCACATACGGCGGCATCACATAGACCAATTTTCCAAATGGTCGCACCCAAATACCCCGTTCAACGAACTGTTGCTGCAAGGTTTTCATATCAACACTAGAGGTTAATTCAACCACTCCAATCGCACCTAATACACGTACATCTGCAACATGATCAAGTTCTACTAAATCACTTAATTGCTCAACAAGGATCTTTTCAATACGTTGAATATTGCTCTGCCAATCTTGCTCAACCAATAATTGGGTACTTCTTAAAGCAACAGCACAAGCCAATGGATTCGCCATAAAGGTTGGGCCATGCATAAATACGCCTGCTTCGCCACGACTAATGGTTTCAGCCACTTGTTTAGTCGTTAATGTTGCAGACAAAGTCATATAACCACCTGTTAAGCCTTTACCAATACACATGATGTCTGGCTCAACTTGCGCATGTTCCCAAGCAAACATTTTACCTGTACGTCCAAAACCTGTCGCAATCTCATCAAAGATCAGCAATAAATTGTATTGCTTACATAAAGCTTTGGCCTGACGTAAATATTCAGGATGATAAAAACGCATCCCACCTGCACCCTGAACAATTGGCTCGATAATCAATGCGGCAATACTCTGATGATGCTGTTCGATCTGCTGTTTGAGCTCTTGAATATCTTGTGGATCCCATTCACCATCGAAGCGACTTTGTGGCGCGGGTACAAAGATTCGATTCGGTAAACTACTGCCAAAAATCTGATGCATTCCTGTGACAGGATCACACACAGACATCGCATTCCAAGTATCACCATGATAGCCAGAACGTGTAGTAATAAAATTGGTTTTCTCAGGTTGATTCAATGCAGCCCAATACTGCACTGCCATTTTTAAAGCCACTTCAACTGAAACCGAACCTGAGTCAGCATAGAAAATTTTATCTAAACTCGGCGGCGTAATTTTTAATAATAATTTGCCCAATCCAATTGCAGGTTCATGGGTTAGACCACCGAACATGATATGCGCCATGCTCTGCAATTGATCTGTAACCGCTTGGTTCAGTTCAGGATGGTTATAGCCATGAATCGCACACCACCATGACGACATGCCATCAACCAAAGTTCGACCATCTTCTAATTCAATTGTTGCACCGTAAGCACGTTTGACTTTAAAGCTTGGTAGTGGATTTAACATTGAAGTATAGGGATGCCATATATGTTCTAAATCAAATGGGTCTGTCATCCTTTACCTCTGTAAATTCAATATTTAACGATGTGCTCTACAGTGTCATTCCGAGTACTCACCCAATTTCAGGATAAGCCTTCAGCTGTACTTACTTTTCAAAGATGAAAAGTAAGCAAAAATCTTTTGTTAGGCTGATGGCACATCCTTGATGCCACAGCCTAACGGCGACATCCATGTCGCCTCCACGATAGCGAATATTAAAAGTAAATTTCAATAATGATTAGAACGTTCAATAAATCTCAACAGCTTTTTATCTTAAACTTGTCAAAATCTAAAATAAATTGCGATAACTTTCATTCCACCGCAAGATTAAACAATCGGCTGAATAAAATCTTCAATTATTTGCACAGTCTGCTCAACCATAAAACATGGAAAACCATGTGATGCTTGATCAAAAGAAATTATAGACAGGTTCTTTGTAGCTAAATTCTGGATATTTCGCATAATCTGGTAAGGAATTAATGCATCACTCTCTGCGAACACATGCAACTGTCTACCTTGATAATTTTTATACATCTCAACCAGATTTAATTGCTCTAGCAACTTTAAACCTTGTCTAAGCAATGCAATCGGTTGTGGACGAATCAATCTCTGCATAGCCACGAAGTCTTTTTTTGCCGAACTTGTACCTTGACAGACCAATAAGCCAAAACGTTTTAAGGTGGTAATCGCATCCTGTTCAAATGACTGTTTAAATGCAAAGAAAGTTTCAATTGGCATCGCGGTGGTCCAATCTGCTTGAGCCACAAAACATGGATTCGACGCTAAAGTGATTAAAGCTTTCTGCTCATTGTATTGTTGTTGGATTTGATTAACCAGTAAGGTTGCCAGTTGTCCGCCAAGCGACCACCCAACAATCACATCAAAATTACGTGCAAACTCAACTTGTTGTCCTAACACTTCATTATCCAAAGCATTAAAAATATTAATTCGCTCAACGCTATGTCCGTTTTGTTCTAAAGCCTCATGTAAAGGTTTTAATAATTCGGCACCACCGCCCCATCCAGTAATGAGTAGAATCTTTTTAGACAAATGCATCCCTTTACACTGATCAACTACTTTGTATAAAACATCGCATAGATTGGTTATTTTTTCTAGCTGACACGATTCAATTTGCTAAAATATGCGCTATTATTCCAACGATACTTTGAGATCACAATGATGAATACGATAACGTCCAAAGTTCTTATTTTATGCAGTTCTCTTGTTTTGCTCAGTACACCAAGCCTAACCACAGCACAAAGCACATTATTCTCCAAACAAGATACCGCTCAAAAGCAATGGGTGGGACAATCCGCGCCTGATTTCAAGTTGCAAGACCAGAAAGGTCAATGGCATACCCTCAGCCAATATAAAGGCAAATGGATTGTGCTATATTTCTACCCAAAAGATAACACCGCTGGATGTACTCAAGAAGCGAATCAATTTAAATCACTTTATCCTCAATTCTTAAAGTCGAATGCAGTAATTTTGGGTGTGAGCTTGGATGATGTTACATCACACCAAAAATTTTCACAAAAGCTCGGTTTGCCTTTCCCAATTTTGGCAGATGAAAAAGGCGAACTTGCTGGAAAATTTGGCATTGTTAGAAACCTTGGGATTACAAAAATTGCTAAACGTGAGAGTTTTTTGATTAATCCTCAAGGTGCAATTATGTATCACTACACGAGTGTGAATACGCAAACGCATGCGGATCAAGTATTAAAAGATTTAAAAGAAGCCCAAACTAAAAAATAATTCATAAATAAAAAACTCAGCATCTGCTGAGTTTTTTATTTATTCGTAAATCTTAAATTTGCGATTGAATATAATTTTGCAAACCAATTAATTCAATTAAACGCAATTGTTTTTCTAACCAATAGGTATGATCTTCTTCTGTGTCCGAAAGCTGCTGACGCAACATATCACGACTGATGTAATCACCTTTATCTTCACAAAGCTTAATGCCTGTCGCTAGTTTTTCACGCACATGGTATTCAAGTGCTAAATCAGCTTTTAAACAACTTACGACATCTGTACCCACATTGATGTCTTCACGATTCATATTAGGTTGAGCACCCAAAAATAAAACACGGCGAATGATTGAATCAGCATGTGAAGCTTCTTCTTGCATTTCATGGTCAATACGCTCGTAAATCTTGCTCAAGCCCCAATCTTCATACATACGGGAATGGATTAAATATTGATCACGAGCAGCCAATTCACCGCCAATGAGCATATTTAAATAGTCGATGACTTCTGGATTGCCACGCATAATACTTACTCCTATCGAATGACAACATTATGGTCAATTTACACAATAATTGCAAAACCAAAAGTGTGTAAGTTTATGATTTTTATAAAATTAAAATGAGAAACATACGCATTTACAGTTTTAATTCGCTCAATTTATCTAATTAAAATAAGCCTTTGCACATTGGGCATAGCTTCACAACTCAATGAATTTAATCAAAATCCTTTATTTAGTTTTTTGTAACGGTTAGCAATGCTTCTTATTCCACTGCAATTTTGATCAAAAAACATTAAAAAATGACTGCTCGGCTGTTGTTTGTTTACACAAAATTCGGTAAATAACATCAATCACAAAAACACAATGCGGAAATAACAATGGATAAAAGTAAACCAATCTTGGTCACGGGTGCTACGGGTTATATTGCGGGCTGGATTATTGAACGACTGTTGAATCAGGGTTACAACGTACATGCTACGGTTCGAGATCCATCTAAGAAAAATAAAATTCAGCACCTGTATGATCTAGCAGATAAATCATCAGGACAAATTCAGTTTTTTAAAGCCGATTTACTTGAATCTGGTTCTTTTGATGAAGCCATGCAAGGCTGTGAAATCGTGATCCATACCGCCTCGCCTTTTGTTGTGACCAACTATAAGGATGCAGTAAAAGATATCATTGAGCCTGCGGTAAAAGGAACAGAAAATGTACTGGACAGTGTCAATCGCACTGAATCAGTCAAACGTGTGGTGCTGACCTCAAGTATTGCCTCAACTTATGGCGATGCGGTGGAGATTCAAAATACCGCGAATAATGAGTTTGATGAAAGCCACTGGAACAATACCAGCAGTGAAACCCATCAACCATACCCCTACTCGAAAGTTGCCGCAGAACGTAAAGCCTGGGAAATGGCAGAGCAACAAAATCGCTGGAGTCTTGTCTGTATCAACCCTGCACTGGTGATGGGACCATCACTCACTGATGCAAGTCAGTCTGGCAGTATTGAAGTACTACAACAGTTTGGCAATGGTACCACTCTGTTTGGTGTACCACCAATGTGGAACGGCATTGTTGATGTTCGTGACGTTGCCGATGCACATGTTGCTGCGGCACTCAATCCTAAAGCACAAGGTCGCTATATCATTTGTGGTGGCACATTAAGCCTACTAGAAATGGGCCAGGCATTAACGAAAAAGTTTGGCTACAGATACCCTTTCCCACATTTTACTGTGCCTAAGACAGCATTTTCTTTAGTTGCACCCATATTTGGGCATTCCCGTCAATTTGTAAAACTGAATATGGGTTATCCAATCTACTTTAATTCACAACGTAGTGTGAATGAGCTAGGTATTCAATATCACGATATTCGTGAAAGTGTATGTGAACATTTCCAGCAATTGCTTGATGATGGGATTGTGAAAAAATATATTTAACAATAAAAAGCCTATTCAACCACATCGGTTTGAATAGGCTTTTTTCTTATACTTTCAAGTATTAATCATCAAAATAATCACTATAAATTTCACATAGTCCATCATGAAACCCCCAGCCAATATTATCTGTATCGTGACAAATTTTTGCTGCTCTTTGTTGAAATTGACTTTCTACATTGAGCTGCTTCATCCATTTCATTGCCTGAGCAAACATTGACTCCATGCTATTATAAAATGGCTCATTGATATCACCATACATGTTGGTAAATTTTACTCCAATTTCAACATAATAGATTGCAAGATCAACTAGATGTATATTTAATCCATTGAGTTTTTTAAAGTCCATAACCGCTTTTCGTGCGACAGATAACCTTGCATCGCCAAATCCATGTTTGGGCAAAAATTCATCCTGAATTATTTTTTTATATTTAGAGAGTACGTCATTTGCCCCCTCTGCACTTATCTGTGAATCATAAAAATCTCTGACTACTGAGAACTGTTGATATAGTTTAACAATTTCTTGAAGCAATTCTTTTTCAGGTTTTGTGACCAGATGGGCTTTCAATGCTTTAATACTCATTCAACACCTCCGTACTGCGCCAAGAACTCTAAAAACTCTTGTTCATTCATTACCCGAATGTCCAGTTTCTGCGCTTTATCCAACTTGCTTCCTGCTTTCTCACCAGCTACCACACATTTTGTTTTACTGGAAACACTACCACTGACACGTGCACCCAAAGCTTGTAACTTTTGTGTCGCCTCATCACGCCCCATACTTTCCAGTGTACCTGTCACTACCCAGCTTTCACCATTCAATGGTTGACGTGTTGGAGCTGTCGGTGCATCCCAATGAATTCCTGCTGCCAATAAACGATCGAGTACTTCAATGTTATGTGGTGCTTGGAAAAAGTCAGCAATCCATTCTGCTGTAATATCACCGACATCTGGCGTTTTCTTAAGTGCTTCAACATCGGCAGCTTTCAACGCATCCAAAGTTTGGAAAGTATTGGCTAACATGCGTGCTGTAGTTTCACCTACACCACGAATACCTAAGCCATAAATAAAACGTGCCAAGGTAGTTTTCTTGCTCGCTTCGATGGCATCAATCAAGTTCTGAACGGATTTTTCACCCATTTTCTCGATGGTCAATAAGGTGTCACGATGTTCATGTAAATGGTAAATATCAGCGACATCTTTAAGTAAATCGAGATGCAGAAGTGACTCTACCCAACGATCACCCAAGCCCTCAATATCCAAGGCTTTACGCGAAACAAAGTGACGAATGGCTTCGATCCGTTGTGCTGCACAATACAGGCCACCTGAACAACGTGCCAAGGCCTCACCCTCAGGTATAACAACAGGCGATTCACATACAGGACAATTCGTCGGGAGATGGACGATCTCCGCATTGGCAGGTCGGAACTCAACCCAAACTTTCTCAACTTTTGGAATCACATCGCCAGTACGGTAGACACTAACGGTATCGCCAATACGCACATCTAAACGATGGATTTCACCAATATTGTGTAAGGTCACATTAGATACCGTTACACCACCAACAAAGACAGGTGTTAAACGCGCGACAGGAGTAAGCGTACCAGTACGTCCCACTTGCCAGTCAATATTTTCGACTTTGGTCAGTGCCGCTTGTGCGGGGAATTTATAAGCGATTGCCCAGCGTGGTTCACGACTTAAAAAGCCCAATTGTTGTTGCTGTTTAAGACTGTCGACCTTAATCACCATACCATCAATTTCAACTTTAAGATCTGGACGTTCTTGTTGGATTTGTTCATAGCGTTGCTGTACCTCCTCAATCGAGGCACAGAGAAATTGACGTTCTGCGATTTCAAAACCAAATTTGGTTAACCAGTGCAGGCTGTCATGCATGGTCTCAAGGCCATGATTGGGCTGACATTGCGCAATACCATAAGCATAGAACGCCAATGGACGTGAAGCTGCAATGTTTGGATCAAGTTGGCGCAAACTTCCTGCTGCTGCATTCCGTGGATTGGCAAAGGTCTTATCGCCTTTGGCTTCCTGATCTGCATTGAGTTTTTCAAAGCCTTGCTTTGGCATCAATACTTCACCACGAACTTCCAGAAACTCTGGAATGGCTTGATGCTGACTTGATAATACTTTCGGCAAATTTCGAATGGTTTTAACATTCTGGGTAATATCCTCGCCTGTCTCACCATCACCACGGGTCACGCCACGAACCAAGACACCATTTTCATACCACAGTGAAATCGCTAAGCCATCGAGTTTAAGTTCAACGTCATACTGGACTTTTTGATTGGGTAAACGTTCATCAATACGACGGGCAAAGGCAAACAGATCTTCCTGATTAAACACATTGCCCAATGACAACATTGGCACTGCATGGGTCACGCTTGCAAATTTTGACAAAGCTTGACCACCAACTTTATTGGTCGGTGTATCCGCCTGAATGCATTCTGGATATTGTTGTTCTAAGGCTTTCAGTTGATGAAATAAATGGTCATATTCACTATCAGAAATGCAAGGTTGATCCATTACATAATAAGCATGATTATGTTTTGCAATCAGTTGAATTAACTGACGCATTTGCTCAATAACTGAGTTGTGTTCCATTTAGATTTCACCATATAAAAGGGCGGAAAACCGCCCTATAACTTTTACTGAATTTATTATAAAAGATTGATTAAACCGTTGCTTGATTTGGACGATAATCAATCACATGATGACGCCAATGCTCTTTCAACTGCGGCGTGAATTCAAGATTGTTTTCATCGTAAACTTTACCATCAATCTCACGCGCAATTAAGCCTGCAATGCTGGTCATCATGTCATAGCCTGTCACCGCCTTGCTGTTTGGCAATGCAAGGAAAAATGCCAGACCCTGCACCTGTTCCGCAGACAATGTTTCCAGGTCAAAGCCCGCTGGGCCATTATCTGTGACGCGTAATACGGAGAACATCAATGGGCTTGGCTCATCGGTGTTTTCATAACGATGGAAACATGACATTTCGCCAAAACGCAGGCCATATTTCAGCAATACCTTTAATGCTTTATCACCAGACAAAGCACGACGTGGATTTGGATAAACATTCAAAGCAATAATTTGCTCTGCTGTTGCCAAAGCACTTTCATCATCATAGCGTTGCTGTTCATGCAAATGCACATCCAGAATATTACTTTCGCCATCAAACTCAGCAATCTCAACTGTTTCAATATTTGGGTTTAAGCTGAGCTGTGTTTCAGCTTTCTCATCCTGAGCTTTTTCTGGCGTTGCTAAAAGTGCTTCAACTTCGTCTTGAGACTGCGATTCTAGCACTGTCTCTTGTTTATTTGCATCCGAAGTGAGCTCAACAACTGGCTCAGGTTCAATCACAACATCAGTTTCAGTCGCTTTTACAATATTTTCCGCAGTAGCTATTTCAACTGGCGCTTTTGCTTCAATCGGTGCCGTGTTAAAACTTGGTTCAACACGGTTGGTTGCAGCGGTAACCACATCATTTTGCAAAATCTGATCCCTTACATGACGAGGAATCACAGGTTGCTGACTTTCAGGGTTAACATGAAGATCTGCTTCTAGTGAAAGCTCAACTGGTTTTGGTTTTCTTAAAATCATGATCAAACCAACGAGCATAATCACAACGGCGACAACAATGCCTATTATTGTATTCATTTCCATACTAGGACTCCGCAACTAACCCGTATTCTTTTGCCTGTTCTAAATCCACAGTCACTAATTTTGATGTGCCTGGCTCTGGCATGGTCACTCCAAGTAAATCAGTTGCCATTGTCATTGCCAATTTATTATGTGTAATGTAAATGAATTGCACTTGTTCAGAAAGCTCTTTTACCAAATTACAATACCGCTGTACGTTGGCGTCATCAAGTGGTGCATCCACCTCATCCAATACACAGAAAGGCGCAGGGTTCAGCCTAAAGATAGCAAACACCAACGCCAATGCCGTTAGGGCCTTTTCACCACCTGACAATAATGCCAGAGAACTGTTACGTTTACCTGGCGGACGCGCCATTAATTTCACCCCAGACTGCCAGTCATCCTCAAGGCTGAGGGTCGCCTCACCGCCATTAAACACTTTTGGAAACAAAAGTTGCAGCTCTTGATTCACCTGATCAAAGGTGGTCATAAACAGCTTTCGTGTTTCCTGATCAATACTCTTCATGGCATCCTTGAGCTGATCAACCGTATTTCGCAGATCTTGCATCTGATGGTTCAACTCATCAAAACGTTGCGACACTTCTTCGTATTCTTGTGAAGCTGCCAAATTCACAGCACCGATTTTCTCAAATTGTTGCTGGGCTTTTTCAAGTTTTTGCTGATGATCTTTCATTTCTATCGTCAGGTCAGATAAAGCTTCCGCATTGAGTTCTTTCAGCTGTTCCAGATAATGTTCACGATCTGATTTTGCTGCCTGCCAAGCCAAGCGCTTTTGTTCCAGTTGCTCACGCACCTGCTCATCTTTTTGCTGTGCCTGATGACGCTGTTCAGTCAGTTGCTGCTGTTTCTCTTGTACTTGATTGAGTTCCAGCTGCCATTCATTCCAGGTTTTTTGCAGTTTTTCGGTTTGCTGCAATTGCTCGTGGAATTGCGACTCCAAGTTCGGCAGCTCAAGCTGAATCGGATCAACAAATTTCCTCGCCTGCTCAATTTGTTCGATGATTTGACGATACTGCGTTTTCAGGAACGAGATATCTTTTTCCAATAACTCAATTTGCTGATTGGCTTGCGAGGTCTGGCGACGCAAAGCTTCACGTTGCTGTTGCTGTTGGGTCAGCTGTTGCTGTTGCTCATCCAATTGTTCATTTAGATTTTCGACCTGAAACTGCAAAGTTTTATAGTTGGGTAACACTGCTTCCAATTTAATTGCTAAAGCATGCAGGTCAATTTCCAGATCATCCCGCTGCATGGCATCTTCTTCAAGCTGCACATCCAGTTGTTTCAGTTGATCGGCCAATTGCTGCTGCTGCAACACAAATGCCTGTGCAGTACTTTGCAGTTTGGCAATTTGCACATCGAGTTGTTGTAATTCTTTTTGCTTCTGCTTCAAACCTTGTTGTTGCTGTTGCAACGTCTGTTGTTGCTGTTGCAAACTTTGCTGCTGTTGTGAAAACTGGCTTTCCAGATCAAGTAATTGTGGCTGCTGCTGTGCCAGTTGCTGCTCAATTTCTTCTAAACGCACTTGATGACTGAGCATCCCTTGTGCAGTCTGGCTCTCTTCATCGTAGTGCAACGCAATAACCCAGTCCGCACCGACATGATAACCATCCAGCGTTAAAATGGATTGTGCCTGATTGAGATCCGACTGATGATGCAATGCTATTGCCAAATTTTCTGCCACAGCAACATTGGCCCACAGTGAAGATTGTGGTGCTTCAATCCATGCACTTAAAAAAGCGAGTCCTGCAACTTGAACAGGCGGCCGTTGTGATGATTTTAACTGTCGTGCGATACCTTCTTGAAAGGCTTGATCTTTCTCAATCAAATGCGCTTGCAACCACTTGGCTAAGAACTTCTCAATAATGCATGCATGCACTTTAGCTTGAGCAGTTAAACGCAAGTTTTGCATTAATCGAACGATATCTTGGTTCTGTTTGGGACTCTGCTTTGCCACCAATTGATTCAGGTTCTTGTGTTCAGCCAATAACACCTGAATCTCTGTTTTTAAACTCTGTACATCAGTCTTGTTTAACTGTTGCTGATCCTGCTGGCTTTGTAGATTTTGCTGTAACTGTTCAATTGCTGTTTCCAGCTCAACAATCTCTTGTTGCAACTGCTGCTGTAATTGTTCCAGTTGCACCTGTTCATCATCCTGAACCTGAGCACGAATCTGGCTGCTTTGAATTTGCAAGGTTTGCTTTTGCTGTTCAATCCGCAGTACATTTTTGCTTAGTTGCTCAATCTGTGCCGCCATTTGCAGCTTTTGTTGTTGCTGCTTTTCAACTTGGGTTTTAAGTTGTTCAAATTGCTGTTGTGCCTGCTTTTGCTGTGCCTGAACATCGGTAAAATTTTGCTCGGCGGCTTGGGTCTGCTGTTCCAGCTCAAGCAATTTCTCATTTTGCTCATCAAACTGCGTGGTTAAGGTTTCAACCTGCAACTCGGATAACTGCAAACGCTCCTTGGTTTGTACTTTTTGCTGTTCAAGCTGAACCAAGCTGCTGCTGTTTTGCTGCAATAAACTCTGTTTTTGCTCCAGCGTCATTTTCAATTCAGCTAGTTTCTTCTCTGCCTGTTGCCACTCCTGTTGCAATGGTGAAGACTGCTGAATCAACCGCTGGAATAAAGCACTTGTGGCTTCAAGATCATGTTCAATCGTATGTGAATCTGAACGAACCAACTTAAATTGTTCACCTAACGTGGTCATTTCAACTGTATATTCTTGTTGTAGCTTTTGACTTTGATTGGCTTGGAACGAAAGGATTTCGATTTTTAAGATTCGGATTTGGCTTTCTAAAGTTTTGTATTGAATTGCGGCTTCAGACTGACGCTTCAAGGTTCTGAGCTGCGATTTCAGCTCTGCCGCTATATCCTCCAAACGAGCTAAGTTTTGCTCAGTATGTTCTAAATGCTGCAAAGTCTCACGACGACGTGCCTGATAACGGGAAACCCCAGCGGCTTCTTCAATAAATATCCGCATTTCTTCTGGTTTAGCATCAACCAGACGGTTAATCATGCCCTGCTCAATCACCGCATAAGAACGTGGCCCTAAACCTGTACCCAGAAAAATATCGGTAATATCACGGCGGCGGCAGCGTGTGCCATTGAGGAAATATTCAGACTTACCTTCACGCGTAACCTGACGACGCACCGCAAGCTCGTTATAGGCATTATAAGCGCCACCCAACTTGCCATAGGTATTGTCAAAACGAAGCTCTACACTGGCAAGACCGACAGGTTTACGCTTGGATGTTCCTGTAAAAATCACATCCTGCATGCTACCACCACGCAACTGACGTGCATTAGATTCGCCCATCACCCAGCGAATGGCATCAATGACATTGGATTTACCGCAACCGTTCGGGCCGACGACAGCAGTACGGTTGGCCTTAAAATTTAAAGTGGTACTATCGGCAAAAGATTTAAAGCCTGAAAGTTTTAAACTGCTTAAACGCATAACGCCGTGTTTTGACCTAAAAAATTAGCGGCGTGAGCGTCTTGCCCAAGCCAATTCAATCTGTTTCATACGTGTCAGAGATTCCAACACAAGGTTGCGCAAGTGTCGACAAAAATCTTCCATAAATAAAGCGGCTTGTTGTGATTTTCGGATCAAAATAGCATCAATCACCAGCTTGAACAGGGTAAACGACTCCTGTAGCTCGCGACGTGAGGTGTTTAAGGTTAAAAAATAGCTACGGCGTAACGATGGCAACAGTTCCTTGTAGAACTGCATCATGTAGGGATTCGCCACCATCTCCTGCTGTTCAGCCAGATATTTAAAGATAGCATCATAAAACTTCTCAATATCCCCAGCACGGACAAACTCCATCAGTTGGTCTAACAAGGCCTGTAGCTGTTCTGCCTCATTGACCCGCCAGGTCTCACTAATCCGCTGCACAATATGGCCCAACACCATCACATTGGTGTCAAACAGTGCCTTGACCTGCTGAGCCGACATTTCAGAGACAATTGCGCCACGGCGTGGAAAAATTTCAATTAAATAGGTACGTTCCAGCAGCAACAATGCTTCACGGACAGAGCCACGGCTGACATCCAACTCTTTCGCAATGCGCAGCTCCTGAATACGTTCGCCTTCAACCAGCTCGCCGCTAATAATTTGTTCACTAATGTATTTTGCAATCTGTTCAGAAAGACTATCAGCCTCTTCGAGATTCATGAGCCCCTCGCTATCTTTGTTATACGCATTGTTCAATGCTGTTTGCGCTTTTTTGTTTTAACTGATTTCGTTGTATAAATTCTCTCTGTACACGACAAAAATAGATAACTCATTGAAATAATGTCACAATAATTGTTTTCTAACGACGAATACTATGACACATCTCAATGAGTTATATCTTATCTTAAACAAATCTCTAAAATGGAACAAGTCACATTTAAAGTGCTTTTCGCTCATCATGCTTGCGATCATTTTAAAGCAAACGTGCAATCTTTCTTCTGCATCTAAAGCCTTGCCCATCAAGTGCTTACCACAAT
>NZ_KB849355.1:1084249-1098576 GCF_000368325.1 Acinetobacter sp. CIP 102529
AACGGGTGAATGGCAACATAATCAAAAAAAAGCGATAAAAATAAAGAAGCATGGACGACTCTCAATGAGTTTATTTCGCTATGGTTTAGACTATGTTCAAATGGCGATTCAGCATTTAATTGGTTTTGGGAAAAAAGAAGAGTTTAAGGAAATTTTGGCAATTTTAAGAAAGCAGAATCCTGATAGGATAAGGGTTCTGTGAAATTTGTCGTGTACAGAGATAAATTCTATATCATTGTCTAACAATTTTATTGCTTTTTAAGTCAATCGAATGATAAAAACAATATTTTAAGGAAATATTTGGTTAAAAATTTAAATTCCTTATGTTTAAGATCAATGAGTTAAGCTTACGAAATTGCGCTAACCGAATATCTGAAAATTAATTTATTTACCAAAAATCTATTGATATGAATCACATAAAATAATATATTCCACAAACACAAGCACGCTTTTATTAATTTTACTGAATTGCTCAGCAATTATGAGTAGCATTATGAGTCTTCATCAGGCTGTCAATATCGCAATTTTTGGGCTCAGTCTCAGAACATTAAATGAATTAAAAGAACATATACAAACTGCTATTCCTAGTCATATCCAACTCAATTGGAGCAATATTGCTGAACCACATCTCGATATTTTGATGATCAATCATATCTTTTTTGATTCACCGAATATCAAAAGCTTAATCAAAAATAACCATATTAATGTTCTACAAATTGCCAATAATGCTGATAAAAATAGTTTAATCGAAGATGACATTCTATATCTACCATTGAATCATCTTCAATCACTACATCAATGGCTAAATGAGCGCTTAGCTAAAAATGCTGCGATAGAGAAAGTATCCCCAGCTCAAGCAACGAATACTACAATTCATCGGAAACAAATCAGGGAAGTTCTACAAGAAATCCTCAATCCTAAAAATGGCAAAATTCAGTTGTTTGATCACAATGGTTTAATTGCAATTGCAGACCCTCGTAACGAATGGGTTTGGCAAAATCCGATGCTACAAACATTACATACAGATCCAAGCTTAAATTACACCTACGCCACACAAAATGACCAACTTTGGATCACAGAGACACCACAACAAGATTTAAAACAATGGTTGTGGAATTTACTTTGGGCATCAAAAGATTTTAATGAACTTTGCCCCCCCTCTGCATCAAGTTTCTATTTAGAAATTTGGCCACAGCCAAAAAACAGGATTGATCGTCAGGACATTTTGCGAATGTCAGCCTGTTTTGCCCAAGGTGCAAAGATTGATACCGTTGCAGCCCAACTAAATCTTTCTGAACAAAAGGTAAGACATTTCGTTGCTGCCTGTTTGGGTACAAATTTCGGAAAACTCATCAAGGATCGGGAAGCAAAATATAGCCCTCAAATCCAGAAAAATGAGACTGAACAACATTTTATGCAAAAGCTGTTTGGCCGCTTGCGTAACCGTTTAGGCTTTTGATTAGGGACAAACTTATGATTTTACATCAATATAAAATTGTCTTTGGCGGAACCATGGGTTCAGGGAAGTCGACCGCCATCCAAACGTTATCAGAAATTGAGGTATTGAGTACCGAGGCACTGAATACCGATACCGAATCCCATGAAAAGCTACTCACCACGGTGGGCATTGATTATGGCGAGCTGACACTGGAAGATGGAGTAAAGGTCGGTTTATACGGCACGCCAGGACAGGACCGTTTTGATTTTATCTGGGCGGTGATTTGTAAGGGTGCGATTGGAACCATTGTCATGATTGACCACACCGCAGAAAATCCACTAATTGACCTAGAGCAGTATGTGCAGGCATTCCAGCCTTTTGGCAACAATATTGTGATTGCCGTTACCCATATTGACCGTAAGCCAGAACGCACCCTGTCCATCTATCGGGATTGGCTGAAAGCGAGAGAACTGAACTACCCACTGTTCTTTGTCGATGCACGGCAACAAGATGATGTATTGCTTCTGGTTGAAACCCTGATTGCAAACGTTGAAGTGCATTATGGACTGGTGAATTAAAGGGCCTACATCAGCCCTTTATAAATGAAATAACAGCCAACCACTACCAGCAAACCTGCAAAGCATTTTTTCAACATTGCGGGAGATAGGCGATGTGCGACTTTGGCACCAAATTTAGCCGTGATAAAACTCATCACGCTGATCCCAAGAAAAGCATAGATATGCACATAGCCAATGGTATTTGGAACATCAATCTGCTCTTTGGCACCAAACCACATAAAACCTAAGGCCCCAGCCACAGCGATTGGAAGGCCACAGGCTGCTGAAGTAGCCACCGCCTTTTGCATCACCACGCCATGACGGTTCAGGTAAGGTACGGTTAAACTGCCGCCGCCAATCCCAAAAATGGCAGAAGCCACCCCAATTCCCCCACCTGCAACAAACTGCAAGGGTGGTGATGGCAAATGACGATTTGCATCAACAAGCACATGTGCGCCTCTAAACATCTTATACGCCATCCATACCGCAAAAACACCGATCACTAGTTGCAAATGCTGGCCTGACATAAGATCGGCAATTCCAGCCCCCATAAATGAGCCCAGCACCAATCCTGGCGCCAAATTACGGAACACCTGCCACAACACCGCACCTTTTTTATGATGTGCCATCACTGAGCTGATTGAGGTCACAATAATGGTGGCTAGGGATGTCCCCACGGCAACATGCATAATCACATTCGCGTCATAATTCATTTGAGTAAAGACGATATATAAAATTGGCACAATAATTAGGCCACCACCCACCCCAAACAAACCTGCAGTAAATCCAGCAATTGCGCCAATCAGCAAATATATGATTAACTCCATAAACACATGACCACTCTACTTGTAAAAATGATGGATGATTTCGCAATCTGCCAGTTACAGCAATTACTCAACGCAAAAAATCAGTTTCCCGAAGTGGTTTTATTAAAAACCACCACCACATCGACCAATGATGATATGCGTGAAATTGCACAAAAAGGCATTAGCACAGGATTGGTATGCAGCGCACAGCAGACTCAGGGTCGTGGTCAGCACCAGCGACAATGGGTCTCTCCTGAAGGAAACGTTTATTTAAGCACACTGATTCAAAGCAAGACAGCACTGGATGGTCGCCTCGCTCTTGAAGTTGCATTAAATATTCTACAAATACCAAGCTTGCAAGGCTTAAACTTACAGGTTAAATGGCCAAATGACCTGTATAGCCTCCAAGGCAAATGGGGTGGGATTTTGGTAGAGCCTTTCTCCGCGAATCAAGCTATTGTTGGTGTTGGCATCAATCTCAATACGCCACCTGTTGAGAATGCAGACCAGCCCATCACCTCATTGCATATGCTGGGTTTGCATCAAATCGAGCGTCTGAGCTTGATTGCCGAACTGTATACTGCCATCCAGCAGGCAGCACAATGGTTTGAACATGGCAGCTACAATCTGGCTGAACGTTTTAACCATCATGCCATTTGGCTAAATCAGCAGGTGGAATTTGAACATGCCCAAGGCAAGCTTCAGGGACGTTTTCAGGGTATCTCGAATGATGGTGCTGTCATCATTAAAACTGATCAAGCACAGCAGTTTTATCAAGGTCGCCTACGTCTGGCTGAAATTTGAGAAATCGTTATCTTATGAAAAGTTTATGGCTTGATATTGGCAATACACGGCTAAAATACTGGGTCACTGAAAATGACCAAGTGCTTGAGCACGCGGCTGAACTTCATCTACAGTCCCCCGCAGATTTACTCCTAGGTTTGATCCAGCATTTTCGCCATCAACAGTTCAGTCGGGTGGGTATTTCCTCAGTGCTGGATGCAGAAAACAACCAGCGTATTCAAATGATTCTGGCTGTTCTGGATATTCCGATTATCTTTGCAAAGGTTCATGCAGAATATGCTGGCCTGCAATGCGGCTATGATGTGCCAAGCCAACTTGGGATTGACCGCTGGTTACAGGTCTTGGCGGTGGCAAAACCGAACGAAAATTTTTGTGTGATCGGCTGTGGTACAGCATTAACCATTGATCTGGTTGAGGGGTTACAACATTTAGGTGGCTATATTTTGCCAAACCTGTATTTGCAACGAGATTCACTCATTCAAAATACCAAAGGTATTAAAATTCCTGATTCCGCTTTTGATAATCTAAAGCCTGGACACAACACAGTTGATGCTGTCCATCATGGGATTCTGCTGGGCCTGATCAGCACCATTGACCAGATTATGCATCACTCTCCTAAACACCTGATCTTAACAGGCGGTGATGCCAACTTGTTTGCCAAATTTTTGGGACATTACCAGCCGCAGATTGAACCTGATTTATTGCTAAAGGGTTTAAAACACTATGTTCAGCTCAGTTCCACTTTAAGTAGGCTTTGAAGCGTCTGTAATATATGCCGCTTAAGCCACATTCAGATTTTTAAGTTATTCTTCCAGCCAGCCATACCAATGCTGGTCTGGATCGGCATGTTCACAATGTATGATAAACACTTTATTTTTAGAAAAATGCGACATAATTAATAATATTTCCAAATATAAAACAAATATTTAGCATCAATACTCTTATGTTGGGATTTTATCTAATGTTGATTTTTTGTATTAAATTTATACACTTATTGATTTAAACTAAAAAATAAAAAGGCGCATTAAGCGCCTTTTCAAAACTGAAAACGATTATTTCTTTGGTTCATTGTTGCCAAATAATGGTCCCATATTGCCACCACCAAACTGTTTCTGCATATTGCCAAGTGATTTCAACATTTTGCTCATACCCGATGGATTGGCAAACTTCTTCATCATTTTTGCCATTTGCGCCTGTTGCTTCATCAGTTTATTCACTTCGGCAACATCCATACCGCAACCTGCGGCAATACGCTTTTTACGGCTGGCATTGATTAGGTCTGGATTACGGCGCTCTTTGACGGTCATGGACTGGATAATGGCTTCCATACGCTTGACCTGCTTTTCAGGGTTTGCTTGTGCAATCGCATCCTGAATGCCCGAATTGCTCATACCTGGTAGCTTGTCCAGAAAGCTCATCATACCGCCCATCTTGCTCATTTGCTCAAACTGCATCAGCATATCTTCAAAATTGAAAGTTCCGCCTTTTTGCAGTTTTTTCGCCATTTTTTCGGCTTTTTCTTTGTCGATTTTGCGTTCAACTTCTTCGACCAAAGAAAGTACGTCACCCATACCCAAGATACGTTGTGCAACACGATCTGGATGGAATGGCTCAAGTGCATCTAGTTTTTCACCGATACCTAAGAACTTGATCGGTTTACCTGTAATCGCACGAACAGAAAGTGCAGCACCACCACGTGCATCACCATCCGTTTTGGTAAGAATCACGCCCGTTAAAGCCAGAGCATCGTTAAACGCTTTTGCTGTGTTAGCCGCATCCTGACCTGTCATTGCATCGACAACGAATAAAGTTTCGGTCGGTTTCACCGCAGCATGTAATTCTTTAATCTCATCCATCATGTCTTCATCGACATGCAGACGTCCTGCGGTATCGACAATTAAAACATCAGCAAACTGGATTTTAGCTTGTTCAATGGCACGATTCACAATATCAATTGGCTTTTCAGATGCTTCTGATGGAATGAAACCCACTCCAACTTCATTCGATACTGTTTCTAACTGCTTAATTGCCGCTGGACGATAGACATCAGCAGAAACCGTCATTACTTTTTTCTTTTGGCGCTCTTTCAGAAAACGCGCTAATTTTGCGGCAGTTGTTGTTTTACCTGCACCTTGCAAACCTGCAAGTAACACCACCACAGGCGGCTTTGCGCTTAAATCTAAAGTCTCGTTGGCCTCACCCATCATCTTGGTGAGTTCATCATAGACAATCTTGACAAATGCCTGACCTGGGGAAAGCTGAGTCATCACTTCCTGCCCAAGCGCCTCTTCCTTAACTTTCGCAATAAACTCACGAGTTACAGGTAACGCCACATCGGCTTCAAGAAGTGCCATACGTACTTCACGTAAGGTATCTTTAATATTGTCTTCGGTCAGCTGCCCTGAGCCAGTAACATTTCTTAAACTCTGTGTGAGTCGTTCTGTTAAGGTATCAAACATTGCGAAATCCGCTTAAAATGGCTAGTTGCAAAAAATCTTTCTTAAAATAGAAAATTTATGCATAGAATGCTATAGGATACTGTAGTTCGAAGCGAATTTATATCTTATATGGTGAATATTATTCATCCTCCTCAAAAAGGTTTGACATGATCAGTCTCCCCTTGGTTTACACAATTTTGGCACTTGTTGCATATACCAGTTCCTTTTGGTATTTGTTTATCCACCTAATGTCAAAACGTACCCCAAATCTCTGGTGCTATGGTCTTGTTGTCAGCTTTGGAGTGGTCCTGCACGGCGCTATACTGTATCGGGACATGATGACACCAATGGGAGTAAATTATGATGTGTTTAACCTGATTTCTTTTACTTCGGGACTAATGCTGGCACTCAGTTTAATTTTAAGTTTAATTCGACCAATCTTACCATTAAATTTAATTGGCACTCCTGTTGCCGCAATTGGTTTAATTTTAGGATATGCTTTTAGTCAACCGAATCAAGTGATTGAACGACATTCCGTTGGACTGGATTTACACATTATCTTATCCCTTTCCGCCTATGCTGTTTTGTTAATGGCAACCATTCAGGCGGTATTGCTCTGGTTTCAGGACAGGGAACTGAAAAAGAAACAAAAAAAACGCATTTGGGTCAACCTCTTACCTCCTTTTCAAATCATGGAATCCCTGCTGTTCGACTTGATCATCACAGGTTTTGGTTTACTCACTGCTGCACTTCTCTTTGGCTTTTTTACAATTGATAACTTCTTTGCCCAGCACCTTGCACATAAAACCGCTTTTAGTATTATTTCATGGTTTTTATATGGTGCACTTTTAATTGGGCATTACAAATTTGGTTGGCGCGGACGTAAAGCAATTCGCTTTACCATTACAGGTTTTGTCCTGCTTGCAATTGGTTTTATCGGCAGTAAATTTGTTTTAGAAATGATTTTAGGCCGCTAAATTCAGACATCCTAAAACACTGGACAGCCTATCTTAAAATGCGTATAACGCTGTTTTTGCTTTACTAGGTAATGACCGTGAAACTTATCCTCGCCCCAATGGAAGGTCTGACTGATCCAATCATGCGTGATGTGCTCACCCATGTTGGCAGTTTTGATTGGTGCGTGACCGAGTTTATTCGTATTACCGAAAGCATTCTGCCAGAGCATGTGTATTATGGCTTCTGCCCAGAATTAAAAACTGATGGTAAAACCGCAGCGGGTACACCTGTGCATGTGCAGTTTCTTGGAAACAATCCAGAGATGTTGGCCGCCAATGCCGGGAAAGTTGTGGAATTGGGCGCACCAGCCATTGATTTAAATTTTGGCTGTCCTGCCAAAACGGTCAACCGTCATCGTGGTGGTTCTGTCTTACTGGATGAGCCAGAAACAGTACACCAACTGGTAAAAGCTGTTCGTGATGCTGTTCCTGCACATATTCCCGTTTCAGCAAAAATGCGCCTTGGTTATTTAGACGAGAACCACACCCTCGATAATGCGCATGCCATAGAAGATGCTGGCGCAAGTTGGCTTACAGTGCATGCACGGACCAAAGCCGATGGTTATACCCCACCCGCCTACTGGGAAAAAATTCAGCCGATTACTGCAGCACTAAAAATCAATGTCATTGCCAATGGTGAAATCTGGAATAATGCAGATGCCAAAGCATGCTTGCAACAATCACATTGCCAAGACATCATGTTGGGACGTGGTGCAGTCACCACGCCAGATTTAACCTTATGTATCCGTCAGAATAAGGATCGAGCTGTTTTGTCATGGCAGGATTTGGTTGAGTTGCAACAACGCTTTTTAAATGGTCAATTTAAAACCGAAGTCGGAATGATTGGGCGTTATAAACAATGGCTGGGTATGATGAGCAAAGCCTATCCAGAAGCGCAAGCGCTTTGGAATCAGGTGAAAAAAATGAAACAGCTAGAAGATATTCTACAACAATTACACCGTTAGTTTTATAAATCAAGCTGTTGCTGTTGTTTTTTTCCCCACCATGCCAACATATCTTCATTCTTAACTTGGCGATAAATATCTTCAACTGAAGCAGTTAAATCAATTGAATGAAACGTAATATCATCGCCTAAATAATAAACTGACTGTTGCCAGCGATTGTCCTGATCTCGTGACCAAAACTCAATTTCAACAAAGTCCTGTTCAATCATGACATATTCTTTTAAAGTCGAAATCTGAAAATAGGCTAGGCGTTTGTCGGTCTTGTCACGCTGACGAGTGGATTTTGATAAAACTTCAACGATAATACTTGGTTTTTCAACAAAGTAGTCCGTCTCTTCATTGCTACAATCCACCATGACATCTGGATAAAAGTATTTTTGATCAATTTTAACTTTCATGTCTGATGCATAGGTTTGGCAAGGCTTTCCCAGTAAATGATTTGCCAATATTCTAAACATTTCGCCTGTAATTAGATTGTGATATTTATGTGCTCCACCCAAGGCATAGATTTCACCATCAATATATTCATGACGAATATCCGACAGCAACTCAGCCTCTAGGTAATCCTGTTCACTGATCAGATCATATTTTTTTGCAACTGGCATGCGTATTTCCGTTCATCAAAATAGATTGACCTCAAACATTTACCACTTTTTAAGCATAAAAAAAAGCGACCGAAGCCGCTTTGGAAAACTGCGCATTTAATTTACATACCACTGACACGCATTTTTAAATTAGTTGCAGAAACACCTACTGCACCAATATTGCCAAGTGAGCCATTTTGCAAACCATTAAAAATATTGGAATTTAAATTCCCTACAGGAATTTCATCTCCCATCTTTATATTATTTAAGGATAGATTGAGTTTATCTGAAGTGCCTGTATTACCAAATACCACAGCGCCAGGAATACTACCTGCGCCAGCTTCAATACCTGCATAGAAGCCATTCAAAGAGAAACCGTTAGCATCTTTGCCAGACATTTGTAAATCAAACTTCAAACCTGTTGTTTCAGAAACAAGGTTAAATGAACAACCATTCGGCTGTGTGGTGGTTGGGGCACAAACTGAATCAATTGCGCCATCCAACATTACTAAATGACCCTGTGGAGAAGCTCCAAGTTGAATATTCATACGTGGTTTATTGGTGGTAATAAATTTAACATCAATATTATTGCTCACACGCAATAACTCTTTAATGTTGGCAGACTTAAGTGTTGTACCTGTACTAAAAATAGAGTGTTGTGTGTAGTCTGACCCCACTAAAGTAGAGATCGCGTGTTTGGTAGAATCGCCAGGATCATATTGATCTGGTGTCAAATAAACCGAGAATGGACGGATTCGTAGACCATTTACATCACTTCCCAAAGTCAAGGCAACATTGGCGAATGCACCATTTGTGCCTGTGCCTGCATCAGAGTCTATGACGGCTTTAAATAATTCAGACGAACTATTTTGAATGGAACCATTTGCATTAAATGTTTGCACAAAATCAATACCAATATTAGCAGGCCCACCTGGACTAGTAGCCATCACTAAAGCCGCTTTCCCTGGTAAAGTTGCATCTGGATTGCTAAAGCCGTCATTATCAATAATTGCAGCTTGTTTAAAGTCAATCTTAGAAATATTTACACTTACGGTCAGACCGTCTTGACCTGTCATAGCAGAAAGACTTTGATCGTCAAGGGGTTGCATTGCCATCGCCATAGGGGAGAGCAATAAAAGCGATAAACATCCTAGTTTTTTGTTTTTTAGCATTGCCCTAATCCATAGACAAATGTTTAAAATATGACCTGTAGTCTAGCATAGTTCAAGTCGATGGCAACTTTAAAAAGATAAATGGCTTTAAGTTTAGTTCAAACACCCTCACTCTTTATATTCCATGCATTTGAAAATCCCCACGCATGGAAAAGCAATTTAGTGTGGGGTAATATTAAAGTTACTGGTAATTTTACCACCTGTAAAGACCATTTCACCCAACCGTTGTGCATTGCCTGGAACCCCTCCTGTCGCTGGGTATAAATTAAAATCTTTAATTCGCAACACACCTGCGGCATCTTTATTTGGGTTAATAGTAAAGGCAGTATTAAAATCGACATTGTCCTTGTGGATTTTAATTTGGTTGCTAAAACCAAGCTTCCCTGTAATATTGTCTAAACCAATAATAGAACCGTCAACAGGCTCTACTATTTGCACCGCGCCGCTGGTTAAATTTAAATTACCATCGAAACTAATAAAGTTGCTTTCAGCGGTTGTGCCACCTGGCACCATGGTCATGTCAACACTGCCTGCCATGCGTAAACGCAAGCCAAATAAGACATCTTTAGTTGTTAAAAAACCATCAATAGGTGCATATTTTGCAGTACCACCCAGTGAAGTTTTATATTGCGACCCTGGTAAATAACCCACCGCAACCTGACCTGCCGCAGCAAACATAAAGTCTGGAATGTTTAGGTTTAACGACCCGTTTTCCATACCAATACTACCGTAGCCTTTCAACAACATATCAATATTACGCACGCCAATATAATAGTTAATTGGGTCACCCGCAGGGTCAGCATTTCTGACTTTTGTTGTTGCATCAAAACTCGTAGGACTATACTTTTTACCATCAATCAATAAAATTGAAGTTGTTTTACTACCATCTGCACTGACGCCTTGAGTCGTCATACCAAGTGAAAAACCTAAACGTTGTGCATTTTCAACCGCTGCTGAACCGTAAGGCTTACCTGTGAAGGTTGTGCCATAAATTGCGAGATTACTGTTGAGGTTATAAAACGGCAGTCCCAAGCCCCATGTTCCCGTTGTTGCCTGAGTGCTTGATGGGTCATTGCTCGTGTCGCCATCATTATAAATCTTTTGATCGGCAATAAACTCAGTATGGCGTGATAAAGCCTGAAAGTCTGTTCCTCGTGTCGCAACAACCACAGCATTCGGGTTAGCCCCTGTGGCACTATGCACAAGCTGCTTATAATCATCCGATATTGTCAGCTTTCCAGCTAGAAATGGTGCTGCATTTAACGCCGAGTTTTCTGGCAAAGCCAAGCGTTTGGTGTTGGCAAGGTTGACATACACATTGCCCGAATCGAAATAAGCAGCATCTGGGTTGAAAGCCCCACCATTATTCTGTTTACGAATCAGCAACGGACTAAAATTGCTAAATTGTAATGCATAGGCATTGTCACCGCCATGACCAAGCTCTAACGTAGTTGGGTTACTGCCGTCATTGGTAAAGTCGGCTTTTACTCGCATGGCAATGCCCGAACTGCCCATAATATTTGCCGTACTTGCAACATCTGCAGCCGAATATGCTTTACCTAAAATGGCACCATTGGTATCTGTAGCACCGTTAGTCCCTCGAATGGTTAAACTGGCATTTTTTAAGCGACCCGATGCACCAACACGAATCATACCCGAAGTGTTATCTACGTTATAAGTCGTTTTACCGTTGATATTGCCTGAGTTTTTCTTTGCAACAAAGTCAATGTTTAGACCTGGTTTTGAGTTCCATGCTTTCAATCCATCGGTCGCACATGATGCGGCATCTGTACAAACGCGATTTAAATCAAAATAACCTGATGTACCCGTACCTGAACCTGGCTCTGTACTTAAAACAAGGCCTTTGATTGGGTCAACATACATATAACCCTGACCTTTCACATTGAAGTTAAAGCCTTTCAAAATAAGTTGGTTAATGGTTGAAGAAAGCGGCTGGGCAGTATTTTCCAAATTACTTAAGTAAATATTGACATCTACCCATGAAATTTCAGCGGTGGATAAACTGGTCGGGCTAAATAAACCATCTTGGGTAATAAAATGCAGAGTTGCGTCTTTAGTCGATTGGACAGTTAAACCAAATGGGCTTTGACCACAGTTATTACCCGCAGCATCACAAATTTTAAAGGCATCTGCGGCAATGGTGCCATAACGAGACACAATGCTTAAGTCCACACCTGCTTTTCCTGTGCCTGTGTCTGAACCTGCATTGATTTTAAACGTTGTGCCAATATGATCTGTTGGACTATTTTTGGTAATCGAGATGCCATCGGCATAGGCACGCAATGGAGTATTTGACCCACCAACATTGTCTTCCCAATACAGGTGGTCGATGTTTAGACTGTCGTATTGAGTATCCAACATAATACCGTCTTGCGCATTGACCGCACGTAAGTCTTGCTCGTTCAGTGCCTGCATGGCATAAACGGAGCTTTGTGCTGCACATAAACTCATCGCCAAAGCAGTCAGGCGAAATACAGGCAGTTGGCGGTTTTTGTTATTTTTCATTTCTATCCTCCATGAATCGAATTGAATTAGCAACGTTTCATTGATCCATCACAACTAAACACTTTTAAGTTACCTTGTAATGCCAAATTGCCATTCATCATCATTCCCATAAAACCTGTTTCACGTCCTTGGTCATAAACCGAAGTTGTGACCTTAATATTTGTACCTGCTGTAGCACCGTACTTATCGGCATTTAAATAACCTGGAACATTTCCTGTCCCTTCATTTGCAACCGTATCGGTTTCAATCGACAGAGCATTAAACCCAAAGTTGCGAATTTTAATTGGGTTAGCCGCTTTAAATGACACTTGCAAGGCCGCTTTAATTTGGTCGGGTGTACCCGTCATATTTGCATCGGAACTATACAATAAGTCTGTACCATCGATATCGACTTTTTGCAGTTGAATACTCCCCTGTATGCCTTTAAAAACAAGCCATTGTTTTTTACCCAAATCTGCCGCAGTACCCGCACTACCATCTGGTTTACGAATAGTACCAGTGGCATCTATATACGAACCGTTGTCATAACGGTTATTAGAAGAAACGGCAAAACGACAAAAGCGCAAGTCTGCACAGGTGTCGGTATCAAATGTATAAACACCAGAACCAGCAGTGGTTTCTTTTTGATTCAGCCGCAAAGTCCAATCAATAGTGGCCGCACTCGCCTGCCCTTCAACCTGTTGTAACTGCTGATTATTTAAACTTTGCAAGTCTGCATGGGCAGCACCAAACACCAACAACAAAGCAGAAAACAATATATTTTTTTTCATGGTTTTCTCCTTATAGTCCTTTGGTGGTGATTTTCATGTGCTGAATCAGCACACCATCAATCACGGCAGACCCGAGGTTTACCGCATTGAGTGGTACAAAATTAGTTGGGACTGTTGGTGTTGCTGCCTGATTGGCCAATGCACTAGTACCCGATAAAATATTGGTTGTTCTTGCTGTGCTACCCTGAGTACCTAACCAAGTATCTAAATTATTGTCAGTTGTTGTGACAAACGGCAGGGTTGTTGAACCTATATTTACTTGTCCAGTAGCAGGATTGTATACCCAGTTACGGTTATTGGTTGCACTATAATAAGTACAGTCAGTATCAGCCCCACACAGCCCAGCAGCAGTTTGATTGTGTCTCCATGTGTATCCAGTTCCATTCGCCACGGGGTAATCGTAGTTCGTACTAGAAGAAGGGTAGTTCGTACCAGCAGAAGCATCTTGAGTAACAATCTCATTCACAACAGTCGCACCATATTGCCACTGATTTAAAGTACCAGTCGCATTATTTCCACCCAAACCACAAGTAAAAGTCACAGCAGGCGTATCACAATAATACCGCCATGTTTTATCACTATTATTCATTCTCTTTACATAGTCCGCCTGTGTCGTAGTGGCATAAGTAATATTTGTCGCTGTACCTGTAGTGGTCGTTCCCTGCGCCGCTGCCAGATCACCAAATGACACCCCAATTGCATCAGCTCCTTTATAGGCGGTCACCAATAATGGTGTTTTATTTGTTCCAGTATTTACAGGGGCGGTGTATACCGTTGAACCGATGGTAATGCTACTATGGGTAGCATTTACACTGTTTCCATTACCTGCTCCCCCGCACCAATAAACACTACAGGTTCCGCCTTTATATGCTGCATCTGCACCTGTATAGTCGGTATAAATTTGCTTATAGACATTTTCTTGATTCGGGATACGGGTCAGTTCTATGACCAAATTGTTGCCATTTACCCCGAAGATCAATGGTTGCCATTGCGTACCCAACACAAGATTGATGTTCGGGTTATATAAAAATAAACCTTCAGTATCTGCAAAGGTTGGCATGGTCCCACCATTAATTGCAGGCGTAGATAATAAACCCTGTGTTGTACCTTTTTCTTGTGTACTAGGACTTACGCATTGACGGATTCAAAAAAGTATTAAAATAGTTTATAAAGTATCTGTGATCAGACGAACTAAACATGCTTCTACAGCAACTTGTACATTACCCATTTATATGGGCTTTCTCATGACAG
>NZ_KB849355.1:1099321-1302394 GCF_000368325.1 Acinetobacter sp. CIP 102529
ATCATATTTTTTCAGCCTTGATGGCCTACGTTGAGATACAAAAGAACCAGTTTGAGGGGATCTTTGAAAATGTATATCATTGGCAGAAGAAATTATTTAGACCAATGATCAAAAACTTCATTGATGACTTTATTCTCGATAAAAATCATCTGCTACCACAGAGAGTCTATAAATAACAGTGCGTAAGTCCTATGTACTTAAACGAATAACTTTATTATTGATCAAACCACTATTTGCCCATGTAATATTTTTGGTGACTACACGGGTTTTACTATCTGTACGAGTACGACTACGTACCATATATTGACAGCCAGTTTGATTAAAGCTTGGACTATCGGTAACACTACCATTATTTCCACAACTACTCGTACCACTTTGAGAAGGGCTAAGTGATGTTTCCCAACCACCATGCAGCAGTGTCCAAGCCGAAACAGCTCCATTTACAGGGGTTATAACATCTGAAGTAGTTGCACCTACAGTAAAGGTCGGCGCACGAGCACTCGTTGCAGCACCACTATTGATACGGGCAGTTGCCGCCAACCCGAGTGTATTGTTATAACTTGAGTAGGCTGAACCTAAACCAGTCGCAGTTTCCGCCCCATCTAGCGTTTGGAACAGTTTAAGATTAGTGCCGTTTAAACTCACTCCATTCATAATCGCCTGTAAACGCAAACGGTTTTCACGTAGTGTAGTTGCCCCACTCGCGCCATTCACATAACGATTCCCATTTGCATCGATACTATTCAGCCCAAATTGATTGTCAGTGGCGGTAAGATTTTCTGTTTTACTCAGGTCACGAACAAATGCGTCTGCCCATGTACCCAGCTTAAGGTCATAGCTATTCGGGTCAGTTCCCAGTAATGTGCCATCACTTGTGAGTAAATTGGTCAATAAAGGTGCTTCAATATTTAAGATACTTAATGAGCTATCAACACCTGCAAAGTTAGGTGTGGTCACAGTGTTCACACTGATTAACCACGGATTATCTGCTGTGCCTATATTGACAGTATTGCCACTAAACTGTTTTGTGGAATCGCCGTCATTTCCTGAAATGGAAAGCCCATATAACCATAAGTCAGCTTTGCCAATTTTAGTTGTTGGATTGTTCGTGTTGTAAGTGTCAATCGTTGAGCTTAATGGTCCCACTGGAATAATTCGGGTATAACCTATACCTGCATTATCATTTGCACCGTTAAACTGCATACTAAAGTCATTGAGCGTAAATGCTATACCCTCACCCGTAACTTCTGTGAGGCTACTATCATCTAAAGGCTGCAAGGCATAAGCAGGCATACAGATTGAAGAAACCACAATCAGGCTTATCGAACGTGCTAGCGTGGTTATTTTATGATTATATTCCATAGTCTTTCTTCCTGCTCCTGCTATCCGTAAAAATCCATTTAACTTAGACATTTTTTATCAAACAAACAGAATTCAAATAGTTTCTTTATCATGCTAGCTTTGCTATAAGCATGCCAGTTACAACCTTTATCAATCATGCCTGCAAGATAATTACACAAACAAAAAACCACAACGGTGTCTAGCAAAATTTTAAGGTACCGTAGCAGTTAGGAGTAAAATTTTGTGTCGCCAATTGCAAATCCGTTAGCGTCATTTGTGGACGTGTTGCATTGATCAGGTTAAGATTTCCCGAAGCAATAGTAGTACCTGTTAAACATTCTGAAGCCAAGTTATTACCACAAAAAATTGGATTATCTGTTAAGTAACTACCCACCTGCCCGAAAGTCTGGTTCAGTGTCGACTTAGGAATATCTACAGACTGAGATGTTTTAATATAACCAATGTCTATCGGATTAGATAATTCCAACCACCAACCTGTTTGTGCAAGCGACTTATTACCTGGCCATTGTAGTTTTTGTGACTGCACTGAAAGAGAAGCCGCTGTACCATTTAAGTTCGCTTTATGGAAAAATCCTAGATTCTCATTAATAGCAACATCTACGTTTAGGTTTTGCAAGGTGCCCGTAAGCTCTCTATCTAACGTTATAAGCCCACCCGCCACTGCAACAATATTACCAGTCAAATCAATATCTCTCACTTTTGCATTGGCCGTCAGTGCCGCACTGGTAATTCGCTTACCCGTAATCACCTGCTCTGGTAGTGTTAAATCAGCTTTTAAAATATTACTTCCAGTCGCCTTGTCACGCAAATTCAATGCATAAGACTCGGTCTCAAAGTCTAATGTTCCAGCACCAAAGAGCAAACAACACACCTTCCCCGTAATCGGATCGTAACCGTCAGACTGATTGAGGGTACCTCTTGCTGCCTCACCAGACACCAAGCTCGTGCCAAAACCATTAACATTTGACTCACCTTTGGTGGCAGCTGTGACCATATAACCACTTAATGAATTAATCCCATTTTTAGTACTAGAGTTTTCCTCACCAAAGGTTAACAAACCTTGAATGGATTCAGCACTGAAATTCACCCCCACAAGCTGTCGAGTCGATGCACTGTCAGGATTCTTGATTGCAAGCTGCATAAATGGGTTGTTCAGAATAGCTGAGGAACCCACACGAGCAGCCCTATCAGCATCGGAATCTGTGTTTGATGTCGATGAATTTCCAAGACCACTTAGACTCACGTTATCAATATCAATATCACAGGCATTTGCACCATTTACACCACCACAACCCAGTTGCAACTTTTTAATATTTGCGTTGAGCTGAAGTTCAGCCTCCATACCAAATTTATAGAAGCCAATATTGCCATTGGTGCTGTTATAGGAATTACCAGTATCGCTAGGGGCAAGGTATTGCAGGGTAAATAATGACTGACCTGTCGTCGCAGACATTTCACTATCCGTAAGACTGTGTAAAGTATCAGAGGCATACGCCGAATTTAAGCATAGGCTACCCAATGTCAGCATTGCCAAATGAAGAGACTTAAACCGTCGCATAACGACCTCCTTGTTTAAAACATCCATCTATGTTTATTTTTATTGCAACTTTTGCCTAATGCCCACCATCTCGCACTGACCATTGTGTGGACACGCACACTTAAATTTCAGGCGTTTTTAGCAGACAATTCTATTCTCCATTATGCCGAATATTTACACAAATGCAAAATATATTAGGTAAACGTTTTATTTTCCGATGAATGAATTATTGTTCTTAAATAATTTCTTTTAAATATATGTCTGAATATTATATTTTTATTCCTTAAATATAAGGTTTGTATTGCAACAACCAAAAAACTTTATGATTGTTGCAAAATGTAATTTACAAATCATGTTTTCGGCAAGGTCACACCCGTTTGCCCCTGATATTTTCCGCCACGGTCTTTATAGGATATTTCACACACTTCATCACTTTCAAAGAACAGCATTTGTGCAACACCTTCGCCTGCATAAATACGTGCTGGCAAATTGGTTGTATTGGAAAACTCAAGCGTCACATGACCTTCCCACTCAGGTTCTAGTGGCGTTACATTCACAATAATGCCACAACGCGCATAAGTCGATTTACCAAGGCAAACTGTCAATACATTGCGTGGGATACGGAAGTATTCAATAGTACGTGCTAGCGCAAAGGAGTTTGGTGGAATAATGCAAACATCAGACTCAATATCAATAAAACTTCTGTCATCAAAGTTTTTTGGATCGACAATGGCAGAGTGAACATTGGTAAAAACTTTAAATTCACGTGCGCAGCGGACATCATAGCCATAGCTGGATACCCCATAGGAAATCAGTTTTTCTCCGTTTGCATCGAAACGAACTTGATTCTCTGCATAAGGTTCAATCATGCCGTGTTTTTCGCTCATTTCACGAATCCAACGATCAGATTTTATTGCCATGACTTTTTATCCAAAGACGAAGTGAATGATTGGCAGGTACTTTAACGCAAAATGACATCAATGGAAATAACAGAACCCTGCTACCTAGATTGTTCAAGGCAGCAGAAAATTAGAATTAGAGATTGATCAGAGCTGAGTAGCTAATTGGAATTGAGAAGCTGACCAAGACAACTGATGCGGTACGTTGTAATTTGGATTGCGACAGCCATTTTACTTTATTGGTGGCGAGCGCTGCACCAACAGAAATCCAGAACAATGCAATCGGGAGAATCAGTGCAACAAATGTACCCATATGCGCCATGTAGATTTGCTGACTGTTCCATGCCACTGCTGGAAAAATAGCTGAGGCAAATAATAACGCTTTAGGATTGAGTAAAGTCGCACACAATAACTCACGCGGGCGAATGGTCGGTTGGTTTAACGCCACTTTCTGATCGGCAGTACGCCATAATTTTACAGCCAGAAAAACAATATAGCCTGCGCTCAATAATTTAAGAAAAGTGGGTAATAAAGGTAGTGTAGTAGAAACTTTGCCGATCAGCATTCCCCATGCACTGATTGCAATGATATAACCAATTGCCTCTGCTGGAATGAGTAATAATGATTTACGCAACCCCACCTGAATACCTGAAGATGCAAGCAGGGTGTTGGTTGGGCCAGGAGTAAGCAAAATGGTGATGACTAAACCAATAAAAAACCATGAAATCATTGAATGACCTCACTAAAAGATGTTTTTACATTAATCCAATTGCTCATCCATAGCAAAATTTTAACTGTAAGCACTTATGACGGCATATTATTTAAGCACATGTTTTATTTATATTTTTATAATTTCAAGTCCACTTTACTCTAAAGTCACTGCATAAAAATTGGTAATTTTAAATAGGTTAAATATAACGTATTGCTTAAATCATGTTTGTAAAACAGCTCTGGTTTATAAAAAAAGACCTCTAAATTTAGAGGTCTAGGACTTACGCACTATTATTTATAGATTCTCTGTGATAGCAGATGATTTTTATCGAGAATAAAGTCATCAATGAAGTTTTTGATAACTGGTCTAAATAATTTCTTCTGCCAACGATATACATTTTCAAAGATCCCCTCAAACTGGTTCTTTTGTATCTCAACGTAGGCCATCAAGGCTGAAAAAATATGATTCAAAATCAGTTTAGATCGTCTTACTTGAAACTTTTCAATATGACAAACCTGTTTAATCACTCGGTGATATTGTTCTATTTTCCAATGACTTGAATGTAATTCATGAAAACCCTCAAAGGACAATAAATCATCTTCATCTTGATGCACAATATAAAACCTCTGCTGTTCTTTTAACTGAGTCTTAAATAATTGTACAAAGCCAAAATCTTTGAGCCAGACCACTTGACCCTGATGGAAATCTGGCAATAAACGCAGTTGAAACCATTGTCCTTTTTCTGGGGAAACCTTACGGTTACAGTCGATACCAAACATAAATCGAATACCATGTTTTCTTATGGTTTTTAGATTTGCAGTCGATGAATACCAACTATCACCTGTAATAAATTGAATCTTTGCACCCCAACTAAGTACTTCACTTAACATATCCATAAAGTAATCATTCTTGGTTTTACCCTCAGATTTGTCATAAATTCGGAAATTAATTGGAATATTTTGACCATTCTGATCTGTCGCATACAAGGTAATGAGATTAATACCCTTGACGGATCGGTGGTGTTTGCCTGACCAAAAATAGCTAACTAAGTCCATATGTTGACTATATGGTTTATCTAAAACAGTATCATCAATACTGACTATAAGTTTATTATTATCAATATGTTGAATTGCTTCTTGATATAGGTCGTGAGGTGTGTAGTCTTCACGCTCTAGAAAGCGATTTACACTATCATGCGAGATATTATAAGTCTCGGCAAGTTGTGTGCAGCTAATAGAGTTCGGTTCTGTCATGAGAAAGCCCATATAAATGGGTAATGTACAAGTTGCTGTAGAAGCATGTTTAGTTCGTCTGATCACAGATACTTTATAAACTATTTTAATACTTTTTTGAATCCGTCAATGCGTAAGTCCTAAGGTCTTTTACTTTAGAAGATTCGTTTGTCATCTCTTTGGCGTTTAGGCAGCTTTTCCATGTGTTGTATTACAGCTTGGGCAATATTGATATAGCTTTGCGCCGCGCTATCCTGTGCAATCACGCTCGGCTTACCGTTATCTGCATGCTCACGAATTTTAGCATCCAGAGGCAAGCGTCCAAGCAATGGAATATGGTATTGCCCAGATAACTGATCGCCACCTCCTGTACCAAAAATCTGCTCTTCATGTCCACAGTTAGAGCAGATATGGGTGGACATATTTTCAATCACACCCAATACAGGGATGTTCACTTTATTAAATAATTCAATGCCTTTTACCGCATCCATGAGCGCAACATTTTGCGGTGTGGTCACAATGACGGCACCTGTGACTGGAATACGCTGTGCCAACGTAAGTTGAATGTCTCCAGTGCCTGGTGGCATATCAATCACCAACACATCCAGATCAGGCCACAAGGTTTGATTAAACAATTGCATGAGTGCGCCTGTTGCTTTTGGTCCTCGCCAAGCCACTGGGGTATTGTTCGCCCCAATCAGGTGCCCAATCGAAAGTACCGCCATGCCGTAAGCATCCAGTGGAACAAAGTGTTCATTTTCAATCAGGGGGGTTCTACCCGCATTACCCAGCATGGTTGGAATACTTGGGCCATAAATGTCTGCATCCAAGACCCCAACTTTTAAACCCAATTGCTGCAAGGCAAGCGCAAGGTTGACCGTAGTGGTGGATTTACCCACCCCACCTTTACCCGACGATACCAGAATCACATTCTGGATACGTGGATGGGCTGCCACATCGCGTTGCTGCGGCGCAGCTTTTTGAATTGGTGGATTATTCGGATCAGTTTCAGCTTTAGCTGAGGCATCCATGACTGGCGGTAAATTGCTATTTTCCGCTTTAGGCTTGGGTGAGCAGCTATGCGCAGCTTCGCCATGTGCTGCATGTTTTTGCTGGATGATATGAAGATTGAGTTCCTGAATCCCACACTTTTCCAAGGCTTCGGCAAGCTCATCGTGAATCTGTTGTAAATGGTCTTTTTCTTGTGGAAAGGTATTGATGGTCAGTTGTAAAACATGCTCTTGTACGTTGACCTGACTAATACGGTCTTTTAAGCGATTCTCTGAATAGGGGAGGATATAGTTTTGTAGAACGGTTTGGATGTCATCTTCCTTGACTTCTTGCGCTGGTGAAAAAACAGATTTTAAGGAAGAAAGCCACGACATTTTGTTTACTCCAAAAACAGATCAACATATCACTGAGTTTGGCTAGTTTAGCAGTATTGCAGAATAGACGCTCACATCTACGAAGATAATTGCTCATTTTTTATAGCGTATTTTCTTCTCTCAATATGAACGTCCATAATTTAGAACTGTGGCAACAATTAACCTTTGAGTTTATTTACAGCATCGGTTGCCGCTTTCTTTAAATCATCCAGCTTAGTACTCGCCTGAGCTTTCAGTTCATCAAGTTTTGCAGCAGCCTCATCTTTTAACTCAGCGGCTTTAGCCTTTGCATCATCAAGTTTATGGCTGGCCTCTTCCTTAAAGTGATCAAACTTCTCTTTTGCTGCTTGTTGAGTATCGGCTAATTTATCTTTTAGTTCATCCGCCTTGCTTGATAAAGCTGCCTTAGTTTCATCATACTTTTCACTTGCATTGCTCTTTAAGTCATCCAGAGTTTGTTCCCCTTTTTGTTTCAATTCAGTCGCTCTGTCTTTTGCCTGCTGCAAGTCAATTTTGGTTTGCTCATGGTCTTTTGATGCAAAGTTTTTAACATCTTCGACAGTTTCCTGACCTTTTTGTTTAATGTCTTTGCCCACCTCACTGACCTTATCTTTTGCCTGCTGGAAGTCTGCCTTGGTCTGTGCCAAGTCTTTCGCGGCAAAATCTTTTAACTGATCAATTTTGTCATTACTCATGGTGTTATTCCTCTTGTTATGTCGTGAAAGCTACAATTTTTTTCTGGCTATACTTATACAACGTTCTGGCAAAGCGTGGCGAAATTGCTGCAAATTGAAACAATTGGAATACAGTAAGCTTCAAATCATTGCTGATGGATAACTTTTTGAATTTTTGGATATAAAAATCCTATCAATGAATCAAGTCAATTTTAGGCTGGAAACTCTTTTTTGAAGATTTCATATAAAACATGCCAATAACGATGCAGAGACTAAATTCCAAGATCGCATTTTTCTCTCCAGCGATTTGATGCCGTGTTTATTTTCATTTAAATAGACGTACTTTGATTGAAGCCAAAGTGAAGTTTTGATGAAGTTTAAAACTAACATAGGCAGTCTAATCCGATTAAAAAGATTTCACCGATTCCCTTGTGCAAGTCTGTCTTAAGTCATGTAAAATCATCCACCTTGTAAATACGAATGAGAGAACAATATCCGTGCGTAAAATTTTAGTCACCAATGCCCTCCCTTATGCCAATGGTCCTATCCATATGGGTCACTTACTCGGTTATATCCAAGCAGATATTTGGGTTCGTGCGATGCGTGCAATGGGTCATGACGTGACTTACGTTTGTGCGGATGATGCTCACGGTACAGCGATCATGTTACGTGCTGAGGCAAATGGCATCAGCCCTGAAGCGCAAATTGCCAATGTTCAGAAAGAACACATTCGTGATTTTGATGGTTTTGGTGTGCATTTCGATCATTATGATTCAACTCATAGCGATGCAAACAAAGCACGTGCATCTGAGATTTATATTAAAAACCGTGAAGCAGGCAATATCGCTGTTCGGCCTGTCACACAATTATTCGATCCTGAAAAAGGCATGTTCTTGTCTGACCGTTTCATTAAAGGCACGTGCCCGAAATGTAAAGCCGAAGATCAATACGGCGATGCTTGCGAAGTCTGCGGTACAACCTATAACGCGACTGAGTTATTAAACCCACGCTCAACTTTGAGTGGTGCGACGCCTGTTGAGAAATCGTCAGATCACTATTTCTTTAAACTTCCGAATTTCTCAGAATACTTACAGAAATGGACGCGTGATCAAGGTCGTTTACCTGTTTCGATTGCCAATAAGCTGGATGAATGGTTCGATGCTGGTTTATCTGATTGGGATATTTCCCGTGATGCACCTTATTTTGGTTTTGAAATTCCAGATGCACCAAACAAATATTTCTATGTTTGGGTAGACGCACCGATTGGTTATATGTCGAGTTTTGAAAACTACATCAAAACTAAACGTCCAGATTTAAGTTTTGATGATTTCTGGAAAAAAGACTCTGACAAAGAAGTCTATCACTTCATTGGTAAAGACATCGTTTACTTCCATGCATTGTTCTGGCCTGCAATGCTTGAAGGTGCGAACTACCGCACGCCATCAGGTTTATTCGTAAATGGCTTCTTAACGGTGAATGGTCAGAAGATGTCAAAGTCTCGTGGTACATTCATTAAAGCTGAGACCTATTTACAGCATTTAAATCCTGAATATTTACGCTATTACTTTGCGTCTAAGCTTTCTGACAAAGTTGAAGATTCAGATTTGAATTTGGATGACTTCGTTCAGAAAGTAAATTCGGACCTGGTTGGTAAAGTAGTGAATATTGCTAGCCGTTGTGCAAAATTCATTAATAGCAATTTCAATAATACTTTATCCAGTACCTGTGCTGAACCTGAGCTGGTTCAAAGCTTTATTGATGCGGGTGATTCGATTGCCAAGGCATACGAGGCACGCGAGTTTTCTGCGGCAGTTCGTGAGATCATGGCACTTGCGGACAAAGCGAATCAATATATTGATGAGAAAAAACCGTGGGCACTTGCAAAACAAGAAGGTCAAGAACAACAAGTTCATGATGTTTGCTCAGTCGGTATTAACTTATTCCGTCAACTTGCGATTTACTTGGCTCCAGTGCTTCCTACACTTGCGGCTCAAGTTCAGGCATTCTTGCAGCTTGAAAGCTTTGATTTTGAATCTCGCAAGCAGATTTTAGTGGCACATGAAATTACTCAATTCCAACCGCTTATGCAGCGTGTGGATCCTAAAGCAGTTGCAGCAATGGTAGATGCGTCTAAAGATTCTTTGGCTGCTGCGGCAGAAGCGCCAAAAGCCGAGAAGAAAAAAGAGAAGAAATCCGAGAAAAAGCCTGAGCCAAAAGTGGGTGAAGCTGAAATTATTGGTATCGAAGATTTTATGAAAATTGATCTTCGTGTGGCAGAAGTTTTAGAAGCAGCAACCGTTGAGGGTTCTGATAAATTACTTCAACTCACTTTAAACGTCGGTGAAGCTGAACCACGCAACGTATTCAGTGGTATTCGTGAGTTTTATCAGCCAGAAGATTTAAAAGGCAAATTAGTGGTGATGGTGGCTAACCTTGCACCGCGTAAAATGCGTTTTGGTATTTCTAACGGCATGGTACTTGCGGCGGGTAATGGTGAAGGTGTTTGGGTGATTTCACCTGAATCTGGGGCTAAAGCGGGTGATAAAGTGTCTTAAGATTTAGATCTGAGATGAGAAAAAACCTCTACTGACATTCTCAATCAAATACATTTACAATGTGGTCAAATTCATTTCTCGTTCGCAAAAAATGTTTGATCACATTGCCTTTCCCATTCCTTATCAAACATTGCAGCTTCCCCAGCCTGTTCAACTGACCATCAAACGCCTTGATCTGATTCATCCCCAGATTTCGGGCAACAAGTTTTTTAAACTGAAATACAACCTCTTGGCAGCACAACAGCAAGGTTTTTCTCAAGTCCTCACTTTTGGTGGTGCATTTTCCAATCATATTGCCGCAACAGCCTTTGCAGCACAGCATTTTGGTTTTCAAAGTATTGGCATGATTCGTGGTGAAGAACTGGCTTCGCAACCATTCAATCCAACGCTACAAACAGCGCAGGATTTAGGGATGCAACTACATTTTCTCAGTCGTTTCGAATATCGTTTACGCCATCAAGCTGAGTATCTACAACAGTTGCAGCAACAATACCCTCAAGCCTTTATTATTCCAGAGGGCGGAAGCAATGCCCTTGCCATTCAAGGGACACAGGAAATCCTCTCCCCTGATGATTTAGAAAATTATGACGTAATTTGTTGTGCTGTGGGTACAGGTGGAACCCTTGCAGGCATTATTGAAAGCAGCTCAGAGCTACAGCATGTTTTAGGCTTTTCTGCATTAAAAGGTGATTTTCTCAAACATGACATTCAACAATGGACTGATAAAAGCAATTGGTCTTTAACTGATGCCTATTGTTGTGGTGGTTATGCCAAAACCACGCTTGAACTGCTGCAATTTATGCAGCAATTTGAACAACAATATGATATCCCCTTGGAACAGGTGTACACCGCTAAAATGATGATGGGACTTCTTGATTTAATCCAGCACAGTCATTTCCCTGCCCACACTCGAATCCTGGTCATTCATACAGGTGGGTTGCAAGGGAAACTCAAAACATACTAAAAGCTGTTTAAATCTTTTATAATTGCCCGCTTTTCGTCTACCGAGTAATACTCATGGTTCATCAGGTTGATGTTATTGTTTTAGGTGCGGGTGCATCAGGCCTGATGTTGGCTGCTGAAGCAGGCAAACGTGGGCGTTCGGTTGTGGTACTGGAAAAGGCCAATAAGATCGGTAAAAAAATTCTGATGTCAGGGGGAGGTAAATGCAACTTTACCAATCTGGATGTTGAGCCCTCCAACTATATTTCCGAAAATCCACATTTCGTGATTTCGGCCCTTAGCCGTTATACCAACTGGGACTTTATTGGCTTGGTCTGTGAATATGGCATTGAATACGAAGAACGCAAGCACGGACAACTGTTTACCCTGAACGGGGCCAAGGAAATTCTGGAAATGTTACTCTCAGAATGTGACAAGGCCAAACAGGTCAAAATTCAAACCCACTGCGAAGTTCAGCAGATAAGATCCCAGACTGATTCAGGTTTTGTCATTGAAACCAGCCAAGGAACTTATCATTGTGAATCACTGGTTGTAGCAACAGGTGGCTTATCCATTCCAACCCTAGGCGGTTCAGGATTTGGCTATGAACTTGCAGAGCAGTTTGGCCATCATGTTTTCCCTACCCGTGCAGGTCTGGTCCCCTTTACCTTTTCAGACCATTTTAAGGAAGTCACGACACGACTAAGCGGCAATGCCCTAGATGCCACCTTAATCAATGACCGCCATCAATTTACCGAGGCCCTGCTATTTACCCATCGTGGTTTAAGTGGCCCAAGCTCATTGCAGCTTTCAAATTACTGGCATGTAGGGGAAAGCTTCAACATTGATTTCTTTCCAGGTCAGGATTTCGTGCAATTTTTTAAGGAAAAGAAAAAAGCACAGCCTAAGGTATTACTGCGTACCCTGTTAAATGAATTCACTGCAAAAAGTATCGTGCTGGAACTACAGCAACTGATTTGGGCGGAGCTAAGTGAGACAGCGATTGGAAATATCAGCGATCTTCAACTTGAACAGATTGCAGCGCAACTGCATGCATTTACAGTGAAGCCATCGGGAACGGAGGGTTATCGTACTGCCGAGGTCACGCTTGGAGGAGTGGATACCAGCGAAGTATCCTCAAAAACAATGGAAAGCAAGAAACAGAAAGGCTTGTATTTTATTGGTGAAGTGCTCGATGTGACAGGTCATCTAGGGGGATATAATTTCCAGTGGGCATGGTCATCTGCCCAAGCCGCAGCCCAGTTTGTCTAGCTGTTTTGCAGTACAGAATAGTGTTTTGCACTACCCTTGAAATATTTTAACTTCGTTCATCTGAAGAGTTTGCTGCCTCTGAGGAAAGTGCCTGCTGAGTATTTTCAATCGGTTTCTCTTTCACTGAACCCGACTTGGCAACCACAAACTTATACGCACTGGCCAAAAAGCCTACAGTGATGCCTGCAATAATAATGGGTGCGAATACACGATTTGGCCTCTTCATTTTATCCTCCTATAGACTTTTTATTTTGGGGCGGTTGATATTTTATAAATGAATTGCGTTGTAGGCTAAAATTTCATCAGACTAGGCATGAAACGTAGGTAATAGCAAATCTATTGGCAAGTTTCATAACGAAGTATGAGGGGATTTTAGCCACTATACAAACAAAACGACCACCCTGCCTAGAGTGGTCGAATTGACCAAAAAAATCAAAGATTATTTTTACTATTCATCCGAATATGGAGGAGTCGGTGGTTTTGGATTCTCTGGATTGATTGGTGTTGGCGCTATCGGATTCACTGGATTGGCTGGCGCAGGAGTTGCTGGACTCACTGGATTGTTTGGCATCATCTCATTTTGACGCAACGGATTTGGCTGTTTTGCCTCAGTTTTTGCTTTATCCAACAGATCACTAAGTAAACGTTCCGCAGGTTGACGACCACCTAGACCAAAAGCCAGAGCAAACGCGACAGCAACTGAACCGAGGGTTAAGCCAAATGCGAGGTTCACAATAGAGTCAGCAATACCCATTGCCCTTAATCCCATCGCAATCACCAAGCCCATAATTAAAATACGAACCAGATTGCCCAACCAGCGTGAGCTATTGTATTCACCACGTTGAATCACATTGGCAACCACATTGGCCAGCCAGAAACCGACAACCAGGATTACTGCACCAAGCAGGATACTGGCACCAAACTGGATAAACATTGCAATCAGCACACTGATCTGTTCCAATCCAAGTCGGTCAGCAGCCTCTGAAACCGCAAACAACATGGTAAAGAACACAATCAAGCAACCGATGATATCTGAAACACGGGTTTTTCCAAGGAAGCGTTGCATATCCAGCTTCATTGGAATTTCATCAACACCCGCTCCTGAAACCAGTTCGGCCACCAAACGTCCAACAAAACGGGAAACTACATACGCCACAATCAAGATCAGACCAGCAGCAATAATTTGTGGAATTGCATACATGATTTGATTGAGCATTGCTGTGGCAGGTTGAGAAATTGCTTCTATACCCAGTGCCTCAAATGCCACAATCAAGGCGGTGATAATAATGATGGCAAAAACAAACGAACCCAGAAATTTGGATACATTGGAGTTCTTAAACAAACCTATTTTTTCTGCCTGTGTCTGTAAGCCAAGGCTGTTACTCAACCCTTCGACAATGCCACGCACAATTTTTGCCAAAATGTAGCCCACAAAAATGATGACGCCCGCAATAAACAGGTTCGGCAAATAAGCAACCGCCTCATTCACCATATTCTGTACAGGAATCAACAGGCCTGTTAGCCCCAGAATAGACAGCACAATCGGCAGGAACAGCAACAAGACCAGCCAGTAGAAAATTTCACCAATATTACTGCTGAGTGAGCCTACACCCACCTCATTGCTGAGCTTCTCGTCCATTTCCGTTCTGGCAAGCACATTGGTTAGTCCTGCCTTGACCAGCCCTGCCAATATCCAGCCAATAAAACCGACTGCAACGGCCGCCAGCAGGTTTGGAATAAAGGCCAGAATCCGACCAACCATATTGCTGAATGGATCACTCACGCCACTGATGTTCAGCACATTCAATGCCCCGACAACGGCAAGGATAATCACAAACCAGAAAACCAGTTTGGAAAGCAGGTTTTCAATATTTGGTTTATGACCAGTGGCAGAAGACAATCTATGATTGGTGTTCAGTTTCTGGAGTAACTTTTTCACGCCAGCAGCAACAATCAATGCAATAATCCAACCTAAAAGTAAGATAACAATTGCCGCTAAAATTGGGTGAAACTGGTCCCAATAATACATTGCATCGAATCCTCCTCTGAGGGAGGGATCAGTAAAATATTCATTCATGTGTTGTTATCCTTATGTTGTGTTTTAAAATTAATCAAACCACCCATGATCGCTCTATAACCAAGAACATAACTTATGGATGTCTCAACCTTAATTTTTGTCTATTTTACAATCAATAAACGGCAGCACTAATACAACAAAAAGTCCGCATAATTTTGCAAAAAAGCTCATTGATTCACACCAATGAGCTTTTTCAATTCAACAGGTTTTGGTCTAAAAATAAATGATCTAGGCATCCAAAAGTACCGACTGCATATGAGACAACATTGCCTGTGCAGTTGGATTCGCTGAATGATCCGCGACCATATAAACAAGAAGTGCAATCAGGAAAATCCCCACAATGACCAATATGTAAATGGGTAATTTCCTTTTCTTTGCAACTTCCTCCTGACTTGCCACATGAGGCTGTGGCTTACTAAAATCATGCATGATAGCTAGCCCTCATAATTTTTATTTCTCAGGCTCTTATCTTAGCAACTGCTTATGTTGCATTGTGTGAAAAAGCTTCGCACTATCGTTGTTTCTGTTGCAAAACTCTACTGTTTCTTCCTTATTTTTTGTTTAAAATATACGCGGTTTAGAAAACACTAAAAATAGGCTATACTACGCGCCCTCAATTCCTAAATGTTCTGCTTTATGTCCTACCAACAGCAAAGTGTCTCACTTGATCTAGATACGGATGTAACCCATCAGTGTTTTCTACATTACACACGAGATGAGCATTTGATTGGACTGATTGAGTTCAACAAACCCAGCTATACCCTGAAATGGGGCGATCTTGAATATTTCCGCCGCCGTACCGAAGAACTTTCAGTGATGCCTTTTCCTGAATGCATCAATGCGATGATTGTGGATATCCGCGATGTTCAGGCTTTTCTGGACAATGAGGTTCCGATTCTGCCGTGGCGTTTGCTTGAGGAAGAATGCCCTGTTCGCCTTGTTGTTCCACAGGAACGTCTGGAACACTATGCAGGACTGTTTGAACCCACATGGCTCACCACCGATGTTGATACCGCGATTCAGGAAATCCGTGAATTTATGGATATGTTCGTACACTAAAACATATCCAGTCCACCCAATATTACCAATAATTCTCCACCGCAATATTCCCCTCACCACGGCGGTTCATGGTCAAGCCACGCTGTTTTAAGGCTTCCTTGGTATCTTCCACCATTTGTGGATTGCCACACAACATTACATGGCTGTTTGCTGGACTCAATTCTGATCCTGCCGCCTTTTCCAGCTCACCATTTGCAATCAGAACTGGTAAACGGTCATGTAAAGCCGCATCTGGATCACGGGTGATAATTGGAATAAATCTAAAGCCTGAATGCCCCTCACCAAATAGCTTGGCGATTTCCTGAATACGGTCAACATAGGCCAGTTCGGATGCGGTACGAACACTGTAGACCAAATTGATTTGTTGATATTTATTCCAGGTCTCAAAGTCTTGCAGCATTGATAAAAATGGTGCCAAACCCGTTCCCGTTGCCAACAGCCATAAATCCTGTGGTAAAGGCTGCTGATAACGTGCCAGCGTTAAATAGCCATAAGATATTTTTTCAAGATACAGCTCATCACCCACCTTTAAATGTTGCAGGTTTGAGGTAAAAGCCCCATCGGGAACGACAATTGAAAAGAATTCCAGCGTTTCATCAAATGGCGAAGACACCACTGAGTAAGCACGCACCACCAGTTCATCACCAACCATTAAACCAATACGGGCAAACTGCCCTGCAGTAAATTTAAAATGCGCTGGTCGGGTCATGGTGAAGCTAAACAGATTGTGGGCCCAGCGATGTACAGATAAAACCTTTTCTACGCTAAATTTTTCAATTGACATGATTTGAACGTGGCACGAAACAGTGAGCTCATGTTAGCATGATCAGATAATTCATGAATACTTTTAAACTCGAACGGTAAGGCTTTTAACATGCGCATGACATTACGCCAATTGGCTGTTTTCGTGGCGGTCGCTCAAGAGGGAACTGTAACCAAGGCGAGTGATGCTGTCCGACTCACCCAAAGTGCGGCAAGCATGGCCCTGGCCGATTTGGAAGATGGTCTTGGCGCACCGTTATTTGACCGCTTGGGCAAGCGCTTGCAGTTAAATGATCTGGGCCGTTTTTTGTTGCCGCAGGCCCTGGAAATTTTAGGTCGTTGCGAATCGTTTGAACAGGCCGCCAAGGGTGAATTACAAAGTATCGATCTCCGTCTAGGTGCAACCCTGACTATAAGCGACTACCTGATGCCTGACCTTATGGCAGATTTTTTACAACGTCATCCACAGGCACATTTACAGTTACAGGTGGGCAATACCCGTCAAATGATTGAGGCGGTAAACCAGTTTCAGCTTGATCTGGCCCTGATTGAGGGCTCATGCCATTTGCCCCAGTTACAGTGCATCCATTGGCGTGATGATGAACTCGCGGTGTGTTGCGCTCCACAACATCCCTTAACCCAGTTAAACCATCCCCTCACTCCAGCAGACTTTAATGATGTGGAATGGATTTTACGTGAAGAGGGTTCAGGCACACGTGAAGTCTTTGACAACGCTATATTAAAAGACCTACCTGATGCCAACATTCGCCTTACCCTAGGTCACAATGAAGCCATCCTGAAAATTGTTGCCAATGGTCTGGGGATAACCTGTGTATCACGGCTTGCGATTGAACCGCTTCAGGAAAAGGGTCAATTGGTCATTCTGGATACACCTTTCTGGGAACTCACCCGTCCCCTGTTTATGCTGGTACATCGTCAGAAGTATCAGGGACCTGGTTTAAAGGCATTCTTGCAGTTTTGTGAAGATCAGGTTTAAGCCTGATCTTTTTTTACCAACGTGAATCATTTTCACATGGTTCACCATCATTATTTCCATCCATTTGTGTATTTGGACAATTTCTTACAAACCAACGTGCCTCTTCAAGTGATCGCATTTGAGAACAGTGAGTTCGCCCATCACATTGAAAATGATTGGGATTGCTACTTACTGCTTGAGTATTTGCTATTTTTAAGGTTTCCTGTATTACAGGTTGATTTGTCAATTCATTACGATGCAAAAAGTCTTGAATAAAACCATACACAAAATAGCCGATTATGCCAAAAATAATGACTGTAATGATTGTCCCAAAAAAACCACCTGATTCACTCTTTCGTTTAGTTTTTCTTCTTGAATGAGATACGATACGTTTGGGTGTTGTGTTATATGAATTTCGTGATGAGGAATTTACACGTTCCGACGTTGTATGCTGCGAGTTTTGTAAGCCCTCTAAAGCACGCTGACAACTTCTTAAAAAGTCATTTTGATTGGTCAATTGGAAATTTTCATGTACCACTTTATTACGCATAGTGGCTATCCAACGTATATTCTTCACCAGCCCAGCTTCAAGCTGATATTCAATACTACTTAATTTTTCATGCAACCCACGCCCAGTAGCACCAAATTTTTGCTCTAGCAATGCTTCCAAAGTCTTACTTTGAGTAACTACAATATCAATATCACTTTGCATAACGGAAACCCCACTCTTTATTAGATTTTTTAATTGTTCCAGTTTTTAGCATCACATTACCCTAAAAAATTCACAACGTAATATATCAAATTTGACATCATCACAAAAAATAATGCTGCGCTGTTGGACAGCGATAAAGCCAAAGCAAGTATTTTTATTTGCTGATGAGCGATTCATCATGCATTCTCCTAACGCCGAAAGTTTGATAACAATTCTGATGTAATCGATTCATTATGAGCCAATATTTTATTTTTTTTAGTTTTTGCAGGATTCGGATCTACTCGTTCAATTTGTACTGCTTTAAATTTTCCATTATTTTCTAGGGCTACAAATTTTACTTTTTCATTTCGTTTCGGCTCACCTTCCGATGCAGGAAAATCTGAAATATGAAAAAAGATTTCGCCTTCAGCAGTTGCAATAAAACCAAACCCTTTGTCTGGATTATATTGTTTAACTTTTCCCTGATAAAATTCTTTTTTCATGACATTCACCTAATTTTGCAAGTAATGTATTTCAGTATATAAAAAAAGAGACTTTAAATCCTCCCCTGAAAACCATACGGTTGGATTAAGTCTCTGTTTTAAGCATATTTTCAAAAATTAATCTTTTTGAACACTACCAAAAATCTTATCACCCGCATCACCAAGACCTGGAACGATATAGCCATCCTCATTCAAACCTTGGTCAATCGATGCCGTATAGATACGCACATCAGGGTGCGCAGCTTCTACTTTTGCAACACCTTCAGGTGCAGCAACCAAAACCATAACACGTATATCTTTACAACCACTTGCTTTAAGCACATCAATTGCCGCAATAAGTGAATTACCCGTTGCCAGCATTGGATCAATAATCATCGCTAAGCGATTCGCAACATCAGGTACTAATTTTTTATAGTAAGTACGAACTTCTAAAGTCGCCTCATCACGCTCTAAACCCAAGACACTCACTTTGGCACTTGGAATCAAGCTCAGTACGCCTTCAAGCATACCAATTCCAGCACGTAGAATCGGTACAATGGTAATCTTCTTACCTGCGATACGTTGAGTCGAAACTTTACCTGCCCAACCATCAATTTCATGATCGACAACAGGAAGGTCCTTAGTTGCTTCATAAGTCAGTAACATCGTGACTTCTTGCGCCAATTCACGGAAGTTCTTTGTGCTGATGTCTGAACGACGGAGCAGACCAAGTTTATGGCGAATCAACGGATGGCGAATTTCCTGAATAGACACGAGTAAGTACCTAACTAATATTAATCTTTGCCTATTATAAAGCGTTTTTTTACTCTTCAATAAAAAAGCCCCCAATTTTTGGAGGCTTTTTTGTACAAATCAAATCATTATTGTTGCTGAGATAACATGAAATGTAATGGAGAAAGAATCTCTGATTTCAATGCCAAATTGATCATTGGGTCTGGATAGATGCCCAGAATTAGTACAAGTAATGCGGCACCGAGTACCATGATACCACCGACCTTGGTTCCCCAATGTGCATCAGCATCAATACGTGGAACATCTGGCGGTGTCATATACATCACCACCATGACACGTAAGTAGTAGTATAAGCCTATACCACTTCCTACAACGACCATTGCAGCTAAGAACCAATGTTGAGTTGTTACAGCAGCCATTATCACAAGGAATTTACCAATAAAACCTGCAGTTAATGGAATCCCTGCTAATGACAACATCATCACGGTCAATGTTGCAGTCAAGATCGGACGACGCCAGAACAAACCACGGTAGTCTGCAAGACTTTGTGCTTCATCAACGTTGTTATATGGACTAGACATTAACGCAACTGCACCAAATGCACCGATTGTTGTAAATACATAAGTAATCACATAAACCGTTACACTGCCTAAACTTGCATACGTCATACTAATCAAAGCAATCAACAAATAACCAAAGTGTGCAATTGATGAATAACCAAGGATGCGTTTTAAGTTAACTTGACGTACTGCAAGTAAGTTACCGACCAAAATTGATAACACAGCAATAACTGTCAAAACAGTCACTATTGGTTCAACTAAGATTGCACCAGAACTTAATAAGTAACGTACAAATAAACCAATCGTTGCAACTTTGGCAGCCGTTGCCAGGAATGTCGCCATAGGTGCTGGTGCACCCGCATACACATCAGGCGTCCATTTATGGAATGGTGCAAGTGAAAGCTTAAATGCAACAGCAAAGATAATGAGACCTAGACCTAATAGCACCATTGGTTGCTTGATCGCAGTCATCAAAGTTTGAACAGAATCATAGAATGACAATGAACCTGTATACGCATAGATATATGCCATACCCATCAACAACATCGCAGATGCAGTTGCTGAGAGTACAAGATACTTAATTCCCGCTTCTAAAGATTGGCTACGTTGATGCGTGTAAGCCAACATACCATACACAGGAATTGACATTAACTCTAAGCTAATGAAGAAAGCAGCGTAATGAGAACTTGCAACCAATAGCATTGCACCTGCTACAGAACAAAGTAACAAGATATAAAGTTCTTCACGATTATCTTTATACGTTTCAATGTAGGCATGTGAAAGTGTGCTACAAGCCAAAGCAGCAATCAAAATCAGGAATTGGTAGAGCATGGTAAATGAATCAACCATAAACATGCCCATCACGTTCGCAGGGACAAAGTGCCCGCTAAACATGGTATATGCAATTAGAATTACAGAAAGGTTTAGACCCACAACTGTCGTTGTTGCAATCAGATTATGATTACGTTTAATCGCAATCAATAACATCACAACAACTGCAGTCAATGCCACAATCATCGCTGGGGCAAGTGGCATAAGCTCAGAAAAAGAAAGTGTGAAGTTCATGGTTTATCGCATCTCCACTTGTTCAAGTTGAGTCGCAGTCTGTTGAACAGTTTCGACAACTTCTTGTACTGGCATATAACTATTGACTAACCACTGCATACTTGAATGTGACATATCCAAGAATGTCTGTGGGTAAAGTCCTAACCAAAGTAAACCAATCACACAGATCATCAAAATGCTCACTTCACGTAATGACAAATCTTTCAGTGGGCTCGTATAGTGTTGCTTTTGTTCAGCATTTGGTTCGCCGAAAAGTGCTTTGTGAATCAGAATCAGACCGTAAAGACCTGCAAATACTAAACTTACTGCAGCAATGATGGTAAAGGCTGGAAAAGCTTTAAATGAACCCATAAGAATCAGGAATTCACCAATAAAGTTACCTAGACCTGGTACACCGACAAGCGCTGCAACAAAGAACATCAGGAAGAATGGCAAGTATTGCAGTTGGCCACGAAGACCACCCATTAAACGTAAATCACGGGTATGTAAACGTTCATAGACCTGACCAGACATAATGAACAATGCAGCAGATGACAAGCCATGTGCCAACATCATGATCATCAGACCTTGGAAAGTCAGAATATTACCTGCATAGATTGCAAGTAAAATGAAACCCATGTGTGAAATAGACGTATACGCAAGCAGACGTTTCATGTCTGTTTGTTGGTAGGCTAAGAATGCACCGTAGAAAATACCAATCAGACCCAAAATGATTGCAATATCAGCAAACTGTGCTGATGCTGCTGGGAAGAATGGAATCACAAAACGAAGCAGACCATACGCTGCGGTTTTAATCAAAATACCCGCCAAGTCCACAGAACCCGCTGTTGGTGCTTGTGCATGCGCATCAGGTAACCAACCGTGTAATGGGAATACTGGTAATTTCACCGCAAAACCAATGAAGAAACACAGCATGAATGCATAGGCAACTTCAGGCGGCAAGTGGTTCGCAACAGCCAATAAATAGTTGTAATCGAAACCAATCATACCTGTCATCATGTATCCATAGACCACCAAGCCTAAGATACCGATCAACATGATCAAGCCAGCAATTTGCGTATACAGGAAGAACTTGGTTGCAGCGTAAACACGTGAACGACCATTCGAACCTGAATGTCCCCATAACGCAATCAAGAAATAGACTGGTACAAGCATCATCTCCCAGAAGAAGAAGAACAAGAATAAGTCAATTGCAAGGAATACACCGATGACCCCACCTAAACTCCAAAGGAGGTTTAAGTGGAAGAAACCAACATTCTTTTGAATTTCACCCCATGAACAACCAACAGCAATCACACCTAGTAATGCAGTCAGTAAAACCATGAGTAAAGATAAGCCATCCACAGCCAAGTGAATACTAATCCCTAAAGTCTGAATCCATGGAAGATGGAATTCAGCTGCCCAGGTTGGAACCTTTCCGCCCAACTCATAGCTATATGTACCAGTTTGCCATAGTGCAATACCCAAACCAAAGGTAATGAGCATACCAATCAAGGCAATCCAGCGTGGCAAATGTTGGTCAAATTTATCAACCAACCAACAAATAAAACCAGCAATGAAAGGAACTAAAATCAGTGCGGGTAAAATTAAATTATTTTCCATTTTATTTCCCCACAACCTGAATCACGATCAAGATCATCAATAATACCACTACACCGAGTGACATACTTGATGCGTATTCACGCAATGAACCTGTTTGACGCGAACTTGTAAAGCTATTCCCACCTTTCACAAGTGCAGGTAGCACTAACCATAAACCATCAATTGGATCACGACCTAAGATTTTCGCAATCAATAAATATGGTTTTACAAAAACGATGTCATACAAAGCATCAAAACCAAATGCGGTACGGCAAATATGTGCTAAACCAGAACCCAAAGATGTTTGAGCAAATGATTTAACCGCACCATACGCAAAGGCAAATAAGAAAATACCAACAACCAAACCAACAAGGGCAACACCACTTGCTAAATGTTCTGCATGTGCAACCGCTTCTTCTAAAGCTTCAGGAACAACAAAGCTTGGAATACTTGCAGCAGTCAATAATTTTGCAACAGGTGCTTGCAAGAAATAACCAACACCTGTTGATAAGGTCGCAAGAATTGCAAGCGGTGCCCAGTAAGTCACGCCATGAATGGCATGTGCATGGGTTTTTTCTTCGCCAAAGAATACCACCCAGATTAAACGGAACGTATAGATAGACGTTAAGAATGCACCCGCTACACCCACCCAATACAACGTATTATAAAGTGGAAGGTTTGCGATCGTAGACTGTGCATATACTGCACCTAAGATGGCATCTTTAGAGAAGAAGCCAACTGTTACGATTGGAAGTGCAGCTAACGCACCACCACCGATGACGAAACACCAGAATACAAATGGAATCTTTTTACGTAATCCACCCATTTTGAAAATGTTTTGTTCGTGATGACATGCAAGAATTACTGCACCCGAAGAAAGGAACAATAACGCTTTGAAGAATGCGTGAGCAAGCATATGGAATAAACCAGCTTGATACGCCTCAGCACCCACCGCCATAAACATATAACCGAGCTGACTCATGGTTGAGTAAGCCAAGATACGTTTGATATCGGTTTGAACCAATGCGGCAAAACCAGCTACAAGTAAGGTTACTGCACCTGTAATCGAGATGAACTGCATTACTTCTGGTGCCATTTGCATCACAGAGAACATACGGCAGCATAAGTACACACCCGCTGTCACCATTGTTGCAGCGTGGATCAATGCAGATACTGGTGTAGGACCCGCCATCGCATCAGCTAACCAAGTTTGTAATGGAATTTGCGCTGATTTACCTGCCGCACCCAAGAACAACATCAATGCTGTCCAAATCGACAATGATGAGCTTTGCGTCATCACAGTGGCTGCATGTTCAACAATGTACTGTGTATTCAACGTACCAAACTGTTGATAGAGCAAGAACAATGCGATGAGTAAGAAAACATCACCCACACGTGTTACGGTGAATGCTTTGATTGCTGCCCAACCATTTGCAGGGTTTGAGTAGTAGAAACCAATCAAGAGGTATGAACACAGACCTACGCCTTCCCAACCTAAGAACAATAACGCCAAGTTATCGCCGAGTACCAACAATAACATGCTAGCAACGAACAGGTTGAAATAAGAGAAGAAACGTGCGTAATCTTCTTCACCACGCATATACCATGATGCAAAGATGTGGATCAGGAAACCAACACCTGTAATCATACCTGTCATCAATAATGACAAACCATCAAGGTGCAAGCTGATGCCTGGCTCAAAACCGCCAACACTGAACCATGTCCATAAGTGTTGAACAAAAACAGTTTGGCCACTGCTGGTAAACGCAAGACCCGCGATTAAAGCAAATAACGCAGATAAACCCACTGAACCGACACCAATAATGGCAGCCACATTTTCAGAGAGTTTGTTACGTCCTGCCGCTAACAGGATAAAACCAATGAGCGGGAATAAAACGGTTAAATATAATGTACTCATCCGCGCATCTCACTAGCAGCATCCACATCCAAGTGATGGAAGCGATGATAAAACTGAAAGACGATCGCAAGACCAATACACGCCTCTGCTGCGGCAAGCGTTAGGATCAAAATGAACATCACTTGTCCATCTGGTTGAGCCCAAACACTACCTGCCAAAACAAATGCCAATGCAGCAGCATTCATCATGACTTCAAGGCTCATTAGCATAAATAATAGGTTGCGTCGCACCATTACACCGTAAAAACCGAGTGCAAAAAGGATGGTTGCAACAATCAAACCATGTTCTAAAGGGATGTGTCCCATTATTCTTTATCCTCTTCTGCACTTGGTTCACGTTTGCCAAGGTGATATGCAGCAACTAAGGCTGCAAGCAATAACATCGCGGCAACTTCTACCAATAATAGATAGTGAGTAAATAATGCTTGACCGACTGCTTTAGGACCTACAATTTCTGTACCTAATGGTGCAGAAATCGTGGTGTATTCTCCACCCAACATCCAAACCAGAACCAAGCCCAATAAGAAACTCATTAATGCAGGATATGCCCATGCATCAGAGGTTAACCATTTACGTTCTTGTTCAATGGTATCTTGTCCAAGGTTCAACATCATGACCACGAAGACGAACAACACCATGATTGCACCAGCATAAACAATAATCTCAAGTGCACCCGCAAAAGGCGCACCTACGATCATGAAAATACCAGCAACAGCAAGTAAAGAAACGATTAAACTTAAAAGAGCATGTACGGGATTCGCATTTGTCACAACACGAATTGTCGATACGATGGCCACAAGTGCCATCAAATAAAATGGCCACATCATGGTAATAAGCTCCGTACATCAACTGGTGCACTTTCTTTTTGTGCTTGACCTTTTTCCTTACCATTTACTGCCATACCAGTGACACGGTAGAAGTTATAGTCAGGATATTTGCCTGGGCCAGAAATCAATAAGTTTTCTTTTTCATAAACCAAGTCTTGGCGTACATATTCAGCAAGTTCAAAATCTGGAGTCATCTGAATTGCAGTTGTAGGACAAGCTTCTTCACACATACCGCAGAAAATGCAGCGTGAAAAGTTGATACGGAAAAATTCTGGATACCAACGTCCATCTTCTTTTTCCGCTTTTTGTAATGAAATACAGCCAACAGGACATGCAACCGCACACAGGTTACATGCCACACAACGCTCTTCACCATCAGGGTCACGCGTTAGCACAATACGACCGCGAAAGCGTGGTGGAACAATTTGTTCCGCTGGTACTTCTGGATATAAAATCGTGTCACGTTTACGAGTGATATGGGTAAACACCATCCACAACGAACGGACAATCGATCCAAATCCAGCTAGAATTTTATACATTTTGTACTCCCTGCTGTCCTAGGCCTGATTCATCAGAATCACAGCACCAGTCACTAACAAGTTGACCAACGCCAATGGCAAACAAACTTTCCAACCAAAATTCATCACTTGGTCATAACGTGGACGCATTAAAGAACCACGCGCCAATACAAACATCATTACAAAGAATGCTGTTTTAATCACGAACCAAAAAACGGGTGGAACAAATGGAATTTCTAAGTTAAATGGTGCAAGCCATCCGCCGAAGAATAACGTTACGATCAGTGCAGAGATTAAAACCACGTTCACATATTCCGCAACGAAGAACATCCCCCACTTCATCCCACCATATTCAACGTGATAACCTTCCGCCAATTCTTGCTCAGCTTCTGGTTGGTCAAATGGATGACGATGCGTCACTGCAACACCAGCAATAACAAAGATAATGAAACCAATGAATTGTGGAATAACAAACCAAACATCACGTTGAGCTTCAACGATTTCACGTAGATTGAATGAGCCTGCAATCGCAACCACACCCATCAATGAGATACCCAAGAACACTTCATAAGAAATAGTTTGAGCAGCAGAACGAAGACCACCGAGTAACGAGTATTTGTTGTTAGACGCCCAACCACCAAATAACACGGCATAAACTGCGATACCTGCCATTGCCATAAAGAACAATAGACCGATACTCATATCCGCAACGCCCAATGTAGGACTTACTGGGATGACCATAAACGAAAGTACCGCAGTTGCCATGGCAACTGCTGGTGCTAAACGAAAAGTCAGCTTGTCGGCAAACTTTGGTGTCCAGTCTTCTTTGAACATGATCTTGAGCATGTCGGCAACGATCTGGAACATACCACCTGGACCAACACGGTTTGGACCATAACGGTCTTGCCATAATGCCAAGAGACGACGCTCAATAAATGACATTAACGCAGCAACCAAAACCACCACCAACAGGATCACAACTGCTTGAATCACTGAATAAGCGATTGGCCAGTTCTCAGCCCAAAGTGGCGTTTGACGTATAATTTCTTGATTCATGAATTACACTCCTACTGCCACAGACACAGGCTCTGCCAATGAAACGGTTGGCGCTAGACCAATTGGATAACCAATATAACCTGTTGGTAAATATTCGATGACCTGTACAGGTAAGCTGATGCTCGTTTCGCCTGCTTTCACGGTAATACGTTGACCATTTTGAACATTTAAGCGCGTCGCATCATGTTCACCCACGGCAAACATCGCTTCAGGAATACGTGATTCCATTGCTGGTGTTTTAATGGTGAATTCACCAGAACCAAAGATATGGTGCATTGGCACAAGACGGAAGCTTTCAGGATTCACAACCACGGCAGTCGGTGCAACATAGCTACGTGCAGGACGTTTTGCTAAGCGATCGAATAAACGCACACCCGAATCACCACCTTTTAAGTGACCACCGACTTCATCTTGGTACTTATTCCACGCTTGTGGCGAGTTCCAACCCGCAGCCCATGCGAAAGGTACTAAAGACGATGCTGTCTGATTACCCACATAACCTTCCATAGAGAATGTTAATGCTGAGTCTAAATCAACAGGTTGCTTCGGTTCGTGTACAGAGATTCCCGCACGCATTGCGGTACGACCTGAGTAACGACGTGGCTCACGTGCAATTTTCAAACCATGAACACGATAGCCTGCATCTGGTGCAACATCTTGAATCGCTTCAAGTACTGGTACATTCTTCACGATGTCATCAATTACATCATCAAGCAATGTCCAATCGACTGCTTTACCTTTAAGACCTGTCTCAACAGCATGTAACCAACGCCATGATTCCTTGATCGCATATTCAGGCTTGTAGTAGCTTGGGTCATACACTTGATAGAAACGTTGCGCACGACCTTCTTGACTCACTACAGTGCCATCACCCTCAGCAAAGCTTGCTGCTGAAAGAACGATATCTGCAAGCTTCACAGTCTCAGTTTCGCTGTGATCCAATACGATCACAGTTTGAGCTTTATCAAGCGCAGCTTTTACTTGAGCGACTGGCAAACGACGAGTTAGGTCATTTTCAACCACAACTACGGCATCATAATCCTGGGCAAAAGCTTGTTCTAAACTTAAACCACCGAATAATGCTAAGCCCATTGAGTTCACTTCAGGAACAGTCAATGATAAACCAGCATTTTCACCTAAGTTTTGTGCAACCTGTGCAGCTGCTTCGATAATCGCAGGATCTTGTAAACTCGTACCAGAAATGATCAAAGGCTTTTTCGCTGCTTTCAAGGTATCTGCAATAGTTTGTGCAAATGCTTTTGCATCATCAGCCAAACCAGTCAGCGCTTCACCTTTAAGCGCAGCAGCAATCGCGAAACCTAAACGAGCAATGTCATTTGGCGATGCAACTACTTCACCCGTCGCTACATCCGCTAAACGTGTTTGCGTTGCAGCAAGAATATAGATTGGAGATTTTGCTTCTTGACCAATACGTTGTACAGGTTCAGCTAACCAGTCTGGTGTACGCGTAGCAGCAGCCATTTCTTTGGCTTTATTTTTCGCTGCTTGGCGAACCGATAAAGCCATACGTGGCGCAGTTTGAGTTAAGTCTTCACCCAAGATCAACACCGCATCGTAACTTTCAATTTCACGCATATTCGGGTTGTAAATACCCTGTGTTTGCATGATTGAAGCAGCCAATTCAACCAGATTTTGCTCTTTTTGAGACAATCCAGTTGAATAGTTGTCTTGTCCAACCAATTGACGTAGCACATAGTTTGATTCCAAGCTTGCGCGTGGTGAACCAATACCTAATACTTTTTTGCCTTTTAGTTGAGCAATGACTTGATCAAGTGCTTGATCCACACTCACGGTTGTAACAGTGTCACCATTACGGAACTGTGGTTGACGTGGACGATCTGCACGATTCACATAACCTGTACCGAAACGACCTTTATCACACAAGAAGTATTGATTGACTGAACCATTGAAACGGTTTTCAACACGACGGATTTCGCCATAACGCTCACCCGGTGAGATGTTACAGCCTGAAGAACAGCCTTGGCATATGCTTGGTGCATATTGCATATCCCACTTACGGTTATAACGTGCTGAATGCGTCTTATCAGTAAATACACCAGTCGGACAGACTTCAGTCAAGTTACCAGAAAATTCAGACTCTAAAGTTCCTGATTCTGGACGACCGAAATAAACACGTGATGCATTGGCATAGACACCAAAGTCTGTACCACCCGCATAATCTTTATAGTAACGCACACAACGATAGCACGCGATACAGCGGTTCATTTCATGTGCAATAAACGAACCCAACTCTTGGTTATGATGGGTACGCTTCGTGAAGCGATAGCGACGACGATCGTGTTGCGTCATTACCGTCATATCTTGTAAATGACAGTGACCACCTTCTTCACAGACTGGACAGTCATGTGGGTGATTGGTCATCAAGAATTCAACGATTGATGCACGAAAATCCGTTGCTTCTTTGTCTTCAATGGAAATAAAGGTATTGTCAGCAGCTGGTGTCATACAAGACATGACTAAGCGCCCACGTGTATCTTCCGCATTATTATATTGCGTAACAGCACATTGACGACAAGAACCAACAGAACCTAAGGATGGGTGCCAACAAAAATACGGGATGTCGATACCAAGGCTGAGACATGCTTGCAGCAAGTTTTCAGAGCCATTGACTTCATACGATTTTCCATCGACATGAATTGTAGCCATAGTCGAATTCCTTAAGCTTGTTCTACGTCAAGAGCAGCAGCATGGGTTTTAACCTTTGCTTCAAACTCATGGCGGAAATATTTTAATGCGCCCATAAGCGGCTCCATCGCACCCGGTGCGTGAGCACAGAAAGTTTTACCGATCCATAATTTACGCGTCAGTTCTTGTAAATGATCGATATCTTCTTTCTTACCTGTACCTGTTTCGAGTGCTTTCAGCGCTTTGACTGCCCAAGGTAAACCATCACGGCACGGTGTACAGAAACCACATGATTCACGTGCAAAGAACTCTTCTAAGTTACGCGTTGCAGAGACCATACATTGGGTTTCATCAACCACCATCAACAAACAGGTTCCTAAACGTGAACCTGCTTTCATGATGCTTTCAGCGTCCATTGGCAAGTCAATATGTTCAGCCGCCAAGAAATCTGTTGATGCGCCACCCGGTAACCATGCTTTCAGTGTTAGACCGTCACGCATACCACCTGCATGGTCTTCAATCACTTCACGCGCAGTTGTACCAAATGGCAATTCCCAAAGACCTGGGAACTTGACCTTGCCTGACGCACCATAAATCTTGGTGCCTGGGTCTTTGGACTTGTGCGCTGACAGGTTGATGTACCATTCAGGACCACGCAGCATAATTGCAGGTAGGTTGTTGTAGGTTTCAACGTTGTTGACAATCGTTGGACGACCCCATGCCCCTGCCACCTGTGGAAATGGTGGCTTGGTACGCGGATTGGCACGACGGCCTTCAAGCGAGTTGATTAATGCAGTTTCTTCACCACAGATATAACGCCCTGCACCCGTGTGAACATACATCTCAAAGTTCCAACCAGTACCGAGGATGTTTTCACCCAAGTAACCTTTGGCACGAACTTGCTCTAATGCTTCATTTAAGTATTGAGCTGCTTCGATGTATTCACCACGAATGAAGATATAACCATGCGTTGCTTCAAGGGTATAACCTGCGATCAACATACCTTCGATCAATTGATGTGGAAGTTTTTCCATCAACAAACGGTCTTTAAAGGTACCTGGTTCCATTTCATCAGCATTACAAATTAAATAGCGTGGACCACCATCATTTGGCGCCATCAACGACCATTTAATTCCAGCTGGGAAACCTGCACCACCACGACCTTTAACCGTCGCAGCTTTAATCACGTCAAGTACATCTTTTGGTGGCATGCTGAGCGCTTTTTTGAAGCCTGCATAACCTTCTAAAGCTTCGTATTCATCAGCATTGCGTACAGCATCTTGCTTACTCAAACGCCAAGTGAGTGGATGAGTTTCTGGATTACCGTCGCCATAAATTGGTTTTGGTTCAGTATTCATACATACTTCTCCAATAACTGTTTAACTGATGACACATCCACTAAACCGTGAGTATCTTCATCAATCATTAACGTTGGGCCTTTATCACAATTGCCTAAACAGCAAATTGGGAGCAAGGTGAAACGACCATCTGGAGTGGTTTGTCCATACTGGATGCCTAACTCGCGCTGAAATGCTTCTGCTAAAGTTTCTGCACCCATCAAGAAGCATGCAATCGAGTCACATAACAAAATCACATGACGACCTACAGGTTGGCGATAAATACGGTTATAGAACGTTGCTACACCCTCTAAATCCGCCACACTGATTGTCAACAATTGCGCAATCGCATTCATTTGAGCGTCATCTACCCAGCCATTACGACGTTGTACGCATTTTAATGCATCCAATGATGCCGCACGTGGATATGGATAGTGATCAATATGATGTTCAATGTCATGGATTTCTTCAGCGGTCAAAATCCCTTCAACATTCACACGAGGTTTTTTATCAGTCAAAATCATCATAATCGTTTACCTCTAGCGATCCACGTCAGCCATAACCACGTCAATGGTCGCCAAATAAATGATCAAGTCAGAAACCAAACTGCCATTAATCACAGAAGGCATTTGCTGTAAATGCGTGAAAGTCGGTGTACGAATACGAGTACGGTAACTCATGGTTGACTTGTCTGAAGTCAAGTAATAAGTACTCGCACCTTTCACTACTTCAGTCATAAATGATGACTCACCTGCAGGCATGACAGGACCCCAAGATACGCTCAAGAAGTGCGTAATCAAGGTTTCAATATCTTGTAATGTCTTATCTTTTGGTGGTGGGACAGCCAATGGATGATCCGCTTTATAAGGACCAGATGGCATGTTGTCCAAGCACTGTTGAATAATTTTCAACGACTCAGTAATTTCACGGAAGTGAACCAAGACACGTGCATATGCATCGCCTTCATATTCCACTGGAATATCAAAGTCGAAGTTTTCATAACCACTGTATGGACGATATTTTCGAACATCAAAGTCAATACCCGTCGCACGTAAACCCGTACCTGTCACACCCCACGCCAACGCAGATTTAGCATCGTATTGCGCAACATTGCGGGTACGACCGATAAATACTGAGTTTTTAAGTGCCGCAGTATAGTACTCGTTCAAACGTTTTGGCATCCACTCTAGCAACTCTTTAACAAGTTTTTGCCAATTGTTTGGAAGGTCATGCGCCGTACCACCGATACGGAACCATGCTGGATGCATACGGTAACCCGTGATCGCTTCAACGATGTCATAGACTTTTTGACGGTCTGCGAACATATAGAATACAGGGGTCATACCACCCGCATCCTGAATCGCTGTACCACAAAATAACAAGTGGTTATTGATACGGAATAATTCGTTTAACATCACACGAATGACTTGCGCACGCTCAGGTACTTTAATACCAGCAAGCTGCTCAACCGCCATCACATAAGGCATGTTTTGCGCACAACCACCTAAGTAGTCAACACGATCGGTATAAGGAATAAATGAATGCCATGTCTGACGTTCAGCCATCTTTTCCACACCACGGTGGTGATAACCAATATCAGGTACACAGTCTTTCACTTCTTCACCGTCCAACTGCAATACCACACGGAATGCACCATGCGCAGATGGATGGTTAGGACCCAAGTTCAAGAACATGAAGTCTTCGTCATCATTGCCGCGTGTTAGACCCCAATCTTCTGGTACAAAACGCAAATGCTCTTGCTCGAAATCTTGCTTGGCTTGATCTTGCATATACGGCGTATATTCTGTCGCACGGGCAGAATATTCTTTACGTAATGGATGACCTTCCCAATAAGTCGGCAATAAGATACGACGAAGCATTGGATGCCCGGCGAAATCAATTCCAAACATATCGTAAGCTTCACGCTCGTACCAGTTGGCATTTGGCCAAATATTGGTTGCCGTTGGAATGCTTAAATCATTTTCATTCAACGCAACTTTGATACGAATATCACTATTACGCTCAAGCGATAATAAGTGATAGAACACTGTGAAGTCAGATGGTGGCAACCCATCACGGTGAACACGCAAACGCTCATCTACCGCAGATAAGTCAAACAACATCACATAAGGACGTTCCACTTTACGGAGGAACATAAGGACTTCTTGCACGCGTGCGCGCTCAACCCAGACTGTTGGAAACTCTTCACAAGTCGTCTGCACGTAAAAGTTCTCACCAAATTTGGTTTTGAGGTCTTCTACGATTGCAAATGCTGGGCGTGAATCGACTTGAGTCGATTCTGGCATAGCAATGTCAGTTTCAGCCATTGGCTTGGCTTCCTATTTAATACAAATTCTGGCAATTCTTTCCGATGACCATATCCATCAGGGATATGTCAAAAACTCATCGTTAAAATTATTTAATTTCATCCATAGAGCGTAAGTTTTTCACCGCAATACGTTCAGCATTTTTACGGTCACGTTCTGGCATCATCTTTGGCTTATACACAGGCTGAAGATCATCACCAATAACCGCTGAAAGTGGACGGCGCTCTAGTTGAATTTGGTCTTGAAGTAACATCAATGCTTGAATCAATGCTTCTGGACGTGGTGGGCAACCTGGGATGTACACATCAACAGGAATAATTTTGTCTACACCTTGAACCACTGAATAGATGTCGTACATACCACCTGAGTTAGCACAAGCACCCATTGAGATCACCCATTTTGGTTCCAACATTTGTTCGTACAAACGCTGAATAACAGGTGCCATTTTAACGAAGCAAGTCCCTGCAACAATCATCAAGTCAGCCTGACGTGGTGAAGCACGAATAACCTCAGCACCAAAACGTGATAAGTCATGTACGCCTGTCAAAGTTGTTGCATATTCAACGTAGCAGCATGATGTACCAAAGTTAAATGGCCATAATGAGTTTTTACGTCCCCAGTTGACTGCGGTATGCAACACATCTTCAAGACGTGTCATCATCACACTTTTATTCACTTCTTCCTCAAGTGGATCAGTGACGATTTGACGATCTTGTAATGGATATTGATCGGCATCCGGATTCGCACGGGTTAAAGTATATTTCATCCCGACTTACTCCTGTTCAAATGATGATGTAGTCGGTGTTTTAGATTTAACACGACCAGAAGACTGTGCTGGAATTTGACCAGTAGGATCGACAACGAGTTCTTCGATATTATTGAATCGAGTAATGTCAGCGATATTCATATTTGGTGAACCAATTTTTGTTTTGATCCCTGCTGCTTTACGACGATCCGAAGGTGCCCAATTCAGTCCACCAGTTGAAAGTTCGTAAATCAAACCAATCAATAAAATCAAAATAAAAATTGCAGCAGCTGCAAAGCCAACCCAACCTACTTCACGCACAGAAGTTGCCCACGCGTAGAGGTAAAGTGCTTCTAAATCAAAAACGACAAAGAAAATTGCAACTAAATAGAATTTGGCTGACAAGCGAATACGGGCACCACCCGCACTCACTACACCTGATTCAAACTGTTCTTGCTTGGCACGTCCCCATGCTTTACCCCCAAGGAGTAAAGGAACGGTCAGCATAAAAACGCAAAGAAATGTAACGCCGATCACGAAGGCAATAATCGCCCAATCGTATGGAGTAATGGCACTCATGCGGGGATAACTCCTGGCAGGCCTATTTTTAACAAAGAATGTATGTATTGGCCTTCAAATACACCAAACACAAAATTAATTCCGCCAATTGTACCTGATTTCTAATTTCTCATGCTAGTTGAAGCGCTTTAGTCTTTCGGATGATTTTGTCCTTAAATTTACAAATATATCCAATAACATGGTTAATTCACCCTCAAAAATCGAATTAACTAATCAAACACCAGAAGTTAATCATTTTTTTCTTTACTCGTGCGCCAAAAACATCCGCCTTTCGCACCCTATGCGCAAAAATATTGCAGCATGAACTAAATCATTGCATTGCGATAAATTTATGATGAAAATTTAAACAAAATTTATATAATAGTGCCACACCACACTTAACTTTTCTGGCTTCATTTAAACCTGCCAACTCGGTTTTGCTAGAGTTACTGAAGCGTCCTCCACAAACATGACGCCCCACCAGCTTTATCGGTGCGATTGTTGGCTAAGCGTACCCGCCTTTGCAGCGTTCAGGCAACGACTTAAAGCGTTTAAACCCCAAACCATTCAGGTACAGCTTAGACCGAATAACCTGCTCGGACGTTTGGGTGGCGAGGAGTTCACCATTTTTATGGCAGACACCAGCCTTGAGGCTGCCTACGCCTGTGCTGAACAGATTCGCCAACACATGAGCCAAACCGCTATTTCAATTGATCAACAACGGCATTTTTCATCCAGCTCAGCATTGGCCTGTGTATTTGCATGCCTAAGAACCATCAAGCGATGAAGCATTTATTCAATCAAGCGGATGATGCATTTTATCAGGCAAAAAGACAGGGCCGAAATTGGGTGGTCATTTCGACATAATATGTTGCAATTCAGCAAAATACTTTAATTATCTTTATACACAGCCGACGCAATAGATGAGTATTCTAAAAGAAGCAAACAAGGAGAAAAATATGCATCTAGAATACACCCACGACTCGGATTATTTCTTTTTTTCACAACTACTGATGCGCCATATAGAAAATTATGTTCGAAAACATCCAGATGCTGACAACGCGATTTTTGATTTAAGAGACATATACGAAGTATTTAGAGAGGATTTTGCGGCGACCACAACCAATCTAGAAAGTATTCTCAATATTGCCGATAGTTACAAGGTAGAAACCCTCAATGGAGATCAGGCACTCATCAAAAGCTATAAAATTGATATTAAGAACAATTCACTGTTGATTGACTTTAATACGGATGCGCTTAATGGTTTACGCTCAGGACAGCCATTGATTGAACCCGACCCATCTGTGCATGAATAAAGAGTAAGTCAATCTATCCAAGTTTTAAGCCATACACTTTACCAAAGCCATAATGGCTTTGGTTTCTTATAAAATCCTAATGCCCGAAATCTAGATTTTATTTTTACCGCTTTGTTTATAACGTTTGGCTGGCCAGGTCATGACAAAACGCGCCCCACCCAAGTTTGGGCTTTGGTCAACCTGAATCTCACCACCAAACCAGTAGGCGATACGACTTACGATCGAAAGGCCTAAACCATAGCCACCCGATGCACGGGTACGGCTATCGTCCAGACGCGCAAACGCCTCAAAAATGCGAGAGCGCTCCTGCTCTGGAATCCCTGGACCATCATCCTCCACACACACATAAGCCTTGCCATCAGCACGCACACCACCACTGATACGCACCTTGTTGTCACAGTAGCGCACTGCATTGCCCACAAGGTTCTGTACCACACGGTGCAGGTAACGGCGCTCGGCATCAACACGCAATGTCAAAGGCGGCGCAATCAGTTCAATTTCTTTCTGGGTTTTGAGTGCCTCAGTCTCCATTACCACCTGATCCAGCACCTCGACCAACACAAGGTCTTCAAAATCAAGCGATGGTGTGCCCTGCTCCAGTTTGGCATAGGTCATGATCTCATCAATCAGGGTATTGAGCGCCTCAATATCCTTGTCAATCATTTCCACCTGCTGAATACGGTAACTGTAGTCGTCCTCTTCCGCCAGCATCTCCATACCAAAGCGGATACGGGCCACAGGCGTTCTCAGCTCATGCGAAACCGCGCGCATCAATTCCCGCTGTGCCTCAATCAGGCGCTGGATATGGTCTGACATATTGTTATAACTTGATGCCAGATTTGCCATTTCATCGGTCCCCTCTATCGGGACACGCAATGACAGGTCGCCTGACTTCATTTTATTCAGGGCATGACGAACCTGACGGATTTTACGTTCAAGCGGTAGAATCAAACCATAAACACCCAAGCTCAATAAAAACAGGCTGAACAGGGTGATACCAGCCGCAAGCTGGAAAGGCATCCAGTTGAACATGGGCACTGGGCCTAGAACCAATACCTGTGCAGGGTGGTTAGGCATGGGAGACACAATCGAGATGGTGGTGCCACGTATACTGGCGCTGTCTTTATAAAGCAGCACGCTCTGGTCCTGACGCAAACGGCCAATCTGCTCAGAGTCGAGGTTAATATCTCGGATATCGGCAATTTCAATGGGATAATAGAAGTGCTTTTTAATTTTTTCCAGATATTCGCGCTCTTGACCTGGATAAAAGATCAGGTAGTCCAGCACAAAAATCGGCAGCGCTTTCATCTGCCGTTCACCTATTTTATCCACCTTAATGTAGAGAAAATGTTTGGGATCGTCTTTCAGCCCAATAATCACATAACCAATACCATTATTGGCATCGTAACGAACCACAGACTTTTGTTCGGCAATCCGCTTTCGCTCGGTACGGGAAAGTTCCACCCGCGCCGCATCAACATAGTAGATCGGAAGCTCCAGCAAATCCGAAGCATCTGAAATCCAGTCCAGCTTTTGCTGTTTTTCTGGTTGGCGAGCCACGCCCTCACTGATGACATAGGAAATACCATCTGTCAGGGATTCACGATATTCCTGCGCCCGTTGGTAGTTGATGATCTGCACCAGCAAATAACAGAATACCGCCACAACAACGACCAAAACCACCAGTCCAGCATAAATACGCAAGAATATGCTGTTTTTCAGTACTCGACTTACCATAAAGAAAATAGCCCGAGTGAATTAATGCGCTGACTCAATATCAAAATGAATATTAGGCGAACACAGTTCGCCCCTACCCAAGTTTCAATGATGAATGGAATTACATACCATGGGTTTCCTTGACGAACAAATAACCCTTGCTACGAACGGTCTTGATACGCTTTGGATTTTCTGGATCATCACCAATTTTTGGACGGATACGGGAGATACGCACATCAATTGAACGGTCCTGACCATCGTATTCAATGCCACGTAAACGCTCAAAGATGTCTTCACGGGAAAGGATACGGCCCGCATTTGAAGCCAACAACCATAACAGGTCATATTCCGCGCTGGTGAAATCAACCAGTTCACCATTCAGGGTCACAGAACGACCACCGTTATCAATCACCAGATCATCAAACTCGATACGTTGCGCCACTTCATCCTCAACCGTCTTGTCGGTACGGCGTAATAACGCACGGATACGTGCAAGCAAGACACGTGGCTGCACAGGCTTGGCAACATAGTCATCTGCACCCATTTCCAGACCTAGCACCTGATCCATATCTTCAGTACGCGCAGTCAGCATCAGGATCGGTTGATGATAATGTGGACGCACTTCACGACAAACGGTTAGACCATCCGCCCCAGGCAACATCACATCCAATACCACTAAATCAGGCTGCTCACTGGTAATACGACGAATGGCACGATTACCATCAGTTTCAACCCCAACTTCCAAACCGTTACGGATTAAATACTCCTGGGTTAAGCGTGCTAAACGTTCGTCATCTTCAACGATCAAAATCTTTGGTAACTTTTCTTCTTGGCTCATTTATTTGCCCCTAATAATTTTACAGATACATTGGTTTATGATTTGCAATATACACACGTTTACATTGTAAACAAGTGGTCGTTCACCAAACTGATACACGTCCACCCAGTTTTGTTATATTTTTATTAATATTATGAATTTTAATGTCTTTTTCAGAATTGCATGCTTGTTATAAACAACATAGATATTGAGTATAAATTTTGTACCAGTATTAAACAATTTGTTTCTTTGCGCTTCCGAAATAATTTAAGTGTCTGTTTTTTGAGTTATCCACAGAGTTATCTATACGTCTTTTTAAAGCCCTTTGCTATGCTATGTGTCTGTGAATACAGCAGTTAAAACACAAAAAAAACTTTAGTAAAATGTCAAGATTGATATGCTGTTAAAAATCCCGTATCTTGTGTTGAAAATAATCTTTAACCACTAAGTATTGTGTTTATCCCTCAAACATCGTGGCATATTTTGTGCACGATTCAAACGGTCTATGAACATAAAAATAGATGATAATGGAGCTATGCTGACATGAGCATCATCACTTCCACACCTGGCCAAATTCAGGTTATTAAGCGCACTGGAGAAATCGCGACATTTAATGCCGAGAAGATTTCTGTTGCGATTGGAAAAGCCTTTTTAGCTGTTGAAGGTCAGCAGGGAGCCGACTCAAGTCGTATCCATGACCGTATTGAGCAACTCACAGAGATGGTGCTGAATACCTTTAATCGCCGTTTACCGTCAGGCGGCACAATTCATATTGAAGAGATTCAGGACCAGGTTGAATTGGCGTTGATGCGCACAGGCGAGCAAAAGGTTGCCCGTGCCTACGTGATTTACCGTGAACAGCGTGCCACCGCCCGTCAGCAGGCAGGTGCGAACCATCATCCTACCCTACAGATTACTGATGCTAATGGTCAGCTCCAGCCATTGGACCTGAGTGCGCTTACAGCCACCATTGAAACTGCAAGTGCGGGTCTTGAAGGGATTGATGTTCAGGCCATTGTCGATGAAACCGTTAAGAACCTCTATAACGGTGTAAAGGAAAGCGACATTGCTACCACCATGATGATGGCAACCCGTACCCGTATTGAACAAGAGCCAAACTATACTTATGTGACTGCACGTTTGTTGTGTAATGAGCTTGTTGGTACTGGATTAGAATTCTTAGGTTTATCAACAGATACCCTGGAAAGCGATGCTTTAGAACCTTTCTTGAAGAAAGGGATCGAGCTTGATCTTTTATCTCCTGATCTTCTTAATTTTGACCTTGCTAAATTGTCAGCAGCGATTCAACCTGAACGCTCAAATCAATTTACCTATCTAGGTCTACAAACTTTATTCGATCGTTACTTCATTCATTCAAATGGCGTACGTTTTGAATTACCACAATTATTCTTTATGCGTGTGTCAATGGGTCTCGCACTCAATGAAGAAAACAAAGAAGACCGTGCAATCGAGTTCTATAACTTATTATCTAGCTTCGATTACATGGCCTCTACGCCAACGCTATTTAACTCTGGTACATTACGCCCACAATTATCCAGCTGTTATTTAACAACAATTGGTGATGACCTATATGACATTTATGGTGCGATGCGTGACAACGCCATGCTGTCTAAATGGGCAGGCGGTTTAGGTAATGACTGGACACCTGTACGTGCTTTGAACTCTTATATCAAGGGCACAAATGGTAAGTCTCAAGGTGTTGTTCCATTCCTTAAAGTAGCGAATGATACCGCTGTTGCGGTCAACCAAGGTGGTAAGCGTAAAGGTGCGGTTTGTGCGTACTTAGAAACCTGGCACTTAGACATTGAAGAATTCCTAGAGTTACGTAAAAACACAGGGGATGACCGCCGTCGTACTCACGACATGAATACAGCGAACTGGGTTCCTGATTTATTCATGCAACGTGTATTTGAAGATGCTGAATGGACATTATTTACACCTTCAGAAACACCTGATCTACACGATCTAACAGGTGCTGAGTTTGCTGAACGTTATACGCATTACGAAGCAGTAGCAAAAGAACAAAACATGTTGCACAAGAAAATCCGTGCAAAAGATTTGTGGCGCAAAATGCTTTCCATGTTATTTGAAACAGGCCATCCGTGGATCACATTCAAAGACGTATGTAACTTACGTTCACCACAACAACATGTTGGCGTGGTGCACTCATCAAACTTGTGTACTGAAATTACATTGAACACAAGCCAAGATGAAATCGCTGTTTGTAACTTGGGTTCGATTAACCTAGTACAACACGTTCAAGGTGGAGTGTTAGATCGTGAGAAATTAGCTCGCACGATTAAAACTGCGGTACGCATGCTCGATAACGTAATCGACATTAACTACTACGCTGTACCACAAGCGAAAAACTCGAATTTAAAGCATCGCCCTGTCGGTATGGGTATCATGGGCTTCCAGGATGCACTTTATGAAATGGGCATCGCCTACGGTTCAGATGCAGCAGTTGACTTTGCCGATGAATCTATGGAAGTGATCAGTTACTACGCAATTCAAACATCAAGCGATCTTGCGCTTGAACGTGGTGCTTACTCAACATTTAAAGGTTCATTGTGGGATCAAGGCATCCTACCAATCGACTCTTTAGAGTTAGTTGCTAAATCACGTCCTGAACGTATGTTCGAAGTTGATCGTACTCAACGTTTGGATTGGGATAGCTTACGTGCCAAAGTTCAAAAAGATGGTATGCGTAACTCAAATGTAATGGCGATTGCACCAACCGCAACCATTTCAAACATTTGTGGTGTGTCTCAGTCGATTGAGCCGACATTCCAAAACTTGTATGTAAAATCTAACCTTTCAGGTGAATTCACAGTAATCAACCCTTACCTTGTTCGTGCATTAAAAGAACGTGGTCTGTGGGATACCGTGATGGTAAATGACCTGAAACACTTTGAAGGTTCAGTACAAAAGATTGCACGTATTCCTGAGGAATTGAAAGCAATCTTCGCAACTGCGTTTGAAGTAGATACACGTTGGATCGTTGATGCTGCATCACGCCGTCAAAAATGGATTGATCAGGCGCAGTCGCTTAATCTTTACATTGCTGGTGCAAATGGTAAGAAACTGGACATTACCTATAAGATGGCATGGTTACGTGGTCTTAAAACGACTTATTACCTCCGTGCTTTGGGTGCGACCTCTGCGGAGAAATCAACAATCAATACAGGTGCATTGAACGCAGTTAAACCAGCATCGGTTGAAGCACCTGTTGTTGCGGCACAGGCAGTGGTTGTAGAGAAAAAACCTGACGTACAAGTTGAAGAGGATTTTGCTACGGCTGCACCTGTACCATTGGCGTGTTCAATCGACAATCCAGATTGTGAAGCTTGTCAGTAATTAGATCCTGGAAAAACCCTTCTTAAATAAAGTAGGGTTTATTTAAGATTTAAAGGAAAGAGGCAAAGATTATGTTGAATATTAGCCATAACTACATGTTAGGCCTAGGTGTTTTAATCTTTGCCTTTATTTTCTTTTATGTACCAATGGTGTATGCATTTTTAGCCATTCGGAAACAGCAGCAAAAGCAAGGTCAATAAAGTGCTTTATTGGGAAGTAGAACTATGCTTCAAACTGATTTAGAACGATATGCTAATGCTCCTGCTGTTTTAGTACAGATTTATGTCGATCGGATAGTACTTCATTATCCATCTTCTACAGAATATCTAACTGAATGTGCACAGTTTTCACATCCACGTTCGTTATTAGGTGATTTTAGTATCGCTGAAACTACATTAACGCAGTTACTCAAACGTGGTGGTGGCGGTTTTAAGTATTTAGCTCCTTATATGTTTATTCAAGCAATGGAGCGAATGGAATTTGGTTTAACACAAGTAGAAATACGAGCATTACAAGAGCTAGGGCTAAGTAGCGGGGCAAGAGCGATTGCCATTTATGATGAAACAGGCAAATTATTAACGCCAAACTCACTTCCTGCAACTATCAATCTCAAACGTTTAGCGATGATGGGATTGATTATTACCCTTTTTGTTTTGCTGTGTTTCTTATGCGCCATTTTCATTTTTTAAAACTGCAATGTAAATAAATTAAGATTATAGTGAGATTAAATATGTCTATCCTAAGTTGGGACGATTTTGAAGATGATACGCAAAAACCGACTGCACCTGAACACAAGTCTGCGTCCCTCGAATCGCAAAAAACGGTTGATACGCAAGTGGTACCTGATGCAGAGCCATCATCACCGCGTATGGCAGCTCCACAATCCGCTGGAACCAGTACCGTGCGATCAACAAATCCAACCGATTCGCTGGCTAGAGCATCTGAAGCCCTAGAACATCTTGACGTTGCGCCAGGTCTGGAAGAACTGGAAATGGGCGCACAGCGTGTACAGGTTGATGACAAGGCCATGATCAACTGCCGTGCGGATTTAAACCAGCTTGTGCCATTCAAATATGAGTGGGCTTGGCAGAAATACTTGGACGGGTGTGCCAACCACTGGATGCCTCAAGAAGTGAACATGAACCACGATATCGCACTTTGGAAGTCTGAAAATGGCTTGACCGAAGATGAGCGTACGATTGTTATGCGTTCTTTAGGTTTCTTCTCAACAGCAGATTCATTGGTTGCGAACAACTTAGTTTTGGCGATTTATCGTCATATTACAAATCCTGAATGCCGCCAATACATTTTGCGTCAAGCATTTGAAGAAGCGATTCACACGCATGCTTACCAATACTGTATCGAATCTTTAGGTATGGACGAAGGTGAAGTCTTCAACATGTATCGTGAGATTCCAAGTGTTGCACGTAAAGCATCATGGGGCTTGAAATATACACAATCATTGACTGATCCTAATTTCCACACAGGCACACCTGAAAACGACCAGCGTTTATTGCGTAACCTGATCGCATTCTACTGCGTGCTTGAAGGCATTTTCTTCTACTGTGGCTTTACCCAGATTTTGAGTATGGGCCGCCGTAACAAGATGAACGGTGTTGCTGAACAGTTCCAGTACATTTTGCGTGATGAGTCAATGCACCTGAACTTTGGTATCGACATGATCAACCAGATTAAGATTGAGAACCCTCACCTTTGGACAAATGAGTTCCAACAGGAAGTGATTCAAATGATTCTTGAGGGTACCATGCTTGAAATCGAGTATGCGCGTGACACTATGCCGCGTGGTGTATTGGGCATGAATGCCAGCATGATGGAAGAATACTTGAAGTTCATCTGTAACCGTCGTTTATCTCAGCTTGGTTTACCAGAGCAGTTTGCTGGCGTGAACAATCCATTTGCGTGGATGTCTGAGATGATGGACTTGCGTAAAGAGAAGAACTTCTTTGAAACGCGGGTAACGGATTATCAGACTGGTGGTGCGTTAAGCTGGTAAGTTTAATCTACACCACGCGACACATAAGTTGTCATTGATAAGAAAACCGCCATTAGTGGCGGTTTTCTTGTTTAATAAACACAAGTGCATTGTAAGCGTCCACTGAACCCCATGCCTATTTTTTAATTTTGGTCGCATTCAAGCAAAATATCACCATCAATTCCTATTGAGTTTTCTGCCATTTTTCTTAGTCTGCTTGAAGCCTCATGGCAATCACCGAATAGCTCATAAACTCAAACTTCACGACACCTCTCCCAACCTTTCCACTACACCAAACTTGTCATGCTCTGCGATGTATAGCTAAATTCTAAAAATATTAGTACATGGAAACATCTGTAAAACCTGATTTCCTATGGTTTTAGGTGTAATGATAAATTACGTATTCAGCTATATTAAAATTCAGACGTAAAAAAACCGCTTTATTAGCGGTATTTTATCTCATCTCTAGGATGATGGTCGGAGCAGTAGGATTCGAACCTACGACCCCCTGGTCCCAAACCAGGTGCACTACCAGGCTGTGCTATGCTCCGAATGTGGGGTGAATGACGGGATTCGAACCCATAAGAATCAATACACTAGCTCTATATAAATTAATAACTTAGCTTACAACCATATAGCAAATGGGTTAAATATGGGAATTGTTGGATCTCAAATTGATAGACAAGTTCCTTTGATTCTCTTTTAAGCCGCTTTTTAGACACAAAACGAATTAATGAGTAAGTCTGGATTTGGATGTAGATTTAAAAAGATGTAATAAAGTAATAAATAAAAAAAGTGCCTTAATATTTAGGCACTTATATGAATAAAAATATTTCTCTCATGGAGTAAGTTCAAAGTAAGTTTAATTACATCGAAATATAACTATTCAGCTTTGTGATGTAGTCTGGCAGATCCTCTGCGATTAACTTTCCGTAATGCTTATAGATCATAGATGTATCACTATGACCAAGTTGTTCTGCTATCCACTCCGGGGGGACTTGGCCAGACGTTAAAAGTTGACTGGCAAATGTATGTCTTCCCTGATTAATGCCTCGTCCGCGCACTTTTGCTTTCTTTAAATGTTTGTTCCAACGATATCTAAGTTCATGGTATTCAAAGTGATTTAAGCGTTCATGATTGATCCAGACAAAGCGTACTTTTTCTATTCGTTTGGTCCTGTTGTCACGCTGCAGTACTTCGATTGTTTTTGGTCTATTATTGCCTGAGCTTTGATACTGTTTTTTGAGAGCCTGTATTGCTGGTTCGAGCAGCTTGATTCGTCTTTTTCTACGCCGATTTTTGGTGACCCTATAGATACCACGGACGTATGATCTGGTTATTTGAATAGTACCGTTCTCCAGATCGATGTCTTCCCATGCTATTGGAATTTGTTCTGACATGGAAAGCCCTGTCCAGAATAAGCATGGTAATAGATTTTGAATATCGAGATCTGTTTCGGTATTCAGAATCATGGCGATTTCAACTTTACTAAATGGATCTGGCTCTGGTGGATCGAGCTGATGAATAACAATATTTTCAAACGGGTTATATGGCATTTGCTTTTCATCTCTCCAGATTGCATGTATCTGTGCAAAACGGGTGATGATTTCACGGACTGTTTTGTTATTCAGTGAATCCTTGAGTACTTCAATCCACTTTTTTAGCATGTTGGTATTGATATCTTTGGGGTGAATTTTCCCAAATTTAGGCACAATATGATTGTTTACATGACCCCGATATGAATCGTATGTGCTTGGTGCAACTTCTTTTATTGTTTGGTCAAGATATTGCTGGGCGTAATAACTGACCTGATTTTTTTTGATGTTTTTTGAGTTTGGAAAGTGCTTGGCCAGATGAAACTGATCCAATTGAATCTCTAATTTGATTAAGCTGGCCAGCTTTTCCGCACGTTCATGATTTTCTGGTGTGAATGGCCAGTCGAGTGTTTCTTTGATGACGGGTTCAGTTGCGATTGGTCGCATCCAGATCCGCATGGATTTTCCACGTATTTCGAGTCCTGCAGACATAAGTAGACCTACATTTAAGTATTTTAAAGTATTGGGGATATTTTATGCGGTTGCACCTCCGAGTGGAGGTGCTTTTGAGGTGATTAAAAGGTGTGGAATTATATAAACGGTAGCTCTTCGGTTTCGCTTATATTATGTCGTTCTTGAAATTCATTTTGCAGTGAAATTCGAAGATATGGTTCATCTGTTCTCTGCAGTAACCAACCTATGTCATAATCATCCATGTCCTTTATCGCCCAACCTTTATATTTTCCATAGAATATGTGGGTTGGGTATCTTGCCTGTTGTGAAAATTCCCACAGATCTTCTAAACTGGTAATGTTCTTTTCACGAATAATTCGTGCTACTAGTAAAAAAGTGGTTTTACAGTCAGTTAATGCTGAATGTGAATTGCGTAGTCCACGTCTTGTCGCTTTGCGATCGGTACTAATGTGGTAAGCCAATGCTGTTAAATTATGCGCTTCCAATGTTGGCCACATATAACGCGCCATTGCCAGTGTACAAATTGCTTTGATGCCATTGGTTTCTGTGCCTGCACGATTGATGGCTGCAATGTCATAGTCAATATTGTGACCAATCAGGTATTTGACATCATCTTTAGGCATTTGGAACTTGGTGAATGATGGGCATTTTACCAAATCTTCATCGACAATATGGTGAACTGCCATTGCACCTAAACCGATGGGTTCGCTGGGTTTGAAGCGTTTTTGGTACTCAATCATGGTCGGTAAAAATTCCTTTCTGCCTGATAACTCCCAAAAACATGCTTCCATTGCAGCTACTTCGATGATATCGCCATGTAATTTGTGGGTTTCCGTGTCGAATATGAAGGCGGTCATTGAGTTACTCCAACTAAATAAACAAATGTAGTGATGAATAGCGATGCTAGAACATTGATGAACATTGCATTTTTAAAGTTAAAGTTCATGCTTATTGTTCCTGGTCTAACTCACAACGACATTTCCCAATACGAAAATATTCAATCGGTCCTGGTGCATTCAATGGCGTAAATTCGCCACGTTCAAAATGATAGGTTTTTCTATTTCCTACAATTTCAAACACATCACCATCAATTGAAATAATGGAACCTACAAAGGCTTTTTGTCTTACCGCTGCACGGCCATCACCAAATGGTTTTACTGTTTCTTCCATACAATTGACTTGTTGGCCAACTTTGAACAAGTCAAAATCAGGCAAAATTAAGCCACCACATTTACAGTGGTATTTTGAAATTTCTGCTTCTGCAGTTTGTACGTTAGAATCGTTTTGCATAATTGCTCTCCGGTGATTGTGTGGCACATACAGAAGTTGCCGCTTCTGTATGTGTGCTGATTTATATTTAGCCTTCGATCTTCGAAAGCTCTTTATCAATAATGCTTTCAATGCCTTTCAGCGTTTGGTGTGAAGCTCCGTAGAGGTACGAATGACACACTTCTTTTTTAATGTTTTCCTGAATTTCAATTTCGTTAAAAATTTCAATTTTTCTTTTGATTGCTTGAAGTACTACTTTGATTTCAATAATGACTTTTTCGTCCATTTGAATCTCCTTGAGTTGTGGGATTAATCCCGTTGTGATGTTGGTTTTTCGAAGACCCAACAACGTTTTGATTTACCATCTATTTTACTTGCCACCATTTTGTTGGCTTCGATAAAACGATAATGAACACTGTGACGAAGCGCATGCTGCAGTTCGTCCATATTTGGCAATTGATAGCGATAATCCGCAGCGACTCGATAAAGTTGGGCAAAATTGATCGCGAAATATAGGTTTGATTTAGCGTGATGATTGACGACCGAATCCCTGGTGGCTATAGGTGTAATTGAATTTTCCATCTCTTCCACGGTGTTCCAGAAGTTTTGTACAATGATTGGATCTGACTTAAGTACCTTGTCTCGTTTCTGTGCCATTTCAAATAATTCAGTACGTACTCTCTTTTGAATGTCTTCAGGAACAAGGCTTTTCGATATACCTTTGGCATCTTTTTCAACTAAAACATGAAGACATAAAGCATCGAATAATGCTAAAAATTGAGCGTGGTTATGAATAACGCGTGAACTTTTGATGTCGTATTTGTCTTGATGTAAAACTTCATCGTACTTTTCCATACCCAAGCGGTAGGCTTCCATGATGGCTTTTTCTTTTTCGACACAAAGTAAAATAAATTGACTGATTTCACTCTGTTCATAACGTTCTAAATTTCGAGATGCGTACAAGCCTTTTTTAGACATTTGTTCTTTGCTGAATTTGTACTGAACAATACGTCCCATGACTGCTTCGGTCGATACGATTTCTGCATTTTGGCTGATGATGAGGGTTCCCATGAATGGCGGTTCGTAGGTTTCATTACCGCCATTTTTTACCCCTTTTGCACCTAATGATCCGTTGAAGTCGTATAAAGTTTTTAGGAAATTCCAGTCAAACTGTTTTACAGTACCTTTGTCACCTTCACGATCTGACTCGAGTAGAACCACTGGAAGGTTAGAAACTTGGCGGAATGTTCGCAATAAACCTGCCATGGATGTTTTGCTTGGATCAGGGTCTATACCTTCATAGCCTGTACGTCCAAATAATTTCCATAAAAAAACCAGTAACGTTGACTTACCTGTACCCGGTTCACCCACCAGTTCCAAAAATGGAAAGGACTTGTGCATGCTTTTGATTTGATATGCAAACAGGCTTCCAAAAAAACCTGTCAGTGCGACCATGCCTCTGACATCATATGCATCTAATAAATCTTTAACCCATGTGTTGTTGTATTCGCTAACTTTACTGTTGATTTCAAGCGGAAATGGCATTCGTGCTTTTAAGCTCAACTTACGTGGAAGTTCGAAATAATCTTCTTTATTGATATTGAAAAGCCGACCGTTTTGTACCGCAAGATCGCCCAACATATAGGTTTGATGGTCTTTGTGATAACCGACATAATTGATTAATTCTACATCCTGAATACCATCGAGCCAGTTATCGAGAAGATGATCAAGTTGAGTACCATTACCCTTATAGACAGCTGGTGTAATCGACATCAGTCGTTTTTTGAACTCTGCTGAAGATGCGAGCTGTCCACCTGTAAAGGTATTCTTTTCAGCTTTTTGTCCCCATGGGCGATCTATTTTAAAGAAATACCAAGATTCATCCGTTTCGTAGCTATTTTGCTTGTATAAGGGTGTCAGTTTACACTTCATCAAACGTGTGGCATTTGAAGAATATTCAAGTGCTGAATCACGACGTTCCGCATTTGCAAAGTCTTTTTCTTCCTGTGCCCAGTCTTCATTGTCGTTGGCTTCTGATTTGGTGTCTTTCATGTACTCGTCGTATTTTTCCATATCGAGCTTGAACCAGTAAGTTTGGTTCTGAAAATCGAATGGAAAAGACTTGGTACCATATCGCTTGTAGATAAGTATGCCTTTATCCACAGCTTTTTCTGCGACAAGCAAAGCCCCGTAATATTTATAGGTTTCTAGGTCGGAAAATTTGAGTCGATCTTGTTTGTAGAGATCGTTCCAGTCCTGTTTTTTACGACCGTATGGGGGTAATGCCACTTCACACTCAAAGCCATCGGCTTTGGCAAGTTCGATATTTTTAATAATACCGTCATGCCCTGCTTTGTCGTTGTCAAAGGCCCAAATCAACTTGGGTAAAGGTTTTTCAGCTTCTGCACACTGACGTGCTAATTTATTTAAAAAAATTGAAGGGTAGTTGTTACTAGTTAAAGCTGACAAACTGGTGATGTTGGATAACCAAAGCGCAATTGTGTCGAATATACCTTCGGTGATCCAAATCTCTTTGGATTCAATATAGTTGGTGTTTGGAGTGAGCCATGCATGACCTTTTGATGACCAAGTCTCTGTATTTTCCATAAAGTATGTTTTATGAAAAACACCTTGGTCATCCAGTACTCGCTCCCACCAACCATAGACACCCTCTAGATCTGTAATGGGAAAGCGCAGTGTGACAGTGGATACTTTAGGATTATATTGAACTCTATTTTCCTGGGAATATAAGCCTTTTAAGGGTTCGAGTGGAAAGCCACGCCCTTCTACTAAATATGCGTTGACTGTACGATTTGGCTCTTCAGGCGTAGGTTCAAAACGTTTTTCCCATTTTTCGAATAAGTCTGGAAACAGGTCACGGACATGGTTTTGATGGCCACATTCCTTTTTACGTGGACAAAATAACACCCAAGGGTTTTCACTATGTATCCATGCTGACGCTTCTTTATGATTACAGTCAGGGCATCTGCCACGATACTTGTTACCTGTTTTGAGCTTGAAGTGATAGTCGTTGATTAGGCGATCTATCACCAGCTCTCTGGTTTCAGGATACATTTCAAACGTCATGTTCTATTCACTGCTTAAAAATGGTGACGGTGGCTTTTAAGTTCTTGGCCTGCAAGTTTTGCAAGTAGTTCCTGTATCCGTTGCTTGGCAAGGTACTCAAGGGTTTCTTCAATACTTTTAAAACCAAGTTTGGTTTGTACTTCCTGTACAAGTTCTTTCTCTTTATCGCTTAATGCGACTTGCTGAATCGTCATGATCTTTAGCTCCGAGAAGAAAGGAGACCTTGTGCGCCTTTGGTTAAGTATTCATCTAGATTAAAATTGTCTATGTCTTCTGCAATGAGTGTTGCTAATGCTTGTTTCATGACTAGCTGACGCAAAATCACACCTGGTGGAAGTCCAGTCAGCTTTGAAACGGCAACGAATAATTGTGATTCGTCATCGGTTAGATTGACATTGAAACGATTGTCACGTTTTTGTTTTAAAGCCATGGGTTATACCTCTTGTTGTTTGTTTTTGCCTTTGAAATAAATTTGGGCAATTACTTTTGAACGACTGGAATCAGTTGCATCCACGATTTTGTCGATGTCTTCAACTTCAGTTTTAGGGAGATAAACAATGCAACCCACACGACCACCAGCAACTTTTTTTGCACGTGATTTATTTGGAGGTGAAATATCTGCACTCATACAGTATCCTTGCGGTTATAGTGATGTGTTATGACTCACTATAACACAAATATTTAACCGTTCAATATATTTAGGTGAAATTTATGTCCGATAATTTTGGCGAGCAGTCAGCCGTCATCGCAGAACGTTTTAAAAATGAGATGTCAAAAAATAAATTTGCTGCGAAAACAACAAGTCGAGAAATAGGCGCGCATGAGAATACGTTGGGCAACTACATTCGTGGAAAAGTACCTGACCAATGGGTTTATTTGGCTAAATTGCATGAAAAAGGGATTGATATTCGTTATGTGATTCTGGGTATAGATCCCGACTATGCAGGACTCACCAGTGAAGAAAGTTTATTATTAAAAGCTTATAGACAGCTTAGTCCTGAAGCTCAAACTGCGCTGTTGGGTTTTACCAAAATTGTTGCTAAAGATTTGGAGAAATAATGGTACAGGACGTAAAAAAGCCCACTTTTTACGGTGGGCTTTTGCATTTTATTCTTCCAGTGAATGCTGGACGATCTTTAATCTTTCCTCTATATCCATGAGTTTGTAAACCAAGTCATTTTGTTTATAAATGACATCCTTGTTCTCACTGCCTATTTCCAGTGAATTTCTCCAGATACGAATTGAACTTAAAGCCATATCCAAATTTAATTCGGCATCATTCTCTATATGTTGCATATCTACCCCATTGGCAATTTGGTTTAATTGAAATTGCCAGACTTTCACGTCCTCATTGTTCCAGATGGGGCTTGTGACCTTATATACACCATTGAATTTAGGATAAACTAAATCATTAAGCGATTGTTTTAAAAGATTTATATCTATAGGTTTGTCTAAATGATCAGTTTTTGATATTTCCTGAATCAAATCATTGATTTGTTCGGGACAAATAGATAAAAAACCGCGCTGCGTGTCATGGTTAAACAAGATTTGTGAACGGACACAATGGTCAATCATGTTAAAAAACTGCTGACAGAGTAATTGGCTTTTTTCGTTGGATGCTTCGACCCGATCTGCAATGGGGACGTAAGGAATTAAATTTTTATTCATCTTGCTTCCCCTTAGTGTCCAACATCGATCATGGTGGGTTGTGTACTTTTAAAAATCCAGCAACGTAATGTCTTACGCTCTAATTTACTTTGCACAGCAACATTGTGTTCTACATACTTGGGATAAGGTTGTTTGCTGTGTGGCAATATTTGGGTGAGGTCGGTTCTGTTTAATACTTCGGGAAACAGGCTTAACACTTGGGTCAAATTAATGGCGATTTGGTCGGTCCGGTTACTGTGGTTGTAATGATGAATACCATGTGTATATAACGTTGACCAAAATTGTTCCAGTGAGTGGCTCATGTTGGTCGGGATTTGGCCACTTTCACCCAGGCTTAGACAACTGAGTGGTAATTGTTCCCGAACAATACGCCCTCCCCTGAACCAGATCACCTCTGCTATGTCATCGTAAATATTGTTGACCGTTAAATTTGGGCTGCCTGACCGTAGTTGTACCACTGAACCGACTTGGATGGTTTGGAGTTGGGTGCTTTGTTTATGCAGTATGTCTGCCATGTGGTTAAAGGCATAGATATAAGCTTCTTTGATCTGTGCTGCTTTTGCACCTGTAAAGCCCATCGCTAGGAAAATAAAACCATCTTTGGTCATTTCGTACATAGGTAACGAACGCCCAGATCGGTCTAAGTAATCACTGAGCGCAAAATTGCGCTCAGTGAATTCTATTGAACAATCTATGCTTTTGATCGCTCGAATAATGTCACTATGACGCTTACCAAATACTTCAGCGACTTTTAGGCTGTCAGTTTTGATCTGGTCGTTTTGGATAAAGACGGCATGTTGTAGTTCGTATGTGGTCATGGCTGTTCCCCTTGTAATTTTTTGGAGATTTGTCCATCCAGTTGTTGAAGATAATGCTCTTTTTGTTGCACTGTTATTGTGTCTGTGTATAGCTGAGCATCGAGAAAGCCTGCAAGCATGTAGTAATGCGGCATGCGGTCACTTTCGGTATCGGTGAAACTTAATAGGCTCTGCATATAATCATTTATCTTTTGCATGATTACTTCCCCAAAAAAAGCATAGAGAAAGTAAGAACAGCCACACATAGAAATGTAAAGCCATCGATAAAGTTTTTGATGCGTTGTTTGCGCTGGAGCTGACGTTTGCGCTGATAGTAAGCAGCTAAGTCATAGACTGGCGTGTGTTCGATGTATTTTTTGTCGAAAGTAGATGCAGATGTACGGACTTGAATTTGTCTTTTCATGGCTTTTACTCTTGGTAAGCGTTTTAAACCTACCGCCATCCTTGTCACAGAATGGTGGCAGACCGAACAGGGGTGACAATACCGTACCAAGAGAAACGGCCAGCGCGAAGCTGCCCTGCCCGATCTACCATAACAAGTATAGCCGATCTGACAATTTAGGCAAAAAAAAGCCGCTTCTGAGCGGATGTTTTCTGCTCTCTTGGTAATGTTTTCAGGTTGTCACGCCCGACACCGATTTTGCGGTGTAAATACATATTGCTCTATAGTGCGCTGTTATGTCAATATAGTGAGGTACTATTTTTTATAAGTTTATGACTTTATGAATAATTTTGAGAATAAAAAAGTATCTATACCGTTGGCTATTGGTATTTTTGTAATCCCAATCATTTTTGCTTGGTTTACGCTAAAAAAAGGTTATAGCAATACTGCCAGACTTGTGAGTTTTGGTTGGTTGTTACTTGGTGTGCTTGTTTTTGTAATGTTGCCTACACCTGATCAGCCACTTGTTCAAAACAAGCCTGAACAAACAGTGACAGAGGTTAAGCCTAAGGATGAAAAAGCTGCTGATGTAGAGCCAAAACCTGAAGAAAATGTACAAGAAAAAGAATTTGAGACGATTAGAGGTTATAACAAAGCGATATTGGCTGTGCGTAATCATAGTAATAATGTTTTAGAAATTGATTTGCCTGCGACTGAAGTTGCTTTTACTGATCTTGATTATATTGATCATACCAGTCGTACCACGCGAGATATTTTAATTAAAATTTTAAAAAATCCTCCAACACAGCAGTTTTCAGCGATTCGTTTCGTGGTGTTTGCAGACTTAACTGACCAATATAACAATAAGAAAAATGAACCGATCTTCCAACTAACCTATGATTATGCGGAAATCAAGAAAATTAATATTGATGCTGATTATGTTGACCATCGTTTATTTTTAAACTTTGCGACGTTTGGTCTGCGTAGTCCTGTGGCACATGAAATGTTTGAAGGTTGGTGTGGTAAGGGTGATAATGCGGAACGATCTGGACGTTTTTGTCAGTAAAAATTAAAATAGAAATTCAACCCGACAAGGCTATGCTTGCAACCTCAAACTGTCGGGTTTTTTATGCGTCAATTTCTACTTCACGAATTTTAATTTCATACATTTGCATGATGTGCCGATGTACTGATCATTCATATATAAAGCCATACTTTTTAATCTATGCATCTGATATCCCATTGAGTTGTTCAAACTCAGCTAACCAGTCCAAGCGGTTAAAACCGCCCTCGCCTTTGTTCGGATAAATGCCTGCAATAAAAAAGCCCTGCTCGGTTTCGGATTTTTTAAAAGTATGAGCAATGATGTTGACGTAATCACAGCGTAAATTCTTTACCTGTTCATAGGCTTCATGTGCGATCGGATGATCTGGGGTGACATTGATCATTTCTTATCTGCCTTAGTCACTTTAATAAAAATAATTAAAGCCAACATAAAACCAACACCAAATATAAAACCTCGAATAAGCCATTCGAAAAATGCAAACCAATTAATTGAATAGTCAAATATCATTTGTAAATCCTATAGGCCATAAACAAATTTAAAAAATAAATAACCGTTGATGAGCGTTCCCAGCTCGAAAGTAAAAAGTAAAAATTCAGCCATCGTTTTGATCTTCCATGTGTTCATCGTTTGCCACTTTCCGTTCTGCATTGATTTGATCGAGTGTTTGGAGTTGGATAATAGGATTGGGCGTAGCACTGGCTGAGATTTGATGTGTAATTTCAAAGTTTCCACCTGCAGAAAAACCACAGCAAAAATTACTACACTGCAAGCCCAAAGCACGTAGTAAAGGATGTTGTTGTCGGCTACTACGGATATACATAGACGATCCGCAGTGTGGGCATTTAAAATTAGGTCTTTTCACGAATCGCCCCATATAGAACAAATATAAGCATCATTATAAATAACAAGGTGAAATATTTGTTCTTTTTATCTATTTTTTTATACTATTTGTTTGGTTTTTATTGCGTAGAAAAATTTCATGCAAAATATGAAATGTAAGTGCTGTTTTAAGCTAATTATTACCAATTTTTGATTTTAAAGGGTCGCATTTTGAATGTGACCCTTTTCATTATTTATTTTCGGATTGTGTTTGTTCTTTTTCTGCTTGCATGGCTTTATATTCTCTCGTTGCGGCAGTAGTTGCTGTTTGTTTGTTTTTATACAAATAGGTTAAACGCTTTGGTGTAGTTTGATCGCCCTGTGTAACTTTCCCTGTGTTTTTCCCGTCTTTATAATACGCCAGAATCCCTGTGTAACTGCCTGAGTCGTCGTCCACCAGTTCAGATAAATCATCTGAATCGGGTAAATAGACTTCGAGTTCAACGTCCGTCACAAAACCACTGTCTGCAGATAATGTATGTACAACACGTGAACCGAGCCAAATAATATCGTCTATTTCTGACTTTAAGCCCATAAACTGTACCTGCATTTCAGGAATGAGGTCAGGTTTACCGTAGGCAAGTTTATAACTGAATGTTGCCGACTTGGATTTAATCCGATTGAACTCTGACTGTGCCACACGTTTAGCGGATTTTTCATCTCGTTGAATATTGCGAAGTTCACGGGTGTTTTCGTCTGACATACCGACTGTAACTTTTTGGCGTTCGGCTTTGTCATTGTCGTAATAAAAAACCGTGACACCACTGACTTCGTCTGCACCGTCCGTGTCTGACCAACGATGTGAGTCGCCCATATTGCGTGTGATAAAGAATGTTGGCAGATCTAAGCCTGAAATGGTTTTACTCTCACCTTTGGGCATAAATAATAAATAGCCGTTTTTTACGGTCGCAATCGCATCATGCTCGTCTGCTATACGGGTGATGAGGTTGGCATCGGATTCGTTTTGGTCAATATGTGCCAGTGTAATCTGCCCCAAGCTGTCATGAATAATGGCTTTGAGGTTTTGTTCACTGGCAATGGTATTGATAATATCTGCGATGGTTTTGTTGTCAAAACTGCGTTCTTTTTTCTTTTTAAACGTGGCTTTGAGGTCTGCCGATGCACCCCGAATGGTGAGTACGTCGGGTACACCTGAGTGCTCTCGCTCTTTGATGGTGTACTTACCTTTATAAACTAAGCCTTCATTACTCCAGCCTATCCATATTTCCATATCCGCACCTTTTGGCGGAATACCTAATGATCCATCATGATCGGAAAGTTCTATCTCTACTGTGTCTGCTTCGATACCTCGGTTGTCGGTAATGGTTAGGCGCATTAAGCGTGTTTGAACCAGACCGCCGATGTCTACTCCATTGACCACGATTTTATAAAAGGCATGAGGATAATTGGCATCGAGTTTTTTGCTGATAAAGTTGATGGCAGTACTCGCCATACCAAGCAATGACATTTAAAGAATACTCCCCACAATTGATCCCAATACGTTGCCAACGAGTACACCTGCGGTTTGGGTTTTCTTTAATGTTAGGCTGAACTCCACCAGTCTTGGTTTACCATTTTTAAAGAAATAGGTTTGTGTTTCATTTAGCGATTCAATCACCCATAAGCCATAAATTTTGCCCGTACCTGAAATAAGCGGAAATGATTTGCCTGTGTCTGCCATTAAACGTAGTGCTGTCAGTGACATGGGCGCGCCAAATTCAGGGACGATGGAACCTTCCAGTGTAATGCTGTCTTCGCCTTTACCAACATACTGATATGCAGGCATGTCACCCACACGATTATTGCTGGCATGATTCCATGTTGTGGTTCGTTGAAGGCTCTGGTAGGTGGCTGTTGGTATAGAAAATACGAACATGCCATAAATCATCATCATTTTTATTATTCCTGGTCTTTAAAACTGCTACGCACTCGTGCCATTTTTTCGCGTTCACGTTTGTTGAGCATGTTTTCGAGCATGCTTTGGATCTGTTGAATGTTTTGGCCATGGGCGACATGCATTTGGATCGTCACGGTGTCCCCTGCTACTTGAATCGCTGAGTTAGATTTAGCTCGGACAGGTTGTGAAGAACGAATATTCGGTCGAGCAATATCAGTTTGCACAATTTTTTGGTGTGTTTGGTCTAGTGCTTTGATGGGTAAGTCAGACGAGTTCAATAACCCCACTGCCATGCCTTGCATCGTAAAATCGCCGATTTCAGCAAAGACACGACTAGGTGAACGAACATCTAAAATACTTTTGGCTTTGTCGATCACACCTGTGACTGCACTAGACAAAGCATCTTTTACAGCCTGAACTTTAGATAAAATCCCATTTTTAAGACCTTCTAAAATCATTGCACCAAAACCAGTAAATTTGGCAGGCAAGTCAATGCCGAACCAACTTAAAACAGCGGCAAAGGCAGAATAAAATAGACCAATGGGCGACCAGTTAATAATGAGTGCACCAATGCCAGCAATGCCACCACTGAATGCAGTTTTGATCTGCGCCCAAATGTTGTTGAAAAAGGCAGGAAGATTGCTGAATGTGGTCACGAGTACACCAACGGTGTTGCCAATTACCGTTCCTACAATATTGAATAGTGTTGCACCAAACTCCACAATTTTCAGAATAACCATGCCAACTACACCAATAATCGTACCGATGACTTGCCCGAAGCTTTTACCGTTTGCTGTAGCGGCTTGTAGTTGTGCATTGGTTGCTTGAAATGGAGTAAATAAACCAGAAATAGCATCTTTAACCCAATTAAATGCACTTACCAAGCCGTTCCAGAGAGGTAACAACGGACTCATTGTAGTTTTCAGACTGCTCCATGCGGAACTTAAGCTGTCGATCAGTGGTGCCAAGCCAATTTTTAAACCGTCCCAAAATCCAACAAAGAATGCTTTAATCGGTCCCCAAAATTTCCAAATAACATATGCAAGTCCAACAACACCAGCAATTATCCAAGAAATTGGATTTGTCAGTAGTGCTATCGCTAAAGTGCGAAGTCCTGCGATGAGCAATGGAAGTGCCTGGCGACTGAGGAACATAAAGGCATTGCCCAATACCCGAACTGCGGTAGAAATCAAAGTGAAACGAGATGGCATACCAATACCGAATTTGCCGAGTACTTTTGTTGCGATCCACATGAACAGTGCAAATTTTGTGATGCCTGCAACCATGCTAAAGATGGTACCAAACAGTAAATTCCCCGTGTAACGTACACTCAGCATAGCGACTTTAAACATGAGGAGTTTCATGGCTAAGTTAGCAATGGTGCGTACTAATTCAGGATTCGCATCTACCCAATCTTTAATTCGATCGATGAATGCACCAAGGCCAGTTACAAAGCCTCTTATGTCAGTACCAATAGCATTAAGTACAGAAATACTTAAATCCTGAATACTGCCACCCAGTTGTTCTATATCACCTGCTAAATTGTCTTTTAAAATTGCGGCCGCTCGTGCTGCTGCACCTTTTGAGTTTTCTAATTCTTTAGTCAATTCTTTAATTTTATTGACGGTTTTCCCTGAGTTCTTATCAAGTAAAGCCGACTGATCAACCAGTACTGCAAATGCTGATACAGCCTCTTGACCAGCAATATCTTTAAAAATGTCTAACCGCTCACCACTACCCATATTTTTGGTAGCTTTATTGACCTCTGCCAAGATGTCCGACATATCTCGTAAGTTGCCATTGTTGTCTTTGGTTTCGATTTTTAGTTTGGCAAATGCTTTTGTGGCTTCTTTGGGTGGCCCTGCAAACCTCGTCATGATACTTCGTAATGATGTCCCAGCCTGTGTATCAAGAATATTGTTATTTCCAAGTAAGCCTGTCATGGCTGTGGCTTGTTCGATACTTGCACCATAGGCTTTAGCAATAGGTGCAACGTATTTCATGGTTTCACCTAAACCATCGACACTCGTCGCAGTAAGGTTCGTACCTTTTAGAAAGACATCATTGACACGCCCAATTTCACTTGCTGCCAAACCAAAACCATTGAGCGTACCAACGGCAATTTGTGCAGCACGTTCCAGTTCAACTTTACCTGCTTCTGCAAGATGTAATGTTCCGCCAAGTGATTTATGAATTTGATCTGCGTTAAAACCACCTGAAGCCAAAGCAAATTGTGCTTGCGCTGCCTCTCCGGGACTAAATGAAGACGCTGCCCCCCACTTTCGTGCATCTGCTGTCAGTTGTTGCATGGCTTTGCTTTGTTTTTCTAAGTCTAGTACGGACTGTACACCTGACATTTGCTTTTCAAAATCTACTGCAGGTTTTAAAAATTGATATAAACCAGCTCCAGCAATGACTGAGTTCATGGCAAGACTTTTAAATTCTTCACGCATTTGTGCGCGATTGGCTTTGAGCGAGTCCGACCATGCTTGGGTTTTATTTCGTACTTTATCTAAAACATTGGCTACACGATCATAGCCATTATGCATGGTGTTTAGTGCACCACTGTGTTGATTAAGGTTTGATGAACCTGTTTGGAGATTTCGTGAATATTGTTTGAATGAACGTCCACCATTGAGGCTTCGTTCTAGGCGATCTATGGAATGAGTAAGCCGATCTATAGATTGATTCGTCGATTGTACATTTTGTTGAAATTGGCGAATCGGTTGAGTCGCTCTATCCACAAATTTGACAATAATACTGAGATCTAACTTACTCATGCCTATTTACTCTGTTTCTATTCTTTTACGTGCACGGTGTTCCCATGCCATGAGTTCTTCCAAACTAAAATCTGCACAATCTGTGGGTGTCCAATGAAAGACAACCGCAAGATTGGCAATAACGTCATCTACGCTGTTGGGGAGCTGTTTGCAGCTTCCAAAAAACTTGCTATGCCTTCTGCAATTTTGAGGGTATCCATCAGTTCCAATGTATAAACCTCTTGCGATGTCATTGCTGGTAATGTGATCCGAGGCAATAAAACTGCCAATGAATCAATCTCAAAACTCAATACATTTTTTAAACTTAGACCTCGACAATGCCCCGTATTCGGTTTGACCAAGTTGATCTCTTTCACATGATCTTCACCACGTTTAAAACCGAAATCTAATGGAACATTTTTAGTATTTGGTTGATTTTGCATTGCAAATTCCTTAAATAAAAAAGTTGATGTAAAAAAACCTTCTGCAGCACTGGACTACAGAAGGGTAGGAAAACTAGATACCAATGTTTTGACGATGTTTTTCATACATATCGACACCATCGACTTTGAATATAATGCCTGGAATATCGATTTCAATCACGGCTTTGCCATCGATTGATAATTTGTAATATGACCAGATCGTTTTCATCGAAAGTTCAGTGTCATCACCGGGTTTTGAATTACCAAAGTCAATTTCTTCATGACGGCCACGCACGACCATTTCGAGTGCCGTAGTTTCTCCAGTGTCGTCACGCTGATAGGATCCAGCGAAACGTAGACCAATTGCTCCAACCGTTGCAGCACCGTATTGCCCGATTACCAATGGGTCGATACCACCTAGTTTCCAGGCAAATTCGATCATGTCATCTGACATGCCTGCATCCCACTTGATACTGCCGTCCATACCACCGCCACGCCAAGCCTCCAACTTACGCCCGAGCTTTGGTAGAGTGACTTCGCCTGTTTGTCCAAGGTAAGAATTACCTTCATTAAATAGGTTCATCATTTTGAGTTTTTTAGGTAAAGCCATGTCGTTTTATCCTTTTTATTGTTCTGTTAGGCGGTCATACGAGAAGCGAAATCAGCCAAATAGCGGTCTGTGATACGCTGACGTAAAGTGAGGTCTTCCAGAGGTGGTACTGGCGTGAAGTCATAATCAAGCAATAAACGACCTGATTTGAGCGACTCTTTAGAATTGACTGAAGGATCGAACCAACATTCACCATCAATGATGTAGCCACCAGTTTTTAAATCACGGAATTTGGCATTGATACCTTCGACAATATCTTTGGCCAATGATGGATGAAGGTCTTTATCCACTGCCCACATGTGCCCTTCTGCCATGGTGTCGGCAAGAATTTGTGCAGTACGTGTGTAATTTTCAAAGGCAAAAAGCGGATCTGCTGAACATGTACGAGAACCCCAGAAACGGAAGCCATCTTTTTGGATCAGCGTGGTGATTTCATTGCCATTGAGATAGCCAGCATCGGTATCCATGGACTGCAATTGCCAAAAAATATCTTGGGAAATACCAGTTACACCGTTGACTGGAACGTTGGAAAGTGTTTTTTGCCAACCTGTGTCATTGTCAATTTTGGCGCGTAAACCTAATGCTCGAGCAGTGGCATCAAATGTCGTGGTTTGCGAAGTGGCTGTGTCCCATCCTAAAAAGTCAGGATAAATCAGCATCGCTTCTCGCGCGCCAATTGCTTCACGATATGCAGCTGCTTCTTCTTTTGTTTCACAACCAAAACAAGACAAGTAGTTAAATGCCCGAAGTTTTTCAGCAATTGAGTTTAAAGCCGTTGCCACTGGTGCAGTATCTAGACCAGGAACACCCAAAATACGAGGACGTACTTTCAGATTTTGTTCTGCTGCCAATAAAGCCTTCATACCTGTATAACGACCATTTTCAACACCACCGATAATTGCTGAGTTTTGTTCAGCTTCTGTGGTTTTTTGGTCTACACGTACAATGACAATAACCGCATTGGTTTGGTCTGCGATGGCTTGTAAAGAACGTGCAAGTGTTCCCTTTTCACCTGCTTTGTCCAAAGCCGTTTTGATATCTGTAGCAAGTACTGGAGTATTGAGCGGTAAAGCTACTGCATCTGCATCTTCTGCAGTTGCAACCAATCCGATCACAGCAGTTGAAACTGTACGGATTGGTCGGGTGCCTTCGTTGAGTTCAAGGACTCGGACACCATGATGGTATGAATCTGTAGCCATATAAAAAGCCTGTAATCTGTTGTTATGTTTTCAGATCACAGGCTTACAAATTGACTATATATTGTCAGTTAAATGCAGTTGTATTAAGGCTTTTTACAACTTAGCTGGTTTAATGAGATTGAGCACATCAGGATTTTGTTCTAAAAACTCAGCTAATTTTTGTTGAGCTGAGATAGGCTCATTAATTTCGGGCTTATTGATGAGTTCCCACTCAAAACCGTTCCAACGTGGCCAAACATCATCTGCCCACGTTTCGGGTGGCGGAACTTCTACACAACCTGCAGGAATAAGATAAATTCCGTCTTCTAAAGGTGATGGATCTGCAGAAGTTTTGCCGACAAATAAGCCTGAATAATTGGTTTGATATACTTTCATAATGTCACCTAGTATTTGATACAACAAAGCCAAGCAATGTTTCGTGGGCGGTTTTCATCCCCAATAACACCTGCAGAATTAGAACTTTCACCGTTATATGCTGAACCGTCGCTAGTCATATAAAAATAGTTGTCCCAATCTGTACCGCCTTTAGACCCCATTTTTCCTTTAGTTGGGCTTGTGCCAAATGGCCAACCATCATAAGCCTCACCAAAACCAAAGTGCTTATGCTTAAGAACTTGTTGAGTTTGCTTACTGCCAATAACACGACCTGTATCTATACCGCGCCCATCGTCTAAGCCACGTGGAAACTCTGCGCGCCCATCAGGAACATTAAATGTGAGTACGCCATCACCTACACCGTAGGTTGTTCCAATAACAGCGAAAAGGTCTGCATAAACTTCACGGGAAATAGCTGCACCATTGGCTTTAATTAATTTGTAGCCAGTAGGAATATTTGCTGTGGCTAAATATAAAATCGTACCAGGTGGACAGTCATTAAATTTTGACTCAACGCCTAAATTTTGACGTGCTAAATCTTTATCAGGAATATCTGAAAGATTTAAATTTTGTGCAAGTGGATAAGGAGCAGTGCCCAATGGTTCATTTTGTACCACAAGGATTTTAGAGCCGTCGGGATATGCTTTACCTAATGTGATGCTTGTTGAAGACGTTGCTTGCCAACCATTTTCACCCACTTTATTTGTAATCCGATCACCATTGATATAGATCGCAATACCGTGGGTATTCACTGTCGTAAAATCGACTATCATTTGATTTGTTGCAAGTGTTTGTTCTTCTTCAATTGTGTTGACAAAAATTTCAGCCGTTGAAGAATCGCCCCACTCAATTTCACCATCTAGGTTCGATGTCTTTTTTAAAACTTGACCTGTCAAACCACCAGGGAAAAAATATGCAGGGGTAAATGTATTGACGACCCAACTATGTGTGGCGATAACCACATTTGGGTCGATTTTTAATTCTATAGTACTGGCATTTGATGTGAAAAAAGGAATACGAATCACAGTACCTGAAAACAAACCATCACTTGCAATAGGTTTTTGGATGTCAGGTAAATTGCCAACAATAAATAAATTACCATTGCTATCAAAAATGCCGACTTCACGGAGTACGAAGCCCCCAACGGATAATGGGATGATGAGCTCAACCGTAAATTTTGAGTCGTTTTCAGGATCTTGAAACACACGGTTGATGGTGGAACGATAACGTTCACGTACCAGTTGAGTCTGATTTTCTGAAATATCGACAGCATTACCAGAGCCATCACCCACGGCAAAATGGGTGAGTTTGATTTGAGAACCTGTTGCTTCAGCTTGAGCAATTAACTGTAAGCCTTTTTTTGTATGAATTGATTTATATTTCATAAATTTATAACTCTAAAAATAAGTTGGTTTGCTTAACAGTTAATTGAGATAACGCCAGCGTCGATATCACAGCTGATTTTACCATTCACATCTGTTACCAGTTGCCCGTTGTTTACAGTGAATCTTGTGCCAATGTTTGGATTTTGATTATCAGCTAAAACAAAGTGCGCTTTACTTTGATTCGTGTAGATGTAGCCATGTTTTAAGACTCGCCCTTCGCCCTTTTTCAAACCTTCAGCAGTTGTGATTTGAACGGGGATGTCATCAAGCGCAACACCGAAAACTTTATCTGTTGCAGATGCTAAATGAACTGAACTGCTAGACTTCGTTACGACAGAACCTTTAGGGATGTATGCAGATGATGTGTTATATGCAATTTCGACTACATCAGTCATTTCGGCATAGTAATCACGTCCGTAACTGTAAAGATCTGCAGTTGCACTGCTTAACTGAGTGTTAATTTCAGCAACGATTTGAGCATTTGTCATTGAACTGTAATTTTTGTTAAACACCACATTATTTGTTGTGCCGTTGATAATTACACCTAGTGTTTTATTGCTTGTTGAACAGTCACCTAAGCGTTTACCCAAACTCGTATAAATTACACCGCCATCAGCATATGACGCTGTTTCAGTTAAGTCTTTACAGCCCCAAGCTTGAGCAGATAAACCAACAGAACCATCTTGTATGATGTACCCGTCGATATAATCTCGGCTATTTGTATAAAGACTGACATCTGTATTCGCTTGATTGTTCTGAATCAACAGAGAATATGCAGATGATGATTTATCAAAACGAATTGTGTTGTTTAAGCCTGTGGCTGTTGTCTTGATCCTTAAACAATAACCAGCAACTTGGTTATCGAACAAAAATGGATCATTACCGTAACCTGAAAATTTCCATTCCGCATGATTGAAACTGTCATAGTTCTGCGTAGTATTAGATTTAAGCCAAAGCTGGCCATACTCCATCACATACGAAGTTCCGCCCCATGAACAACCCACCATTTGCATTTTATCATCAACAAGTGAACCGTCATTCTCGCAACGTACAATCAACTTGCTTGTATTGCTTGAGAATCTGAATCCCTCGAAATACATTTTAGAGGGAGTTAAAAACTTACTGTTGTTGTGACAGTAAAATGGTGTTCCACCATCTGAATGTGCGCCACCACCAATAAAATACGTTTCTTCGCCTGTGCTTGTACCACAGCCAAGCGCCTGCATTGAACCTTTACTTCCTTTTGAGACAAAGAGTACATTTTCAAATCTATGCGTACTGTTTGCACCGTTTGGATTGTCTAAGTGCAATGCATATCGACCATTTACAATGACAAATGTAACGTCTTTGATCAGGCAATCTTTTGCATAACTGTAAAGTGTTTGGTATGTCGTGCGTGAATACGTTGTTCCATTCGCAGACGGTCCAATATCAGCATCGTTAAATGGAAGCTCACACCAAAACATAGTTTTACCATCGCCGATGATGTCAACATGGTTTTTGGCGAGAATCATCGATGGATACCCTGGATATCCTATTACTTCACTAGCAACATCAACTTTGTGAAAACCTTTAGTTTTAATCACATAACGTTTCTTATCTGTTGCATCAGCAATACTATCTAACGCAAGTTGTACAGCATTCTTGCCTTTAAATTGCGCTGTCGCCTCATTGGCATCTGCGGACGTAAAAATTTCAGTTTCAAGCACAGCAGATGGATCTGGAAGAACTATGTTTTCTAAAGTTTTGACTTCAAAAGATGTGTACTCACTCGGAAATAAAGCATCTTCAGCAATTAAAATAGTACCCAGTTGCCCAACTGGTACAGTAAAACGTGCATATTCCGCATTGGCTGGCGTAGTGAATTTTTTGTTAGCAGGAACGATTTCGAGACCACTAATATAAACTTTATCTTTTGTATAAAATGCAAATTGTTGATTGTATGTATTATCTGAACGATAAATTGTGTTTGATTTAATCGGCAAATAATCTGTTGCATAGTGCCCAGTGACACTGCCTACTTGTCCATTTTCAAAATTCACATATTTGTCTTTCTGCGCTGTTGCAAGATTGACAATATTCAAGTCTACAATATGTGCAACTTCTTTAACTTTGTCTTCTAAACCATCGACTTGATTGACTTTTACTTTGAGTTTAGGAATTTCCATTGCATACGGAACATACGTGTTTGCTTGAAAATTTGCACTTTCAGTGACAACAAGACTTGCTAAGTCTGCAACTTTTACAGAAAAACGAATATATGCTGTATTTGCAGGCGTTGTAAATTTCTTACCGACAGCGGTTACTTGACCGCTTAAATATTCAAATTTGTCATTGTAAAAACAAAATTGCTGATCATAAAAAGATGATGTTTGATATTCAGTATTCGCTTTGACTGCGTAGTAACCAGCGATGCAGTATGCTTCACTTGCTGGTTCATCAAGATCACGACCAGTATTCCACTCGATATATCGCCCTAAAATAACATTTGAGGTATCAATAATATTTTGAATTTTGACACTTAAAGAGTTTTTGACAGATTGTTCCAAACCAACAATTTGACTTGGTGTTAATCTAAAGGAACCATTATAAAGAGTATAAGGGACATAACCATATATAGGGGGATACTTTGCTGATTCGCACAGCATAAATGTACTAACCCAATCGTGTTCTAATGTTAAACCTACAAATTTTGTGTTTACTGGGGGGGTAAACTTAAAATCTTTAGCTATTAAACTTTTTTCACCTGAAATAAATATTTTGTATTCATCAAGATATACTATTTGCTGATTATAAAAATTAGGGACTTGATACTCGACACCTGGTGTAACAACGATCAGTTTTGATGCAATAAATTTATCTAAAGCATCATTTAATTGTCCATTTTCAGCATTCCAATACTTACTCGGAAAACCACCTTTAGGGTCATATATATTTACACCGCGCTTAAATAAATCTCTTACTAAATCATCTGTGTAATCAGTAGATTGTTGTAATACACTTACACCTTCATCATCCCAAGATCCATTATCCCAAAGATAATATTTTTGAGTAGCAAAAACATATGCTTGCTGAGGGTCTGTTTCACTAGGATAGTACGCTTGTAACTGAGCTAGTGTCTTGAAAAATTTAACACCTGATTTTGCGGTGGAAATTTGAAGTTTTACATTTTCTAAGTCTTCATTACTGGCTTTTTCTGACTGTAAATATTCAGTTCTATTTAACAAGCTTTGTGCTTGTGCATTCATGATACCGTTTGGTCCAGCAATTGCTTGATCAGTTTTTTCTAACTGATATACATCAGACCACTCATTTTTAGGTGTTAAATTCGTCATATTGTTCAGTAGCCTTTTAAGTCTTGGTGACCATCTAACAACCATGAACCATCTAGATAGAGCCCATTTACAGATAAATATTCGAGGTCATGCCCCACACAGATTGTTGAAGCAAAATATGTAGAGCACTCATTTGTGATTGTGAGAGATTGCCCGACGAGATGTGATCTTAAATTCTTGTTTTTATTAACGACTTTTAAAATATCTTTTAAATCAGTAGCCGTGATTGAATCCTGAGCAGTTTCAACTAATAATTTAAATGTATAAGGTTTCCCGACAGGAACCATATTGAACCATTCTTGAACTTTTACACGAAAGCCCAAAGAACCTAATGCAGTTTCAAGTGAACCAATTGTCCCTTTGTGCATGTGGGATTTCAGGGAACTTGCAACCGTCTGGCGTTTCTGTTCATCCGTCCAATCTTTATTCCAAACATCAACGGACTTTTCCCATGCCAAAAAGGGAAGTACTCCAAGTGGTGCAGCCATTGAATCATTAAAAGTTCGCGTAGGAATTTCTACAGCAGATACGCGAGAGAATGTTTGTTCAAAATTAATTTCGAACTTGGTGGAATTTGGTGGTAAAAGGCTATTCATTGTTTGGGATCTCCTTCAGATAAATATTGAAGGAATCACAAAATGCAACTTGGCCAATTTGCGTTGAGATGTTTGAAGTCGGGCTAATTAAATTTACTTTTGTCACACCAGGGCGATGTAGGGCTTGGTAAATACCTGACAAACTCGGTTCAGATCCGAAGGCATGAACTTGTGCTGCATATTTACGAATTTCAGTAAATGCACTTTGTAGAATTACATTTGCATCTGGACCTTCACCAACTTCAATTTCAGCTTGGATGTTGTATTTTAAAATACTGGCAGAATAAACTTGCACATAATCAGTTAATGGTCTAATGACTTTTTTATTTAAATTTTGATCAACAATAGAAATGAGATCTTCGGGTGCTGAACCGTCTGATTCATTTGAAAGCACATAAATATTACAAATCCCTTTAGGGTAACCTTCTACATCTAAAGGTGCATAAGGATAAATATCCTTTACTCGTGCATCAGCATTGATGCCATGAAAAATATACGAACCCTCACTGCCTGCAGTGGTATAGCTTTCAGGTGACATTTGTACACGACGTCGTAAAGAGACATCTGTTTCAAGTACGGCATCTTCAGTAGAGGTTGCTTCTGAGATCGTTTTTCTTTCAAGGTTACGTTCAGCTGCTTTATGATCTAAATCGTTATTATTTGCATAAGCTAAAAGTACTGCTAAGGCTTGTTCATTTGATGTTTGGCGTACCAACATTTCACGATATGCAAATGCTTCAGCAAGTTTATAAGCTGGATCTGACTCAAGTACAACATAGTCAATACCGAGTTCTTTCATACGCGCATGAAAGTCGTCCAAACCTTCTTTTAGAATTGTTTCATAGTCGATTTGAGCGACAACGTCAGGTGCAGGAAGTTGTGACAGATCGATAGCTGAATTTGATGTCATGGTGTAGCCCCAATACTTACAGGAATATTTAAGTTTTGTGCTTGTCCTGTTTTTGTGAGTGTGAACTCAAGATCGATTACCATTTGACCTGCTGAAAGAGAGTTAATATTGATTTGACTTACATCAATACGGTTTTCCCATTGCAAAATACTCGAGTAAATCGTGCTATAAATTTTCAGATATAAAGCTTCTGAAGTCGGTTTATCAATCAGATTGAAAAGTTGCGTACCATAGCTTCTACGCATAATGCGCGAACCTAATGGAGTAGAAACAATGTCTTGAATAGACTGTTTGATATGTTCTAACTCGCTCAGATTTGAGCCAATTTCACGTGACATCATGGTACGGGTTCTCCCGAAGTTTCTCCACCTGATTTGACACCTGATGTTTTATGCGACTTCAATGAGATCGCACCTGCTGTGACGTCTGCCTCGGTACTGAAGTTTCCTGTTGAATGGCTACTGCCCTGTACAAGTTGACTGCCACCGACTGTATTGTTGCCAGTCATAGCTGTACTGCCATTGACTTGGACATTGCCATTAATAGTGGTATCACCATTAATGGTTGCCCCACCTGATTTGGCATTGACTGTAACGCCACCATCGGCATTGACTGTAACGCCACCTTTTGCGGTTAAAACAGCAGTACCATTGCTGGGTAGAATCACTTCAAGCGCATGAGTATTGGTGTCATAAGAAATCATGCAGCCGTCAGAAAATAGGCGAATATTTTTATTTAAATCTTGTGATAGCACGGGATTATCCGCATTGTTCAAGCCACCAATTGCAATACCTATCTCTAATACACCGCATGGACTTAAAACTATTACTTCTTCACCAATAGATGGTGGGTCAAAGGTTTTGTCATTGCCTGCACGTAAATTGAGATAACGGATTTTGGCAGTGGTAATCTCGCCAATTTGGACGGTCACTGTCAGAAAGGGTTTTGTCGGTTCTACCGTCTTGATTTTTCCTAAACGAATCAGGTTTTCAAGACGTCTTGATAGGTCTGCACTCATGTCTGCAATCGTGTTGCAGTCATTTTTTTATTGCATGTGCTGGCTGTTGTATTAACGCTTTTTACAAATCATTTTGAAATAAATTTAATTACTTCCGTTTCAATCATATCCATTTCTTCTGTCGTAAATCCTAAAAGTTCTCGACTGGTATATTGAACAGTTGGTCCATCTTTTTCGACTTTGTCGCGTAAACCGTATTGATGAACTCGGGCAATAAATGCCACACGACCTGCAAAACCAATCGCGATGCCTTGGGCTGTGCGCTCGAAGCGCATATATTTGGCATTTTTAATCAGATTAAACATTTTATTTTTGATTTTATTTTTCTTGTCCCTGAGGCGAAACTTTCTGGGTACATAGGCCGAACCATCTGGATTTTGTTGTTTTGTGATTCGGCTTTTTTGTGATGATCGTAACTTTCGACCAATCTGCATTTCTAATTTGCGTCGTTCTTGATCACTGAGTTGGTTCAGCATACTACCCAGATGTTCGGTAAGCGCTTCAAGCTCTGCCATTAGAAATATTGTTCCTCAGGTTCTGCTGACTGCCATTCAGCCAAAGTTTGTCCCGTTTTACTGTCGATCATTTTAAACAGTTGCGATGGTAATGCTTTTTCATGCTGAGGCTCGTCAGGGAATGAAACACTTAAAGTGCCATCATCATTGCGTTTGACAATGACTCGTTCTGTGAGTGGTAGTGTCAATGCTAGATCTACGGTACCGTTGTCCAGGACAACCGTTTCAAACTTAAAGGCATCTTTGCTTTTTTCTAAGTTCGCTAATAATTCATGCTGATTGATACGTACCCAGTCCAGCAATGGAATCATGACTGCGTCCAGATCTCCAGCATATTCAGTTAAAATCAAATTGAGATCATAGACATATTCAAATGAAAGCCCGTTGGCTAAAGTACAACGGACGTTGCCTTTTTCGGTAAAAATCAGCATACGTTCAGGATCACGCTGTAATTCTTTAACTGCGTTAAGCATGTGTGTGCGTAGGCTTTCAAGTTTTTTCATGCGACTTTTGAAACTCCATAAATGGGTTCAAGATGAGCACGTTCAGCAAGGAATTTGGCTTCATAACCGAGTTTTTTATAGTTAGGACCGTTGTATAAACGGAAGACTGTGTCCCAATCTTCTTTTTGTAGTGCTGTGAGTAAACCTTTTTTGGTTTCAATGAAGCGGATGAATGCCTCTAATTGTAAAGATTCACTGGTTTGCATTTGCTCAACAAACTCAAATACGGATTTGTAGCCGAGGTCTTGCCAGTTTTCGCCCATGATCTGGAACTGCCCCCATGAACATGACATGAGTGCAGCTTCTTCATGGATATTTTTAGCAAGTGACAAACGGGTATATTCAGCTTCATTGCCCTTGTAGCCACCTGTGGCGGTGTTGACCAGATTTGGATATAAGCGCATTTGCTCGTTGGCAAAGGCTTTGCCTTTGAATTTGACCAAATAGGCATACATTTTATGGCGTTCAAATAGAATCTTGGCTTTGCCATTTTTTAAAAAACCAACGCCACGTGCTTCGGTTGCACCAAAGGCGCGAATATTGAGTTCTGGCACATTGAGTCGCACTGCAGCATTTTTATAGTCTGAACCTTTTAAAAACTTATCAGTACTGCCGCCCATTAAGGCTGTACGGGTTTTATCACCTACTTTGCCATCATCAACTAAACCATGTTTGCGTTGAAATTGAATCACGGCATATTCGGTATTCGCACCAAAGTCGCCATCTGGATTGAGTACTTTTCCATCGGAGCCTTTATATCCAAGCGCAATAAGTTGTTTTTGGATCATCACGACGGCATCTCCTTGAGCGCCAAATTTAATTAAACTCATGATGCACTCCAGATCAGTTTGGCCACATTACCTTTGGCTTTAATAATCAGTACTGCTAAGAGCACTGCAAAAACTGCATCCCACAAGGTCACAGGATCTTTGAAAAATAGAATATGTACGCTTTGCCCGATAAATGAGCCAATCAGAATGGCAGCAAGAATTGAGTATCCTTGGCGGTGGCGTAGGCCTTCAGAATTAAAACAAATGATACGAACACCGCAGATCATGTATGCAATCAGTGCGATGAATTGAAATAATTGTTCCATCATGATGATCCTCCACCACGAAAAATTTTATTGATGATGTCTGTTAAGTTGGACTGATCTACCCACACCATGATTTTTAAAATGATGGGAAGTGAGAAGATAGCTGCAACCATGCCAGCTGTTGCGTCATTACTAATAAATGTTCGAGTTTGAATCTCAGGTGTAAGCAAGTAACCAATGCCCGTTGCTAAAAGCATCGTCATCATGCGTTGCAGGGGTTTTAAATCTTTTTTAGTTGTCGCAAATAGTGCTGCGCCAAAAACTGCCCCCAACAATGCATTGCCGTTGATAAATGGTAAAAGTGAAGCTGCACTTAAAGTGATTGCTGTTGCAGCTGCTGTTGTGGTTGGTTCTGGCATCTTGTTATTAGTCCCATAGGTTTATGGTTTGTTTTGTTTGTTGTGGTGTTTCAATTTCGGGCAATGTGACCTGTGTCCCCATTGGAATAAATGGACCAAATTCAGCAAGTTTGGGATTGGCTGTTAAAACCATTTCGACCACGCCAGAGCTACGACCGTACTCACGCCAACAGATCGCATCGACCGTGTCGTTTTGTAGGGCAGTGATAGTTTTCATATCAACTCCACCACTGTATGGTTTTCACCAAGTAACTGTTGAATTGCCCACTGGCGATTGCGACGGTAATCATCCACCGTACATTCCGCTTGCTCTGCTTTTTTTGCACCTGAATTGGAGCTGTCGTAGTTGCGATAGTTCTCATTGACCTTGGCTGCTACACCATTGGCAATTGCGGAAAGATATAAATAATCGGTATCGGGTTTGCCATCGATGATGGTTTTGGATAAATCGGATAATTTGGCAACGTTGGTTTGCAATGAAATAAGCAAACGATTCAGGTCGATGACTTCTTCAATGATGGTTTGTTTAAGTCTTTCGTTGGTGACAGCTCCGTCAATACGGACAATTTCCCGGATATGATCAAGACTAACACTCGGATAAAATGGGTCACTTTCGATGATGATTTGACTTGGTGTTGTATTGCCATTTGCGACGAATCCCATGCTGTCCCCTGCCGTCTGTTTTTGTTGAATTTAGTGCATGGGTGGGAACAATTCTCTAAGTGTGTATTACGATGTAATGACACCAAAATTGTTCGCCCATGCGGTGCGTGGGCACTTATTCAGTCGTTTTAAAAACCAAGGTTCCTTGGTCATCTACGACTTGTGAACCATCACTATTCAGTAAAGGTTCAGACTGTTTTGGTAAGCGATCTGCAAATTTATCAAGAAACTTCTTAGTTGCTTTCATTTCACCTAAAGCACCAGACTTTTCATCTAATTCAAAAGCAGACGTTAAATATGCTTCTGCAGATTTTGCATGTGCCAGATCCACATCACTTGGTTCATCTTTACTCTGAATTAATTTGACTGTGGCTTTACCCAAAGCTAAATACAGTTTGGCTTTAGCTTGGTTCGGCATATCCAATACTTTTGGATCTAAATCAGCATTTAGAATCAATTGTTCAACTTGCTCTAAGACTGAAACATCAACTGCAGCATCGGTTTTCAGTTGCTTTAAAAATGCTTCAGCAATGGTTTCAACCACATAAGTTGCTGTATTGCGCTTAAATGCATCTGGCATGATCATGTTATGACGTAAAGCGAACTCTGCTAATTCCAATGCTTTGGCATAATCACCGACATCGATACACCAAACCAAAATAGTCATAAAGACTTCATCTTGAATAGATTTATCTGCTTCAAGAATGCCTTCGATATAGGGTAAATAATTTGGAAGTAAAGCTGTTTTTAAAACAACTTTAGCTGCAGTGGCTTGGATTTGTTTTAGACGTTGACGGTCATTATTGAGTTGCATCATCTGCAACTCATAAGCCGTCATGTCTTGCATCGCACCAAACTCAGCAGCCGAAACGGCTGCTTTTTTGGCTTGATGTTTTTGGAAATGTTGACGTGCTAGGGTCATAATTACACCAACTCGATTTTTTCAGCCATTGCAGCAAGACCCAAATCTTCGATGTAATAATCTTCGTTTGAAGATTCATAGTTTTCGATTTGGTCACGTTTTGGATTGTCGATGACAGTACGACGACGAGAACCTTCTTGAACATAAATTGAAAGGTTGTCAAAAGTTGTCACCAAAATGGCATCTTCTGGGAAGAACGGTACTGCATAAACAGGCAAATTACCCATACGCTTTTGGCTGATGATGATGTCAGCTGCCAATTTTTCCGTGTTTTCTTGTTCTTTATTCACAATCGGAAAGTACTTATCTGCCAATGTTTTACGATTACACAGTACAACTAAATCTGGATTGTCCTGATGCACTTCATCAATCATTTCATTGGTCAGATCCATCACCAAAGCATCGACATTGTGATAATCACCCGTTGCACCGACGGTAATTTTTCCAACAACTTTACCTGATGACATCACACGTTCAGAATTTTCTTCACGCATCTTCTGCAACCAGCCTTTGTTTACATCTTGCAGTTTTGGATTTGCAATAATGTCAGTGGTCGTCGCAATAGAAGTACCATTGAAGCCAATCATGATACGGTCTAGACCTTGGCGTTTTTGAATTTGACCACTGAAACGAGCATAGAAATCTTTAAATTTTGCCCATTGATCTAGTTTTTGATATTTGATTGCTGTATCAAAATCAGTTTTACGACACATATAAAAACGCTCATCCATCGACGTTGGGTCTTTGGCTTGGCGATCTGTCGTGTCCGTATTTGTACGTGAGGCAATTGGACGTGAAATACCCAATCCAACTGCTGAACCTGACTGTTCTTGAACTAAGAAAATATTGATTTTCTGTAAAAATGCAGAAGATAACTGAATTTTATCTTCTAATTTCTGTTGAATTGTTGGTGCAACATTAAACTTTTCAGATACTTTGCTTACACCATTCAACTTGGCTAATTGAGTCATTGACTCATTGAATTTAAAACGTGTTTCTGGACGCATGTTAGATACTCTTTATATTTATAGTGATGGTTTTAGCAATCGACAGTTTCAGTGAATTTTGAATTTCCTGAAGTTTGACGTGGCTGTTGATCAGGCTCACCATCTAACTTGGTTTTAAATTCATTGAAATCTTTTTTCAGCTGCTCATGTTCTGTGTTTAACGTATTAAAATCATTTTCAAGTTTTGAAACCGTTTGACCTTGATTTGCAGTTTCAGTTGCGATTTCAACAATGGCTTGTTCTTGCTCAGAAAAGGATTCCGCAGACTTCTGTTCTGACTTTTGTTGTTTTGAGAACAGGTCTTTTACTTTTTGTACCAAGCCTGCGGAATATGATTGCTGTGTTTTGACTTCTTCAAATTCGAATTCCGTCTCAACTGCAGCAGTAAACAGATTTTCAGGTCGTTGTTTTTTACTTGCCAAAGGATTGGATTTTGCTGTAGCAGCAAATTGTAAATATTCGGTACCCAATGATGCTGGTGAGTCCGTCACAGCCAAACCGATTAAGTACGCGAAACCTTTACCTGCAAAGTTTTCGTCCACCTCAATGGAGGTATAGACTTTTTGCTTTTTCTTATTCAGCTCAATCAAACTTTGAGTCGGTTCAATTTGGGCAAAAAGTGCGTCTTTTTCTTCACCATTGATTGTGACTTTTTCTGTTTTTAACGCAATGACATCGCCATAAGCACCAAAAACACCGTCAGGGAAAACTGAACGTAAGTGTTCAATATTGATACGCGCACCGTAGGTATTTGGGTCATAATTCTGCGCCATTTGGACGATCCATTCTGGCTGAATTTCACGACCATCTGTGGTATCCCCTGCCACGGCAATACGGAACCACTTCGATTTATATTTCTTATCTTCTTTGCTCATTTGCAAACCTATTCATAAAAAAATGGACGGATAAAAATCACGCTTTTGAATAGGTGCAGAATGGGCAATTATGCTCTAACCAAGCAATTAAACCCTTTTGTATTAAGCCTTTTTACAACTCACATGAACTGATTGTTAGATTTCTTACTGCCAATGTTCGCTTATAGAAAATAAGCAAAACATTGTAATGAATGACCTATCCCCCATCGCAAATCTGCACTTGATCATGGACAACAAGCTGAAAGGAAAGTTCCTTTATTGGCTTGGTTGGAAAATTGTCGATATAGCAGAAGTACTCGAAGAAAAAGAGCGGACAGTTCAGGCATGGAAAACACGGGATGAGTGGGAAAAAGAAAAACCTGAAAACCGTGTTGAATGTGCGCTGACTGTACGTTTGATGCAACTTATTCTTAAAAATAAAAAAACTTCAGGTGACATCAAAGAAATTGATTTTTTGATGCGTCAATACAAGGAATTTGCGCGTATTGAAAAATATCGCTTGGACGGATCTGAAGCAGATCTGAATCCTGAAATCAGAAAAAGAAATACTGCTCCACGAAAAAAAGTTCCGAATCATTTTGATGAAGAACAAATTGAACAGATGATTTTGGCATTTGAAGAACGGCTGTTCGAGTACCAATGGACTTGGTACCGCGCTATGGATCAACGTTCTAGAATGATCCTAAAAAGTCGTCAGATCGGTGCAACATATTATTTTGCATTTGAAGCACTGATCGACGCACTCAAAACAGGTCGAAATCAAATTTTCTTGTCAGCTTCTAAAGCCCAAGCACATATTTTTAAACATTACATTCGAACTTATGCAGAAGAAATCTGCGGTATTGAACTCACAGGAGATCCTATTGTTCTATCTAATGGTGCTGAACTTCGGTTTTTAGGTACCAACTATAGAACGGCTCAAGGTCATCATGGAAATTTGTATTTTGATGAAATTTTCTGGACTCATGGTTTTGCTGAACTTGAGAAAGTTGCTTCAGCAATGGCAACACATGAGACATGGAGAAAAACTTATTTTTCAACACCTTCAACAATCACACATGAAGCCTATGAGTTTTGGACAGGTACTCGTTTCAATAAAGGTCGGACTAAAGACCAGCAATTAAAAATTGATGTTAGTCATGATGCTTTAAAAGATGGGCGTGTTTGTGAAGATTTGATGTGGCGTCAGATTGTCACTGTAGAAGATGCAAAGGCAGGCGGATGTGATTTATTTAACATTGAACGACTGAAATTTGAATATGCGCCTGACGATTTTCAAAACTTGTTCATGTGTAAATTTGTCGATGATGGGCAGTCCATGTTTCCGCTTAGCATGTTGCAATGTTGCATGGTGGATACATTTGAAGTTTGGAATGATTTTAAACCACATCATGCAAGAGCTTTTGCAAATAGACCAGTGTGGGTCGGCTATGATCCTGCGCGAACGGGAGATAATGCAGGTTTAGTTGTTGTTGCCCCTCCTCTTGTTCCTGGTGGAAAATTTAGAGCTCTGGAGTGTCATCAATTTAAAGGTGATGATTTTGCTCAACAAGCTGAACATATCAAGAATATAACCCTACGTTACAACGTGGTTTATATCGGAATTGATACGACAGGTATGGGCTATGGTGTTGCAGAACTTGTACGCCAGTTTTTCCCTGCATTGACCACATTTAATTATTCGCCAGAAGTCAAATCCAATCTTGTTTATAAAACATTAGATGTCGTCAGAAATGGTCGTCTTGAGTATGACTCAGGCAATAAAGATTTAACCCAGTCATTAATGAGCATTAAAAAAACATTAACTGCTTCACAAAAACAAATCACATTTACAGCTGGGCGTTCGGATGATGTTGGTCATGCGGATCTGGCATGGGCACTCATGCATGCAATTTATAACGAACCACTCGCAGGTATTACAGAAACCAATTCTTCAATGATCGAGATTTATTCATGAAACCATTTTCTATTGCAAAAAACATTTTAAACAATGTGCTGGATTTGCGACCACATCCTAATAGACCAATGCATTCGAATTCTAGAACTGAGGCATTTACATTCGGAGATGCAATACCAATAACTGATGGCCATGATTTATCAAATTATATGGAATGTTGGTTTAATGGTCGCTGGTATGAACCACAAGCCAATTTACATGGTTTATCAAAAACAGTAAAAGGCACACCATATTTGAGTAGTGCAATCAATTTTAAGAAGAATTATTTATCTAATTTATTTATTCCACATCCACATTTGAGTAAAAAGGATTTTGATCAAATCGCTTTAGATATTTTATGGAGTGGTAACTTTTACCTGGAAGATATTCGATCACGTTTGAATAACCGCATTCAGCTTAAAGCTGCTTTGTCGAAATACACACGAGTTGGTGATTTACCCGGTCAATATTTTTATTTATCTAATGATCATAATGGCTATAAAGAACATGAATTCATGCATGGTCGAGTGTTTCATGTCCGTGAAACAGATATTGATCAAGAAATTTATGGTGTGCCTGAATATTTATCAGCTCTGCAAAGTGCTTGGCTTAATGACTCGGCAACATTGTTCCGTCGTAAATATTATAATAATGGATCTCATGCAGGATTTATTCTTTATGTGAATGATCCAGCTTCAGATCCGAATGATATTACTGCGCTAAGAACAGCACTGAAAGAAAGTAAAGGTCCTGGGAACTTTCGTAACCTGTTTTATTACAGCCCGAATGGCAAAAAGGATGGTATTCAAGTCATTCCCACATCTGAGATTGCTGCAAAGGATGATTTCGTTAGTATCAAAGGTACCAGTCGTGATGACATGCTTGCATCTATGCGAGTCTACCCACAGCTTTTGGGGATCATTCCATCAAATGCTGGTGGCTTTGGTGATATTAAATCCGCATCGGAAGCATATAATTTTAATGAAGGTGGACCATTGAAAGCGAAAATGCTACAGCTTAATGAACTGGTTGGTGATGAAGTCATTAAGTTTAAAGAGTTTGAATTAATAACGACAAAATAAAAAAAGCCCTTAGGGCTTTTTTATAAACTAAATACAATAAAAACAATATCTTATATAATGAGAAATGTATTTAAGATGGCTTAAGCAGCTAAAATTAGATACCAATATATAGAATATAATATTTTCTAGCGACTACTCATCACAGTAATAATATTATAAAAACGCGTTGCTGTTGTAACCAATTCTATAACTGTATATGAAGTAACGATCATCATTACAGTTAAGGCATACTTTAAATACTCGGCAGGAACAACGAGTGACCCCAAACTAACTACTATCAATACCATTAACCAACCACAACCATAAAATGCTTGTTTAACAAAATTATGAAAATGTCCTGTTCTCATCATGTTTGCGATAAGTGTCCTATCCATCACAGCTGTAAGAATACTGATTCCAGCGAGTACGAATCCTAAAATCACACCTGCAATACTTGAAATTTGTTTTGCTAATTCATATGGACCGTTATTATCATTTAGTTTAGCTAGATATGGATCTGCATATTTCCATGTTAACCAGCCAATAGCTAATGAAAGGATGAGTGAAAAAATAAATTTCACTAATCTTTTAATTAGTTTCACCAGTTGCGAAATAGGCATTTATGTCATTCTCCACTTCAGCATAAGCCTGCTCGATCGCATTATATAAAGTATCACGTGGAATATATCGTCCAGTCGCTTCAACTTGCTGAGTTGATTTAATACGATCTGCTATAAGATCAATCGGCGAGATAATACCATTCTCATCAATTTTAGCAGTTAGTTTTTGTGGGTCATACTGGCTAAGTGTACGAATTGAATTTTTTAATGAGTTAATTAAACGTCGATTCATACCTGAATATCGCTGATCAATACCAACCTTAAATGTGAGATTATCTGCATCAGATAAATTCAACATATCCAGAGCATGACGTGAAAAATTGTCAGGATCAGGTAATAAAGCAGGATTTTGAGGTTTAGGAATTTTTGCCTCAATCTCGACTAGAGTTGTACCTGTCTGATTTAAACGTCTAAATGTATCTGCACTAATTAAAGGAGTCAGTTCAACTCTAGTTCCCCATAATCCAATTAATGTATCCACCAATCTAGTATGATGATTAGCGTGAACATTATAATGAATTGCAATCACACTATGTCTAGGAAAAAAAACAAAACAATTATGTTCTACCAAGCCTTGTCCATCAATCAAAGGTAAATCTAGTTCAGTTCCACCCAAAGAACTAATTTTAGGTAAATCGTCATTTCTGAACTTTCTTAAAGAACCGCAAAATCCAATTGCACCTCGATTCGATAAACCATAAAACTCACGTTTATAACCGCCATTATCATGGTGATTCGCAATTGTTCCATCCATAATGGCTCTAAAGCCTTGTAATGGGCTTGCAATGGTTTCTGTGGGAGTAATGGTCATCTGAAAAAAATCAACACGAATATTTTTTGATGATGGTCTTGGCATTCTTAAAATCCGATTTTTATAAAATAGCACATCACTATCTTGACATAGCACATCACTATCAGCAATATAAAAGAACACAGCACATCTGTGGCAGGCGTGACAACCTGTTCTAATACTCAAAGAGCAATAAATAACCGCTCTAAGCGGATTTTTTTTGCTTAAAAAAAGTCGTATCTGCTAGACTTCGTTATGGTAGATCGGCAGGGCAGCTTTGCGCTGGCCGTTTCTTTGAGTACGGTATTGTCACCCCTGTCGGTCTACCACCATGAATTATCATTAATTAAATACAATAAAAAATAATAGCTTATAAAAAATAGCACATCACTATATTGACATAACGGCACACTATAGAGCAACATAGTTTTACTCAGCAAAATCTGAGTACAGATGTGGAAGTCTGTGGTATTCACCAAAAGGGCAATAAAACACCGCTCTAAGCGGATTTTTTTTGCTTAAAAAAAGTCGCATCTGCTAGACTTGTCATGGTAGATCGGCAGGGCAGCCGCAAGGCTGGCCGGTTCTTTTGGTACGGTACTTCCACCCCTGTCGGTCTGCCACCATTCTGTGGAAGGAATGGTGGTGGGTTAACAACCTACCAAAAGGAATTTTAGTCATGAAAAGACAAATTCAAGCCCGTGTACCTGCACACCTCAAAAATGCTCACATTATCGAGCACACTCCTATTTACGACTTAGTCGCCTATGAGCAACGTTTAAAGAAACGTAAAAATCAAAAGGTGATCAAAAATATCTTTGAAAGTTTGACCGTCATTTGTATGGCTGTACTCACGTTCTCCATTTTATTTTTAGGAGAATAAGATCATGACTTTAAATGACAATATTATCCCTTATGTGCCAATTGCAGATCGGATTCAAGCCAACAATCCAACCAGTGAATTACTCTGCCAACAGTTTTTCCGTTTGATCGACAAAATTGTTCAGTCCCAGTTTATATTTAACCATGACACAACGCATGGTCACCTTTCCATTAACCCTGAACATATCAATGATCTGATCAAGGAATTAAATGAAAAAGGAGTCGACATTTCTTTATTAGAACAGCATTTAAATAATCTAGTTTATCCAAAGTATCTTGGTATCAAAGAAATCAAAAGTTCTATCTGGGATCAAGCACCTACCACCGTTTGGCAATTTCAACTCAACCAGATCCATAAAGAAGAACCCAAAATGATTAGCCATGATGATGCAGAATTTTTACTAGACCAAGCTTTGGGGTATATCCGAATATTGAAAGGATCACTGGAGACTAATACCATCAACCCACAAACTACTTACCGAGCCAATGATCTTGTTTATGCTTTATCTGATATCGAATTGAAGCTAGATCAAGTACAAAAATTCATGAGCAATATTGAATAAATTAAAAAAATTCGTACTTTGTTGGACGTGCACCAATATTGGGCACACTTGACGAAGGCGGGCAGTTGCCCCACCCCACCTGCCCGCCCTTAGTTTGGCTATTTCACTGCAAAATCAAGGTATTTCCTATACTAATAATAGATATATAGCTATTAGGTTCTTCCAAGCTTTTACCCAAATTTTGAATACTGCATTTCACTGCAAAATACTATTTTTTAAAAATATCCAATTCTGAAAATTTTGTGATTACTCCAAAACTTCTTTCGGAGTATTTTTACGCACCGACACTCTGACAAGAGAACAAATATTTGTTCTTTTATAGTGTTCGACTTAAATTTGAAGTAACAAAGTAATAAATAGAAATAAGCAATTGAAATATAAATAAAAAATATATTACTTTCAAAGGTAATTTTTTGTAATTTATGAAGTAATATTTTGTAAGTTATTGATTCTATTAATACAAAAAATCTATATAAAATACTTTTTTATACAGTATTAAATTACCTCAATATTACTTAAAAATTACTTAGACAAATGAGTATAAACTATTGAATATATTATATTTATATAAAAATATTACTTTATTACTAAAAAAATTAGATACCCCAAACTTATTTTTACATGTTCAGAAAACCATGAATTTGATGTTTTTTCAAACTGATTCAATTTTAAATCTGGGATTGACTTGGGAATATAAAATAGATTTTAACGTGATTATTTCAGAGCACTCAAAATGAGAAATTATTTAATCTTTGCTTCTATAAAAAGATTCGATCATAAATATTATTATTAAAATCAATAATATGGTCGGAGCAGTAGGATTCGAACCTACGACCCCCTGGTCCCAAACCAGGTGCACTACCAGGCTGTGCTATGCTCCGAATGTGGGGTGAATGACGGGATTCGAACCCGCGACAACTGGAATCACAATCCAGGGCTCTACCAACTGAGCTACATCCACCATAACATATTTTTGATTCTATATACCAAGCTGCCAAATGGCGCGCCTGACAGGATTCGAACCTGTGACCATCCGCTTAGAAGGCGGATGCTCTATCCAACTGAGCTACAGGCGCATAACGATGATAATATTATCAAGCGATACTTCGCCGATATTAAAATAATGTTTTTCAACATCTTTTAAATGGTCGGAGCAGTAGGATTCGAACCTACGACCCCCTGGTCCCAAACCAGGTGCACTACCAGGCTGTGCTATGCTCCGATTTCTCAGCTTTTATTGTATCGCACATCGTGCGGTACGGTGTGCATTCTAGGCTTGACGTTGCATCACGTCAACACCTAGTTTTAAAAAAAATGATTTTTCCTTATCAAATGTATATTTAACAAGCATTTTAACGCTTTAGCGAAGCGCTAAAGTTCAACATTCGATCTAAAGGTAATTTGGCACGTTCAGCCAGGGCTGGATCAACGTGTATTTCCTGATCACCATGCTGTAACACATGCAAAATCCCATCCAGTTCGTTCATTGCCATCCACGGACAATGTGCACATGAACGGCAGGTTGCACCCTCGCCTGCGGTCGGTGCTTCAAATAATTCCTTATCAGGTGCGGCCTGCTGCATTTTATAGAAAATGCCACGGTCAGTTGCCACGATCATTTGTTTATGTGGAAGTGTCTGCGCAGCCTTGATCAATTGCGAGGTACTCCCAACAGCATCGGCAATTTCCACCACCGATTCAGGTGATTCAGGATGAACCAATACCGCTGCATCTGGATAGAGCGCTTTCATTTGCGCAATACCACGGGCACGAAATTCTTCATGCACGATACAGGCACCATCCCACAACAACATTTCAGCGCCCGTTTTCTTCTGAATATAGCGACCTAAATGTTGATCAGGTGCCCAAATAATTTTTTCGCCCAAACTATCTAAATGTTCAATGATTTCAACCGCGCAGCTTGAAGTCACCACCCAATCGGCACGTGCTTTTACAGCCGCCGAGGTATTGGCATACACCACCACGGTATGGTCAGGATGCTGATCACAGAACGCTGAAAACTCATCTACAGGACAACCCAAATCCAGTGAACAAGTTGCTTCCAAAGTTGGCATCAACACTGTTTTTTCTGGTGATAAAATTTTAGAGGTTTCGCCCATAAACTTTACGCCTGCCACCACAAGGGTTGTTGCAGGATGATCACGACCAAAGCGCGCCATTTCTAATGAGTCAGAAACACAGCCACCTGTCAGTTCGGCAAGCTCCTGCACATCAGGATCACAGTAATAGTGGGCCACAAGCACTGCATTGCGTTTTTTCAACTCAGCTGCGATTTGAGCAAACTTTTCTCGTTTCACTTCTGGGCTTAGGCTATTGTCTTTTGGCTCACCCAAACGATCTAAATGCGCCTGCACAATATTTTTGGCTTCGTTCGCAATTAAATTCGCATCATTCATAAAACGTCTTCTCTATCCTGCGCGCCTGCATTACTGCAAACTTATAACGTGGGCATCTTGGCGATGATGTGGAGTAAATCACACTATCCACATACCAGCTTATAAAAAAAGCCTCACTGTGGAGGCTTTATTATACCGTATATTTACGAGCGATAATCGGCATTAATTTTCACATAGTCGTAAGAAAAATCACAGGTATACACGGTGTCTTTGGCTGTACCACGACCAAGGTCGATACGGATGGTAATTTCTTTCTCAGCCATTACCGCTGCGCCTGCCGCTTCGGTATAGTCAGGATTTGCACCACCATCTAAGCAGATTTGTACGTCACCCAACCAAACTTGCACCTTGCTGCTGTCCAGATTCGGTACACCTGCCTTACCAATCGCCATCACAATACGGCCCCAGTTTGGATCGGAGGCAAATAATGCGGTTTTGATCAATGGTGACTCAGCCACACTATAGGCAACATCACAACATTCCTGAGTATTTGCCCCACCCTCAACCTGAACGGTAATGAACTTGGTCGCACCCTCACCATCACGCACAATCAACTGCGCCAGACGATTCATAATACGGGCAAGCACATCCAGCACCTGTTGGTAACGTGGATCATCCTGAGCGGCAATTTCCGCGCCGCCTGCTAATCCAGTTGCGACAAAAATACAGGAGTCATTGGTGGAGGTATCACCATCAATGGTAATGCGGTTGAATGAATGCTCAACTGTGGTTTGAAGTAGGCTTTGCACCAATTCACGGCTAATCGGCGCATCCGTTGCCACAAAACTCAACATGGTCGCCATGTTCGGGCGAATCATGCCTGCACCTTTACTAATCCCTGTCATGGTATAGCTCACACCATCCAGCTCAAACTGTTCAGATGCACCTTTTGGTGTGGTGTCTGTGGTCATAATGCCTGATGCGGCATCAGCCCAGCGATCCGCATTTAAGTCATTCAATGCAGGCTGAATGCCTTGCAGCAAACGTTCGATTGGAAGTTGCTCACCAATTACACCTGTTGAAAATGGCAGGATTTGACTAGTTTGCACACCTGTCAGTTCAGCCAGTTGGGCACAGGTTGCCTCCGCATTTTTATAACCGATTTTACCTGTGGCGGCATTGGCATTGCCTGTATTAATAATCAGATAGCGTGGCTGCTGTTGTGAAGTACTTTCAGCGAGATGCTTTTTACTAATCAGAACAGGCGCAGCGGCAAATGCGCTTTGGGTGAACACACCCGCAACATTTGAACCCTCGGCAAATTCAAAAATGACCAGATCGCGTCGGTTTGGATAACGTACATACGCCTCAGTTGAGCCAATTTTCACACCCTGCACCACATGCATTAGCGGCATCGTTACGTCACCAACAGCCATTTTTAAATACCCATTCAACTTGTTATGAAAGACTTAAGCTTATTCCAAAAGGCAATTAAAATCGAGTGTTAGCCATATAGATTATTGAATTTGACCCTGTTCCAAACTCAATAAAATCTGCTTCTTATCCAGACCACCTGCAAAACCCACCAAAGCCCCACCAGAACCAATCACGCGATGGCATGGTGCAATAATTGAAATTGGATTTCTACCATTGGCGGCACCGACCGCACGCACTGCCTTTTCATTGCCAATCTGGAGCGCAATATCTTTATAACTGCGTGTTTCTCCATAAGGAATGGTCAATAAAGCTCGCCATACCTGTTGCTGAAAATCCGTACCCTGAAAATCCAGTGGCAGATTAAACTGCTGGCGTTGTCCTGCAAAGTATTGTTCTAGTTGTTGTTTCACTTTTAGCAGCAGCGGATGCTGGATATTCTCAATCAGTTCCGCCAAGCGTACCCGTTTATGGTCTTCATTGTCCCACATCACGGCGACCAAAGCCTGATCATGAGCAACCAGTTTTAATGCGCCTACAGGAGATTCCATATACATATAAACCAGTTGCATCAAAAATCTCCTTTACGCTACTTCAATCGTAGCCCCCTCTTTGATAAAGAGGGGGAATTTTTCTTAATTCGATGAAAGCTTCATCAACACCAAACCCGACACAATCAAGACGGCTGCGATCATACGCATTGCGGTCATGGGTTCATTCAGCACCATAATGCCCAAAATAAAGGAACCCATCGCGCCAATGCCTGTCCATACGGTATAGGCTGTTCCCAAAGGAAGTGTACGCATTGATATGCAGAGCAAAACCACACTTAAAATCATAAAAACAATCGTGACCACACTTGGGGTGAGACGGGTGAAGCCCTCAGACATTTTCATTGAGTACGCCCAAATGATTTCAAAAATCCCTGCCAGAATTAAAATTGCCCATGCCATTTTTACATTCATCTTTATTCATGGTTGGGTCGTCCCAACGTGATTCTTTTCTGGGGAGGTCGTCCTCCCAGCTTCAGGAGTTTACTTTAAAATGGGCAGTTATGTGAATTGTTATGTATCTACCCCAATTAAGCCATTGAAAAGCATGAACTGTTATTCTGTGTATTCTATTGCCAAATGATGCTGTCCACACGTATCAATTCACAGGCACCATTACCTGTATCCTCACGGGACAAGGAACTTTTCCAGCGCCATCCATCGGGTGCCTGAATTTCGATTAATGCACCCTTGAGGTAGACCAAATCATCCTTTTTAATTTTCTTCATTTGCGATGCGACATAGGCATCTGCTGGAACCAAATGCATGTTGGCACTGTGTGTTTCAATTTCCCTAAACGAAATCGGTGGTTCATGATCAACACGCCAGTGATACCAACGGTTACTCTGGGAAATGTCAATTTGCTTATACACCTGTGGATTTGCCATTTTCCCCCAGCCTACAGCAATGTCCATAGGGGAAAATTCTGCTTCACGGCCTAGATTGTAGTCTTCCCGTCCCAATACACGAAATGAACCCTCATAGTTTTCCAGTGCCATCACCTGTACACCTTGCTGGGTCGTAATTTGACTCACATTTGGAGCGGGTTTAAGCAGATTGGTCCAGACCAGCCATGCCAAAGCCAGTCCCAGCAAGCCATACATCCATCTTGGCATATTATTGATCCTTTTTACCTTGTAATACCTTGATCCATCGCCTAAGTTTTTCTAAAGCGGCATACAAAAATTGCTGAATAGGATTGAGCTGGTTTTCTGTAAAGGTCTTGTTCTGACTGGATGAATCTGTCTTTTCCTGCTTATTAAATGTACTGATTTCCACAGGCTCATAATGTGACATGGTTTGTTGTAGTTCAGCCCCCAGACTCAGACGTTGCAAGGCGGCAGTAACCTCATCAATCGGTAGATGATGGTAGAGGGTTAAATGACGTGCATCCAGGTCAATACTATGCTCAACCAATAAATCCACAAATGGAACTAATGCCTTGCGTACACGTGTTGCTTCCACAACACTGCTCATATGGGGAATATAGTAAAAACTGACATTCATGCTGCCATTTGCTGCAATAAATCCTGCTTGAGACTGGAAAGAAGCCTGAGACTTTTCGCCTGAATGTGTCCCTTGATTTGCATGTTGTGTTATTTGCTGCTCTTGTTGTTCTAAAGCCATTTATGCACCATGAATGACTCAAAAAAGATACTGCAAGTATAAACCAACAGTATCTCAGCGAAGTGACATTTTAGACAGAGTATCAGAACTTTAACGTAAGCCCCACAGCATATAGCCCGCCTTGCTCATGCCCTGAAGCCATTTGCCATGCAGTTTGCTTTTTACCTTTATGATAGGCATAAGCAAGGTCAATAAATGGCATGACTTTTTTATTGATTTCATAGCGAATCTGCGCGCCTGTTTGCAGTTTGGACACACCTGATTTTTGTGCATATTTTGATTGATCATTTAAAACCAGATCCGCATTGAAATAAGGCTGTGCAATCCATTTCTGGGTAAACAGCACATCACGGCTGGTTTCCAGACTGAACTGCCAGCGTTGATCGTGTCCTGCATAGAGATAGGCTTCGGTTTCAAAGAAATAGGGAGCCAAACCATGTACGCCGACTACGGCGCTCCACTGGCTTTTATCCTGTTGCTGTTCAGGTTGATATTGATGGCGAGCACCCACCTGTACATCCCAAAAGTCAGCAATACTACGGCTATATAAAGCCATTGCATCGGTTTTTGTCTGCTGGGATTCTGCCTTTTCCACATGCGCCTTGATGAAAATCTTGTTTTCATCTGTGCCTATCCAAGTTTTCAGTTTACTGCTAGCACTGCCCCGACCATGATCATCCACTGTCCATGCGTTTTCCAGAGTGGTGGCCTGATACATCTGCCCACCATGTTCACGGTGATGATTATGCGGTGTATGGTCAAGCTCTGCCCTTACAGGAACACTTTGATGTTGCTGATGCTGCATCGCTGATGATGCATCCATTTGCATAACGGGCTGTTCATCTGTCATGTGATTATGTTCTTCATGTGCATAAGTCACGGCGCTCAGGCAGCACATCATTCCACCCATCAACAATAAGGGTACATGGCGTTTCATTTCAGGAGTTAGCTTAATGATGTACATGGCTTTCTCCTTGAGAAGACTGAACAGGCGTTTGCATCGGCGTTTTTGTGTCATCAACATTTGCTACGATCAGCTTGCTCATCATACCTGCACTCATATGGTATAGCAGGTGGCAATGAATTGCCCATTCGCCCAACTCATCCGCAGTCAGCATGGCGGTCACTGTCTTGCCTGGCGGTACGATTATTGTGTGCTTGTTTGGCATGTCCTGTGCAGACTGGCCATTTTCCAGTTGCATAAACATGCCATGCAGATGCATCGGATGCGCCATCATGCTGTCATTGATAAATTTTAGGCGGATACGTTCACCAAAGCGCACCTTTAAGGGTTCAAAGTCCTTGTCACTGAACTTCTTGCCATCAATCGTCCAGATATAACGCTCCATCGTACCGCCAAGACGGATCAGCAACTCTCTTTCAGCAGGACGGGTATCAGCTTGGGGGGTTAATGATTTTAGGTCAGCATACTGCAACGCCTTATGCCCTGCTGGTGTGGAGGCATTGGCCCAACCCTGTACGGTATCAGGTTGATCTTTTTCAAAAGATGCCATAGATTGGTGCTGGCTATGCTCAGACATTGCTGATGCTGACATCTGCATCTGGTCATGTGAATGATGTTCCATGTTCATTTGCTGATGCGAGCCATGATCCATTTTGCCCATATCCATTTGCCCATGTCCCATATCATCCATGGTCAATAGTGCACGCGGACGGGCTTTCGGCATTTCAAGCTTTTGCTGTTTTGGAAACATTTCGTTTTGCAGGGATGCAATCGCAAAACCAGCGCGGTCAATCGACTCTGCCTGAACTTGATAATATGCCTGCATTGGCTCCACTATCACATCATAGGTTTCTGCCGCACCAATCCGAAATTCATCCACTGGTACAGGTTGCACAGGCTGACCATCGGCACTCAGCACCGTCATTTTTAAATCTGGAATACGTACATCAAAAAAAGACATGGCTGAAGCATTGATAAAACGCAGGCGGACTTTCTCACCCGTTTTAAATTTACCTGTCCAGTTTTGTTGTGGCGTTTGACCATTGACTAAAAAGGTATAACCCGTAACATCAGACAAATCGGTTTTAAGCATCCGCATCTGGTTCCACATTGCACGGTCTTGCCAGCTTGCCTTTAAACCTTGCTGTTTGACCTGTTTCCAAACATCGCGCACTGTTTCACGCTGATTTTGATAATACTCGGCGGACTTTTTCAGGTTTGCCATGATCTGGGCACTATCGGATTCATGAAAATCCGACAGCATCACCACATAATCACGTTCAGCTTTTTCATGTGTGGCAACAGGCTGTTTTCCTTTTGGATAAATCACCAGCGGACCATATAAACCGTCCTGTTCCTGCCCTTTACTATGGGCGTGATACCAGTAAGTTCCGTTTTGGCGCACCTTGAAACGATAGGTAAAATCACCCTTTGGCTGAATACCCTGAAAGCCATTAAAACCAGGCACACCATCCATCAATCCAGGTAAAAGTAGCCCATGCCAATGCAGGGAGGTGTCCTGATCCTTGAGTTGGTTATGCACATGGATGACCGCCTCGTCACCCTCTTCAAACTCCAGAAGCGGAGCAATAAACTTGCCATTAACTGTCATTCGTTTAACAGGTTTCCCTGTTAAGTTGACCATGCCCTGACTGATATTCAGGTGATATTCCTTGATTGCAGCCCAACTATCAGGGGCAAGCAATAGGCTCAAACTGGCAACAACGCCAGCATATAATTTTGAAGACATAAAATAATCCCAATCTGTTAAATATCGCCTAGCCCCTCTTTAAAAGAGAAGAATTTCAACGGAATTTAATAGATCAGGTTCTAGGAGGGCGTAAAATTTCCTGCCAATAGCCAGCAAGATGTCGAGCCTGATAATCGGTATGTTGATAGGAATCAGGCTCTAAAAAAGGTGAGGAGGATAAACTGGGTGCCTGCTGATCAAGTGCAAGATTGACTGTCTGACAATGTGAGGGACTATTGCAGTCCTGACAATGCTGATCACTATGCATTTTTCCATCATGACATTTTGTCAAACTGGTCGTATCAACATGCGACCCAGACATATGATGAGGTTGATCCAGCATAGGTTGCTCATGGCAAGGCATTGTTTGAGCGGTTGCATAAGATTTTTGAGGAGATTGAATTGCCTGAACTGCTGCAACAGCCACACCACTCCCCCCGATGAAGAATATCATCAGGAATACAAACCACAGATGTTTGTATTTTTGGCGCAGTTGCACGTTAGATTCCCTGTTTCAATGATCAAACTAAGTCAATATACTTAGCATAATTTCTTTCATACTTATACACAATCAGCTTCATGTTTCAATTCTGATCATTTAGAGTCAGTTTAAAGAAACCTGCTGATTTATCATTTAATTTCCAAACAAATAAAAAATGGATAAAAATAAAGCAAAATAAATAAGTTGGCGCATAAAAAAGGACAGATATTTGTCCTTTTTCCATTATTTTGCTGTGAATATAAACAACTGAAATCACTTTGTTTATTTTAACAACAGTTTATCCACTTGCTTATCAACACGGTTATCCACCCAGTTATAAACAAAGTTATCCACATCTTAAATCTCTACCTGATTCACTTTTGCCAACTCCGCCCGCATCTGATCAATCACTGTTTTATAATCTGGTTGACCAAAAATCGCTGAGCCAGCCACAAACATATCCGCACCCGCTGCTGCAATTTCACCGATATTGGCAGGGCCAACACCACCATCCACTTCCAGACGGATATCACGACCACTGGCATCAATAATCTGACGTGCCTGACGTAATTTTTCCAAAGTCATTGGAATGAATTTCTGTCCACCAAAGCCAGGGTTTACACTCATCAACAGGATTTGATCGACTTTATCAAGCACATAATCCAGATAGTGTAACGGCGTGGCTGGGTTAAATACCAAGCCAGCTTTTGCTCCACCCGATTTGATCAATTGTAGCGAGCGATCAATATGGTCTGATGCTTCTGGGTGAAAGGTAATAATGTCGGCACCCGCTTCCAGAAAATCGCCGATCATACGGTCCACAGGCGAAACCATCAAATGCACGTCAATCGGCGCCTTGATCCCATAATTTTTCAGTGCCTTGCATACACCTGCACCAAAGGTCAGGTTCGGTACATAGTGGTTATCCATCACATCAAAATGCACAACATCTGCGCCTGCCGCCAACACTTTTTCTACCTCTTCACCTAAACGCGCAAAATCAGCAGATAAAATCGACGGTGCAATTAAATAAGGCTTGGACATGGATAACCTGACGAATACTGAGAAAATGATGGGTAAATTATAGCAAATTCATAACACTTCCGTCTGTAGTTAGCCTGCTGGCATTGCAAACTTGCAACAGCCCATTTCATGAGAACTATTTTCATTTACAATTGAAAACCAGCAGGAAGATGTTACCCATTTGGAGCAGGTGGTACTTGCTCATTTAAACCGTATGGCTCAACAAGAATTTTTAGTTGAATGGCAACATCATTAAAAGAAGCTCATATGAACTTCCAGTATTTAGCTTAATGCCTTTTCTAACTGAATGGCATGAAACTGTAGATGGTCATCAATAAAACTTTGAATAAAGTAATAGCCATGATCATAACCTTTGTGCAGGCGTAGGGTGAGAGGCTGACCAGCATCGAGACAGGCCTGCTTAAATTTCTCAGGATTCAACTGCGCATAGAACTGGTCATCCAGTCCCTGATCAATCAGGATTTCCTCAAAAACTCCACCCTTTTGCTGGACCAGAGCAGTCGCATCGTGTGCTGACCACTGTTGTTGATCAGTACCTAAATATTGGCTAAATGCCTTTTCTCCCCAAGGGCAGAGACTTGGTGCACAAATGGGCGCAAAGGCGGAAACCGACTTAAATTGCTCAGGATATTTAAATGCCAGCGTCAATGCACCATGTCCACCCATTGAATGACCAAAGATTCCAACTTGATTTTCAATCACTGGAAACTCCTGCAATATGTGCGCATACAACTCATCAACAATATAGGATTCCATTTGATAATGTTCAGCCCACGGTTGCTGTATCGCATTCATGTAGAAACCTGCACCCTGCCCAATGTCCCAATAATCCCCTTGCGCCACATCCTCTCCACGCGGTGAGGTATCTGGTGTAATTAAAATCAGGCTTAAACGTGCAGCCATACGTTGTGCATGTGCCTTGATTGCAAAGGTCTCTTCAGTACAGGTCAGGCCAGCAAGATAGAATAATGCTGAACATGGCTTACCCTCTAAAGCAGCTGGTGGCAGATAAACCCCAACCTTGCTCAGCCCTTTGAGATGCTGGGAATCAATCTGGTAAATCCGTTGCTCGCCCTCAAAACAACGATTTTTTTGCAGTAGTTGCATGTTTGTTATCCTGTGTTTTTGTAGTATCTGTTGTTGTCATATTTTGTGTAGGGAACAAATAAGGCTCCAGTTGTGGCAGCATTAATTCCATATTACGCCCAATTGACCATTGCGGTTCTGATGGTTCAAAGCCTTGCGCAGTTTCCCATTTGGTCACTGTTTGTCTGGCCTGCTCAAATGCCTGCTTGATTGAAGACTGCTCACGCATTGCCAGATCAAAAAATGCCCGACCGAAATAGGTATAGTCGGCCTCACTATTACAGCCAAATGAGGTTTTATCTGCTGCTGATGCGGTAATGATCAATGTTTCAGGTGACTGCAAGGCAGGAATAAAGCTGCCCGAATAACAGGCCGAAATCACGATCACACGCCAGCGAATTCCAGACTTATCCAGTGTTTCACGCAGCCATTTCGGGTCAACCTGCCCAAGCTCTAGCGGCGCATTTTCAATTTCAAAATGATTCCGTTCGCCATGTGAAGTCATATACAGGAATAGCACATCACTGTCACGGTTCATTTGCTGGCCAATACGGCGCAAAGCCAGTTCCATACTGGTTTTAGAAGCGATTGGCACCTCCAGACGTGTGGCAGGGTTATTGATCAACATCAGCGAACGGCCAAAGGTTCCAAAACGGGTATCAAACTGCTCTTTTATCCGCTCAATTTCCGACTTGAACACATCAGCATAACTATCTCCCGCCACTCCCATAAAATACCAGTGGCTTTGGGCGATATCGCCATATTGTATTTGATCCAGTGCCGTCTCAAGCAAATGGCCCTGCGCATAAAATGCCTCTTCACTGAAACTTGGCGGTGTTTGCTCCACTTTCCAGACTGGCTGGTCCTTAACAGATAATTGCCATACCACCATTGTGGCAATAGTTGCCACAATCACCAGTACACGCTCCCACCACGGCCATTTTAATGCACGGGAAAAAACCCAGATGACTGCCAGACTCTGCCAGACAAACAAGCCAACAAAAAATGGGGGTAAAAAACCATTATAAATACTGTCAGGGATAAAGTTCAGGTAACCATTTGATCCAAGATACTGAATCAGGCATTGTAACAACAGAATATTGGTATCAAGCACCAACCACAGCAATGCAGGCACCAGCATCAGGCGAGGTTGGTTCATGCGCTGGGAAAGGAAAATACCGACAATTAAGGCAATAAATGGCCACAGTGCATATCCAATCAACCCCTGGGGATTAAAGTCCCCCATTTGCCCAGCAACCAGCCAGCCATAAAGCGAGTTGGTACATCCACCCAGAATTCCCCACAGAATCAGTTGGGTGATTGAAGGATGTACCACCTGTAGGGAACGGCGTGACCCCAGAAACAACCACATTCCAGCAATTTGGTTACTTTTAAAATCGTGCCAGATATTAATGGAGGGCTTGAGGTCTATCATAAAATTCTTTAGGTATTTCTCTTTTCAAGACAAAACTGAAAATCTACTTCTTCAAAATAAGCATCACTTTTCTAAAAATTGAGATGCTCAGCTCTAGTGTAAGCGTGACAAGAATTTTTTAGCAATCATGCTTTTGCACTATATCACAAATCTTTACTGTGCATTGACGCAAGCCAAACAATCAACTGAATCCGATGAGGATTTGAACTTAAACTTTGGCAAAATATGCATCAAAACGGCAGGCATCTCCCAGCCATTGATGATCAGGAGTTTGATCTGCCAGATAAATGGCATGACGTGGACGCTTGACCACCACACGTTTGGCAATTTTCCGCGCTAAATCCAATAACTGATCGCCCAAGTCCATCTCGCCATCTTCAGGCAACAACAAGTGTAACAACTGCATTTGTTTCTTAACCTGCGCCTGCTTTTTTATCGCCTGCTGGTTCTGGTCACGCTGTGGAAACATCGGGTCCAGATACACCACATCCACCTGCTGATTCTGCTGGGCTAATTGCTGTAAATATACATTGGAGTCTGCAAAAACCAACTGAATCCGTGACACAAAAGTCTGTAAAAATGGATCCTTTTCAGCCTGTGCCTTGGTATATTCCAACAACACAAACAGGATCGGATGCCGTTCAACCAGACAGACATCCGCCCCTAGATAGGCCATCAGCAAACTGTCATGTCCCAGACCTGCGGTCGCATCAACCAGTGTTGGCTTTTCTCCAAGCTGACACGCTCTGGCAATCATCTCAGATTTTAAACTGGCTCTTTTTAATCGCGGAATCTCGGCACACCAGTCAGGCTGCATTTTCATGCCGTTGGCGGCAAGACTTAAACCATCCTCATCCAGCACCAGTGCCATGTCTGGATTCAGGCGTAAAAAACGTGCATTAATTTTCTCAACCACTTGCCCATCAAGCTGAACATGCAATTCAGCCAAACGTGTTTGCAGTTGCTGAAATTGGTGTTGATATTCAGCTTGATACCAACAGATCATCTGCATTACCAATGCACCCAACCTGTCCACCAAGTTGCCAGGATCAACAGTCCAAATACAATGCGGTAGTAGGCAAATGCGGTAAAATCATGCTTGGAGACATAACGAATCAGGGCACGAATCACAATCAACGCTGAAATAAAGGCAACTACAATTCCAACAGCCAAGACTGCCATATCATTGCTATGCAACTCATGACGCATCTTGTACATATCTAGCAGACCTGCGCCCATCAGTACAGGAATGCCCAGGAAGAATGAAAATTCAGCCGCAGCCTTACGTGAAACGCCGAGGAACAATGAACCAATAATGGTTGAACCAGAACGGGAAGTGCCTGGAATCAAGGCAAGACACTGAATCAAACCAATTAAGGTTGCCTGCTTAAAGCTTAGATCATCCACTTCCTGAGTTACAATTTGATGCGGGCGGCGTTCCGCCCATAAAATAATAAAACCACCCACAATCAATGCGATTGCAACGGTAATTGCATTAAATAAATAGGCTTTTACCACATCACCAAAACTCAACCCAATGATCACGATTGGAATTGAAGCAATAATCAGGTTAAGGCTTAAACGGCGGCCCTGTTCCTGCCCTGTGAACGCACCAATCAAAGCCCCCCACAACTTGCCCCAATATTCATAGATCACAGCGGCAATCGCACCAATCTGCACAGCAACCGCGAACATATCACGCTTTTCAACCGTCCAGAAATCCAGCAGTTGACCCGTTAAAATTAAATGCCCTGTACTTGAGATGGGTAGAAATTCAGTAATCCCCTCTACCAAGCCCATAATCGCCGCTTTAAATAGCAATAAAAGATCCATACTCAACCTTAATTCGTATTAATTTGCTTTGCCTTGTTCTGGAATTTTCTTCCACGCATCATCACGCAAATACACAGGCAGCGCATGTTCAGCATCAACCCATTGTTGTTGTTTCGCATATACACGGGCAATTGTTGCAATATCCTGTGCAGTCGCCATGATCTTCAACGTGCAAGCCTCAGATGAGTCTATTTGCTCTGGCTTAATCAAGCCTGAACCCGAACCAATCGCGGTAAACTGACAATATTCAGCTGCCTGCTGATAATTTAATAATCTTTCTTCATCTATGGCCTGCATGATGCCATGTTGATCCAGACTAAAGCTAGCAATATAGACTTCCTGCATACGTGCATCCAGCACAGCAGTAACCTGTTGCAAGCCTGTTAAACGGTAGGCTGCCTGTGCCAAGGCCTGCAAACTGGATACAGGAATCACAGGCAAGTTATGCGACCAGGCCAAAGCCTGTGCAACTGCGGCATTAATACGTACCCCACTAAACGAACCTGGGCCGCGACTAAAGGCAATGGTAGTTAAATCAGCAAGTTGGGTTTGAGTTTGCAACAAGGCCTGTTCAGTTAAGGGCAAAATGGTTTGCGTTTGTGCCTTGGTTCGTTCATCCAGTTGAAAAAACAGTTCTTGGGTATCATCCACCAATGAAACAGAACACTGCTCATTTGCAGTTTCCAGTGCAAGCAATTTCATGCAAAAACCCTGAGTGCCAGAAAGAGAAAAAACGTCGAGTATCATACTCCACTCTAACCTACTAGGCGAGTTGTTCTCCTTTTTAATACAAAAAAGCCAAGCATTTGCCTGGCATTTATAGCGTTAAGTTTAGATCAAAAATTAAAAATGAAACTCTTCCAGATTTAGGAAATTCTTATAATGTTCCGCATAATGCAAAGCGCTTAAACGTAAACGGGCAGCTCCCTCTTCATCCAGAGTTTTCACCACTTTGCCAGGCGAACCCATCACCACAGAATTGTCTGGAATCACCTTGCCCTCTGGTATAAGGGCATTAGCTCCAATAATACAATTTTTGCCAATCACGGCATGATTTAAAATCACCGCATTCATGCCAATCAATGAATTATCACCAATGCGACAGCCATGTAACATCACCTTATGTCCAACTGTTACATATTCGCCAATATCCATTTCAATGCCTGCATCGGTATGCAACACCGCATTTTCCTGAATATTGGAAAAATTACCAATCCGAATCACACAATTATCGGCACGCACCACAGCACCAAACCAGATGCTGACCTGACGGCCCAGCTCAACCTGACCAATCACCGTTGCAGTTGGTGCAACCCAGCCATCCCAAGGCTCATACAATGCTTTTGGACTTAATCCCTGATAGCGATACATCATGATGAATACTCGACTTGATTAAATACGATTTAAAACTTGGATAATCCAAAATGCGGTGGATTAACCAGAAACGGCCAATTTTTTTGATAACCCAGACCATACTGAAACAAAGACACCAGCATACGCGCCGTTAACCCCCACACGATTTCACTTTCCACCTGCATACTTGGAAAATAAATGGATTGACGTGCCAGACGAACCTCATAGGGTAAAGGCGGCGCTTCTATTAACTGTTGTAATGGCACAAAAAAAATACGGTCTATTTCTGTGGGCTGGGCAATCAGTTCCACTTGGGCAGGAATCAAGCCAACGATTGGCTTAACCGATAACCCACTTCGCGCACGCTGAATCGGCAAGTCACCCAAAAGCTTGACATCAAATGGATTGAGCGCGGTCTCCTCATGTGCCTCACGCAAGGCCACCACAATATTGCTGGTATCACTTGGATCACGCTTGCCACCTGGAAATGAAACCTCTCCCGCATGTTGTGACAACTGCATGGAACGGCGGGTCAGCAAGACTTTCGGTTGGACTTCCTGAGTTATTGCAATCAAGACTGCGGCATCTGCCTGCTGGATTCGTTTGGAAAAACGCAACCGTTGTTGTAAAAGCTGTATTAACGACGGCTGTTCCATATCACTCATCTCTTCTTGTTACTTTCCTGATAAATCATCATAGCCGAAATTTGAGTTGTCAGTATAGATGATGATGCGAACAGATAAAAATTCAGTTATGCTGAGCTATCTCTACGGCTGATGATAATTATGAGCTTTTGTGTTGCATGCGGACATCAAACTGAGGCAAAAATTCCACTGGGTGATCATAAATTACGTTTGGTTTGCACAAATTGCGGCAATATTCATTATGAAAATCCCAAAGTAATCTGTGGTGCTTTAGCGCTTTGGGACAACAAGGTATTACTTTGCCGTCGGGCAATTGAACCCCGCTATGGTTTATGGACCTTACCCGCTGGTTATATGGAGCTGTTTGAAACCATGGAGCAGGGCGCAGCGCGTGAAACCCGTGAAGAGGCCGAGGCAGAGGTTGAGATTGAACAGCTTTACTGTATGTACAATATCCCCCGTATTGGGCAAATCTACGTCTTGTTCAAGGCACAATTAAAACAGGGACTATTTGGTGCTGGTGAAGAAAGCCTTGAATGTCGCTTATTTGAAGAACATGAAATTCCCTGGACGGAACTTGCCTTTCCGAGCGTAGAGCAAACATTAAGACATTATTTTACCGATCGTAAAAATGGGTTATTTCCATCTCATTTAGAAACATTGGGAACGCGTTTAGATCATACAGGTTAAATTGACATCCTCCCCGACCTAAAGGACGGGGATTCCTCCTGCGAGACGCTCATGTCCGAGCGCAAGAATATTCAGTGCGGAATTTACATCCCGATCATGGAGCGTACCGCACTCCATACACTGCCACTCTCTTATTCCTAAACCTGTCCTACCTTTCGGACTACTGGAGCGTGAGCCACAGCACGAATACATTTGGGTGGTATACGCTTCATTGACTTCTTCATACCATACCCCTGCGTTCTCGCATTTATACTTGAGCATGGTTCTTAGTGTTGTCCAACTTGCATCTAGCACTGATTTAGCTAATTTAGTTTGTGCGAGTGCTTTGGCATTCACATTGCCAACGAAGATTGCTGCATGTTCATTCACCAGTTTATGGCTGAATTGATGCAGCATGTTTTGACGTATATTTTTAATCTTGGCGTGAATTGCTTTGACACGTTTCTTATTTCTAGCTCGTTGGGCTATGCCAAGTTTTTGTTCATATTGGCGATAGATTTTAGGGGCTTTGAGTTTCACACCATCTGAGCATGTTGCAAGGTCTTTTAGCCCTAGATCAATGCCAATGGCTGTGGTTGATGTTGTTTTCTCTATCTTTGGTGCTTCTACAACTAAACAGACATACCAACGCCCACGACTATCCTCAACAAATGAGCCTGTTTTAACATTGTATTTGCTTAGTCCGTAGCTGTCCCATAGTTTGAATTGGTGCTTGCCATATTGAACATAGCCATCAGCATATTTGATTGCTACTTTCTTGAACGGTATCCAGCCCAATGAACGCCTAGCTGATTTTTTATTGCTGACTCGCCATTTCAGTTTTGCTTTTTTGAATTGCTTGCGTCTTGTCACTAATTCTTCTGTGACCGCCTGAATCGTTTGGCTATGCAAATTACATTCTTTCGATGTGCCTTTTGTGTATTTGGCAATGTCGTATGCTGAAAAGAATTGTTGTTTGCGTTGTAGATGCTTGAAACACAAATCATTGACATAATTCCAAACAAAGTTTACCTCCAACGCTAGTTGGTCTAGCATCTTGCAATGTTTGTCTTTTATTCGTAATTTGAGTGTCTTCATACAATTATTTTAACCGTATTTTTCTTAATAGTGATTATAGCAAAAGTATTTAAAACGACATTTCATGTCGTATGGCTTACGCCAGTCGCTTATATCCTCGGGCTAAACCCCGAGGTTTTACGCTCCAATGGATAAACGGCATTATCTGATTAATAGCAATCAATAGACTTTTTATTCTACAACATATTGATAATTATAATTTTTATACAAAATCTTTTTAAATCAACCTGAATATTTTGAACTTCTGTCTGTTAATCGGCAGAATTTTCGTTTTGAGAATGTAAACAAAATCTCTTTTTAACTTAAAATTGATAACAATCGTCAAAATCAAGTTTTTCGGTATTCACTTTCTAAGCCATACTTTCTCTACAAGTGACAATAAGCTTAATTTTATTGCCCTATGCCCTGTTCAGCTTGTGCAATTTCTGCCTGCTTCGCCAGCCATTGCTGCATATCTTCATTTTTTACCCGATCATAGATTTCTGAGACTTTAACCGTTAAATCAATCGACTGAAAATGGACATCTTCATCTAAATAAAAATGTTGAGACTGCCAGCCGTTAGAAAGACGCTGGATTTCCACATCGACAAAATCCTGTTCGATCAACACATATTCCTGTAAAGTCGGAATAGTAAGGTAAAGATCACGTTTCAGTGTCTTGTCTTTTTGGCGGGTGGATTTTGAGAGCACCTCAACAATGAGGGTTGGGTTTTCGGTATAATAATCCTGTTCATCTTCACTGCAATCAATGATTGCATCAGGATAAAAGTAGTTTTTTCCGACTTTGAGTTTCATATCTGAACCAAAAGGTTGGCATGGTTTACCTTTGAGGTGACCCAATAATAACCCCAACATATTATCTGCTAAACGAACATGGTTCCGATGTGCGCCCGCCATTGCGTAAACTTCGCCATCGATATATTCATGTTTGATATCAGTCAATAATTCGCCCTCAAGGTATTCCTGTTCACTGATATATGGTTGTGGTTGAATGACTGCCATTTTGCTGCCCTAATACCCAAAATGTTTATTCTATTTTAGAGTGTAGTACACTAGCATATCCTTGTGTATGCCAATGTATTTCTTTTTATGTCCCAGTTTTTGCAAAAGTTAAACATACAAAATAATGCCGTATCTGCACTTTTGCTCCAGCTTCAGGATTTAACTGGCTTGGTCTATCTCCATGATCAAAATTTTCCTGTTATTGCATTTCTACCCAAAGCTTTTTTAAAATTTCAGCAGTCAACGCTGATACAGTTTCATCAAATTGAATTTAATCAATATCAAATAAATCAAGATGTAACATCAGTGATTGAATTTTCAAATTTCAATCATTCACAAGAATACCCAGAGCACGACATTTCTTTCAATGGTGGTTATATTGGCTTCTTTAGCTATGACTATAGTGCAGATCAATTTATTGATGTTTTTAGTCATCCACAACCCAGCTTTTTTCTAGGTGAATATTCTACTTTTTTAAAGTTTCAGGATGGCGCATGGTATTTTTATAGTGATGAGGAACAAGCGCAAAATATTTATAAAAGCATTTCCAGACTGCTAAACCAAGCCCAAGAAAATGAATTAGCCACACTTCAACTCTTAAAAAAGTGCGCTTCCCGTTGGTCAAAAGAACAATATTTTGACGCATTCAATCAGGTTCAGGAGTACATCAAGGCAGGTGATTGTTATCAAATCAATTTAACACAAGAATTTAAGGCAACAGCACAAGGTACACTATTAAGTAAAGCTGAAGAATTATGGCAATTGACCCATGCACCGTATGCAGGTTATTTAAAGCTTGATGATTTTGAGCTACTCAGTTGTTCACCTGAGTTATTTATCGAATTTCAGCATGAGAGAAAAATCAAGACCCGACCAATTAAGGGAACCATGCCACGCTTTGATGATCCCAAACAGGATCAGGCATCCAAAGCCAAACTCAGTAACTCTGAAAAAGATCAGGCTGAAAATGTCATGATTGTGGACCTGTTGCGTAATGACCTCAGTGTTTATGCTGAAACGGGTTCAGTAAAGACAACTAAACTCTTTGAAATTGAAAGTTTCAATCAAGTGCATCACATGGTCAGTGAAATCACGGCAACTTTAAAGCAAGATATCAATCCTATGCAGATGCTATTGTCTGCCCTGCCTGGTGGTTCAATTACGGGCGCACCCAAAATTCGTGCCATGCAGATTATTGAGGAACTAGAGGGTGCATCAAGAGGTGCGTATTGTGGCAGTTTGGGTTATTTCAATTTTGATGGCACGGGACGCTGGAATATCCTGATTCGTAGTATTCAAAAGTATCAGGATCAATTATCAGTCTGGGCAGGTGGTGGCATTACCATCGCTTCTGATGTTGAGGCAGAATATCAGGAATGTTTTGATAAGATTTCTGCCATGCTTGATTTGCTCAACACATGGCTGAAATCTGAAGATTGAACCAATATGGCTATTACAAAATTTGCATTTTAAGTGTATCAACTAAACGCTGATTTTGTTCATCTGTGCCAATCGTAATTCGCAAGAATTGATCAATTCTTGGTTTATTAAAATAACGGACGATAATCCCCTGCTCACGGAGCTGCTGTGCAAGCCTGGCGGCTTCATATTGTGGATGAGTGGTAAAAATAAAATTAGCTTTTGATGGCAATACCTTAAAACCTAAAGCAATCAAATCACCCACCAGTTTTTCACGGCTTTCTATCACTTTTGCACATTGTGCTTCAAAATAAACTTGATCTTCAAATGAAGCTACTGCCGCTGCAATCGCAAATCGGTCCATTGGGTAGGAGTTAAAACTATTTTTGACTGCTTCAAGTGCGGCAATCAAATGGCTTTGTGCAATGGCAAAGCCAACCCGTAAACCCGCAAGGGAACGCGACTTGGAGGTTGTTTGACAAACCACCAGATTATCATATTGATTAACAAGCTGAACTGCTGATTCTGCTCCAAAATCTACATAGGCTTCATCAATCACAATCACACGATCTGGATTGGCCTGCAAAATTTGTTCGATTTGTTGCAAACCCAATGCAATACTGGTTGGCGCATTAGGATTAGTAATAATAATGCCACCATTTTCCTGCTGATAATCTGAAACATCAATTTCAAAATTTTCATTCAAAGGTATCTGCTTGGTCTGAATTGCAAAGAACTGACTATAAACTGGATAAAAGCTATAGGTAATGTCAGGATAAAGCACAGGCTCATTCTGGATAAAGAATGCCTTAAAAATATGGGCTAGAACTTCATCTGAACCATTACCCACAAAAACCTGATCAAGTTCAACTTTTTGCTGATTGGCAATCGCTTGCTTTAAGGCGGTTGCATCAGGGTCAGGGTATAAACGCAAGGCATCAGCCTGATTTGCCAAAACCGTCTGCACTGCTTCCACTACTTTGGGTGAAGGTGGATATGGGTTTTCATTGGTATTAAGTTTGAGCAAATTCTGGATTTTTGGTTGTTCACCTGGCACATAAGGCTCTAATTCGCGAACTTCTGGACTCCAAAAACGCATTTGTTGTGTTGTGATCTTTGACATTTTATATTCTCTTTTACCCTCTCCTAACCTCTCCCAAAGGGAGAGGAATCTTCAAACTTATTCCACATGTATAGTGACAAGTCCCCTCTCCTTCTAGGAGAGGGTTAGGGAGAGGTTTATATTTGTTATAACATTAAGCAATGACACACGTTGCACATTCAAGCTTCATAACGGTAACGTGCTGAACGTGCATGGGCATCAAGGTTTTCTTGTACCGCAAGTATATCGGCTGTTTTGGCCAGCGTTTTAACACCATCCTGTGAGCACATAATCAGGCTTGAACGTTTTTGAAAATCATAAACACCCAGTGGCGAGGAAAAACGGGCTGTGCCTGACGTTGGCAAAACGTGGTTTGGCCCTGCACAATAATCACCAATCGCTTCTGGCGTATAACGTCCCATAAATATTGCACCTGCATGACGAATATCCTGACTCATCAATTCAGCATCATCCAGACAGAGTTCCAAATGCTCAGGCGCAACCTGATTGATCAGCTCAATCGCTTCTGCACGGTCTTTAACCAGAACCAGTGCACCACGGTTTTGAATTGAAGTACGGGCAATTTCGGCTTTTGGTAATTCAGCAAGATGCTTTTCAATGGCTGCATCCACGGCATTTAAAAGTGCTTCATCGGGTGTAATGAAAATGGCTTGAGCAACCGTGTCATGTTCTGCCTGAGACAATACATCCATCGCCAGCCATTCGGCATTGTTTTCACCCTCTGCATAGACCAGAATTTCTGAAGGTCCAGCAATCATATCAATGCCCACCTGACCAAACACGGCCCGTTTTGCCGCAGCAACAAAGCGGTTCCCTGGTCCCGTAATTTTATCTACGGCTGGAACGGTTTGGGTTCCGTAGGCCAATGCCGCAACTGCCTGTGCACCACCAATGGTAAATACTCGGCTAACGCCAGCTATATATGCCGCAGCCAAGACCAATGGATTGAGCTCACCATTTGGTGCAGGCACCACCATAATAATTTCAGGCACGCCAGCCACATGGGCGGGTAGCGCATTCATCAATACAGAGGATGGATAAGATGCCAACCCCCCTGGTACATAAATCCCAACCCGATCAAGAGGCGTAACTTTCTGTCCTAAAGTATTTCCCAGCTCATCCACATAAGTCCATCCCTCTTGCTTTTGCGCCTGATGGAATGAACGAATCCGCTTTGCCGCCAGCTCCAGAGCTTCACGAATTTCTGTACTTAATCCCTCAAATGCGGTTTTAAGCTGTTGCTGGCTAAGTTCTAAATCGGAGAATTGATGCGCTGGATGTCGATCGAACTGTTGGGTGAGTTTAAGTACATGTTCATCACCATGCTGGCGGACATCAGCAATGATCTGGTCTACAGTCTGTACGAGTTGAGGATCATTGACAGTTTCAAATGCCAAAAGCTCAGCAAATGCCTGTTTAAAATTCTGATCCTGAGTCGATAAACGTCGCATCAATTTACCCACAAGATAAAAAAGAGAACGCTAAGTTTACTCTTTTTCATCGTCCTTGTGGATGCAATATCAGCCTAAAAAATCAATCACAAAGAAAGAGTTCTTCGATCGACACTCAGTTCCTGCTTATTCTTAAAATAATGTAAAAAGGCCAACCTGAGTTGACCTCCAAAATTTAAGCTATTTATCAACTAACGATTCTTAATCGCCTGCTCAAGCTGGGTCAGGATTGGATTTAACAAAGCCTGTTTACGTTTAAAGCTGGCTTTATTGACAATTAAACGTGAAGACACTTTGCAAATTTCTTCCAAAGGTTCCAGACCATTGGCACGCAAGGTATTGCCTGTATCCACCACATCAACAATGTAGTCACCCAAACCAACCAAAGGTGCAAGCTCCATTGAACCATACAGCTTAATCACATCAACCTGCTCACCCAGGCTTGCATAATATTGACGGGTTAAATTGACATACTTGGTAGCAATCTTTAAACGCCCTTTGGGACGCTCCATGCCAACTTTACCCGCAGTCATTAGCTTACAATTGGCAATTTTCAGGTCAAGCAGTTCGTAAACATGCTGGGCACCATGCTCCATCAGCACATCTTTACCTGCCACACCAAAATCTGCCGCACCATTCTCTACATAGGTTGGCACATCAGAAGCCCGCAAAATCAGGATGCGTACTTTTTTATGTGTGGTTGGAAAAATTAACTTACGTGATTTATCTGGGTCTTCAAGTAAATTGATGCCTGCATTTTCCAGCAGTGGCAAGGTTTCCTTTAAAATACGACCTTTACTGAGTGCTAAAGTTAAACCATGATCAAAATTACCCATCACATCAAAATTCGGATCATCGTTTCTTAAGTCATTCATGCTTTTACCCGCTTAATCTGCGCACCTAAACTTTGCAATTTTTCTTCCACACGTTCGTAGCCACGATCAATATGGTATATACGATCAACCAGTGTTTCACCCTCAGCAACCAGCGCAGCAAGAACAAGTGAAAACGAGGCACGTAAATCAGTTGCCATGACAGGCGCAGCTTGCAGTTTTTCCACACCTGTGACCACCGCATCATGCCCATCGACCTGAATGTTGGCACCCATACGTGAAAGCTCAGGTACATGCATAAAACGATTTTCGAAAATCGTTTCTGAAATTGTTGCAAAACCACGACCAATGGCATTGACTGCCATGATCTGCGCCTGCATATCCGTTGGAAACTCAGGATGAGGCAATGTTCTAAAACTCACTGCCTTAGGACGCTTGCCTTGCATATCCAGTTCAATCCAGTCTTCACCACGCGTGACTTCTGCGCCCATTTCCTCAAACTTGTCCAACACGCTTTCCATAATATAAGGGTTAGTGTGTGTGGTTTTGATTTTCCCGCCCGTAATCGCAGCAGCAGCCAGATATGAACCTGTTTCAATACGGTCAGGAACAACACTATGCTCGCAACCATGTAAACGTTCAACACCTGTCACGATCAGTGTATTGGTGTCCAGCCCTTCAATTTGTGCGCCCATTTTATTGAGCATATTGGCTAAATCGGTAATTTCAGGCTCGCACGCAGCATTACGGATTGTTGTCACACCTTCCGCTAAAACCGCCGCCATCAGTATGTTTTCTGTACCGCCGACAGTGACCATATCAAAAATGACTTCACCACCTTTTAAACGGCCATCAATCGAAGCATGCACATAACCATTTTCCACTTCGATCTTGGCACCCAGCGCTTCCATCGCCTTTAAATGCAAATCCACTGGACGCGAACCTATGGCACACCCACCTGGCAATGAGACTTTTGCATTGCCATAACGTGCCAGTAATGGACCCAGCACCAAAATCGAGGCACGCATGGTTTTTACTAAATCATAAGGGGCAAATTGATTACTTAAAGTGCTGGCATCAGCATAAACAGTATCGCCCTCATAAGTGATTGTTACGCCTAGGCCTGCAATAATCTTGCTGATGGTGTGTACATCTTTTAAATTGGGAACATTACGAATCGTGACTGGATCATCAGTTAAAATCGTGGCTGCCAACAATGGTAATACTGCATTTTTAGCACCAGAAATGCGCACTTCACCCTCGAGCTTAACACCACCCGTAATCAAAAATTTATCCATTAATATTTAGGCTCCGAAAAGGCTTGCTTTGCGCCATTCGTCTTTTGTCATTGCACGAATCGTAACAGCGTGAACTGCACCACTCGCAATATAGGAATTCAGGGGTGCATAAACAGCCTGTTGACGAGTCACAGTCCGTTTACCATCAAATTGATCGTCAACAATGCGAAGGTCAAATTTCCCAGCTTGTCCACTCACTGTCACTTCTGCTTCAGGGAAAGCTTCTTTTAAAATTTGTGTGAGCTGCTCACTATTCATTACCAAGACCTCTTATACAAGCATTGCTGTAAAACGATATATTTTACTATAACTTTTTCACATAATTCAGTAAGGTTTCATTTTTATCTATAAAAAAAGAGGCTTTCTAAAAAAGCCTCTTTTAATTAGAACGCCAAAATCAGGATGCTACCGTAAGTTCATGCTGATACGAACACTGCATCTTTCTATGTTTGGCAAGCTGTCGTTTTAATTTTTCTGTCAGCTTTTTAATCGAAGTATACATATCATCAGCTGTCGCCTGAGCAAACAGCTCAACCCCAGGCAAACGTATAATCGCTTCCGCAATATGGTTTGCACTGCCTTTATGAGACCGTTTGTCTATTTGATGATCCTTAGCCAGCTTGATCTGCATACTATTCACATGATCCAGATGCTTGGTCATTTGGCTAAACTTCGCTTTTATATTTTCTTCAATTGCTGGTGTAATGGTTAAATGGTGTCCACGAATCGTTATTTGCATAATTCTATCCCTCACCTTTTCTCAGGATTCAAGAATATCGCTCAAACAATTTAATGCGACCTATTATGGTTCAACATATCCATTAAATCATCTCAGCGATTCCTCTAGTGTTTATTAAAAATTCATTATTCCGTCATAATGAACTCTTAGAATAGTCACACCTTTAAATTTAGATCAAGACTTTTCTTTCAGAAGATGAGGGAATATGTAACGATTCGCGATATTTTGCAACTGTACGCCGCGCCACTTCAATCCCCTCTTGTTTCAGCATTTCAGCAATTGCATTATCTGACAAAGGTTTACGTGGATTCTCGTTTGAAACCAACTTTTTGATCATGGCACGGATTGCGGTGGAAGAAGCCTCACCACCTGTTGTTGTTCCCACATGGCTAGAGAAGAAATATTTCAGTTCAAACAAACCACGTGGAGTCAGCATATATTTATTGGTTGTGACACGTGAAACAGTAGACTCATGTAATTCCACTTCCTCCGCCACATCCCGCAATACCAAAGGTTTCATTGCTTCAGGGCCCTGCTCAAGAAAAGCTCGTTGATGCTCAACAATACAGGTGGCAACTTTCAATAAGGTCTTATGGCGCTCATCAATACTCTTGATAAAGCTCTTGGCCTCTAGCATTTGATTACGCAAATAAACATTGTCATCACTTTGATCAGCACGACGAATCATGTTTGAGTAAAAGGAATTAATGCGTAATTTTGGCATGACATCAGGATTCAACTGAACCTGCCAATGCTGGTCTTTCTTCGAAACCACCACATCAGGCACCTGATATTCTGATTCTTGTTGATTAAATTCCAGCCCAGGATAAGGTTTTAAGGTTTTTAATAGATCAATAGCGCTCTTTAGTTGTTCTTTGGTTAGGCCAGTCTGCTTTAACAACTTATTTAAATCATTTGCAATTAAAAGCTCATAGCACTGTAATAATTTTTTTGCTTCAGTCAGATAAGGTACTTTTTCATGGAATGTCTCTAACTGAATTTTTAAGCATTCCGCTAAATTACGAGAACCAACACCAATTGGGTCTAAACGTTGAATATACTTTAAAACAACAATAATCTCATCTTGCTCAATCTCTTCATCATTCTCCACTTCCCGCAACAATCGAGTAGTGGCCAACAAAATATCATCCAACTCTGCATCCAAAAATCCCTTGTCATCCAAAGAATCAACAATGCAATACGCAATTAACTTATCTACTAAAGAAAAATTCAGCAGATTCACCTGCTCTAAAATATGTTCCTTTAAGCTCAACTGAATCTGACGGTTATCTTCTCTCTCTTCATATTCTGGAGAAGCCAAGGCAGTAGATTGATGGGTGTAAATATCATCCCATTCTGTATCAACAGGTAAGTCATTCGGTAGATGATCAGCATTCAGCTCAGTGGTTAAGTCACCTGTTTCAGAAGTTTCAAGCGTAGTTAAACTTTCTGTCGTATTAATTTCTTCAATTTTCTCTAATAAAGGATTACTATCAAGTTGAATTTGTATTTCCTGTTCCAGCTCCAAACTTGAAAGTTGTAATAAACGAATTGCCTGCTGTAATTGAGGAGTTAACGACAAGCTATTCGCAACTTTCAACCCAACAGATAATTTCATAACACGCTCCTTTTATGAATAAGCAAAAAACATGCCTATTCATATATTTATAACATAAAGCAATGTTTACGCCTATAAGGAAGCACATAATCTTTAAATATTTATTTATAAAAAGAAAAGCCAATGAAACATATTGTTGAAATATTTCTCTTGTTGTTAAATGTAGACAAATATTGAGGCAATCACTATTTTTCTAGCATATATTTCTTCAGCAATAAAAAACCTCCCAACATTGGTTGGGAGGTTTAGTATTTAAAAGCTGGCGATGACTTACTCTCACATGGCAAACGCCACACTACCATCAGCGCGAAGAGGTTTCACTTCTGAGTTCGGGAAGGGATCAGGTGGTTCACTCTTGCTATTGTCGCCAGCAAACTGTTGTGGTGTTTTGGGGTCTTATTGATCATGTTGTGTTTTCACTTCATGTCTGCCTTACTTACGAACCAAAGAGTTATTAACGGATTAGATATTGAGTCTAACTTTGTGTTCAGCATTTTAACTAGTTTTTACACTAAATCAAGTTATGTATTGAACTTATCTTGAATACAACAACTGTTTGGGTGTTGTATAGTCAAGCCTCACGAGCAATTAGTATTGGTCAGCTTCACACGTCACCGTGCTTCCACACCCAACCTATCAACGTCCTGGTCTCGAACGGCTCTTTAGAGGAATAAATTCCTAGGGAAATCTTATCTTGAGGTAGGCTTCCCGCTTAGATGCTTTCAGCGGTTATCCCTTCCGAACATAGCTACCCGGCGATGCGACTGGCGTCACAACCGGTACACCAGAGGTTCGTCCACTCTGGTCCTCTCGTACTAGGAGCAGATCCTCTCAAATTTCCAGCGCCCACGGTAGATAGGGACCGAACTGTCTCACGACGTTCTAAACCCAGCTCGCGTACCTCTTTAAATGGCGAACAGCCATACCCTTGGGACCTGCTTCAGCCCCAGGATGAGATGAGCCGACATCGAGGTGCCAAACACCGCCGTCGATATGAACTCTTGGGCGGTATCAGCCTGTTATCCCCAGAGTACCTTTTATCCGTTGAGCGATGGCCCTTCCATACAGAACCACCGGATCACTAAGACCTACTTTCGTACCTGCTCGACTTGTGGGTCTCGCAGTTAAGCGCGCTTTTGCCTTTATACTCTACGCGTGATTTCCGACCACGCTGAGCGCACCTTCGTACTCCTCCGTTACTCTTTAGGAGGAGACCGCCCCAGTCAAACTACCCACCAGACATGGTCCTCGCCCCGGATTACGGGGCAGAGTTAGAACCTCAACATTACCAGGGTGGTATTTCAAGGACGGCTCCATTGGAACTAGCGTTCCAACTTCAAAGCCTCCCACCTATCCTACACAAGTAAGGTCAAAGTTCAATGTCAAGCTGCAGTAAAGGTTCACGGGGTCTTTCCGTCTAGCCGCGGGTACACTGCATCTTCACAGCGATTTCGATTTCACTGAGCCTCTGCTGGAGACAGCGCCGCCATCATTATGCCATTCGTGCAGGTCGGAACTTACCCGACAAGGAATTTCGCTACCTTAGGACCGTTATAGTTACGGCCGCCGTTTACTGGGGCTTCGATCAAGAGCTTCGCTTACGCTAACCCCATCAATTAACCTTCCAGCACCGGGCAGGCATCACACCCTATACGTCCACTTTCGTGTTTGCAGAGTGCTATGTTTTTAATAAACAGTTGCAGCGGCCTGGTTTCTGCGGCTGCCAACCGCTCAGGGAGCAAGTCCCATCACCGTCAGCAGCGTACCTTCTCCCGAAGTTACGGTACCATTTTGCCTAGTTCCTTCAGCAGAGTTCTCTCAAGCGCTTTGGTCTACTCGACCTGACCACCTGTGTCGGTTTCGGGTACGATTCCTGTGTAACTGAAGCTTAGAGACTTTTCCTGGAAGCATGGTATCAGCCACTTCACTGTACAAGTACAGCTTGCTATCGACTCTCAGCATAGAGTACCCCGGATTTGCCTAAGATGCATGCCTACTGTCTTCCACCTGGACAACCAACGCCAGGCTGACTTAACCTTCTCCGTCCTCTCATCGCATTACACAGAAGTATTGGAATATTAACCCATTTCCCATCGACTACGCCTCTCGGCCTCGCCTTAGGGGTCGACTCACCCAGCCCCGATTAACGTTGGACTGGAACCCTTGGTCTTTCAGCGAACGGGTTTTTCACCCGTTTTGTCGTTACTCACGTCAGCATTCGCACTTCTGATACCTCCAGCATACTTCTCAATACACCTTCTTCGGCTTACAGAACGCTCCCCTACCACGTAACTTAAAAGTTACATCCGCAGCTTCGGCACATAGTTTTAGCCCCGTTACATCTTCCGCGCAGGCCGACTCGACTAGTGAGCTATTACGCTTTCTTTAAAGGGTGGCTGCTTCTAAGCCAACCTCCTAGCTGTCTATGCCTTCCCACATCGTTTCCCACTTAACTATGATTTTGGGGCCTTAGCTGGCGGTCTGGATTGTTTTCCTCTTGACTACGGACGTTAGCACCCGCAGTCTGTCTCCCGGATAGTACTCATTGGTATTCGGAGTTTGCATCGGTTTGGTAAGTCGGGATGACCCCCTAGCCGAAACAGTGCTCTACCCCCAATGGTATTCGTCCGAGGCGCTACCTAAATAGCTTTCGGGGAGAACCAGCTATCACCAGGCTTGATTAGCCTTTCACCCCTATCCACAAGTCATCCCCTGGCTTTTCAACGACAGTGGGTTCGGTCCTCCAGTTAGTGTTACCCAACCTTCAACCTGCTCATGGATAGATCGCCTGGTTTCGGGTCTATACCCAGCAACTAAACGCCCTATTAAGACTCGATTTCTCTACGGCTCCCCTATTCGGTTAACCTCGCTACTGAATATAAGTCGCTGACCCATTATACAAAAGGTACGCAGTCACCGAACATGTCGGCTCCCACTGCTTGTATGCATGCGGTTTCAGGATCTATTTCACTCCCCTCACAGGGGTTCTTTTCGCCTTTCCCTCACGGTACTGGTTCACTATCGGTCAGTCAGGAGTATTTAGCCTTGGAGGATGGTCCCCCCATATTCAGACAAGGTTTCACGTGCCTCGCCCTACTCGTCATCATTATGTGTGCCCTTTCGTGTACGGGAATATCACCCTCTACGTTCGCACTTCCCAGAGCGTTCCACTAAAACACACATAACTTAATGGGCTACTCCCCGTTCGCTCGCCGCTACTAAGGGAATCTCAATTGATTTCTTTTCCTAAGGGTACTGAGATGTTTCACTTCCCCTCGTTCGCCTTGCAACACTATGTATTCATGTTGCAATACCTACCTTATGGTAAGTGGGTTCCCCCATTCAGATATCTCCGGATCACAGGATATTTGCCGCCTCCCCGGAGCTTTTCGCAGGCTATCACGTCTTTCTTCGCCTCTGACTGCCAAGGCATCCACCACATGCACTTAATTACTTGACTATACAACCCCAAACAGTCGTTAATCCCTACAAGTAGGATTAAGACAATTAAATAAATAATTAATGATCTATTTAATCTACAGTTCGAAGTCCCGTGCACTTAAGCACCGTACAGCTTCAATCTAAATTCATATACCAAAACGCTTGATTCAGTGTTTTTGCTAGTTCTCATTTCTAACAACTCAGCTTAAAGAATTAATTCTTCTTGCTTTGTTATTGAATGAGTGAACAATTTATTTCAGACTCAAATTCTAATCTGTTAATGATTAACTACAGCCTCGTCAGCTTGCAGTAAACTGTGATAAATCACAGAAGTTAATAAATCTAAATCAATCTCTTGATTCACCTTATTTATTAAGTTCTATAATTTAAAAATATCTTTCACTACCATATTAGATCAGATACTACGCGCAGCATAGCTGCTTGTCTTGCGCTTCGGCAAAGCGTTGCTTTGCTGATCGAAGCTCTGGTGGAGACTAGGAGAGTCGAACTCCTGACCTCCTGCGTGCAAAGCAGGCGCTCTACCAACTAAGCTAAGTCCCCAGCTTACAATCATAATGAACGATATATCTTCTCATCTAGTAGCTTGTGATTATTCATCACTTCGTCAGTAGTGGTGGGTCTGACAAGACTTGAACTTGTGACCCCACGCTTATCAAGCGTGTGCTCTAACCAACTGAGCTACAGACCCTGAGAAATAAAAGAAGAGATCGTTGATCTCTTCTTTTATTTCGCAAGACAAGCGCAGCGCGTAGTGCACGACTTATCTCTAAAATTAAAAAAGAGAAACAATACTTTTTCTATCTTTCATTCGATATATCTCGAAGAACAACTTGTTGTGGATTCTTACCGATCGTCAATCTTTCGTTAAGGAGGTGATCCAGCCGCAGGTTCCCCTACGGCTACCTTGTTACGACTTCACCCCAGTCATCGGCCACACCGTGGTAAGCGTCCCCCCTAAGGTTAGACTACCTACTTCTGGTGCAACAAACTCCCATGGTGTGACGGGCGGTGTGTACAAGGCCCGGGAACGTATTCACCGCGGCATTCTGATCCGCGATTACTAGCGATTCCGACTTCATGGAGTCGAGTTGCAGACTCCAATCCGGACTACGATCGGCTTTTTGAGATTAGCATCCTATCGCTAGGTAGCAACCCTTTGTACCGACCATTGTAGCACGTGTGTAGCCCTGGCCGTAAGGGCCATGATGACTTGACGTCGTCCCCGCCTTCCTCCAGTTTGTCACTGGCAGTATCCTTAAAGTTCCCATCCGAAATGCTGGCAAGTAAGGAAAAGGGTTGCGCTCGTTGCGGGACTTAACCCAACATCTCACGACACGAGCTGACGACAGCCATGCAGCACCTGTATGTAGATTCCCGAAGGCACCAATCCATCTCTGGAAAGTTTCTACTATGTCAAGGCCAGGTAAGGTTCTTCGCGTTGCATCGAATTAAACCACATGCTCCACCGCTTGTGCGGGCCCCCGTCAATTCATTTGAGTTTTAGTCTTGCGACCGTACTCCCCAGGCGGTCTACTTATCGCGTTAGCTGCGCCACTAAAGCCTCAAAGGCCCCAACGGCTAGTAGACATCGTTTACGGCATGGACTACCAGGGTATCTAATCCTGTTTGCTCCCCATGCTTTCGTACCTCAGCGTCAGTATTAGGCCAGATGGCTGCCTTCGCCATCGGTATTCCTCCAGATCTCTACGCATTTCACCGCTACACCTGGAATTCTACCATCCTCTCCCATACTCTAGCTGACCAGTATCGAATGCAATTCCTAAGTTAAGCTCAGGGATTTCACATCCGACTTAATCAGCCGCCTACGCACGCTTTACGCCCAGTAAATCCGATTAACGCTCGCACCCTCTGTATTACCGCGGCTGCTGGCACAGAGTTAGCCGGTGCTTATTCTGCGAGTAACGTCCACTATCCTAGAGTATTAATCCAGGTAGCCTCCTCCTCGCTTAAAGTGCTTTACAACCAAAAGGCCTTCTTCACACACGCGGCATGGCTGGATCAGGCTTTCCCCCATTGTCCAATATTCCCCACTGCTGCCTCCCGTAGGAGTCTGGGCCGTGTCTCAGTCCCAGTGTGGCGGATCATCCTCTCAGACCCGCTACAGATCGTCGCCTTGGTAGGCCTTTACCCCACCAACTAGCTAATCCGACTTAGGCTCATCATTTAGCGCAAGGTCTAATGATCCCCTGCTTTCCCCCGTAGGGCGTATGCGGTATTAGCATCCCTTTCGGAATGTTGTCCCCCACTAAATGGCAGATTCCTAAGCATTACTCACCCGTCCGCCGCTAAGATTAGGTGCAAGCACCCAATCCCCGCTCGACTTGCATGTGTTAAGCCTGCCGCCAGCGTTCAATCTGAGCCATGATCAAACTCTTCAGTTTAATATCATTTGTGCTTTATTCTAAGCACCAAATCTGGCTCATCAATTTTCTGACAAATATTTCTCAAATAAACTTCGAGTAATTTCTACCATTCAATCAATGAAAATATATTCGATCGATCAATCAGTAAAAATCCACACAAGTTGTTCTTCTATTCTCTTAATGATCTTCTCAATGATTCGTCATCATCAAGCTAGGTCGGCTATGTTACTCTAAATCTCTTTAAAGTCAACAGGTAATTTCAACTTTATTTTAAACCACTTTAAATAATTGATTTAAAACAACTTTCAATCAACAGCACCGCCGATGGAGTCGCATTATAGATCATTCTAAATACCTTGCAAGTGCTTTTTTAAATTAATATATCCAAGTGAACAATTTTCAATCAAAAACACTTTCCAGCTTATATTTTTCAACCGAATTTGTTTTAATACCAGAAGAACAATTAAACTATATGCCGTTTCTATATAATGTTTGCATCAAGGCAATCATTTAATGACTGTAATTTCGCTCTAACGCGATTAAGGACTTATATGCATTACTCAAATTTTATCTTGCTTGGGTTGTTAACTGCTGGAGCATGTTCATCAGTATTCGCGCAAGAGACTCCCAATGAATCGGCAGACCAGAGCAATACTACTGAGAATCAGGCAACAACCGAACAGAAAAACCCGACCACGATTCAAGCAATAAAAGATTTGAAGCATCTCACCAAGAATGATTTAAAAGTAAATGCAAATGCAGCTCAGCCTGATGCGGTAAAAGACCCTTTACAACCATTGAACCGCCAGATTTATGCATTCAATGACATGCTGGACCGTAATATATTAAAGCCAGTAGCCATACAATATATTGCCAAGGTTCCAGAAGAGGTTCGTAGTCCTTATCGTCAGTTCAGGAAAAACTTGGGTGAACCGTGGAATGCAGTCAACCAGTTCATACAGGGCCGCCCAACACGTGCAGCTAAAAGTCTAGGTCGCTTCACAATCAACACCTTAACGACTTTAGGCTTTGCTGACCCTGCACGTCGTCTGGGATTGCCAACAGAAGAAGAGAGTTTTGGGGTAACGCTAGGCTATTATGGTATTGCCTCAGGTCCTTATGTCATGCTGCCTTTCTTTGGCCCCAGTACGTTCCGTGATGGTTTTGGTTTGCTCGCTGATAGTTATGGTCGCCCTCAAAAATATTTGCTGGATGATCAGAAAGGCATATATTGGTCAACGAATTTGTTACAAGCAGTTGATGCCCGTTCCCAGATTCCTGATATTGAGGAAAGCCTGAAAGGCGATAAATATGCGATGATTCGTGATTTCTACCTACAGCGTAAAGCTTTCCAAATTGCTGAAAAGCATGGGGATTCGTCTGATATTTCATTTATTAGTGATGAAGATGATACAAATGACTCATCTGCTGATGACAAATAAAAAGACAAGATTTTTCCCTATGGACTTCAGTATTGCCAAAGATTTCAAATGTTGGCAATACTATGTTTTTCATCATCTTTCATCTATGATGAATTAAAAAATGATCATACAAAGGATCGGCTATTCATCTATGTATTTCATTCAGCCCACACGCTCAATACCTTGTTTAGATCAGTCATTGAATGAGTTACCGAGTTTACAAGTCATTCATGTTGATGATCTAGATTTGTATGATCCCACAATTATTGCAATTGCAGATGTTCAGGACTTTTTAAAATACCAATGGAAGTTGCCTACCATTGTGCTGGCTTTTGAAGATGAAGGAACTGCTCTGGCACAAGCATGGGAAATGGGAGCATTGGCAGGCTGGATCTGGGATAGCCTACCTAAAAATCCTGTTCATGCCTTATTTAAAATTGATGCCCAGTATAAACGTAATCAGGATAGCCGCGATCTACCTTCCGCCGCTGAGTTACAGAAGCGCCTTTTACCCAATCCAATTGAACTACCCAATTATCAGTTTGAGTCCTTTTTTCAGCCTTCTGCCTATCTTTCAGGGGACTGGTATGATTATTGGCGTCTGAATGATGAAGAAATTTTATTCTATCTTGCCGATGTGTCAGGGCATGGGGTGACCAGCAGTTTATTGACCTCATGGATGGCGGCATTTCATGGTAGGTCAAAGACACCAAGCCAGCTCATCCAAAAGCTCAATGCCATGCTGGTACAGGAAAACATTGAAAAGCATATCACTATGGTGGCAGGGGTTCTAAATTTGGTTAGCCACGAAGTGCGTTGGTCAAGTGCGGGGCATTATCCTCCCCCAATCATTTTTGAACCAAATCAGCCTCCCCAGATTCTGACAACCAGCAGCTTTCCATTAGGCTTGACCGAAGAACTGGAAGTGGAAGAGCATCATTGTGTACTAAACCGTCATTCCCGCTTTATTTTATGTTCCGATGGCGCACTGGAACCTTTTGATGGCGGGTTAAATGAGCAATTTAACCAACTGGTCACCCACCTTCAAAACAACTCTTTCCAGCCTCCCGACCATGTGGCTGATGATATTGCCATTCTGAGTTTATGCCGAATGAATTAATTTTAAAATCAATGTTTTAATTAGATCACAGCATCCAACCACTTGTGTCTAGAATATCACTATGGGATAATTTTATATCCTTTCTCTGAAAATGGCATTTATATGTCAACAGGTCATGTTGAATATGCAAGCTTAAATGGAACGCATATTTTCAAGCTTATTGGCGAAGTGCGTGCCCAATCTTGTATAAGTTTGGACAAGCTACTCAACAAGATTGAACAGCAGCAAAATGTTGTTGGTGCAATCGTTGATTTAACCCAGACCACATTTATTGATAGTACTGTCCTGGGCGTACTTGCAAAACTCGGTCTTAAGCTTAAACAAGTCCATCACATACAGGCAGTCATGCTTTCAACCAATCCAGATATTACCACCCTGGCGAATAGCATGGGGCTGGGGCAGGTTTTTGTGATCCTGAATTACTGCGGCGATCCTAGTGTGTGCACGCTGGAGCTAACAGAAGAATTTGTGACACACAGTGCAATGTTAAATACAGTACTGGACGCGCATAAGACCCTGATGCGCCTGAATGAAAACAATCAGAATATGTTTGAACCACTGGTCAAGCAGTTGCAAAAAGAACAGGATTGTTTAAACCAGGATACTCAAAAACAAAACGCCTGATCGTTGCCTCCTAATATTGTGGTACCTATATGAGTCTGCTTTCTGTTGTACAAATGAACTCTCAAGATGACATTGAAACGAATTTCACTGTCATTGAGTCATTGATTCAGCAAAGTAAGGCCCAAGATGCTGAACTGATTGTCTTCCCTGAAAATTTTGTCTGTTTTGCCGCAGGTAAGCAACGCGAGACCGCAGCACAGTTTGAGGCTATTCAGCAACGACTGGAACAGCTTGCTCACCGCTACCAGATCTGGATTGTTGCGGGTACACTTCCCTGCCCATTTCGTCCTGATGGCTCAATCATTCAGGATGGTCGTGTGCGTACCGTCAGTTTATGCATTAGTCCTGAGCGTACAGAAGCACGTTATGACAAGATCCATTTGTTTGATGTTCAGGTGGGTGACGCTGTTGGGGGTTATCAGGAATCAAGATTTTTTGAGCCTGGTGATGAGGTTGTTGTTGCCAGAACATCTTTTGGTAATCTCGGACTAATGGTATGTTATGACTTGCGTTTTCCAGAACTCTCGTTGATGTTACGCACCAAAGGGGCGAATATTCTAACCGCGCCCGCCGCATTTACCTACACAACAGGCAAACTGCACTGGCAACTGCTGCTACAGGCACGTGCCATGGATAGCCAGTGTTTTGTTCTTGGTTCTGCACAGCAAGGCTGGCATGGGGAACAGCGTCAAACCTGGGGGCATGCAGGGATTACGGATAGTCGTGGTCAGCTTTTACAGATGATAGACACTGAGGGGCATGGTTTAGTAACCAGTGCTTTTGACCTTGATGAACAGAATGCCATTCGCCATTCCATGCCACTCATACAGCATCGCAGATTAATCAATTACTAAACACATCATAAAGCTTAGCTAATACAAAATATGTGCATACGGTAAATATCTGACCATAATGATCAACTTTTTCAAACTTTGGGCGTACCGCCATCAACGTTGTTAGAGCCGCCGACTCAGCAGAAAAATGATTGATTTTGACGATATCTTTAAGATGCGATTTTGAAGTACTCAAAATAATACGAGAAACCATAAGATTGGTTAGATCATCGATCTAACCAATCTTGCCAGATTCATTATGACGTAGATTTTGACTTAATCTTACGCAACAACCATACATCCTGTTCCCAATTTCTGAGCAGACGCTCATAACTCGCTTGCGTTTTCATTAACCTTAATGTATGTGGCGAACCTTTGCGTATGGTTTCCATCGCAAGATCAACCGTTGTATTACGAATGGCATTTTCAACCAGTGTTCGCTCAGCTTGGTTTTTCCGATAATCAAAAATTTCTTCTGTCGCTGATTGCATAAAGTCTGCAAGCATCTGCCAAACCTGTACATTATTTTGGGTATCAGGTAAAGCACGTTGCCAATCTTTAGGTGGCTGGGGTGGTTGATCTACACGTTGTTGCAAATATTGCTGACAGTAATCCATTAATTTCGCATGAATTTTGCCTATACTCTGGTTTTTCAGTAGTTGCGGAACAAGTGTCTGATGAATATATTTCCAGTCAAGATGCGTAATCATTGCCTGACTGATACAATCAATCCAAGCCTGATTGGGTGACAATTGAGCATCTAGTGCAAATAAATGTGTAAGTGCGGAACTGCTCAATTGTATTGAACCAGAACGTGGTAATTTTGCCCAATACATTGGCAACAGGTCCATCTGTATTTGAATTAATTCAGCATATTTCGTATCAGACAGCAATACACAGAACACTGCCAAGAGTTTTTCTAAAAAGCTAGGATAAATTTCTGTGGTTATTTTTTCAAAAAATTGCACATGCTCATTTTGAGGCAACCAATCCAAAAGCTTTTGCCAATATTCTGCATCAATCCGATTAAATAATAACTGCAAGTATTCATATTCAATCTTATTGAGAAAAGCTTGATGATTTTGCCAAATAAGCCAATCTACAACAGCATTGAAATGGTCGGGTTGACGGCAACGATCACCAAATCCATAATCCAGTTGTTGATTGATCGCTGCAATTTCCAGCTTGGATGCCGTTTGATTTTGAGTAAAATATGCCATCCAGCTCAGTTGAGTTGCAACATCTTGCTGTGCCAGTAATTGCACGTTTTGTTCAGGAGACCAAATCACCACTGCAGCATGATGATACCAATGTGTTAAATCAGGCCCGTAATTTCCCATAAACCCTGTAGATTCTTTCACAATTGGTTCACCCTCATCCACTGCAAATGAGGTGATTAAATCATTTTCTTCAAAGTGAATATGGCTTAAAGCAGGATATTCATTATCAAGCCAATTCTCAATATCTAAAGATTCATCATGGATTTCATCTATTTCTGCATTTTCATCACCACCCTCTTCCCCATAGCTATAATTATAGCCATCATCAACAGGCGTTCCTGATTGATAGGCAGTAACCAAACAGAGTTTAGCGTAATAGCCCATTTTCTTGGCAGCTTTGAGTAAAACATCCGCTTTATAGCGATCATTTAATTTTAAAGCATGATAGGCAAAATTTTCAGGGGTATATTGGTGTCCCAATAAAGTGATATAAGGTTGATCTGATGGGTAACGTTGAAAAATATCAACCAAATGATCAACATATTGGCTCATGGAGTGTAATTCAATTTTAGGGGCTGTTTTTTGTTGTATCAGATTATAGACCAGACATATCCGATAGCCTGATGTCAGCAGTTTGATCTCATGGTCACAATCTGCATAAAATGCAGCACAGTTTATTGTATAGTTTGCGGCATCCTGTGCAAAATCAGCAATGATTTCTTCACCATCAAACTGAATGGATAACTCGCCTCCAGTATAATGAGAGGGAAGATTGATAATCAGTGAGCCAAACATGCCTTTTTCTTTTTCAGCGTCTTTGTGGGATAAAAAGAAATCTCCCGTTTGATAAACCAATAATTTATAAGGGCTTGCTGTAATGGTATAATCTTTTAGACCTAAATCAGTTTTTATCTGTTCAAGTTGCTGATCTAAGAAACGCTGCCATTGTGGATTAGCAAACTGAAATTGTGCTGCATCAATTTGCTGTGTACGTCTCACCTGTGTATCAACAATCGTTTCACTACCTTTACCAAAAGGTGCTTGTTCTGCAACGCATAATAATGCTTTCGCGTGTATTTCATGTAGAGGGAATGAAATTTCTCCAACTCCCTCAACGTGTAAACCAGGTAATATGAAATCGTGACGTTGTATAGTGGCGAATTTTCCACTTCCTTTTAATGTTCGCAAACAGGAAAGTATTTCTGTTTTTAAGTGTTTGATTGACATATTTAAGTACTGTCTACGACCTATTCCTAAACCTCTTCACTTTGATTGGTCACTCTCAACACTTCTTCCAGAGTGGTTTTACCAGCCAAGACTTTTCTTAAGCCATCATCACGAATTGAACCTGCGTAACGGCGCGCATGGTTTTCCAGTTCATATTCAGCCGCATTGCCATGAACCAAACGACGCAAAGATTCATCCACAGGGACAATTTCATAGATTGCAGTTCGGCCACTAAAGCCAACATGAGAGCATTGCTCACACCCTTTAGGTTCAGGCAATTCCATGTGTTGATCCACATTTAAATGCTGGAAAACCTGTCGTTCAAAATCATCGGCCTTACGCCAAGTCACACAATGTGGACACAAGGTACGCACTAAACGCTGAGCAATCACACCAATCAGGGAGCTCGCCAACAAGAATGGTTCAATGCCCATATCTTTTAAGCGGGTCACTGCACCAATGGCGGTATTGGTATGTAGTGTGGAGAGTACCAAGTGACCTGTCAGTGATGCCTGTACCGCAATTTCAGCCGTCTCAAGGTCACGGATCTCCCCCACCATTACCACGTCAGGGTCCTGACGTAACATCGCTTTCAAGGCACGGGCAAAGGTCATATCCACCTTGGTATTAACCTGTGTCTGTCCAATCCCCTCAAGTTGATATTCAATTGGGTCCTCGGCCGTCAGGATATTGCGGGTATTGTCGTTGAGATCAGACAATGCCGCATAAAGTGTGGTGGTTTTCCCCGAACCTGTCGGGCCTGTCACCAAAATAATGCCATGCGGACGATGTACCAGTTGGGTCAGACGCTCATAGTCATTTTGCATTAGGCCCAGGTGGGTCATGTTTAAACGCCCAGCCTGCTTATCGAGTAAACGCATTACTACTCGCTCACCGTGAGAGGATGGCAAGGTGGATACACGCACATCAACCTCACGGCCCGCCAAACGCAGTGAAATACGGCCATCCTGAGGAATACGTTTTTCTGCAATATCCAGTTTTGCCATGACTTTAATACGTGACACCAACAACGGCGCAAGTTCACGGCGTGGCTGCACGATTTCACGCAGTTGCCCATCAACCCTCAAACGTACTGAAAGTTTTTTCTCAAAGGCCTCGATATGAATATCAGATGCACTGACACGAATCGCTTCTGACAATAACGCATTAATCAGGCGAACAATCGGCGCATCATCTTCCTGATCCATTAAGTCTTCGGCTTCAGGCACTTGATCGGCAAGGCTGAGTAAATCAGGATGGTCTTCCAGACCCGCCGCAACCTGTTGTGACTCACCCGTGTCACCCGCATAGCTGGAGCTGAGCAAGGCATGAAATTCCTGATCGCTACACAATTGATCATGGGCAGACTTCCCCAAAATTCGACGCGCTTCCTGCAAGGCAATCCGTGCGGTGTCTTTGCGTCGCACAATAAATGCCTGATCGCCCTCGTAACGTAACAAAACGCCATGTCTTTTGGCAAAACTATAAGGAATTTGTATTTGTTTAAGTATTTGCATCATACAAATAATGATAAAAAAGATGCTTGAGTGTACTCTAAGCGAGTTACAGCGTGAAGTCTGTTTAGCATACTCACACAGGAATTTTGCATCTTGTCTCAAAATAATTCATATCAAAAGCAGCAATATCAGCCGCCCCATGCCAACATTTTGAAATGGTGGGGAGAACAACAATTTGAAATTCAGCAGGCCAAGGCTTGGCAATTCGGTTCACTGTTATTTCGGCTGACCCGTGGCATTAAGGAATGGCGGCTGGAATATCATCGTCCACAATGTCAGCACGATTATGAACAACAATGGAAAATGCTGAGCGATACTGATTTTGCAATGCCCCACCCCGCAAAGATTGAACGTTATATGTTCCATAACACCCAAAGTACATTTCACTTAATGCCACGTTTGGCAGACCGTTCGGTGGTGATCAAGCCTGTAGACCCAATTTATATCCCAGCAGGTCAACGTGGAACACTTTATATCAGCACGCCCTTATGGATTGCAGGCTTGGTTGGGGGATTGACTGAACCTTTATTTGATATTCCCATCATCCAGCCGAAAGATACCTGGTTTGGAAAAGATCCCCAGCATGGTGAAATTTGTTATGCCACCTCGGTGGATGGGCGCACTGACTTAAATCTGCTCAAACCGCGTGCATTCCGTGCAGTCACTCCAATTGAGTTCCACAACACCAGCCAGCATCAACTGCGTTTTGATCGTATGAATGTTCCTGTTCCTGCTCTTCCCCTGTTCTATAGTGAAAGTACAGGTCGTTTATGGACTTCACAAATCAAAGTCTATTATGAAGGTATGGATCATCCAGCACGTATTCGGATTGAGAATAGAACCCCAACTCAAGCAGGTGAAGTGATTTATGTACATCCTCCTCGTGCGCCTGGAAGTACATTATTCAATATGTTTGATTCATTCTTTTAAGAGGTTGCTATGCCTGATTCGAATATTCCAAAGGATGTTGCTAGCAGTCTCGCCAGTATTTTCACCAATATTAACTTCGAACGTTTAAGCGAAATCGTTGTTGCGATTATTTTAGTGTTTATTGGTTTTGTAATCGCAAGACTGGTATCTAATGCCTTCATTCGTACAATTGGAAATCGTTTTAATGCCCATCAACGCTTGCTATGGCGTAGAGGGATTTTTTATTTTATTTTCCTGTTATTTATTATGACTAGCTTAAGAGAGGCTGGATTTAAACTCAGCGTGTTCTTGGGTGCAGCAGGAATTCTGACCGTTGCTTTGGGTTTTGCATCACAGACATCGGCGACCAACTTGATCAGCGGTTTATTTTTGATCGGTGAAGGTTCATTTGAAGTTGGTGATACCATTCAGATTACCCTGATTCGTGGGCAGACCATTGAGGGACAGGTGATTTCAATTGACCTGCTGTCTGTGAAACTGCTCACACTAGATAATGTCTATATTCGCCTACCCAATGAGCAACTGATTCGAACACCTGTGATGAACCTGTCCAAATATCCAATACGGCGGATTCCCATCACGCTGGCGATCAATTTCCATGAGGACATCATTAAGGTAAGGCAGGTTCTGTTGGAAGTTGCAGCCAAATATCCTTTGGTAATGGATGACCCAAAGGCAACCGTAACCGTGACCGCATTTCGGGAATCATCGATTGAATTACTGTTTTCTGTCTGGTGCCGTCAGGAAAATGCCCTAAAGGTTCGCGATGAGATGCAGGAACGGGTACGAAATGGCTTTGTGGAAAATCAGATTGAAATCCCTGTACCGAAAATGGGCTTGATTGACCGACCAATCCCGCTTGAGGATGATGAGCTTGATCAATATGCCCATCAGAAAGAACTTAAAAAAGAGCAGAAAGAGAGTTGATTAGCCCTCTTTCTGACTTTCCTCAAACGCAGGTGGCAAAGGTGCGAGATAGGCAATCACCAGCATGACCGCACCCGAACCGATAAATGAAATCACGCGCGTCAACGTACCACTTTGCGACAAATCCAGCAGTAATAATTTAGCCACCACAATGCCCAACAACGCAGCACCCACAAACCAGATTTGGCGGATATGACGGCGACTGGAAAAAGTCATCAGGATAAATGCCAGAATCACCCATAATAAAGTCAGGCTGAGCTGCACATCACCATTTGACCAAATGTCCAACCCCCACAATGGTGTACCCAGATAATGATGCATGGCACGAACCACCACGCTGCTCAACACCAATAAGCCAATTAAAATGGTGGTAACTTTAAAGCCCCACTCGACAGACTGCTCGGTGGTAAAATCATGATGATAAATAATCCAGATCATACCAACGAACATCAGCAAGGATAGAATATCCGTGAAGTTCAGCAACGGTAAAAAATAATATTGCTCAGCAGAATAGGCATCAAGGTTGACCAGCACTAGCCACAACAGGGTCAGGCACCAGACGGGAAGCTGATGTAGTAACTGTGTCCTATTCGTTTGAAACAGCCAAGCACCGTAGATAATAGGGATTATTGCAAGGGCAAGGATTGGCATCATAGGGAAAATAGCTAAACCAACACTTGCCAGACTCAACCAAAGCAATGTAGACCAAATCGCCAGATATGCTTTTGAAGAAGTGAGTTTTAAGGTTATCAGCATGATCGCCAATACAACCGAAGCTACGGCAAAGCTGAACTGGCTTAAACCACTCGGCCAATGCCAGACCGAATACACATTTGCCGCGAAACTTTCCCCATAGAGCAGGAACAGCAGACCACCCAATAAAATCAGTTGCACATTTCCCCACTGCAATTGTGATTTTAAATGAACAGCAAGGCTAAAACCAGCCATCAAAACCGTTCCAATCGCAAGATAAGGACTCAGTCCATATTGCTGCCACTGCATCAACTCAACGCCCGCAACTGCACCTGCATACAGGCCAAGCGCAAGGAAAATCCCGCTAAGCATACGTGCGCTAAAATACTTTTCAACTTCTTGGTAATGCAATAAATAAAATGCTGAAATAAATTGTGCTAAAGCATAAATCACCGTACTGAGTATTGGAAAATGATCATTTGACCAAATCTGAAAAATCAGTGCCACTGAACTGAACAATACCAAGATCACACCAATATAACGGCTCAAACGATAGCGCTCGGTTACACCCCAAACGATTAATGCGGTTCCCTGTATCACCCAGCCTGTGGAAATCCAGTGTGCACCTTTTGCCAATGGGAAAATCAGTGCGACAAAAACTACAGCAAGGATAAAGAAGCTTTTTGCCAAGATGGAAAGTTGTGGATGCTGCCGTTTAATCCACAGATTTAATGAAATATAGACAATTGCCAAGGCAACTGCCCCCAAGGTCATGGCCTGGGTGGAGTTATGCATCAGGTAGGCATGCAGTGAAAAGCCCAGTACAGGCACACTAAAAATCAGCCCCACATCCAGAATGGGTTGTAAGCGCTGGGTTTTCTGCCCTGTGTCCTGATTTAAATTTAGGTCATGGTTTTTAACCCGCAACATTAACTGGCTATAACGGACACTGAGCCAGATAAACAGCGCGATATGCAACCATAAAATCCAGTCCAGTGTAGCAAATTGCTGCGTCTTGGCATAAATTCCAATCACTGCCCCACCAATAAACATGGTGGCAAAAAAAGCGATTTGATGCAGGATTTTCCAGGGTTGAATAAAATTAACCGCTGCAACAGCTAAATTAATTAACAAGTAATAAGCAAACAGGAAAATCACATCAGGATGATTTTGTGGAATTACCAATGGCGCAAGATAGGCCATGCTCAAGGCCAGCATTGCCAAATACAAGGCTTGTTGCTTTAAGCTAAGATAAACCGTCACCAACAGTAAAATGACAAACAGAATACTGGCTGTGGTTAAACTGCCTATGACAGCAAAATGATGTGAGAAAATCAGGGTTAAAAAGACAACGGCTAAACCCACACCTTGCAAGGCAACTGCAAACAACTGGTTTTTCTTTTGCAGCCAATAGCCAGCAATGGTGGTGATAACACCCGCACTGGCAATAAATCCCAGTTTGACACCCAGACTCAATTGCCAATGTTCACTGGCAAAACGCAGTAGCAACACTACACCCACCATCAACACGGCCACAGCAACACGCAGGATTGGATTACCATGTATCATCCAGTCGAATGCAGGTTGCCACCAAGCCTGTTCTTTCGCTATGGGTGGATTGTTGGGGGATATGGAATCGTGAATATCCATATTTGGAGTTGCTGCGACATTGGCCTGCATCCACGCTGGATGCTGGGCTTCAAAACTTGGTGTAGTTGTTGGTGTGGTGTGGTCGATCTCAATATTTTGAATATTACCTAAAGCTTCTGCTTTTGAATCGGCATTTGTATATTGTTCCAGATGAAGCAACCGTGTTTGAAAGGCGCTGATGGTTTGAATCAGGCAGAGCATAAGCACCAGCAACGCACCACCTGCCAGCCACATCCATGTATTTGCATAGGCAAAAAGCGCAACCAGCGCCGCGCTATAAATCACGATGCGTTGCATTCCAATACCAGCAGACTGGGCAAAATAGCTGGGTGCCGCCTGCTCAAGCTGAAGCAAACGCTGATGAATCTCGGAAAGGATGTGTACAATAACAACTGTTAGTCCTATTGCGGCGGCAATAATCGTCCCCTGCCATTGAAATGCGATTGCACTGACGAGCAATATAGTCAAGGCAACCAGAACAATGACCATTCCCTGTTTATCTTTTTTATACATGGGTTTATATCAATTATCACAGCTTCATTGAAGCTATCTTACTTGATCATTGGATAGGCCGCTATTTTTACATACAAAATACTGCAATTTTTAAAACGACATAGATCGTCTCTGCTCAACACGACAACAGGGACAGCCACCACTTTTTCACGTAAAATAGCTGCCAGTTCATAATAAGGATTTGTGCAATGCCACCTTTTGTCCTGGTTGACGGGTCTTATTTTCTATTTCGTGCTTTTCACGCCTTACCTCCACTCACAACATCGACTGGTCTGCATACCAATGCAATCCGTGGTGCCATTTCGGCGATCCAGAAGCTGATGCGCCGTACCCAGCCCACCCATATGGCGGTGATCTTTGACACGCCAGAGCCAACATTTCGTCATAAATTATCACCGATTTACAAAGGTGATCGTCCAAGCATGCCAGAGGAATTGTCACAACAGATTCCGTATTTGCATGCCTTAATCAAAGCACAGGGTATTCCATTGTACAGCCTGCCAGGTGCAGAAGCGGATGACATTATTGGAACGCTGGCAAAACGTGCGGTGCTTGAGGGTCACCATGTGCTGATCTCAACAGGCGACAAGGATATGGCGCAACTGGTCAATGAGCATGTCAAACTGGAAGACAGCTTCAAGGACCGCGTGCTGGATGAGGCTGGCGTATATGAGAAGTTTGGCGTGCACCCGCACCAGATTATTGACTATCTCACCCTTATGGGCGATGCCTCTGATGGCATCATGGGCGTTCCAGGCGTGGGGGCGAAAACGGCTGCCAAACTGCTAAATGAATACGGTTCACTGAACAATATCATTGCCAATGTAGACCAGCTCAAGGGTAAAATCAGTCAAAATATCAAGGACAATCTGGACAACATCAAGATTGACCATCAGCTTGCCAGCATTGTCTGTGACCTTGAGCTTAATCTGGACTGGCATGAACTCAAGCTCTGCAATCCAAACGTGGACCATCTGCGTGACCTTTACACTGAACTGGAATTCCGTAACCAGTTACAGTCTTTAGATCATCCGAACAATCCAAATGGCTCTGCCTATCAACAGACTTCACAGAACATTGTGAAAGCTGCGCAAAACACTGAATCCACAGTAGCACAGGATGGTATTGCAGAAGACCATGCCAACCTTTCCAGTCAGGATGACCAGCTTGGCACAGCCAGCTATCATACGGTACTGAAACAGGAGGATTGGGACAGCCTGTTACAACGGATGCAGGAGGCCGATCACTTTGCCATTGATACAGAAACCACCAGTCTGGACTATCGTATTGCAGAGCTGGTTGGATTTTCTGTCGCCTTTGACGCAAACGATGCCTATTACATTCCATTGGCACATGACTATGAAAATGCACCTGAACAGCTTAATCGTGAAGCTGTTTTGGCACAGATCAAACCGATTCTTGAAAATGAAAACATCAGGAAAATCGGTCATCATTTAAAATACGATGCACACATCTTTGCCAATCACGGCATCATCATTCAGGGCTGGTATTTCGATACTATGCTGGCGTCTTATGTCCTGAATGCAGCGGCAACACGTCATGGTATGGATGATGTGGCACGGGTGTATCTCAGCCATCTCACCACCACTTTCGAGCAAATCGCTGGTAAGGGTGCCAAACAGAAAACCTTTAACCAGATTGAGCTTGAGGTTGCGGCACATTATGCCGCTGAAGATGCGCATGTCACCTATCGGCTGTATGAGGTGCTGTCAGCAAAGCTCCAGCCTTTCCCTGAACTGGTCAATATCCTGCATAACATTGAGATGCCTGTTGCTCGGGTATTGACGGGCATGGAAGAAGATGGAATCAAGCTGGATCATGCTTTCCTTGACCAGCTCAGTGTTGAATTTTCTGAAACCATGCAGACTCTGGAAAATCAGGCCACCGAACTGGCAGGTGAGGCATTTAATATCGCCTCACCTAAACAAGTCGGTGAAGTTTTATTTGACAAACTGGGCATCAAAGGCGGCAAGAAAACAGCAACTGGACAATACAGCACCAGTGAAAGTGTGCTGGAAAAAATTGAGCATCCGCTAGCCGAAGTGATTCTGGAACACCGTGGACTGGCAAAGCTTAAAAACACCTATACTGACCGTCTGGTTGAACAGTCACATGATACGACACATCGTGTGCATACCAGCTATCATCAGGCCTTGACCGCGACAGGCCGCCTGTCATCCACTGACCCAAACCTGCAAAACATTCCAATTCGTACTCAAATTGGCCGTCAGATTCGCAAGGCATTTATTGCACCTGAGGGGCGTGTACTGCTGGCAGCCGACTATTCACAAATTGAACTGCGCCTGATGGCACATTTCTCCCAGGATGATGCACTGGTTCATGCGTTCCAGCATGGACAGGATGTACACCGCCGTACCGCGTCTGAAGTACTGAGCATTGCCATTGAAGATGTGACCAATGACCAGCGTCGCCAGGCCAAGGCCGTCAATTTCGGCCTGCTCTATGGCATGTCGGAGTTTGGCTTGATTCGTCAATTGGGCTTTACCCGTGAAGAATCACAGAACTATATCAAGCAATATTTCCACCGCTATCCTGGTATTTATGAATATATGCAGCGTACACGTCAGCTTGCACTGGAACAGGGTTTTGTTGAGACAATACTGGGGCGCCGTTTATATACACCAGATATTGATGCACGAAATATGATGGTACGCAAGGCGGCTGAACGTGCCGCGATTAACGCACCATTACAGGGAAGCGCGGCCGATATCATTAAGATTGCCATGATTGAGGTTGATAAAATCCTGCCAAAAGATCAGGCCAAGCTTTTATTGCAGGTACACGATGAACTGGTATTTGAAGCAGATGAATCAATTGCTGAGGAGCTATCCAGACAGATTACGGATGTCATGCAGTCCGTTGTTCAGATTTCAGTTCCATTGGTGGTTGAGGTCGGACAGGGACTGAACTGGGATGCTGCCCATTAATATGTAATCATTCTTCAATAAATTTTCCCTTGCAGACAAGCATACTTTTAATGCTGCAAGGGAGATTACAATAAACGATCCATTATAACAACTAACCATAACAGGAGAAAGGAATGCAATATGTCGTTTAATCAGGTTCAATTTAACCGTTATCATTCCATTGATTCTTTACGCTTTATTTCAATTTTTCTGGTCTTGCTGCATCATTTTAACATCCCTTACAAACTGTTTGACACCTCGATCAATTTCCAGATTTTTGGTGAAGACATCACCACCCTATTCGCCAGAAATGGTAACTATGGGGTAACGATGTTCTTTGTCATCTCAGGCTATCTGATTACTTCACATACTATCAAACGCTGGGGCACCCTAAGCCAGATCAATATGCGGGATTTCTACATCTCACGATTTGCCCGAATCATGCCCACTATGATTTTACTGGTCTGTTTGGTTAATCTTTTAGGCGCATTCGAACTCAAACCATTTATGACCCAGGCACCTAATGGCATCGTGGTGGCACAGTCAACAGTAAATTTGGCTGCTCTCACTTTTTGGATGAATATCCTGATTATCGAAAATGGCTGGGTCAACTATGTGCTGGGCGTGCTGTGGTCGTTATCCGTTGAAGAAGTCTTTTACCTACTTTTTCCACTAGCCGCCCTCTTCCTCAAAAGACAATCTCTTTTTTTGATTGCCTGTGTCGCCCTGATTCTGTTTTGTCCTTATTTTAGGTATTTACATTATGGTGAGGAAAGTGGTGCCTATCTGTATCACTATTTTTCCAGTTTTGATGGAATTGCCTTTGGCTGCCTTGCGGCATTGATTGCACCACAGCTTAAACTCCATCAAAACACATGGTCGTTCCTTAAATTTGCTGCGATCGGTACGATGCTGCTGATCTATTTTTCTGCGCCGATTAAGGAAAGCTGTGTTTGGGGAATTAGCCTATTTGCTTTGGGTACTGCAATTGTGATTCTGGCAAATGTGGCAAACGAACAAGCCAAAGTTCAGGTTGACCGCTTTAAATTCCTACAAAATATCGGTAAAAATAGCTATGAAATTTACCTATTCCACTTGATTATCCTGGGCTTTTTTAAGCTTTTTTATACGCCCGCATTGACTCAGGGTAATATTAAGCTTGTACTACTGGTGATTTATCTTGTACTTGCGATTGGACTAGGTGCAGTCATTGCCCGTTACTTTTCCAATCCACTGAATCAAAAAATACGACAACGTTTCATCAGAAAATAAAAAATGGGCATCTCGCCCATTTTTTATTGAATCCAGTTTGCTTAAAGACCTGTTAATAACACTTTAGCCGCTTCATTCATTAAGATCTCAGCAATATATAAAGCCAAGAATGCCAAAATTGGCGACAGGTCAATCATCCCCATATTCGGCAACAAACGGCGGAAAGGTGCAAGCAATGGCTCAGCAAGTTCCTGAATCACTTCAATATAAGGTGAACGTGTCTGCGTAAACATCACCACCCAGCTTAAAATGATGGTTGCAAAAATAAGGTAGCGGCAGAAACGGATCAAGTCCTGAATCATGGTCACAAAAGTCGTGATCACCAGATACACGGCACTATGCGGCATCTGTCCAGACAAATACATCAGGCCAAAGATTTTCAGTAAATACAGCACCACCAGCAAGGCAACCGCAGCCAGATTGACACGACCCTTGCTCACCGTTGGAAAAATACGGCTAAAAACATCCACAATCTTGGTGGCTTTCACGGTTGAAAGCACTACAGGATTGTATGGACTGACTGCCGCCAATTGCATTAAAAAACGGAAGAAGACCAATAAAATTGCAACATTGATCAAAACACCAAAAATTAGCGCAGAACTTGCACCCATAATTGTCTTATCCTACTTAAACCGATTTAGTCTTGTCACTCAACTCTTGTGCGAGCTCTTGGCTACGCTTCTGAGCTGCTGCAAGCGCTGCTTGAATATTTTGTGAAATCTGCGCACGGTCAAATACCTCTAATGCAGCTTGAGTCGTACCATTTGGAGATGTCACATTTTTACGCAATTCTGATGGTGAGTTGGAGCTGGTAATCGCCATTTGTGCGGCACCCAATGCCGTTTGTAACGTCAATGCTGTCGCCACTTTCTCCTCCAGACCGAGATTCTTGCCTGCACGGATCATGCTTTCCATTAAATAGAAAAAATACGCAGGACCAGAACCAGATACGGCGGTTACCGCATCAATTTGCGCCTCATTATCCAACCAGATGGTGAGACCTGTCGCTGCAAGAATCTGGCTGGTCAGTTCACGGTCCTGTTTACCAACCGCTTCAGATGCATAAATGCCATGCGCCCCTGTCTGCACCAACGCAGGTGTATTTGGCATCACACGCACAATACGCTGGCTGCCGCCAATTAAATCTGAAATCGTTTGAATTTCAGCACCCGCAATAATTGAAATCACGAGTTTATCCGACAATAAACCTTTTAATGGTTGTAATACCGTTGCCAATACCTGCGGTTTCACCGCCAACACCACCACATCCGCATTTTTAATGGCTTCAAGATTATCTGCTGTAGTTTGAATGCCTTTTTCTTCCAGTACATGACGAATCTGTTCTACGGGGTCAGAAACCGTAATGCGTGTTGTTGGTAAACCGCGGGAAAGCAGCCCACCAATCAAGGCTTGCGCCATGTTGCCACCACCAATAAAACAAATATTTTGATTCAATGCTGTCGCCATATCCTACTCGTCATGTGAAAAAGACTGCTGAGAAAAATCACCACAGTCAGAAATTAAAACTGGTTGCCAACCGCCATGCTCTACATAGTCAGAGTGCGCCAACCAAAAACCTTTTGGGCTAAAACCCCCAAGCATAACATTATCCACGACTAATATTTGAATTGTATGACGTAACCAAGGCAAAATCTGTGCTTCCTGAATGGCTTTTTTCAGTGGCCAATGCCCAACCCGCCCATAAAGATGGATTTTTTCGCCACCCTGCCGCTTGATTAAGCGCAACTCTCGACCCAGCAGTTTTGGAGAAAGCCCGATCGTCTGCGATTCAATCCTGAATTTTCCCGCTGCAACCTGTATAAATTGACCTATTTCATAATACTGTGACGACACATTTGCAATGGATGATTGCTTTTCCGCATATAATATATCATGTGTTAAACGATATAGTTTTTTCTGATAGCGAACATAATAATGCTGGTTGATATGTAAAGTCGCCTGTGCATCAGGTTTCGCCAGAATCACCTCTTGCTGTAGGCGCTGTACCATATCGTAGCTTGGACGATACTGATCATCTCCCTTTACCCAGGCTGAGAGTAATTGACGTTGCCGAGCTGCTGAAAATTGAGAAAGCGCAAGTAAGTCGATTTCATTATCTGTGGCGCAGTATTGCCAATCCTTTTGTAATACATTCTCCAATATCTCTGCTGTATCCTGCATCAGATAACTGGTGCGCGCTATAGCAGCCTGCATTTTTGGGAAGCGAGTTTGTATAACATCCCATAGCACTTCCCGACACCATGCCCGATCATAATGGGTATCATGATTGGTTGGATCAGTCACATAATCAAAACCCAGTTGCTGTGACCATTGCTCAATGTGCGCACGACTTAAGTCCAAAAATGGTCGCCAAATCGTGAGCCCTTTACGCACATCAATTTTCTGCATTGCAGCCAGTCCATTTACTCCAGCGCCAGAAAATAAACGCAATAACACAGTTTCAGCCTGATCTTGCTGATGATGAGCCAGAACTAAAACTTCATGACTTTGCAAATGCTGTTGATAGGCCTGATAACGCGCCTGCCGCGCTTGCTGTTCCAGATTGCCTGCTTCAACCTTCACCTTTTGAATGATGCAGGGAACTTTCAGTACTTCAGCTTGTTTTTGTACCAGCGTTCCCCATTCCGTACTCATCTGCTGTAGTTGATGATCAATATAAATTGCACGGGTTCTGCTTGGAAAAATTTCAGACATCAGATGCAACAACAGCATGGAATCCATGCCGCCGCTACACCCAAGCAGGAATTGGGTGGATTCAGAAAAATACTGGACTTGCGTTAGGATGCGATGCCTAAATTGCTGCTGCCAAACTTCATTAAACGTTGATAACGTGCGTCGCATCTTGCTTGAGCATCCATCGGTTGCAGTTCATCCAGAACTTGTTTTAACACATCTTTTAAGTCATGCATGACTTTTTCAGGCTGCAAATGTGCCCCGTCGCCCTCATCCACGACATATTCAACAATACCTAAAGCTTTCAGCTTGTCGGCAGTTAATGCGAGTGCTTCACTGGCTTGAGCCGCTTTATCTGCTGTTTTCCATAGAATGGAGGCACAGCCTTCAGGTGAGATCACCGAGTAAATACTGTGTGAGAGCATAATCACGCGGTCCGCCACCCCGATACCCAGCGCACCACCAGAACCGCCTTCACCAAGCACAGTAGCAATCACAGGTACTTTCAAGCTGGAAAGTTGTGCCAGACTGGTGGCAATTGCCTCCGCCTGACCTCGTTCTTCCGCACCCACCCCTGGATAGGCACCCATGGTATCGACAAAGGTAAACACAGGTAAGTTAAAACGCTCAGCCATATCCAGTAAACGTTGTGATTTACGATAGCCTTCAGGGTTACACATCCCAAAGTTGTGCTGTAGCTTTTCACGGGTGCCACGACCACGATGCTGCCCCACCACCATGACAGGCTGTCCGTCAAAACGTGCCAAGCCACCAATCATAGCACCATCGTCACCATATAAACGGTCGCCATGCAGTGCATCAAACTCAGTAAAGATTTCACTGACATAATCGAGAAATTGCGGACGCTCAGGATGTCGTGCAATTTGAACCGTAGCCCACGCCTTGGACTGAGTCGCTTTATTTTTCATAAATCAAAAATGATCCATAACAATATGGTTAATCAATAAATTTGTCTGACTGAATATTTAACTCAATGTCCCAATGCTTGAATTGCACCTGCTCATCATGCAGGTCTGCAACCAGTAAAGGCCATTGTTTAGCATCGCCAGAAACGCTGAGTTGCCATTGTTGATCATTTACCACACTCAGTTCAATGGCAGGAAGCATCTGATCACTGCGACTATGGTTCAGCAAAACTGCGAGGCGAAGCAACAGGCAAAGATAAAGTAAATGACTGCCGCCCACCTTTAACACATCATTCTTGGCATCGGCACGCAGTTTACGCCGATGGTGCGAAACCAAATGTGAAAGATGGTTTTGATCAATCTGTGAGAAGCCTGGAATATCTGAATGCTGCAACAAATAGGCACCATGACGATGATAGCCACCATGGCTAATCGCCAAACCAATTTCATGTAAATAGGCGGCACGACGCAGTAAGTCACTGTCTTCTGTGGTTAAATGCAACGCTCCAGCCACACCATCAAACAATTGCTGGGCAGTATTCACCACACGTTCAGCCTGCTTTGGATCGGCGTTATAGCGCCCCATCAAGGCCTGTACACTGCGGTCACGAATGTCTTCATGCTTGAAACGACCCAACAGGTCATACATCACGCCTTCACGCAATGCACCATCGGAATATGCCAACTTATCAATATTCAAAACGTCAAAAATTGCATACAAAATTGCCATACCTGCTGGCAAAACTGCTCGGCGGTCTTCACGCAGTCCTTCAAAATCAATTTCAGAAACATGCTTAAATTTAAGCAGGCGATCCTTTAGCTTAGAAAGTCCTTCATGTGTTAGGTTTTCCTGTTCATCACTCAGCCCCAAATTGACTGCAATCTGACGGCATGCCTTGATGGTTCCACTCGAACCAACCACCGTATCCCAGCCTTCAGTCTTATAGGTATTGGCTATCGCAGACATTTCCTTGCGTGCCGCAACTACCGCCTTATCAAAGGCCTTGGTGGAAATCTCACCATCAGGGAAATATGCCTTACTATAAGCCACACAGCCCATTTGCAAAGATTCAGTGTGTAGTGGCTCGAACTCCTCACCAATAATAAATTCGGTTGAACCACCACCAATATCGACCACCAAACGTCGTCCGCCATTGGCCATGGTATGTGAGACACCAAGATAAATCAGGCGGGCCTCTTCACGGCCTGCAATGATTTCAATGGGTTTTGGCAAGATTTCCGCAGCTTTCTGGATAAACTCATGGCCATTTTTTGCCTGTCTCAGCGCATTGGTCGCCACAATTCTTAAACGGTTGGGTGGCACAGAACTTAAACGCCCTACAAAACGAGCCAAACAGGCTAGTCCACGCTGTTGCGCAGCTTCAGTTAAATTTTTATTTTCATCCAGCCCAGCTGCTAATTGTACTTTTTCTGACATTGAAGCAACTTTTTTCACTTCACCATGATCAACACGAGCGATTGCCAAATGGAAACTATTTGAACCCATGTCAATCGCGGCAAGTAATTCTTCATCAATCAGAAAATCAGACATTATTTATATAAACCCATACACCATTCAGGCATTAGAGTAATTCACACGCCAATAATTTTAAAGTCATTTTCAGCAATAAAATTCGCGTATTTTCACTTTTATCAAGTAAATGATTGTATAAGTCGATGGTCAACATCGTGAGCATCCATTAGACTTTTTATTTTCAAACTTGAATAATCAGAACAAACCCTTACATTGAGTAAAGTAGCAATGTAATATTCATCGTGATGATGATCAAATTCGCACTTTATTCCTTAAATTTGGAGCAACCTCATGTCTGCGACTATTGTTAATACAACTGATGAAAACTTCCAAGCAGATGTTTTAGATGCTGAAACTCCTGTACTCGTTGACTTCTGGGCTGGCTGGTGTGCGCCTTGTAAAGCCATTGCACCTGTACTTGAAGACTTGTCAAATGAATATGCAGGCAAGGTGAAAATCGTTAAGGTTGACGTGACTGCATGTGAAGACACTGCTGTGAAATACAACATCCGTAACATTCCAGCATTATTGATGTTTAAAAATGGTGAAGTTGTGGCACAACAGGTTGGCGCAGCGCCGCGTTCAAAACTTGCAGCATTTATTGATCAGAACATCTAATTGCTGGATGTAGCTGCCAATTAAAAGAAATACACTATTACAGATAGTGTATTTCTTCGTAAAAATTGACAAATTCCCTGATTTCCCTTATATTACTGGATCAAGAAGCCCTGAATGGTATCTACTTCATTACGCTTCTTACAAAACACAAAACATAAGATCGCCGCTCGGCAATAAACAATTGTTTTCACATTTCTCTCTGAAACAATGAACTAAGCTACTGAATCGTGGTTGTGTACCTACAATTACATCAGCGTCTATGTATGCGGTCGATTTTTTATTCTTTTCCCAACATTATCCTCCACTTATTCCATTCTGTCTGACCACTTATGAACTTAACTGAACTCAAGAAAAAACCCATTGGCGAACTCATTAAGATTGCGGATTTTATGGGCCTTGAAGGCATGGCACGTAACCGTAAACAAGATATTATTTTTGCCATTTTAAAGCGCCATGCCATGAATGGCGAAGAAATCTTTGGTGATGGTGTTCTCGAAATTCTCTCTGATGGTTTTGGTTTCCTACGATCGGCTGCTGGTTCATATTTGGCAGGACCAGATGACATTTATGTCAGCCCATCCCAGATTCGCCGTTTCAACCTGCGTACAGGTGACACCATTACAGGTACAATTCGTCCACCAAAAGAGGGTGAGCGTTATTTTGCACTGTTAAAAGTGAATCAAATCAACTATGACACGCCTGAAAACTCACGTAATAAAATTTTATTTGAAAACCTGACGCCATTGTTCCCAACTGAACAGCTAGTGATGGAACTTGGCAATGGCACAACTGAAGACCTAACCGCACGTGTGGTTGATCTGGTTGCACCGATTGGTAAAGGTCAGCGTTCAATTATTGTGGCACCACCGAAAGCGGGTAAAACCATGTTGTTGCAAAATATCGCCCAGTCGATTGTACGCAACAACCCTGAAGTATTTTTGATTGTACTTTTAATTGACGAACGTCCTGAAGAAGTTACTGAGATGGAACGTACTGTTCGTGGTGAAGTGGTTGCATCAACCTTTGATGAAGCGCCTGCCCGCCACGTTCAGGTTGCTGAAATGGTGATTGAGAAAGCCAAACGTCTGGTTGAGCACAAGAAAGATGTTGTGATTCTGCTTGACTCCATTACCCGTCTTGCACGTGCCTACAACACCGTGATTCCATCATCAGGCAAGGTACTTACAGGTGGTGTGGATGCCCATGCCCTTGAACGTCCGAAACGTTTCTTTGGTGCGGCACGTAATATTGAAGAAGGTGGCTCATTGACCATCATCTCAACTGCCCTGATTGAAACAGGCAGTAAAATGGATGATGTCATCTATGAAGAGTTTAAGGGTACAGGCAACCAGGAAATTACACTGGATCGCCGTATTGCCGAGAAACGCGTGTTCCCTGCCATGAACATCAAGAAATCAGGCACCCGCCGTGAAGAACGCCTCATGGATGAAGATAATCTACGCAAGGTCTGGATTCTGCGCAAACTCCTCCATCCTATGGATGAGCTGGCGGCAATGGAATTCTTACTGGATCGTATGAAAGAAACCAAGACCAATGATGATTTCTTCGACCAGATGAAGCGTAAAGCGGCAAACTAACCACGGTACCTCATTAAAAAAGCCACCTTTTATGGTGGCTTTTTTAATTCGGTTGACACCGTTACATATTATTTACACATTATTTAAAAATCCCACATAAAATTTAACTTATTGTTTTTTAAAACAATGAATAAAATTTAAAGACCTAAAACAACAAATATCCGATTTAAAATTACTTTTCCATAGTTATTTTCTATCAAAAATTAGCCAATTTTTGTCATTTTTTGTCGTTTTGTTGGACAGGGCTGTAGTAATTCATGATTTGCTTTGATAGGATAGCAGCAGACCAGTTAGGCTGCTCCCTGCGTTGTTACCTAAAGCGTTTAGGAATAATAAAAGCACATACAGACTAACCCAGGTTTTTTTTAATCTCACAATTTTATGAGAGTGATGCCATGTTATTCAAGAAATTTGCTGTTGCTGCTGCTATTGCCACTACTTTAGCTTTCGTTGGTTGCTCTAAGAAAGAAGAAGCTCCTGCTGCTGACGCTACTGCTGCTGCTTCTGAAGCTGTAGAAGCTGCTACTGAAGCAACTGACGCTGCTACTGAAGCAACTGACGCTGCTGCTGAAGCGACTGACGCTGCTGCTGAAGCGACTAACGCTGCTGCTGATGCAACTGTTGTTGCTTCTGACGTTGTTGTTACTGAAGCTTCTGCTGCACAATAATCTACTTTTAGATTATTCAAAAAAGAGAACCGTTTGGTTCTCTTTTTTTATGCCTCATTTTTATTAAGTTCAAAAATTAAAAATAAGAACATAAAAAAGCAGATCAATCGATCTGCTCATTTCCAACACGCTGTCTAAATTTCTGGCCCGCCCTAAACGTAACCACTCGACGGGCAGAAATCGGAATTTCCTCACCTGTTTTTGGATTACGTCCAGGACGTTCGCGCTTGTCACGCAACTCAAAATTACCGAAACCTGAAAGTTTGACTTGCTCACCCGCAATCAATGCCTGGCTGATTTCGTCAAAAAATAACTCGACCATCTGTTTTGCTTCACGGCGATTTAAACTCGTAAGCTCACTTAAATGGTCCGCCATCTCTGCTTTTGTTAATGCTGTCATGAGGCCCTCAATGTCGCTTGGTAAGTGTCTTCCAACACTTGAATAATATTATCCATACCAGATTTAATTTCAGCATCTTCAAGCGTACGCGCTGGATGTTGCCACAACAATGCAAATGCCAGAGAACGTTTGCCTTGTTCAACCCCTTGCCCCGTATACACATCGAACAACCATGTTGAGTCGAGTAGATCCCCACCTGTTTGCTCAATTAACCGCTGAATATCTCTAACCTCAATATTATCAGAGATTAAAAGCGCAATATCACGTCTAACCGATGGAAAACGTGATAATTCTGTAAAATTAGATACATAAGATTGCAAAACCGCCTGCTGATCTAGTTCTGCCACCCATGTTGTGCTTAAATCCAGCTCATTTTCTAGTGAGGGGTGCAAACGGCCTAAATAACCAATCGACTGTCCATTTACCATAATTTCAGCAGACTGCCCAGGATGTAACCATGCACGTTCAGTACGGACAAACTCCGCCTTTACACGTCCAGCAGCCAGAATTTCTTCCACCTCTCCCTTGAAATCGAAGAAATCCATTGCCTGTGGCTTTGCATGCCAGGATTCAGGTGTACGCGACCCCACAGCAATCACGGCCAGAGTCGGAACCTGTTTCAGGTCATGAATACTTTGCGCATCCTGATAATCAAAACGCAAGCCCAGTTCAAAGAAACGAATACGCTGCTGTTGACGGTTTAGATTGTACTGGACACAAGGAATCAAGCTGGATAATAGAGTACTACGCATTGCCGCCAAATCACTGGAAATTGGGTTGGTAAGCATTAATGGCTGTACATTTGGATTCAGTTGCTTTTCAAGCTTTGCATCGGCAAAGCTAAAGCTAATCGCCTCTTGATACCCCAAAGTTGCAATGGTCTGGCGCAGTTGAGCAATTTCAAAACGGTCTTGATATTTCTCTAGTTTCACATCAATTTTTGGCAAGCTGACCTGAATGTTGTCATAGCCGTGGATACGTGCAACCTCTTCAATCAGGTCCTGATAAATAGCCATATCATAGCGATGTGATGGTGGAACTACGCTCCACTCACCTTCGGCTTTAGTTTCCACCACACAGCCCAAACGTGCTAACGCATCGGCAATAAAATCACCCACCACTTGATATCCAAGTAACTGATCAACCTGTGCCTGTTTCAATACAATTGCTTCACGTTTTGGCAATAAGCTCGTTTGTTCAACCACTGTAATTGGGCCAAACTCACCACCAGCAAAGGCTTGAATCAATTCAGAAGCACGGTGCATGGCAATCATTGGCAGTTCAAAATCGACACCACGCTCATAACGCTGTGATGAATCGGTATGTAAACCGAAACGACGAGCGCGACCAGCAATGGCTAAAGGCGCAAAGAATGCACTTTCAAGGAAGATGTCTTGTGTCTCATCGGTCACTGATGAATCCAAACCACCCATGATTCCTGCAATTGCCAATGCTTTCTGATCATCTGCAATGATCATGATGTCTTCTTGCAATTCAACTTCTTGATCATTCAACAATGTTAATTTTTCTTGCGGTTGTGCTTGGCGAACTTGAATTGAACCCTCGATTTTTGCCAGGTCAAAGGCATGCATTGGCTGGCCCAACTCAAGTAATACATAGTTGGTAATATCCACTAAAATACTATGGGTACGGATGCCTGAACGTGCCAGTGCCTGCTCCATCCAATCAGGTGTAGCCGCCTTAACATTGACATTTTTAATGATACGACCTAAATAACGTGGCGTACCTTCTGTGCTGATGTTGACCACTTTCTCATCAGAAATATTTGCTGCAATTGCCTGAATCTTCGGCTCATTCACTTCAAGCTGGTTAATGACTGCGATTTCACGGGCAATCCCACGAATACTAAAGCAGTCACCACGGTTTGGCGTGATACTGATGTCAATCACATTGTCATCAAGTTTTAAATATTCACGAATATTGATTCCCACTGGTGCATCAGCAGGTAACTCCAACAAACCATCAATTTTGTCTTCTAAATCAATTTCAGAAGCACCACAGAGCATCCCTTGTGATTCAACACCACGCAGCTTGCCTTTTTTAATTTTAAAATCGCCTGGTAATACTGCACCGATCGTTGCAACAGGTGCTTTCATGCCCACACGGACATTTGGCGCACCACAGACAATCTGCAATGGTTCACCTGAACCAATGTTCACGGTTGTCACACGTAAACGGTCTGCATCTGGATGTTGTTCAACCGTAAGGACTTCACCAACAACCACACCAGTAAACGGTTTTGCAACAGGCACTAACTCATCAACTTCCAAACCTAACATGGTCAATTGATCAGACAATCTATTGCTATCAATGGCTGGATTCACCCAGCTGCGCAACCAATTTTCACTAATTTTCATTTGTATAAACCTTCTTTAATCCTGAAAAACTGTTTAGGCAAATTGGCGTAAGAAACGCACGTCATTTTGGTAGAACATACGCAAATCATTGATGCCATAACGCAACATTGCAAAACGCTCTACCCCTAGACCAAAGGCAAAGCCTTTGTATTGATCAGGATCAATTCCTGCAGCACGCAATACATTTGGATGCACCATGCCACAGCCTAAAACTTCTAACCAACGACCACGCTCATCCATGATATCCACTTCTGCACTTGGCTCTGTAAATGGAAAGTAAGATGGACGGAAACGTACTTTTAAATCTTTTTCAAAGAACTCATTGAGTAGGTTAATCAATAAACCTTTTAACTCAGCAAAGCTGGTATTTTCAGCAACGTACAGACCTTCGATCTGATGGAACATTGGCGAATGGGTTTGATCCGAGTCACAACGATATACACGACCAGGACACACGATACGAATTGGCGGCTGACTGGTTTCCATAGTTCGAATTTGCACGCCCGAAGTATGGGTACGCAGTAAATGCGTTGCATCAAAGTAGAACGTGTCGTGCATGGCACGGGCTGGGTGATGTCCTGGAATATTTAAGGCTTCAAAGTTGTGATAATCATCTTCAACTTCAGGACCATAAGCGATCTGGAAACCCGCCTTGGTAAAGAACTGGCAAATACGCTCTTGTACTTGAGTAACAGGATGAATACTTCCCATGCGCTGCCCGCGGCCCGGTAAAGTAATATCAATGGTTTCACTTGCTAATTTTTTTGCAAGTTCAGCTTGTTGTAATGTCTGTTGACGCTCAGTCAAAGCTACATTGATCGCTTCACGCACAGCATGAATCGCAGCACCTTGTACTTTTCGCTCTTCAGGATCCATTTTTCCAAGTGCTTTCGACTGTTCTGCGAGCTGGCTTTTCTTCCCTGTAAATTGCACACGAACTTGATCGAGTGCAGCAAGGTCTTGAGCCGCTGCAATGGCAGCAAGCGCTTCAGTGGTCAGGGCTTCCAGTGACATAGTAACTCTCAAAGCAACAAAATATAGAAATATAATAAAACGCTATAGTTTATCAGCTTTTTACCAGTTTGATGAAAATAAACAGCGGTTTAAACAGCGTACTTTTGAAAATATAGATGCAAAAATAAAACAACAAGATACCTAAGCAGATCAACTAAAATTTCCGAAAAATTACTCAACAATTGAATAAAATGTATAAGATACCAATATCGTCAATGAGAAAGAATAACGATGGCGCTTGATCAAATTTGGAAACAACAGCTTACCCTAGTGACTTATGGCAATGAATTTCTTGCAGGAAATCTCAATTTTAGCCGTTGGGTCGAACATCCTATTTTTGATCACCAGTGCCTGACTTTCCGTGACCTGTTATCACAACGTTTACTGGCACAGCACTTCCAGATTTGGCTGGAGGGACTGAAAAAACAGGGCGTTACCAAACTCAGTCTACACTTATCCACTTTATTGAATGAAGAGCAAAACCCAAACCCGAATGTTGAGCTACTTCCCTTTGCACACTTTATGGTTAGCCATCAAGCCAATAAAAAAACTGCATGGATTTGTGGACAGGAACTGGCTGAATGGTATAACAGTGACAATGCGTTTGAAGTGCCTGTTTCACAGAAAATCACACTGGGACAGCAAACCTTTTGGGGTTATGAACTGAATGACAAACTTGTCAAAAAAATAAATGCTGATTTACAAAATGTAAACTGGAATAATGTCGTAGTTTTTCTGGAACGTGAGCTTTTTGACAGTAAATATGCCCCGCATTTCCCTGAACCAGAACAGCAAGACTTTCCATTTTATGGCTATAAGGTTGATCCCACCCATCTTTCAAGCCAGCAGCTTGCATTGATTCCAACAGATTATCCAGCGGATTGTGCCCATTGTTTATTACATCGCACTCAGGCCTTAGCCGACTATCTGGAAGAAAAAAGACGCCATCCCTATCATGATTCAGGTGAGCTGATTGACCCTGAGGAGCAGATCAATTTACGCAACTTTGCCCAGAAAACCGATGACTTATTTGCCAAGCTGATTGTCAAAACAGCTAACCATTACCAAACTGCACAGATCACTGCTGAACCTGAAATCATCGACAGAACTATGGAAACATCACAGCATTTTAATCAGGCTCACCAGCATAAGGTTGGAACATCTGGTGTGATTAAATTGATTATTCTCACGGTGATTATCTGTATCTGTGCGTATTATTTTGGGCTGTAAATTCCCCATAAAAAAGACCGCTAAAAAGCGGTCTTCTTTGAATCTCTAAGCTTATGCAGCTAATGCACCTTTGGCTTTTTCAGCCAAAGCAGCAAATGCAACCGCATCATGCATAGCGATGTCAGCTAATACGCGACGGTCGATGATCACTTGAGCTTTTTTCAAACCATCGATCATACGGCTGTAAGACAAACCGTTAAGACGAGCACCAGCATTGATACGCGCAATCCATAAAGCACGGAATTGACGTTTCTTTTGACGGCGGTCACGGTAAGCGTATTGGCCAGCTTTGATTACCGCCTGGAACGCTACGCGATAAACGCGTGAACGAGCACCATAGTAACCTTTAGCGCGAGCAAGAATTTTTTTGTGACGGCGATGAGCCTGTACACCACGTTTTACACGAGCCATTTATAATCTCCTTAGATGTATGGGCACATAGCACGAACTGATGCAACGTCACTTACGTGAACCATTACACAACCGCGCAATTGACGGATACGCTTAGCAGATTTTTTGGTCAAAATGTGGCGCTTGAATGCTTGTTTGCGCTTGAAACCGTTTGCAGTCGCTTTAAAGCGTTTAGCTGCACCACGGCGAGTTTTTAACTTAGCCATAGTAACCTCTTTTGGGCACCTGTTCGGCTCGTTTGCACTATTGCAAATCGACCTGCAGGTAAGGAGTGCAATATCATATAGCATCTGCGCATAAAACAAAAGCAAAATGCTTATTTTTTGATAATACCTTATCCATTTTTTCCAAACGTTATTTTCCATAACTAATTCTCAAATTATGAGAAAAATCCACAAAATCAGCGCCTATAATAGAATCAAATTATTAAATCTTTATTCTTATGAATATTCAGAATGATGCATTCGTCGCGTTACGGTATCGAGATTTCTCTATTGTGACCTTGAATCAATTTTGCTTAACACTGGCAATTTTAATTCAGGAAATTATTGTTGCTTATTCACTCTATCAAATCACTCGTGATCCCCTAACCTTAGGTTTTATTGGTCTGGCTGAAGCAATCCCATTTATCACGCTTTCTTTATGGGGTGGTTATTTTGCAGATAAACTGAATAAACAAAGCATTATGAAGGTCTGTTTATTCTTTTCCATTCCTTTACCTTTGGTTCTTTGGGGCTTATTCCATTTCCATGGCTTAGAAAAAATTGGTATTAGCACACTTTCTTGGGGCATTTATGCTGTCATATTTGCCTTAGGTACTATTCGGGGTTTTTACAATCCATCAGCAACCTCACTCAAACCCTTTTTAATTCCCCGTGAGCTTTATGCCAATGGTGCGACATGGACCACGATTGGCTGGCAAAGTGGTGTCATTATCGGGCCAATGTTGGGTGGCTTTATGTTGGCATTTCTGGGACGCGAAACGAGCCTTTTTGCAGTATCAACATTATTGGCAATCTGCTTTATTTTGATTAATTGCTTACAGAAACGAACATTCCCAAAAATGGAAACTGAGAATGTCTTACAAAGCCTGACCGATGGTTTTCGCTTTATTTGGAAAACCAAAATTGTTTTGTGGGCAATTTCACTTGATCTGGTATCAGTATTATTTGGTGGTGTGATTGCCCTACTGCCGATCTTTGCTGAAGAAATTCTAAAAGTAGGCCCTGAGGGCTTAGGCTATTTAAGAGCAGCCCCCTCTATCGGTGCCCTGATAACCATGATTGTACTGACCAAGTTCCCGCCAATGCACCATGCTTGGCGGAATATGTTATTGGCTGTCGCTGGCTTTGGTATTTTTACCATTCTGTTCGCCTTTTCAAACAATATGTGGCTATCCCTGTTTGCTCTCGCAATGACGGGTGCCTGTGATAGTATTTCGGTTGTTGTTCGTCAAACTGTGCTACAAATTTTCCCGCCTGAAAATATGCGCGGTCGAGTGGCTGCGGTAAATGGAATGTTCGTTTCATCGAGTAATGAACTCGGGGCTTTTGAATCAGGTCTGGCAGCCAAATACCTCGGAACAATCACTGCAACCATTTTTGGTGGCTGTATGACGCTTGCGGTTGTGACCTATTGCTGGTTTAAAACCAGCGATTTATTTAAAGTCGATATTACTAAAGGTACTGATCATTAAAGGTGTTTTAGGGAAAGTGAAACTTTCCCTTTTTTCAAAAAACTCCAAGATATAACACATACAATGTTAAATAACGCCCACCTTTGGCAATCGTCACAATGAACAGGAATCGCCAAAAGTTTTCTTTCATCAATCCTGCAATCAAGGTAATTGGATCACCAATCACAGGTGTCCAACTCAGTAGAAGTGAATAAAAACCATATTGATGATAAATCTGTTGTGCCTGCTCTAAACGCCGTCCAGAAACAGGAAACCATTTTTTATCTTTAAAATGTTCAATTTTCACTCCTAACCACCAGTTCACACATGAACCCAGCACATTGCCCAATGTTGCCACCAATAAAAGATAGAAAGGGTTGGACAATCCCTGTACCAACAGTGTCATAAACACGGCTTCGGACTGCAAGGGAAGTAAAGTGGCAGCCCCAAAAGCAGAGATAAATAATAGAAAATACGACATTTAACTTAAAACTTTGTAGGACGTAACACAGCATAGTTAAATAATGAAAAAATGAATGGGAGTAAAAATCCGCACCAAAAGGTAAGGTCAGAATCTATGAGTTTCTGAAACAAGCTAAACTCAACACCCTCTCCTCGTGGTAAATCATGATAAAGATAGGACAATAGCATCAGATAAATACTTAAACATCCGACAAAAATAAATGTAGTCAGATATGAGTTTTTTGTCTCAAGCTGTAGCCAGGCAAAGACTGATGAAAAGAACAATCCAACGACACTGATAAAGATAAAAAACAACTGACCACTAACATCGTAGCCCCACAAATTTTGCATCATTCCACATAAAATTGCTGTCACAAACAACAATCCCATCGCAACCCACCAATGTATCCAATAACGATTTTGAGTCATATGCATATCTTAGACCTGAATTGACAATGCTTTCTGTATCGCAGGACGGGCGGTTAAACGTTCAATATAGTCTTGCACATAAGGATAATCTTCCAGTTGAATCCCTTGCCATTCATGGCGCAATACCCAAGGCAAGATTGCCATATCCGCAATTGAATACTCACCCGCCACGAACTTCTGACCAATCAATTGCTTATTTAAAACAGTGTAAAGACGCTTAGTCTCATTGATATAACGATCAATGGCATAAGGAATACGTTCAGGTGCAAATTTATTAAAATGATGATTTTGCCCCAGCATTGGACCAAACCCACCCATTTGCCACATTAACCATTGCTCTACTTCAACTCGCTCTTGTTCATCCGTAGGATAGAATAATCCAGTCTTCCGACCTAAATATTGTAGGATTGCACCTGATTCAAATACAGAAATCGGTTCACCATTTGGTCCATTTTGATCAACAATCGCAGGAATTTTATTATTTGGCGAAATACGTAAAAAATCAGGTTGAAATTGGTCATTTTCCAAAATATTAATTGGAAAAATTTGATAATCCAAGCCCATTTCCTCAAGTGCAATGGCTATTTTATGTCCATTGGGTGTTCCCCAATAATAAAGATCAATCATTTTAAAATTATTCTCCATACAGCGTAGATGGTGGCTCTTCACACACCTTAATAGATTTAAAAAGAAACAACAAGTTTTGCAAATTAAAAATAATTTTTTATAATTATCAATTATATATAAAATTTATTTAAAAAAATAGATCTTTAACTTGAATTTTTTAAACTCAAACATATATTAATTATTGTGTTAGAAATGACGATTTTTAACATTCTGTCGATGTTTATACATGGCAGGTTTAAGTTTTTATCTTCTTATTTTTAAAACTTTGCTGACCTCAGGAGGTTCTAATCATGAGTAATCTAAATCTTCATCCTTTATTTCGTCGTAGCATTGGATTTGATCGTTTAAATGATTTTATTGACTACGCCATGCAAAGTGATGCACCCAATTATCCTCCATATAACATAGAGAAAGCTGGTGAAAACCGTTATCGCATTGTGGTGGCTACCGCAGGTTTTAGCCTAGAGGAATTAGGACTAAGTCTAGAAAATCAGCTTCTTACCATTTCAGGTAAACCTGAGGTTGTTCAGAAAGAAACAACTGAATATCTGCATAAAGGAATCGCGCGTCGTGCCTTTAAATTGTCTCTACGCTTAGATGAACATATTGAAGTTCAACAAGCTGATTATGAGAATGGTTTATTGATCATTGACTTAGAACGAATCATACCAGAAGAGAAACTTCCACGCGAAATCCCAATTGGTAAGAAAAAACTTTTACTTGATCAGCCTAATTCTACAGAAAAAACTGTAAGTACTGAGTAATTATGCTTTAAATCAAAAAAGCCCTGCTATTCGAGCAGGGCTTTTTTGATGATTGGATGATTACTTTTTCTTTTTCGGGCCAATTAACATGCCCATTTGACGACCTTCCATCTTCGGCGCTTGTTCAACTACGCCAAAGTCAGCAACGTCTGCTTCAATTTTTTGTAATTGAGCCAAACCAAGCTGTTGATGTGCCATCTCACGACCACGGAATCGTAAAGTGATTTTTACCTTATTTCCTTCTTCAAGGAAACGTAAAATTGCACGCAATTTAATTTGGTAATCACCTACATCCGTTGCAGGACGTAACTTAATTTCTTTCACTTGCACTTGATGCTGTTTTTTCTTCGCATCTTTTTGCTTTTGCTTTAAGTCAAATAAGTGCTTGTTGTAGTCCATGATTTTACAAACAGGCGGTTCTGCATTAGCAACAATCTCAACAAGGTCAAGATTAGCTTCTTCAGCAGCACGTAATGCTTCAGTTAATGAAACAACACCTTTTTGTTCTCCATCTGCAGCAACGAGGCGTACTTCTTTCGCACGGATCTCTTCATTAATTGCAGGACGGTTACTTTTAGCACCTTGTTGCTGGTTACGGTCAGGCTGTTTAATCTTTATTACTCCACAATGTACCGGCCGCGTTCGGCAACGGCAGATTTCACTAGGTCAATAAATGCATCTACTGACATAGTACCTAAATTTTTTCCTGAGCGAGTACGCACATTAACAGTACCTTCTTCAACTTCTCGATCACCAAGAACCAGAAGGTAAGGAATACGCTCTAGGGTACGCTCACGAATCTTAAATCCGATCTTTTCATTTCTCAAGTCAGAAATAGCACGAAGACCATTTTCTTTGAGTTTTTCAACCACTTGTTCACACGCTTCTGCTTGTGAATCAGTAATATTCATAACACACGCTTGAATTGGTGTTAACCATGGTGGCATAAAGCCCGCATAGTGTTCAATTAGTATACCAATAAAACGCTCAAAACTACCAAGAATTGCACGATGAAGCATGACTGGTTGATCACGATCATTGTCTTCAGTGACATAAGACGCATCTAAACGGATTGGTAAGTTGAAGTCACATTGAATCGTACCGCACTGCCAGATACGGCCTAAGCAATCTTTCAATGAAAATTCAATCTTCGGACCATAGAATGCACCTTCACCTGGTTGTAAGTCCCAAGCCAAGCCTGCATCATCCAAAGCATCAGCAAGAGATTTTTCTGCTAAATCCCAAAGTGCATCATCACCGACACGCTTTTCAGGACGTGTTGAAAGTTTCATTTGCACTTCTTCAAAGCCGAAGTCTTTATAAACATCTAAAGTCAGTTTAATAAAGTCTGCAACCTCTTTACCAATTTGCTCTTTGGTACAGAAAATATGTGCATCATCTTGAGTAAAGCCACGAACACGCATAATGCCGTGTAATGAACCAGATGGTTCGTTACGATGACATGAACCAAACTCGGCCAAACGAATTGGCAAATCACGATAAGATTTCAAGCCTTGGTTAAACACTTGTACGTGACAAGGACAGTTCATTGGCTTAACAGCATAGTTACGACTCTCTGAATGAGTCGTAAACATGTTGTCCGCATAGTTGGCCGCATGGCCTGATTTTTCCCACAAAGTGAAATCTACGATTTGTGGTGTTTTAATCTCAAGGTAGCCATTGTCCTGCTGAACTTTACGCATGTATTGTTCAAGCACTTGGTAAATCGTCCAACCATTTGGATGCCAGAACACCATACCCGGTGCTTCTTCTTGCATATGGAACAGGTCTAAAGCTTTACCAATTTTACGGTGGTCACGCTTTTCAGCTTCTTCAATACGTTTGATATAAGCTGCAAGCTGTTTTTTGTCTGCCCACGCTGTACCATAAATACGTTGTAACTGTTCATTCTTCGCATCCCCGCGCCAATAAGCGCCTGACATTTTAGTCAGTTTGAATGCTTTTAAAAATTTAGTATTTGGCACGTGTGGACCACGGCACATATCCAAATAATCTTGATGGTAGTACAAGCCCATTTGTGTTTCATTCGGCATGTCTGCAATCAAGCGTAATTTGTATTCTTCACCGCGTGCTGTAAATTCTGCAATCACTTCATCACGTGATGTCATTTTTTTGATGACATCATAGTCTTGATCGATGAGCTTTTTCATACGCTCTTCGATCGCCGCCATATCATCTAAAGTAAATGGGCGTGGCATCCAGATATCGTAATAGAAACCCTCTTCAATGACTGGGCCGATAACCATTTTCGCCTCAGGGAACAATTGCTTAACCGCATGTCCTACCAAGTGCGCACATGAGTGACGAATGATCTCTAGACCTTCTTCATCTTTCGGGGTAATAATCTGAACTGTCGCATCTTCTGTGATTAAATCACAAGCATCCACCAAACGATCATTGATACGGCCAGCAACTGTATTTTTTGCAAGACCTGGACCAATGCTTTGAGCAAGTTCCATCACGGAAATCGGATGATCAAACTGTTTCTGATCACCATTTGGTAAAGTAATGATTGGCATAATAAAATCCTTAAGGAGTGATGCCCTATACGAAGGAGCATATCACCGCGAGATTATGTATTGAGGAGGAATCCTCAAAAGATAAAAAACGGCGGATAAAAAAGTACTCAAGATTTTACACAGGTTTAGATGCGGATGAAACCTTTGATTCAGAAAAATACAGGAACAATCAAGGAATCGTCTCATACTAAAGCCTAAATGAATTAGACTGGGCGAAACACTATGTTGGTGTGGATATAAATAAACCTGACAAGAACAGCAATGGAGCAGTACACATGGTCAGTGCATATGATGAGTTACCACGAACACCAGCAAATTTTGTTGCCTTATCACCATTGCGTTACCTGGAGCGTGCCGCCTACATTTACCCAAATCAGGCAGCCATTATTCATGGTGAACGTCAAATTACATGGCAGCAAACCTATCAACGCTGTCGCCAGTTTGCACATCAACTCAGAAATCTAGGTATTCAAAAAAACGATACCGTTTCGGTACTGTTACCAAATGTCCCTGCAATGATCGAAGCTCATTTTGCAGTACCAATGGCAGGTGCTGTACTCAATACGCTGAATACTCGCTTGGATGCAAAAACTATTGCTTTCATGCTCACACATGCGGAATCAAGAGTACTGCTTGTCGACCCTGAATTTAAAACCCTTGCAGAAGAAGCGTTAAAGCTGATCACTCAAAATATTATTGTGATTGATGTTTTTGACCATGCGTTTGAGGGTGAACAGGTTGCAATTGGCCAGTATGAATATGAGTCGTGGCTGGGACAGGGTAATCCAGATTTTGAATGGTTACTCCCACAGGACGAATGGGATGCGATTAGCCTCAACTATACCTCTGGTACAACAGGCAATCCGAAAGGCGTGGTTTATCACCATCGTGGTGCTTACCTCAATGCGGCAAGTAATATTTTGGCCTGTGGGATGAAGCCGCGTGCGGTGTATCTATGGACATTGCCATTGTTCCACTGTAATGGCTGGTGTTTTGCCTGGTCAATTGCCGCAAGTGGTGGCACCAATATCTGTTTACGCAGGGTTGATCCTGTATTGATCTTTAAATATATCGCTGAGTATAAGGTCGATTATTTCTGTGGTGCGCCGATTGTATTGTCCATGCTGATCAATGCCCCAACAGATCAACGCACATCATTTGATCATCACATCGAAGTCATGGTGGCTGGAGCTGCCCCGCCCGTTGCGATTATTGAGGGCATGCGTCATATCGGCATCAACGTCAACCATGTTTATGGTTTGACCGAAACCTATGGTCCATCGGCATTATGTGCATCACAGGCTGGCTGGAGTGATTTATCTATTCAGGAGCAAGCGCAGCTTCATTCTCGCCAAGGCGTACCATACCCATTGCAAGACAGTATGCGAGTACTTGATCCTGAAACAATGCAACCGGTACCGAATGATGGGCAAACCATGGGCGAAATCATGTTCCGTGGCAATATCGTGATGAAAGGTTATCTCAAAAATCCACAAGCGACTGAAGAAGCTTTTAAAGGCGGTTGGTTTCATACAGGAGATTTGGCGGTTTATCATCCTGACGGTTATGCCAAGATTACTGACCGCTCCAAGGATATTATTATCTCAGGTGGTGAGAACATTTCCTCCCTGGAAGTGGAAGATGTGCTCTATCGCCATCCTGCCGTACTTACCGCAGCGGTTGTGGCAAAACCAGATCAACGCTGGCAGGAGGTGCCATGTGCCTTTATTGAATTAAAACAGGGTGCATCTGCATCCGCAGAAGAGATTATTGCACATTGCGAAAAGGAGCTGGCGCGCTTTAAAGTTCCTAAAGATGTGGTAATTACTGAGATTCCGAAAACATCGACAGGGAAATTACAGAAATTTATTTTAAGAGAATGGGCGAAACAACGTGCAACAGGAGAATTCGGGAATTATTAAGACAGTGTCCCGTCCTAAAATAGGTTGACACTTATTTCAACTATAAAATGCCTGATAAACCTCATTGGGCGTTTTATATTTTAATGCAAATGGCCTGATCCTTTTTAATGCGTAGAGATTCCTACTTGCATTGCTTGTAATAGGCTTGACGAGTCATTCCAAGATAACGGCAGCATTGCATAATACTTATCCCCGTTTCTTGCTTTTCCCTGATGACTTGCCTCGTGGCTTTTCTACAATGCTGACTCCATAATCTCTTTCGAGTACATCTACAACAGTTTCAAAGAATTCAGCTTTTTGTTGAGTGTTGACAAGTTGGTGCTCAAGTTCTTTAATTCTTTGTTCTAGCGTGAGCGGTGTATTGGGCATGGAGGTTTTACCTGGATGAAAAGAGAGTGCTCACTGACTCCAGTCTAGGTTACCATGCTTGCGAAGCCAAACCAATACTGTTGAACAGCCCTGTATTTCATATTTATCCTGTGCCTGCCTATAAATCATTTCACCTTTTTCGACTTGGTCAACAACTGATAATTTAAAGACGAGACTATAATCTCGTTGTGTTCTTCTAAGCACTCTAGTCATAACACTCTCCAATTTTAGGAATGGAAAGTGTCAACCTTAATTAGGACGAGACATAGATATAAAAAAAGCGGCTCAATTGAGCCGCCCTTTCATATCATCAAGACTCAATTACTGAGCTTGTTGACCTGGTTGTACAACAACAGTACGGCTACCAGTGATCGCAGCGAATACGCGACGGTTCATAGCACGACCTTCTTTAGTCTTGTTGTCTGCAATCGGTTGATCCCAAGCGAAACCCTGAGTAGATAAACGAGATGCATCAACATTGTATTCATTCACAAGTGCAGACTTAACAGAGTTGGCACGAGCTAAAGATAAACGTTCGTTCAACTTACGTGGACCCGTGTTGTCTGTGTGACCTTCAATGCGAGCAGTCGCATTCGGATACTCATACAATTTCTCTGCCACTTTCGCAATTTCAGACTTGTACTGCGGCTTGATGTCTGACTTGTTGGTATCAAAGAATACACGAAGTTCCATGTTAAGGTCTTCAGTCATCTCTTGTGGCTGCGGCTGAACTGGTACTGGTACTGGTACTGGTACTGGAACAACTTCAACTACTGGTGCAGCTGGCTTCAAGTGACCACCAAGAACAACGTTTAAACCAGCAAGTGCTGTGTAGTTCCAGAAGTCTTCGTCGATATTATAAGTACCACGAGCTTCAGTACGAAGAGATAAAGCATCGTTTAAGCGCCAGAAAGCACCGATACCAGCATTACCTAGAGTACCTTCTTCTTTCAAACCACGACCAACACGACCTAACTCTGCTTCATTAGCATCAGTAAAAGAGTATTTGTAATGACCAGCACCTAACAATACATATGGCTTGATTTTGCTGTCATAGTTTTTAGTGATCAAATCAGAAGTAACATAGAAGTTACCGTTGATTTGTTGTTGCTTATATTCAGAGTTAGCAGCAAGGCTGTCAACATCACCTTTAACTTGGTTATATTCAACTTCGAAACCTAACCAAGGTGTTAATTCAACACCAATAGCAGCACCAACGAATAAATCGTCTTGTAGTTCGCCACCGTTAGTTAAGTGCTTATCACCATTGTTGTGTTTAGTGTCTTGGAATGTGTAACCAAGCAATAATGGAGTGATTGTTACGCCCGCGTTAGCAGCAGCTAAAGGAGCAGCAACAAGCATAGCAAGTGCAATACGACTCAATTTCATGGATATCCTCCAGAGATAACATTTGTTTGTTGTTAAGTTTAGCCTATAATTTTTGACCACTCATAAGCATCAAGCACTTAAAATGTTCTTTTTAAGCTATTCACTTAACTTTGTATCATACAAACACTCGAGTAATTTTCCAAGTGCTTGATAACTTTAACCTAGTAAATTATTGACAAAATTTCTTACAATTTCCGTTGTAGTTCAGTAAATTTTCAATTCCCATGTAAAGTAATAATCAATTATCGTTCGCAAGTTTTTATTTATTTGCTATGTAGCATTTCTATTTAAATAATGGCCTAAATATGGGTTAATGTATTATTTAATTTTAAAAACACATTTTAACACTTTGTTATTTATATATTTAAACAAAAATTACTTGGGTTTCACATGAAAACAACATTAGGTTTTACCTTAACCGAAATGGTGGTGACCACGACTATTTTGTCCATAATAGTCGCTTTCGCAATTCCAGCATTTCATCATTTACTGGCTTCCTGGGAGTCAAACCAGACCATTAGAATACTCACAATGAACATACAAAAAGCAAAGATTGATGCACAAATTTACCATAAAAACGTGATCATTTGCCCAAGTCAGGATTTAGAGAGTTGCCATAATGACTGGAACAAGGGTTTTATTAGCTTTATAGATAGCAATAAGAATAGACAACGTGACAATGACGAAACCTTGTTATTTGCCAGCACACTTAATCATAAATATGGTTCACTAAGCTATAGAGGCTTTGGCTCTTCCCCACGATACATTATCTTCCAGCAGGAAAATGGCTTGCCTTTCGCTTCAAATGGTAGCTTTATCTATTGTTCCAATTCACTGGATTATCACTCAAAACTGGTCATTGGTCGTATGGGGCATCCACGATTTGAGAAAACACCCACCTGCTAAAAACTCTTCAGTCTAGGCAAGGCGACATAAAACACTTTATTCACTGTTTTTTTTTACTATACTGCATAGGTTTTGAACATTCTCTGCAAATTATAAGTCTGGAGACACACAATGACTGACATCGTAATTGTCAATGGCGCCCGTACGGCAATGGGCGGCTTCCAAGGTGCATTATCGAGTGCAACTGCACCAGAACTGGGTGCAATCACAATTAAAGAAGCAATTGCCCGTGCTGGTCTACAGCCAACTGATGTAGAAGAAGTCATCATGGGTTGTGTGTTACCAGCAGGCTTAAAGCAAGGCCCTGCCCGTCAGGCAATGCGTAAGGCTGGTTTACCTGACTCAACAGGCGCAGTGACAATTAACAAGCTGTGTGGCTCTGGCATGAAAGCGGTTATGCAGGCAGCTGACATGATCAAGGCAGGCAGTGCTGAAATTGTGGTTGCAGGCGGTATGGAATCCATGACCAATGCACCTTATGTATTGCCCAAAGCACGTGCAGGCTACCGTATGGGTCATGGGGAAATTAAGGACCATATGTTCCTTGATGGTCTTGAAGATGCTGAAACTGGTCGCTTAATGGGTTCATTTGCCCAGGACATGGCAAATACACGTGGTTATACCCGTGAGCAAATGGATGACTTTGCCATTCGTTCTTTACAACGTGCCCAAAAAGCGATTACTGAAGGTTATTTCAAGGATGAAATCGTTGCTGTAACCGTCTCAAGCCGTAAAGGTGATGTGGTTGTTGATCAGGATGAGCAACCTTTAAATGCCAAGCTGGATAAAATCCCAAGCTTAAAACCAGCTTTTGCCAAAGACGGTACCATTACTGCGGCGAATGCCAGCTCAATTTCTGACGGCGCGTCTGCACTTGTACTTACCAACAGTGATGTGGCTGCTCAACGTGGCTTACAACCTTTGGCAAAAATCGTTGCAACCGCATCAAATTCCCAGCATCCATCTGAATTTACCATTGCGCCTGTAGGTGCAATTCAGAAAGTGTTGAACAAGGCGGGCTGGGATGCGCAAGACGTTGACCTTTGGGAAATCAACGAAGCATTTGCCATGGTGACCATGTGTCCAATTGATGACTTCAAATTAGATGCAGAAAAAGTCAATATCAATGGTGGTGCCTGTGCTCTTGGACACCCAGTTGGTTCTACCGGTTCGCGTATCATTTTGACCCTGATTCATGCACTTAAACGTACGGGTGGCAAGAAAGGTGTTGCGGCACTGTGTATCGGCGGTGGTGAGGCGACTGCTGTTGCGATTGAATTGATCTAAATATCTATCATTCTTTTCTATTAAAAATCCTGCTTGATGCAGGATTTTTTATTTTCATAATTACAAAAAAATAATGCACCTTATCTAAAAATCCCGATAAGTTATGTTGTGTATAAAAAAACAACAAGGAATTTCCCATGCAACTCAATCATTATCTCAATTTCAAAGGACAGGCCGAACAGGCATTCATTTTTTACCAGTCTGTGTTTGGCGGTGAATTTTCCATGATTAGTCGCTATGGAGATATGCCACCCACTGAGGGAGTCATGCTTTCTGAAGTCGATAAAAGTTTAATCCTGCACGTTTCCTTACCGATCAATGAATTTACGGTTCTGATGGGATCGGATGTCAACGATCAGTTTTGTGCAGCAAATAGTGTGTTTACACTGGGAAATAACCATTATATTTCGATTAATCTTGAATATGATGAAACGGAAGCACGACGTTTATTTAACCAGCTTTCAGTACATGGTCATATTGAAATGCAACTGGAGAAAACTTTCTGGGGTGCACTCTACGGTGCATTTACCGATCAGTTCGGGATAAAATGGATGGTCAATTGTCAGCTTGAGAGCATATAAATAACAGAATAAAGACTTCATCTAAATAATTTTTTGATGAAGTTCTAAGCATCAATATTTGCATATAATAAAAAAGCTGAACCGTAGTTCAGCTTTTGCTTTGAGGATACTTACGCACCTGTTTGATAACTGGCCTGTGGCACTGCGGTTGAAGCCTGATAAGGGTGAGTAAAATCCTGAAGTCCAGCAGCCGCTTCGTGAATGTCCTTGCCCTCTTTGACAACAAAGGTATCAAAGCCAGAACGTTTCAAATAATTTAAAACATCCTTAAACACATCACCTACTGCACGTAATTCACCCTGATAGCCCTGACGGCGTAATAACGCAGCAAAGGAGTAGCCCCGACCATCACCAAAACCAGCAAACTCGATAAAAATTGCATCTAGTTCATTTAATGGAAATTGATGGGTTTCAGGTGAATCATTGACCGTGATATATAAAGCCTTTTTACCTTGTACCTGTGTCAACTGATCAAGTTGTGCAGTGGTCAGCACTACATCACCTTGCGGAATCAGACCATCTTCAGCAATCACTTGATAGCTATTGTCTGCAATCGTGCCATCTTTAGAAAGCACTTGTAGCGATGTATTAAGCATAAGCACGCTCCTTAAATGGCTGGATGCCAACACGGCGGTAAGTGTCGATGAAACGCTCACCCTCTGTACGCAAGTCAAGATAGGTATTGAGGATTTCTTCAATCACATCAGGAACGGCATCCGCAGCAAACGATGGCCCCAGAATGTCCCCCAACGACGCATCGTGATCAGCGTGACCACCTAAAGTGATTTGATAGAACTCAGCACCTTTCTTATCGACTCCCAAAATACCGATGTTACCAACATGGTGATGACCACAGGCATTCATACAGCCTGAGATATTCAGATCAAGTTCACCCAAATTATAAATGGTATCTAAATCTTCAAAACGACGGCTTATCGCTTCTGAAATTGGAATGGATTTCGCATTGGCCAATGAACAGAAATCACCACCTGGGCAGCAAATAATATCGGTAATAAAGCCGATATGCGCGCGTGCCATGTTGTGTTGTTCAAGTGTTTGCCACAATTCAAACAGGTCTTTTTGTGGTACATCCACAAGTGAAATATTTTGTTCGTGTGTGGTACGGAACTCACCAAAGGTGTATTTATCTGCCAAGTCAGCAATTAAATTCATTTCTTCAGAAGTCACATCACCAGGGGCAACGCCTGCACGTTTTAGTGAAATCGTGACGATACGATAGCCTTTGACTTTATGTGCATTGGTGTTGACGTTAAACCATTGCTTAAATTTTGGATGTTCAGCAAACAGTGCTGAAAAATCCTGATCTTCTAAATCTTGATAATCAAATGGAGTGAATTCTGCATCTAATTTTTTCAAGATCTCAGGCTGAATCTTCAATGCTTCACGGGTGTGCTCAAATTCAGCCTCAACTTTTTCTGCGAACACTGCTGGTGTGAGTGCTTTCACGAGAATCTTAATACGTGCCTTGTATTTGTTGTCTCGACGGCCATGCAGGTTATAGACACGCAAGGTCGCTTCAAGATAGGCAATCAAGTCTTCACGTGGTAAGAACTCACGGATTACGCTACCAATGATTGGGGTACGGCCCAAGCCACCACCAACCATGATTTTATAGCCCATTTCGCCCGCTTCATTGCGAACGATATAAACACCAATATCGTGGAAAGCAGTTGCGGCACGGTCTTTTTCTTCCAGAGCAGACACGGCGATCTTGAACTTACGTGGCAAGAACGCAAATTCAGGATGAAAAGTACTCCACTGACGAATTAATTCACACGTTGGACGTGGATCTGCAATCTCACCTGCAACCACGCCTGCAAACTGATCAGTGGTGGTATTACGAATACAGTTACCTGATGTTTGTACTGCATGCATTTGTACTGTTGCTAGCTCTGCAAGAATATCAGGTACATTTTCTAAAGCAGGCCAGTTCAACTGAATATTTTGACGAGTTGAAACGTGGGCATAACCACGATCATATTCAGTCGCGATTTCAGCAATTTTTCTGAGTTGTTTAGTATTCATCAAGCCATACGGCACAGCGATACGGAGCATAGGTGCATAACGTTGCACGTACAGACCATTTTGCAAACGTAATGGACGATATTCGTCTTCGGTCAATTTTCCTGCTAAATAGCGTTCTGTTTGATCGCGGAACTGAGCAACACGTTGGTTAATCAGTTGTTGATCGAAATCCGTATATAAATACATGGCGTATGGCTAGTCATTCATTATAAAGGCAACTAGCATAGCGAGCTTTTATTCATCAACAAAATGCTTTTTTTGCATATTTAATAACGATTTTATTGATAAGCCTATCTAATTGCCCCAAAAAGAAAAAACTCAGACGAATCTGAGCTTTTACAATCATTTTCTAAATGAAATTAGTTCTTATCTGGCAATGCATAAGCTACAAGAGACCAGCTACCACAACAAAATAAGGTAGCTTAACTAGAGCAGAATATCACTTATAAATAAGCTTTTAGTTGTTCAAACACGTAGGACCACCTCTCTTTTATGCTTTTGTATATAAAAGGTTACGCCCATTTTTAATTGATTAATTTATTCAAAATGTTAATCACTTGATTAAATGTGCAATATTTCACCAAGTTGTGATTGTATGCACATTTTTTCTACCATTTTCCTTGACCTAATCCCTGTCCGATAAATTGATAACGCATTTGAGAACGTGAAAATTTGATTGGGCATGCTAATTGAGGCTCAGTTTGATCTGTATTTTCAGATAAAGGCACATCGACCACCCAACCACGTTGTTTTGCAATCGGTGAAGTCAAAGCTTCATCCAAGCTCAACACTGGCTCAACACAAATATCTAATTGCGAAAAAATTGATTGCCACTCAGCAAAATCTTTGGAGCTAAACTTTTCCTTTAAGGCTTGTTTAATCGCTTGACGGTCTTCAGGGTCAAAAGAACTACCTTTTGCCATCAATATAGGTAAATCTAATGCAGCAGCTAACCCAGTCATAAACTGTGGTTCTAAACTTCCTACAGAGAAATAACGACCATCTTTGGTTTCATAATAGTCATAGAAAATAGCACCATTCAGCATCCCTTGCTCAGGACCTTGCGGTGTCTGACCAGCCAAACTTGCTGAGGCGGCCATACTATTTAAACTAACCACACAGTCCGTCATAGAAATATCTATGTATTGCCCCATGCCACTGCGCTGACGTTCGACCACAGCTGCGAGAATACCAATCACCGCATGCAGTGAACCACCCGCAACATCGGCAATCTGGATGCCCAATGGCGGTGGGCCACCATCCTGACGACCACTATGACCAGAAACACCTGCCAGTGCCAGATAGTTAATGTCATGCCCTGCACGGTCTTTATAAGTACCTGTTTGACCGTAGCCTGTAATTGAACAGTAGATTAAACGTGGATTGATCTCTGCCAGGGTTTCATAGTCCAAGCCCAAACGGCGCATCACATCTGGACGGAACTGTTCCAGCAGGATGTCAAACTCGGAAATCTTGTTCCTGATCATTTCAATATTGGCTGCTTCTTTTAAATCGAGTGCAATCGACTGCTTGTTACGGTTTAAATAACTATGCGCTGTCGCCTGACCGTTCGCATAAGGTGGCATAATCCTTACTAAGTCTGGACGAGTCGGTGATTCAATATGGATAACTTCTGCACCCATGTCTGCAAGATACATACTTGCGAATGGACCAGGTAACAAAGTAGAAAAATCGAGAACTTTCAATCCTTTTAATGCAGATGGCATGATAATTTTTACTCATTTTGTTTAAATTTTCTTTTATACTAGGTAGGGATAAACATAAAAACAATGTCATGTTCAGCCATTTACCTTGATAGTTTCGGCAATTTAACATGTACGCATTGAGCAATTATTTTTCTTGTCAATTGCCATAGGGCTTGTTAATTGATCAGATATACATTGCGTTGTTGGCAAAAATTTTATCAGACGAGGCATGAAACGAAAGGAATGACAATTCATTTCCGAGTTTCATAACGAAGTCTGAGACAATTTTGGTCACAACCCTACGGGACAAAGACATTTTACTTGCGGAACATTGTTCCTCATACTGCGTTATGTCTTGTTCATTTAGAGGCACTAAATCTCACAAGCCATGCCTTGTATCATCTAAAAAATGTCTATTGTCGCAACTATATCTGATCAACTAACAAGCCCTTTTATTTTAGACGGTTATTTAGGTCAATTATCGTGAATAGTAAAGAAACTGAAGGATTCAATATGAGCCGTGATACGATCAGCATCCACTTCGTGAATGCGGCTTTAACAGGTGTCAAACGCCTAGGCATGGACGTTGAAACATTACTTTCACATGTCGGTATAGAAGCAGAATTGCTGCGCCAACCCAAGGCCCGAATCTCCCCAGAGCAATACACCCGTTTCGTTAAAATGTTGTGGATGGTGACGCAGGACGAGCATGTGGGCTTTGATGTCCAGCCACGTCGTTTAGGTACATTTGCGATCATGTGCCAATTGATCATACATTCGAAAACACTTGGACAGGCACTCGAACTTTCCTCCCAGTTCTATAAACTGTTTGGTGATGAATGGTCGGTGAGTCTGGAACGTGACAAGCATGAAGCGCGTCTGGTTCCGCATATTCCTAAAGCCTTAGACCCTGATCATTTTATTACGGAAAGTATGTTGATGATTTGGCATGGGCTTGCATCATGGTTAATCGAACGTCGACTACCTTTGGAACGTGTTCATTTTGGCTATGAACGCCCTAACCACGCCGATGAATATGATGCGCTATTTTTTGCACCTGTGATGCAATTCGATGCACCACGTACGGAAATCACATTTGCTGCGGACTATCTTGATCTTCCGATCCGTCAAGATGAAAAGACCTTAGAGGAATTTTTAAAAGCTGCACCAGCGCAACTGCTGGTAAAATTCAAGAACACCAACTCGCTCACATCGCGCATTCGTGATGTGTTAAAAAGTCAGATCGGTGAGGAAATGCCGACACTGAATAATGTGGCCTCCATGCTGTATCTTTCTCCGCAAACTTTGCGTCGTCGTTTGGCTGCGGAAGGCAAGAGCTATCAAGGTGTCAAAGATGCGCTGCGCCGTGATGCCGCCATTCATTTATTGTTAACGCCAAACCTTACCCTTGAGGATGTCGCCCAACAGGTCGGCTTTAGCGAAACTAGTACTTTTCACCGTGCCTTTAAAAAGTGGACGGGTGTTACCCCAGGGTTGTATCGTCAGTTACACGGACAGCATTTATAAATCAATGTCTATAGATAGTCTGAAAGCTCAGACTATCTATTTTAATGTGTCAACAAATTATCATTGCTCTGCCTTAACTTGCTTTAGGAAAGCTTCAGTTTGTCTAGGCGAAGTCAGGCGAATAAATTGAATATGCTGATAGGCTGGGTTTTGCATGAGGTCGAAATATTTCTTACGGTTTTTTAGGATAGCATTTGATTAACCAGACAAAAATTGATTCCTTAGACAACATCAATTTTAAACTTTCCCGATTATTTGAATTTTCCCACAAATTTTTTCGGCTGATGACACGTCCCCAAGTGCGTTTAGTCAGACGTTATAGATTGATGTGAAATGGATAATCCAGCCAAATCACGGTATCCCCCTGTTGCATAATCATCGGAACGGTACGGGTATAAAGACCATCCAATACCTAACCCGCTGTGGCATGCTTCATCGCTGTTTTTAGTTTGGAGAATAAGGCTTCATTTGATGATTCCTGCCAATCATCCAGCCAGAGTAAATCATCCAGTTCGATATAGTGTAATTGTCGTTTTTGTGCCAGTTTTCGGGCAAGTGTAGACTTACCACAGCCTGTAGTGCCAATAATATTAATGAATTTCATCTGAAATGCTTGCTTCAGTTATGATGGGCCAGTTTACTGATGAAGCCGTTTTTCTGGCAAGTGACCAATTGGCGAAAAACATCAAGCTTGCCAACGTTTATCATCATTGCACTGCCACTTAAATTGAGTACACTCGAAGCACAATGATTTTAATTTAAGGCAATACAAGGAACAGCTATGAGCGAGGCCTATATTATTGATGCCATTCGCACACCACGCGGAAAAGGAAAAAAAGACGGCTCATTACATGAAGTAAAACCAATTACTTTACTCACAACATTATTGAATGAATTACAACAACGCCATCAACTCGACACATCTAAAGTTGATGATATCGTTCTCGGTTGTGTGACACCGATTGGTGATCAAGGTGGCGATATTGCCAAAACTGCTGCGATTGCTGCAGGTTGGAATGATGATGTTGCAGGCGTACAAATCAACCGTTTCTGTGCTTCTGGTTTAGAAGCGGTGAACTTGGCAGCACAAAAAGTTCGTTCAGGTTGGGAAGATGTTGTGGTTGCTGGCGGTGTGGAATCAATGTCACGCATTCCAATGGGTTCTGATGGTGGTCCGTGGGCACTTGATCCTGAAACCAACTTGAAGTCCTCCTTTGTTCCACAAGGTGTGGGTGCTGACCTGATTGCGACTTTAGATGGTTATAGCCGTGCAGGTGTGGATGCTTTTGCAGTTGGTTCACAACAAAAGGCTGCTGCCGCTCAGGCAAATGGTCATTTTGATAAATCAGTTGTGCCTGTGAAAGATCATGCAGGTGTAACAATCTTAGAAAAAGATGAATTTATCAAAGGCAATACTACCGTTGAGGGCTTGGCAAAACTGAACGCCAGCTTTGAAATGATGGGACAAATGGGCTTCGATGCAGTTGCATTACAGAAATATCCTGAAGCACAAAAAATTAACCATGTGCATCATGCAGGCAACTCATCAGGCATCGTAGATGGCGCTGCGGTAGTGTTATTGGCTTCTGAGAAAGCAGTTAAAGAGCAAGGCTTAAAACCTCGTGCCAAGGTGCTTGCAACTGCATTAGTCGGTACAGATCCAACCATTATGTTGACTGGTCCTGCTCCTGCTGCTCGCAAAGCACTGCAAAAGGCAGGCTTAAGCATTGATGACATCGACCTGTTTGAAGTGAATGAAGCCTTTGCTGCCGTGGTAATGCGCTTTATCAACGAACTGAATGTTCCTGCCGAAAAAGTCAATGTCAACGGTGGTGCGATTGCGATGGGTCATCCATTGGGTGCAACAGGTGCCATGATTTTAGGTACATTGCTGGATGAATTAGAGCGTCAAGGTAAAAAACGCGGTCTAGCAACATTATGTGTCGGTGGTGGAATGGGGATTGCCACCATCATTGAGTTGGTATAAAAACTGGCTGCATTGATCTTGCCACGTTGGAAACACTTTCAAAAATGCTCATTTACAGCTCGTAAACTGCGCTTTTTTCAAATATTTCCGCCTCGCAAGCTCTGCTTCGCCAGCGTTTTTAAGAAATAAATTTAGGACGATGATGTATGAGCGCTATTAAATACGAAAAAAACGCTGACAATATTGTAATTCTTATACTTGATTCATCTGGTCAGTCTGCCAATACCATGAATGCAGAGTTCCGTGATGCTTTAGATGAAGTCAGTCAAAAGCTGAAAGCTGAAACTGACCTGAAAGGTATTATTTTCCGCTCAGCCAAGAAAACATTCTTTGCAGGCGGCGATCTGGATGAACTGATTCAGGTTAAACCCGAACATGCCACTGAATTTTTCAAGATGATTGAAAAACTCAAAGGTGACTTACGCACAATCGAAACTTTAGGTGTGCCTGTTGTTGCAGCTTTAAACGGCACTGCGCTTGGTGGCGGCTGGGAAATCGCTTTAGGTTGTCATTATCGTATTGCCATCAATGATCCAAAAACTAAATTTGGTTTACCAGAAGTAACTTTAGGTCTACTTCCTGGTGGCGGTGGTATCGTGCGTATGGTGCGTCTGCTCGGCTTACAAAATGCATTTCCATTCTTGATGGAAGGCAAGCAGTTTGGCGTGGACAAGGCAAAATCGCTTGGTTTGGTGCATGACACCGCTGAGAATGAACAAGAGTTGTTGGACAAAGCAATTGCATGGGTCAAAGCCAATCCGCCCTCTACAAAAGCAGCACAGCAACCATTTGATGTGAAAGGCTACAAGATTCCAGGGGGTGATCCAAAAACTCCTGCGGTGGCTCAGGTATTGGCGATTGCACCAGCGATGCTGCGTGATAAAACCAAAGGGTGTTACCCAGCGCCTGAAGCCATCATGGCTGCGGCTGTTGAGGGTGCACAGGTGGATGTTGATACAGCTTTGCGTATCGAATCACGCTACTTCACCCAGCTTACCGTAGGTCAGATTTCCAAGAACATGATCGGTACGTTCTGGCATGGTCTAAATGCGATCAAGTCAGGTGCAAGCCGCCCTACGGATGTTGCAAAATGGCAAGTGAAGAAAGTCGGTGTTTTAGGTGCAGGTATGATGGGTGCAGGGATTGCCTACTCAACCGCAATCAAAGGCATTGCTGTGGTATTGAAAGATGTGTCAGTAGAAAATGCAGAGAAAGGCAAAGCTTACTCGCAAAAGTTACTTGATAAACGTGTTTCACAAGGTCGTATGACAGCAGAAAAACGTGATCAAGTGTTAGCGCTTATTACTGCTAGCGCTGATGCAGCTGATCTACAAGGCTGCGACCTGATCATTGAAGCTGTTTTTGAGAATCAGGAACTCAAAGCCAAAGTGACTCAAGAAGCTGAACAATATTTAGCGGAAGGAGGAATCTTTGCATCGAATACGTCTACCTTACCAATCACAGGTCTAGCCACAGCAAGTAAAGATACCAAAAACTTTATTGGCCTACACTTCTTTAGTCCAGTCGACAAGATGCAGTTGGTTGAAATTATCAAGGGCAAAGAGACTTCGGCTGAAACTTTGGCTAAAGCCTATGACTTTGTACAGCAAATTGCCAAGACACCAATCGTGGTGAACGATAGTCGTGGCTTCTTTACCAGCCGTGTGTTTGGTACATTCATTCAGGAAGGTATGCGCCTACTTGCTGAAGGCGTGCATCCAGCCAGGATTGAAATGGCGGCACTCAAGGCAGGTATGCCTGTAGGTCCTCTTGCAATTCAGGATGAAGTTTCTTTAACCCTGACTGAACACGTTGCAAGCGAAACCCGCAAAGCGCTACAGGCTGAGGGCAAAGACTTGCCAAAAACCCCTGTAGATGAAGTGGTTCACACCATGATTCACGAGCTGAATCGTAAAGGTAAGGCAGCGGGTGCAGGCTTCTATGAATATCCTGAAAATGGTAAAAAACATTTATGGGATGGACTCAGCCGCTGGACTAAAGACCATGATATTTCCGAACAAGATATGATTGATCGTTTCTTGTTTGTTCAGGCACTCGATACTTTACGCTGCTATGAAGAGAATGTTCTGGAATCGGTGATTGATGCCAATGTCGGCTCGATTTTCGGAATCGGTTTCGCACCGTGGACAGGAGGCGCAATCCAGTTCCTAAACCAGAATGGCATTGAGAAATCTCTCCAGCGTTCAGAACAATTGGCGGCTCAATATGGTGAGCGTTTTAATCCACCGCAGTTATTGAAAGACAAGGCACAGAAGAAAGAAATTATTCAATAATTTTTTCATTCTCTTCACTTTAGACTCATATCAGTTTCTTTAACTGGTATGAGTTTTTTTGTATTTATTGATAGAAAATCGAATTACGTCTAATCCATCACAAATTGTGCTATAAATATACCAATTCTGCTTTACTTTTTGTCCTTTGGAAATTTGTCTTATGTCTGAGAAATTATGTCCTGAAACCTCGCCGTGGGGTTGGAAAGCACTGATCATCACTTGCATTTTAAGCTTTATCTTTATGGTGATTTTTTATTTAGCCATAAATAATGAGCCTGACTATATGCCAATGAATCAAAAAAAAGCAGCGGCAGCAGCTGAAATGTCACAGTCTTCCATGACCACTGAGACAGGCAATACTGAAACACATCAGCACCACGAATGATTGAATTGGGCTAGCATACCTAAAATTTGATACCAGAAATTATAGAGTTTAAGTTCAATCCATTAATCTATGACACTTATGGTATAAGTGGCATCATCATTTCAATATGGGGAATGCCACATTCATCATACGGATCGCCTTGCGTGACAAAACCAAGTTTTTCATAAAATGAAATGGCATGAACCTGTGATGACAGTTTGAGGAATGGACGATGTTGCTGTTGTGCATAGCGAATAATATCCAACATAATCATTCGTCCAATGCCCTGCCCCCGATATTTTTGGATGACCGCCACGCGCCCAACACTATTGTTTTGCAATAGACGCGCTGTGGCTATAGCTTGATCACGATCATAAACCACAAAATGCTGTGAAATGGCATCCTGATCATCCCACTCATCCTGTTCAGGAATATTTTGTTCAACAATAAACACCAATTCCCGAATCAGTCTGGCATCTTGCTGCAATTGATCCCAATCGCCATTTTCAACGCTTAACATACCGATCTCAACACGCCTAACACTTGCAACCCAGATTTTCGACTGGCATTTGATCCTGCAACAATAATTCCAGAGATTGTTTTTCAATGCCATACATGGCTTTTAAGGCCTGAATCTGCTGCATGATGTTTGGGTCAGGCTGTTGAATATCCTTGCGTTTGGTTGCCAGAATCATCTTGTTTTTGCTGGTATGTTCCAATGCCACAAATTCAAATACCTTGGTTTCATAACCATAGGTCTTGAGCAATAAGGCCCGTAGGGTATCGGTCAGCATTTCTGCCTGCTGGCCTGCATGAATCCCAAACTGGAGCATGGGTTGCAATACTTCTGGACTCTTGAGTTGCGGCCTTAATTCTTTATGGCAACACGGCGCACACATAATCATGGAAGCATTTAAGCGAATTCCTGTATGGATGGCAAAGTCAGTTGCAATGTCACAGGCATGCAGGGCAATCATCAGGTCCAGCTTTGCGGGTTGATAACTGCGTACATCCCCCTCAAAAAAATCAAGATGGTTAAATCCAACCTGATCAGCTACATTCTGGCAGAACTCCACCAGATTGGAACGCAGTTCAACACCAGTAATCAGTGGTGTTTTATGTTGTGCCAACAAATAGTCATACAAGGCAAAGGTTAAATAGCCCTTACCTGAACCAAAATCGACAATGTTCAACTCTTGCTGTGAGGCATCAATCTGTTCATAGGCATTGGAAAAGATTTCAATGAACTTATTAATCTGTTTCCACTTACGCGCCATGCTCGGAATGATCTGCCCTTTTTCATCGGTAATGCCCAGATGCATTAAAAATGAGCTGTGCTGATCAACATAACGCTGCTTTTCACGGTTATGCTGATGCTGTTCCACTTTTGCTGATGAAGCCTGTTTTTTCTGGATATTCAGCATGGCTTTCTTTTTATTTTTTTTCAGTTGAATATCCTGATTGAGTGTAAATAAATTTGCCTGTTTAGACAGGTTCAATAGCTCAGCAATTTTCTCCAGCCCCTCAGCAATTGCATAGTTTTTGGTGATGTCTTGAGTGGTGTGGTGATACAGGCAAGACAAGGTTGGCTGCCCCTGCAACTCAATCATGCGAAACGTCATCTTTTCCAGATCTGCCAGTTCACCTTTGTACTGACTAAGAACAAGTCGTTCAAAGCTTTTATTTTCAATAGATTGCTGGATATCCAAGAAAAACTGCTGTTCCTGTTCAAAAGAAAATTTCGGCGCAAACATAGTGAAAACCTGACAAATGGAAACTAAATTCTAAAGCGTCTTACTTTAAAAGGGAAATTGCATTACGATACAGTTGTATTTTTATTCAGATGAGCTATGAATGGCTTCAACCTCCCCACTCGATTATGATCCACAGGAAGAACTGATCAATGCCTATAGTCATGGCCTGGGTGCTGTACTGGCATTGATTGCTACCATTTTTCTGATTGTGAAAGGCTATGGTTTACCTTTGGGACAATGGATCAGCTTATGGGTCTATGGGCTGAGTCTGGTGTTATTGCTCAGCAGTTCCATGCTGTATCACTTTGCTCAGGACGAACGTAAACGTTATTGGTATAAAAAACTTGATCATACTGCTATTTATTATTTAATCGCAGGGACTTACACCCCCTTTCTCAGCATTGCCATTCCAACGGCAAAGGCACACCACCTACTGATTGCTCTCTGGGTCATTGCATTGATTGGAACATTGTTTAAGCTGGTGTTTATTCACCGTTTCCAGAGAGTGTCCCTGGCAGCCTATCTGGTGATGGGCTGGTTGGCGGTTTTGGTGATGGATGACATGCAGCGCTATCTTTCCAAGGATGCAATACAGCTCCTGATTGCAGGTGGACTGGCCTATACGGTCGGCACATTGTTTTATGCTTTAAAAAATGTAAGATATACCCACACAATTTGGCATGTTTTTGTGCTATTAGGGGCAGGTTTACACTTTTTAGCGATCTATTGCTATGTATTATAAATCCATGCATCGCAGGCAGCTTGCTGGGTAAATTCCGCATTCAAAAGAAATTTCAGGACAGGTTTTACTGTTTCCTGAATAAATCACATTAAGGTTTTGTATGTCGTCAGACGCTACGACTGTCACCACTGAAGTGGCCAGTAATTCAAAGGTACGGGTATTATTTGCCAGTCTGGTGGGTACTACGATTGAGTTTTTCGACTTTTATATCTATGCCACAGCGGCAGTCCTGATTTTCCCCCATTTATTTTTTCCAGAAAGCAGTGATGGTGCTGCGGTACTCAAATCACTGGCAACCTTTGCCATCGCTTTTATTGCCCGCCCGATTGGTGCGGCGATTTTTGGACATCTGGGTGACCGAATTGGACGTAAAGCCACACTGGTTGCCGCCCTACTCACCATGGGAATTTCCACTGTCTGTATTGGTCTACTGCCGACCTATGCCCAGATTGGCATTGTTGCCCCTTTACTCCTTGCCTTATGTCGTTTAGGACAAGGTTTAGGCTTGGGTGGTGAATGGAGTGGTGCGGTTTTACTTGCCACTGAAAATGCTCCAGAGGGTAAACGTGCATGGTATGGCATGTTCCCACAGCTTGGCGCACCGATTGGCTTTATTCTGGCAACAGGTTCATTCCTCCTGCTGAATGCCTTTATGTCGGAACAGGCCTTTATGACATGGGGCTGGCGGATTCCCTTTATCTCCAGTGCAATTCTGGTGTTGGTCGGTTTGTATATTCGTTTAAAACTGCATGAAACCCCTGCTTTCCAGAAAGTGTTGAATAAGCAGAAAGAGGTCAATGTCCCTTTCAAGGAAGTTATGACCAAGCATTTCCCCATGTTGGTACTGGGCACCATTGCCGCAATCTGTACCTTTGTGGTGTTCTATCTCACCACTGTGTTCGCGTTGAACTGGGGAACCACTCAACTCGGTTATGCGCGCGGTGATTTTCTTGGCTTGCAGTTGATCGCCACGCTATGCTTTGCAGCATTTATTCCGCTGTCTGCGATTTTTGCAGAAAAATTTGGCCGCAAAAATACCTCGATTGCTGTCTGCGTACTTTCCGCACTGTTCGGATTATGCTTTGCGCCACTACTGGGTTCAGGCAACCCAATACTGGTGTTCCTGTTCCTCTGTATTGGCCTTTCCATCATGGGATTGACTTATGGCCCGATTGGCACTGTACTTTCTGAAATTTTCCCAACCTCAGTACGCTATACAGGTTCAGCTTTGACATTCAATTTGGCAGGTATTTTTGGTGCGTCTTTTGCCCCTTATATCGCCACCAAACTAGCGGAAAATTATGGTCTTGGTGCTGTTGGTTTATATCTAAGTTTGGCATCCATTCTCTCTTTAATCGCGTTTTTACTGATTCGTGAAACCAAGCATGATGATGTAAATAACCAGATTTAAACCTCATTTTCCAGATGATCCAAAAATAAAAAAACCTGGATCATCTGGAATACCATTTATCGGGCAATACCCAAGCCCTCCCCGTTAAATAGATCACAACATTTTCCAAAATATTTTTTATGGTAAAATTACCGCTTCCATTTTTTTAGACGATTGTGTTATGTACGCAGTAATTATCGTTGCCGTATTTTTGCTCAGCTTCTTATATACCTATTATCGTGGTAAAGAACGCTTAAAAGCCTCTAGACAATTATTTGATCACTCCACGTTTCTGGCACCAGTAAACATGTTTATGACTGGCTTTTCAAAACTCCCAAACCAACCATTCTTTGATGTGGCACAGTTCCCAGAGCTCAAGCCGCTGCAGGATAACTGGCAGGTGATTCGTGAGGAAGCCATTCAACTCCAAAGCCAGATTAAGGCAGCGGAAAAAAATAATGATGCGGGTTTTAACACATTCTTTAAACGTGGCTGGAAACGTTTCTACTTAAAATGGTATCAGGACAGCCACCCATCGGCGCAGCAACTTTGTCCTAAAACAGTGGCATTACTGGAAAGTATCCCCTCTGTCAAAGCTGCCATGTTTACTGAGTTACCATCAGGAAGTTATTTAGGCAAACACCGCGATCCTTATGCAGGTTCAGTTCGTTATCATTTAGGTTTAGTCACACCAAATAGCGATGATTGCTTCATTGAGGTCGATCAGCAACGTTATAGCTGGAGAGATGGTGAAGCCACCGTTTTTGATGAAACCTATGTGCATTGGGCGCATAACCAGACTGATCAAACCCGTATTATCCTGTTCTGTGACATCGAACGTCCGATGAAATGGGGCTGGGCACAACGTTTCAACCACTGGTTTGGACGCAATGTCATGTCTGCGGCAAGCTCGCCCAATGATGATCAGGACAAGACTGGCTTTATCAACCGCATCTTTAAATACGGCTATGCGGTACACCATTATGGTCGTGGCTTAAAGCAACGTAACCGTCGTCTATACTATGTATCTAAATGGCTGCTGTTTGGCATGATTATCGGGCTCATCTTGCTGCCAAGCTTTTTATAATAAAGTTTCAACTAATAAAAAAGAGATGTCATCGCATCTCTTTTTTATTGCAAAATCAATCGTTATTGATTTGTTTGAGCTGTTTGGGCACTGGTGGTTTGCGCTGCCATATCTGCCGCCTGAACAGCTGCCTCACCAATTAGGGCAATCTTGGCTTTTTCCTGACTCTTGGCAGACAAAGCAGGATTTGATGCCACGATGCGGTTGATATTGGCAGAGTTTGCAGGCGCAATCGCCGCAGTTTGTAAAACGATTGGACGATTGCCTGTATCACCCAAGGTATAACGAATTCCTGTGCGTGGGCTGATAATGGTGGTGACCTCACGCTTTACCTGTGCCTCTGCTGTGGTGTTGCCCTGTGCGGCAAGTACCTTGTCCACAGTGGTTGTTTGTGGTGCATCTTCCGCAACTGCAAAACCAGATACTGCCACACTTGCCAAAATCAAAAATTTTAATGTTTTTTTCATTGCTTTCCCGCTTTTCATACACATTCAATCAAGAATATTAATCCCAATAATCTAACTATAAAGCCAGTTGTGACTCAAGTTACTTCTCGTAAAAAAAAAGCAGGACTTAAGTCCTGCTCTTCATAACAGCTAAAAATCAGCCTAAAACTAGATTTTACCGTGACATTGCTTATATTTTAAACCAGAACCACATGGACATGGTGCGTTACGGCTTTCTGGAACTTCGAACTGGGCATTTGCCAATGAACGGTCTGGTTCTTCAGAAATGGTCACTTCGCCTGTTAAGCCATCAACATCATCATGTTCAAAAGAAAGACGCATTGATTCGGCCTGACGCTGCTGTTGAGCCTCTAACTCAGCCAGTTCTTCAGCGGTCGGTACATGGACACGGGATAAATCAGTGACTACGTCAGACTTGATAATAGCCAGCATATTCACAAACAGGTTGAATGCCTCTTTCTTGTATTCCTGCTCAGGGTTTTTCTGTGCATAGCCACGTAAATGGATACCCTGACGCAAGTAGTCCATCGCCGCCAGGTGATCTTTCCAGTGACGATCCAGTGAGTTCAGCATAAAGTGACGCTCAAGCATCGCCGCCGACTCATCACCCATCTGTTCACGGCGCTGACGGTAACGGCTGATCACCTCATCAGAGATACGCTCAATCAACCCCTCTTCATCCAGACGACGGTCTTGGTCCAGCCATTGCTGTACAGGAAGCTCAATGCTTAAATCGGTACGCAGGGCATTTTCCAGGCCAGCTATGTCCCACTGGTCATGAATCGACTCTGGTGGAATAAAGTTCGCAATCAGGCCTTTCACCACTTCATGGTGCATTTCCTCAATGTAGGCCTGTAGTGTGCTTTCCGCCAGAATCTCATCACGCTGCGAATAGATAATCTTACGCTGTTCATTATTGACATCATCATACTTCAACAGGTTCTTACGAATATCGAAGTTACGTGCCTCAACCTTGCGCTGTGCATTTTCAATGGAACGGCTCACCATCTTGTGCTCAATGGCTTCATTTTCCTGTAAGCCCATTGCACGCATCATCGCCACCACACGATCACCAGCGAAGATACGCATCAGGTCATCTTCAAGCGACAGATAGAAACGCGACACACCAGGGTCACCCTGACGGCCCGCACGACCACGTAGCTGGTTATCAATACGGCGTGATTCATGACGTTCAGAACCAATGATGTGCAGACCACCCGATGCCAGAACATCTTCATGGTCTTTTTCCCACTGTGCCTGCAAACGTGCTTCATCTTCAGGGGTTGGGTTTTCAATTTTCGCCAGCTTGGCTTTCCAGTTACCGCCGAGCAAGATATCCGTACCACGACCCGCCATGTTGGTGGCAATGGTCACCGCATTTGGACTACCCGCCTGTGCAATAATATCTGCTTCACGTTCGTGCTGTTTGGCGTTCAATACTTCATGGTGAATCCCAGCCTGCAACAGTTTGGCAGACAGGATTTCACTGGCCTCAATGGTGGCTGTACCAATCAGGATTGGCGCAACACCCTGCTGACGGATATTGGTGATTTCCTCAATAATGGCACTGTATTTACCATTACGGTTTAAATAAATCAGGTCATTGTGGTCCTGGCGCACCATTGGACGGTGTGTTGGAATAATCACCACATCCAGACCATAGATTTCTTTCATTTCCGCTGCTTCAGTATCGGCAGTACCCGTCATCCCTGAAAGCTTTTTATACAGACGGAAATAGTTCTGGAATGTTGTGGTTGCCAGCGTCTGGTTCTCAGGCTGGATTTCCATGTTCTCTTTGGCTTCAACTGCTTGGTGCAAACCCTCAGACCAACGACGGCCAGGCATGGTACGGCCCGTGCTCTCATCCACAATGATGACTTCTTCTTTTTGTGACTGTGGATTAATGCCAATGATGTAATGCACATTCTTTTGATAAAGGTAATGGGCACGAATCGCCGCAGTCACATGGTGAACCAGATTCAGGTTGGCTGCTGAATACAGGCTTTCACCTTCAGCCAGCAGCCCCATACGAATCAATTCCTGTTCAACGGTTTCATAACCGATTTCAGTCATTTCAACTGAACGCTGTTTTTCATCAACCCAGAAATGTCCACCATCAGCCACTTTTTCTTCTTTCTGTGGACGTAGTTGCGGAGGAATACTGTTGATCAACTGGTACAGATGGGAAGAGTCTTCACTCTGCCCTGAAATGATCAACGGCGTACGTGCCTCATCAATCAGGATTGAATCCACTTCGTCAATGATGGCATAGCTGAGACCCCGTTGTTTTTTCTCTTGCAGAGAAAACACCATGTTGTCACGAAGATAGTCGAAACCAAATTCGTTGTTGGTCCCGTAGGTAATGTCTGAATTATAGGCCTGTGCCTTTTCGGCAGGCATTTGCATGGAGTAAATTACCCCAATGCTTAAACCTAAAAATTCGAATAAAGGACGGTTTAACTCAGCATCACGTTGTGCCAAGTAGTCGTTCACGGTAATGACGTGAACACCCTGACCACTCAAGGCATTGAGGTAACAGGCCAGTGTACCCATCAGGGTTTTACCTTCACCTGTACGCATTTCGGCAATCTTGCCTTCGTGCAGGGTGATACCACCAATCAACTGCACATCATAATGGCGCATGCCCATGACACGCTTTGCCGCCTCACGGCACACCGCAAAGGCTTCAGGCAATAATTTATCTAAACTTTCACCGTTCTGAAAACGTTGTTTGAATTCTGGAGTTTTTGCAGAGAGGTCTGCATCGCCAAGAGCAGATATCGTCGGTTCCAGCGCATTGATTTGTTCAACAATTTTACGCATGCGTTTGAGCTCACGCTCATTTTTTGTACCGAAGATACCTCCGATCAGACTTGCCAACATGAATAAACTCTCTAATCCTGTTTGTTATAGGGTTTGTCGTAAAGATCAACAAACTCTAGGTCGGTTAATTTTTTCTTGGTTGTTATTATGGAGCCAGAAATAAGAACTACAAGTGCTTTGCATCCAAACAGGTAAAAAAATCTGCGAGGCGATTCTGACAGGCATAACCAAAGAGCGTTAATGTAGCAAATTTGCATTTAAGTTACATCGATTTGCCTATGAAATTCTGATCATTTTTTTATCCTCAACACCTCGCCTATATATGAAAAACTTATAATCAAATAAAAAAACAATGATTTGATTCATATATAAATTGGCGCATAGTAAGAAGACACAGCATCAGATAAGCAGAATGAGGAGACCAAGAATGAGCTTACGTTTAGGTGATATAGCCCCAAATTTCCAACAAGAATCAAGCGAGGGCATTATTGATTTTTATGAGTTTCTAGGGGATGACTGGGGAATCCTGTTTTCACACCCAGCAGACTACACACCTGTCTGTACTACTGAGTTGGGTTATACCGCCAAGCTGAAAGATGAGTTTGCAAAACGTGGCGTCAGGGCAATTGCACTGTCTGTGGATGATGTTGAATCACATAAGGGCTGGATTCAGGACATTAACGAGACCCAGAACACTACAGTGAATTTCCCGATTATTGCAGATAAAGACCGCAAGGTGTCTGAGCTTTATGGTTTTATCCATCCAAATGCCAGCGAAACCTTAACGGTACGTTCCCTGGTGATTATTGACCCGAACAAGAAAGTTCGCCTGATCATCACCTACCCTGCCTCAACAGGTCGCAACTTTAATGAAGTGTTGCGTGTGGTGGATTCACTGCAACTGACTGACAAGCATAAAGTGGCAACACCTGCCAATTGGCAACAGGGTGAGGATGTGGTGATTGTGCCATCCCTGAAAGATGAAGAGGAAATCAAGCAACGCTTTCCTAAAGGTTATACAGCAGTGAAACCTTATTTAAGACTGACACCACAGCCTGAGTAGGGTGGGATGGCAATCCCACCGTTTGATGAGGTACTATTTTTAAATCTCATGATTTCTTTATCGGGACGATTACCATCGTCCCCTACTTGGTATTTTCCAATCAATAGGCTATAAGAATAATTCAACTCCAAACACAACAAAAATCACCATGATCTACAATATCCATCATCTCACTTGTGGCAGCTTCTGCCCTGTTTGCGCCCCTATGTTTGGACAAAAAGGCTGGAAAGCCCATTTAGTCTGCCACTGTCTACTGGTTGAGACTGATCGGGGGCTGGTCCTGATTGATACAGGTTTGGGTACACAAGATTATTTACATACTCAACAACGTCTAGGCTCATTGCTGACCAAATTCGGCGCGATTGTGCCCGATATTCATTTGAGTGCTTTCCACCAGATTCAACGGCTTGGTTATAGTCTGGATGATGTAAAACACATTTTTGTTTCACATCTTGACTTTGACCATGCAGGCGGAATTTCGGATTTTCCAAATGCAACCGTGCATGTATTGGCATCTGAATTTAATGCCACTCAATCTTTATCACTCAAAGGGAAAAATCGTTACAAAACAGAACAGTTTAAATATCACCGTTACTGGAACTTTGCTGAACAGGCTGATGGTGAAGCATGGTTTAATCTGCAAAAAGTCAAGGGATTACCTTTATTTCAGGATGAAATCCTGATGGTTCCCCTGATCGGTCATACGCTTGGACATAGTGCGATTGCAGTCAAAAAACAGGATGGCTGGATTTTATTCTGTGGAGATGCCTATTTTTCCCATTTGGAACTCAACCCTAAAAACAGGTTAAGAGCATTGGACTTTACAGAACGATTACTGGCTGAGGATAACCAACAACGTTTACACAATCTGAAGCACTTACAATATCTGGCTCAACATGAACCGAGTATTGAGTTAATTTGTTCACATGACCCAGTTGAATTCAATCGTTACCAATAATATGCATAAGATACTGATTACTATTACTTTCATATCATCCCTAAGCTTAGGTGGTTGTATGAAACATTCAAGTCTGGAGGAGCATCAAAGGCCCCAGCATTGGGGAGCACTGATTTCAGATACACATAATTTTTACCAGATCAGTCCTGATGTTTTTCGCAGTGAACAACCCAGCAACCAGTTAATCCCTTTCCTGAAAAAACATCAAATTGGCACTGTCCTCAACCTGCGCGCAAGAAATGAAGATGCCAAGGTTTTAAGAGATCAGCCTTTTAATCTGGTACACATTCCAATCAATACTTGGGCAATCAATCGTAAAGACTTGTTAGAAGCAATGCGTGTTATTCAAACTGCTAAACAACAAAACCAGAAAATCTTAGTGCATTGCTATCATGGTTCTGACCGCACAGGCGCGACCATTGCCATGTATCGAATTATTTTTGAGCATTGGGCAATTGAAGATGCGGTTAAAGAAATGAAACAAGGAGGATACGGCTATCATATCATTTGGAAAAATATTGACCATCTTTTCACCCCTGAAAATGTAAAATGGATTCAACAACAACTTTCAAATCCAGCACCTATTTAGATTACGAGATGCACTTTAGATTAAATCCAATTTTTAGAGAGATAGATGTTGGGGGTGTAAGATTTGTTTCTTTAATTTTGGATTTTATGCATTTTTTATTGGGCTTTAAAAAACCTAATTTTATAAGTTGAATGGTAAGCTAAGAAATACGAACTAACTTGAAGAATTGGCAAAAACAGAGTTACTAAGTAATAGTTTAAAAACTTCAGAATCACCACCATCGCTATCCGTGACCAATAAAAATACCTCACCATCAGATGTCGACTCTAGCCATGTAATTCCTTCTACTTTAATAGCAAGAGTTTGTTCTTTCGAATCCTGAATCAAATGTGTATATAAAATTTTACCCTCTGGTGAGAAAATTAAAATAAAACTGCCTAGCACTGCGCCATCATCATAAGTATTTAATGTTTGCTCAACCGCAGCGGTGGCGATAATTAGATTTTTCTCCACCAGAAAATAAGCATCAGAAATACCACTTGCTGCCCCTTCAAGCTCTGGTAATGTCAGATTAAATGAATTTTTCAGCGAACTTTCTAATGATTTTCCATTTTGAAGTTTTATTAAATCAAAGACTAAAACACCATGAAAACGATTAATATTGCCACGTTGAAAGATGTATAAATTGTTTTGATCTGAACAAACTGCTTCTATATTGAGATCAGCGCCACCAGTCAACGCCAAACAATGTTCTAAAAAATCATAATCCGAGGTATCAAGTAAAACATGAACCTGATTATTAACTGGATTATACAATAATGCTTTTTTTCGATTTTCTGTAGAACCTGAACCCATCACTAGTAACTGAGGTTGTCCATCGAAGCGAATACAGCTAAGCGCTTCAAAGTCTGGTTTAGTTTTTTTACTAAACATCCTCAGAGTCGTATATTCAGAATGTTCAAATAATGGAATTTTTTCAAAATTAGTCGCACGATTGATGTTATTTTTTCGATCGGTTTTGAGTAAGTACCCCACATCATCTCCAACCAAGTAGAGATCATCTCCCACACAAGCCGCGCCAGAAAGCGCACTAACACTCGAATCCTCTGAAAATATAAAGTGTTCTAATATCTTAAACCCGCTACTCATATTGTACTCACTGCCCGCAGAAATAGAACACTTGTAACAAGGTCAAAACCAGACGCTTTCCAGCTTTGATCTAGTCGTTTATCTTTTGTTATCGCTGATCAAGTGGAACCCAATCAATCACCCACGCTGATTTCATATTTAAACTTTCATCAGAGGTAATTTTTTTACGTGCGGCATCAGCAGTCTCACGATCTTTGGATGGCCCCACCATAATCCGAATTCCCTTGGAAGTCGGGCTGGTGGTGACTTTATAACCTTTGGCGCGCAACTTGGACACCACTGTATCGGCGTTGGCCTGGTTTGCCGCCAACGCCACCTGTACCATCCAGTTTTTGTCACCATTTTCCAGAAGCTGACGGGCTTTTTCAGCCTCAGCCTTTTTCTTGGCATCTTCCTCAGTTTTACGTTTCTTTTCTTCAGCCGCTGCTTTCTTCTCTGCTTCAGCCTTGCGCTTGTCTTCCTCAGCTTTTTTATCCGCTTCAGCCTTGCGTTTTTCTTCAGCCGCTGCTTTCTTCTCTACTTCAGCTTTACGCTTATCTTCAGCTACTTTCCTGGCATCGTCCTCAGCTTTACGTTTCTTTTCTTCGATCGCTTTCTTGTCGGCCTCAGCCTTACGCTTGTCTTCCTCAGCTTTCTTATCTGCTTCCGCCTTACGCTTGTCTTCAGCTAGCTTCTTTTCAGCGTCAGTTTTCTGCTGCTCTACTTTCTGCTGTTCGGCTTTCTTCTTTTCTTCCAGCTTACGTTTTTCTTCAGCAAATCGTTGAGCCTTAGCCTGGTCGTCCTCAACCAGTTCTGGTGGAATATTATCTGAACTTTCCTGCGCCGCAGTTCTACGGGCATTGATTGCAGCGTACTCTTCAGCAGCTTTACGTGCAGCCGCAGCCTCAGCCCCCTGCTGCATTTTCAGGAACTCGGCAGCACGGGCCTCCTGTTCAGCAACCGCCTTTTCACGTGCACGTTTCTGTTCATCCAGCAAACGTTTTTCAGTTTCAACATCCACGGCCAGAGGCTGCAAGGAGACCATCTCCCCCTCCTGCGCTGGCTGGGCTATTTTAGGCTGGGTTTCGGTTTTGGGAATAGGGTGAGTAACTGTAGTCTGGGTCTTATCCTGCTCTATTTCTTCATTACCCTTGAAAAGTAATGCTGCCAACAAAACACCCCCTCCAAGTAGAACAACGCCACCCATCCAGCGTTGCTTGTTATTCATTGACATTGTTCTAAATACTCCCAGATCGCTTCCAAGGTATGAAACGAACCACAGACTAAAATTAGCTGATTGTTATGACATTGTTTCAGCACAGTTTCAAATGCTTGCTGGATACTGCCAAACTCATGGACCTGCTGGCCCTGCAATGCCTCATGCAACTGTCGCATTGCTGCGGCCCTCGGCACATCTAAAGTAGCAATAAACCAGTCTTTTACTGTTGTTTTTAGTAAATCGGTGACAGACGCGATGTCCTTATCTGCCAGCATCGAAAATACTGCGACAACTTCTGTGTACTGTTTATTGTATTTTAAGAATTTTCGCAACTGATTCAATAAAAACTCGACACCGTGTGGGTTATGTCCTGCATCAAAAATAACGGTTTTATCCTGTATCTGGCGAATTTCAAAACGCCCCTGCAAACGTGCCTGCTGAATACCTGTTGCAATGGCCTGCTGTGAAATTTCAATCCCACTCACCAGTACCGCGGCCACGGCAGTGGAGATGTTGTCCAAGGCCAACTGTCCCACGGGAAGCTTTAAGGTTGTGCCAGACGATGCAAATGACCAGCTCTGTCCATCATTATTCAGTTGATAGAAATAATCCCGATTCAGTGTATACAGGCTGGCGTTTGTCTCATCCACCTTATGTTGAATGGCCTGTGGAAGTTGCTGTTGCCCTGCAAAAACAACGGGAATGTCTGGACGGATAATACCCGCCTTTTCAAAGGCAATTTTTTCAATGGTATCACCCAGCCAGTCCACATGATCCAGGCCAATATTGGTGATCACCGCTATATCAGGGTCAATCACGTTGACCACATCAAGGCGACCACCCAGCCCAACCTCAAGCACCCAGACATCACATTGCTGCTGCTTAAAAATAACAAAGGCCGCCAATGTGGTGGCTTCAAAGAAAGAAAGACTTAGACCACACTCACGACGCGCCTGATCAACACACACAAAGGCATCAACCAAACGCTGGTCATCCACCTCATGACCCGCCAGCTTTACCCGTTCATTAAAACGATAAATATGGGGTGACTGATATAACCCGACTTTGTAGCCCTGTGCATTTAGAATCGCTGCCAGCGTGGTTGTGGTTGAGCCTTTGCCATTGGTGCCCGCAACTGTAAACACCTTGGCTTTTGGCTGCATCACGCCCAGCCTTTCAGCAATGGGAATCACCCGCTCCAGCCCTAAATCAATGCCTGTAACATGAACATGGCCCCAATAATCGAGCCATGTTGTGAGTGTATCTGTTGAATGGGGAGCGTCTAGTTTCAAGGTAAGTTCATCAGTTTAGCCACTAGTCTATATACAGTATCACGTAACGCATGACGATGAACAATCTGATCGACCACACCATGATCAAGCAGATATTCCGCACGCTGGAATGGCTCTTCCAGTTTTTCACGTACCGTTTGCTCAATCACCCGTTTACCCGCGAAACCAATCATGGCTTTCGGTTCAGCCAGATGAACATCCCCCAGCATTGCCAAGGAAGCGGTTACACCCCCATAAACTGGATGGGTCAATACCACCAGATAAGGCACGCGTGCTTCTTTCATTTTCTGAATTGCCGCAGAAGTACGTGCCATTTGCATCAGAGACAGCATGCCTTCCTGCATACGTGCGCCGCCTGAAGCCGCAAAACACACCAAAGGCTGGTGTAGCTGAATTGCTCGTTCAGCTGCCTGTACAAAGCGGTCGCCGACCACAGTACCCATTGAACCGCCCATGAAGTCAAACTCAAAGGCGCATGCCACCAAATTCAGGCCTTTGAGCGAGCCCTGCATCACCACCAGTGCTTCTGATTCACCTGTTTTATCCTGCGCCTCACGCATACGTTCTGGATAAGGCTTGCTATCCACAAACTTTAGCGGGTCTTTGGCACTAAATTCCTGACCAAGCTCTGAGTTGACCTGATCGAAGAACCAGGTCAGGCGATCACGTGCTTTCATACGCAAATGTTCATCGCATTGCGGACACACATAGGCGTTGAATGACATGGCTGTACGCGTCACCAAGGCATGACATTCAGGACATTCAATGGTTGGCTCGGTAAAAGTTGACTTAAAGGTCTGCTGTTCATCCGCAACCTGAATCCCTGGCACTTGACGTTCCGTCCAGGGTGTTGTGGGACTAAGCACTTTCCCTGTTGCTGATTCTGGACTCAATCGTTCTTGACTCATACTAACTCATCGAGCGCGGCTCGAAGCTCCTTCACTTTATTCACCGTCTGTTGCACAGCCTCATCCGCTGGCAATGTCGCAAAAGATTTAACGAAAGCACTTCCCACAATCACGGCATCGGCAACCTGTCCCATCGCTTTTGCAGACGCTGCATCACTGATTCCGAAACCGACACCGACTGGTACACTGGTCTTAGACTTGATTTTTGCAATACGTGCTGCTGCTTCAGCAGTATCCAGTGTTGCCGCACCAGTCACACCTTTTAGTGACACGTAGTAAACAAAGCCACTTGCCTGATTGACCACATGCTGAATACGCTGATCAGTTGAGGTTGGCGCAAGCAGGAAAATCTGATCCATTCCATTTTTTTTAAGAACTTCACCTAATTGCTGAGATGCTTCAGGTGGTAAGTCCACCAGAAGCACGCCATCCACACCACAGTCTTTGGCATAGGCAACGAACTTTTCATAGCCAATCACCTCAACGGGGTTTAAATATCCCATCAATACCACTGGTGTGGTTTGATCCTGCTCACGAAAGGCCTTGACCATATCCAGTGCATCAAGGGTATTGGTTCCACCTGCCAGGGCACGTTCAGCAGCTAAGGCAATTACAGGGCCATCCGCCATTGGGTCTGAGAACGGCAGCCCCAGCTCAATGACATCAACGCCCGCCTCAACCATCTGATGCAGCAATGGAACGGTTACTTGTGGATGCGGGTCACCTGCCATAACATAAGAAACAAGCGCTTTACGTTGCTGAGATTTAAGCTGTTCAAAACGAGTGGCAAGACGTGACATGGGATTATGCTTTCCTTGATTTATATAAATTGAGGAGTTGTTTGTAGTCATACAGAAACACTGCATTGTACCGCTATTTTTTGTTCATTGAACAGGGTTTGGCGCGATTCAACAGCGAATGTTGCTACTTACAACAACCCACATACATTTATCTCTATTTTTGTTTTTTTCTCAATGATCAAAGCTTCCTAATTTGTTTCGCTTACAATTTTAAAAACTGCTTCGGTGTGACACCTGTCCAGCGTTTAAATGCACGCCCAAAGGCACTTTGATCAGCATAATTTAAACGTTCCGCAATTTCTGACAATGATTTGCCCTGTTGTAAATACAATTTACTCTGCTCTAAACGGTATTGATCCAGAATATCCTGAAAGTTCAATTGATAGCTTTTGAGCTGACGCTGCAAGGTACGTTCTGAGCAGTGCAAACGTTTTGCAATATAACTCTGTAGAACTTCCTCTTGCTGCAACAAGCCCTGCTCAATATAACCTTGAATTTTCTGTCTGAACTGCTGTTGCTGTATCTCAAAAGAACTCATGCTATTTAACGATTGCTGAGCCTGATGAGAGAGCACATGATTCAACTGTTGATCCGCGGCAATACTTTTCGCCTGCAAAATCTGATTGGAAAAACGAATTGCATATTGTCCAGCCTGTACCTGAATGGCACAGCCATAAAATTTTTCAAAATGATATAACGCAGTATTCGGCGCATAACCAAATTGAATCATTTGCGGTGGCATTAAAGCATCTTGCACAATTGACTGGGCAATTTTAAAAATCAACGCCAAATTTAGCTCATACATTTCCCGATAATCACTATAAGACGCACTCCAAACAATTTGAATATAATCAGAAAACTGCTGAACATTCAGTTGTTCTAAATTGGTCTGTTTAAAGACTAAAGAATAATAACGTTGTAAAAGCTGTAACGCCTGTTGCAGATCTAAACTGGTTGAAGCCAAATATCCCATTAAACCCAAATCTTGCAAATTGGCATGTTCAGCCAATACTAATGTAATCGGTCGAGGGAAATAAGCTTGTGCAGATTGCAAAAGCAATGAATAACGTTCGACATCAAAATCATGCTCATCTGGATTTTCTAAACAGGCATGAAAAGCTTGCCAAAGTTCAGGTGCAACAACTTTAGACAAATCAATGTTTTCCTGCTGTAGGACACGATTCAACAACCGTAGGTATCCAATAATAATTTTAACTGACATATGCCGATCTCATCCTGATCTGTCGTTATTTGTATAAAACTTGGCTGTAACTGTCAAAACATTTCATCGGACTTTTTCCATACTGAGTTTATGCAAAAGACAAGGAATAGCAAAAATGAATGCACATGTTTCCTATCAGGCTGATCCAATTGTAAGAACAAACCTAGACTTTCACCTCAATGAGGCTCCTCGTTTTTGGTTTGGAGGCGATCCGTTCCGTACCCGTATGTTTGACGCCTTGAGCCTCACATTCCCTGATGGTGAGCGCTATTTCATTGAATGTGTCCGCTTATTTCGTGACAAAATCAATGATCCTGAATTGCAGGAACGCGTCACGGACTTCATTCGTCAAGAAGCTCAACATGGGATTGCGCATGACAAAATGAACCAAGTCATGAAACAACAAGGTATGCCTGTTGATCAATTCACCCATCGTTTAAAGAAAATATTTAAATTTGAATTGAAGAATCGTTCTCCACAATACAATATTGCCATGACTGCCGCAGCAGAACATTTAACTGCACTGATGGCGGATACTTTCTATAGCCAAAAAGAAACCTTAGCGGATGCAGATCCTTTTGTTCGTGCCCTGTTTGCTTGGCATGCTATTGAAGAAATGGAACATCGTGATGTGGCATTTGATGTAATGCAACAAGTCGGCGAAGTGCCTGAGTTTACCCGTAAATCTGCATTGGTGATTACGACGGTGTTAATGTTTGGATTTACCCTTTATCGTACCGACGTGATGCTAAAATGTGATGGTTTCAGTTTAAGACAACGTTTTGATATGGCGCGTAAAGGCTTACCTTGGTTCTTTGGCCGCAACGGTATTTTGACAGCAAAAAGAGCGCAATATAGCGACTGGTTTAAAAAAGACTTCCATCCAAATCAACACCCAATTATTCGTCAATACGATGTTTGGATTGATACTTTAGCCAAAACCAATGACCCAATTGCAGCGGGTGAAGCTTTTTGGCAAGCAGCAATATAAAATCTCATTAGAGCCTCCCTTTTTTTAAAGGGAGGTTTGGAAAGATTTCTCAATAATCACCACTTTTCATTCTGCTGTTCAAATAAACCATACTGATCATTCAACACCAGTAACTCACCATTTTCTTGCTCAATCGTGCCACTCACTTTGGCTTGCCATTGATTAAACTGACTTCCGATTAAACGTAAATTGATATTTTCAAAACGACACCACCCTGTTTGCACCAACAAGTTTAATCGGGCATCCAAAGAGCGAATTGACCAACACTTTTCATTCTGCTGTTCAAATAAAACATCCGTGAGTGGATATAAACGACCATCGACCCACAAGGCATTTTCATTGCCAAAGCTTTCATTCACACCCGATGCAAGGTTAAGTCCAATACGACGATCTTGTTCATCACGGAACTGACAAGACAACCAGAACCAAGCCGTTTCAGGGCGTAAAAAACCACAGGTATCATCTAATGATGCAAGGCTTTGTGCATTAAATTTTATCTGTTGCTGTTTTGGACTTATAAAATAACCTTCAACCGCTAAGGTGGTTTGCTTTTGCGTATACGTCCAACCAGTGATCCCAGTTGGGCTACATAAGCTCAGTGCATCAGTCCCCGCACAAAAGATACGCGCTTTAAGCTGAACTTCACCATGTCTGGTGATTTGGATATAGCGCACACCATTGGCGTGTTTCATGTTAAAACAATAGCCTGATTTTTTAAAATAGCTTTGACTAAATAGCGGTTGTTCATCCAGTTTGGTTTGATAGCCAAAAGGTTGAATTGCATTGCATTCAATCACTTGTTCAGCTTGATGATCATAGATATAAAAGAAAGCATGTCCAGCCCACGATAAATCAACGATTGCGACGCCGATACTGTAGTGCTCATGCTGTATACCGCAAAACTTGAATTTCTTATATTTTAACTGTTTACGCCAGCCTTTAAGTATCTGACCATACGGCGTTTTATAGATATAGTCATCGAGGTTAATTCCAGATGGTACCTGATCAAAACGCCCATAACGTGGCTGACCATTGGCTTGTATCAAATCCATGATTTTTGATTCCGTGACCGCATGAGAGCATCCTGTCTATCATAGCCGCTAATTCATAATATTTACTCAAAACCGTTCACAATTTTTGAGCACATTTCAACTTCTCTCGATCTTTATTTCATTCACATTAAAGTTCAATTTTTCATCAAATATTCATACATAAGTTTTATCTTTAAAAACAATCTTATACCACTTGATCAAAAAATCATGAAGACGCGAACTCTTTTTAAAGTAAATGCATTGTGTGTAATGCTGTTGGCGCTAACCGCCTGTAATGATAATGATGATAATCAAGCACCCAAAACCGAACGAAAAAATCAAAGTATCAATATTCTTGCCTTTAATGACTTTCATGGCAATTTAGAACCACCTAAACGCTTTATTGAAGCAGATGATCCACATGACCATCGTAAAACGGTACAGATACCTGTTGGTGGTGTCAGCTACTTTGCCGATGCAATCAAAAAATTACGGGCACAATATCCCAATAATGCTGTGGTCTCGGCTGGTGACTTAATTAGTGCTTCCCCATTAATCTCATCGTTATTCTTAGATGAACCGACCATTGAAGTAATGAATGATATTCAAATCGATTTTAATGCGGTGGGAAATCATGAGTTTGATCGTGGAACCGATGAACTTCGTCGTTTACAAAATGGTGGCTGTCAGCAATACACCAGTACTAAGCCATGTCAAATCAATCCAAACTTCACTGGGGCAAAGTTTAACTTTCTCGCTGCCAATGTTTCCATGAAAGCCGATCCAAACAAGACGCTTTTTCCTGCCTATAAAGTCAAAACTTATGGTGGCATCCCTGTTGCGTTTGTGGGGCTTACTTTAGAGGCAACTCCGAGCATCGTTTCTGCTGCTGGCATTACCGATGTCAACTTTCATGATGAAGCAGATACCGTCAATGCATTGATTCCTGAGTTAAAGAAACAAGGGATTGAAGCGATTGTGGTGGTGGTGCATGAAGGCGTTGCGCCAAGTACCAAATTCAATAAGAAAACCTGTGATGGGTTGAGTGGCCCATTAATCGATGTATTGGAACGCTTAGATGCTGCGGTTGATGTTGTGGTATCGGGTCATACACATCAATCTTATATCTGTGACTATGCAACCCAAAATCCACAAAAACCGTTCTTACTCACATCTGCTGGACAATATGGCACGGCCATTACCAATATCCAACTCGAACTAGATGGAAAAACAGGTGATGTGATCAAGAAAGACGCGACCCAAGTTCCTGTGCAAAGCGAAAGCTATACCTCTGGGACAACCACGGTCAGCTTAACGGATCTATACCAAAAGTTTAGTAAAACACCAAGTATCGAAGCGATATTAGATAAATACCGTCCAGCTGTTGCGACAATTTCCGCACGTGTGGTCGGATCAGCAAGCACTGTTATTGATCGTAATCGTACTGAAAGTGGTGAAACCGCGCTGGGTAATTTGATCGCGGATGCTCAACAAGCGGCAGCACTTGCAGCCAGCAATCAAGGTTCGGATTTTACATTGATGAATGCGGGTGGTGTACGCGCAGACTTATTGATTAATAGTAGTAATCAAATTACCTTCGGTGATGTATTCAGCGTACAACCGTTTGGTAATTCGTTAGTCACGCTGAGTCTCACAGGCAAACAAATTCGTGAGCTATTAGAACAACAATGGTCTGGTGCCAATGCGGCAACCACTCGGATATTACAGCCGTCAAAAGAATTCAGTTATTCGTATAAACAAGATGCCACAGTATCTCCTCGCGCCAGCAATATCATGATTGCAGGACAAGCTTTGGTCGATACTCAAGTCTATCGCGTTACTGTGAATAGTTTTATTGCCGATGGTGGTGATAACTTCACTGTTTTAAAACAAGGGAAGAACCCAATCGGTGGCGGACAAGATATTGATGTTTTAGAGAAATACGTGACTCAAAACTCACCGCTTAGTGCACCTGCGACAAATCGTATCAAGCTGATTCCATAATAGGTTTTAGACAATAAAAAAACAGGGAAGCATTTGCTTCCCTGTTTTTTATTCCGCTGAGATTTACATCTCAACCATTTCCACACCATCAATACGAGCAACAGTCATCAAGTCTTTATCACCGCGACCTGAAACAGTGGCAATAATGATTTGATCTTTAGACATCGTTGGCGCAAGTTTGCTGACATAGGCCATGGCATGAGCGCTTTCAAGCGCAGGAATAATCCCTTCGATCTTGGTTAAATCACGGAAACCTTGTAACGCTTCTTCATCATTGATCGGCACATAGTCAACACGGTGCATATCTTTTAAGAAACTATGTTCTGGTCCTACACCTGGATAATCAAGACCTGCTGAAATACTATGTGTCTCAATAATCTGACCTTGTTCGTCCGACATCAAGTAGGTACGGTTGCCATGTAATACACCCACATGACCTGCATTCAATGGTGCAGAATGCTTGCCTGTTTCAATGCCATAACCTGCAGCTTCAACACCGTACATTTTCACATCTTGATCATTCAAGAATGGATAGAACAAGCCCATTGCATTTGAACCGCCACCAACACAAGCCACCAAAGCATCAGGTAAACGCCCTGCTTGCTCTTGGATTTGACGGCGCGCTTCACGACCAATAATCGACTGGAAATCACGAACTAGCTGCGGATATGGATGTGGACCAGCCACAGTACCAATCACGTAATAAGTGCTATCCACATTGGTGACCCAATCACGCATCGCTTCGTTCATAGCATCTTTCAATGTTTTTGAACCGCTTTGCACAGGCACAACCTTCGCACCAAGTAAACGCATGCGGTATACATTCATCGCTTGACGTTTAACGTCTTCCGCCCCCATGAATACCACACACTCAAGGCCTAAACGCGCCGCGATCGTTGCTGTCGCAACGCCATGCTGACCAGCACCTGTTTCTGCAATGATACGTTTTTTACCTGATAGTTTTGCCAATAAAGCCTGACCAATGGTGTTATTGACCTTATGTGAACCTGTGTGATTTAAGTCTTCACGTTTCAAGTAAATCTGCGCACCGCCGAGCTGCTGTGACCATCGCTCTGCATGATAAAGTGGGCTAGGACGACCAACATAGAACGCAAGATCGCGGTCAAATTCTGCCAAAAACTGTGCATCATTTTTCATACGACCATAAAGACTTTCCAAGTCTTCAAGTGCAGCCATCAGCGTTTCTGATACAAAACGCCCACCATGAATCCCGAAATGCCCCTGAGCATCTGGAAACTGGGTGTAGTCAATCGCCTGATTTTGTTGACTAAGGTTTTGCTGATCCACGTTGGACTCCTTGCATAAATTTTTCAATGAGTTGTTGGTCTTTTATACCTTTTGCGGACTCTACGCCTCCGCTGACATCCACAGCAAAAGCTGCTGTAGTATCAATAGCGTCACTCACATTTTCAGGGGTTAATCCGCCTGCCAAAATCAGTGGAATATCGAGTTGGGGAAACTGGTTCCAGTCGAAACAGTGGCCTGTTCCACCTTTTAAATCAGGATGCCACGCATCAAGTAGAACCGCACTGGCTCCCACAGCTTGATAGCGCTGAATTTCGGTCAAAATATCTAAATCTGGTTGAACCTGTATGGCCTTATACCAACGGCGTTTGCATTGTGCCGCAATCTGCTGGCATTGTTCAGGACTTTCATCACCATGTAGTTGTAATACATCTAAAGGAACTGAATCAAGTACGCTTTGTATTTCTTCTGCACTCGCATTTACAAACAGGCCAACCAGTTGCACATAAGGTGGAATAAGTTTTGCCAACGATTGCGCTTGCTCAATAGTCACATGGCGAGGACTAGGCGGGAAAAATACAAAACCGATTGCATCTGCGCCTGCCTGCACCACAGATTGAATATCTTGTGCTCGAGTTATTCCACAAATCTTGGCGCGAGTTCGCATTTGAGATTGGCGCATGATGTGTCCAATTTAAAATGAATATTTTGAAACCATCGCATTGTAATGCAATTTGACTCACTTGGGGCAAAGTTCATTTCGAAATGCGATTGTTTAAAAAACGTTAACACTTTATACTTCGCCCAATATCGCAACAAGTCTAAAGCAAATTCTTTTGCTTATAGGGAAGTTGGTGAAAATCCAACACTGCCCTCGCAACGGTAACACCGAATTATTAATCTCAGCTCTAAGCCAAATCACTGCATCAGAATGATGTGGGAAGATGATTAGTAGCATCACGATTGTGATGATATAGTGAAGTCCGGAGACCTGCTTGTTGTTCATTTCCACATTAACATTCACGATGGGTGAATGTCTGGAGCGACATCATGTCTACTATTTTTCAACCGACACGTTTAGTTGGTGCTATCGCTATTGCGATGGGGTTTTGTTCAACTACTTTTGCTCAAGATCAATCAACAGAAAAAACAGCAACGCTCGATACAATTGTTGTGACAGCATCTCGTTCTGAAGAAAAGTTAAAGAATGTTCCTGCACGTTTAACTGTAATTGATCAAAAGACCATTGAACAAAACCCCTTATTAAATATATCTGATATAATTCAAAGAGATCCATCGATTTATATTAAACAAAGCGGTGGCTTAGGACAAATTTCTGAAATTTCACTTCGCGGTGCCAGATCAGTCCATACTTTAGTCCTTAAAGATGGTGCTCGCTTAAACAGTCAAAATGAACTTGGTCCACTCTATCCTGCATTTTTAGATACAACTGATGTTCAACAAGTTGAAATCTTAAAAGGACCTGCATCTGTTCAGTATGGTAGTGATGCGATTGGTGGTGTTGTTCAGTTAATTTCAAAAAAACCTGAAAAAACAGGTGCAGATTTAACTGGCATTTATGGGGAAAATAATACTTATAAAACAATTGCAAATGCCAACTTAGTTACCAATCAAGGTTTTTATGCGCAAATTGGTGGGCAACGCTTAGAAAGTGATGGTACACGCATCTTTGAAAGCCAAGGTAAAAATGAAAAAGCCAGTTATGATCAAAAAGGCTATCATGCCAAAGTCGGTTTCTACCAAGAAAATACCATAGATGCTTCTGTTTCGATTAGTGAAAATAAGGGCACCAGTATTTTCAGTAATGACTATATTACCAACACAGCACAACGCCAATTTGAAAACCGCGTCATTAATGCGAAAGTTGCCTACAATATTTTGCCTGACTTAATCGTAAACGCACGTTATTCAAATGCACAAGATAAGCAGAATGTACCCGCTTATGGTTCACGTTATGATACAGAAAATAATGAAGGTGATTTAAACCTAAAATGGAAATTCACCCCAAATCAAAATATCTTAGTTGGTGCAACATATACAGATGCCAATTATCAAACCAACACTATTCTAAAAGGTGATCAGAGTGTTGATAGCACAGGCTATTACCTCCAACATCAATTTAAAAATGAACATTTTGATACACAAGCGGGTGTACGTTTAGAAGACAATAATCGCTTTGGTGATCATACCGTTGGTCAAGCTGCTGTTCGCTATCATTTCTTACCTAATGCAAGTGTTTATGCGAATATTGGTAGTGCATTCCGTGCACCTACTTTAAATGAGCTTTATTCACAATGGGGGGGCAATGAAAATCTTGCTCCAGAAGAAAGCGTTTCTTATGAAGTTGGTTCTGATTACGATATCACACCGAATATCAGTACCAATATTTCTATTTATCACACAAAGATCAAAAATCTCATTACCTATAATGCAGGTAAAAATGAGAATGTAGCAAAAGCAAATTTCACAGGTGGCGAAGCAGCTATAAAATGGCATCAAGATGATTTATTTTTATCAACACAGTATGCTTATGTGAAAACAGAAAATGAAGCAACTGAATTAGAAATTGCATATCGCCCGCGTCAAACCTTAACTATAACAACAGGCTTAGAAAATGCAATTTATGGTATCAGTGCATCAGTCATCGCACGTGCTAAATCTTATGCAGATTCAGCGAATACAACCCGTGTACCTGGTTATGCAACCGTAGATTTAAATGCTTATTGGAATATCAATCCAAATGTAAAAGTATTTACTAATATTCAAAACGTAGGTGATGTTGAATACCGTGAGGTATTAAATACTTATCCATCAAATGATTGGTACATCAACGGTGGTCGCCTTGCTTCTGCGGGTGTCACATTCCGTTATTAATCGTGTGCTAAAACAATAAAAATATTTTCTTAACTCCAGTTTCGGGATAATGTTCTGACCGGCATTATCCCCTTTTTATCTTAGGACAAGAGCAACAGAACTATGGGACATCGTTTAAGCAAGATTTATACACGCACTGGCGATTCAGGCACAACGGGTTTAGGAGATGGTTCACGGGTTGCCAAGGACGATTTACGCATCACTGCACTGGGTGATGTGGATGAACTGAACGCGACCATCGGCGTGCTCCGCGCACAAATCAGTGCCAGCCAAATTGCAGATAAAGACCACTGGGACAAAAGTCTGAGCCTGATTCAGCACTGGCTGTTCGATTTAGGCGGTGAGGTCTGTATTCCCAACTACCATTTACTCCAATCCGTTTGTATTGAATTTCTTGAAAAAGAAATTGACCGCATGAATGAAAGTCTGCCAATGCTGAAAGATTTTATCCTCCCATCAGGCACTTTGGCCTGTAGTTATGCACATCAGGCGCGTGCTGTCTGCCGTCGTGCTGAGCGTGCCCTAATGTCGGTGCATACACGCGATCAAAATATTCAGGCAACCGCTTTACAATTACTCAATCGTTTATCAGACTGGCTGTTTGTGGCTTCACGCAGTTTACAGCGTGCCGAGGGTGGTAGCGAAGTGCTTTGGCAAAAAAACATTAATGATAGTATTGATCAAGCATAATTATTTTAAGGTAAATCAAAATGCGAATTATTGGTCATCGTGGGGCACGTGGAGAAGCGCCTGAAAATACGCTGGGTGGTTTTCGTTATTTGCATGATCTAGGGGTACGAGCTGTCGAGTTTGACGTGCGGCAACTACAGGATGGTCAGTTAATTGTCATCCATGATGATAATTTTCAGCGTACCACAGGCCGTTCACAGCATGTGGAAAGTTGTGATTTGGCTACTGCACAGCAGTTTGACCATCGCCATCAATGGCAGGCTTGGGAAAATGAAGAATACACCCCACATTTAACCGATGTGATGGCATGTTTAACCGAGTTTGAACACATTGAAGTTGAAATCAAGGCCGTTGCAGATGAAGCAGCGGCTGAACGCCTGATCTTAAGCCTGCATAATGAACTCAAGGGCTTTGAAAAGAACGCAACCATTACCAGCTTTGATGTGAAGATTTTAACCGCCTTACAGCAACATCACAGCCATTTTAAACGTGGCTTGCTGGTTGAAATTCCACTTGGTGAATATGCGATTGAACTGGCCCAGCAATATGGATGCTGCCAGATTGGCTGGAAAGACCAACTGGCAACCGATGAAATCATTAAACTTACTCACCAAGCAAAACTTGATATTAGTGTCTGGACTGTAAATGATGTGGAACGGGCGAAGCATTTACAGCAGTTAGGATTACAAGGCTTAATCACCGATGTACCAAGCACCATGCTCAGATCTTTGTGCTTGTAAAAATCGCTGTATAAACAATTAAAATATGGGATTGGGGCGAATACATCACCCCTTGTTCTACGATTCATCTTTTAGTTTGTGCCTGAATCAGACGCTGCCCTTTAGCATCAAGCAGATATAAATTTGCACCATCAAACTGGAAACGCTCAACCCGCTGAATGAGATCCATCAAATCTGCTTCCTGCGCCAAAGCCTTAGGGCAACTATCGTGTCCAGCCATAACATCAAAATCAAGTTTCTGCTGGGCAAAGTCATATGTATAACGACCATAAATAGCGTTACAGCCTGTATGACCAGAGACAGTCTTTGTCACCGAGTTAAGCAGGAAACTCGGATACTGGTTAAAAAACAATGCACGCCTATTCTGAACGGTCATAATTTGCCATTCAATGTCCTGCACACCATCGCTACTTTTACGAACCTGCATTGCAGGAGGCTGAACCACACGTTTCGGTTGCAAGGTGGTTTTCTGCACTGTTTTGGGTTGACTCTGGCAGGCAGCCACCATCACAACAGCCGACAGAATCAAAGTTTTATGAAAAAAAGATTTCATGGAAAAAATCGGATTTTTCATGGTAATTTGCTCACACATTGATTTGTTTCACCTTTTAATCAATATACCAGTTAGGCAAGCGGAATTCTATTACGGTTCTTTCAGTACAACTGTAGAATAATGCTAGTGTTCATTTATCTGGGCGTGCTAATATCAATAATAAAATAGCAATATATCGTTGTGATTGGTTTTGCTATCTCGTTTAGTTTTATTATCTTGTACAAACAAGGTTACTAGGAGCGCTGACGGATATGACTTCCGCCCCACTCAAAAAAGCACCCATTAACTGGACTGCTAGCATTACCTTAATTGGAACACCAATTCTTGCGATTATTCTAATCCCTTTATACGCTTATTATTATGATTTTAGTGTAAGTGCCTGGGTCAGTTTATTTTTTCTTTTGGCATTAAGCAGCCTGGGAATTACAGCAGGTTATCACCGTCTTTGGGCACACCGTGCCTATGAGGCCGCTTTACCACTTAAAATCCTGTTGATGATTGGCGGTACTTTCGCTGTCCAGAACAGTATCCTGTTTTGGGCTTCAGGCCACCGCACCCATCACCGTCATGTTGATGATGTCGATCAGGATCCGTATTCAATCAAACGTGGTTTCTGGTATGCACATCTGGGCTGGATGATTCGCGACCACTCACCCTCTGAACCTGATTACAAAAATGCACCTGACTTAATCAATGACAAGCTGGTGATGTTCCAGCATAAATACTATGTGCCAATGGTCATTGCAGTTCATGTGGGCTTATTGGGTGGTGTTGGCTGGGCAGTCGGCGATGTTTGGGGTGTCGTTCTACTGGGTGGTTTACTACGTCTGATCATTAGCCATCATGTCACCTTCTTCATTAACTCTTTATGTCATATGTGGGGTAAACGCCCTTATACTGACGAAAATACCGCACGTGATAATTTTATCCTAGCGATTCTCACTTGGGGTGAGGGATATCATAACTACCATCACATTTTCCAGTACGACTACCGTAATGGGGTAAAATGGTGGCAATACGACCCTACAAAATGGTTAATTTGGACGAGTGCAAAGTTAGGCTTAGCAAAAAATTTACGTCGTATTCCAAGCTTTAATATCCAGAAAGCTGAACTTGCGATGAAGTTTAAATATGCTGAACAAGATCTCGCGATTTATGGTCATGATGTCAATACTGACATCTTGCAAATGAAACAACGTATTGCTCAAGAATATGAAGCTTTTACATTAACTCTAAACGATTGGGCGAAGTTAAAAGAGCAAGAGCTACAAGCAAAAAAAGCAGCAATGGCCGAAAAAATCCATCAAATGGATCATAAGCTTAAGGTTGATTTCCAGTTGCTTGAACATCGTCTTGCTCACCATCGTGAATGTTTGGAAACATTGATGCGTAACATCAAAAAAGCGCCTGTTTCAGAATAAAAAATACTCAATAAAATGGTCTCTTTAGAGGCCATTTTTTATGCCTATTTAAATATTCAGTTCATGACCACAATTCACTATTTTAGACCTATCTTTGCTATAGTCATCATTCAGCTTCTTGCCATGATATTGACCTATGCATTTCAATCCTCGCTATTCATCTCTCAATTCAAAGCTCTATCATCAGCAACAACCAAGTCCTTTACGTGGCGCAAAAGCTGGTCACTTTAATGAAGCGTTAGCCGATGAATTGCAATGGAATGAAGAGGATAAAGCCAATTGGGTTGAGATTTGTAGCGGGCAAAAAACCTTTGCCGAATTTTCCCCTTTGGCCATGGTCTATGCAGGACATCAATTTGGACAATGGGCTGGACAGTTGGGTGATGGGCGTGGTTTATTGATTGGACAAATTCTCAATCAGCAGGGACAAACTATTGATCTTCATCTTAAGGGTGCGGGTTCAACCCCCTACTCTCGTATGGGGGATGGTCGTGCGGTATTGCGTTCGGTGATTCGTGAATATCTGGCTGGACATGCACTGAATGCTCTTGGCGTAGCATCTAGCCATGCCGTTGGTTTTACTACATCGACACAAGGTGTACAACGTGAAACTCTTGAACTTGGTGCAATGTTATTACGCACGTCTGAATGTCATATTCGTCTAGGGCATTTTGAGTGGATCAACCAATATGCCCCTGAACTTTTAACTGAATTTACGCAAAAATGTATTGAATGGCATTATCCTGAATGTTTAGAAGCAGAGAATCCTATTTTGGCGTTCACTGAGGCGGTGGTTGAAAGAACTGCCATTATGATTGCCAAATGGCAATTGGTGGGCTTCGCGCATGGAGTCATGAATACCGATAATTTAAATATTACAGGCTCCACCTTAGATTTTGGTCCGTATGGCTTTATGGAGCGTTTCCGCCCGAACTGGATTAATAACCACTCCGATTATCAGGGTCGCTATACTTACCAAAATCAGCCAAGTATTGGACACTGGAATTTGTGGACATGGTTAAATAATCTAATTCCTTTAGCTACGCCTGAGCATAAAGAACAATTCAAACAGGATTTGGCGACTTGCCTAGAAAAGTTTGAACCAACCTTTTTAGAACATTATGGTCAGGGTTTATGCCAAAAAATGGGACTCCCGCATTTCCATAAAGACAGTTTAGATTGTAGTTTTGCATTCTTGCGAATTTTGCAAACGGAACAACTCGACTATACGCAAAGTTTTATTCGCCTACAGAACAAAGAATATAAAACCCTCCGTGATGATTGCTTAGATCTACGTCAGTTTGATGCTTTTCTCCATCAATATCAGGAGATTCGCAAAACTCAAGATAGAGACGAGTTAGATCGAGTTATGCAAAGCGCTAATCCTCATTATATTTTACGCAACCACATGGCACAAAAAGCGATTGAACTAGCCGAACGTGGTGATTTTAGTGAGGTTGAACGTTTGTTTAAGCTACTGAATCAGCCTTATTTAAAACAACCCGACTTAGAAACTGAACAAGATACTGCACCTTTACCAAGTGATGTGCCTGAAATAATGGTGAGTTGTTCATCTTAATTCCGAATAATTTTGATGTACTTAGTGACGCTATCGTGGCTCAGGTGAGTTGTTCGTCTTAAAGAATATCCCGAGAAGAACGTTAAGGGTAAAAATAATGTCACAACAACAAAGCTACAGTGAATATTTTTATTTCACTGTGGCTTTGTTGCATAAATATTTTGCAAGATACTGATTTTTAAGGGGTTTTCTAAAATTTTAATAAAAATAAATATAATAAAATCATAGTGTTAGCTATTTCTGCAACAAAGCCGATCGAGATTCATTAAAACTGAATGAGCATATTGCTGATGTAGTGGAACAGTTACGACCTTATAAAAATACCTTACAGCAGCTCTTTTTTAATCCTCAATATTCACTCGGTATCAGTGCAACAGGACATATTGAAAATCCACATCACCGACCTGTCAGCGCAGCCAATATTAGACAATTGTTTATGCTAGCTTTGAGTTTAGATGTGGATTATTATTTTGCTTAGTCTCTACCATTGATACTGGGCAAACAATTGAGCGCCCATCCTCTTGGCCTGGTTGGTATTTAGATCATCTGCAATATATTTCAAGCCAAAATTTTGATGCTGTACTGATAAGCCTAAAGCATGGGTCTGAGGTTCAAAATGGATTCCCCATTCTACACCTGTATCCCAATAAGCGTTCAATTGCCAAAGACTATTATATTGATTGCTGATTGAACTCATACCTAAACGCCAATTCTGATCTGACTGATAATTTAGATCAGTATAAATTTTAAAAGGCAGCTTCTGCGTATATTAGACCTCTTGCGAAAGTAAAAACTGCCTCAATATAGATTTCATGAAATATCAGAAATTAAACCGTTTTTCAGATTCTGAATTCAAGCGCTTGGTTGGCGTACCTCGACCAGTTTTTAGTGAAATGGTCGAAGTTTTAAAAGAAGCAGAATCACTTAAAAAGAAATTAGGGCGTCCTCATACTTTAGCTATAGAGGATCAATTATTATTAACACTCAATTACTTACGGAATTACAGCACTCAATTGGAATTGGCTGCAAATTACCATATCGCTGAAAGTAATGTGAATCGAACCATTAAAAAGGTTGAAGATGCATTAATGAAATCAAGGCGTTTTACCCTGCCAAAACGAAGCATTACAACAGCAGACGAACAATTTAACTGGGTCATTATTGATGCTACAGAATGTTCAATAGAACGCCCCAAAAAAAAATCAGAGTAAGTTCTACAGTGGTAAAAAGAAGAAACATACGCTAAAAGCCCAAGTGATCTATCATCCGAAGAGCAAACAAATCATAGGAGTAGATATATCTTCTGGCAGTCAGCATGATATTAAATTGGCAAGAAAAACAGTTAAGAAATTCAAACATTGTGAATATGTTATGACCGATTTAGGGTATTACGGATTAGAGCAAGATGGATTTAAATTGTTGATTCCAATCAAAAAAAGAAAAATTTCCCATTATTTAAAGTTGAGAAAAATTACAATAAAATGATTGGAAAAATACGAGTTGTGATCGAACACATTAATAGTCAATTGAAAAGATTTAGAATACTCAGTGAACGCTATCGAAATAGACGGAAAAGATTCGGTTTGCGCATTAACTTAATTGCCGCACTGGTAAACCGGATGAACTTGCAATAACGACTTTCGCAAGAGGTCTAATGACAATCGATTATTGAATAGAAAGCCCTTTATTAATAAAGGGCTTATATTTTTTACTCATCAGGATATTCAAAGCGGTAACCCACTCCATACACCGCCTGAATCCATTCATGGCGATTGCCTGTATCGGCGGCTTCGGTGATTTTACGGCGCAGGTTTTTAATATGGCTGTCTATCACCCGATCAGCCACATCAAAGCTGTCAGGGTTAATATGATCTAACAATTGCGCACGTGAATACACCTGCCCAACATGCTCCAAAAATAATTCCAATAAACGGAATTCTGTCGGTGTTAAAGTGAGTGTTTTTTGCTGATACCAGATGCGTTGCTGCGCCTTATCAATACGGAATAAATCATCTTGTTCAGGTTCAGCCTTACGCTCCAAACGGCGTAACACCGCCTGAACACGTGCCACCAGCTCTTTCGGACTAAAGGGTTTACAGATATAGTCATCTGCGCCCATATTTAAGCCCAACACGCGGTCAATTTCTTCAGTCCGTGCTGTTACCATGATAATCGGCAAATCAGACTGTTCACGTACTTTACGGCAAATGGTTAAACCATCCATACGAGGAACCATCAAGTCTAAAATCATGAGACTGGGTTTACGTTGTTGAAACTGGGTATAAGCATCCTGACCATCATGAAACATACTGACCTCAAAACCAGCCGCCTCCAAATAATCCCGAACCAGCTCTGCCAGTTCAACCTCATCCTCAACCAACATAATGTGTTTCATGGTCTTCATCCTATCCATTATCCTCAAGCAAAGAGGAGCTAAAAAGTTATTTGATCTGTTTTGGGAAAGTCAGCACACAACGCAATCCACCTAAAGGTGAATGATTAAAAGCAAGTGAACCACCTAACGCCTGCGCAAGTTTACAAGACAAAGCCAAACCTAAACCTGTTCCGCCAGTGCTACGGGTACGGGAGTCATCCACACGATAAAAACGCTCGCCTAAACGCGCCAACTGCTCATCACTTAGCCCAAATGGGCTATCATCCACATACAGTACCCATTCATGCTCATTTTGTTGAGTGTGAATCTGTATTTTTCCACCCTGTTCCGTGTAACGCACACAGTTCCCTAACAAATTGACGATAATCTGTTTAAAGCGATCACGGTCTAAAGATAACAACGCACCCTCACCTGACAGTGAAACTTCCAACTGATTCTGCTCAAAAGTCGATTTAAAATTGTCAACCTCCTGCAACACCACATCCCAAGGGTTGACTTCAGCAAAATAGCATTTCAACTGCTGTGCATCTGCCTGTGCCAAATCCGCCAAATCTTGTGTTAGCTTCTTTAAACTACTCACTTGACGCATCATTGCATCAAGGTGCTCGGGGGTTGCTTTACGAATTCCATCCTGCATCGCTTCAATCTGCGCTTGTAACACAGCCAAAGGTGTTTTTAATTCATGAGAAGTATCTGCGACCCATTGACGGCGTGATTCCTCATGTTGATGCAAAATATCAGCTAAATGATTCAGTTGATTAGATAAATCTCCCAATTCATCATTTCGCTTAATCATAACCTGATGTTGGTAATTTCCACGCGTTAATTCCAACGTCGCATTGAGCAAACGTTGAATTGGCTTTTTAAAATAAGTTGCCATCAATAATGCAGCCACCAAACTGGAAAGCACCGTTAAGGCATAAACTAAAAGCAAATAACGCTTTTGATTACTAAAGAAATTGATACTTGATGCATCATCCTGGTCCAATACGGGTTTTAAGCCGAGATAACCCACAACTTTTTGATCGACCAAAATTGGACGATAGGCTATTTGATCAGTTGCAGGTTCGCCCACAATAAATTGGTGTTTTTCATCATATAAAGACAGCCTTGAACTTAAACCTAAACGATCTGGAATTGATACAAAACGCTTTTTAACGTGTTCAGATGATGAACTAGATTTGCTCTCTTGCCTGTCATCTTTCGCATCTTTCTTTAATCGAAATTGGCTCGGACTCAAAGGAAAACGTAAGCCTTCAAATGGTTGATATTCTGAGGGTAAATTTTGTTTAAGAATCTTTAATTCTTCATCATTAAAAATCTGACGATTTTTTATTTCGGTGTTGTTTTGAGCTAAAGTGGGGGAAAGCGATAATAATGTATGGTCATTAAAATAACGTTGCTGTAAGGCAATATCATACTGACGGCGCAACCACCACTGAGACAAGCGATCATAATCATCAGGTGCTGCGTTCCCTTCAATTTGTAAAATCTGCGCCTGAATGGCATTCCCCCAGTCATGATAAACCGTATAAACATTACCTAGATTCGCAATCAAACGATCTAATTTTTGCATTTCCACATCAGCAACATAACGTGCGAAGTTCTTTTGCATGGTCCAATGCAATACCCCTAAACTGATTGTTGCAATCACTAAGGTAGTGAGTAATACCGTTAAAAATAAACGTATGGCTAAAGGCATGCGACGAACATTCAAAAGCGAAATCTCAATAGTGTTCTATTTATGGATTGTAACCAACATGGTTCAAAAAAACTCTCCATTCTTTCTTCATCTTTATTAGGACTTACGCACTGTTATTTATAGACTCTCTGTGGTAGCAGATGATTTTTATCGAGAATAAAGTCATCAATGAAGTTTTTGATCATTGGTCTAAATAATTTCTTCTGCCAATGATATACATTTTCAAAGATCCCCTCAAACTGGTTCTTTTGTATCTCAACGTAGGCCATCAAGGCTGAAAAAATATGATTCAAAATCAGTTTAGA
>NZ_KB849355.1:1303094-1318423 GCF_000368325.1 Acinetobacter sp. CIP 102529
AATAGAGTTCGGTTCTGTCATGAGAAAGCCCATATAAATGGGTAATGTACAAGTTGCTGTAGAAGCATGTTTAGTTCGTCTGATCACAGATACTTTATAAACTATTTTAATACTTTTTTGAATCCGTCAATGCGTAAGTCCTATTTATTATCTAATCTTTAACAATCGAATCTTAACTGACTACGTAGGATAAAATAATGAACAAGACAAAAATTGTATTAATGACAACTCTTCTCGGTTCTGTTTTAGGTTTGGCTGCCTGCCAAGTAACACCTTCAGAACAGGGAATGAATCATGATCGCCACCGCCACGAAATGCAACGTCAACCACCAACCCCTGAACAACGTGCAGAATGGCAAGCTAAACGCGAACAACGTCAAGAACAACGAGAACAAATGCGTGAAGAACATCGACTACAGAGAGCACAGATCGAGAAAGCCTGTCAGGGCAAACGTATTGGTGAGCGTGTGAATGTTCAGTGGAATAATCGTGTGATTGAAGGTACTTGTGACGTTCGCTTTACGCCTGAGAAATCACAATTCAAACGTTAAACCTATCTAAGAACATAATATTATTTCGTTATCAAGGCGCCTCAAGCGCCTTTTAATTTATTTGCAGAGTCAATTATTTTTAATTACACAGCTGCTTACGATTTTTTGCATATTATTACGAGCGAATTCAACGCAAACTGCCTACAATCAATACGCTTTAAAATAATTTAAGCATTATCTTTGACTTTACAGTCACTCAGAAATGCCCTGTTAAAGCTTGTACCGAACGATGACTTGCTGCACGATTAGCGGTACAAAATGCTGCCATTAGGCACATTTATCATTGACTAAGATTATAACTCTGGTTTAACCAGTATTGAGGAAAATGCTATGCCACAATACAAAGCACCCTTACGTGATATGCAGTTCGTATTGCACGAATTATTAAATGCTGAAGCACATTACGCAAAACTTCCTGCATTTCAAGGCACCGTAAGCCGCGAATTGGTTGATCAATATTTAGAAGCAGCAGCTGATTTCTGTGAGAATGAACTTTCTCCTATCAACCAATCAGGCGATCGTGAAGGTTGTACTTGGAATGATGGTGTTGTTACAACACCTACAGGCTTTAAAGAAGCGTATCAAAAATACATCGAACTTGGCTTCCCATCTCTTTCTGCTGATGAAGAGTTTGGCGGTCAGGGATTACCAAACTCTCTAGGAATCACAATTTCTGAGATGGTGGGTACAGCAAACTGGTCTTGGGGTATGTACCCAGGTCTTTCTCATGGTGCTGTTCGTACAATTGAACACCATGGTTCTGATGAACAAAAAGCGACGTATATGCCAAACCTTGTATCAGGTGTTTGGACAGGTACAATGTGCTTAACAGAATCTCATGCTGGTTCAGACTTAGGTATTATTCGTACTAAAGCAGAACCAAATGATGATGGTAGCTATGCAATTTCTGGCGAGAAAATCTTTATCTCTGCTGGTGAACATGACATGGCTGACAACATTGTTCACATTGTTCTTGCACGTTTACCAGGTGCACCTAAAGGCACTAAAGGTATTTCGCTCTTCATCGTACCTAAGTTCCTTGTAAATGCAGACGGTTCAGTTGGCGAGCGCAATGCTGTACGTTGTGGTTCGATCGAACACAAAATGGGTATCCATGGTAACGCAACTTGTGTGATCAACTTTGATAAAGCAAAAGGTTACTTGATCGGACCAGAAAACCGCGGCCTAAACTGCATGTTCACATTCATGAACACTGCACGTATTGGTACAGCCGTTCAAGGTCTTGCTGCATCTGAAGGTTCTTTCCAAGGTGCTTTAGCATATGCGAAAGATCGTTTAGCAATGCGTTCACTTTCTGGTCCTAAAGCGCCTGAAAAAGAAGCAGATCCAATTATTGTTCACCCTGCTGTTCGTAACATGCTTTTAACTCAAAAAGCATTTGCTGAAGGTGGTCGTGCACTTGTTTACTTATTGGCTCAGTATGCAGATATCGTTGAAAAAGGCGAAACTGAAGAAGAGCGTAAGTTTGCTGACAACATCTTATCTTTGTTAACGCCTATTGCTAAAGCATTCTTAACTGAAACTGGTTACGAATCTGCAAATCATGGGGTTCAAATCTTTGGTGGCCATGGCTTTATTTCTGAACACGGTATGGAGCAAATCGTACGTGATACACGTATTGCTTGCTTATACGAAGGAACAACTGAAATTCAAGCACTTGACTTGTTAGGTCGTAAAGTATTGCAAACTCAAGGTGCAATGTTAAAAGATTTCACCAAGATCATCCATAAATTTGTTGAAGCAAACAAAGACAATGCTGCAATGCAAGAATTCATTGCGCCATTGGCTGCTGCAAACAAAGAATGGGGCGATATTACGATGCAAATCGGTATGCGCGCAATGCAAAACCCAGATGAAGTTGGTGCAGCTGCAGTTGATTACATGTATTTCTCTGGCTATGTAACGCTTGCTTACCTATGGGCTCGTATGGCATTGGTTGCTCAGGAGAAATTAGCTGAAGGCACCACTGACGTTGACTTCTACAATGCAAAAGTAACGACTGCTCGCTTCTACTTCAAGAAGATTTTGCCACGTGTTCGCTCACATGTAGATGTACTTTCAACTGGTGTTGCGCCATTGTTTGAACTTGATGCGGAACACTTCGCGTTCTAATCATAGATTAGAGTGAGATGCAACGTTCATCACAGAAAAAGGACTGGTCAGTTTTGACCGTCCTTTTTTTGTTTAATCAATGCTAAATTTACACTATTCAATTTATTTGTTCGTTTTATTTGATCACTTTGCACATGACCTGTGCGTAAAAAGGAACGATTATGCCAATTTACAATGCACCTTTAGCAGACATGAAATTCATCTTAAATGATGTATTTAAAGCAGAACAATTCTGGCAGTCTAATGAGAATCTTGCTCATGTAGATGCTGCAACCGCCGAAGCAATTTTAGAAGAAATGGCAAAGTTTGCCCAAAACGTGACGCATCCATTAAACCGTACTGGTGATGAAGAAGGTGCACGTTGGGTTAACGGTGAAGTATTCACACCAGAAGGATTTAAAGAAGCATTCCGTCAATACGCTGAAGGTGGTTGGATTGGCTTAGGTGCTGATGAGGAATGGGGCGGTCAAGGCATGCCAAAAATGCTGACAGTATTGTCAGATGAAATGCTCTTTGCCACCAACCCATCATTCATGCTCTACCCGCTTCTTTCTGTAGGTGCAGGTATGGCATTAAATAGCTATGCATCTCAAGAGCAAAAAGAAACGTATTTACCTAAAATCTACTCTGGCGAATGGTCAGGCACCATGTGCTTAACTGAACCGCATGCAGGTACAGATTTAGGGATTATTAAAACTAAAGCTGAACGCAATGAAGATGGTACTTATAATATTACAGGTACTAAGATCTTCATTACAGGTGGTGATCACGACCTCGCAGAAAATATCATTCACTTAGTTCTTGCAAAAACACCTGATGCACCTGCGGGTTCACGTGGTATTTCTTTATTCATCGTGCCGAAATACATTGTAAATGCAGATGGTTCTTTAGGTGAACGTAACCCTGTTGGTCCTGGTTCAATCGAACATAAAATGGGGATCAAGGCATCTGCAACTTGTGTCATGAATTTTGATGCTGCAAAAGGTTATCTGGTTGGTAAAGAAAACGAAGGTCTTGCAGCCATGTTCGTGATGATGAACTATGAACGTTTATCAATGGGTATCCAAGGTCTTGGCGCTTCTGAATTTGCTTACCAAAATGCAGCTCAATATGCGACTGATCGTTTACAAGGTCGTAGTGCTTCTGGTGTTAAATCTCCAGGCAAACCTGCGGATAGCATCTTAGTTCATGGTGATGTTCGTCGTATGTTATTGAATGTACGTGCAAATAATGAAGCATCTCGTGCATTTGCAGTATATGTAGGTCAACAGCTTGATATCACTAAATTCTCTACTGATGCAGAAGCAGTGAAAAAAGCCAATGACCGTGTCGCGCTGTTAACACCAATTGCAAAAGCTTACCTCACAGATACTGCATTCCAAGCAACTTTAGATGCGCAAATGGTATTTGGTGGTCACGGTTATATTCGTGAATGGGGTATGGAACAGTGCATCCGTGATCTTCGTATTTCTCAAATTTATGAAGGGACAAACGGCGTTCAATCTCAGGACTTAATTGGTCGTAAAACCATTAAGTGTGGCGGTGCTTTCATCGCTGAATATATCGCTGAAATCCGTGACTTTGCCAATGCACTGGACACAGACTTGAACTTCATTAAAGATGCGACTTTAGATGCTGCAACTGAAATCGAAGCAATTACTCAGTTCATTATTGAGCAAGCAGCTGAAAATGTAGATTTCCCGAATGCTGCTGCGGTGGATTATCTACATGCAGTTGGTCTACTTAGCTTTGCTTATATGTTTGCTAAGATCGCTGCTGCTGCAAAAGACAAATCTGGTGATTTCTACCAAAACAAACTTGCTTTGGCACAGTACTTTGTTGACCGTATTTTGCCAGAGCTTGATTCTCGCCTTGCGAAGATCAAAGCAGGTTCTGACTTGATCATGAACTTCAGCGAAGATTACTTTACAAACCAAGCTTAATTCTAGTTCGGTTTTAAAAACTGCCTAAATCATTTGGTTTAGGCAGTTTTTTTATGACCGTTGTAAAATCAGCATAAAAATTGCATCCATTTTTATGATCATGTTGAGTACATTAAATTTCCATGTCTAGTTCAAAAGAGAAACTTGAAGACCTACAACGTCTATTCGACCGTTTAGGTCACTATGCGGTCGAAGCCTTTCATTATTTAGCGCTGTTTATTATCGGCTGTATGATCGCATGGTCAGCCGTGCATACGGTGATTGAAATCCTGACCGTTAAGCAATATGCAAGCATTGACGATATTCTGCTGTTATTTATCTATCTTGAACTGGGGGCGATGGTTGGGATTTATTTCAAGACCAATCACATGCCCGTGCGCTTTCTGATCTATGTGGCAATTACCGCACTGACCCGTTTACTGATTGCTGATATTCAGCACAATCATAAAGCATCAATGGATCAGGTCATCATTACAGGATCCATTTTGATCTTAGCTTTGGCCATTCTGATTGTCCGTTTTGCTTCATGGAACTACCCCTCTGTGATCCGAAGCAAAGAGCAGGAACAACAACTTCCTGCAAATAAGACACCACGACCACAAGATGATGAACTGGCATAAATAAAAAAAGCAGGCTTGATGCCTGCTTTTGATCACTCATGTTATGCAACCCGATAGACACGGTATTTTGAATCCACCAGTACATATTTGCCCTGTACCTGCATCCAGTTATAACCACGTGGTGGTTCATACAAGCGATGTAGGCGGTAGTTTGACACCACATAGCGGTTGCTACGGAATGCCGATGGTAAACGCTCGCCACGTTTAAAGTTTACTCGTTGTCCATAATGGTTTCCACGCTCTGCATTTGACCATCGCGGTGGATCTCTATGATCATTTCGGTGGTCATTTCGATCGTAACGCTGCTCATAACGATCTTTATAGTCGTGATGATTGTTCCAACGATTTGAATCTGCCATTGCTGAAGCAGATGCACCAAACATTAAACTTGATACCAACAACATAACTGTCTTTTTCATTGTTTGATCCTCTGTTTGACCTGAATTCAGATTAAGAGAAACTCAAGGAGAAACCATGAACAAATCCAGCGACATTGCAAAGCTTTGTAATGAAATCCAAGAAATTATGGAGGTCATTATCAAGGCACAATTTCAAAAATACCCAAGAAATCAGCGAATAATTTCAATGGTGAAATTATCATCGGTTACCAAGAGATAACGTCCATCCACCATGACCCAGTGTCGACCACGTGGCGGCTCACGCAAGGAATAATAGTCCCAGTCACGAACCACATAACGCTCACTACGAAACTCACCAGGCAGCTCATTCCCCACTACAAAAGACTCACGGCGATAACTACCCTCATATTGGGTATCTGGATAATATTCAATCCGAACACTTGGTCGACGCTTGGGGTAAGAGTGGTTATTATTTTGATAGGGCTGATAATAATAGCCTTTTGGTGGCGCAGTGGGGGTATAGCGCTGATTTGAAAAGGCAAATGGGTCCTGTGCAGGCTGCTGATAAGATGGCGAAGCCTGATGCGAGGAGCGGCGCTCCACCCCACTATAACCGCTCCAGGCATTATCGGCGTAAACCATTGCGGGGAGACAGCTCAACACGCTGATAAAAACATAAATATTGTATTTAGATCGCAACATTGCCCTCTCCCATCATCAAATCCTAGCCTTTATTTTAGAGCAAAAAGTCAGCAATGACTGTTACCATTCGCTACCATTCAGGGCAAATCAAGGATGAAATAAGGAGGGATTTTTCGTCGAGTTTGAGAATATGCTAAAATCCATTTTTCAGTTTTGGGGCAATGTCAGTGTCTGAAATGAATTTTGATCGTCTCTATCAATTCTTCTGTAAGGTTCCAAGTGTACAGGAATCCAGAATCGTGGCGCATGGTACAGATGGTCAACATGCATGGTGGTTTAAGTTCAATATTGATGTTGAGCATCCTTTGGCATGGCAAACCGTTCAGGAACTTGGGCATATACTGAATTATTTATCCACCAATGAACGCCTGCCAACCCAGTTTTTTCCTGTTTCACCGCCACCCTATATGAATGGTGAAGCCAAAGACTTTCTGGCTTGGGTAATCCAGTGTAATCATGCTGAGTTTAGTCCTGATGTAGTGTGTGACTGGCTGGAAGCACGACTTCCAGCGCCTGTGGAAGATGAAAGCCAGTGGAAAATCAAAACGGATCTTAATGAACTCGATCCGTTGGCTGATAAAGACTTAGATCAATTGATTCCACCGAATCCGCAATAAAAAAGAGGCTTAAAGCCTCTTTTTTTTTAGAAAGTCGATAAACCCGACCATTCCATAAAACGATAGAGCCAGTATTTCACTTTTGACTCATCTGCATATTTTGAATAATCGACTGTCACCTGACGAGCATTGGCATTGCTCCACGCCGCATCAAAATATTGTCCTGCATCTTTAAACACCTGCGCCTGTGCTGAGCCAACCACTCGCATATCAGTTTCAAGGTTATAATTTTTCAGGTTACGTGCAGTGAAGTTCGCTGAACCCAAAATTAGCTCAGCTTGCTGGGCATTGTATTTGAACAGCATTTTGCTATGGCACTGTTCGCCATGTGTATCACACCAACGGATCGGGATGCCTGCGGCATGTAGCTCCGAAGCCACCTGACGGTTTGGAATGCCATTTTTTTGACGACCAAAGGCATCCTTGTTTGGGTCAATCATTAAACGAATATTCACACCACGTTGCTGTGCCTGCTTCAATGCCTCAATAATTTTGCGCTCAGACAGATAGAACATGGCCATATCCAGATGTTCCTTAGCCTTTGCTTCATGAATCATTTTTAACACAGCATCATAAATGGCTTTTTCAGTCAGCACCTGAACCTGTGGCAGGCTTTTATCTTCAGTGAATCCACCCATAATTACAAAAGGACTAGAACCCTGCGACATTTGCGCAACCGCCTGTTCAGTTTTAAGCACATCAATGGCCGTTGGTCCATCAACGACTAGAGCGACGTTACTATGATGTGAGCTGCCATCGTGTGGATTGGCTGAAGTCACCAGACTTTTCCAACCCTGCTCTGTATCCACCACCAATGTTTTACGGTGATTCGCCTTAAAGTTAAATAGTTCCAGATAACTGCGCAAAGTAATCTTTTCATCACCAAATGGATTGCTTAACCAACCTTTTTCTGGGTTATTGCCCAGACTTTGGCAGCATATATACCAGAATCCCGACCAGAGTGGATTTGAAGCACGCAATGGTTTTAAATCTGTTTCAATGACTTCCACGCCTGCCTGACGTAGCTGACGGTAATGCTTTGGTGCAATGCCACCATAAACAGAATTGATTGGATCAGTAATGACAACTACCTGAATATTTGGGTCTTGACGACGCTTTGCGATCAATGCATTAGTCAGTTGCTGCGTTAAAGGAATCTGTTTAACTTTAGATTTTCCAACTTCCTGATTAAACAGGAACATATCCAGCACAATTGTGGTCTGTGCCTGATCAATCAGTTGAAAGACTTCCCTGAAAATATGTTGGTCTACCTGTTGCTGACCCTGCGCATCCATATAGGTTTGATCTGCCAGAAATTTCACATTGGCATGGCGCAGTTGTCCCGTAAAATTCAGCCCTTGTGGGAGCGGTTTTACAGTGTGGTAAATTGCCGAAGCAATGTACCCAATCACCACAATACTCAATATGACTGCCATGTAACGTCGACCTGACCAGTTTAATTTTTGATGGATTCGTTGGAAGATACGCATATAAACAAAAAAAGCCCTAGCCTAATGGGTTAAGGCTAGAGCTTATACTTTGATTTTTCAATAAGATTTAAGTGATAAATTAGAAACTAAAATTCACACCAACGCTAAAGTTACGTCCCACCTGTGGAATGGTTGAAAGGAATGAGGCATGTTGATAGACCTGATCATCCAGCAGGTTGTTGGCATTCAGGAACACCCGATAATCGCTGACATTACTGTAATTACCTGAGTACGCCACACCGAGATTGAGCATGTTATAGCTTTGGCTGTCTGTTTCATAAGCCGCAATCTTGTCCTGCTGGAACACATGATAGTATTCAGCCGAACCACTCCAGTGATCATCAAAATCAGCATTGAGCTTAGTCCCTAAACGTCCTGCTGGCACACGTGGTGCATTGTCATTATCGATCTTGCCACGCACATAATCACCAAACACACTGAGCTTATAGATCGGTGAAATTTGATAGCCCGCTTCCGCTTCCGCACCATAGAACTTAGCTTTGTCCTGCGCATATTGCACTAGACGGAAGTCCTTATAACGGTCTAAGGTTTGGGCATAGATATAGTCATCAAACCAGTTGTGATACACGTGGACATGATAGTCAAAAGTGTTGTCATCATAATGGAAGCCCAGTTCCACATTATTTGATTTTTCCTTGCTCAGTTGGTCATTGCCCAGCTCATAGGTATTGGTGGCGAAATGTCCACCATCTGCATAAAGCTCCTGCGCCAAAGGCAAACGCTCCTGATGAGACGTGACCAAAGAAAGTTTGTAGTTTGGCGCAAACTCCCAGTTGGCTGCACCAGAAACAGAAAAGGCTGAACCGTCGAAATCTTTTTTGCTTGAATCATCAATATCAATTTTTTGCTGGTCTACGCGTGCCGCCAACTCAACATGCACATCATTCAACTGGGCATGTTCCAAAGCGAATACACTCCATTTTTTGGTGGTGTTTGGTGCCAAAAATGCTTCTTCACCTGTCAGTTCCAGCTTTTGTTGTCCGTACTGTGTACCAATCACACCCTCCCATGCACCCAGTGGGTTGTGTACCAACTCTAAACGTCCATCATAACCCTTGTTTTTAAAACGGGTCGAAATGGTATCTTCCTCGATTTCATCATGTTGATAATCGGTATAACTGGCTTGAGCACGCAATTTTTTAAAGCCTGCAAATGGGTCATCCAGTTCGGTACGCACGTCATAACGTTCAGATTTCAGGTCAATCCAGGGACCTGCTTCATGTGCATGATCGTGATCATGGTCGTCATGCTCATCTTCATCATGGTCATGTTCGCCACAGTGCAGGCTGAGTCCATGTAAATGACAGCTTTCATATTCATGGCTATGTCCTGGCAAGCCATATTGGTCCTGACGGTTGCTATAGGAAATCCCCGTAAAGCCACGATCATAAATCCATGACAAACCGACATTTACGGTCTGGCCTTTGGCAAAGGTGTTGTCAACACGGCGTTCCTTTTCGCCCTCATGTACATAATCTGGTGCGATATAGTCATTGGCTTCACGCTTTAAGCCCTCAACACGCAAGGCAACCTGATCACCCAAGCCCAGCGTTACACCTGCAGTCGCCAGCTTTTCATCACTGCCCGTGTTGTAACGCAAGCCAACATTACCCTCATAGCCCTTTTCTGGCAGTGCTGTTGGAAGTTTACTATCGGTGACATTCACCAGACCGCCTACCGTTCCAGCACCAAATAATAGAGTGGATGGCCCACGAATCACTTCAACCTGTTTTGCCAGCGCTGGATCAACCGTTACCGCATGGTCTGGAGAAAGTGTTGATACATCAATATTTTCAGAAGAATTTTGTAGAATTTTTACGCGAGGACCATCTTGCCCACGAATCACAGGTCGGCTAGAGCCTGCGCCAAACTGATTGGAGGAAATTCCCGTTTCACCACTCAATGCCTCGCCAATGGTCACTGCCCCTTGCGCCAAGCGTTTTTGGTCTACCACTGTATCTGCAACTGCAAAGTCCTTTGAGGTTTGCTCAAGCGGATGCGCCTTAATGCGGATGGTGTCCAGCGTTGTCGCCTGCTCATTTTCTGCGGCAAATACAGATACAGACGCAACAGCCAAAATGGATAAGGTCAGAATATTTTTAGGAAATGACATACCATGTCTCAAATCAGTCGATCTTTATTTTTGTTATATTATAACATTTCATTATTTTTGCAATAAAAAACATACATGCAAACTTCATTTGTTAAACTGCCCCTCCATGATTTAAGCATTCTTCATGATTCAAGCTTATGCCCTTTACTCTCTCTCATGCGGTGCTTGCTCCACCCTTATCCAAACTTAGTCGGGGTCATTTACCGATTGCAGCCTTAGCCATCGGCTGTATGACACCAGACCTGTATCGCCTGTTTACAACAGAAACCATTGCCTTAACCCATCAATGGTCAGGGATTTTATTTCCCAATCTTCCGATTGGCTTATGCTTTTGCCTGTTGTGGTATTTACTCTATCGCCCCGTGATTTATCGTTTTTTAGGGATCAGGCACCCTTTAAAGATCAAATCCTTTGATGAGACGGTGGCTTTTATACTGATGTGTTGTTTAGCCATCATTTTAGGAACAGCAACACATCTCATCTGGGATGGATTGACTCATTTAGACTTTCGCACCTTTGCCTTTCAAGACACGCTCGCCCAAAATATTTCCCTAGGGAATGTTCATTATCCCCTGCATTTTATTCTACAAATTGCATCATCCATTCTCAGCTTGCCTTTCTTATTGTGGATGTGTCTAAACTATTACCAAACCTACAAACAGGACACGCCTATTTCAGGGAAAATAAAGCTGTTTGCCTTGCTGAGTATGGCCATTTCAGTGACTGGTGGCATGTTGGCAGTATGGAAATACAGCCACACCATTTCGGCTGAACTGTGGAATACTGAACGTTACTTCTTTATTGGCAAAGCCATCAACCAGTTCTCCCAAAATGGACTCATACTATTTAGTATTTGCTGTTTAATGAGTTTGTTGCTGCATCGAAAAGCCCATATGGCAGAATTTTAACCCAAAGCATTGAATTAGCATTGCCCCCAAAGCATTAAGACTTGAGACTGGACGTTCAACAAGGCATAATCTTCGCTCCATTGATGCTGCGCTGTTTACGTATGCATCTTCTACAGCCAATATAGTTTGGATAATAATTCAATATGATGCGCACTCATTACTGTGGCTCTTTAACTGAAGCCCAAATCGATCAAACAGTTACTTTATGCGGATGGGTTCATCGTCGCCGTGATCATGGCGGTGTGATTTTCCTGGATATGCGTGACCGTGATGGCTTAGTTCAAGTCGTAATTGACCCTGATACACCAGAAGCATTTGCTACTGCGGATAAAGCACGTTCTGAATTTGTTTTAAAAATTACAGGTCGTGTTCGTCGTCGCTATGAAGGTACTGAAAATGCCAATATGGTGAGTGGTCAGATTGAAGTTTTAGCGAAAGAAATCGAAGTTCTTGCTGCTTCTGAAACGCCTCCATTCCCATTGAATGACGAAAACACCAATATTTCTGAAGAAATTCGTTTGAAATACCGTTTCCTGGACATTCGCCGTCCTGAAATGTTAGATCGCTTACGCTTCCGCTCTAAAGTGACTAACTTAATTCGTAACTATTTCGAAGATCATGGTTTCTTAGACGTTGAAACACCAATCTTGACTCGTGCAACTCCTGAAGGTGCACGTGACTATTTAGTACCCAGTCGTGTTTCAAATGGTAGCTTCTATGCACTGCCACAATCACCACAATTGTTTAAGCAGTTGTTGATGGTGGGTGGTATTGATCGTTATTACCAGATTGCTAAATGCTTCCGTGACGAAGACTTGCGTGCGGATCGTCAGCCTGAATTTACCCAAATCGACGTTGAAACATCGTTCATGAGTGACGATGACATCATGGATTTAATGGAAGGCTTAACAGTTAAAATGTTCGACGAATTATTGAATGTAAAATTCGATAAATTCGAACGTATGACTTACGCTGACGCAATGCGCGACTATGCATCTGACAAACCAGATATGCGTATTCCATTGAAATTAGTTGACGTTGCAGACTTGATGCAGGACGTTGAGTTCAAGGTATTCGCAGGCCCTGCCAAGGATCCTAAAGGTCGTATTGTTGCGTTACGTGTTCCTGGTGCAGGTTCATTACCACGTAGTGCGATTGACGAATACACCAAATTCGTAGGCATCTACGGTGCTAAAGGCTTGGCTTATATTAAGGTCAACGAACTTGAAAAAGGCATCGAAGGTCTTCAATCTCCAATCGTGAAATTCATCGAGCCAATCGTACTCGATTTATTAAAACGTGTTGGTGCTGAAAATGGCGACATCGTATTCTTCGGTGCGGATAAAGCAAAAGTTGTAAATGACGCGATGGGCGCACTTCGTGTGAAAATTGGTCATGACCTGAATCTTGCAACGTGCGAGTGGGCTCCACTTTGGGTTGTTGACTTCCCAATGTTCGAAGAAACTGATGATGGCAAATGGACTTCTGTGCATCACCCATTCACACTACCAAAATCAAGTGTTGAAGAAGTGAAGAGCAATCCAGGTGAAGCACTTTCTGTTGCATATGACATGGTATTGAACGGTACTGAAATCGGTGGTGGTTCACTTCGTATCTATACTTTAGAAATGCAAAAAGCGATTTTTGAAGCTTTAGGTATTGGCGAAGAAGAGGCTGAAGAGAAATTTAGCTTCCTACTCAATGCATTGCGTTACGGTGCACCTCCTCACGGTGGTTTGGCATTTGGTCTTGATCGCTTGATTATGTTGATGACAGGTGCATCTTCGATTCGTGACGTGATTGCATTCCCGAAAACCAAGACAGCTGAATGTCCATTGACTCAAGCACCAGCACCAGTTGAAGCAAATCAATTGCGTGACCTTGGTATTCGTTTACGCGAACAAGCAAAGAAAGAAGCTTAATGATTTAAGTGAGATAAAGGCGCTGTTTACAGCGCCTTTGTTGTAAATTGAGATTGATTCTCTTTAATGGCATAATAAGCCAGTTTTCTATTGAAGGTATCTGCCCATGGCTATGCGTCCAGATGTTCGTCGACATACCATTGTTATTATTGTGTTTTCACTCGCGCAATGGTTCCTTATGCGTTACATCTTGTCGAATGAACTCTTCAATATGACCACTTATCAACGCATCTTATATTTTTGTGTCAGTAGCTTAGCCGGCGCCTTACTGATCTTTGCAGCACTGATTTATATGGTGCTCAAAGGAAATGCGGATAAGCAAGATTAATTCACATGTCCTTTTATCGTACCTTGCTTCGAGTTTTACCTTTACCATTTTTACGTAGTATTGCAAAAGTGGCGGCATACTTTATCAATCAAAATCCAAACAAAAGTATGTTATGGAAAACTCGAATCAATTTAGCTCTCGCCTATCCAGAGCTAACGATCGATCAAAAAGAAAAAATGGCTCGGGAAAGCGTCACCAAGCAATGTCTCAGTTATATCGAATCTGGGAAATGCTGGGCAATGCCTCCTGAGTGGAGCATCCAGCAAATTCATACTGTGCATAATTTAGAAGTCTTAACTGATGCACTCAATGATCCTAAAGGCGCTTTAATTATTACCCCTCATCTTGGAACTTGGGAAATGATGAATGCTTGGGTACACCAATACGGTATCCCCACCATCATGTACAAACCGATGAAAGATAGTGGCTTTAATAGCTTTGCTCTCCATGCTCGTCAGCGACTCAATGCAACATTGGTTCCAACTGATGCCAATGGTGTAAAGGCTTTATTTAAAAACCTTAAACAAGGTGGATTTAGTGTAATTTTGCCCGACCATGTGCCCCAACCTTCAGGTGGTGTTGTGGTTCCTTTCTTCGGGATTCCCTGCCTTACGAGCACATTAGCAAGTAAAATGGCACAAAAAACCCAGTGTCGTTTAGTGGGCCTAAGCTGTTTTCGTCGCGAAGATGATGAAGGTTTTGATGTCTACTGTGACGATCTAAACGATCTTCAACTCTATGATCGAAATATTGAAGTCGCAACGACAGCATTGAATAAAGCAGTTGAACAGATGATCAACCGCTTTCCTACAGAGTACATGTGGGGATATAAAAGGTTTAGGGGCGAGAATGCTTCAGATGAATTATATAAAAAATAATCTTATCTTTTCAAAGTGATTATTTAAACTTAACTTTTGTGAGCCTTTTTCCTTTCAACACTAAAACAAACTCTTTCAACAATTTAATTATTTGCGCCGAGAGTCTCAGTCTCTCTCGTTGTATTTTTTGAACAAAGTTAAGCTTAGGCTTAATTTGATATTCGTACTCTCCTTTGCGAATGTTCCTATCTTTTTCTAAAAAACTTGGGAAGTTAACATGCTGCCCCAAAAGATGATCTTGAATACAAAGTGCTGGTAGCATTTGGAAAATCTGATTAGGGAACTTTGTCATATAGTCTTTAAAAACAATATGATCAACTGGAATCAACTGTTCATAAGTTGCTAATAAATTGAGTAAATCACGAGCTGCTTGCTGCGATAGAATATAGCCACCACACCCCATATGTACGGTCTTTAATAAAGATAATTTACGCTTTGAAGGCAAACTTCTAAAAGAAGACTCCACCCCCACTTTAGGATAAAAAGCTTCCAACTTAATAATTGAGCAGCCCTCAGGAATCCAATCACTTTTAGTTAAGAAAATAGTAGCTTCTTCTCCTAAATGAATATCGTCTTCAAAAATTGCGATATGACTCAAATTTTCATCGATTGCCTTTTGCCATAATGCAGCATGACTTAATAGACAAGCAGAGATGGATCCGTAAATTTGAACAACTCCTATAAGTGATATTCTGCTCCTCAAATGATGTTATAAACATCAATATATGGAGTATTTTATGGCAC
>NZ_KB849355.1:1318433-1322659 GCF_000368325.1 Acinetobacter sp. CIP 102529
CAGAGATGGATCCGTAAATTTGAACAACTCCTATAAGTGATATTCTGCTCCTCAAATGATGTTATAAACATCAATATATGGAGTATTTTATGGCACGTAGACCAAGAAGAAATCATTCAAATGATTTTAAAGCTAAGGTAGCACTTGCTGCGATTAAAGCAGAAAAAACACTTGCTGAATTGAGTGCTGAATTTGATGTTCATCAAAACCAAATTATTGACTGGAAAAATCAATTGATCTCAGCTTCCTCGCAAGCTTTCGATCAATCAAAAGCTCCATCAGAACCCCCCATTGATCTTAAAAAGTTACATGCAAAAATCGGTGAGCAGGCATTAGAAATTGATTTTTTAGAAGGTGTGTTGAAGAAACTGGGCCGCTTCAACCACAAAAGTTAATCGACGACTCACTTCAGATTTCAGTATCTAAGCAAGCTAAGCTGCTGAAAGTCTCCCGTGGTTGTTATTATTATCGCCCAAAACCTGTTAGCTCATCAGATCTGAAGCTGATGCGATGTATTGATGAATTACATATGCAATATCCTTTTGCAGGCAGTCGTATGATGCGTGATTTGTTGAATCGTCAAGGGCATCATATAGGACGACGTCATACACGTACTTTAATGAAGAAAATGGGTATTCAGGCGTTATATTGCAAACCAAATTTAAGCCAGGCTAATCAAGCTCACCGTAAATATCCATATCTGCTCAAAGGGTTGGCTATTCAGCGCAGTAATCAAGTGTGGTCTACGGATATAACGTATATCCCTATGGCAAAAGGCTTTGTTTATTTATGTGCTGTGATTGATTGGCATAGCCGCAAGGTACTTGCGCATAGGGTATCGATTAGTATGGAGGTGGATTTTTGTATTTCGGTTTTAAATGAAGCGATTGAAAAATATGGATCACCTGAAATATTGAATACAGACCAAGGCAGTCAGTTCACCAGTGATGCATTTATTGATGTATTGAAATCAAATGGCATTCAAATCAGTATGGATGGTAAAGGTCGATGGGTAGATAATGTGATGGTTGAACGATTATGGCGGAGCGTTAAATATGAAGAGGTGTATCTCAAAGCTTATAGCAGTGTCACAGATGCGAAAAAGCAATTAAGTGCATATTTTGAGTTTTATAATTTGAAACGACCTCATTCGAGTCTAGACAAAATGACACCAAATGAGTTTTACTATGATCAGCTACCCCAACAAAACAAGGTGGCTTAACTAGAGCGGAATATCACTTATAAATACGCTTTTAGTTGTTCAAACAAGTGGGACCACCTCTAGCCACTTCACTTTTAGCAAGATCTGTTTTTGTTATATCAAGTCCTAAAGCATTTGCAATCTGCTCCATCGTGGCAGGCGTGACAGCATCAAAGAAACAAAAATCTATCGCCTGTTTCTGAAAAATCGATAAAATATGATCGCGACGCTGATCCGCATAAGTAAGGCTGATCACATAATTCTTCATAGTATAATCTTCACTAGCAACAACGTGCCACAATGCATTAAGATATTAAAATCTAAGTATTATTCATATTCTATCTTGTAAATACAACAACAAAGTAAAACACATTTGTACCAATATCGAAATCCTGCGTTGATTTGTTCATCAATACACATCAATGCTAGTCATGTTGAAAAGATAGACTTACAATGTTAGTTTTTAATTTATCATGCAGTTCTTTTAGATGTTATCTTCTACTTACTGCATTGATTTTATAAATAATGAAGTGATTGCAGATATGAACAATGAAGTAATTAAAGTATTTGTGGGTTGTGATCCCAACAACTGTGATTTAGAACAAATGATGGTTTTAGATTACAGCATTCGAAAACACACCCAACACCCTGTTGAAATTGTTTGGATGCAATTAAGCCATGACCCTAAAAGTCCATGGTACAGTAATCAAGAAACTCGAGAAGGTTGGCATACAGAAAAATGGGCAACTCCATTCTCAGGTTTCCGTTGGGCAATCCCTGAGTCATGCAACTTTCAAGGTCGTGCCATCTATATGGATGCGGATGTCGTTGTTTTATGTGACATTGCTGAGCTATGGTCACATCCACTGAGTAATGATGCGATCGTGATCGCAAAGGGTGGAAAGAGTACTGCTCGTTTATGCACCTGTGTATGGGACTGTGAAAAAGCTAAACAACATTTGCCTACATTAAAAGAACTACAAGCAGATCCTGAGGGACATAAAAAACTGATGCAGCTCATCAAAGAAAAGCCTGAACTTGTTCAACCTTATCAAGATTCATACAACAATATTGATGGTGAAGGTCTTCCAATTGAGCAAATTAAAATTTTGCATTACTCTGATATGGGTACACAGTTTAGTCATAAATATGCCTTACCGCGCCTTGAAGCATCTGGGCAAAAGCATTGGTTTGATGGGAAAATCATGCCGCACCCACGTGAAGACCTTGTCGCATTATTTGATCAATACTACCAAGAGGCTCTTGAAAATGGGTATCGCCCTGAAAACTATACGATCACTCCTTTCGGTAATTTTTCAAAAGCAACACAGATCAACTATCATGGCAACAAAGTAACCCGTCCAGATACAGAGGCGAACTGGTTTAATCGCTCAGTTCAATCGCTTAAGTCTGTATTTAAAGGAAAAAAGAAATTTTCTTTAGATGATTAATGCTTTCGCAGCTACAATAACACTACTTCTTTTAAACAATATACGATGGGGGAGGTAGTGTTAAAATATTCAATACAGATTCACTCTCCCACAATCGCGCTAATAATAAAAAATATCATATAATTAAGAGATTAATTTTAGTCTATCCTCCATCCTATGGTGGTAAACTTATACCTGAGTAAACTCGATGCAACAGATTTTCAATCGTATTACACAAAATATTTTCAAGTTCCTTTATAAGTCTTTCCATTCCAAAGCATATAAACATAATCGCCGCTATTGGCCATACTACAAGACTGTTCGCAATAGCGAAGGCGACTTAGAGCAATTATTTTTTAATAAAAAATTAATTGCCGATCATACAAAACCATTTAAAAGTCAAAAAAATACCTGTGTATTGGTTGCAACTGGGCCTTCTGTCAAAGATATAGATCAACGTTTTCTGACCAATCCTGACTATGACTATATTGGTGTGAATGGTGCTATTTCACTAGATCACATTCACTTTAAATATTACGTAATTATTGATTTTAATTTTACGACTAAGCGTTTCGATCTAATATTAAAAGTTCTTAACAGTGATTGTATATTTTTCACAACGCCTCGTTGTTTAGACATCATTTTAAAAAGAATTGACCCAAGTCAAATTAAGTGCGAAATCAAAATCATCGAGACTATTTTCCAAGATAAAACTGTTGAACCATTCATGGGTAAAAAGCACAAACTAGATTTAGAAAAACCTTATTTTCACTTATATGGCGAATTTGGCTTTTCAACGAATATATTCAATGCAGTATTTGATTATTTAACTGTACCATATGTGGCATTACAAGTCGCATATGCAATTGGTTTTAAAGAAATTTATATCGCTGGATTAGATATGAATAATTTTTCTCAGCCACGTTTTTATGAGAGTATAGAAAACAAACAGCCAACAATGTTAGATCAATACCTACATTTAATTTTTCCCGCTTTTGATGCTGCGGCTGAATTCTTTATAGAGCACCAAGTTCAGGTTTATAATCTTTCCCCCACAAGTGCCATAGAATCTTTTAAAAAAATCAATACAATCTAATTATCCAGTCATTATGAAATAAATCATACAATTACTCTTTTTTTAGAAAACTTATTGCATGAGCATCAATACTTTTAGGAATGATATTAATGGATTAAGAGCTTATGCTGTAATTTTAGTTGTACTTTTCCATTTCCAAATATTTGGGTTTTCGGCTGGTTATCTTGGCGTTGATATTTTTTTCGTCATTTCAGGTTATCTGATGACAAAAATTATCATTGAAAAACTGTTTAAGCAGCAGCTTTCTTTTACAGATTTTTATCTCGCTCGAATTGTACGAATATTTCCAGCACTTTTATTCCTTATAGGACTTACGCATTGACGGATTCAAAAAAGTATTAAAATAGTTTATAAAGTATCTGTGATCAGACGAACTAAACATGCTTCTACAGCAACTTGTACATTACCCATTTATATGGGCTTTCTCATGACAGAACCGAACTCTATTAGCTGCACACAACTTGCCGAGACTTATAATATCTCGCATGATAGTGTAAAT
>NZ_KB849355.1:1323634-1326484 GCF_000368325.1 Acinetobacter sp. CIP 102529
ATTTTGAATCATATTTTTTCAGCCTTGATGGCCTACGTCGAGATACAAAAGAACCAGTTTGAGGGGATCTTTGAAAATGTATATCATTGGCAGAAGAAATTATTTAGACCAATGATCAAAAACTTCATTGATGACTTTATTCTCGATAAAAATCATCTGCTACCACAGAGAGTCTATAAATAACAGTGCGTAAGTCCTACCTTATTGTATTTCTTACCATACTGGGTTGGTTTATTTTTATTCCAGAAGACTTTAAGAATTTTGCTAAAGATGCACGATACAGTCTGACTTTTCTATCAAACGATCTTTATTATCGCCAAGCTGGTGATTATTTTGCTGCCGATACACATGATAAAGCCCTACTTCACACTTGGTCTCTTTCGGTTGAATGGCAGTTTTATCTTTTATTTCCTCTCTTGCTCTTTATTTATGCAAAATTTGATAAAAAATTAAAATATATTGGTATTTTTTTAAGTCTTATACTTATTGCTTCCCTATCATTTTCAACATTAATGACAGCTAAAGATACCATGTATGGGTTCTTTAAGCTGACAACGCGTACGTGGGAACTAGTTGCTGGAGGTTTGGTATATTACTACTTTAATAATAAACAACTCACTGCCCCACTACAAAAACTCAGTGAAGGTTTGGGTTTTACCTTTATTCTTCTTAGTCTAGTTTTATACGATCAGAATACACCTTGGCCAAGCTTTTTAGCCTTATTACCAGTGATGGGTGATGTGGGTCTAGGATTTTAGACCACGTCTATAAGTGATAATCTACTCCCCAATAAGCATGGGAAATGCTTGTTTTAGGAGTCAACCATGACACGAAGAAAACGTCGTAATCATTCAGCAGAGTTTAAAGTTAAAGTTGCTCTCGCAGCAATTAAAGGCGACCACACACTCGCTGAACTTTCTACTCAATTCGATTTACATCAAAACCAAATCATCGATTGGAAAAATCAACTGCTTGAGCAATCAGTCAATATTTTTTCACGACCAACAGCACAACAAGAACCAGAGATTGACCTCAAAGCTTTACATGCCAAGATAGGACATCAGGCATTGCAAATTGATTTTTTAGAAGGTGCGCTCAGAAAAATAGGGCAGCTGAGCGGCAAAAAATGATCGATAAGACCCATCAACTTTCGGTACGACAACAATCGCAATTAATTCAAATCAATCGCAGTACGTTGTATTACAAGCCCAAAGAGATTTCATCAACTGATTTGAGTTTGATGCGTCTGATCGATGAAATTCATCTCGACTACCCATTTATGGGCAGTCGAATGATACGAGATATGCTACAGCGTCAAGGGCATCAAATAGGTCGGCGTAAAGTCCGACGTTTAATGCGCTTGATGGGAATACATGCCTTGTATCCAAAACCCAATACCAGTAAGCCTAATCTTGCACACCGTATTTTCCCATATCTGTTGAAAAACATGGTCATCGATCACTCTAATCAAGTCTGGTGTACAGATATCACATACATTCCTATGGCTAAAGGCTTTGTCTATCTGTGTGCAGTTATAGATTGGCATAGTCGTAAAGTACTGGCTCATCGTGTATCGATCAGTATGGAAACAGACTTTTGCATAGATGCGTTGCAAGAAGCAATTGTGAAATATGGTTGTCCTGAGGTGTTTAATACAGACCAAGGCAGTCAATTCACAAGCGAGGCATTTTTGAATGAGTTAAAATTGCGAAATATCCGTATCAGTATGGATGGGAAAGGACGGTGGAGAGATAATGTGATGATTGAGCGGTTATGGCGCAGCTTGAAGCATGAGGAAGTCTATTTGAAGGCTTACGATACGGTTAAACAAGCGAAACAATCAATTGCTGAATATTTGGATTTTTATAACATGATACGTCCTCATTCAAGTTTGAATAAGGCAACACCAAATGAATTTTATGATCAACATTTACTAAAAGTAATGGCAGCATGATTTAAATATTTAGAGCGGATTTATCACTTATAAAACTGAATTGAGTGGTCTAATTAACGGAACCACATCAGGGTACAATGCTCATCTTAATTGCTAATCGTCAAAATTCAATTTTCACTCAAGCAAAATTCATCCAAAACATTGGTAGTGCATCGTATTCTATTTATTTATGGCACTGGCCTGTATTTTTCTTATTGAATTATTTTTTTATTAAATTAAATTTTATTAGCTTAAGTCTCTCCCTCGGACTCTCTTTACTCTTGGGGTGGTTAAGTTATAAATACATCGAAGGTAGTCGAAAATCCCTACAAAAGCTCAAAAAAGGGCATATATATTTATTGTTTATTTCCACCCTACTCTTACTTTATCCAATCTATAAACATATAGAAGAAAATGGTCTTGCAAGTCGAGAAAAATCTAACACTCCCTCTAATCTAGACAAAATGCAAATGCCAAGTGTTGAAAATGGGTGGTGTTTTTATAATATTAAAGATAACCATAATCTCAAAGTAGGCTCACAAGGATTTGAATGCTCAATTGCTTCAGAACAGAAAAATGCAAAATCGGCACTGTTATTTGGAGATTCATTTGCAGGTCACAATAGCCCGTTTTGGGATCAGATTGGAAAGAAGCTGAACTTAAATATACAAGCCATTACGACAAACTGGTGTTATCCAAGTCTTAATAAAGAGTTTACAGGGAACAAACAATCTACAGCGTATCAACAGTGCTTATTAAATCGTGAGTATTTATCTAAACATATAGATCAATACGATGTGTTGATATTCGCAGGCCGTTGGTCAGAGATGGATCCGTAAATTTGAACAACTCCTATAAGTGATATTCTGCTCCTCAAATGATGTTATAAACATCAATATATGGAGTATTTTATGGCA
>NZ_KB849355.1:1327219-1366948 GCF_000368325.1 Acinetobacter sp. CIP 102529
ATTAGAAATTGATTTTTTAGAAGGTGTGTTGAAGAAACTGGGCCGCTTCAACCACAAAAGTTAATCGACGACTCACTTCAGATTTCAGTATCTAAGCAAGCTAAGCTGCTGAAAGTCTCCCGTGGTTGTTATTATTATCGCCCAAAACCTGTTAGCTCATCAGATCTGAAGCTGATGCGATGTATTGATGAATTACATATGCAATATCCTTTTGCAGGCAGTCGTATGATGCGTGATTTGTTGAATCGTCAAGGGCATCATATAGGACGACGTCATACACGTACTTTAATGAAGAAAATGGGTATTCAGGCATTATATTGCAAACCAAATTTAAGCCAGGCTAATCAAGCTCACCGTAAATATCCATATCTGCTCAAAGGGTTGGCTATTCAGCGCAGTAATCAAGTGTGGTCTACGGATATAACGTATATCCCTATGGCAAAAGGCTTTGTTTATTTATGTGCTGTGATTGATTGGCATAGCCGCAAGGTACTTGCGCATAGGGTATCGATTAGTATGGAGGTGGATTTTTGTATTTCGGTTTTAAATGAAGCGATTGAAAAATATGGATCACCTGAAATATTGAATACAGACCAAGGCAGTCAGTTCACCAGTGATGCATTTATTGATGTATTGAAATCAAATGGCATTCAAATCAGTATGGATGGTAAAGGTCGATGGGTAGATAATGTGATGGTTGAACGATTATGGCGGAGCGTTAAATATGAAGAGGTGTATCTCAAAGCTTATAGCAGTGTCACAGATGCGAAAAAGCAATTAAGTGCATATTTTGAGTTTTATAATTTGAAACGACCTCATTCGAGTCTAGACAAAATGACACCAAATGAGTTTTACTATGATCAGCTACCCCAACAAAACAAGGTGGCTTAACTAGAGCGGAATATCACTTATAAATACGCTTTTAGTTGTTCAAACAAGTGGGACCACCTCTGTCTGACATCGTACAGCAAAACCAGCAAAATGGTTTTTCTGAATTACTTAAGGTCGCTGAAAAACATCATAAAAAGGTCATCGTAATGTCTGAACCTTATGCTTTTAATAAAAACATCAGCCTACTTTTTAAAAGAGCCATGTGGTTGCATCGAGATCTGAACTTACAAAGTTATATGAATAACCCGAAAGCCACTGAACAAAAACGAGCAACAAAAATCATTAACGAGATCGTAAGCAAGCACCCAAATACAATATTACTCACCCAACAAGAACTATTTAGATCAGATCAAATGGCTACAGATACAATCCCATATTCTCTGGATGGTAGACATATCTCGATCATAGGCTCACTTGCTTCTGCCGAATACTTCGAGCAACAAGCAAAATACGAGACCTTAAAACAATTTATTTGGGAGTAGCCCTTATAAAACTAAATTAAATATCAATTAAAGACCCTTCAAAATACATCCCTTTATTATAGAACTGGCATAAATAGTTACGCTCTTTCCCTGCCAGTTTTATCAATTTAGGATGTTCATCGGCTGGATAATTAATCGCCATGTTAATTAATATTTTTTCTTTAACCCATCTGTTTTTGACTTGGTAATAGAATGCATTTTCATCACAATCAATCAAGCTAATACTCGGAAAATTTTTTCTCATAATCTTTTGGCAAGCAACATATGCCACCAAATATTCTAAATTACTGATCTGTTGAAAAATGTCCTTTGTATTTGATTCAGTTGCCTTAATATTCTGAATATACTTTTTAGGTGTTTGTTGAATTGCTAAATATAATTCTTCATACCATTGTTTAAAGAAAATATTATGACCCACGCTTGCTAATAACCAATTTTCTAACACAGGGAAATTCAAATTAGTAGTATTTTTACGACGGTAATAAGCAAAATTCGCGGTCTTTTTTTCAACCATAAGCTCCGAAATCCAGTCGAGACGGTCATATAGGATGATACTTGCATCCAGCCAAATCCCTCCATGATTGTACATTAGATCAAATCTAAGTAAATCAGCTTTTTGCTGGGCCGTTGCATCTTTAAGTTGGCTAAAATCAATATGACTATATTGATTAACATTCTCTGGATTAAGTACAAAAACCTCATATTCAGGATTCTTCTCACGCATCCGATCAATGCATTTCTCAACAAACTCAGGAATATCGTTTTCCCAATACATCCATAACTTTTTTGGTAAAACTATAGTTTCCTCTGTTTGATTAAATGTGAGTAACCCAGCATAGTTATCAATTTTTTTGTTTTTATGCCTAATTTTATACGAATACATCAAATGAAATTTCACTAGATAAAACAATTTCTTAAAGATTTTCATTTAAATACTCAGCTATAAAATGAATACATTAAAGGACTTTTTACTCGCATAATTACAGCGTTTAAGAGAGTAAATTCCTAATCGCATAAAAACGGTCACGCCACATTCTTTTCTGCTTCTTAAAACCATGTGAAGCACTTCTATTTTCCAGTGCTTTGCGCTTAATACCCTGTGTTGCCACAGTGCCTAAAATATCACTATCAATCCCAGCAGGCTGAACAAAAGGCTGCCACACCCCCAATCCTTTGCCATTTTTACTTAACCAGCTTTGAAAAAAGATATCGACTGGCACTTGCATGGTTTTACCAAGCTCAACAAATGCCTCAGCACCTGCTCTTGACCATACTAATCCTACACCACGGATGGGAAAGTAATAAGCATGCCAGATTGTATAACCATCAATCTGAACGATGTCTTTTGCCAATTTCTTCTTTTTTGCAGCAAGATTCACCACATACCATTCGAGTTCTTTATGCTGATCAAGATAGCTGATTAATGAATTAAGCTTTTGTTTAAAGTTTGGTAATACTTGAATATCATCTTCAAGGACAACAAGATAATCCGCATCCGTTTCTAAAAATTTTTTAGCACAACCATAATGGCTGAGATAGCACCCCAACTCAGAACTAATTAAACTACGACCTAATATTTTTTGGGCTGCTGCATCATCATAATTTTCAAATTCGGATAATGCTTTACCACGCCCATCATAAGCAGGGAAACGAGAAAATGCCCAACCCGCTTGTTGCAACTGAGCTGTCGCATTTGCTAAACGCTGATCACTACCCTCTAGATTTATGAGATAAGTAACAACTTTCATCCGATCTTCCTTTGCTTATCCTGCTATCGTCGCTTGGATCTGACTAGGCAAAACATCTTTAAATTTATGAATAAGTGCATGGCGTATATGCTGTTCATCATTCTGTTGCAGTTGGTCCAAACTTTGGATACAACCAAATTTAATATCAGGATTTGATAGAGCCTGAGTAAACGACTCTAAATCACGATGATCTTTTAAATAAGCGATTTCAACATCATCGTTGAGAATTGCTTGGTCATTTTTAATCGCTAGGTGATTAGATAAACCTACAGGTAATATCTGATCGATATTCCTAAATTTAAAGCTAATTTGCTTCTGTAATTGTTGCATATTTTTTTCAAAATAATTGCATAGAAGTATCCGACTCAAGATATGCGGACGATGGTGAATCTCAAAATATTGAGACATGCCAACACAATCTGCACTTAACATTTGCGCCATTGTATATGAGGGTTGTGCCAGTTTTCCAAATTTATTTTGCACAAACTTTCTAACAATATATTTGATTTTTTTTACTAGATTACTTTCCCAATGCCCATACATCACCATTTGACTATCAATTAAAAAGTCTTGTAGATCAGAGGGTTGATTAAAGAAGAAATCATCATTTAAATAAATAAAATAATCTGAAATACTCGGTATATTCCAAAGCATCGTTTCAATACTTAAAGAATTAAACGTCGGCAATGCAAATTCGTATCCTCTAAACAACTCCGTGTGGTCGACCACTCTAATCTTGCCTTTCTCACAGAGATTCTGCTGCTCAAACTGATCCAGCCATTGTGGTGTTTGTTGATCAGTGACTACATAAATTTTCCCGCAATACGGTACAAATTTGAGTATGGAGGCAATACAGAAATAAATTTCATCATTACTCGCAAAACGCGTTGCATCTAAAGCATTTGACGGTGCAGTTTGATTTATAAATTGTTGACGCTTGTTTTTTAACTTAGGATCATTTCCATCCACCCAAGCAATTACGATATCAATAGGTTGTATTGTATCTTTCATAAATCAAACTCTTGTAATGATGTCGTCTTACTTACTGCCAAGACTCTTTGATCCAATCAGAAGGCAATACATAGCGATACCACTTACCACCACCACCAGAAACTGCATCAGGTGGATTAATTTCGCCATGGAAAATAATAATTTTGGCATCTTTAGGTTTTACAGGCGGCTTAAAATACGCCAATGGAATTTTTTGCAGACAATGATATTTATAGCTCTTACACCAGGCATCATTCCAATAACTAAGTGTACTATGCTCATGTACAAACCAAGAAAGATATTCTTGTTCATTGCGGAATTTCTGCCGAATTTCATCAAAATGTTTGCGAAAATACGGCAATATTTCAGGAAAAGCACCGAGTTTAAAACGATACACCGAGCTATTACCGGTAATACGCCACGGACGTTTCCAATCATGAATGATGAAAAATTCACCTTGTTCTTGGAAAAAGCAGTCAATATTATCGACAATCACCACATCTAAATCTAAAAATAAAGCATCGCCTTTTAGTCCATATAAATCTGGTTCAAAAGTAGACAGTTTATTCCAACCACGTTCAGGTGCGCCTGCGGGTAAATCCAGCGATGGAATCGGAAAACATTGTACATTCAGGTCAATACCTTCGCTAATATCGGTCAGACAAACCATTTTGAACGGTAAGGTCAGATGGCGCTGTACCATGTTATACAGGCGATTGACGTATTCAGCACCGTATTTGGTTCCCCACTTCATACATATGATAATATTATCCTGTTGAGGTTCTGGTGAGTTTTGCTGAATATTTGACATCTTATATTACCCAAATAATTTTTTAATTTTAGCACTCAACCCATGAACAAAACGATGTTTTGCATTCGCCTTATCACTAGTCAAAAAATTAATTTGAATCGATTGGCGTTGTCCCTCATACGGAACATAACCATGCCAACCATTATCAGTCACCTTAAATGCAACCAGCGTACCTGGACCTGCATTAATTTCTTCTACATAATTTTCTATATTTTTTTCGTCATTCAGGATTCGTAAACGTCCTGTTGGTGCATCCCAAGATTCATTTAGATAAATTAAAATGGTCACTAGTTTAGTTTTAGAATCGGAGTGAATACGACCATCTTTTTGACGAGAATAACCACGTAAAGTAATCATCATTGGATGTTCCATGACATCCACATCAAACTTTTCAGTCAAAATTTGACGAAACTCTTTACAATCTAGTGACTTCAAAAACCGATCAAAATGCGGTTTGAGTTCAACATCATTAATGTTATAGCTCCCACCCTGCTCAATCTTTGGAAAGTCCTGTATCACAGATTGAACTTCACTATCTTGTAACGCATTTTCCACAACAAAATATGGATAAGGTGAAGTAGAAACCCCCGCTTCTTTTAAAGCATCTAATTTTAAAATATGAGCCATAGTTATAATTCAACTGAATGGTATAGTTGCGAGGAATTATAACGTAAAAAAGTCATTTATGTTACGTGGACAAGAGCAATCAATAAAATTCCTATGCACGACATATACACGTCAATTCACCCCAAACAAGTCTCTGGTATAGATCTTTTCCATCACATCACTGAACATAGGCACCATCCGATTGACAATGATGAGATCAGACAGTGATTTAAACTTTTGTAGACTGGACTCAACAGGATGACCTAGATACTCACTTACATCCAGAGTTGGTTCATAAATAACAATTTTCACTCCCTGATCAGCCAGTCCCTGCAAAACATCATGTACCGCAGATTCCCTGAAATTATCGGAATCAGCTTTCATGGTGAGTCTGTAGATGCCAACACAGGATACATCTCGTCTTAAAATATCATCCACAATCGCCTGCTTACGGGTTTGGTTGGATCGGATAATGGCTGAAATCAACTCTTGTGGTGTTTCATGATAATTGGCAAGCAACTGCTTGGTATCTTTTGGCAGACAATAACCACCATAGCCGAAAGATGGATTGTTATAGTGATCACCAATACGTTGATCTAAACCCACGCCCGTAACAATGTCCAAAGTACTTAATCTGTTTTTTAAGCAATAGGTATCCAGTTCATTGAAGAAAGCCACACGCATGGCTAAGTAAGTATTGGAAAATAGTTTAATCGCCTCGGCTTCTGTCGAATCCACACATAGAATCACTGCATCTTTTTTAATGCTTGCCTTAAGATAGAGCTTGGCTATCTTTTCAGCCCGCTTTGACTTTTCCCCCACAACAATTCTTGATGGATATAAATTATCCTGTAGCGCCTGCCCCTCCCTCAGAAACTCAGGAGAAAAGATCAGGTTTTTAAGACCTAAACGTTTGGATAGCTCAGCCGTATAGCCAACTGGAATGGTCGATTTTAAAACAATCAAGGCTTTGGGGTTAATTGCCTGAATATCAGCAATCACGTTTTCTATACTTGAGGTGTCAAAATAATTGGTTTCAGAATTATAGTTGGTTGGTGTTGCGATAATGATCAGCTTGGCATGTTGATAAGCCAGCGCTTTATCACAAGTTGCATCAAGGTTAGATTCGGATAGATAGTTTTGAATACAGGAATCACTGATCGGTGAAATTCGCTGGTTAATATTTTTCACTCTAGCCTGGTCAATATCAAGCACAGTGACATCGTGTTGTCTTGAAAATAATAATGCATTTGATAGGCCCACATAGCCTGCTCCAACCACCGTAATTTTCATTATTGCTCTATTTTGCTTCGCTTTAGAGACAACTTAGTTCAGTTAAATGAAAGATTGATGATGCTTTGATTGCAGTCTATTGACAATTTGGCAATAAAAAAGCGAAGCCTAAGCCTCGCTCTTTCAAACATTTGGACTTACTTCACATAAGTCAGCCAATCTGCATATTTCTCATTACGACCTTGAACCGCATCAAAGAAAGTCTTCTGAATCACAGTGGTGATCGGACCACGTGAACCACAACCGATTTCACGGTCATCATATTCACGAATTGGTGTCACTTCCGCTGCTGTACCTGTAAAGAATGCTTCATCAGCAATGTAGAACTCATCACGGGTGATGCGGCGTTCGATCACTTCATAGCCAAGGTCTTTGGCAATGGTAATCACGGTTTGACGGGTAATGCCCTCAAGTGCCCCACCAGCCAAATCAGGCGTATGTAACACGCCATCCTTGATTAGGAATACATTCTCACCTGCACCTTGACATACAAAGCCCTGCGGATCAAGCAACATGGCTTCGTCATAACCTGAACGCGCCACTTCCTGATGTGCCAGGATTGACACTGTATAGTTACCACAGGCTTTTGCCTTACACATGGTCACATTTGGATGGTGATGGGTAAATGATGAGGTTTTAACACGAATACCACGTGCCATTGCCTCTTCACCAAGGTATGCACCCCAGCCCCACGCGGCAACCGCAGCATGGATGGTATTGTCAGTTGCGGCAATTCCCAGCTTCTCAGAACCAATCCAGATCAATGGACGCAAGTAGCAAGATGCCAATTTATTTTCACGCACAACGTCGATTTGTGCCTGTTCCAATGTCGCCTGATCAAATGGAACATTCATTTGATAAATTTTTGCTGAATTTAACAAGCGCTTGGTATGGTCTTGTAAACGGAAGATTGCAGTACCATTTGGGGTTTCATAAGCACGGACACCTTCAAAAACACCCATACTGTAGTGCAGTGTGTGTGTTAAGACGTGGATTTTCGCATCACGCCAATCAACCAATTTTCCATCTTGCCAAATAAAACCATCACGATCAGCCAAATTCATGGCACATACTCCAAATTTTTACACAATCATTTTTTGTAACCCCCTTTAATTCCCCCTTGATAAGGGGAAAACAAAAGGGTTTGAATAAAGTTACAAAAAATTTATTCAAAATCTAATGCAATAATTGCACTCGGATCAATTAATCTTTGCCATAACTTGTAAACGATCTCACGGGTATCGTGCCAGTCCGCAGCACTGACTTGCATAGATTGATTTGCAAGGGCTAAACGGTGGCTCTCGGCTCGTTCACGGAGATAAGCTTGTATGAGTGCTGTGGCATCTTCACTGGATAAGCAGCCTGCTTGAGCAGCATCTTCAAGAATTCTTACATTGTCGGAAAAATGGGCGAGATCTGGATTCGTCCCACTCCATGCAAGCACTGCATACTGTGCCATAAATTCGATGTCAACGATACCACCTGAGTCCTGTTTTAAATGAAAAATCCCATGTTTTTTTTGCTCTGTAGATGAACCCAGGTGATCTTTCATTTTTTGACGCATTTTCAGCACTTCCTGACGAACTTCATCTTCATCACGGACTTGGGTCAGAATCTGGCAACGAATCTGTTCAAACTGCTGGCATAAATCGGTATCACCCGCGATTGAACGTGCCCGAACCAGTGCCTGATGTTCCCATAGCCATGCGCTTTTTTGCTGATAATGTTCATAGGCTTTCAGACTAGTGACCAACATCCCTGCCTCACCCGAGGGTCTGAGACGTGTATCAATTTCATACACCCGTCCATCCAGCGTTTGCGTGGTCATCAGGGACATAAACTTTTGTGCCACCCGAATGGCGAACTCGGCACCACTAATTCTTTTCTTGCCATCAGTTTCACTTTGTTCCTCAAGGGCATGGATAAACACCAGATCAAGGTCAGAACCATAACCCAGCTCAATCCCACCCAGCTTGCCATAACCAATCACCGCAAAACCTTTGGCATCGAGTCGACAGCGCTGACCATTGATTCCAACAGGATAGCCATGCCGTTCCACAACCGCCTGATAGGCTAAATTTAAAGTTGCCTGAACGCTGACTTCGGCAATATCAGTTAAGGCATCGGAAACTTTCATCAGTGGACTTTCAGCCAGCACATCACTGGCGGCAACAGTCAATACATTGCTCTTTTTGAATAGCCGCAATACCCGCATCTGGTCTTCGACCTGATCAATCTCGATACGCAGTAATTGCTGACGCAATGAATCTTCCAGATCTTTGCGTTGTGGCAAGCCAAAATCCATCGACAAAAATTCATCCAGCAACACTGGATATTGCGCCAGTTCCTCACAAATCCAGGGACTGACGGTTGCCATTTTGACCAGTCGCTGCAAGGCACCACGGCTCTCCATCAACATCACCAAATACACGGTACGGCGCAGCACTGACTCCACCAATGGCATCAAACGTAACAAAGCGACTTGTGGTTGCGGTGACTGTAAGATTGCCTCGATCAAATGCGGCCAGAATTTCTTTAAACGTTCCAGCGCACTGGCTGGGATTTTGCGTAGTGCTTGCCCATGCCAGAAATTTTGAATCAAATTCTTGGCATCTTCATCCAGCACCGTGTTGAGACGCTGTTCCAGTTGTGAAAAATCATCAATCGGTGCAGAAAACTCCTGTTCCTGAATCAGTTGCTTGAACTGAACTTTCACCTTGTCACGCTTCTGGTTCAACACATCGAGAAAGGCTTGCCAATCTGCAAAGCCCAAAGTCTCAATCATGCGCTGCCTTAATTCAGGTTCATTTGGCAGGGACTGGGTTTGCTGATCATTCAATGCCTGAATAGCATGCTCAACCCGTCTTAAAAACAGGTAGGCATCTTCAAGGTCAATCACCGCCTGCTGATCCAGTAATTCAGCCTCACCGAGATGATGTAAATTGACCAGACATTGACGGTCCTGCAACTCACGTTTTGAGCCACCATAAATCAGCTGAAATACTTGGACGATAAATTCAATTTCACGGATACCACCAGCACCAAGTTTAATATCATCCTCAATATTACGGCGCATCACCTCACGTTCGATCATGGCTTTCATTTCACGCATTGCGGCAAAGGCGGAATAATCCACATAACGGCGGAAAACAAATGGACGCGCCATTTCCATCAGTTCAGCGCCTGCCTTGCCACCTGTAATCACCCGTGCCTTGATCCAGGCATAACGCTCCCATTCACGTCCATGCTGGCTTAAATATTTTTCCAGTCCCGTATGGCTAATCGCCAAGGCAGAACCATCCCCCCAAGGACGTAAACGCATATCAACACGGAATACAAAACCATCCGCACTAATGTGATCCAGCAAGTAAATCAGCTTTTGTCCCCAGAGAATGCAGAACTGCTGTACATCTATACATTTACGCCCATTGGTTTCACCCTGTTCATCAAAGGCAAATATCAGGTCAATGTCACTGGAAAGATTCAGCTCCTGCGCACCCAACTTCCCCATACCAATCACAATCAAGTCCTGAACCTGACCTGAATAGCCTATCGGTTCGCCATGTTTGGCAATCAGGGGAACAAGTGCAAATGCCTTGGCTGCACAGATACAGGCATCGGCAAAATCAGAAAGTTCACGGGTCAGGGTAACGACATTGGTGAGTTGATTGGCATCCTGCCAAATCCAGCGAAACATCAGTCTGGCACGTAGAACACGCAAGGCTTTCATCCAGGCCTGCTCATCAGTTAAATCTATGACAGCATGCTGGACTTTCTGGTGGATACTTTCAGTTGAAAGCGAATCAAGAAATTGATCTTCCAAGTAGTCTTGTTCTAATTGTGTCTGGTATAAATTTAAAACTTGCTCAGCATATTGGCTTGCAACCAAGGTTTTTTGTCGCTGTTCCACATTCATATAAAAAAGCTCGACTAATGTCATGTCATCTCAGATCATTTATATCAGTTACGAACTTATCTTTAAATTCTCTTTAGGCTAATTTTACTTTGGTTTTAGGTTGTTCAACACATACATCCATGTGCTCACCTGCGACTGGCAACAGCACCTTAAAGGTGGTTCCCTCACCCTCTTTCGAGCTGACGCTAATTTCGCCATGATTTAAATCGACAAAACGCTTGCACAAGGTCAAGCCTAAGCCTGCACCCTTTTCACCTGCTGTACCTTTTAAGCTGACAGTTAGGCGAGGATGGAACAACTCTGCCATTTGCTCATCGGTCATACCCAAACCTGTATCCTGAATATAAATGGCAACATGGCGACCCTGCTCTTCCGCCCGAATCGACACCACGCCTAAACCATCTATATCGGTAAATTTCAAGGCATTGGACACCAAATTCTGAATCAGGGAAGTGACCATATTCATATCAGCATAAGCCTTGATATGTTCTGGCACATCATTGATCAGGTTTATATTTTTCCTGACCGCAAGCGTCCTTAAAACATCCGTGACAATGGTGGTCACTTGTCTTAACTTAAACTCAATAGGATAAGCGCTAAAGCGTCCACCCTCGGCCATTGACCAATTTAACAGACTTTCCAGCAGGTTATAGGTCGACTGGGCAGTATCATAAAGATAGTCTGCAATATTCTGGACACTTGCCTCATCCAGTGTGTCACGCTCTTTTGCCAGAATCTCGGAAAAACCCAGCAAACCATGAAATGGCGCACGGAGGTCATGGGAAATAATGGAGAAGAACTTGGTTTTACTAAAATTAAGCGCCGCTTCCTGTTGGTATAATTCTTTTAATTCGTCATGGTTAAACTTCAATTCCAGTTGCTGCATGAAACTGACACAATGCGCCTGCAACAATTGTTTTTGTAAGTCAGTAAATTCCTGAGCCGCTTCATCGAATAAAATCACATAACCCAAGGCAGTCTGATTGGGATGTCTGAGTTGCAGGGCGATTGCGGTTTGCGCTTTTCGCTTAAGTGAAGCCAGAAAAGCCAGCAATGTTGGATATTGTGGATGTTTACAGTCAATCAGGTCATCATTCACAAATAAGGTATTTAAGCTCTTGGTAATTTTTGAAGAATCAATCACTTTTAATTTTTCAGGGCAACGATGCCAAAGATAAGGTTCCTGATGAAAAACAAGCAATGCGGTATTGGCCTGCATCAGGTTTCGGTTAAACTGCAAAAATTGCTCAAGCAAGTTTTGTTCTGAAGTTACACCTAAAGAAAGAGAAATTTTACAAGCACTTAACTTATCAGCCTGATGTAATTCTAATAGTTGAATCGCCATGCTCGCCTCTCGAATATTATCGTTATGACATCTATGTAGGTTTTATTTAAAAAAGAATGAGAAAATCATCCCCACTATTAACAAACTTTAACATAAAAGACAATTCTTGATTAGATCAATTCGCAACAAAACGTGACCTTTCAACAAAAATTTATTTCTGCTTATAAAACAAGCAACTTCGCCATCTCTAAACATTTTTATGAAAACACATAAAAAATCTATAAATTGCTCTAAAATTCAACAACTGATCATTATGCATGATTGACAACTGCTTTAAACAGGGTATTATACGCAGCACAAAGCATCGCACTCTTCCCGAGGTGGTGAAATTGGTAGACGCGGCGGACTCAAAATCCGCTGTCAGAGATGACGTGTCGGTTCGAGTCCGACCCTCGGGACCAAGATTTCAAAAACCCCAAACTGGCATTAAAAGTTTGGGGTTTTTTATTTTAGGGATAAACCTTGGAAAGATGCTGTTCTGATTCGATATGGAAAAGAAATTATGCAACTCTCTGACTTCTCTTTTGATCTTCCTGATGAACTGATTGCACGTTATCCATTAGAAAGCCGCAGCGCCTCACGCCTACTGCATATCGACCCACAGGGTCATTACCATGACCATGTCTTTACCGATATCCTGAATTTACTGGAAGATGGTGATTTATTGGTGCTAAATGACACCAAGGTCATGAAGGCACGTTTAAAAGGAAAGCGTGCCACAGGCGGTGCCATTGAAGTTCTGGTTGAACGGATGCTAGATACCCACACCGCTCATTGCCACATTAAGTCAAGCAACTCACCCAAGGCTGGTGCAGAGCTATATATTGGTGAAGATGCCATTCCTGTGACAGTACAGGGTCGCCATGAAAACCTGTTTATCGTTGAGTTTTCACAACCAATTTTATCTGTGCTTGATCAATATGGCCAATTGCCAATTCCCCCCTATTTTAACCGTGAAGCTGAAGAAATTGATACCGAACGTTATCAAACGGTATTTCACGACCCTGAAAAAATTGCCAGTGTAGCAGCCCCAACAGCAAGCCTGCATTTCGACCAAGACCTATTGGAAAAATTGGCAGCCAAAGGTGTGCAAAAAACCTTTGTGACCCTGCATGTCGGTGCTGGGACATTTATGCCTGTACGCACCACCGACATCACCAATCATATTATGCACAGTGAATGGTGTGACGTACCACAGGCAACCATTGACCTGATTTTGGAAACCAAGGCGCGTGGCAATAAAGTCATTGCTGTGGGTACAACCGCAACCCGTGCCCTTGAAAGTGCAGCGCAAGCCAATCAAGGTCAGATTGCAGCATGGACAGGTGATACACAAATCTTTATCTATCCAGGTTATCAATTCTGTATCGTGGATCGACTGATCACCAATTTCCATTTACCAGAATCCACCTTGTTGATGCTGGTTTCAGCCTTATCAAATCGAGAAAATATTTTAGCGGCCTATCAACATGCTGTTGAACAGCGCTATCGTTTCTTTAGTTATGGCGATGCGATGCTGGTTGATAAACTAGAAATTTAAAGAATATAAGGATAGGCTAAATCAAGGTTTAGCCTATTGCTTCATAAAAATAAATTGAATGATAGGAAATTTACTTTGAGATAAACAACAATCAGATTCACATGCCACTTCTTGGTTTATGAAAGTTAAAGCATAATTAAACGATCTTAGCCTTATTACAATGAATTGATCCTCTCCATGCCGATCGACACCGTCCAAGAAGCCCTACATATAAGACGCAAAAAAAATGCCCAGGTTTTTCGCAATATTGCCCGACTTTGGGAGATCGGGCAAAAATCACATAACGATCAGGAATTGCTGGATGCGTTGCATCCTTGGCGTGAGGATCATGGTTTACGCTTTTTTAATGTACTGCCTTATCTATTGGCAATTACCAGTATTAGTACACTCATTTTTGGCTATTTTCTTCATCCCCATATTCAGTTTATCTGGAGTTTTCTGGGGGCTTTTTTAACAGGCTTTTTAGCCTATTTACTCTATGAACCCAAAGAACCATTGACACAGGTCATCAATTATCTGGAACAGCGCATGACTGTATTGCGTTATGGTTTACAGTTTCAACAGTTGCCTGCCTACCTGCCCATACAGGCACAACCCCTTTTGGTGATGAGCAGGTTAAAGCAGTACTTTCCCCTATTTAACCTTGGCACTGAATCTAACGAAATTACGCAATATGCTTCAACTACATGGCATGATGGCATAACAGAACATCAGGTTCTGCTTTTTCAATACCACTACATCAGTGAAATGCCAATTTTTCAGGAAAACAATGAGAAAAAAATCGTAAAAGAAATTCATAAGGATTTGTGGGGGGCTTTTATCTTTCAGATACCTGCGTTGGGTGTCGCGGTGAGCAATCAGCGTTCACGTTTTTTTGCGCCCTATACCAACTCATGGCAAAGCAGCGATATTTTAATCAACCAGAAACTTAAAATTTTCGGTCTTGACCAGCATCAGCTCGCCAAGGAAGTTGGCCCCAGTATGACCTTAAAATTGCATGATTTTTTTGAACATTTTTCAGGTGATTTAATTTATCATCATGAAGAGCAAATTTTGTGTTACCTCGGCGAACAAAACCTTTTCCAAACCGCCAGTAAACGTAGTGAAATTCATGATATTTCAGCATTACGCGGACATTTACGTACCATGACCATGCCGCAATATCAAAAGTTTCAACAACTGATGCTGAATTTAATTAGCTAGTAATCTGGCGATAACAATAAGAGGAATAGCGATGACAGGTTTACTGATCTTTTTGGGGATTTTTGTGGTACTGATTGTATGGGGCGTTTCCATCCGCAACAATATTGTCCGTTATTTCAATGCCACCAAACGCGCTTGGTCTGAAGTTGCAAATTTTGAACGTCAAAAAGTCAAAACGCTAGAAGCCTTAGAGGTAACGCTGGCCCAATACACCCAGTTTGAAAAATCGACACTGGAAAAAGTCACTGAGCTACGTCAACAGATTCTCAATTTAAATGTGAATGACACGGATATTTCCCAGTTACAGCACATTGAAAAAATGAGTAAAGAACTGATCCGTAGCCTCAATGTCGTGGTTGAGAACTACCCTGAACTCAAAGCCGATGCGCTGTATAGCAAGATGATGGATGACATTCAGGAACAAAATGAAAATGTCGGTGCTGCCATTACCATCTTTAACCGTAACGTAGAATTATTTAATAACCAGATCGAGGTGTTCCCCAACAACCTGATCAATACCCTAACCTTATCCAAGAAAACCATTCGCCCGTTTAAGGATAATCTTGCAACTGAAAATTTTGACTATAAACCGAATTTTTAGAATTCCCCTCAGTCCCCCTTTTTCAAAGCAGGATCATCAAGTTCTAATTTTACCCCCTCTAGATCTCCCCCTTATCAGGGGGAGACTTCTCAATAATCCTATAAAGAATTGATTTAAATGGTGTTTCTCCACCTTTTCAAGGGGGAGGCTAGGAGGGGGTTACAGATTGTAGATACCTATGCTTTTTCAAAGGGGGGACTTTTCCACACATCACCAACCAATATTCAGCCACTTCATACAGAAAACTTTTTTATTTTATCCCTCGCTACATTTAGTAGTAGAACTACACGCCATAATCAAGGAAAATAGCCGCTTTTGATCAGCGAACTGTTTTTTCGCCTTGCGCTGCGCTCAAAGCAGTGCTTCGATCTTGCTCAGGATGTGTCATGAAATTTGAAAAATTAGGTCAGTCGGGGCGCGCCCGTCGTGGTCGATTAACGTTAGAGCATGGTGTGGTTGAAACACCTGTGTTTATGCCCGTGGGTACTTACGGTACAGTGAAAGGTATGTTACCTCGTGACATTGAAGAAATTCAGGCACAGATTATTTTGGGAAATACTTTCCATTTATATTTACGTCCTGGCTTGGAAGTGATTAAGGAGCATGGCGGTCTACATCAGTTTATCAAATGGGATAAACCAATTTTGACCGACTCAGGTGGCTTTCAGGTGTTTAGCCTCGGTGCAATGCGTAAAATCAAGGAAGAGGGCGTGACTTTCCGCTCGCCTATCGACGGTTCGAAAGTGTTCCTGTCTCCTGAAATTTCAATGGAGATTCAAAGTGTACTCAATTCAGACATCGTGATGATCTTTGATGAGTGTACACCCTACCCTGCAACCCATGAAGAAGCGCAAAAATCTCTGCAACTGTCTTTGCGTTGGGCAAAACGTTGTAAAACCCACCATCATGATGAACTCAACAATAAAAATGCCTTATTCGGCATTATTCAGGGTGGCATGTACGAAGACCTGCGTGATGAGTCACTCAACGGCCTGTTAGAGGTTGGCTTTGATGGCTATGCAATTGGCGGCCTGTCGGTGGGTGAACCGAAAGAGGAAATGATCAAGGTACTGGATTATTTACCCAACAAAATGCCACAGGATAAACCACGTTATTTGATGGGTGTTGGTAAACCAGAAGACATCGTTGAAGCCGTTCGCCGTGGTGTCGATATGTTCGACTGCGTGATGCCAACTCGTAATGCCCGTAATGGCCATTATTTTGTCACTGATGGTCTGGTCAGAATCCGTAACAGTAAATATCGTCATGATAAAGGACCTTTAGATCCACATTGTGACTGCTACACTTGTAAAAATTTCACCCGTGCCTATTTATATCATTTAGAGAAATGTGGTGAGATGCTGGCCTCCATGCTTGGCACCATCCATAACCTGCGTTACTACCAGCGCCTGACACAGGGCATGCGTGATGCACTGGATAACGGCACATTTGATGACTATGTTCAGGACTTTTATGCGCGTCGTGGACTGGAAGTTCCACCCTGCCCTGAAGACTAATGTGAAGTAAGTGCATCAAGATTTGCGCCTGACCGCAAGACAGGGTACATTGCAAAACGAATTGGAATTTATTGTTAATTTTTTGGCTTTTTAACTTTAGGAAATCGAAATGAGCTTTTTAATTTCTACTGCTCACGCTGCACCAGCGGCTCAGCAAGGTCCTAGCCTGATGGCAAACTTATTGATGATTGCGGTATTTATCGCGATCTTCTATTTCCTGATCTGGAGACCACAGGCGAAACGTGCCAAAGAACATCGTTCTTTGATTGAAAGCCTAGGTGTTGGCAGTGAAATCGTGTTTGCTGGTGGTTTGATGGGGAGAATCACCAAACTTGATGGTGACTTTGCCGTTGTTGAGCTTTCTCGTGGCGTAGAGGTCAAAATCCAGCGTGCCAGTGTCATTTCAGTATTGCCTGAAGGCACTTTAAACAACCTTTAATCATAAGATCGTCGTGCCTCAGCACGACTTTTTCATTTAAGAAGAAAGCGAATGCGTTACCCTGCATGGAAATATTTACTGATCCTTGTGGTACTTGTGATCAGTACGTTATATGCACTTCCTAGTCTGTATCCAGATGAACCTGCTGTCCAGATTTCTGGGGCAAAGGCAGGTACCCAGATTGATCAGAGCATAGTGCAAAAAGCTGAGCAGATTTTAAAAGCTGCCAACATTAGCAGTCACGACAACAGCTTCACCAACAACGCGGCATTATTACGTTTAGACTCCTCAGAGGCCCAGTTAAAGGCCAAGGAAGTGCTGCGCCGTGATTTGGGTGATGACTACGTGGTTGCCCTCAACCTTGCACCAACCACACCAGAATGGTTGCAAAAGATTGGGGCCAAACCGATGAAACTTGGTTTGGACTTGCGTGGTGGTGTACATTTCCTGCTTGAAGTCGACATGGATAAAGCAATTAGTCAGCGTATGGAAACATCTGCAACTGATCTGCGTCGTCAATTTCGTGACAACAAAATCAAGTTTAACAACCTTAATTTAAGCAATAACACCATTACCATCCAATTTGCTAACAACGCAGATCGTGATGCCGCGGCAGATTTCCTGCGCCGTAATAGTAATGAGTTTACCCAGCAGGCGGTTGCAACGGCTACAGGCGCCACCTTAAAACTGAATTACACTGATGCACGCCGTCAGGAAATCCAGTCTTATGCAGTGAATCAGAACCTGACCACCCTACGCAACCGTATTAACGAGTTGGGTGTGGCTGAAGCACTGGTACAGACACAGGGTAACAACCGTATTGTGGTTGAATTGCCAGGCGTACAGGATACTGCCGAGGCAAAACGTGTTCTTGGACGTACCGCAAACCTTGAGTTCCGCTTGGTTGCTGATAGTAATGATCAATATATTGACCCATATACAGGAAAATATAATGGTCAGCCGCTTCCTCCAGGCACGGAAGTATTTGCCTATGAATCACTGGATAGTGGCCGACAGCTTCTGTTAAATCGTAACCGTATTTTGACCGGTGAACGCGTCCAGAACGCAACCTCTGGCTTTAGTCAGGATTCAGGTGGTGCAGAAGTCAACATTACTCTGGACTCCGCTGGTGGCAAGCTCATGGCAGATGCCACCCGTGGTGCTGTGGGTAAACGAATGGCAGTGCTGTTTATTGAAAATAAGCAAAAAATCAGCTATGTCACTGATCCTCAAACAGGGACCCAAACTGAAGTTCGTACTCCATATACCGAGTCTGTGGTGATCAATGCCGCAACCATTCAGGCCGTGTTGGGTTCACAGTTCCGTATCACAGGGCTTGACTCTCCACAGGAAGCGGCTGAACTGGCGTTGATGCTTCGTGCAGGTGCCTTGGCTGCACCAATGTACTTCGTGGAAGAGCGTGTAGTCGGTCCTAGCCTGGGTCAGGAAAATATTGATAAGGGCGTGTTATCTACCCAAATCGGCTTCCTGTTGGTTGCGATCTGGATGATCGTGTTCTTCCGTTTATTCGGTTTGATTGCCAACTTTGCATTGGTGTTCAACCTTGCCATGATTCTTACTGTAATGTCATGGATTGGCGCTTCCCTCACCCTGCCAGGTATTGCAGGTATCGTGATCACCATTGGTATGGCGGTCGATGCCAACGTCCTGATCTGTGAACGGATACGGGAAGAGATGCTGTGGGGTGCATCGCCCAAGCAAGCCATTGTCGCGGGTTATGATCGAGCCTACAACACCATTTTTGACTCGAACCTAACCACTTTTATCGTGGCATTTATTCTGTTTGCAATTGGTACAGGTCCAATCAAGGGCTTCGCTGTGACCTTGATGATCGGTATCATCTGCTCAATGTTTACTGCGATTACCGTGACTCGTGCCATCGTACAGCTCATTTATGGCAAACGCCGTAATTTGAAAAAGTTGAGTATTTAAGGAGATTCACATGACTGATCTGACTCAACAAGACTCAAAACAATACGGTCGTCCAGATAATCTAAAAATCATTCCATTCATGAAGATTGCCAAACCTGCCGCAATCTTCTCGATTTTGCTGACTATTGCCAGCATCTTCTTTATTGTCACCAAAGGCCTGAACCTCGGTCTGGACTTCACTGGTGGTATATCGGCTGAATTGAACTATAAACAGGCGGTTCAGCCTGCTCAGGTAGTTCAGGCACTGGATCGTGCTGGATTCAAGGATGCCGTGGTACAAACTCTGGGCAGTAACACTGACCTGATCGTGCGTATGCCTGTTCAGGAAGACCTTAATGTTGAAGACCTGAACAACACCATCACCAAAGCGGTTCAATTGCCAAACAATGCCGCAGAAGTGCATAAGGTGGATTCTGTCGGCGGTGCAGTGGGTAATGAACTTTATGTACGTTCTGCGGGTGCGGTTGCACTTGCGCTCCTGCTGATGCTGATCTATGTAACCATTCGCTTCGAGATCAAACTGGCAATTGGCGCTGTGCTGTCGCTATTCCATGATATTGTGATCATTTTTGGTGCATTTGCGCTGTTCCAATGGCCATTCGATTTAACAGTTCTAGCAGCAGTACTTGCAGTTATTGGTTTCTCGCTCAATGATAATATCGTTGTATCGGATCGTATCCGTGAGAACTTCCGTAAGATTCGTGGTGCAACCCCACGTGAAATCGTGGATATTGCCCTTACTGAAACCTTACGCCGTACGATCCACACCTCGATGACCCTGTTACTCGTAGTGCTTGCCATGATGTTCCTGGGTGGTGATGGTCTGCACTGGTTCTCTGTGGCGATGTTTATCGGTGTATTTGTGGGTACTTACTCATCCATTTATATCGGTACAGCTTTCGCTTTATGGCGTGGCCTGAATCGTCAGGACTTTATTGTCCAGGTTAAACCTGAGTTTGAAGAAGAAGAGATTCCTTAAACTTTCTACTTCTCTTGATTCAAATAAAATGCCAGCATGATCGCTGGCATTTTTTATAGCTGAACCACCTCAATCTGTGGAAACTGAAAACCACGACAGGATTGCTCTGCCCGCCATGCCACTGTCAACACAATCTTCTGATTTAAGATAAAATTCTGATAGGCAAAAGTCCCCAGTAGTGGATGGGAACACATTCCTCCATGACTGGTTGGATGAATCTGGGTATTTAAACTATTCAGGTCCAAACGAATCCCCAAACCCGATGCCTTTAAAATTGCTTCCTTGGTCGTCCAGACCCTAAACCAATATTCTTTATCCTGACTTTCTTGCCATGTTTGATATTCTTCGGGATGAAATGCATGCTGAGCCAAAGCATCAAAGCGAACATGACGATCCAATTCCTCAACATCGACCCCAATGTCTTTAACACGTTCACTCATGGCCAAAGCATAATATTGCTGACTATGTGAATGGTTAAAATGTAGCGAATGAGACGTTAAAAAAGGTTTGCCATGTTCATGCTGAGCAAAAGCCAAATCTGCTATTGAGCAATCCAGCTGATGAGCGAGAAAGTGATTACGCTGAGCTTGAATCTGCTGTTTTTTATAATGATTAAAGCGGCTTAAATCAGCAAAATCTGTTTTCTTCTTTTCAAGCAGTTGAGCCAATGCCTGAACATAAATCTGGATGACACGCGCCATAACAGCCCTCATTGCAATAAAAAAGCCCAAAGTCTGCTTTGGGCTTTTGACATCAAGAAAAAACTTAACGCTTGAATTTCTTTTCCGCCTTTTTAAATTTCTGGATATAACGACGTTTACGTGCGGCAACACGCTCATCCACTTGAGACTTACGCCCTTCAAATGGGTTTTCTGAGGTCTTAAAGTCAATTTTTACAGGTGTACCCTCAAGCTTATACACTTTACGGAACACGTTCTCTAAATAACGACGGTAATCCGCAGGGGTTTTATCGACCTTGTTGCCATGAATCACGATGGTTGGTGGATTTTGTCCGCCCATATGCGCATAACGCATTTTAATACGGCGACCACCAATGGATGGCGGTTGATGCGCCTCGGTGGCATCATTTAAAATCTGGGTCAGTTTTGCTGGTGAAACTTTTAAGTTTGACGATTCATAAGCACGGTGAATAGATGGATATAATTCTCCCACCCCAGTTCCATGCAATGCAGAAATCAAGTGGATTTTTGCCCAGGGAATAAAGTCAAAACGGCGTTCAACATCAAGCTTGCATTGCTTACGGTCATACTCGCTCATGTTGTCCCACTTGTTGATGGCAATGACCATGGCACGACCCGCTTCAAGCGCATAACCAATTAGATGCAGGTCTTGCTCTACAATCCCCTCACGGGCATCAACCACCACAACCACCACATTGGCATCTTTCATGGCCTGAAGGGTCTTAACGATTGAGAACTTCTCAATCATTTCATCGACCTTACCTTTACGACGCACACCTGCGGTATCAATCAGGGTATATTGGCGGCCATCACGCTCAAATGGAATATAAATCGAGTCACGTGTTGTTCCAGGCTGGTCAAAAGCCACCACACGCTCTTCACCGAGTAAACGGTTAACCAGCGTTGATTTCCCCACATTGGGACGGCCAATGATTGCTAAACGCAAGCCCGTGTTTTTATTGTGTTCTTCTGGATTTTCATCTTCTGGGACTTCCGCCAGCACCTCTTCCAGCATTTGCTGCACACCACGACCATGACTGGCTGCAACCTGTATCGGTTCACCCATACCGAGCTTATAAAACTCCACCAAGGCTGCTTCCGCATGTACACCATCGACCTTGTTGGCAACGAGGTAGACTTTCTTGCCAAGGGTACGCAACTCACGCGCAATTTGCTCATCTGAAGCCAATAAGCCAGCGCGGGCATCCACAACAAAAATAATGATATCGGCTTCATGGATGGCAGTTTTTGACTGCTCCGCCATATAGGTGTCGATACCCCCCTCATTCTCACCGATACCACCTGTATCGACCACAATGAACGATTTGTTCTGATAAACCGCATCACCGTATTTGCGGTCACGGGTTAAACCAGCGAAGTCAGCAACCAAAGCATCACGACTTTTGGTGATTTGGTTAAATAGCGTTGATTTTCCGACGTTTGGACGACCAATGAGCGCAATAACGGGTTTCATAAACTAACCTTAATTCAGACGAGCCATCTTGATGACATCGTATCAGAAACAGTATGGAAGATTTTGGTGATCAAGTAATCACAATAAAAATTCGGGGCTTTGATAATCAAATACCCCGATCAATGTTCTGTTTAGCAATCGCTAATTGATTATTTTAGCACAAGCAGAGCTAAAATTAACGATTCTGCCAAATGCTTAATGCACCTTTCCGCGTAGCAACATAAAGCTGGTTATCAATCACGCGTAGTGACTGCACTTCACCACTGGTTTTGGCACGCCCAACCAGTTTACCCGAAGCAGGATCAAGCAGATGGATCACACCATCCATATCACCCACCACAAGGCTCTGCCCCAACATGACAGGGTTACTGAGCTGACGGTTCAGCAACTCCTCATTTTGCCAAGCCAACTGACCTGTGCTCAGGCTATAGGCATTCAGCTTACCATCCACCGTAGAAACAAATACCTTATCACCCGATACTTCTGGGCGGTTGGTACTACTGGCATCTTCACTCCACACCACACGCTGTGTGGTCAGATCGGTGACTGTAACCTGTCCTTGAAAACTGGTGGTGACCAGATACTGCCCCGCAACTACAGGATCGCCTACAATGTCAATCAGGCGCTGGATGTCTGAACGTCCTTCACTGATCGCAACACGGCGCTGGAAACGCGGCACACCACTAATGACATCCAATGCATATACATAGGCATTCGCTGATGCGACCAAAATAGTACGGTCATCCAAACGTACAGGTGCAGGCTGACCACGTAGGCTAAACTGGACGTTTGGCAATTTATAGGCCCACACTTGCTGTCCAGTAACAGCATCATGCGCAAATACAGTACCGTCATTTGCAATCGTAATAACTCGTCCCGATTGAATGAGAGAAGGAGACAAAATCGCACCAGATAATTTGGCAGACCATTTTTGGCTACCAGTAGCCTGATCTAAAGCAAACAACTGTCCCTTACGGTTGCCCACCACAACAATTCCCTCAGCTGCTTCTACACCAGCAGTGAGTTCCTGTTTGGTAATCTTGCTTTTCCAGAGTTGTTCCTTGCCCTTATAGGCAGAAACCTGACCATCAGGATCAATCGCAAAAATCATGCCATTGTCGGTATCCAACTGTAGGCGTAAAGCCTCAGCCGCATTTGTAGATGAAACACTTTGCGAAAACACAAGGTTCAAGCCTTGTTGTTGCTGAATTTTCGGCAATGGATTTGGTTTGGCCTCTTTAACCTTATTACTTGAACATCCAAGCAATAAAGCTGAAGCAACTGCAATGGCCAAAGGTAGTTTTAGTTTATTCTGCATTAAGACTCATCCACTTTGGTATCTAAGATCGGGCGCTCAATTTCAGGATCATCTACTAAAACGCCAACACTTTCGAGTTTAATTTGTAAAAGCTGACGCTCCTGTTTACGCTCAAGCAGGTTATCCCAGGCACTTTGATACGCCTTACGCGCGGATGCATTGTCTTTTTTCGCAACATAGATATCGCCACGCAACTCATCTGCGGTTGCTTTAAACGCTGGTTCAGTCACGGTTGATAAGGTTTTCAAAGCATCGTCATATTTCTTTTGTGCTAATTGTGAATCCGCTAAACGTATTTTTACAATCTGCACCAAACCCGCATCTTTGACTTTCGAGTTTTCAACTTTCTTTAATGCTTTTTCAGCTGCAGCGTAGTCTTGTTTATCATAAGCAAGTTTCGCCAGGATAAATTGAGTTTGAATCGCCTGCACAGAATCCGCATCATCCTTGACAATTTTGTCTGCCGCTTCAGAGACTGTTGCCAAGGCATTTGGCTGACCTGATACCGCTTTCGCCTCATCCATCAGCTTTTGCACCTTGGCGGTTTGATTCTGGGCTTCAGCCAAGTTTTTCTTTTGCCAGTATTCCCATCCGAAAAAGGCAATCAGGGCAATGAGAATTCCGCTAATCATGGCAGAACCATATTTTTTGGCAAACGACTTTATCTGGTCGAGTTGTTCTTCATCACTTAAACTCATGTGATTGTCCTTTTCCTAAATATTGTGCAATTTATTGTTTAAATTTTTCGACAAAAAATGGAGTCAGCTCAGTCAGGCTGACCTGTGACTGTTCAGCCGTGGCAAGCTCTTTCACCAAAAGCTGTTGTGATTCCCATTCACGCTCACCCAGAATTACGGCATAGACCGCACCTGACTGGTCTGCCTTTTTCATCTGGCTTTTCATGCTGCCCTGAGAACCAGTTTTTAGGCGAATATTGCTATTCGCAGCTTCCAACTGGTCACGGATTTGCTCTGCCAACACCAAAGCTTTTGCCTGATAAGCTGGTTCGGCTACCAGAAACACTTCACAGTCACGCACTTCTTTCGCCTGCTCGACCTGCTCAAGCAACAACAACAGGCGTTCCATCCCCATAGCAAAACCGACTGCTGGCACAGACTGATCTACCTTGCCTTTTAGCTGCCCAACTAGACCATCGTAACGGCCACCCGCACAAACCGTCCCCTGTGAACCCAACATGCTGGTGGTCCATTCAAAAACAGTCTTGTTGTAGTAGTCCAGACCACGAACCAGTTTCTGGTTAATCACGAACTCAACCCCAGCATCAGTTAAATATTGCTGCAATTGCTGAAAATGCTGGATTGAATCTTCTTTTAGGAAGTCATGCAACTTGGGTGCATTTTCCAGAATCTTTTGGGTGGATTCACTTTTAGAATCAAGGATACGCAATGGATTAGTGGTTAAACGACGTTGCGAATCTTCGTCCAATGCCTCTTTATGCTGGTTTAAAAATTCAACTAAAGCTGCACGATATTCTGCACGCTCATCGGTTTCACCCAAAGTATTCAGCTCAAGACGTACACTCGCTGCCACACCCATACGTTTCCATAAACGTGCAGTCATTAAAATGATTTCAGCATCAATATCAGGTGTTGCCACACCAAAGGTTTCCACACCAAACTGGTGGAACTGGCGATAACGGCCCTTTTGTGGTTTTTCATAACGAAACATTGGACCCACATACCAAACTCGCGGCGCAGCGCCTCGTAGCAGGTTATGTTCCAGCATGGCACGTACACAACCCGCCGTGCCTTCTGGACGCAAAGTCAGTGATTCTGGCGGATTACCTTTGTCGAAAAAGGTATACATTTCCTTTTCAACAATATCTGTTGCATCACCGATGGCACGTTTAAATAAACCTGTCTGCTCTACAATCGGCAACCTGATTTGTTGATAGCCATAGGCATCCATTAAAGATGCTAATTGTTGTTCCAGACTTCTCCAAGCCGCAGTTTGCGTTGGAAGGATGTCATTAAAACCCTTGATCGCGACAATTGAACTCATGATGAACTACGAATAATTTCTTTAGATTTTGCTTCTTCAAGCTCTTGAACACGTTGACGAACCATTGTTTCAATTTCATCAACCAACTGATTGGTGTCAATCAAATGACTCTTTTCGCCATTACGGTAGACCAGCGAACGAGGTGATGCACCGACAATCCCGATATCTGCCTCTTTGGCTTCCCCAGGTCCATTGACCTTGCAGCCAATCACAGAAACATCCATTGGGGTACGAATGTCTTCCAGACGCTCTTCCAGCGCCTGCATCACCTGAATCACATTGAATTCCTGACGCGAACAGCTTGGACAGGCGATAAAGTTGATTCCATTGGAACGTAGACCTAACGATTTTAAAATATCAAAACCGATTTTAATTTCATCTTCAGGTTCAGCCGCCAATGAGATACGCATGGTGTCGCCAATGCCTTCCATCAATAATCCGCCAAGCGCGATTGCTGATTTCACCGTGCCTGTACGATAAATCCCTGCTTCGGTTACACCTAAATGCAGTGGATTATCAATCTGTTGAGACAATAATCGATAAGCATCCATGGTTAAAAATACATTCGATGCCTTAACACTGACTTTAAACTCATGAAAGTCTAAACGATCAAGAATGTCGATATGACGCATGGCAGACTCAAGCAGGGCCTGTCCTGTCGGCTCACCATATTTGACCTGTAGGTCTTTTTCCAGTGATCCCGCATTCACCCCAATACGGATTGAGATGCCATGATGTTTGGCCGCAGCCACGACTTCACGGACTTTTTGGTCTGAACCAATGTTTCCTGGATTGATCCGTAGACAGTCTGCACCATAATCGGCAACAGCCAAGGCAATACGATGATCAAAGTGAATGTCTGCCACCAATGGTACAGAAACACGCTTACGGATGGCACCAAACGCCTCCGCCGCTTCCATTGAAGGCACAGAAACACGCATGATGTCGGCACCTGCATCGGCACAGCGCTGAATTTGCGCAACCGTTGCATCGACATCACAGGTTTCGGTATTGGTCATGCTTTGAACACTAATCGGGGCATCACCACCGACATACACCGAACCTACCCGAATTTTTCGAGTCAAACGGCGTTTAATGGGGTTCACAATCATCGTATAGCTCTACTCTTTGGCGTTAACGAGACAAACGGAAATCTGCTTTTCCATTGACAGTATATGGAGACAAGGAAATCTGTTCCTGATTTAAGGTCAAGGATACAGCGGTTGCATCATCTAAACGAATTTGGAATGGTGATTCACCACTCAAAGTTAATGTAGATGCTTGACGACCTGTAGCCAGCACTTTACCTGTTGCATCAACAATATGCACAGAGGTTGGTCGGCTAAAATTCAATACAAGCTGGTCACCCGTTGTTGCAACACTATTCCCCATTGGAAGAATCTCAACATCCGAGTTGGTGATTTTAGGCACATCCGCCTCATCTTTCTGGCTAGATGTCCAATTTTGTACAGCCATCACTGCCAACCAACCTAAGACTAAAACAGTAGCTAAAATAGCAATACGATTCAACCATTTACGGTTGCGCACACTTTTCGAACCAGAAAGCTTGCCCATAGTCTTGATTGGCGAGTTGCTCAGGGCATGATTGGCCTTGAGACCTGTGTCATTGGCATAGATTTCATCAAAACGCTGGATGATGGCACTGGCATCTGCATTGAGCAGTTTTGCATAGGCACGGTAATAGCCTTTGATGAATGTGGCTTCAGGCAAGGATTTATAGTCATCTTGCTCCAATGCTGTCAGGGTTTTGACAGGCATGTTCAACACGTTTGCAATCTCTTCAAGTTCTTTCTTTTGTGCAATACGAATTTGACGCAAATACTCACCAGGTCGTTGAATATTTCCCAACGATGACGAAAGTGAGTTTGAGCCAGTTGGCTGATGTGAATTTGGATTTATTTCCATACGGCCTCAGTACTGTACTGTAATTGCAAATAACGTTGATATTCTGGACTATCAGGAAACAAGGCGCGCATCTGGTTGACCAGCACCTGCATTCCCAACTGATCCGCATTGGCTCGAGCAATGCGTATACCAATCCAGAGTGCACGGGCACCCTGATTCTTCTGCCCCACATTACGAACATATTGTTCATAAAGCTGTGATGCATCTCTATTATTCTGCTGCAAATAGAAAATTTCCGCCAACTCTAACATGGAGATGGTGGCATTTCGATTCGCGTGTAGCGCCTGTTTGAATGATTTTTCAGCATTCGCAACATCGCCCAGTTTTAAATAGATCCACCCCAGATTTTCCAGCGACTGATAACGCTGCTCATAGCCCAGGGTTGCACCCGCACGGGTAAATTGCTCAATGGCATCATTATAACGTTGCAGCTGGTACAAATATGTACCGTAATTATTACGGGCCTGTGCATTATTCGGCTCAGAGGAAATCGCACGCTTGAAATAGGCGTCCGCTTTCTCCATATTGGGTTTACTGCCCTCTTGTTGCAGCAATATGCCCATCATCATGTTGGCTTTTGCATCACGGGAATCGACTTTCAACGCCTGATCAAGGGAGCGTTTGGCTGAATCCAAGTCACCTGTACGAATATATTCTGCGGCGAGCTGTGTACGCACCTGCACCCCTTTTTCAGGGTCTTTTTTCAGTGTGTTTGATTGGCAGGCACCCAGGCCCAAGACAGTAAATACAATAGCACTTGCTATAATCGTTTTTGGTCGAGTTGTATTCAACACTTTACCCTCAAGTATTATCCTTGTGTGCGCAAAATTTCTTGTTGCTGCGCCACTTTCTTTTTCCACTGTTCGGCACGACGGGTACGGTCAGCCACCTGTCCCACCAATTGACCACAGGCAGCATCAATATCATCGCCACGTGTCTGACGAATCGTACACACAAAACCTGCATCAGACAAAGTTTTTTGGAATGCAATAATACGGTTTCGGCTTGAACGCCCATAAGGCGCATGCGGGAATGGATTAAATGGAATCAGATTGATTTTACTTGGCAGGTTTTTCAATAGTTTTAATAACTGCTGTGCATGTTCAGGCTGGTCATTGACCCCATCCAGCATCACATACTCAATGGTGACATGACGGCGAGCACTTTCGTTGCCATCTTTTGCCAGATAACGCTGACATGCAGCAATCAGTTGTTGTAATGGGTATTTTTTATTAATTGGCACCAGTTCATTACGCAACTCGTCATTTGGTGCATGCAGTGAAATCGCCAGTGCCACATCTATATCCTGCGCCAACTGGTCAATTTTCGGAACCACACCTGATGTTGACAGCGTCACTCGGCGCTTGGACATGCCATAGGCAAAGTCATCCAGCATCAACTGCATGGAGCTCAGGACAGCATCATAGTTGAGCAATGGCTCACCCATGCCCATCATCACAACATTGGTTACAGTACGTTCACGCTCAGCAACAGGCACATCTTCCATATAGGAATAGTTTGCCATCCAGAGCTGACCGATAATTTCCGCAGGGGTTAAATCACGCTGGAAACCTTGCTTGCCTGTAGAGCAGAATGAGCAATCCAGCGCACAACCAACTTGCGAAGAAATACACAGGGTCTTGCGTGCACCTGTTTTATCTTCAGCAGGAATCAGCACGGTTTCAACCAGGGAACCCTCGCCATCGCCAACACGGAACACCCACTTACGTGTACCGTCTTTGGAATAGTTGCGGTGCACCACTTCAGGTGCCTTGATCTCACAAATCTTTTCCAGTTTTTCACGCAGCTTGCCTGAGATATTGCTCATCTCAGCAAAATCAGTCACGAAATACTGGTGAATCCATTTCATTACCTGACCAGCACGAAACTTCTTTTCGCCCAGGTCTTCAAAGAATTTTTCCAGTTCAGGACGAGACATGCCCAATAGGTTCACTTTTGCAGCAGTAGCTTGAACCACAGGCGTAGCGCAGGACTGTTGTTTTTCATACAGATTTTCTGATGAAACTACGGCTACAGAACTCATGTGAATTTACCTAAAAGATGTCAACGCTAGAAAAGGCTGTGCATTATTTACACAAACCGATCTATAAGAAAATAAAAAACCAGATAAGCAGTATACCACTTATCTGGCCTGAATGCTTTGGATTAACGAGTGCGTGGGCAGATCTCGTTGTCAGCAAAGAAGTAAGCGATTTCACGCTCAGCAGAAGCAACTGAATCAGAACCGTGAGCCGCGTTTTCGTCGATGCTTACAGCAAAGTCAGCACGGATTGTGCCAGCAGCCGCTTCTTTAGGATTTGTAGCACCCAAGATTTCACGGTGAGCAAGAACTGCGTTTTCGCCTTCAAGAACTGAAACAACCACTGGACCAGAAGTCATGAATGCAACGAGGTCAGCAAAGAAACCACGTTCTTTGTGCTCAGCGTAGAAACCTTCAGCATCCGCTTGAGAAAGGTGTTTCATTTTAGTTGCAACAATTTTTAAGCCATTTTTTTCAAAACGGGCAAAAATGTCACCGATGTGGTTTTTTGCAACTGCATCTGGTTTTACGATTGATAAAGTACGTTCAATTGCCATGATTGGCTCCCTAATCTAGGTCTAAACATTAAAAAAATTTGCCGCATTATACCGATGTCAGCACCAATAATCAGCTTGAATCTGTAAAAGTTCGCTAATTTCTGATGAATTTTTATCGAACCTCATCCAGCCATGCCATTTGGATGGCTTCCAGCAAGCCCTCTGTTGACTTGTTTGGGTCATCACTAAAGTCAGGCAAGGCACAGACCCATGCGTGTAAATCGGTAAAACGAATCCATTGTGGATCAACATCTGGATGCGCTTCGGTGAGTTCAATCGCAATATCAATCGTATCTGTCCAACGTAAGCCCATGTGACAACCTGAGTGTAATGAATGTGATTTAGCCTACTTTAACAAATCAGCAGATTTAAGGGATAGTGCTGTTTCGGTAAATTCACCCAAAATTTACTGTTATATTTATAAAAGAATATTAAAGCTCGGTGCCAGCACGATGATTGTACTTGCAACCGATGCCCCAATGATCGCCCCCACAATCACATCACTTGGATAATGTAGCCCAAGAATCATTCGTGACAATGCAACCAGAATCGTAAATGGCAACATCAACAATAATAAGATGGGTTGAATATAGCCCAAGGTCATCGTAACCATCACCGCATGCAGGGTATGGCCTGATGGAAAGCTAAAATGGTCCAGTGGCCGTTCACCTAAAACAATGACTTGATGGACCTGGTAAGGTCTTGGACGTGTGGTTTTGTGTTTGAGGAATTTATAAATTAAGGTGCCTGCTGAACCTGCCACAATCAGGTACAGAATTTGTAGACCGTATGCCAACCCCTGCATGATCCATACGGACAGCAGCATCACATACCAAAAAGGTCCATCTCCCAAACGACTGATGGTTTTAAAAAACAGGGCAACTGCTTGCGTCTGGGAGAGATGATTGAGATATACGCAGCCTTTTAAATCGAGATCGAGCATTTTTATTTTTGCATTTTGAAATTTCATACTTTTTCTCCTCTTGTTGAGAATAGTTTAGGTAGAGGTCATGGGAGACTCCTTCAGCACCTGATAAAGTGCTTGTTCAAGTTGCTGTACAGGAAACTGCCAACTGCTGTGCTGTACGCTTTCACTGGCCAGCAAACCCATTTGCCGCAATTGAGGAAGCGCGGGTAAACGGCAAATGGACTGGATCAAGTCGGTTGTATGACCCAAAGGACTCAACCATCCTGTGATATTGTGTTTGACGTGCTGGTGTGCACAGACGTAGTCATAGGCAATCACGGGCAAACCACTGGCGATTGCCTCCAGCACCACGTTACCAAAGGTATCCGCCTGACTGGCAAAGGTAAAAACATCTGCGCTTGCGTAGGCTGTTGCCAACTCATGCCCACCAAGACTTCCCATAAAGATTACGTCTTTGGATGTGGTCATCTTGCTGAGTCGGATACGGTCAGGCCCATCACCCACAATCACAAACTTGATATTGACACCCTGCTGGACCTGCAAGGCATGGAAGCTTTTAATCAGCACATCAACTTCTTTTTCGGGTGATAAGCGCCCGACATACAGCATCACACGGGTATCAGCATCGACACACCATTGTTGGCGCAGTCGCTGGGAACGATGTTTGGGGGAGAACCGTACCGTATCGACACCACGGCCAACCACAACCAATGGACAAGTCACGCCAAAACCACGCAGTGCCTGTTCGGTATACTGGCTCGGTACACAGGTCACATCGGTACTGTTATGAAACCAGGTTAAGTAACGCTGGATGGGCTTAACCAGAAAGGCTAGGTCAAAGAAGCGGCTAAAATCCTGAAAAGGCGAATGAAAGCCACTAGACACCGCAATCTTCTTTGCTTTGGCTGCCTGTAATGCAGTGAGTCCTAAAGGCCCTTCAGTCACAATATGCACCACATCAGGTGAAAACTTTTCAAAAGCTTTGGTGACCTTTAGATATTGCGGCCAGCCAAATTGCAGGCTTGGATATTTTGGAATCGGTTGGGACAGCACCAGACACTCCTGTTCAGGATGAAATTCCGCACAGGTTTCTTTCTGAACTGGACGAACCAACAGGATTTTATGCCCAAGACGTTGCAAGCCCTGACATAACTGCATCATGGATAAAGCCACACCATTGATTTCTGGTGGCCATGTTTCAGTTACAATTGCGATTCTAAGACGTGGACGAACCAAATCCCGCAGTTCGGATCGTTCATAAGACTGATCTTTTTGCTGCTTCCTTTTAAAATAGAATTTAAAATTTTCAGGAAACTGATCTTGCTTTAATAGAGATGTCGCGTATGTACTCTGCATATCGCCATCCATTTGTGTCGTTATTTTCATACGTTTAGCTTATAAATATTTTTTGACACTTTAATGATCAGTGTATGACAGTTTATTGACAGCTTTAAAAAACAAAAATGCTGCACTTAAACATCAAGCGGAGCAATAAAAAATAATTCAGAGTTTTACTAAGCCAACGGATTATCCACCTTAAACAACTGTTGATCCTCTAAACGCAAGGCAACCAGTTGCTGCCCCCAGACACAGCCACCATCAACATTTTGAATTTGAGAGCTAATGGTTTTACCCTGCAACGCCGCCCAATGTCCAAAAATTAATTGGTGGGTTTTGGCCGCCTGACTCTCAAACTCAAACCACGGCTGAAAGCCTGTTGGCATCGGTGCATCCAGTGCATCCTTAAACTCAAACTCCAGCCTACCCTCCGCATTGGTTAAGCGCATACGGGTTAAATAATTGGTAATACAACGCAAGCGAGCCTGCCCATTCAAATCATCTGACCAAAGATCAGGTTGCTCACCATACATTTCTGCAAGGAAAGCATCCAATACCGTAAGATCGTCATGCCCAACCACCTGTTGCACTTCACTTGCCAACTGCACAGTTTGTTCTGCCGACCAAATACAAGGCACACCCGCATGGGTAATCAAGGTGTGATCATTCGGACATAGACTTAAAGGCTGTTTACGCAGCCAATCAATCAGTTCATCACCATCAATTGCGTCAATAATCTCTTGTGTACGGTCTTTGTCTTTGATTTTCTTCAAGCCACGCGCGCAGGCGATCAGGGTTAAATCATGGTTGCCTAAAACGGTTGCAGCAGCGCCTCGGTCAGCCAGCTTTTTAACAAAGCGCAAGGCACCCACCGAGTTTTCACCACGCGCAACCAAATCACCTGCAAACCATAAAAAGTCCTGATCTGGATCAAAGCGAATTTCTTTCAATAACGCTTTCAGGGCTTCAAAGCAGCCCTGCACATCACCAATGACATAATTATAGCGATTGGACATTTTAAGGCACCATTTGATCAGACAAGGCCACAAAATCAGCCAGACTCAAGGTTTCTGGACGTGCCATAGGGTCCACACCTGCTTTCTCAAAACCCTCTTCAACCAACATGCCTTTTAAGCTGTTACGCAAGGTTTTACGGCGCTGGGTAAACACATGGCCAACCAAACGCGCCAAAGCTTTTTCATTTTTGGCGATAATTGGCTTAGTTTCATAAGGTTCCAAACGAAATACCGCAGAAGTCACTTTCGGTGGTGGATTGAATGAACCTGGTGGTACTTCAAACAAAAAGGTTGGTTTACAGAAATACTGAATCATCACCGATAACCGCCCGTACTCTTTGGTATTTGGCACAGCGGTAATACGATCAACCACTTCTTTCTGCAACATGAAATGCATGTCTTTGACTTTGTCACCAAACTCTAACAGATGGAACAAGAGTGGGGTTGAAATGTTATAGGGCAGATTTCCTACGACACGTAGTGGACGGCCTGCCTGAAACAACTGGGTGAAATCATATTTTAAGGCATCTGCCTCAACAATGATCAAACGTTCAGGATGTGGCACGCGAGCAGGCAAACCTGCTGCCAGATCACGGTCCAGTTCAACCACTGTAAGCGCATCGCACTCACCAATCAGGGGCGATGTCAGTGCAGCCAAACCTGGGCCGATTTCGACAATATTATCGCCCGCACGTGGATTCACTGAGCGTACAATTTTGGCAATCACACGCTGGTCATGCAAAAAGTTCTGACCAAAACGTTTTCGAGCCTGATGCCCTTCATCTTTAGGGTTTAGGGCATTAATTTGATACATAATAATTCCAACGTGAATAATTTATCCATCACTCACTGATGGGCTAAATCAAGTGCTAAATCAACCGCAACATGCAAACTCGACGATTTTGCCTGTCCAGTGCCTGCAAGAGAAAGTGCCGTACCATGATCGACCGAAGTTCGAATAAATGGCAGGCCTAATGTAATGTTTACCGCCTCACCAAAGCCCTGTGATTTTAACACAGGTAAGCCCTGATCGTGATACATGGCTAACACCGCATCTGTTTCTTTGAGGTGATCAGGCGTAAATAATGTATCGGCGGGCAAACTTAAACTGATGTGAATCCCCTGCTGGCGATAGGTTTCCAGCACAGGATTAATGATCTCTATTTCTTCGCGTCCCAGATAGCCATCCTCACCTGCATGGGGATTGAGACCACAGACCAAAATTCGTGGTTTGGCTATTTTAAATTTTGTTTTTAAATCATGAATCAGGATGTCAATCACCTGATGCAGGCGTTGTTTGGTAATCGCATTAGGTACATCACGCAAGGGTAAATGTGTTGTGACCAAAGCAACCCTTAATGTTTTGGTGGCCAGCATCATCACCACACGGTCAACACCTGCAAATTCCTGATAGTATTCCGTATGGCCACTAAAACCAATCCCAGCATCATTGATCACGGATTTCTGCACAGGTGCCGTTGCAACACCCACGCTACGTCCAGACATCGCATACTCGGCTGAACGTCGTAACTGCTCAATCACATAAGCCGCATTGGCGGGATTTAATTGTCCTAGTTCAACAGGTTCAACTAAAGGGATATGCTCCACAAAAAGCTGTCCTGACAGGCTTGGCTGTTGCTGCCCCTGATATGCGACCAGTTCAACGTGGTTGTCCAATTGCTCCGCACGCTGTTGCAGCATCTGCATATCTGCCAGCACAACAACTGGACGCTCATCCACTCGCCCAGCCAAACTTAGACAGATATCAGGACCAATCCCCGCAGGTTCACCTGATGTGACATATAAAGGAAGCATAATCATCCGAGTTTCCAAGCTTTATCACACTCAGTATGGCGATTACTTCTCAGGATTACCACTTAATGTTCTAGGTAGGTTTTCAGGCACCAAATTTGATGGAACAGCCTCCACCGTACGTGTCCACGGATTGACCTTGATTTGTACTTTTTTCTCTGGTTGTACAGCCGCCACAACTGGCTCTTCCTTTTTCGCTTTTTCTACAGTTGCCACAACTGTACTCGCTGCTCTTTCTGCAATTGCAGTCGTTCCCTGTTTTTCAGGGTTAATTAACTGATGTTGTGTGGTGACAGGTTCTTTTTTCTCAATGATTGGCTGGGTTGGCACCACAGCACTTGCTGGACGGGTATATGGCTCAGCAATGACTCCCTGTTTATAAATCGTTTGCGAATTGGGATTGGTTGCCACAGGTGAACTGGCTGGATTGACCATATCCACAGGAATCTCAATCGGTTTCATTTCTGCGGTTACCGCCATGGCTGGATCAACATGATCATTACCACGGCTTTCCAAAACTTCCAGCTTGCGTTCTGTCCCCTCTTTAGGTTTAAATTCAGAATAATTGGTCACACTGCTCTGGTCCACCCACTTATATAGTCGCCGTGCGTTTGCTTGTGTAGAGCAAACGCCAATTAGCAGGCTGACTACAGCAATTTTTGTGGCAAACGACAGTTTCATGAAAGGTTCCCAAGAGAGCTAGATACTTCTATTTATTTCAATTAATTGATATAAAAATGATAGGGTAAATCCCATACTGTCACAAGGGAAATAATGTAGTCTGAAATTCATGACGCCATAGTTACAAAATCAGTCACTTTACAGCAAAATATGGCATCCCGATCGAATTGTTCTTGTACACTTTTTCAAATTCATATAGAATTCGGTCTCCTTTTGTTTGGGTGATTCCTTGCCCAAACCAACTATAATAGGTAGTGGTTAATGAAAACTCTCAGCGCTAAGCCAGCTGAAGTTCAACACGACTGGTACGTTGTTGATGCTTCTGGCAAAACTTTAGGTCGTCTTGCGACTGAAATCGCCCGTCGTTTACGCGGTAAACACAAAACTTCTTATACCCCTCACGTTGACACTGGCGATTACATCGTCGTAATCAATGCTGAGCAAGTTCAGGTGACTGGTAACAAATCACTTGATAAGAAATACTATCGCCACACTGGTTTCCCTGGGGGTATTCGTGAAACTAATTTTGAAAAATTAGTTGCACACAAACCAGAAGAAATCTTCCAACGTGCTGTAAAAGGTATGTTGCCAAAAGGTCCTCTTGGTTACGCGATGATCAAGAAGATGAAAGTGTACGCTGGTAGCGAGCATCCTCATACTGCTCAACAGCCACAAGTTTTGGACATCTAAGGGATACAGCACATGGCTACTAATTATGGTACAGGTCGCCGTAAGACCGCAACTGCACGTGTTTTCTTATCTGCTGGTACAGGCAAACTCGTAATCAACAATCGTACTTTAGAGCAATATTTCGGTCGTGAAACTGCTCGTATGGTTGTGCGTCAGCCTTTAGAGCTTTTGGAAGCAACTGAAAAATATGACCTTTACATCACTGTTAAGGGTGGTGGTATCGGTGGTCAAGCTGGCGCAATCCGTCACGGTATTACCCGTGCGTTGATCGCTGCTGACGAAACTTTAAAACCTGCTCTTCGTCAAGCTGGTTTCGTTACTCGTGATGCTCGTGAAGTTGAACGTAAGAAACTTGGTTTACGTAAAGCACGTAAACGTCCTCAATTCTCTAAACGTTAATCATTTATTGAGTTGGACAAAAAACCTCGGATTTTTCCGAGGTTTTTTATTTCTGGGCACTTTAGTGTCACAAAGATGCTTTTCCAGCATTTTTTTAGTATGCTAATCCGTTTATATCTCTAGCTTTGTGATATGTCATCGGTTGAAAATACGCCTGTTCAAGGTATTACGCTTTATAGTCATGCAGATGATTTCCGTTCACACTGGATTCGTTTTTTACTTGCTGAAAAACAGATCAAGTATCAGCTCATCATTACCGACCATGAAGATGAAGACTTAGCCGACCTGAATCCATACAACCAGTTGCCAATGCTCATTGAGCAAAATCTAAAACTCTTCTCGGCAAACGTGATTGCAGAATATCTTGATGACCGTTATCGCCAGAATAAGCTCTATGCCGATGCACCAATGGCGCGGGCTGAGCAGCGCCAATATATCTGGCGTTTTGAACAGGACTGGTTTCAACTGGCTGACCACATGCTCCGTCACGCAGACACACTCAATCCCACACAAAAACAAAAGGCACAGAAAGAATTGAGAGATACCCTGATCTCGCTGACCCCATTATTTCAACATTTTCCATTTTTCATGTCTGAAAATTTCTCTATTCTGGATTGTATGCTTGCACCCATTTTCCTGCGTTTAAAAAGCATGGGGATAGAACTTCCTCCACAACACTGCCGTCCAATTTTCCTGTATTGCCAGCGCATCTTTAGCCGATCATCTTTTATTAAATCAATGACAGCCCAAGAAAAAAACAGCTACAATGACTTCATTTCTACGATTTAATAAGTTTTTTAATTATGTCTGAGCAAATAACCATTACCCCAACACGTCCCTATCTTGCCCGCGCCATTTATGAATGGATTTGTGACAACCAGTTGACCCCCTACTTATTGGTTGATGCCACACAACCTCATACCGATGTTCCAGTACAGTTCGTAAAAGATGGACAAATTGTTCTGAACCTTGCCCCACATGCAATCCATGCTCTGCACATGAGTAACGAAGCCATTACGTTCTCGGCACGTTTTGGTGGAGTAGCAAAAGAAATTTATGTGCCTGTTCGGGCGATGCTGGGAATTTACGCCAAAGAAAATGGACAGGGTTTATTTTTCGACCCAGCTGAATATGCGGACATTGAAGATACACATGTTGCCCAGGCGAGTGAAACAAAAAAAGAAGCAGAACCAAGTAAAAAGAAACCTTCTCTTAGAATTTTAGATTAAACGAGGAAATAGACGATGGCATTCGACTTAGTTCAATACTTTTCCGAACAAATTAAGCTTCAAAAACCACAGCTTTTTAGCCAGTATTCTCCCAAAGAAAAGCAATTTTATATTCATGAAGTCAATGTGCTGACACTAGGACAACTGATTAGCATTTGGAGACAAGACCCAAAAAAACTTTATCATGAAATCAAGGCTGCCGACCCGCTTTATATTCAGGAAATTGCCCGACACCTCACTACCTCCAAACATAATAAATCTGCACTTAGCCCAGCCGAGCTAGAGCCCAGTATCTCAGAGGTATTGAGTCTACAGTTTACTGAACTCAATCAACTTGACCAGACAGGAAGCTTTGGACAAACAGGACTCACAGAGCTTTTGCTTGGACAAATCGAGCACTTGTCTGGACAGGCAGAAGACTGGGTTTGGTCAACTAACCAGCTCACCGAACTGAAAGGCTCCAAACCTGTTGAGCAGCAAGATATTTCACTGGAAACCACCATGCAGGAGTTCAATCAAATGGTTCATCAGGCACAACCTAGCATCCATCACACTGAAGAAATTGAGGTTGAACAGCCAGATGTTCCAGCCTGGTCCTATCTACTTTCCCCAGTCATTGCATTGGTCATTTTACTATTCATGTATTATTCTTACAGTCAATTACTTGCACATTAATTAAATAATAATTGATAAAGAAAGTTTAAAAACTTTCTTTATCATACACTTATAATAAATTTAAATTTCATAAAATATGTTTTAATACAGTTTAACAAGAAATATATTTACATTTATTTACAATCAAAAGCAGCATTATATTTTTAATATTTATGTGAATAAAATCACATTAAAGCTCAATTTAGAGATGGATCCGTAAATTTGAACAACTCCTATAAGTGATATTCTGCTCCTCAAATGATGTTATAAACATCAATATATGGAGTATTTTATGGCACGTAGACCAAGAAGAAATCATTCAAATGATTTTAAAGCTAAGGTAGCACTTGCTGCGATTAAAGCAGAAAAAACACTTGCTGAATTGAGTGCTGAATTTGATGTTCATCAAAACCAAATTATTGACTGGAAAAATCAATTGATCTCAGCTTCCTCGCAAGCTTTCGATCAATCAAAAGCTCCATCAGAACCCCCCATTGATCTTAAAAAGTTACATGCAAAAATCGGTGAGCAGGCATTAGAAATTGATTTTTTAGAAGGTGTGTTGAAGAAACTGGGCCGCTTCAACCACAAAAGTTAATCGACGACTCACTTCAGATTTCAGTATCTAA
>NZ_KB849355.1:1368988-1575285 GCF_000368325.1 Acinetobacter sp. CIP 102529
GCTTCTTGATATAGGTCGTGAGGTGTGTAGTCTTCACGCTCTAGAAAGCGATTTACACTATCATGCGAGATATTATAAGTCTCGGCAAGTTGTGTGCAGCTAATAGAGTTCGGTTCTGTCATGAGAAAGCCCATATAAATGGGTAGAGTACAAGTTGCTGTAGAAGCATGTTTAGTTCGTCTGATCACAGATACTTTATAAACTATTTTAATACTTTTTTGAATCCGTCAATGCGTAAGTCCTACTATATTATTCTCGCTATATTCCAAACACCTTAAAGCGTAAAAACATATTTGTCAAATTATGATAATTCAAAATAATAGCCATACACAATCACCCAAACTATTAGAAAAAGTTGCTTATACAGCACGATACAGACATTTAAGCCTATCAACAGAAAGAGCTTATATCCAATGGATTAAACGCTATATCCTTTATCATAACAAACAACACCCGTGCACCTTAAATGAAACACATATAAAAAGTTATCTGGCATTTTTAGTGAATAATAACGGCATAAGCAAATCAACCCACAAACAAGCACTCAGTGCATTACTTTTTCTTTACCACGATGTATTAAATATTACCCTGCCATATATTGATGATATAGAAAGACCTCGGGTCACCGCTAGGCTTCCAGTCGTGCTCTCAAAAGAAGAAATAACATTAATTTTTAGTTATCTCAATACAGAAGATCTATTTAAATGTCAGCTACTATATGGCACAGGTATGCGGCTATTAGAAATGTATCAACTTCGCATCAAAGATATAGATTTTGGTTTGAATCAAATTACCGTGCGTGCGGCAAAAGGCGATAAAGATCGAATCACCGTTTTACCGCAAAAATTGCTCGTACCCTTGCAACAACACATCCAAACTGCAACAGCTATATATCAAACAGATCGGCACTTAAACCGTAACGGTGTGTATCTTCCCGATGCTTTAGAGAAAAAATATCCAACTTATGCAACGCAACTATCATGGTTTTGGTTATTTCCCGCAGCAAAAGAATCGACTGATCCGCGCTCAAAAATCATCCGCCGGCATCATCAACACGAACAAGCATTTTAACGCAGTTTTAAAAAAGCAGTGTCCTTATCTGGCATCAATAAACCCGCAACATTGCATACCTTGCGCCACAGCTTCGCTACACATTTACTACAAAATGGGCAAGACATCCGCACCATACAATCCCTACTAGGTCATAGCAGTGTACAAACCACAATGATTTACACCCATGTACTCAAGATCAACCGACTTGGCATAATTAGCCCATTAGACTTTTAATTTTTAGCACCGAAATAAAAAAACCTCCCAAGGTTAGTTGGGAGGTTTAGTATTTAAAAGCTGGCGATGACTTACTCTCACATGGCAAACGCCACACTACCATCAGCGCGAAGAGGTTTCACTTCTGAGTTCGGGAAGGGATCAGGTGGTTCACTCTTGCTATTGTCGCCAGCAAACTGTTTATGGATACTTGCTTTGGTCTTATCTATGCCAAGGCTTTTTCCAAATGAGTTTAACGGATTAGTTAATTGAGTCGTATTGTAACTAGTTTTGACACTAAATCAAGTTATGTATTGAATTTATCTTGAATACAACAACTGTTTGGGTGTTGTATAGTCAAGCCTCACGAGCAATTAGTATTGGTCAGCTTCACACGTCACCGTGCTTCCACACCCAACCTATCAACGTCCTGGTCTCGAACGGCTCTTTAGAGGACATGAAGTCCTGGGGAAATCTTATCTTGAGGTAGGCTTCCCGCTTAGATGCTTTCAGCGGTTATCCCTTCCGAACATAGCTACCCGGCGATGCCACTGGCGTGACAACCGGTACACCAGAGGTTCGTCCACTCTGGTCCTCTCGTACTAGGAGCAGATCCTCTCAAATTTCCAGCGCCCACGGTAGATAGGGACCGAACTGTCTCACGACGTTCTAAACCCAGCTCGCGTACCTCTTTAAATGGCGAACAGCCATACCCTTGGGACCTGCTTCAGCCCCAGGATGAGATGAGCCGACATCGAGGTGCCAAACACCGCCGTCGATATGAACTCTTGGGCGGTATCAGCCTGTTATCCCCAGAGTACCTTTTATCCGTTGAGCGATGGCCCTTCCATACAGAACCACCGGATCACTAAGACCTACTTTCGTACCTGCTCGACTTGTGGGTCTCGCAGTTAAGCGCGCTTTTGCCTTTATACTCTACGCGTGATTTCCGACCACGCTGAGCGCACCTTCGTACTCCTCCGTTACTCTTTAGGAGGAGACCGCCCCAGTCAAACTACCCACCAGACATGGTCCTCGCCCCGGATTACGGGGCAGAGTTAGAACCTCAACATTACCAGGGTGGTATTTCAAGGACGGCTCCATTGGAACTAGCGTTCCAACTTCAAAGCCTCCCACCTATCCTACACAAGTAAGGTCAAAGTTCAATGTCAAGCTGCAGTAAAGGTTCACGGGGTCTTTCCGTCTAGCCGCGGGTACACTGCATCTTCACAGCGATTTCGATTTCACTGAGCCTCTGCTGGAGACAGCGCCGCCATCATTATGCCATTCGTGCAGGTCGGAACTTACCCGACAAGGAATTTCGCTACCTTAGGACCGTTATAGTTACGGCCGCCGTTTACTGGGGCTTCGATCAAGAGCTTCGCTTACGCTAACCCCATCAATTAACCTTCCAGCACCGGGCAGGCATCACACCCTATACGTCCACTTTCGTGTTTGCAGAGTGCTATGTTTTTAATAAACAGTTGCAGCGGCCTGGTTTCTGCGGCTGCCAACCGCTCAGGGAGCAAGTCCCATCACCGTCAGCAGCGTACCTTCTCCCGAAGTTACGGTACCATTTTGCCTAGTTCCTTCAGCAGAGTTCTCTCAAGCGCTTTGGTCTACTCGACCTGACCACCTGTGTCGGTTTCGGGTACGATTCCTGTGTAACTGAAGCTTAGAGACTTTTCCTGGAAGCATGGTATCAGCCACTTCACTGTACAAGTACAGCTTGCTATCGACTCTCAGCATAGAGTACCCCGGATTTGCCTAAGATGCATGCCTACTGTCTTCCACCTGGACAACCAACGCCAGGCTGACTTAACCTTCTCCGTCCTCTCATCGCATTACACAGAAGTATTGGAATATTAACCCATTTCCCATCGACTACGCCTCTCGGCCTCGCCTTAGGGGTCGACTCACCCAGCCCCGATTAACGTTGGACTGGAACCCTTGGTCTTTCAGCGAACGGGTTTTTCACCCGTTTTGTCGTTACTCACGTCAGCATTCGCACTTCTGATACCTCCAGCATACTTCTCAATACACCTTCTTCGGCTTACAGAACGCTCCCCTACCACGTAACTTAAAAGTTACATCCGCAGCTTCGGCACATAGTTTTAGCCCCGTTACATCTTCCGCGCAGGCCGACTCGACTAGTGAGCTATTACGCTTTCTTTAAAGGGTGGCTGCTTCTAAGCCAACCTCCTAGCTGTCTATGCCTTCCCACATCGTTTCCCACTTAACTATGATTTTGGGGCCTTAGCTGGCGGTCTGGATTGTTTTCCTCTTGACTACGGACGTTAGCACCCGCAGTCTGTCTCCCGGATAGTACTCATTGGTATTCGGAGTTTGCATCGGTTTGGTAAGTCGGGATGACCCCCTAGCCGAAACAGTGCTCTACCCCCAATGGTATTCGTCCGAGGCGCTACCTAAATAGCTTTCGGGGAGAACCAGCTATCACCAGGCTTGATTAGCCTTTCACCCCTATCCACAAGTCATCCCCTGGCTTTTCAACGACAGTGGGTTCGGTCCTCCAGTTAGTGTTACCCAACCTTCAACCTGCTCATGGATAGATCGCCTGGTTTCGGGTCTATACCCAGCAACTAAACGCCCTATTAAGACTCGATTTCTCTACGGCTCCCCTATTCGGTTAACCTCGCTACTGAATATAAGTCGCTGACCCATTATACAAAAGGTACGCAGTCACCGAACATGTCGGCTCCCACTGCTTGTATGCATGCGGTTTCAGGATCTATTTCACTCCCCTCACAGGGGTTCTTTTCGCCTTTCCCTCACGGTACTGGTTCACTATCGGTCAGTCAGGAGTATTTAGCCTTGGAGGATGGTCCCCCCATATTCAGACAAGGTTTCACGTGCCTCGCCCTACTCGTCATCATTATGTGTGCCCTTTCGTGTACGGGAATATCACCCTCTACGTTCGCACTTCCCAGAGCGTTCCACTAAAACACACATAACTTAATGGGCTACTCCCCGTTCGCTCGCCGCTACTAAGGGAATCTCAATTGATTTCTTTTCCTAAGGGTACTGAGATGTTTCACTTCCCCTCGTTCGCCTTGCAACACTATGTATTCATGTTGCAATACCTACCTTATGGTAAGTGGGTTCCCCCATTCAGATATCTCCGGATCACAGGATATTTGCCGCCTCCCCGGAGCTTTTCGCAGGCTATCACGTCTTTCTTCGCCTCTGACTGCCAAGGCATCCACCACATGCACTTAATTACTTGACTATACAACCCCAAACAGTCGCTAACCCTTACAAGTAAGGTTAGGACAGATTGCTATGCTCGTTTTTCAACTTACATCGCTCTCATCCAGTTTGTTGCTTCGTGAATTTAATCACCGTACAGCTTCAATCTAAATTCATATACCAAAACGCTTGATTCAGTGTTTTTGCTAGTTCTCATTTCTAACAACTCAGCTTAAAGAATTAATTCTTCTTGCTTTGTTATTGAATGAGTGAACAATTTATTTCAGACTCAAATTCTAATCTGTTAATGATTAACTACAGCCTCGTCAGCTTGCAGTAAACTGTGATAAATCACAGAAGTTAATAAATCTAAATCAATCTCTTGATTCACCTTATTTATTAAGTTCTATAATTTAAAAATATCTTTCACTACCATATTAGATCAGATACTACGCGCAGCATAGCTGCTTGTCTTGCGCTTCGGCAAAGCGTTGCTTTGCTGATCGAAGCTCTGGTGGAGACTAGGAGAGTCGAACTCCTGACCTCCTGCGTGCAAAGCAGGCGCTCTACCAACTAAGCTAAGTCCCCAGCTTACAATCATAATGAACGATATATCTTCTCATCTAGTAGCTTGTGATTATTCATCACTTCGTCAGTAGTGGTGGGTCTGACAAGACTTGAACTTGTGACCCCACGCTTATCAAGCGTGTGCTCTAACCAACTGAGCTACAGACCCTGAGAAATAAAAGAAGAGATCGTTGATCTCTTCTTTTATTTCGCAAGACAAGCGCAGCGCGTAGTGCACGACTTATCTCTAAAATTAAAAAAGAGAAACAATACTTTTTCTATCTTTCATTCGATATATCTCGAAGAACAACTTGTTGTGGATTCTTACCGATCGTCAATCTTTCGTTAAGGAGGTGATCCAGCCGCAGGTTCCCCTACGGCTACCTTGTTACGACTTCACCCCAGTCATCGGCCACACCGTGGTAAGCGTCCCCCCTAAGGTTAGACTACCTACTTCTGGTGCAACAAACTCCCATGGTGTGACGGGCGGTGTGTACAAGGCCCGGGAACGTATTCACCGCGGCATTCTGATCCGCGATTACTAGCGATTCCGACTTCATGGAGTCGAGTTGCAGACTCCAATCCGGACTACGATCGGCTTTTTGAGATTAGCATCCTATCGCTAGGTAGCAACCCTTTGTACCGACCATTGTAGCACGTGTGTAGCCCTGGCCGTAAGGGCCATGATGACTTGACGTCGTCCCCGCCTTCCTCCAGTTTGTCACTGGCAGTATCCTTAAAGTTCCCATCCGAAATGCTGGCAAGTAAGGAAAAGGGTTGCGCTCGTTGCGGGACTTAACCCAACATCTCACGACACGAGCTGACGACAGCCATGCAGCACCTGTATGTAGATTCCCGAAGGCACCAATCCATCTCTGGAAAGTTTCTACTATGTCAAGGCCAGGTAAGGTTCTTCGCGTTGCATCGAATTAAACCACATGCTCCACCGCTTGTGCGGGCCCCCGTCAATTCATTTGAGTTTTAGTCTTGCGACCGTACTCCCCAGGCGGTCTACTTATCGCGTTAGCTGCGCCACTAAAGCCTCAAAGGCCCCAACGGCTAGTAGACATCGTTTACGGCATGGACTACCAGGGTATCTAATCCTGTTTGCTCCCCATGCTTTCGTACCTCAGCGTCAGTATTAGGCCAGATGGCTGCCTTCGCCATCGGTATTCCTCCAGATCTCTACGCATTTCACCGCTACACCTGGAATTCTACCATCCTCTCCCATACTCTAGCTGACCAGTATCGAATGCAATTCCTAAGTTAAGCTCAGGGATTTCACATCCGACTTAATCAGCCGCCTACGCACGCTTTACGCCCAGTAAATCCGATTAACGCTCGCACCCTCTGTATTACCGCGGCTGCTGGCACAGAGTTAGCCGGTGCTTATTCTGCGAGTAACGTCCACTATCCTAGAGTATTAATCCAGGTAGCCTCCTCCTCGCTTAAAGTGCTTTACAACCAAAAGGCCTTCTTCACACACGCGGCATGGCTGGATCAGGGTTCCCCCCATTGTCCAATATTCCCCACTGCTGCCTCCCGTAGGAGTCTGGGCCGTGTCTCAGTCCCAGTGTGGCGGATCATCCTCTCAGACCCGCTACAGATCGTCGCCTTGGTAGGCCTTTACCCCACCAACTAGCTAATCCGACTTAGGCTCATCATTTAGCGCAAGGTCCGAAGATCCCCTGCTTTCCCCCGTAGGGCGTATGCGGTATTAGCATCCCTTTCGGAATGTTGTCCCCCACTAAATGGCAGATTCCTAAGCATTACTCACCCGTCCGCCGCTAAGATTAGGTGCAAGCACCCAATCCCCGCTCGACTTGCATGTGTTAAGCCTGCCGCCAGCGTTCAATCTGAGCCATGATCAAACTCTTCAGTTTAATATCATTAGTAGCTTATGGCTACAAATCTTGGCTCATCAATTTTCTGACTAAAAATTCGCTCAAATAAACTTCGAGTAATTTTTACCTTCAATCAATGATAATATATCGATCAATCAATCAGTAAAAATCCACACAAGTTGTTCTTCTATTCTCTTAATGATCTTCTCGATGATTCGTCATCATCAAGCTAGGTCGGCTATGTTACCCTAAATCTCTTTAAAGTCAACAGGTAATTTCAACTTTATTTTAAACCACTTTAAGCAACTGATTTAAAAAAACTTTCAATCAACAACACCGACGATGGAGTCGCATTATAGGCAGTTTTATTTCCCACGCAAGCGGTTTTTGGGTTTTAATATTTAATTGGCTATTTTTAAGCCACTTCCTGTCATTTTCACATATTTTTTAGCATAATTCAATAATATCAATGGTGGGTGGCACACGAAACCGAAATGGAACACCCACCATCCCCGTCCCCACCGTCACAAATACATCTGCATGTTCATGTGAGTAAAAGCCTTTTTTGTGCCCCAAAATCGAAACCCGTTTCATAATGTAGCTGGTGACCCACGGCAGTTCAATTTGTCCGCCATGTGTATGTCCAGATAGCATCAGAGGATGGCTTGGCAATTCTGGCACCATATCCACCGTATCAGGATTATGGGATAAAATCAGCCACGGCTTATCCTGTGGCAACTCGGGTAAAAAACGCATATTGGCTTTTCCTGCCCACAAATCCCCGATGCCAACCAGACGGAACTCATCAAATTCAATAATCTTGCCCTCAATATCCATCACATTGTTTTCAGACAGCGCTTTTGCCAATAGTTCCTGAATTGGTGGTCCTGGATACTGTTCATCATGGTTACCTGACACAGAATAAACTGGCATTTGTATTTCCCTTAATACTGCCAGTTCCTGCACCAAACGATTTTCAGGTTCATAGGTCCAGTCTCCAGCCACCACAACAAAATCGGGCTGCTCCTGATTTAATTTTTTGACAATGGTTTTGAGTTGGCGTTCATGTCCTGAAAATAACCCTACATGCATGTCTGCAACCAATGCCACTTTTACAGGTTTGGTAAATTCACGCTGTGGATTTAAACGATATTGATGGTATTTCACATGAATTTGGTGTGGCTCAATAAAACGTGCATAGACCAACACACTGCTTAACAGGAATACAAAAATGGTTTGGTGGGGGGTGTAGTAACCTGACCAACCTGCATAGAGGCTAAAAAACCAAAGGGGCACTAGCAAATAAGACAGATAAAAAGCCAGCAAATGCACGAACGCCTTAAACGGATGGATGGTTTCGGTGCGAGCCTGATGTATCCAGGCCTGAATCAGTGCCCACAGTGCCAGTACCGCAAACAGGAGATAGAAAACTAAAATAACTATATCTGAATTTAACAGTGCAGAGCTCATTCACCTCACCTCAGGGGCAGTTATCACATCTCATATTTATATTTTTCGATGAAATGCTATACTCAAGCCGAACTTTTAATCAGTAATAATTATGACGCAATCTGCCCGTATAAATAACAAACATACAAAAATAAGTACAACTACTTACAATAAAAGTATGCTTGCGATTTATTGCAGTATTGCGATCACTGTAACAGGTTGCAGCACCTTACCCAAACATACAATAGAATCCATTCCTGAAACCGCCTTGCAGGTTGACACCGCCCAGACCACACTGGCACAAATCATTCAACCCTTACAAGAACAGCACCCTGAGCTGACAGGTTATCTGGTGCTGTTTGAGCCGCTGGAGGCCCTGGCGACCCGCCTAAGCCTGATTGACAAGGCGGAGAAAAGGCTGGATTTACAGTATTACATCTGGGATAACGACAAGGTTGGCTCACTGGCCCTGCATGCGCTGATCCGTGCCGCAGACCGTGGCGTCAAGATTCGCCTGCTGATTGATGATAACAATGCCAAATCAACCGAGGGAATTTTTCTGGCATTGGCACAGCACCCCAATATTGAAGTCAAGCTGTTTAACCCCTATCGCTTTCGGAAATATCGTGCGTTCGACATGATTCTGGACCTGAAGCGCATCAACCGACGCATGCACAACAAGAGCTTCATCGCAGACCACCAGGTTGCCCTAATTGGCGGGCGCAACATGACCAATCAATATTACAATGTCAGTGACAACTACCAGTTCTCTGATGTTGATGTGATGCTGGTCGGCACGGCGGTGAAAGATATTTCACATTCCTTTGATGAATACTGGAACCATGAATATGCCTACAAGGTGCAGGAAGTGGTCAAGCAAAGTGCCCATCATCTCAGCTATGAAAGTTTAAAACGGCAGCTTGATGAGCACTACAAGCGGGTTACCGTACAAAACTATCTGGATTTAACCAGCAACTCTCAGGCCATTGACTCACTGATGAGTCGGGATATTCAATTGGATTGGGTCAAGGCGGAAGTAGTCAAGGATTCACCCGACAAGATCAAGTCCAAGGCAAAAAAGAAAGAACACCTCAATTTCCAGCTTATTCAGCATCTCGAACAACCTGAAAAAAACGTTGACCTGATTTCAGCCTATTTTGTTCCTGAAAAAAAAGGGGCAAAAATGCTGACCGATTTGGCAAAGGATGGCGTTAAGGTACGGGTTCTGACCAACTCGTTCAAGGCCAATGATGTCGCGGTGGTCCATGCGTTTTATGGCAAGTATCGGCAGAACTTATTGGAACATGGTGTACAGCTCTATGAATTTTTACCTGCGCTGAATAAAAATGATCTGGACAAAAACACCGAGGATTTGGCGAAAAAGGCCAAGGTCAGCATAAAGGGCTTAAGCCGTTCAAGCCTGCATGCCAAATTGATGGCACTGGATGAAAAACAGGTTTTTATTGGTTCGTTTAATTTTGACCCACGCTCGGCCTATCTCAATACTGAGATTGGTGTACTGCTCAACAGCCCACCACTTGCCCAGGCGGTTCACACCACAATGGATGAGAACCTCAGCAAATATGCCTATAAACTGGTGCTGGATGCCAACAAGAAAATTACCTGGCAGCGTCAGACACCTCAAGGCCCTGTTATTTATACCAAAGAACCACGCATGAAATGGTGGCAAAGGGCTGGCATCAAGATGCTTTCATGGCTACCAATCGAGGGATTTATGTAGCCTCAGTGCCATCTGGCATCACCCTAAGCACCTTGCGCTGCAACTCCAGCAAACCTGCACGCATTTGCTGCTCAACTTCCCTGGTCAAGGTCTCCACGGTATGCCCTGTTACAGGAACTGCGGGCAATGTCAGTAGGTGGGCCGTGACTTTGGGCATTTCCAGAACGCGCTGCACATGCTCCGCAAAAGTCATTTCACCAATAAATGGGGCCACCATGTCCAGCTCACCATTCTGGTTGACATAGCAAATCACGCAGATCTGGACGGGTCGCTGGGCCTCAATAGCGGCTCCAAGCAATCTGCCATGTACTTTTTTAACCTTTGTGCCATCTGTGGTGGTGGCCTCAGGGAAAAACAGCACGGGAATATCCTGTTTTAAAAACTCGGTAATTTGCTCACGAATCCGAATGGAGTCACCTGAACCACGTTTAATGAACAGGGTTCCACCGCCCTTTGCCAGATTTCCCAAAATGGGCCATTTTTCCACTTCGGCTTTCGCCAGAAAGAAAATACGGGCACCTGAACCCAGTACCGCCACATCCAGCCATGAAATATGATTGCTGACCCAAAGTGCAGGTTCACGGGGAATGGCACCATGAACCTGTACCTCAATATTGAAGACTTCACATAAACGACGGCAAAAATACTGCACATAACGGGTATTTACAGGATTATTGGGATCTTTATAGAGGCCATGACGATAGATGAGATAAAAGCCTTCACCAATCGTTTCCAGGCCTGCGGCCAATTTCTTGCTATATAGACTGAACTTAGAGAATAAACTAAATGGCGGGTTGTTTAGCGCTGGTGTTTCTTGTGTCATAAATCATCAAAACCGTATGCATGTATGCATTAAATTAGCAAAGTTATATCATGCCCATATCCACTTATAAATGTAGCATTGATATTAAAAAACGAATGTAAGGATAAATTTTTTCAATTTTAAATGATTTATCAGATCAATTACCATAAATAAATCGAATTTACAGATTTATAGGTGATAAGATGAATCCACATACCAACACATCAGAATCACAGACCACCATTCCTTATGGCTATGCCCTCAGGATGTTTTTGGGCTGGTCAATCCTGTATCTGGCAACATTGATTGGTTTTATTGATCTTTTGCGCCGAAATGTCATCTAGCGACACTTAGTCTTTGCCCTTTGCTTTAAGTTTATTCTAGAATAAGGCTTCAACAACGAAGATATGAGATCGCGTGGAAAATTTTGAGCAGCATCAAGGTGGTGAACGGGCAATTTTAGTCAGTGTGGCTGTACAACTGCTTGACGATCTGGATGCTGAAGAGTTCCGATTGCTCGCTCAATCTGCTGGTGCTGAAATCCTTGAACATATTTCTGTGCAACGCAACAAGCCTGATCCAAAGTTCTTTATTGGCTCAGGCAAGGTTGATGAAATTGCCGAACAGGTCAAAGACCTTGAAGCGGAACTGGTGATTTTTGACCACTCACTCTCCCCTGCCCAGGAACGCAACCTGGAGAAAGTGCTGAAATGTCGGGTGATTGACCGTACAGGTTTGATTCTGGATATTTTCGCCTTACGTGCCCGCACCCATGAGGGGAAGCTACAGGTCGAACTGGCACAGCTTAAACATTTGTCCACCCGTCTGATTCGTGGCTTTACGGGTAATCTGGAACAGCAAAAAGGGGGCATTGGTCTACGTGGGCCAGGTGAATCACAACTGGAAACAGACCGCCGACTGATTCGGGTACGCATTACCCAACTCAAGGAAAAACTGGTTAAGGTTCAACAAACCCGTCTGCAAGGCCGCGCCGCGCGTCAAAAAGCGGCGATTCCAACCATTTCACTGGTGGGATATACCAATGCGGGAAAATCAACCTTATTTAACATCTTGGCAAAAAGTGACGTTTATGCTGCCGACCAACTGTTCGCAACCCTAGACCCCACCTTACGCCGTTTGGACTGGGATGGCATAGGTACAGTTGTTCTGGCGGATACGGTTGGATTCGTTCGAAACTTGCAGCACGATCTAGTCGAGTCATTCAAGGCCACTTTGGAAGAAACGCTGGAAGCAACCTTGCTGCTGCATGTGATTGACAGCAGCAGTCCCAACATGACTGAGCAGATTGAAGCGGTGGATTCGGTACTTAAGGAAATTGGTGCAGATGCCCCAGTTTTGCATGTCTATAATAAAATCGACCTGAGCGGTGATGCCGCAAAAATTATTTATAAGGCACCTGACCAGCCTGACCGTGTCTATGTTTCGGCACATTCTGGGCAGGGTCTGGAACTGCTCAGTCAGGCGGTACAACAATGTCTGATGGGCCAGTTACAACACTTTGATTTAGTGCTGAAACCAGCCTACGGTAAACTGCGTACTCAGCTCTATACCCTGAACGTGATTCAGTCTGAACACCATGATGATCATGGTGACCTGCACCTGTCGGTCTGTATCGCCCCTCATAAACTGGAGCAACTCATTAAACAGGCACATTTACCATTAGACGAAATTCTTGGAAAAAAAGCTTCCTTATTCGAGCGGGCTTTGGAAGAATTCGAACGGAATGACAATTCATCACTATAATGATGATTACACATCGTTCAGATAGACGAGAGTAAAAAAGCACATGAAAGATATTGATTGGTCAGCCTGGTTTTGCACGATTTTATTGATTGTCGTATTTCGTGAGGGTGCCGTCCTGATCACCAAAGTCTTTCATCACCCTGAACTGGGTAATCTGGTGGGGTTGATTGCGCTACTCACCACCCTGCTGATCTGGAGGCGGTTTAAAAAAATCTCCAACCGCCTGATTGATACCAACAATAAAATCATGAAAGAAAGCGCATTTGCGTTTCTGCCGATTTGTGCAGGCTCGCTGATCATGCTGATTCATCTGGGCAAGGAAATTCCTGTGTTTCTGTTTGTGCTCACCCTAAGTACCTTATTGCCCTTATGGATTTACGCCAAAATGGCAAAACGCTGGTTATAGAGGCCTTTATTTATGTTGATGGTTATTTATGGCTTTGTGATCACCCTGATCAGCTATCTGCTTGCAAAACCTTTGAATAAAAAGGTTCCTCAGATTCCGCTGATTGTGTTTGCCATGTTTATCGTGATTGGATTACTGGCAATCCTCGGCATTCCCTATGAACACTACATGAACAACGTCAATGATGTGTTTAACCATCTACTTGGTTATGTCACGGTTGCGCTGGCCATTCCCCTCGCAGCGATGCGCTACGATGACTTGCCCATCAAGTCCATGATCGGGATTTTATGTTTTGCCAGCATCAGTGCGGTTGCCCTGCCAATGGGACTTGCTTATTTACTGCACATGTCTGAACCGACCATCATGGCCTTTGCCACACGTGCGGTGACCACACCGATTGCACTTAACATTGCCACACTGCTACATGCCCCGTTGATGATGGTTTCTCTAATTGTGATCTTATCAGGTGTGATTGGAGCGGCCTTTTCACCGTGGATCTTAAAACATATCCATGATGAACGTGCCTCTGGCCTGGCGCTGGGTCTGGCGGCCCATGCCATTGGCACGGCACAGGCATGGCAGCGTGGTCCTGTCACGGGTCGTTATGCCGCATTTGGCATGGCGGTGAATGGGGTCTTCACAGCCATCTGGCTACCCACTTTTATTTTATCTTTGTCTTAAAATTTGCAGCAAATATCACATAAAGATTGAACTAGTTGTCAAATATCCTACATAATGGAGTTTCAAACGTTAAAAGGATTTTAATGATGGCCAAACAACTCATAGGTGTATTACTCTTATCAGCAGTCAGTAGCTTTTCTTTTGCGGAAGACATTACGGGTCTTTGGCAAAGTATTGATGACAAAACGGGTGCACCTAAAGCGTTAGTCGAGATTCGTAAAGAAGCTGACAATACTTATGCAGGAAAAGTAGTCAAACTTACTCCTCGTGCGGGCTATACTCCAAAGGAAACCTGTGTAGACTGTCCACCACCTTATACCAACAAACCTATTATTGGCATGGATGTGGTGACAGGCTTAAAATACAAGGATGGTCTTAACTATACTAGTGGCCGTATTCTTGATCCAAATACAGGCAAGCTCTACAGCATGAAAGCCAAGTTAAGCTCAAATGGTAAACGCCTGCACTTGCGCGGCTATCTGGGTGTATCTGCATTAGGTCGTAACCAGATCTGGATTCGCGCCGAATAAGCTATGATGCTGTATGCACCCACCATCTTATATTTGATCATTTTTGATCACGGTTTCATCAAAAAAAGCCGCTTCGTTGTCATTCAAACCGAAGTGGTTTTTTCTTAAATCCTCAAAAATTCATTGAAATTTCAATTATTAAAAAAAAGCAAACAATTGTAAAATAATGATTGAATCTTATTAGAAATCCGAAATAATAGAAAGACAATGATAGGCAGCAAGGAGGCTTAAGCATGTACTCAAAACTCATTACCTTTTTTGTGTTATTTGGTCTTGGCCAACTGACCTTTGCTCAAGATATTACGGGTATTTGGCAAAGTATTGATGACGTCACAGGTGCACCTAAAGGCCAGGTCGAAATTACCCAGGAAGCGGATGGCACCTATACAGGCAAAATAACCAAAATCACCCCACGTACAGGTTACACACCGAAAGAGTTCTGTACGGGCTGCCCTGCCCCTTATACCAACAAACCGATTGTCGGTTTAAATGTAATTACCAAGCTTAAGCACAAGAGAGACCTCACCTATACAGGTGGACGAATTCTCGACCCCAATAGTGGCCGTGTATATAGTCTGGCAGCAAAACTCAGCTCAAATGGACAACGCCTACATCTACGGGGCTATGTCGGGGTTTCTGTATTGGGACGCAGCCAGATCTGGATTCGAGTCAATTAAACCTTGAACAATAAAGACTTGGACAATAAAAAAATAGCCCTGCATGACAGGGCTATTTTTTTTAACGGCAAAATCTAAAATTTAACGGCCTTGCAATGCTGCATAGTCCAGTAGCACATTTGCCGCTTCGGTAATAAATGCCTCTTCCTCTGGTAAAGGTGGGCGCAGATGAGCTTTCATCTTGGCACGTGACTCAACTAGAGCGTCAATAGAAGCCTGGTAGCTTTCCCAGTTTGCATAAGGCGGCTGGCCTGTTGCAGCTCGGCGTTGATTTTCAGCATCCAGCGTTTGCTTTTCCAGATCAACCAGTTCAGCACGACGCTGGTCGATATCCAGTACCACCTTTTTCTCATCAGCGCTTTTCTTGGCAAGCGTTTTGCGTGTCTCCAAATACTTAAACTGCGGGTCTGTCGCAACACGCTGTTCAGAGGTCTGGTTCAATTTAGCCAGATAAGGCTGTACTGAACCTTCACGTTTGAATGGCGCTGTTGGAATGGTGTCCCACTTCAATGCATTTTTAGCCTTACGCTCACCAAACTCCTCATTGTAGATATCCACCAGTCTAATGTCGGGAATCACCCCTTTATTCTGGGTACTGCCGCCTGTAACACGATAGAACTTACGCTGTGTCAGCGTTGCCTGACCATGTGCCAAAGAATCCAGTTGAACCTGAGCGGTTCCCTTGCCTGTGGTGGTACTACCAATGATGATGCCGCGTTCATAATCCTGAATTGCCGCAGAATAGATTTCACTTGCCGAAGCAGAGGCCAGGTTCACCAATACCGCCATTGGCCCAGCATAAATCTGTTCACCGCCATCGGTGTCTTCAAACACATTGACATTACCATTGCCATCACGGATCTGAACCACTGGGCCTGACTTAATCACCTGCCCCAGCATACGGGCAACCTCTTCCAGAGAGCCACCTGGGTTATTACGCAAATCAACCATAATGCCTTCGACTTTCTTGGCTTTCAGTTCTTCAAATGCTTTTGCAGTGTCTTCAGACACTGAACGGTACTCAGTACCAGCACGGCGTGAACGATAATCAAAGTAGAATGATGGAATCTCAATCACACCGAAGACATGCTTCTTGCCATCACGCGTGATTTCAACGGTACGTGAACGAACACCCGCATCCTCTTCCTGAATCACATCGCGTGTCAGTGTGACATTACGCGCCTGACTCATGGCTGCGCCAGCACCCAGCAAGCGTACCGTGACTTTGGTACCACGTTTACCACGAATCAGCCCCACAATCTCAGAACTAGGCCAGCCGATGACATCCACCATTTTATCGCCATCCTGGGCAACTCCAATAATGCGATCTCCCGACTTTACTTGACCAGACTTACTGGCTGGACCACCCTCAACGATGGTTTCGATCTTGGTGTAGTCCTCATTACCACGTTCAGGACGAATTGAAACGCCAATCCCTTCAAGCTGCAAGGTGGTCTGACGGTTCAGCTCCATCGCATCAATTGGTGGATAATAATTACTGTGTGGATCATAGGTTGCCAACATTGCATTCAATGTTTTATCCAGCACATCATCACTTTTTACCCGACCAATACGCTCTAGCTGACGTGTATAGCGCTTGGTCAGTGTCTGAACAGGCGTTAAGTCTTCAGGCCCTGTCAAATCTTGACCATTGGCGAGAGAAGGATTTTCCTTTAATGCCTTTTGCTTGGCCTGCTCTTCTTCTTTGCTGATCGTCAAATTGATCAACTGTGAAACTAGCATTTTCTGCCAATGACGCTGTTGCTCGGCAGTCGTTTTGAAATACGGCGCTTTTTCACGATCAATCTCAAGATACACACCTTTCTGATGCAGATTCTGTGGTTTCTTGAGTTCAGCTAGCATGTATTCGTAAAACTGTTTCAAACGCTCACGATATTGCGCATGAATGGCAAAAGGCCCAGTTAAGTTGCCCGCTTTCAATGAGCTACCAAAGGTTGAGCCGTACTTATTCTTATATTCTTCAACTTCACTGCTTAAAAATAAAGAATGATCTGGATCTAAACTATCCAAATACATATCCAGAATACGATTTGAGGTGGCCGCATCTAAACGCATATTTAAATAATGCTGGCGATCAACGAGTGTTGCTAACTGGCGTGCGACTAATGCTTGTTCTTGTGATGGCTTGATCGTTGTTGAAACTACTGGAGCTTCTGTCGCCGCAAATGCCTCATTTATGGTATGAGAGAAAAATAAACCACCAGTCGCAATTGCAACCGCACACGCTATCGTTTGAAGTTTCATAAAATTTTGGTGCTTCCTTGGATATGGCAATTATTACACAGGGACAATGTCAATATGAATGCTATTCAGTCAGCATCTTGGCAACCCGTATAACTTATTCATCAATATCATGTCGTTTTATCATATTCTGTACTGACAAAATGTAGCAAATCATTGCACAATTTATCTATCGTTTTTTTCATCAAATTTTTTATCAAAATTCAAACGGAATCACTATGATCGGCGCATTGATGCTGGATATTGCTGGCACAGAACTTACCCAAGAAGATATTGAACTATTACAGGCTCCGCAAGTCGGCGGCATGATTTTATTTGCCCGCAATATTGAATCCCCTCAACAGGTCCGTGCATTGACAGACCATATGCGGCAGGTGCGCCCTGACATCCTGATTGCTGTTGATCAGGAAGGTGGTCGTGTACAGCGTTTAAGACAGGGTTTTACCTTGCTTCCAGCGATGGGACGACTTGGAGAGCATTATCTGCACAGCCCGCAGCAGGCAATTGAACTGGCTGAACAATGTGGCTGGTTAATGGCAACTGAAGTACTTGCGGTGGGGATTGATTTTAGCTTTGCGCCTGTTTTGGACTTGAATGATATTAGCGATGTGATTGGTGACCGTGGTTTTGCCAAAAATATGCAGGACATCGTGCCACTGGCAGGTGCATTTATGCAGGGCATGAAAAAAGCAGGCATGGCAACCACTGGCAAGCATTTTCCAGGTCATGGTTCAGTCAAGGCAGACTCGCATGTGGCGGCGGCAATTGACAGCCGTCGCTATCAGGAAATTTATGATAAGGATATGCAAAGCTTTATCCAGTTGATGCCTCAGTTGGATGCATTGATGCCAGCCCATGTGATCTATGATCAGGTTGATCCCAACCCAGCAGGCTTCTCTCCTTTCTGGCTGCAAAATGTCTTACGCCAGCAGCTCAGGTTTGATGGGGTTTTGTTTTCGGATGACCTGAGTATGCAGGCTGCATGTGTGGCAGGCGGTGCGGATGCGAGGATTCAGGCTGCATTAAACGCGGGATGTGATATGGGCTTGGTCTGCAATGACCGTGCAGCCGCATGTACCGCGCTGGATGGCATTCAAAACCTTGCCTTGCCAAACCAGCAACGATTGGAGCGTATGCGCGGTAAAATTCCAGAGATTCAGATCGGCACTACCCTCACTTTGGACGAAACTTGGCAAAACGTCAGAAAAGTCATTGAAGACTTTAAGAATTCGTTTTAAGTTGTATCTACGAATAAGTTGGCGCTGCCTTAGAAGCTATATCTAATCAGATACTTTTTATTATAGGTAATGCCTTGCTTTTCAGGGATGAAAAGTAACGAAAATCCTTTTTTGATCAGCTTTGTGTTGTTTTTAAAACAGTTCAGACTGGTCAACGAGGGCATCCATGTCGCTTCATGAGAGTAAATAACAAACTTAAAGTCTTATTTAAATGAAAGGAATCTTCAATTTAAAAAAAGATTTATTTCATTTCGCTAAAATAAGATAAAAACAGAGTCTAGGACAGATGACACAACAACTTTCAAAACATCGCCATATTTCATTTACTGCACATTACACAGGCTATATCTGGTATCAAATGGGAATTTCTCATCCAGCATTGGCAACGGCAAAAGGGAAAACGCTTGCCGCCCTGGTTCATCCGATTGAAAGCTGGGCAGAAAAATATGTGGGTGGCAGTATGCGCACCACGCTAAAACAGCGCCACACTATGCTTGACACTCACTTACAGACATTAATTCAACAGCATCCTGATTTACAGGTGCTTGAGATTGCCTGTGGACTCTCCCCGCGTGGATGGTGGTTTAGACAGCATTATCCAGACATCACTTACCGTGAACTTGACTTACCTGATATGGCTGCGACCAAACAGGCGGCACTACAACAAATTGAAAGCGAAACTGATGAGGTGCTTTCAGTCGATTTATTCACGGACGCTTTTGCTTCTGCCTTTGAGGTATTTGATCCTCAACGTCCATTGGTGGTGATTAGCGAAGGCTTGATTAACTATTTTGAGAAACCATTATTGCAACAACTGATTAAAGCCATTGCTACCTATGGTAAAGACTTTAAAGAACTGCATTATTTAACTGACCTTTATCCAGAACCGACCCAAAATAAACTCGCCACCATCATCTGGAACAGCAGCCGTTTATTGAAGTGGATGTCCCGTAGTGCCTTTAGTTTCCACTTTCAGACTCCTGTTGAAGTCGAACAGTTTTTTCATGAAGCTGGCTTTAAACAGGTAGAGGTTCTACAGCCCAAACAGTTTTTCGATCAAATTTCCCTGCAAAACAGACATCAGCACTTGGGTGATCTGGTCTGGACAATCCAGGCAAGCAATAAATAATCCCTACAAAAAAAGAGAGGTGGTCATACACCACTTCTCTTTTTTAACTTTCCTACACGTTTTTACGAATTAATTAGCCAGTTTCTGACGCTCAATAAAACGGGTTAAACGGTCAGCAATCTCAAAACTACCATGTTTAAACAAGATACGTAGACCTTGCTCGGTGGCATCAAAGATTAAACATTCAATTTTAAATTCGCCCTCTTCATCAACCAAATGCAAGGCTAAATCACGTGGATGCTGGCTAACAAAATCAAGCTGCTCAAGTTGGTGAAGTTTCAGGTACACTCCAAAGAACGTGATATCAACAATCGTGACTGACACTTCGCCATCCAGATGACGGTGGCTAAGCTTGCTTTCTGGCTGTAAAACAGGAATACGCTCTTCACCACGGCGTTCGATCTGCTTCATTTGCTCGCGCGTCATGCTAATGATGCCATCAAGGTTATCGATGGATTCACCTTTCAGGAATGTCGTAAACAGATTCATGGTTTCTTTACGGCGCTGCAGCTGTGGCACATGATCGGCATTGGCGATCAAGGCAAACTGCATGTCTTCACACTGCAAGGCAAAGTCGGCGTTTTCATGCGGCAGGGTGAAACTGTCATACTGCCCAGCAGCAACCAATGTCTTACACTGTGCGACAGGCACATCACTTAGGCGCAGTAAACGGTTGCAATTGATTTCATAGCGCTCGCGCTCAGTTGTGGTGAAATCAGCCATCTGTCTAAAAAACAGACGCTTGGCTGTGGGTGACATACGTGTCTTGTCCAGCTTGGCGTGGTTGACCAGATACAAAATAACCGCCTGCCCAAACTCCTCCATGCGGTCTTCACGCATCAGGTGTAGTGACTCCTCAAGCAGCATGCGCCAGCTTTTACGGGTCTTTTGCATCACACCCATCAGCACCATACGGTCCACCAGTTCTGGACGTTGATATGCAAATGAAGAAGCGACCACTGAACCCAATGACATTCCCATCACTGAAACCTTGTCGATTCCAACAATATCAAGCCATTGACCCAGCATTTTTGATAAATCAGGCAATTCCAGCACTGCTGCGGATTCACCAGTATCCACATTGCGAATCTGTTGATTTGCGCCCATTGAAGGTAAATCAATCAAAATGACAGGACCACTCTCAAAGAGTTGCTCAACACAATACTTATAAGAGTTAAAGTTCTGAAATGCGCCTCCGACAATTACAATTGGCGTGTTGTAGATCGTTTTGGGATCAGCAATTGCCATATATTCAATTTTCCAACCATCTATCCATGTAGTACGCGCTGGTTGTTTAAAACTGTTTTTATTGTAAATGTCGAAAAAACCAAACCCAGTGTAGGTGTGGTTTAAATCCGAGTCCATTTGGATAATGGAATTCATATCCTTCCTCCATCCTTGTTTATTTTTTTGATGCAAGAGTCTCATTTTTTACGATTTCAACTTGCAAGTTAACAAATTTACAAAATTTGTATTACATTTGTCCTATACATTTTCATTCTATACAAATGCATGTTTTATACGCAACGATTTCCTTAACCATTTATCTTGTTTAGTTCAACAATCTTTTGCAAAATATGTAGTCATGTCTTTAAATTCAACAGATTCATTGCATTTCAGCAAAAACACCCACGCAACATAACAGTTTACAATTTGTGAATTAGTCAGTTCAGGCTATTCATTGTTCCGCATTTGACTGTTACTATCTTTATAAATACATGCAATCATCAAAATGCTATGCAAGACTCTATTCAAACTTATATGCAACAGGTCGGGATACAGGCGCGTAAAGCGTCTCGTGTTTTAGTCAGTGCATCGACACATTTGAAAAATCATGCCTTGTCTGCAATTTATACTGCCCTGGAAAATAATCAGGCACAAATTTTAGCAGCCAATCAAATTGATATGGAAAATGGCCGTCAACGCCAACTGGACAGTGCCCTGCTTGACCGTCTGGAACTGACCCCTGCCCGTTTCAAGGGCATGCTACAGGGCTTGAAAGATGTCATCGCATTGGTTGACCCGATTGGCGAAATCACTGATATGACCTACCGTCCGTCTGGTATCCAGTTGGGTAAAATGCGCGTGCCGCTTGGCGTGATTGGAATGATTTATGAGTCACGTCCCAATGTGACGCTTGAGGCGGCATCGCTGGCGCTAAAATCAGGTAACGCGATTATCTTGCGTGGGGGTTCTGAGGCGCTGGAATCGAACAAGGCAATTGCAGCCGCCATTCAACATGGCCTACAGGTTTCAGGCCTGCCTGAACATGCCGTGCAGGTGATTGACACATCTGACCGCGCCGCTGTTGGACATCTGATCACCATGACTGAATATGTTGACGTGATTGTGCCACGTGGTGGAAAAAGCCTGATTGAACGCATCAGCAATGAAGCGCGTATTCCTGTGATCAAGCATCTGGATGGCAATTGCCATATCTTTGTTGAGGCACAGGCTGACCTGCAAAAAGCCTTGCCAATCGCATTGAATGCAAAAACACACCGTTATGGAGTGTGTAATGCCATGGAAAGCCTCTTGGTTGATGAAACGATTGCTGAAGAATTCCTGCCCCGCATTGCTGAACTTTATGCGGAAAAACAGGTTGAGCTTCGTGGCTGTCCAGAAACCCAGCGCATTCTGGGTGAATCTGTCAAAACTGCGACCGAGGAAGACTGGTATACAGAGTATCTGGGGCCGATCCTTGCAGTTAAGGTGGTGAGTGGTATGGATGAGGCGATTGACCATATCAACCAATATGGCTCACACCATACCGATGCGATTATTACCGAAAACTTTAGTCTGGCACGTGAGTTTCTGGCACGTGTTGACTCCAGCTCGGTGATGATCAATGCCTCAACCCGTTTTGCCGATGGCTTTGAATATGGTCTCGGTGCAGAAATCGGGATTTCAACCGATAAAATCCATGCCCGTGGTCCAGTCGGTCTGGAAGGCCTGACCTCACAGAAATGGATTGTTTTCGGTGATGGTCAAATTCGCCAGTAACTGGTTCTATTGGTTTGCTTTTTGGCACGATAAAGCTCATTTATTTGATCTTTATCGTGTTTTTATATATTTTCATACAAAAAACTGTAGCAAAACAAACAGATCACCCAAAATAACTTTTTATTTACACACTATACTGAAATATAAATTTGTTTTACTTATAAATCAGTCGTATAGGCTAAAGTCTATTTTTGTCAATACGGCTTCCCATGTTAAAACATTGCGCTTGATTCTACTGCTCCATGTATTGCAGCAAAATCAAAAGTATTGGTTTATAAAATTTAAAACCTGTTAGGGGTTCAAACGTGGCTATATCTATTCTTGTAATTAACTGTGGTTCGTCATCCATCAAATACGCACTGATCTCTGAACGCCGTGAAGATCGTATCTACGGTCTGGCAGAAAATTTAGGTTCTGCTGATGCACGTATTAAAGGGGTAACAGTGGGTGGCGAACCATTGGAACTTTCAATCCCTCATGCAGATCATGCTAAAGCGCTCGAAACCCTTTTAGCTCGTTTAGCAAATTACAATCCTCAGGCGATTGGTCATCGAGTAGTACACGGTGGAAACTTAACCAAAGCTGAACTATTAACACCCGAAATTGTAAGTCGCATCGAAGCTGCAACACCACTTGCACCTTTGCACAATCCTGCACATTTGATTGGGATTGAAGCAACCATGCGTTTGTTCCCTGAATTACCTCAGGTTGCTGTATTTGACACTGCATTCCATCAAACCATGCCTGAACACGCGTATCGTTATGCTTTACCGCAAAATTTATATACTGAACACCATGTCCGTCGCTATGGTTTTCATGGAACAAGCCACGCTTATGTGACTGAACGTGCAAGTGAACTCGCGGGTGCAAAAAATCAAGGGGGCTGGCTCAGTGCTCACTTAGGCAATGGTAGTTCAACTTGTGCGGTTTGGAATGGTCAAAGTCTTGATACTTCTATGGGCATGACTCCATTAGAAGGTGTAGTGATGGGTACACGTAGTGGTGATGTTGACCCAAGCCTACATTTATTCCTTGCAAGTAATTTAGGCTGGAGTATCCAGAAAATTGACAGTATGCTGAATAAAGAAAGTGGCTTGCTTGGCTTATCTGGCCTGTCAAACGACATGCGTACTTTAGTTGAAGCTTCGGGTAATGGCCATGAAGGGGCAACACTGGCGATTGAAGTATTCTGTTATCGTTTAGCAAAATCATTATCTGCTTTGAGCTGTGGTTTGCCGCGTTTAGATGGATTGGTGTTCACTGGCGGCATTGGTGAAAATTCTGCCTATGTGCGTGAAAAAACGCTCGCTTACCTGCCTCATTTTGGCCTGCAATTCAGCAAGGAAAATAATGATACTTTGACTCGTGGCACAGAGGGACGCATTGATGGAGGAACTGGTCCACAAATCTGGGTGATTCCAACTGATGAAGAAGGTCGTATCGCCAAAGAGACCCGTCAGGTGCTTGCACAAATAGCTTAAACAATCATATTTAGATAATACCAAGGTCATTATGAATACAATTTTACTGATTCCAACAGGTGAAGGGGTTGGTCTTACCTCTGCCTGTTTAGGCATGATCTACGCCCTGGACTGCAAAGGCATCAATGCAGGTTTTCTCAAGCCATTTTCACAAATTGCAGATGCAACGGTTGACCGCACCACCACCCTGTATCGTCATCTATTCCAGCGTCATTCGGTTGAACCGATTGCTTATGAAAGATTGACTCAACTGATTGCATTAGGTGAGACAGATGAACTGCTTGAAGAGGCGGTTGCATTGCATCGCCAGATTGCGGTTGATCATGATGTAATTATTGTCGAGGGCCTTGTTCCCAATGGACAAGACCATTTTGCCAGTGAAATCAATGCTACGCTTGCGCAGGCGCTGGATGCCCAGGTGGTTTTGGTCAGTACCGCCGATCTTGCTGATCCACGCAAGACAGCAGAAAAAGTCGATGCCCATCTACGTCAGTTTGGCGGCGCAGCCTCACCCCGCACTACAGGGGTTCTGTTCATGCGAACCAAGGGGCTTCCAGACGGCACGGCTGAAATTCCTGTCACACTTGACCCAAGCCTACGTCTGGACCAGCAAATTGCCGAATTTTCATTAGAGCTGCAACGCTATAACCGCTTTATGGGAACAGATGAATTGCCAATTATCGGTCTGGTTCCATTCAGCAATATCCTGAGTGTGCCACGTAGTTTGGATATTGCCCAAATTGTTAACGGAACATGGCTGCATCAGGGCGAGGCAAAGCAACGCCGCATTTTACACACCAGCCTGATTGCCTCAAATATTGAATCTGAACTACACAAGTTTGTTGCAGGTGAACTGATCATCAGCGCCTCACAGCGTACCGACACCCTGCTTGCAGCCAGTCTCGCCAGTAGCAATGGTACACCATTGGCAGGATTGGTTTTAACTGAACAGGCGCCACCCTCAGACAATGTTTTAGAGTTTTGCCAAAGTGCAATTAAGCAAGGTTTGCCAATTCTGCATACTTCACTTGATACACTTGAAACAGCACAACGCTTAAATCGTTTTGGCAATGAAATTCCAATTGATGATATTGAACGCGCTGAGCAGGTTACCCGTTTTGTTTCAAGTCATATTGACAATAACTGGCTGGATCAACATACCCAGAACAACCTACATCCTCGCCTCTCTCCATCAGCTTTCCGTTATGAGCTGGTACAGAAAGCGATTGCAGCGAAAAAACGTATTGTACTCCCAGAGGGTGATGAACCACGTACTGTACAGGCTGCCGTGATTTGCCAGACACGTGGCATTGCCCAATGTATCCTTTTGGCAAAACCAGAGTCTGTTGCCGAGGTTGCCAAGGCACGTGGGATTCAGCTCCCTGCTGATCTACAGATTATTGACCCAGACACTATCCGTGATCAATATATCGAGCCAATGGTTGAGTTACGCAGAGGCAAGCTGGATGCGTTGCAAGCCAAAGCACAATTGCAAGATACTGTTGTACTTGGCACCATGATGTTGGCCTTGGATCAGGTAGATGGTCTGGTTTCGGGAGCGATTCATACCACAGCCAATACGGTGCGACCTGCATTCCAACTCATTAAGACCGCACCGAATTACTCACTGGTATCATCGATTTTCTTTATGCTATTGCCTGATGAAGTGTGTGTCTATGGTGACTGTGCGATCAACCCTGATCCAAATGCGGAACAGCTTGCCGAAATTGCGATTCAATCCGCAGACTCAGCCAAAGCCTTTGGTCTTGACCCACGCATCGCCATGATCAGTTATTCAACAGGGACATCTGGTACAGGTGCAGATGTTGAGAAAGTCGCTGAAGCAACCAAAATCGCACAACAACGCCGTCCAGATTTATTGATTGATGGCCCGTTGCAATACGATGCAGCTTCGGTTGAAAGTGTTGGCCGCCAAAAAGCACCTGACTCGCAAGTTGCAGGTCGTGCCAATGTGTTTATTTTCCCTGACCTCAATACTGGTAACACCACCTATAAAGCAGTACAGCGTGCGGCTAATGTCGTTAGTGTTGGCCCAATGCTGCAAGGTTTGAACAAGCCAGTGAACGACTTGTCTCGCGGTGCTTTGGTCGATGATATTGTGTTTACCATTGCATTGACGGCAATTCAGGCAAAACAGCAAGATTAAACAACTTGCGATAACTATCTGCTTTACATAAAAATGTTTAAGCAGATAAGTTTTACCCGTTGAATCAAATCTTTTTGTTTTGAATGAAGTACTCATAGTACCATGAGTCATCATAAGTTTTTTGTATAGACATTTGCCTTACTTTTGACTGGGCAAAAGTAACAAAACCCCTCTGTTAGACTGATGGTACATCCCTGTAAACCACAGTCTAACAAGGTAGCATCCATGCCACCTATCACGAGAGCAAATGCTCATGAAGTAAAATAAGAAGAATCGAGACCTCTTGTATATCAAACAAGCGGGACCACCTCTTTTCAAGCAATCCATGCACATGCCACCGCATCAATATGTTATGCAACGCCGACTTGAGCTGTCTCATCAGGCACTAGAGTTGACCACAGCAAATTTGACCGAAATTACTACAAATTACGGTTTCAGTTCAAGCAGCCATTTTAGCCATCGCTTTAAAAAGCATTTTGGCTATAGTCCATCTCAACTGAGAAAAAACTAAAATCCAAAGCGCATCTTTTGTTGATGCAATTTAGATCAAAGCTTCGCTTTAGACCTTTAGCCAAATCTAAGCTAAAACTCCCACATTCATTCCTTTTTGTCATATAATTTAGCCCGCCAGCTAATCGCCCGCTCAAGAGAAATTTGATATGACAACGATCATCAAACAAGATGACTTGATTACATCAATCAAGGATGCCCTGCAGTTTATTTCCTACTATCACCCACAGGACTTCATCCAAGCGATGAGCCGTGCCTATGACCGTGAAGAAAACAAGGCTGCAAAAGATGCTATTGCACAGATCCTCATCAACTCACGTATGTGTGCTGAAGGTCATCGACCAATCTGTCAGGATACAGGGATTGTCAACGTTTTCCTTGAAGTTGGCCTAGATGTTAAATTTGATTTAAGCATGAGCCTGGATGATGCGGTCAATGAAGGTGTACGCCAAGGTTACCTAGAGAACTCAAACGTACTCCGTGCTTCTGTGTTGGCCGATCCTGCTTTTGGTCGTAAGAATACTAAAGACAACACCCCTGCCGTGATTCACTACAAGCTCGTGCCAGGAAATAAAGTTGATATTACCGTTGCAGCGAAAGGTGGCGGTTCTGAAAATAAATCTAAACTTGCGATGCTCAACCCATCTGATTCAATCGTAGATTGGGTACTTAAAACTGTTCCAACCATGGGTGCAGGCTGGTGTCCACCAGGTATGCTCGGTATTGGTATCGGTGGTACTGCTGAAAAAGCCATGATGCTTGCTAAAGAAGCACTCATGGAAGAAATCAACATGGACGAATTACTTCGTCGTGGCCCACAAAGCAAGATGGAAGAACTCCGTATCGAGATCTTCGAGAAAGTGAATGCATTGGGTATTGGCGCACAAGGTCTTGGTGGTTTAACCACAGTACTTGATATTAAAATCAAGGATTACCCATGCCATGCGGCAGGTAAGCCAGTCGGTATGATTCCAAACTGTGCTGCGACTCGTCACGCACATTTCCAGTTAGATGGTACAGGTGTTGCGCATATTCAGGCACCTAAACTTGAAGACTACCCTGCTGTAACTTGGGATTCATCTCAATCAAAACGTGTGAATCTTGATACCATTACCCAAGAAGAAATGAATTCATGGAAACCAGGTGACACCTTACTACTTAACGGTACCATTTATACAGGTCGTGATGCTGCACATAAGCGTATGGTCGACATGTTAAATAACGGTGAAGAACTACCTGTTGATCTTAAAGGTAAATTTATTTACTACGTGGGTCCTGTTGATCCTGTTCGTGATGAAGTCGTTGGTCCTGCTGGTCCTACAACTGCAACGCGTATGGATAAATTCACTCGCCAAGTTCTAGAAGCAACTGGCTTGTTCGGCATGATCGGTAAAGCGGATCGTGGTCCAGCGGCTGTTGAAGCAATCAAAGACAATAAAGCAACTTACTTAATGGCTGTGGGTGGCGCTGCTTACCTCGTTTCTAAAGCTGTACGTGAAGCTGAAGTTGTTGCATTTGCTGACCTCGGTATGGAAGCCATCTACAAGTTTGTGGTTGAAGACATGCCTGTATCTGTTGCGGTTGATGTCAATGGTACCTCAATCCATGCGACTGCACCAAAAATCTGGCAAGCGAAGATTGGTAAAATTCCAGTGGTTGATGCTGCTCAATAACGCCTTTATCAGAAAAATAGCCGAATCATTGTATTCGGCTATTTTTTTGCCCAGTGCTTCTGTTAGATTATAAAAAACAAAACAACAATAAGGACAAAAACATGAATAGAAATATATCGAGCGTGCTGGTTGGTTTATGCCTGATCAGCACCATGCAAAGTGTCTTTGCCACACCAGCACGAACCCAGTCTGTAAAAGAGCTGATCAAACTGAGTGAGTTTGAAAATATCCTATATACCTCTTTGGATGAAATGCAGCCGACATTGGATTCAGAAGCTGAAAACATCCTGCTAAGGGTGTTAAACAAGGATAAATTAACCACCACACAGGAACAGCTGGCTGTACTCGAACTCAGCCAATTGTTGAAAGACACCAGTTCAAAAGTGTTTGCCCGACCCGAAACCTTACAGGCCATAGAAAAAATTTATGCCGAGACATTAAGTGAGGAAGAAGTACAGGCTTATTTAAAATTCCTAAAAACGCCTGAGGGTAGATCCATTAATCAAAAAACATTGAAAATCAGCACCAATGTTTTTCAGTATATGAGTCATTTGAGCCAGCAAAGCCTGAATGATCCAGAGCAAAGCTCACAACTAAAGGAACAGTTCCTAACCATCATCAAACCACTGGTTCAACCTGAATAGTCCCTGTTCTGTGTCAGTTTACCAGGTTAAGGGATTCCAGATTTTAAATGGCTTGACCAAAAGCACTTCAGACTTTTCATCATATTTAACGGGCTTGAGCTCCTGAGGCTTGGCACGAACCTCTCCCGATTCATCCTGTGCAACGAAGTTATAGCTCGAAGATTTTAAACGGGTAAACGCGATTTCCTGACGGGCGACCTTGTCAGGCATCACCATCCACGGACCCGTATGCTCACTGCGAGAAATCTTGTTTTCCTCATCATATTTGATGAAATAGGTCTGCGCGGCATCCACCGTCAGGTCCAGGTATTTTGGTTTCTGGAAATGTAATCCTGCCAAGGGACGGCTTACACTTAAACGATAGGTTCCCGCAGGGAGTTCAACCCAGTAATAATGATTATGTAACAGGCTTGGAATACGATGACCATTGATAAACAGGTTGACCGCCGCAATTTCCTGACGGTTCCAGCGCGAATCTGGTCGATACAGATACACAACAGCCGCCTGTTCATTTTGTGGTTTAACTGGTGTGAAGTATTGACCCAACTTTTGATTGACCCAACCGCCTACAGTGAAGCCACCCATATGGTATTGATCAAACAAGCCTGGTTCTTTTTCAGTATCCACTGGTGGTAGCGTTGCAGTCAGTGCTGCTGGTTTTTCCTCAACGGCCTTGTGGCTTTGACAGCCAGCCAATACCCCAGCACAACATAATGACAATATTAAATAACGCATGACATCCCTCAAGGCGTTTTCTTGAATTTATTGTTAACAGCGCAAAACTATGCGGATTTTCCAATTTTTAAGATTAACACCTCACTGACCAATTGCAAATAAAAAAAGCATGAAAAGCTAAACCTTTCATGCTTTTTTAGATGAGTGATAAACCGTTGCAGTTAGGCCGATTTGGAATCAATCACTTTCAGGTCTTTTTTTTCCACCAGTTCAGGCGTGGTCACCTGCGGCAAACGCTCAGCCTTATAGGTTGGTTTTGCGGTGCCATTGATCACGGCTTCATCCACAATCACTGTACCAACGTCTGTACGGCTTGGTAAATCGTACATGGTTTCAAGCAAAACATTTTCCAGAATTGAACGTAGACCACGTGCACCCGTATTGCGTTCCAGCGCTTTCTTCGCCACCGCACGCAATGCAGACTCATCAAACACCAGATCCACATCTTCCATTGTGAACAGGTATTGATATTGGCGTGTCAATGCATTCTTCGGTTCTGTCAGAATCTGCATCAGCGCTTCTTCATCCAGCTCCTCCAAAGTGGCAATCACAGGCAAACGGCCAATGAATTCAGGAATCAAGCCAAACTTGACCAGATCAGTTGCCTCGACCTGACGGAACAATTCAGAGATTTTCTTACGATCATCCTTGTTCTTCACATCAGCGGTAAAGCCGATCCCGCCCTTTTCCTGACGCTGCTGGACAATTTTTTCCAGACCAGAGAATGCGCCACCACAAATAAACAGGATATTTGAGGTATCAATCTGGATAAATTCCTGTTGAGGATGCTTACGTCCACCTTGAGGTGGAATTGAGGCAACAGTACCCTCAATCATTTTCAACAGTGCCTGCTGTACACCCTCACCCGAAACATCACGGGTAATGGATGGATTTTCAGACTTACGGGTGATCTTATCGATCTCATCAATATAGATAATGCCTTTCTGGGCTTTCTCTACATCATAGTCTGCTTTCTGCAATAGCTTCTGCACGATGTTTTCAACATCTTCACCCACATAACCTGCTTCCGTGAGTGTAGTCGCATCTGCCATGGCAAATGGAACATCCAGCAAGCGGGCAAGTGTTTGCGCCAGCAAAGTTTTACCTGAACCTGTTGGTCCAATCAGTAAAATATTACTTTTTGCAATTTCAACATCTTGCGGTGCGTGATGCGACTGTCCTACTTTCAAACGCTTATAGTGGTTGTACACTGCAACAGACAGGGTTTTTTTCGCAATATCCTGTCCAATGACATATTGGTCAAGGGCAGCACGTATTTCATGTGGCTTAGGCAATGCCTTGCTTGCCCAATCCCCCGCTTCAACCTGTTGGCTGGTTTGTACCAGATCCAAGCAGACATCCACACACTCATTACAAATATATGCGTCCTCACCTGCAATCAATTTTCCAACTTCCGATTGCGTCTTACCACAAAATGAACAATGTTTTTGTCCTTGAGGATGTTCGGACATATTTACTCCACAACTTAAATCTTAAACCTAGTTTTCAAAAATCAAGGACGCTTGCTCAGGACCTGATCAACCAAACCATATTCTTTTGCCGCCTGTGCAGTCATAAAGTTGTCACGGTCTGTATCACGTGCGACAGTTTCATAGTTCTGACCACTATGCTCAGCCATCAAACGGTTTAAACGTTCTTTGATAAAGAGAATCTCACGCGCGTGAATTTCAATGTCAGAAGCCTGACCACGGAAACCACCCAACGGCTGGTGAATCATGACACGGGCATTTTCAAGACAATAACGCTTGCCCTTGGCACCCGCATTCAACAGGAATGCACCCATCGATGCCGCCTGCCCCATACAGTAGGTCACCACATCTGGCTTGATGAACTGCATGGTGTCATAAATTGCCATACCCGCAGTCACTGAACCGCCTGGTGAGTTAATATAAAGATGGATATCTTTCTCTGGATTTTCAGCTTCCAGAAACAACATCTGCGCAACGATTAAATTGGCCATGTTGTCTTCAACTTCACCTGTCAAAAAAATCACACGCTCACGTAACAGGCGTGAATAAATATCAAAAGAACGCTCACCACGAGAGGATTGTTCAACGACAACAGGAACTAAAGCATTTTCAATTGTTGGAACATACATAGGTTTATTTATTCCTAAATTATTCTGACTCGATCTATGCCAACAATATGAGGGATAATCGATGAAATTGCAAAAGGTTCAGCCTGAAATATTCGATTATTTATGGCAAAACCGAGTCATTTTTCGACAAATTAACACTTTCATAACACGCATAAAAAAAGGCGCATCAAGCGCCTTTCTTCTAAACTTTTAAAAGATTAGCCACGGCTTGCCTGTTGCTCTTTTAACAAGTCTTCATAACTTATATTTACATCATTTACTTTAGCAGAAGCCAGGATGTGGTCAACAACCTGATCTTCCAGCACAACAGCTTCAATTTGAGCGCGTTGCTGCTTGTCATTTTTGAAGTATTCAACCACTTCTGCTGGGTCTTCATAAGAAGAAGCCATATCGTCGATATAAGCATCAACACGTGCCTGATCAACTTCAAGTTTAGCATCAGCCAATACTTTGCTCACCAACACACCAAGTTTCACTGATTTTTCAGCTTGCTCCTTGAACAACTCATCTGGAAGCATGCTGCTGTCAAATGCGCCTGCACCCTGACCACCAAATTGTTGAGTGAACTGCTGGATCATTTGTTGACGTTGACGGTCAATTTCCTGGGCAACCATAGAAGCTGGAACTTCGATTTCGTTTGCAGCAACAAGGGCATCAAACGCAGCTTGTTTAACCTGGTTACGCAGACCGTTGCGAACTTCACGTTCCATGTTCTTACGAACATCAGCCTTTAACTTGTCCAAGCCTTCTTCTTCAGTCAAGCCAAAGATTTTTAGGAATTCAGCATCGATTTCTGGAAGTTTCTGTTTTTCAACAAGCTTCAGAGTGATCTTGAACTGGGCAGCTTTACCCGCCAGGTTTTCAGCCTGATAGTCTTCAGGGAAAGTCACATCAATCACTTTCTCTTCGCCTTTCTTCATGCCAACGATACCGTCTTCAAAGCCAGGGATCATACGACCTGAACCAAGAACCAGTTTAAAGTCTTCAGCAGAACCGCCCTCAAACTTCTCACCATCAACAGTACCTTCGAAGTCGAAAGTCACCTGCATGTCTTTCTTCGCCATACCCTTGGTTTCAGTCCAAGAAGCGCGTTGCTTTTGCAGGTTCTCAATCATGGTATCAACATCTTTGTCGTTGATTTCTGAAGCCTTGCGTTCAACTTCCAAATCGGCAAAAGTCTTCACTTCCACTTCTGGATAAACTTCAACAATTGCTTCATACACTAAAGCGCCATCTTTGTTTTCAACTTTCTCAATGTTCGGCATACCTACCGCATTGATTTTTTCTTGTTGAATTGCTTCGAACACAGTGTCGCGAATGATTTCATTCACCACTTCCTGATAAATGCCCGCACCATATTCACGGCGAACAACGTTTAAAGGCACCTTACCTGGACGGAAGCCGTTGATCTTCACAGTTTTGGCAGTGCGTTTTAAGCGAGCTTCAAATTGCTCGTTAACACGGCTCGTCGGTACAGAAACATTTAAACGACGGGCAACGCCCGAAACCGCTTCAGTCGTTACTTGCATGGCTTCCTCGATATATAGTTAGTAGTAACAATTTTTAAAGTGCCACATTATATGACAACTTTGCAGATATACAAAATTCGACAAGCATTCTAGCAGTAAAAGTTGATCTGAACATATCAGCAAGTCATCCACGATTTATTATTTTTCATAGTTTATGAATAAACTCGGTTGTTCTTGGGTAATTTCGTGAAGAATTCTATTAGATCAATATATGCTTAATTTTCACCCAATCAATTACAACATAATCTTACATTTCACTACTATTCTATTTCTTTTTCCAAATTTATATGATCTGAGCATCGTTAAATCCAATCGAGAAAAATTGCATATAAGAATAAGAATAATTATTATTTGCATACTAATTTACAACGCTAGAACTAGATTCGTTATGACCTTCATCAAAACACGTAAAAAGCTGGTTTCTTCAGCAATCGCTTCAACACTCTCTGTGGTTGCAGTCAATGCTGTTGCGCAAGATCAAATCGCGCAATTAGAAACAATTCACACGGAAGCGGCAGCAGAACAAAGTTTGAAAGTAGACAAATCTGCAAACAGCAAGTTCGTTGCTCCCCTACTCGACACACCAAAGTCAGTATCTGTTATTTCTAAACAGTTGATTGAAGACACTCAAGTTACAACTTTAAGTGATGCCCTTCGTACGGTTCCTGGTATTACCTTAGGCGCTGGTGAAGGTGGTAACCCGAATGGTGACCGTCCTTTCATTCGTGGTTATAACTCTGAAAGTTCAATGTATGTTGATGGTATTCGCAACTCTACTTCACAAAATCGTGAAATGTTTGCGATTGAGCAAGTCGAAGTTACCAAAGGTTCTGCGTCAGCAATGGGCGGTGCAGGTACAACTGGTGGTAGCATCAACATGATTTCAAAAACCGCTAAAAACGGTGATTTTTTAAAAGGTTCTGTGGGAGCAGGAACGGATGATTACCAACGTATTACTTTAGACGGTAACAAAGATTTTGGTAATGGTATTGCTGCTCGTGTTGCCGTAATGGGTCACCACAACGACAAAGCGGGTCAAGAAGATGGTACTGAATATGCACGTGCAGGTATTGCGCCAAGTATTACGTTTGGTCTAGACAGCGACACGCGTGCAACATTAAGCTACTACTACCTCAAAACTGATGATACGCCTGATTCAGGTGTGCCATACAACAATCCTACGGGCTATTCACAATACTCAGGAAAACCAATTGATGTAAAACAGGGTGTTTACTATGGTTGGAAAGACCGTGATTTCCAAAAACAAGAAAATCAATCAGGAACGATCAAGCTTGAACATGACCTGAGTGATAATCTAACCATTTCAAATACCGCAGTTTATAACAGCTCTAAAAATGATTATCTGTGGACAAACCCAGATGACTCCCAAGGCAACATCTATAAAAGCGGTAATGTATGGGCGCGCGTTAATTCACGTATCGCTGACACAGATACCTTTACTGACCAGCTGGCCCTAACAGGGAAATTCAATACAGGTGCATTAAAACATAGCTTCAACTTAGGCGCTGAGTACTCAGATCAAGAAACAGACCGCACCCAATATATTATTAATGGCGAAAACACAACAGGTTCAATACATAACAAATGCGATCCTATAAAAGATGTTGCGACAGGCTGGTGTACTTCCGTTCAAAACCCTAACCGTGGGCCATGGACAGGCAGTATCAGCACAGATGGTGCAGACCAATACAACACGCAAACCAAATCAACCTCGGTTTATTTCTTAGACAGCATCGAACTTAATCCGCAATGGTTATTAGACCTAGGCGTTCGTTGGGACAAGTTTGATACTGAACAGACCATGACCTATGGCTCAAAAAATGCAGATGTAGCGAATGGTAAATTCAATACTGGCGACAAAGTAAAAACTGAAAGTGATACAGACTTCTTTACCTACCAAACGGGCTTAACATTTAAACCTGTTGAAAATGGCTCAATTTATGCAAGCTATGCAACGTCTGCTAATCCTGTCGGTGTCGATGCCGGTGACGGTTCTGAGGGTATCGGTGCGGCTTACAGCAACCTCGATCCTGAAGAAAGTCGTACTTTTGAAATCGGTACAAAATGGGACCTTTTACAAGATCGCTTGAATTTAACTGCCGCTATTTTCCGTACTGAAAAACAGAATGCACGTATTCAACTGTCTCCTACAACCTATAGCAATATCGGTGAAAGTAAAGTGGATGGTCTTGAACTTGGTTTAAACGGTAAGATTACTGATAAATGGGATATTAGTGCTGGTTATACTTATTTAGACAGTAAAGCGACCAAAAATGGTGTAAGTTGCCGTGGTACAACATGTACAGACCAATCTATATTTAATGGCAACCAAATGCCTAACGTTCCTAAAAACAGTGCTACGCTATGGACAACTTACCAAATTGTGCCACAGTTAACTTTAGGTGCTGGCGCAATTGCCATGGACAAAGTTTATGGTGACTTAGCAAACACAAAATATGTACCAGGTTACGTTCGCTACGATGCTATGGCACGTTACAACGTAAACAAAAATGTTGACCTGCAATTGAATGTCAATAACCTGTCGGACGAACGCTATTTCACTAAAGCGTATGCCTCTCACTACGCCACTGAAGCTGAAGGTCGTAGCGCAGTACTCTCTCTAAACTTTAAATACTAATCCCATATATTAGTTATGGAATTGTGATATAAAAATAGCCTCTGCCTGCAGAGGCTATTTGCATGCATAAGTTATTCTAAATAAAAGGTGTTCGTGTGATTCATCATATCCCCAATGTACTAACAAAAGAGCAAGTTCAATACTTCCGTGATGAAATGGACAAAATTGAATGGGTCAATGGAAAAGTTACCGCAGGCACTTTATCTGCGACAGTAAAACAGAATCAACAACTCCCTGAAGATCACCCGCTCACGCATCATCTTAGTACCATTATTTTAGAATCGCTTGGGCAGCATCCTTTATTCCTTTCTGCAGCTATTCCTTTAGATATTATTCCCCCTCTATTTAACCGTTACGAAAACAATGAATCTTTTGGTTTTCATGTCGACAATTCAATTCGTCGTATTCGTGGCACCAATGAACGCTTGCGTACCGATTTATCCTGTACGGTATTTTTAAGCGAGCCTGACGAATATGAAGGTGGTTATCTCGTGGTTGAGGACACTTATGGCTATCATGAAGTTAAACTTCCTGCAGGGGACATGATCCTCTACCCTTCTACCAGTTTGCATGAAGTAACTGCGGTAACGTCGGGCTGTCGTATTGCTTCCTTCTTTTGGGTACAAAGCATGGTACGCGATGATGCTGATCGTCATATGCTGTTCAATCTTGATCAAACTGTGCAAAACCTACGTATGCAGTTGGGTGATCAACATGAAGAAGTGATTAAGCTCACCAACCTTTACCACAACTTGATGCGCAAATGGGCTGAACTTTAAGGCCTTAAAACCGATTTGAAAATACTTGCTACTGCAGTCGCCCACATCCAAACAGTAGCGAGAAAAATTTAAGTAAATATTGTGATTTACTTTTACAATCATTTAAACAATTACCAATATTCAATAAAAAATACTCATAAATAAATAAAATTAGAAAAAAAATCTCATTATTGTTTTATTCAATCAGATATTCGGAAAACATTCTCAACACAAGCGCGATATGATATGACTATGAACTTAGCACTCATGCAATTTTTCCTAAAAGGTTTGCATAAGTGAAACCTTTGTATTGATCTTGATGGTTACATGATGAAAACGAATGTTATTTTTGCTTTTCCGACTCACGCTCAACCTCAATTGAATCTCCTGATGCTGCGCCACGTGCGCCTATAAAAAATTTGCTTTTCTAAGCAATTTCCTCTGAATATCCCTTTAATTTTGTTTAAATAGACACCATATATTATTAGTAGTACGTTGCATTTAATAAGACCGAGCAACAGGCACTACACAAGGAGTTCCTCATGATGTTGGCAGATCCAAGCAAGAAATACCGTCGTATGTACCAGCGTGTCGACTTACCAGACCGCCAATGGCCAAATAACGAAATTACCAAAGCGCCAATTTGGATGAGTACCGACCTACGTGACGGTAACCAAGCGATCTTTGAGCCAATGAACATCGAACAAAAATTCAAAATGTTCCAAATGCTTGTGAAAATTGGTTTTAAGCATATCGAAATTGGTTTCCCATCTGCATCTCAAGTTGACTTCGATTTCACCCGCAAATTGATTGAAGAAGGTCATATTCCAGATGACGTGTATATTGAAGTCTTGGTACAAGCACGTGACCATTTGATTGCACGTACTTTTGAATCTTTACAAGGTGCAAAACGTGCAATTGTGCATATTTATAATGCCAACTCGCCTACCTTCCGCCAAAAAGTCTTGAATGTAGATATTGCGGGTGCCAAACAATTGGCCATCAACGCTGCAACCAAAGTAAAAGAATACGCAGCGAAGCAACCTGAAACTGAGTGGGTATTCCAGTACAGCCCAGAATGTTTTACTGCAACTGAGTTAGAAGTAGCTAAAGATGTATGTGATGCGGTAACTGAAATTTGGGAAGCATCGCCAACCAATAAAGTCATTTTAAACTTGCCTGCAACAGTGGAAGTATCTACACCAAACGTGTATGCCGACCAAGTGGAATGGATGCACCGCAATATTGAGCGTCGTGATGGCGTGATCATTTCAGTGCACTGTCACAATGACCGTGGTTGTGGTATTGCCGCTTCTGAATTGGCCATCATGGCGGGTGCAGACCGTGTAGAAGGTTGTGTATTTGGTAACGGTGAACGTACCGGTAACGTAGACGTTGCGGCAATTGCCTTAAACATGTACACCCAAGGTGTTGCACCTGAGTTGGATTTCTCAAACATCAACGAAATTATTGCTACAGTTGAAGAATGCACAGGCTTGCCAGTACACCCTCGTCATCCGTATGCAGGTGACTTAGTCTTTACTGCATTCTCTGGCTCACACCAAGACGCAATTAAGAAAGGTTTTGAATTCCAGAAAAACGAAGAAATTTGGGATATGCCTTACTTGCCAATCGACCCGAAAGATTTAGGGCGTGACTATGATGCGGTGATTCGTGTCAATAGCCAATCTGGTAAAGGTGGTATTGCCTATTTGTTAGAGTCAAACTACAACGTTGCTTTACCACGCCGAGTACAAATCGAGTTCAGCCAAATCGTACAGCAACATACTGATGAAAACGGTACAGAAATCAGTGCACATGAAATTTGGACCTTATTCCAAAATACCTATGTGGATGTGAAAAATCGTCATTACCAAACCAAGCATTATCAATTGTCTGATATTAATGGTACACAAATCATTGAATTAGATATTGAAATTGATGGTGAAGTACAACGTTTACGCGGTGAAGGTAATGGCCCAATTTCGGCAATGCTCGATGCGTTACAATTGCCAATTGATGTTGTAAATTATGAAGAGCGCAGCATCGGTTCAGGTGCCAATGCCAAGGCCCTTGCCTTGATTGAGCTTCAGGTCAAAGGCACAGGTAAGAGCGCATTTGGTGCAGGGATTCATGACAATATCGTCACCTCGTCCATTGAAGCGATTATTGCATGTACCAATCGTTTAATTGAACAAGGTGTACTTACAACTAAGCAAGTTGCTGCTGCGGCAGTTTAAGCAAAGCTGAGTTGTAATATCAGAAAAAATGACTTTTGAAAGGATACCTGAATTGGTATCCTTTTATTATTGATCAAAGATTTATACAAGGCGAATCATTCCAGTGTCTTTTCCATCGGATTCAGTGGGTTTAGTCACACCACAAAAATTTCAATTTGAGCAACCATTAGAGCTTGAATGTGGGCGTATCCTGCCACGTTTTGATTTGATGGTTGAAACCTATGGAACACTTAATGCAGATAAATCCAATGCAATCTTAATTTGCCATGCATTATCTGGGCATCATCATGCTGCGGGTTATCATCATGCAGATGATAAAAAAGCAGGTTGGTGGGATAGCTGTATTGGTCCTGGCAAAGCGATTGATACCAATCATTTTTTTATTGTTTCTTTAAATAATATTGGTGGTTGTAATGGTTCAACAGGCCCAACATCGCCAAACCCTGAAAATGAAAATCGTCCTTATGGTCCAGATTTTCCATTAGTCACTGTGCGTGACTGGGTAAAGACCCAAGCCATGCTATCTGATCGCCTCGGAATTGATGTTTGGTTTGCCGTGATTGGTGGTTCGTTAGGTGGCATGCAAGCACTACAATGGTCATTGGACTATGCTGATCGTTTAAAAAAATGTGTCATTATCGCCAGTGCACCAAAATTATCGGCACAAAATATTGCCTTTAATGAAGTTGCTCGCCAATCGATTCTCTCTGATCCAGATTTCCATCATGGGCGTTACTTGGAAAATGACAGTTATCCAAAACGTGGGTTAATTTTGGCGCGTATGGTCGGTCATATTACGTATTTGTCTGAAGAAGCCATGAAACAGAAATTTGGTCGTGATTTGAAATCTGGCAAATTTATGTATGGTTTTGATGTCGAATTCCAAGTTGAAAGTTATTTACGTTATCAAGGCGAACAATTTAGTCGCAATTTTGATGCAAATACTTACTTGATTATGACCAAGGCCTTGGATTATTTTGATCCATCTCGTGAGTATGAACATTCCTTGACTAAAGCAATGAGCAAGCCTAAATGCAAATTCTTGGTGATTTCATTTACGACTGACTGGCGTTTCAGCCCAAGTCGTTCACAAGAATTAGTTGATGCTCTAATTGATAATCATAAGCCCGTCAGTTACTTAGATATTGATGCAGAACAAGGTCATGATTCGTTCTTGTTCCCTATCCCACTCTATGTGAAAACATTAAGAGCCTTTTTAGGTGGAGCGCAACAGTTGCAATCGACCCGTTTGGAGAATATCTAATGCGTATAGATCAACGACTGGCTGAAAGATGGATTAAACCTGATTCCAACGTACTGGATTTAGGCTGTGGTGATGGTGAATTACTGGCGCATATGAGCAAACAGCACAATATTCGTGCTTACGGCTTAGAAATCGATCAAGAAAAGATTGCAATTGCCATCAGTCGAGGGTTAAATATTATCCAACAGGATTTAAACTTGGGTTTAAGCCGTTTTGCCGACCAGTCGTTTGACTCTGTGGTTATGGCACAAGCTTTGCAAGCTGTAGATGCGCCCGATGTATTACTTCGTGATATGGTGCGTGTCGGAAAACAGGCAATTATTACTTTTCCAAACTTTGCGTATTGGAAGACTCGTTCTTTTCTTGCATTGAAAGGGAAAATGCCTGTCTCGGAAGCTTTACCCTATATGTGGTATAACACTCCGAATATTCATTTATGTACTTTCCGTGACTTTGAAGCCCTATGTGCTGAGAATCGGATTAAAATTATTAATCGACTTGCCGTCAATGGTGACCAACAAGGTAGTATGCTCAGTAAGCATATGCCGAACCTATTTGGTGAAGTCGCAATTTATCGAGTGAGCGCTCTATGAAAAAGACATTTATCAGCACATTTTTATTTGGTCTGATCAGTATACAAGCGCACGCTGACTATGTTGCTCAACCACAATCAGTTGCAACACAGGCAGCGCGATATTCAGTGATGGGTATCAGTGAATTACAAAGCGCAGCAAAATCTGGTCAAGCTGGGGCACAATTTTATCTAGCAACACGTTACCAGTTTGGTAAAGAAGTGGCTAAAGATGAAAAACAAGCTTTCACTTTATTCAAGGCAGCAGCAGATCAAGGTTTATCTGCTGCACAGTTAAATGTCGGTCGTATGTATGCAGATGGCATCGGTACGAAGAAAGATGAAGCTTTGGCGCGTAAATATTTCGAGAAAGCTGCGAGTAATGGCGATAACCGTGCCAGCTTCAATCTTGCAATGATGGAAGAGCAAAAGAAAAATTTTGTTGGTGCTTATCAATGGTATGAATTATCTACCCGTGATGGCATGCTGGATACTAAAGTCATCAGCCTATCTGAAGGGAAGAAAACCGCGTTGGCTGCTAACTTGACTCAAGATCAGATTCGTACTGCACGTGACCGTGCTGATAAATGGATTCAAGCGCAATAATCTTGCTTAGATCTATTGAGTAATATAAAAAACCGACTTGTAAGAGTCGGTTTTTTATTGGTTTTATTCCAAATTGATTTAAATGTAGTTCAATTTCTACTTTTACAAAAAGATCTTAAGCTGCTATTTATCTTAAATTGTTCATTTTTTAGTACTCATGTCTCAGATATGTGCGGAACTCACCCAAGATCAATCACATCGTCCGATCTTGGAATATGCACTCCAGTATATTGATGCGACCCTCCCTCGTGTTGCCATTGATTGTGGATGTGGCGCAGGCAATGAAGCAGCCTTCTTACTCAAACATGACTATCGGGTTTATGCCTTTGATCCCTCTGAAGCAGCACAACGGGCATGTCAGTATCGATTTAAAAATCATCCTAAATTCTTTTTCTCAAATCATGTTTTTGAGAATTATCCGTTTCCATCAGCCAGTATTATCATTGCCCTATTCAGTCTGTTCTTTTGCGCCCCTAGCCAAATTGATCATGTACTCGCAAAGATGAAACATGCCTTGCCGCAAGGCGGGATTTTATTAATACAACTTTTAGGTCAAAATGATGCTTGGTTATTACAACAGCCTCAGACCATGCAAGGATTTAATCGCCAGCAAATTAAACAACTGTTCATTGAAGATTATGAAATTTTATTGAATCAAGAAACCAGAACAGAACATCCAAATGCTCACGGAAAAATTAAATTCTGGAATTTCCACACACTGATTTTGAAAAAACTTTAGCATGAAATTTTCTTTTACCGTTACACCCTATTCAGATGGAATTTATGCTGGTCTTAACATGCAGATCATTCCCTATGATTTGCAACAAAATCCAAATTGTGATCATTCAATTGTCATTGATGAAATCGCATTTTCTTTAGTAGAGCACTTATTTTTAAGGGATAAAAAGCCTTGGTCACACTGGGGAAATACATATCTTGATGCAGGAGAAATAGCGCAAGTTATTGCAAAACTTGATACATATAAAGTTTACTTAGAAGCTAAAAAATATTTACGCTATAACGATAATGTTCGTCTTTTATTTAAACAAGAAACAAAATTTTTTAAGAAAAAATATCCAAAATATAAAGTGGAAGTGATCAAAATGATGGATGATCTTATACGTTTCTTAAGCAAACTATTAGAACAAGATGTTGATGGACTTACTATTATCGGTGTTTAATCATAAAGATATACAACCGACTTAGACCACCAAATCGAGTACAATTCATCTGATTTAAAATATTGAGATTTTCAGCATGTCTACCCAAGCATGGCTCAACCAAGGCAGCCTTGTCCTTGCAAGCAATAACAAAGGTAAAGTTGTTGAATTTGAACATCTGTTTCAACAACTGAATCTTCCTGTCGAGATTATTCCGCAAGGCAAACTCGATATTGAAGATGCGATTGAAGATGGTCTTAGCTTTGTTGAAAATGCCATTATCAAAGCACGTCATGCATCTAAACTTTCAGGTAAACCTGCACTGGCAGATGATTCTGGACTATGTGTCCCGATCTTAGGTGGCGCACCTGGGATTTACTCAGCACGTTATGCAGGCGAACATGGCAATGATGCTGCCAATAACCAAAAACTGTTGGCTGATCTTGCACCTTTGCGTAAAGAAGGCGAAACCATTGAAGGCATGTTTGTTTGTGTCTTGGCATTGGTCACCCATGCAGAAGATCCACTCCCACAAATTTTCCAAGGCATTTGGAAAGGTGAGATTTTAGCCGCCGCACGTGGTGAAAACGGTTTTGGTTATGATCCTTTATTTTGGCTACCAGAACTCAATGTTTCGAGTGCTGAACTCAGCAAAGCTGAGAAAAATAAGATCAGTCATCGCGGCCAAGCGATGCAGCTGTTTAAAGCCAGTTTGGTTTAAAACCCTAAAGTGCTCTCCTATATGAGGGCACTTTTTATATGCAGCAATAGACCATAGATCACAATCACCATACAGCTTACGATGGTTCCTGCAGCAATATAGCGAGCTGAAATGCCCGTACCTTGGTAATGCGTTTCCAAAGCAACAATATTAGCGGCAGGCGGCAGACAAAATAAAAAGAACAGCACAGGTATCAAGAATTTAATCTGTGGAATCTCAATGCAATAATAAGTCACGCTACAAATGACCAGACCACACAATAATTTCAGCATCAGTGTGCGCGTATTTAGCCATAAGTCAGCCCGATGCACCCGTGTATATCTGAGCCACATCCCTAAAATACACATCCCTGCAAAACTCATCCCAAATTTGGCAACATCATACAGCCCTTCTAGAACAAGATTCCCCTGTAAACGTTGAATACCACATAGCCATAAAATCAATGCTGCAAACAAGGCCAAGACTGGCGGTGATTGTAAAACTTTCTGGAAAATCACTGAGGCGTTTGATGATTCTTTTGAAACTGCAGTCACTGCCCAAATATTGCCAAATAAAGATCCGCCAATATACAGTGCAATCATCGCTGCACTGACTTGCTCGCCAAATAAGGCTATGGCGAATGGAAAACCAAGCCAACCAATATTGCTATAACTAAAACAAAGTGCCTGCAAACGGTCTTTAGAGAAATAGGCAAATAAGTAAAACAGCAAGATCGATGAAATGAAACTAAATAGAATAAGTGCAAAGCTACCTGCCTGATAGAACACCATATTGTAAATAATCACTACAGGAATAAATAACCGCGCCAATAAAGCAGATAAGATTTTTTTGGTCTGTTCTGAGACTTTGAATTGAGCGATCAAAAGCCCGAAAACAAAGGCGCCTATTGGGAGGATAAAGGTCATGTCAATCTAGTTTTTATCACTTATTTATACGCTGCTTATGCTAGCACTATTTGCAGGAAAACAGCTGCTTTGTCTTAAAACTGCAATATAAGTGTCACATCTTTGTCATGGCCAACTGTTGAGATATAGCAAAGTTTTATAGGAATAGAAGAATGGCTGGCTTATCAATTTGGCATGTACTAATTTTTGCAATTGTCGTAATTTTACTTTTCGGCACATCTAAGCTTAAAAACTTAGGTAAAGATGTCGGTGGTGCAGTAAAAGACTTCAAAAAATCAATGAAAGAAGAAGAAACAGCTGCTCCTTTAAATGAACCTCGCACCATTGATGCTCAAGTTAAAAATACTGAAAACTCAGTAAAAGGCTAAGCGAGCACGACTATGCTGAATTTGGGAATGACCGAGATCTTTTGCTTTGCAGTGATTGCATTGCTGGTGCTTGGCCCGGATAAATTACCAGAAGCTGCCCGGTTCGTAGCGAAATGGTATGGAAAAATTAAAAAATTTATCAACAACATTCAGAACGAAATTGACCGCGAACTCCGCCTTTCTGAGTTCCGTGAAGAAATGCAAAAAGAAATTGATAAAATTACTGAGCTCGAACGCAGGATGCAACAACAACTCGATGCGCTTAAAGGCACACAAACACCGTCAGAGACAGAAGTTGCAGAAACCAAGACTCAGTCACCCGTGATTTATAGCCATTGTTCAGAGCAACGTATTGTCCCTTTCAGTATTGCCTATCAAAAGCATTTACCTCATCAGCTTGAGTCGCCCTTATCGGCACCAAAGTTTGATACAGAATTAAAGATTGCCGTATGAGCCAATTACCATCAACCTCAGCCAGTACTGAAGAATCTCTGCAACAAATGCCGGTGATGCAGCATTTAATTGTGCTGCGACAATATCTGTTTAAGATTGTTGGGGTGACGATTCTTCTTTTCTTCTGCTTATTGCCATTTAGAAATACCACTTATCAGTGGCTCTCTGAACCGTTAAGACAGCAGTTACCCGCAACATCAACCATGATTGCAACCGATGTTACTGCAACATTTATGGCGCCCTTTAAGCTAAATTTATTTGTAGCCTTTATGCTGGCGATGCCCTACATCATTTATCAGATCTGGTCATTTATCAGACCTGCACTATATGAAAAGGAACGCCATCTGGCCATTCCCCTGCTGTTAGGCAGTATCGTGCTGTTTTATCTGGGTGTGGCATTTGCTTATTTTATTACGCTGCCTGCAATTCTGCATTTCTTTATTAGTGTCTCCCCTGAAACTGTTGCACCAATGACCGACATCAATAGTTATTTAAGCTTCTGCTTAAAGCTGTTTTTAGTCTTTGGTTTCACCTTTGAAATCCCGATTATTACCCTTGTCCTGATTTTAATTGGTGTGGTGAGTACCCAGAGTCTGGTGGAAAAACGCCGCTTCATTATTGTGGGCTGCTTCTTTGTGGCCATGTTTGTCACACCACCCGATGCCTTGTCCATGATTATGCTGGCGGTACCCATGTGGATGCTGTTTGAACTTGGTTTACTGTTCGGAAAAATACTGGAAAAAAGAAAAGTAGCCGACTAAAAACAGCCTACAACTCCCTGAAAAACTTCAGGGAGTTTTTTATTTTAATTTCATATTTTTTAGTCACTTATAAAAAACAAATTGTCTTAAAACTGCATTAAAACTGTCAAAAAAATGTCATCTCTGCTTCATAGAATCTATCAGGATTTATTTACCCTATATTAAAGAAATGGATTTACTATGACAGCCAATACCCATCAGCCAAGTCGTCGTGATATTTTAAAATGGTTCGCAGGCGTTCCATTTTTACCCCTCGGAGCAATGAGTACCGCCGCCGTTTTAACAGGCTGCAATGATGACAATAATGACTCTGCTATCACCCCTACACCTCCTGCTGCCAAATTTAAAAATGCAACATTTACCCCTATGGCAGCTCCGAATCTAAGCAACCCTGCTGCAATGGCAACCACCACCGTTGCCTCAACGCTCAGTATCAATTGGGATGATGGTTCAAAAACCGATTACACCCTTGCTTATAAGCCTTTCTTCACCACAGGTGACATGGTAACTGATGGCAAAGGCGGTAAAATCCTTGCTGGAGGTTATGTTGATATCAATAACCAACCGATTATCGATAAATCAAAAGCAGGGCAAGAACGCCAATTCTTTTCAGACTGTCCAGATGGAAGCTCGTTGATTAGCTTTAAACAAGCGACAGGTAAAGATTTTACCGATGCAGATAAAAAAGCCTTAGGTGTTGCAGGAAATCCTGTTTTCCATGTGGTGCAATTTGAATATACCACTCGTGATCAAAGCCTAAGTTCTATGTATGGTCTTTTACCTTCACCAATTGCCATTTTAACTCTGGATCAAGACCCTAAAACAGGTCATTTATCTTTAGTGAAATATCACAATGTGGATACCTCCAAGGTCAATGGCTTATGGATTACTTGTGGTGCCAGCTTATCGCCATGGGGAACACATCTTTCGAGTGAAGAATACGAGCCTGATGCAAATAACGTTGCAGGAAGCTATCTACCTGTATTCAGTAAAAACCTATTTGGCGACAGCAATAAAGGCAATCCTTACCACTACGGTCATTTACCAGAAGTGACGGTTAATACCGATGGTACGGGTTCAATTAAAAAACATTACTGTTTAGGTCGTATTTCACATGAGCTAGTACAAGTCATGCCAGATAACCGCACGGCGTTAATGGGTGATGATGCAACCAATGGCGGCTTGTTTATGTTCGTTGCAGATAAAGAAAAAGATTTATCTGCAGGCACACTCTATGTTGCTAAATGGAAACAAACATCTGGCGTAGGCCCAGGTGCGGGTGATATCAGCTGGATCAATCTTGGTCATGCAACAAGCGATGAAGTAAAAGGCTGGGCTGATCAATATAAAATTTCTGATCTTATGGATGTCAAAACTGCTGATCCTAAAGATGCAAGCTATACCAAGATTCGCTTCAGTGGCAAAGATAACTGGGTGAAATTAGTTGCAGGTAAAGAGCGTGAGGCTGCATTCCTTGAAACCCATCGCTACGCAGCTTTGGTCGGTGCAAGTATGGGATTCACCAAAATGGAAGGTACAACGGTCAACATTAAGGATAAAATTGCTTATTCTGCAATGTCTTATGTTCAGTCTTCTATGATTGACAAAACCACTGATATCCAAGTCCAAGGCCCGAAAGCAGGTGCCGTGTATGCTCACACCTTAAAAGGTAGCCAAGTTGATCAAAAAAACCAGTTGATTAATAGTGAATGGGTATCGATACACATGGAAGCTCCTGCGGCTTTGGTTGGTGAAGACCTTGCTACTGCTGATGCCCTAGGTAACCTTGCCAATGCAGATAAAATTGCAAACCCAGATAACATCAAGTTCTCTGAAAATTTACGTACCCTCTTCATTGGTGAAGATAGTGGCATGCACATCAATAACTTCTTATGGGCTTATAATGTCGATACCAAACAATTAAGCCGTATTTTATCCACCCCTGCTGGTGCTGAATCAACAGGTTTGCATGCTGTAGATGCGGTGAATGGTTGGACTTATATCATGAGCAACTTCCAGCACCCGGGTGACTGGGAATCTCCATTACACGATAAAGTAAAAACGACACTTGATCCTTTAGTCCGTGCAAACTACAAAGACCGTTTTGCTGCTGCGGTGGGTTATATTACTGCAGATCCAATTGCACCTTCAGTAGAAAAGAAAGCTACCACAACGAAATAAGCAAGCATTGAAAATACAAAAGCCGACATCATGTCGGCTTTTGTTTACTTGAAGGAATCCATCAAGATGATGATCATTCAACAGACTTAAGTGCCAGAAGGGTCAACCTGTTGAACTGAGGCTATTAAAAGGTTCTGGATCGCAGTGATCACCCCGCTGACCCTTTTAATGAGTCTTATTATGATAAAGCCCCTTTAAGAAGGGGCTAAATCCAAGCACGCAATTTTAGTTCAGTTAATCCCCAAAATCGGAATAGTCCTTCGTTGTAAACTTACTATATGTTTTCCAAGGTTCGGCAATATTCACCTGTTGAATATTGGCTTTTAGGATGTCGTAACGCAAACCATCCAGACTACGAACTTCAACACGTTTGGCAATGCTATTGCGGTTATCCCACTCAATACTCATTTTATTTTTCTTATTCTGAGTCTCATACCATGTAGTGTTTGCATCCTTTTTCTTCACTGTCATTGCTTTTAGACTTTTAGGGTCGATTAATGAATAAACACATGACCAGCAATTACTTAAGCCTAACATATCAACATCGGCATCCTGTAAATGCACAACTGTTTTATCTTCCATCAACACTAAATTGAGTTTTGGCTGTTTTTTATGATCAATAAAATAATGCTGCGCTGCTTCAGCCAAATCTAAATGTTTATGCCCACCTTTCTCCTGACCATGTTGATGATGTTTAGGCAATACACGCTCAATCCAGATATTCTGTGTATTACGATACATACGCTCCTGAAACACACTGGTACGTGTCACACCATCATTCCCAATGGTTTGAGTCTCGCGCATAATACTGGCACTTAATAAGGGTGCAGCATGCAAAGAAGTCATCCCCAAGCAGAGTAAGACCGAACTAATCACAAGACGCATGTTATTTCCTACATAAAAAAACCTCAGTCATAGTGACTGAGGTTTCTTGCAATATGATGAAAAACTTCAATAAAAGGTTTATTTAAAGCCAAATGCTTCTTTTAATTTGCTAAACACCCATGCATTTTCTCTCGTCCCTTTAAAGACTTGTGAACCTGCGCCTTCAGCAAACAATAAGACATCTCCACCACCATGTGTTTCAGAGCCAGGACTACCAAGTTTTACCCCAACCTCTTGTAAATAATCATCGGCTGCTGCCTCATTGTCAGTAATATCGATGCGTGACGTTGGACGTGGCCCACCACCATTACCAAACACTAAAGTGGTTGAGGTCTTGCCTTTCGCATCAAAGTTAGGGGCATGTTTCTTGCCATCCTCTAATACACGGGTACGCGTATCTGATGCTTTCGCCTCTTGATAACTATAGCTTAAGCCTAAAATACCTGGATTCGTCGCCGTGGTTTTGCCAGTACGTGCGGTATAACCATTAAACGTCATGGTATGGTCATGGTCAGCCGTGACGACGATTAAGGTATTTTTTAACTCAGGATCAGTTTTCTTGATTTTATCCAGTGCGGTCTTGATCGCATTATCAAAGGCAATGGTATCTTGTAAAGCACGTTTGGCATTGGTTCCATGTAATGCATGGTCAATACGTCCGCCTTCAACCATCAAGAAGAAGCCTTTACCAGCAGTATCTTGTGCCTGTAATAAATCAATCGATTTTGCGGTCATTTCAGCCAAACTTGGTTGATTCGGTGCCGTTCTAGGACGATCCAAGTCATATTCCAGATGAGAGGTTGCCGAATAAAGACCGATATATTTTTTATTCAGTGGCGCAGCATCCATTTCTGCTTTTGTCGCACCGACGGTATAATTCTTCGCTTTTAGCTCATCCAGCAAATTACGTCCATCAATACGTCCTCGTTTATTGTCAGTCGCATTATATGGAGTGAAGTGGTTACGACCACCACCCATGAGCACATCTACGCCATCGAGCAGTTTAGGGTTATAACCTGCACCACCAGGAATCACTTGACGCGCAATCTCATATTGCGCATTACGATTACACACATGAGCAAAAGTTGCAGCTGGGGTTGCGTGGGTTAATTCTGTCGTGGTAATCGCCCCCACCTTTTTGCCATTGGCTTTGGCCAATTCAAGAATCGTATCAGCAGGACTGCCTGCTGCTACACTCGAGCCAGGCGTTGGGCAGTTATTCACAGCATTCGACACTTTCGTTCCATCAGGTGCCGTACCTGAACTTGGCTCAACAGCGATCGTTCCCGGTGTCATGCCAATCACATCATTACGGGTTTTTTCCCCTGTCATATAGGCTGCCATTGACGGCGCACTATCAGTGGTTTGACCATCTTCTGAATAAGTCTTGATGCGTACGGTACGGCGCAAGGTGTCCATGGTTAATTTGCCAGATTCACCATAGCCATAAATACGGCTTGCCGTGACCGTAGTTGGCCCCATACCATCACCTAAAAAGAAAATGATATTTTTAGCTTCGCCCGCCGCCTGTACACCTGTACTTGCAGCCAAGAGTGCAACAGTTAAAGCAGATGCTTTCATACCCAACTGACCTAATTTAAATTGTTTTAACATCATCATTCTCCAGTCTGTTGTTATTTATCTAGGCCAATGGCTTTGCGAACTAAATTAAATACTTCGATATTTTCCAGACTGCCGTGGAAGTTGTCTGACCCCACACCAATCGCGCCGAGGAACACATCAGTACCGCCATGCGTTTCACTATCAGCGAAACCAGTCTGCACCACTGCTTCTTGCTGGAAATCATCTGAAGCTGTACCCGTACACCAACCATCTTTATCAATATCCGTCCCACGGCTATCGGTATATTTACCTGCTGGGCCTGCTGCTGGATTACAACTATCGTTATCAGCTAAAACACCACGGGCTTCAATACGGTCATTATCTAAACGTTTTTTACCTGTACCAAAGCCAATAATTGGATATGGATTGCCGTTGACATCGGTTGAGAATCCCGCTTTGTTATAGTTCTTCACTAGGCCCAAGACACTGGTCTCAGCACCTTTCACATATTTACCTGTACGCTTCGCATAACCATTCAAGACCATGGTATGGTCATGGTCAGCAGTCACCACGATCAAGGTATTTTTTAGCTCTGGATCAGTCAGTTTAATTTTATCAATCGCTGCCTTAATCGCATTGTCAAAAGCAACCGTATCCTGCAACGCACGTTTTGCATTGGTGTCATGCAAAGCATGGTCAATACGGCCACCCTCAACCATCAAGAAGAAACTTTTGTTTTTTGCCTGTAGGACATCAATCGCTTTGGTGGTCATATCCGCTAAGCTAGGTTCATCAATCTTCTTATTGGTACGATCCAAGTCATAATTCATATGGCTGGCATTAAAGAGACCCAATAATTTTTTAGTTTTGCTTGGATCAATTTTTGCAAGGTCAGTACCACTTGAAACAAAGTTATAACCTTGATCTTGCATTTCTTTTACTAGGTCTCGGCCGTCAGCACGTTTACCGCCTGCAACAGTCGTCGGTTTAAACTGACGTAAACCACCACCTAACACTACATCTACACCATCTTTAAGCTTGCTGTTATAAGCGCCCCATCCTGTCCCTTTACCTGCAGGAACAAGCTGTGCAGCAATATCATTCTCTGCATCACGATGGCAAACATGAGCATAGGTTGTGGCTGGCGTTGCATGGGTAATACGCGTGGTAGTTACTACCCCTGTGCCCATCCCCTGAGCTTTGGCAAGTTCAAGTAAGGTTTCAACAGGTTTTTTACCTTTATTATCGCTAACATCATCACAGGTACTGGTTCCATCTGCTTTTGGTGCAGATGCAATCGTTCCTGACTGCATGGAAATGACTTCATTTTTCATTTTCACGCCAGTCATATAAGCCGCCATAGACGGCGCGCTATCGGTCACCTGACCATCTTCCGAAAAAGTGCGTACAAAAGCAGTTTCTGGCAGTGTATCAATGGTCAGATCACCATCTTCCCCAACAGAATAAATTCGTGATGCCGTTAAAGTGGTAATCCCCATACCATCACCCAAAAAGAAAATCACATTTTTAGCTTTTGGTGTTGTAGGTACTTCCGTTTTGTCGTTTTTATCACTGTCGTTACACGCAGTCATGCCAGCTGACAGAACTGCCATTAAACTGACCGCCAAGAGCTTTTTGGAAAAGCTCATCTTTGATAAGAACATAAAATATCCCCAGATCTATTTGTTTGGACGTAACTCGATTGGCTACACCTTAACAATGCTGGGTGAACCTTTTATGTCACCTTGATGACAGTATTATTTCATCTTGTTGTTTTATATTGAAATTATGTTATAACATATCATTTTAAGGCACTAATTTTAACTGAAGATCAACAATTGCACCTCGTGACGGCCCTTGCTGGGATTTTTCCAGCCAATGCCACTGTGTCGGGCTAAGTCTTAAAAAATTTGAACAGCGTGTTCCATACACTGGACTCTGAATGAAAGTAGAGGACAATAATTCTTCCATTTCTGTATTGATTCCCGTATCGGGTAACAAATCTGAAATCACCTTTCGCTCATCCTCCAAAATATCCCAAGCGGCGGCGTCGATTGCGGATTCAGTCATTTGTGTTTGCTGCAACATCGGTAAAAATTCTTGGGTAAAACGCTGACGCAAATGTCGGGTTTTCTCCCAATCTTCAGACATGAGGCCATTGGATACCACATACACGCCATTGGCGAGCACTTGCGGCGCTTCACCACGGTTACTCATATATACCGCTTGTGTTCGATCACCCACAAATAAGTTAAAGCCCGCATAGTCCTGCTGCTGTTGCTCCAGCTGCTGGGCAAACCGAATCGGCGCCAAGTCACTTTCTAAAAAGGATTGAATCAAGTACCCACGAGAAGTGGTATAAGCCTTCTGCTCCCGACCATTGCGAAAATTGGTCACAATCGCCCAGCGACCAGAAGCCGTCACCCCCATCCATGTCCCGCCTGACTGTAAATCCTGTCCTGCGACAATGCTGCTATTTTCCCATACATGCAAGGCAGAACTTGGTCGATGGTAAAACTCATCACGATTTGAAATTAAACATAGGGGCATCTCATCCAGTACCTGCCATGCAAAAGCGACAATACACATAAATCCTTTTCTCCCGCCTTTTGGAACCTTGATCTTTCACATTGAATGTACAACATTTTTCACATCATTCCGCTACAATCTGCTCAAAATATAAAATTGAGGAGCAGCGATGCTGACCTATCCAAATATTGATCCAGTTGCACTGAGCTTAGGACCAGTCAAAGTGCACTGGTACGGACTCATGTATCTGTTGGCTTTTCTCTGTGCATGGGGCTTAGCATCGTATCGCGCTAAACAACGTGATGGCTGGACAGCCGACATGGTGTCAGATCTGGTCTTCTACGGTGCATTGGGCGTTGTGCTTGGCGGACGTGTTGGTTATGTGTTGTTCTACGAATTTGGTAAATTCTTAGAAAATCCACTGTGGTTATTTCAAGTCTGGACTGGTGGCATGAGCTTCCACGGCGGCTTCCTCGGTGTCATGATTGCGATGTTATTTTGGTGTAAAAAATACCAAAAAACCTGGTTCCAAACCTTGGACTTTATCGCACCCTGTGTACCAACAGGCTTGATGTTTGGGCGCTTTGGTAACTTTATTGGGGGAGAACTGTATGGTCGCCCAGTACAAGATCCAAGCTATCCATTCGGGATGATTTTCCCAACAGACCCACTGGGCTTGGTTCGTCACCCGTCACAGATTTATCAGGCACTGTGTGAGGGTCTCATCCTGTTTATCGTGCTGTGGTGGTTTAGCTCAAAGCCCCGTCCACGTATGGCAGTTTCAGCTTTATTCCTGATGGGCTATGGTGTGGCACGCTTCTTTATGGAATTCTTCCGCCAACCCGATGCAGATCAGGGCTTTATCCTGTTTGGCTGGATGACCAAAGGGCAAATCCTAAGCTTCCCAATGATTATTATTGGGCTATGGATGATGTGGTATGCCTACCGTAGAAAAATCTATGACTGGCAAGTAACCAAATAAAAATGATGGGAGCTGATGCCCCCATTTTTATGGATTTTTTATTATATAAATTATATTGTTAGCTTAAACAAATATGAGACAACAATATGAGTCACTTTATTTCAACCTATATAGACCGTATTAATCATCGTTATCGACTTGGCAATGCGACAGAACATACCTTTCGTGGCGATCTTGCCCAACTGATTGAATCGATAGTCCCAGATATTACTGCGACCAATGAACCTAAAAGGCAATCTTGTGGCGCACCTGACTATATTTTGACAAAGAAAAATATTCCCATTGGCTTTATTGAAGCAAAAGATATCGGTGATAAAGACTTAGACGGATTGAAAAAGACAGGAAATAAAGAACAATTTGATCGTTACAAAGCATCATTAAACAATCTTATTTTTACGGACTATCTCAATTTTCATATTTATCAGGATGGCGTATTTATCACTAAAATCGCCATTGCTGAGGTGACTGGCAATCATATCCGAGCGCTTCCTGAGAACTTTACTGTCTTTGAAAATCTCATCAAGAATTTTTGTACCCATATTGGACAAACCATTAAAAGTCCTAAAAAACTTGCAGAAATGATGGCAGCAAAAGCGCGTCTACTTTCTGATGTGATTGAAAAAGCCTTAACCAGTGATGAAGATAGCTTTGAGGACAGTACATTAAAAGACCAAAAACAAGCCTTTAAACAAATCCTGATACATGACATTACCCCGAAAGGTTTTGCTGATGTATATGCTCAAACTATTGCTTACGGTATGTTTGCCGCACGTTTACATGACCCGACCTTACCGACTTTTAGCCGACAGGAAGCGGCGGAACTGATTCCTAAAACCAATCCATTTTTACGCAAACTATTTGGCTATATTGCGGGCCCTGATATTGATGACCGTATTAAATGGATTGTCGATAGCTTGGTTGATGTTTTTCTACATTGTAATGTACATGAAATCCTTAAAAATTATGGGCGTTCCACCAAAATGGAAGACCCGATTATTCACTTTTACGAAACTTTCTTGAGTGAATATGACCCCAAATTGCGTAAAGCTCGTGGCGTTTGGTACACCCCTGCCCCAGTGGTCAATTTTATTGTGCGTGCCGTAGATGATATTTTAAAAACCGAATTTGGTTTAGCGCAAGGTTTAGCCGATACCAGTAAAACCACGATTGAAGTAGAAGCAACAGGTACAGCCATTACCAAAGGTAAAGCCAAAGGCAAGCGTATTACCGAAACCAAAGAAGTGCATAAAGTGCAAATTCTTGACCCTGCCACAGGTACAGGGACGTTTCTTGCCGAAGTGGTGAAACATATTCATCAAAAATTTGCAGGGCAGCAAGGCATTTGGAGTAACTATGTCGAAAGCCATTTATTACCACGTTTAAATGGTTTTGAGTTGCTCATGGCAAGTTATGCAATGGCGCATTTGCAACTTGATTTGTTGCTAACCGATACAGGTTATAAACCCAAGCAAGCGCAACGCTTACGAGTGTATTTAACCAACAGTTTAGAAGAAAGTCACCCCGATACAGGCACACTGTTTGCCAATTGGTTAAGTAGCGAAGCCAATGAAGCCAACCACATAAAACGTGATACACCTGTCATGTGTGTGATTGGTAATCCACCGTATAGTGTTAGTAGTAGCAATAAAAGTGATTGGATCCAAAGCCTCATTGCTGACTATAAAAAGAACTTAAATGAGAGGAAAATTAACCTTGATGATGATTACATTAAATTTATCCGCTACGGACAACATTTTATAGATAAAAATGGAGAAGGCATTTTAGCCTACATTTCAAACAATAGTTTTATTGATGGCATTACGCACCGTCAAATGCGTCACGAATTACTTAAAAGTTTCGATAAAATTTATATCATTGATTTACATGGAAATACTAAGAAAAAAGAAACCACACCTGATGGTCATAAAGATGAAAATGTCTTTGACATCATGCAAGGCGTATCGATCAACATCTTTATTAAAACAGGTAAAAAGAAAAAAGATGAACTTGCTAAAGTTCTCCATCACGATTTGTTTGGTAGAAGACAATTCAAATATGAAAGCTTAAATCAATTTTCTATAAACCAAATATCTTGGCAAAACATACACCTAGATGCACCAAATTACTTTTTCGTAAAAAAAGATCTAGAACTTATCAATCATTACTCAAAATGGTTTAGTGTTGCGGAGTTTTTCAAGATTTTTAGCACAGGTATTGAATCAAAATGTGACGACATCGCTATATCTTTTAATAAAACATCTGTTAAAAATATTCTTTCAGATTTTCAAGAATTAAGCTCTCAAGACCTATTAAAAAAATATCAAAGACCAAACTCAAAAGGCTGGTCATATGAGAATGCGAAAATAGATATACAAAACAATAAACCTGAAATCATAAAAATTTCATATCGTCCTTTTGATATTAGATTTTCAGCATATACTGGATTTTCTAGTGGATTTATGGGACGTCCTAGAAATGACACCATGAGACATATGATTCATGAAAATTTAGCAATCAGCTCTACACGAAGTAGGAGAAATGATGCAAGCTGTTATTTCATTACACAAAATATTACCGACAAAAGCATTAGCTCATCGCTGGATAACAATTATATTTTTCCTCTCTATCTTTATAATGACACCACCCAAAATACTTTAGACAAGCAAGCGATCCGCACGCCTAATTTAAATCAAGACATTGTCGAACAGATCGCATCCAAGATCGGCTTAAGCTTTACCGATGAAAAAGAAGACATTCACGGTACATTTGCGCCAATAGACCTACTGGACTATATCTATGCAGTTTTACACTCGCCAAAGTATCGAGAAACCTACAAAGAATTTCTAAAAATCGACTTTCCACGTGTGCCATATCCAACTAACACCAAAACCTTTATTGAATTGGTCAAACTCGGTGGCGAACTACGGCGCATTCACTTGCTCGAAAGTCCAACCGTTGAGCAATACATTACTCAATATCCAGAAGACGGCGGCAATATCGTCGAAAAACCAATCTATAAAGATGGACATGTTTATATTAACGACACGCAATACTTTGCCAATGTGCCTGAAGTGGCATGGACTTTTTATATTGGCGGTTATCAACCTGCTCAAAAATGGCTCAAAGACCGTAAAGATCGGGCTTTAGATTTTGAAGATATTTTGCATTATCAAAAAATCATTGTTGCGTTGACCGAAACAAATCGGATCATGCAAGAAATAGACACCGTATTAGTAGAGATATAAAAATAAAAGCCATAGCGGAAAACTATTCTGCTATGGCTTTTATTTTATCACTTTGCAGCCAACGCCTTGACCACTTCGCCTAAACGCTTACCTTGCGCCTCACATAATGTTTTTTCATCTTGGCTTAAACCTTGATCGTGGCGTGGACCGCTGACATGACTTGCACCATAGGGGGTGCCGCCTGTTTTGGTATTGGATAATGCAGGGATTGAATTGGGTAAGCCCAGTATCATCATGCCATGATGGAATAATGGCGGTAACATGGTCAACAAGGTGCTTTCCTGCCCACCATGCATTGAACCTGAAGAGGTAAACACACAGGCAGGTTTATTGTGCAATGCGCCATTCAGCCACAAACTGGTGGTTTGATCCCAGAAATATTTCATTTCACTGGCCATGTTGCCAAAACGTGTTGGTGAACCAAGCGCCAAACCTGAACAATGGGTGAGATCATCCAGGGTACAATAAATGTCTCCCTCAGCAGGAATACTCGGCTCAGCCTCAGTCACCACAGTGGCCAGATTTGGAACGGTACGAATACGGGCAGTGACACCCGCAGCCTCAATTCCATCTGCAATCAGGTGTGCCATCTGTCTGGTTGAACCATATTTACTGTAATAAAGAACAAGGACGTAAGGTTGCATTACTTTCAATAATTTTGTTAAAAAGAACACTATACGATATTTTTTATATTTTTAGCGGTAATAAGTTCTGTGAAACGCATAGGATTTTGATTAAAACAATAGGATGAACCCATGATCTTCGAACGATATCGAAACAAACTGCCTTTTTTAGAAAAAACATGGTTTCAATTTATTGTATTTGTGTTACGGCGTTTCAAGGCCGATCGCTGTCAGGACCAGGCGGGTTCCCTCACCTATACCACCCTGTTTGCCGTTGTCCCTATGCTGACCGTTTTTCTGGTTATCATTTCCTCCATCAAGGCACTGGAACCTGCCCGACAACAACTGCAACAACTGATCTACAGCAACTTTTTGCCTAAAAGCACCATTGCCTTTGACAAGGCACTGAACGCATTTACCGAAAAATCCAGTAACCTCACCGTGATTGGGGTGTTATTTCTTTTTGTCACCACCGTACTGATGCTGTCTTCGATTGAAACCGTTTTCAATCGTATCTGGCGGGTCAAGGAAACCCGTACAGGCCTGATTGGCTTTATGCGTTACTGGACCATTATTTCACTGGGCCCGATCATTTTAGGCAGTGCGTTTGTACTTTCCTCAACTGTCGCCTCAATGAACATTCTCAGCAACAACTTTGCAGGCTATCAACTCAATGGTTCATTAATCTTATGGTTGATTTCATTTCTACTTACGATTGCTGGCTTTTTCATTTTATATTGGACCATTCCAAACCGCACTGTCCCGATCTTTTCAGCAGTGATTGCCGCCTGTTTTAGTGCAACGGTTTTTGAAACCCTGAAACGTTTATTTGGCTGGATCATGAGCAACTTCACTAGCTATGAAATTGTCTATGGTGCATTCGCTGCCGTTCCCATTTTCCTGCTCTGGATCTATTTGTCCTGGAACATCATTTTACTGGGTGTGGAAGTCAGCTATGCCCTCACTGCATTTAATTTAGGCAAGGAGCAAAAGCGCCATCCAATTTTGATGTTACTCGACATGCTGGAGCTGTTTTATAAAAAACAGCAAATCGGTGAAAGTGTCAGTGAAACGGAACTACTGGATATTATTGGTCGTGGTGAATTGGGGCGTTTACCTGCCTATATCCTGCAACTTGAAAATCAAAATCTCATCAAGCGCACAGATAAGGATGAATATGTATTGGTACGGAATTTGGCGCAGGTTGATTTCTGGAGTTTCTTTACCGCTCTTCCTTATCCTTTACCTCTACGCCCTGATGTATTCAATGTGCATCAGAATGATGAATGGATGGAGCGACTTGGCCCAGCCCTGATTGAAAGCAACGACTATTTGGCGGCTAAACTGTCTATTCCTCTTTCAACCATCTTTGAGATGTCGACAGAACCGAAATAAATCTGCATAGCCAATGACTTTAACAGGCGAGTCATTGGCTACTTTCAGACTTAACCCGCAGCATGTTGTAAATGCATGATTATGGTCGGACAAAAGTATTCCAGTCGTATTCCCCAGACTGGGTAATCAGTTTTAGGGTGAGTTGATCATTTGGCTGTAAAGCACCTACACCCGCTGGTGTTCCCGTCATGATCACATCACCTGTCTGTAGGCTAAATGCCTGATTAATATCAATCAGTAAATCGGCAATATCAAATATCATATCTTTGGTGAAACCATGCTGGCGTTCGGCACCATTGATGGTCAAGATCAGTTCAAGTTCCTGTAGGTCACCAATCTCATCGGTTTCAATCCACTCCCCCAGAATACATGCGCCATCGAATGCTTTGGCACGTTCCCACGGATGCCCCTTGGCTTTTAGCTCACCCTGTAAATCACGCAGGGTTAAATCCAGTCCCAGTGTCAGTGCTCCCACCGCCTCCAGTACTTTTTCCCGATCTGTTTCGCCAGACAGGGGATGTGCAATTTGCAGGCAGATTTCACATTCATAGTGACATTCACCCAAGGCCTTGTTCCATGTAATGCCTTGCGCTAGAGTCGCCAAACTACTTGCAGGTTTCATAAATAAAATCGGGCGATCTGGAATCACATTGCCAAGCTCTTTTGCATGCTCAGCATAGTTCCGACCGACACACACAATTTTTGATGGAGAGGTGCTCATGGCATTTCCTTATTTATTAGCAAGATTATTTATTTTTTAAAGCTATTTTCAAATTTACTTTGCGCTGCTGAATCCGTAAACGCCCGTTTTGGCACAATCACCACGGTATGGTTTTTCAGTTCCAGCATATAGGTCAGTTTACCAATGGCGAAAGACTGCACCTCGGCATATTGCGCACTTTGCTTTTTACCTGTGGCATAAAGCTCAAAATGATCCTGATACAGGTCAATGCCCTGTTCACTCTTGCCAAACTGATAACGGACAAACTGTCGTTTAAACAACATCGGCAGCAACCAATAGCGCATCAGCCCCTGCATGATCAGGAAAAAGGCCCCCAATGCAACGTAGTAACGCCCCACACCCGAAAAACCAAGATAAATACCCCATACAATAATGGCGATACTAATCAGTGGGGTTAAAAAACGGGTAAAGGTCTTTTTACCAAAGGTCACTAAAGCAAAACCATCCTGGGATTCTTCTAAATTCAGGTAATAACGCAGGGATAGCGCTGGACGTTGTTCAGACATGCTCGACTTCAATTTGTTTCATCATGGATGGGCGTAAATATTATACCAGTTTAGTGGCTAAGACGTTGTTTTACACAATATGGCTATTCTTTACACACAAAAAAATTTATAACTATTTTCCAATTTACTGGCATTGATCAAGATTGAAATGCTGAATTTCCAGCTCAGTCACGTATAAAAAATCAAAGGAATGTTATGTCTTATTTTACCCGCCTGCTATGTACAGGTATTTTATTCGGGATAAGTCAAATTGGTTTTACTCAAATCATTACATGGACAGACAATATCCCAAGTGCCTTGCAGCCTTTTCAGAACAATCCACAGCTCTTGGCCAGTTATACTCAGGACACTATTTTTATTTATGGTCACCCTGCGGTAAAAACTTCAGTACCCACCCTGAAAAGCAATCCTCAACCCACTGTCAGCTTTACTTCCGCTGCCATCATCGTCCCTGCCAATACACAACAGGTGGCGAAAACGCTGACAGACTTTAGTCATTATGTGGGACTGTTTCCAACCCTAAAATCAGCCAAGACCATTGAACAGTCGGGCAATATCGTACAGGTGAAATACAAGGTCTCAATTCCAACACCAATTCCTGTACTCAATTTCAATGAGGACGTCACGCTGCAACACCAGATCAAGCCGAACAGCATCGCCAGTCTGGTCATTGACGCTCCCATTCCCTATGGGGTCGGAAAACTGGAATGGTTTGCACTGGATGAGCATCGGACCCTGGTGACACTAACCCAGTGGGGTGACCTCAACCAACCGAAAGGATTTATTTTAAAGAAAATTTTAAACGCAATTCCTGAGGTCAAGTTTGGAGTTCCCAGCACTAGCAACGCCTTTGTTTTAGAGGCTTTAAGAACCCGTTTTATTGGAAAAAACACTGCCCCACTTGATGGCGGGCAAATGCCAAGCCCTCAACTCAATGCAACCCAGCTCACAAAAATCGCCCAGCTCAGCCAGACATCACAGCAACCCGTTAGCTTTCTGCATGCCCCGACCAGCATCATGTACACGCATGGACGTGAAGCCATGCGGTTTTCCACCACCTATCAGTTTTATAAACAGACACCACAACAGCTACAGAAATGGCTCACTCCATTGGCCTATAAGGATTTATTCCCTCGGCAAATCAAAAAGGTGGTGACCACCCCTATTCAGAATCAGGGACAGGATGCAGATATTCAGGTCAATGTGGGCTTAGGTGTCATTAATATTCCATTTGCCTTTAAACTGCATTTTAATTATCCAAATGCCAGCGAAAATAATTTTTATGCCAATGGTGGTGACTTGCGTTTTATTAAAGGCCAGATGGGATTTACCGAGCTTAATCAGGGTGCTTTATTGAAAATGACCACCAGCATGAAAATTGATGAAAAAGCACCTTTTTTACTCAGGGCAATGCGAAGCCTGCCATATCATGACGTATTGCCAGCAGTTGGCGGTAATGCAGTGTTTGTACAGAAAATTAAGGCAAAGGCATAAGGCACAAAAAAAACCGCAATTAAGCGGTTAATTTATTTAAGTTGGTGCGCTCAGAGAGATTCGAACTCCCGACCCCTTAGTTCGTAGCCAAGTGCTCTATCCAGCTGAGCTATGAGCGCTTTAAGTAAAGTGGCGGTGAGAGAGGGATTCGAACCCTCGATACAGTTACCCGTATGCATCCTTAGCAGGGATGTGGTTTCAGCCACTCACCCATCTCACCGTAACACGAGCGCAATAATACAAACTAAAACCGTATTACACAAGGGATGTTCCTGTTTTTTTCTTCTTTTTCAGTTCAATCAAATACTTTTTAATCAATTCTTATATTTTTTCGTCATTTTTAGCGCTACGCTTGTTAATATAGTGTTCTCTCCTTTATTTAGATCGGCACAATAAACAGAATCTTGCAATCTTTGACGTGCAGTTAGAGTTTGAATGACTTATGCTAAACCGATCTGCCAGATGTGAAATGAAACGATATGACTACAAATTGGGTTGATCCCGAAGCAAAAGCAGAAGCGCAACGTTACGATAATCCTATTCCTAGCCGAACTCTTATTCTAAGTACATTAGAACAATTAAAAACTGCACAGTCTCATGCAGAGCTGGTTGACCACTTTAATATCCCAGATCAAAAAAGTATTGATGCCTTGAACCATCGCTTAAGTGCAATGGTTCGTGACGGTCAGTTAATGAAAGATGGTTTTAAATACCAACCTGCAACCGATTTACCAAGCCATGAAGCAACGGTCTATATCAATAGTAAAGGTCTAGGTACGGCCAATATCGCAGGTCAGGATGATGTACTATTACCTGAACGTGAATTACGTCTAGTCTTTAATGGTGATCGCGTTAAAGTACGCCAAACTTCTGTTGACCGTAAAGGTAAAGCTTGGGGGTTTATTACCGAAGTCGTCCAACGTCGTGTCAAACAAATTATTGGTAAAGTCGCTGAACATGAAGGTGAATACTTTATTCAGCCAAGCAATCCAAATCAGCACCAACCAATTACCTTAGAAAAAGAATTGATTGAACATGCCAATGCCAAAGTTGGCGATATGCTACGAGTTGCGATTGATGATTACCCGACTCGTGAAGAATTAGCGACAGGTCATGTTGTACAGTCGATGGCGGACAAAGCTGACACTGAAATTATTATTCCACAAACCATTTTAGAATTTGGTTTGCCTTATGAATTTCCAGAGGCCGTCATTAAAGAAGCTGAAAGTTTTAAAGAACCTTCAGAACAAGATCGCAAAGGTCGTGTTGATTTACGCGATTTACCACTCGTCACGATTGATGGTGAAGATGCACGTGACTTTGACGATGCCGTGTATGCAGAGAAGCGTGCAGGCGGTGGTTACCGTGTTGTCGTGGCAATTGCAGACGTGAGCCATTATGTCCGTTTAGACTCACCTTTAAATGAAGAAGCTGAAGAACGTGGTACATCGGTTTATTTCCCACACTTTGTTTTGCCAATGTTGCCAGAAGCATTGTCAAATGGATTGTGTTCTCTCAATCCGCATGTTGACCGTCTGTGTATGGTCTGCGATTTAAAACTGTCACGTGCAGGTAAAGTCACAGGTTATGAGTTCTACCCTGCGGTGATGCATTCCAAAGCACGTTTGACCTATAATCAGGTGGCTGCTTATTTTGACGGTGCAACCGATGCCATTCCGCAAGATAAAAGCGTTCATAAATCGTTAAATACCCTATTCCAGCTTTATCAGACACTAAAAGAACTACGTGCCAAACGTCATGCGATGGAATTTGAAACCATTGAAACCTATATGACCTTTGATGAGTTAGGTGGAATCAAGGAAATCTTGCCACGTACTCGTAATGATGCGCATAAACTGATTGAAGAATGTATGTTATTGGCGAACGTTGCCGCAGCTGAATACTCATTAGAACATGATATTCCGATGTTGTATCGTGTACATGAAGCGCCAGAATTCTCACGTATTCAAAAAGTCCGTGATTTCGTCAAATTACTCGGTTTGCCATTCCCAGAGCAACCAACACAAGCCGATTATCAACGAGTCATTGAAGCAACCAAAGATCGTTTAGATGCACCAAGTATTCATGCGGTGTTGTTACGCTCAATGATGCAAGCCTATTATGGTGCGAATAATGCAGGACATTATGGTCTTGCTTATGAAGCTTATACGCATTTCACCTCACCAATTCGTCGTTACCCAGATTTATTGTTACACCGCGCAATTAAAGCCTATCTCGATAAGAAAGCTTATCCATTGTCTGGTGCCGCTTTAGATGAAGCTGGCGAGCATTTTTCACAAACTGAACGTCGTGCCGATGAAGCTTCACGTAGCGTCACCACATGGTTGAAATGCCATTATATGCAACAGCATTTAGGCGATGAGTTTGTTGGTATTATTAGTGCGGTGACTGAGTTTGGTCTATTCGTTACACTCAAAGATTTATATGTGGATGGTATGATTCATGTCAGCCAACTGGGTGAAGATTATTTCTTATATGATCAAGCCAGCCAAAGTTTGATTGGTCAGAATCGTGGACAGTCATTTAGTCTCGGCGATGAAGTCAAGATTCAGGTTGCAGGCGTCAATCTGGAAGAACGTAAAATTGACTTCAAATTGGTTCAACAGTTGACGCATTTGGGGCGTGTGATTCGCCATAAAGCCCCCCGCACCACATCTACCAAAGCTCTAGCTACTGAAGAGGTTTTTAGTAAACCATCCGCAACTTCTCAAATCAGTGAAGATGGTGAGAAGCCTGTACGCAAGAAAAAGGATAAGAGCAAACCAAGTTCTTATACCAAAAAGCCTGCTAAAAAAGCTTCAACCAAGCCTGAAAGCAAAGAAAAAGCCAAGAAGAAAGTAAAAAAGAAAAAGTCCAATGCGAAAGCTAAGCAGGACTAATTTAGCTCAATATTTTCCGTGTTCCACAATAGCCCTATTTTAATAGGGCTATTTTATTTGGATTTAACATCTCTCTTACTTGATTTCTCCCCCTCTAAGCCCTACATCTATACCTATGTTTAAAGATGATATGGCAAAAATACAATGACACTCCAACAAGCGACACTTCCCGTTCCTCAATTTGATCAAATTCAACTTGCTGACCTAAAACAACAAATTGAACAAACCATTCAAAACGGTCAAAACTTCTTAAATCAACTCAAGGAAGTGCCACAAAACAGCGAGGCACAATTGGCAACCTTGACCGAAGTTGATCAGCTTGAAAATAACATGAGTGAGTCATGGGGCATTTTGTCGCACCTCAATGCCGTGATGAACAATGCCGAAACCCGTGAAGTTTACCAATCACTACTCCCAAGCCTCAGTGAATACTATACACAACTGGGGCAACACACGGCGCTGTATCAAACCTATCAACAGATTCATGACAGTAGCATTTTCCAGACCCTCAGCGAAGCACAGCAAAGCGCCATTAAACTCGCGCTACGTGACTTTAAACTGTCTGGTGTTGCACTCCAAGGCGAAGCTAAAAAGCGTTATGCAGAAATCTCGGCACGTTTATCACAGCTGTCTTCAGACTTCTCAAACCATGTGCTCGATGCAACCCAAGCCTATTTCAAGCCTTTAACGGAAGCACAACTTAAAGGTTTACCTCAAAGCAGTGTTGAACTGTTAAAACAATACGGACAACAACGTGAGCTTGAGCAAGCGGTTGCGACATTGGACTTTCCTGCATATTTTGCGATCATGACTTATGCTGATGATCGTGAGTTGCGAGAAGAGCTGTACAAAGCCTATGTCACCCGTGCATCAGATCAATCGGATAAAACCGAGTTTGATAACACGCCTGTGATGGAAGAAATCCTGAGCTTACGTCAGGAAATGGCACAACTACTTGGCTTTAACAACTTTGCTGAATATTCCCTTGCCAGCAAAATGGCACCTGATGTTGAAACTGTTCATCAATTCTTAGTAGATTTGGCAGAGCATGCGCGTACGCCTGCACTTGCTGAAATTGCTGAACTAAAAAGTATTGCACAACAAGATGGAATTGAAGAACTCAAACCTTGGGATTCAACCTATTATTCTGAGAAGTTGAAACAACAACAGTTCAATCTTTCTCAGGAAGCGCTTAAACCGTATTTCCCTGCACCAAAAGTGGTTCAAGGTTTATTCCAGATTGTGCAGCGCCTTTACGGTATCCAGATCGTTGAACGCCAGGCGCCTGTTTGGCAGGATGATGTACGTTATTTCGAAATTGAAGATCAAGGTCAAGTGGTCGGCGGTTTCTATTTTGATTTATATGCACGCAATGGCAAACGTGGTGGCGCATGGATGAGTGGTTTCCGTTCTCGTGTGCAAACGGCCAATGGTCTACAAAAACCCATTTGCTACATGGTCTGCAACTTTACCCCACCGATTGGCGATCAACCTGCCTTGCTGACCCATGATGAAGTGATTACCTTGTTCCATGAGTTTGGTCATGGTTTACATCACATGCTGACCGAAGTGGATAATATCTCAGTGGCAGGGACGCATGGTGTGGCGTGGGATGCAGTGGAGTTGCCAAGTCAGTTTATGGAATTTTGGGCATGGGATAATGAAAGCCTTGATGTGCTCAGTGAACATACCGAGACCAAGCAAACATTGCCACAAGAATTGCTATCTGCCCTGCTCAATGCACGTTTCTTCCAGTCTGGTATGCAAACGCTACGTCAGATTGAATTTGCCCTGTTTGATTTAACAATTCACCGCCAAACACCTGCTTTAAACAGCCAGCAGATTCAGGAAACGCTGAACGATATTCGAGCCAAATTTGCAGTGGTGCCAACGGTTCCCTATAACCGTTTCCAGCATAGTTTTAGCCATATTTTCGCGGGTGGCTATGCTGCGGGCTATTATTCCTATAAATGGGCTGAGGTCTTAGCCAGTGATGCCTTTGACCGCTTTGAAAGCGAAGGTATTTTTAATACCGAGACTGGAAAAGAGTTTAGAAAGTTTATTCTAGCAGTTGGCGGAAAAAATACTGCACTTGATGCATTTCGCAATTTCAGAAAAAGAGAACCAAAAATAGATGCATTATTACGCCATCAAGGTTGGACGAACACCGATAAAACCGCTTAAACTACGTCATTATTGTTCACAGCATGGTATTAACTGACATGAAAAGACAGTTCATCGCGGGTGCAAAATGCCCTAAATGTGGCGCGTTAGATCGTGTAGTTAAGATCATCACTGTGGATGACGAGTGGATTGAATGTATCGAATGTGCTTATAGTGAAAAACGCCCGACCCACGTGGAAGAGCAACAACCCGCTGAGCCAGATGAAATTGGAGTGATACAATTCAAACCTCGTCATTTTGACTAGAAGGTTAAAAATGATGTCCACATACCAAACTCAAAATTCCAAATTATTATGGATGATAATTGGTGGAATTAGCGTTGTTGTGGTTTTGTTTCTTGCTGTGCAATGGTTTTTGGCACAAAAAGATCAGCAATCGACAACCACAGCTACACAACCAGCTGCGACAGTAAAACAGCAAACCGCTGTTACAGCTGAACCAACAGCAGCCAGCAGCGAAGTTGCCAAACCAATCCAGTTGGTTGAGGAATCAATTATTAAAGAGCCGCTTCCAGCAAATGACAGTTTGGCGAAAGAGGAAATTGCCAAACTGGATGATATTCATCAGCAGCTTAAGGATCAACAGCAGGAACTCAAGCAGCAGCATGATGATGTCGATGCACTGCTTAAGCTTAAAGAGGAACAGGTCAAACTACTGGAAGCGCAAATCGCGGCGCAGAAATAAATCCCATGAAATAAAAGGTCAAAAAGCTTTAACCTCAGTTAAGGCTTTTTATTATTGAATCGGTTTTTGAAAGGTGTGGGCCATCAGGATTCCCAGCAATGTTAGACCGCCTTTAATGAAATCCACAGCTCATTTCTTTCTCTTGCAGAGAAGCATACAATAGGTTCAGTTTCTCCCAGCCAGCATTCGATATGAACTCTCATCAAGCTGATCGCAACCTGTTTCTGGCGATTGGTTGTCTCACCATTTCTGCACTGCTCTTTTCAGTGATGGGCATTTGTATCCGATATGCTTCCCATAGTGTTGATAACTACACCATTGTATTTTTTCGTAATGTGGTTGGACTCATCCTATTTCTGCCTTTTATTTTTAAACAAGGCACTGGCTTTGTAAAAACAGAAAAACTATGGATGCATACATGGCGTAGTATTGTTGGACTTGCAGCCATGTATGGTTTCTTTTACGCCATTGCGCATTTAAAGTTATCAAATGCAATGGTATTTACCTACTCTTCCCCAATTTTTATTCCAGTTATTGCATGGCTATTTCTAAAAGAAAAAATCACCATTGCTATGATTTGTGCAGCTGTTTTAGGATTTATTGGCGTATTTTGCGTTGCTAAACCCGATCAAGGTCTACTGAACTGGATTTCGGTGATTGGTATTGCATCAAGCTTACTTGCCTCAATGGCTTTTGTAACTGTTCGGGCATTAACTCAAACTGAACCACCTGAACGCATCGTATTTTATTTCTGCTTGATAGGATCAGCACTTTCTGTGATTCCAATGTTTTGGGTATGGCGACCTTATCATTTACAAGAATTATTGTTTTTAATTGGCGCAGGGATACTTGCTAATGTCAGCCAAATTTTTATGTCTCATGCTTATCGACTTGCGCCAGCAGGACAAATTGCACCTGTGAATTATATGGCAATTATTTTTGCAGGTGTATGGGGCTTCTTACTTTGGAATGAAGTACCCGATTTATACAGTGTGATTGGATTTTGTATTATTTTGCTGGCAATTTTATTATGTAGTCCATTGACTCAACGTCAAAGGAAAATGATTCAACGCTAAAATATTTGATCTTTAAAAATAACTTATCAACATTGACAATGTCTAAAGCATTTTAAAGCTTAGAAATAAAAAAAGCACCCGAAGGTGCTTTTTTTATTGTTAGTTTAGTTATACCAACCAAACAATTTAAAGAAATACGGAACGTAAGCAATAATTAAGATTGCAGGTACCATGACCAATAAAGGCAATATCCAACGTTCATATCGATAGTAGAAAGACAAATGACGAACTTCTGCATCTGCTTCAGCCACTTCTGCATCACCAATCGATTGTCGAGCTAAGAGATGGTTTAATGCAACTGGAGGTGTGACATAACCCAACTCAAAACCAATAAGCGCAATCATCCAGAAATGAACAGGATCAATACCATATTGATATGCAACAGGTGCGACTGTAGCCGTGATCAGAATCACAGCACCAAATGGATCCATAATCATACCTACGAAGATCATCAATAATACAATCAACGTAATCACGACAACAATATTATTAATATCTTGTGGGAATGCTTCCATGATATGAATTTGCTCAAGGAAACCACCGACACTCACTGAAAGCGCCATCAGAATCACAAGTGCACCAATATGGCCTACTGTTTCACTTGAAGAAGCATGTAATGCTTTAGCAAATGAGATGTTACGCTCTGGTTTGCGTGGGTCATCTTCTGGATTAATTTTTGGTGCAGGTTGACTACCGTCCGCAGGCAATGTGTAGCTATTTAAAGTACTGTCCCAATGACCAACAGGTGCCAACGGTGCAGGTTCTTTACGTAACTTATCAAACAATACCATCATCAATAGAATCACAGGCATCATTACAGGTGCAGTAAATTCATTGAGATCAGTTGCTAATGCATGTTTGTAGAATAACCAAATCAAAACAAAGATCACGATATATGGTGATACAGGTACGAATGCACGTAATGATTTAGGCAATGCAACTTTAAATGGTGCAATACGGAATTTTTGTTCCGCAAAGAATAATGCAATCACCAAGAATAACGTTGAGGTTAATAGGAATGTGTACATCCCGTATTTATAAAGCAAATCAGTCGTTACTTCTTTGTTCAGTGAAGCGACTACTACGATCAATAAACATGGACGTAGAACTACACCCATTGAACCCGACAGCGCCGTTGCTGCTAAAGCAAACTGACGGCGTCCACCCGCATTCCACACTTCTTTATAAATAATCGCACCCGCAGCGATAACGAAAATACCTGATGCACCTGTATAGGCTGTTGGTAATGCCGCTGCAAGAAGGATCAACCAAGTTAAAGTCTCTGGAGCCAGATTCCAAGGACGTAAGATATTGAGGAATAAATCAACAATACGTGTTTGCTTGAGCAACATACCCGCCCAAATAAATAAGGCTAGATTCAAGAAAATATTCGACAATTCAACCAACTGTCCCAAATAAATACCTTGCCCCATTGGATAATCCATGAAGAAAGTAAATGCAACCCCGGTGATAATCGCCATATAGGCATATAAAGGAATACTGAGGATGGCTAAACCGACATTACCACCTTCACGAGTTGCAGCTGGTGGTTTGATCATTTGAAATAAACTGATGAGTGTCAGCACACCAAACAATATCATCCACAACCAATAAATCACGTTCATTTCTGGTGTGATCGGAACACCTGAATTCATGACCGATTTATATTGGCTAATCACAGATGATGTGAGTAATGCATTACCCAACAACATCGCAATACCATAAACACGGAAATCAGTTTTAGTAGCAGGACTACGTAAACCAATGTGATGCGCTTTCAATGTTGCACTGATTGCAGCAAATACAACCATAATAACGAGGAATAACGCGCGGTTCTCTGCACCTAATTTAAAGATACCGAAGAAACTAGTTTCAATTTTCCGATAAGTACGAACACTAGGATTGGCTTCGATATGCTTCATTGCCTTATCGTAGAATTGGTATTTCTCATCACATTGTTGCTGAGCCGCTATCAGCGAAGCTCGAACATCTGACTCAGAAGCTACACCAAACATACTCGCAAACTCATCAGCAGCATTGATTTTCATTTGCTCTTGAACTTGTGCATCTATATTTGGATTTCTGTCACAGGTTGGTTTCTCTGGTTCAGCACGTAGAAATGAATATTGCATTCCTGTATCAGGATCACCATAAAGGCGCTCCCCCATACGTAAAAGCTGACCATGAATCATCTCACCTGTTCCAATAACCAATGTCATTAGAAGCAAGAAAAGTATGACAAAGGTCGAAATCCACTCTGTCCATATATGGCTGAGCAGACCTAATCCAGATTTTTTCTCTTGATCATGTTGCATGTCTATTCCACTTTATTGTTCTCAACATCCATCCAAAGATGTTGAATCATGCGATGTATATGGTTGATAGAGAAATAACACCCTCTTGATAACCAATCCCTATTTAAACCGTCTAAGTTGTTGATAAGTTTGTATGAAAGTGACTTAATGTTTTTATTTCTTAATCCTTTTTAATAGCAAATAACCAAGTCCACAAAATACACCTCCAATTGCTCCAATCAAATGTGCTTCTGTTAGTACAGGACTTCCTATTAATTGTGCTGTACCTGTTTGACCAAAGGTATTTTCCCAAACAAGTTTGGCAAATATGAGCACTAAAACTAAAATTGCGAATGTTCTTTCCTTTGGATATTTTAGATAAACCAAACTTACCGCTGTATAAAGACCATGCAATACGCCTGACAAACCTGCATAAGCTTCAACATAAGGAAAGTAAAAATAAAAAATGAGGCTGATAAATGGTGGTAACAGTAATAACAACCAAACTAGATGTCTATTACGTGCATGTGGAAAAATAAAAGGTAAACAAGCAAATGCAAGCATATTCAAAAAGAAATGCATCCATCCAACATGTACCCAATGGGCTGTCCATAAACGCCAGACTTCGACCAGTACACTAGGCTTCCAATAGATGAAATGATCAGCAAAAACTTGCAGACTTGCAGAGATCGAAATACATACTGCGATCAATATGACTTTCCGTATCCATATTTGATCTTTCATTTACGTACCCCTCTTTTAAAACGAACCTTTTACATTCAACATTAACCAGTAATCTACTTAAATAATGTAAAAGGTCGTTTAATCTAGGTTACTGAGCTGGGGTCTCTTCTGCAGGAGCAGACGCACCATCCCCACCACCATCAAATAGCTCATCTAATTCTGAAGAACTTTCTTGTTTATCATCCCAGAATGTTGATAGACCTTCATCGGTAGCACGTATGCCAGTATTTTCTGTCCAGTAACGATCCGCAATTCCACGAACCATTAGACCTGCCATTTTGTCAATTAATCTAAATTGAGGGTTTGCAGGTTTATCTTCCCCTGTTGCAGCAGCATATGAACGGAATGCATCTCTAAGTTTTGCATCATCACCACTTGCTTGTGCAGCAACAGCATAAAGTGCATGTGCTAAGCGAACACCTTTTTTCTCACCAATTTGCATCGATTCTTTCATCGTTGCATAAGGTTCAGGTTTACCATCACCAGCACCTGGTAATAATGTCCAAATCACAGCACGAGTCGCCATTGGAGCGCCCCAGAACTTTTCATTATCTAGACATGCCATACCACGTTCTACAATACCCGCAATATCTTTCGGTACATTGATTGCACCACCAGAGTTAATATCATTGGTCATCGCTTGCAGACCACTTACCATCCCTAAAAGGTAAACTGTCTGATCTAAATCATTGCGCATTGTTGGGCATGAATCACCCAATTTATATTTATATTTTGATTCCCAACGATTTGCAAAAAGTTGATAACCTGCATATTGACGTTCAGCAGCAATCCCCGCCCAACGTTTTTGTTCAATACGAGCATCTTGAGCTTCAGAAACTTGACCTGCTTTCGAAGCACGCAAATAGCGGAGTTCCGCTTCTAAGGCTTTATTTTCAGCACAAATACCTGCTGAGGTATACAATAACACCGCCATACGTGTTGGATCAGCACCCATATCCTTGGTTGACATCACCGCTGGAGTTAAGGCATTACCTGAATTACACACCATTTCGGCGTCATCCATCGCCAAAATTGGTGGAACAATATGATTTTCACTAAAACTTAATGCGACATTAGCCCCTGTTTTAATGATTTGTGAACACCCTGATAATATTGATGTTGTGAGTAACGCAACCGCCACACCCTGTCCCATTTTTTGGAATTTAGACATTCTTCCTGTCCTCTAATTAATTTGTTTTTTCCTTTTAGGTGTACCTTATCAGATGCAATACCCGAATTAAAGAGTAGTTGCTCTAATTTTAACGTGGACATTTTGACACATTTCACAAATAAAAAAATTGACAGATGATTGGTAATACAAAAATTTTAGGCAAAAAAAAGTAGCATTGCGACGGTTCAGCACATGCTACTTATTAACTGGTAAAAACCTAAAACTCTTTATATTCTAGTTTTATTGAACATAATCCTTGAGTAATGTTCCAGCTCTTCCTACAACAATCGACATAACGACTGCAATTACCAGAAACATCCACATTGAAATCTCCATAGAGACCTCCTACACTTTGCGTATCCACTTTTGGTGGACACTAGATTGGCGTTCATCATCATTATTCACTGGGAGTGTGTATATTGATGACACTTTCAATCTCTTTCTCTTGGTCACTACAATTTTACGTTGATGTGATTCAAGAAGTTCCCTGAGTAAAGTTCCTGCTCTTCCTATAATGATTGCGAAAACCACTGCAATCACGAGAAACGACCATGTTGGAATTTCCATCATTTTGGACCTCCACCATACTTTACGTTGGTGTTTGTACTTTAACGAAAAGGAATACAAGTTCAGGGCTAAATTGTCTGACAATCATAATTTTCATGAATTTTTAGCGTATTTAATCTAACAATTTCAGTAAATTTTATTCAAAAGTATATTAAATAATTGATATATTTATTTTTACTAATTTTATACAGTCGTATAATTGTCGAACAATTAGAGCATTTTTATCAGTAGTTTAAGGTTTTTCCACTGTGTAACGGGCAATTGATCCCACCAAATGATGCATTTTTTGTTCTGGGACGAAGAAAAATACAGGACAATATAGCAATGATGGTCGATCATTTTCACAATTTGCCAACGCTGTACAGGAAAATCTGAATTGACAAACTCAAATGACCAATCCTGACCATGCAGATGTTCAAAACGCCTGACCTGAGGTTGCTGAAGAAACCTGAACCAGACAATGGCCATGATTCCCAGACACAGCAGCCAAATCCCCAAAGGCAGTACGTGATAAAGTAAAACTGCCAGAGAGATAAAAATTAAAAGTTGCAAAACAATCATAAATCGACTGGATTGCAACTCAAAAACACGATTAGCCATGGACATACTGTTTTAACTTTACAATCAATTCCTTGATTTCAGTTCTTGGCGCTTCACCCACTTCCATGAACCAGTCCAGCAGGTCAGGATCTTCCTGATCAACCAGTTCCGCAAACAAAGCCTTTTCTGTAGGATCTGCACTGAGATAATAGTTTTTGACGTAGGGATCAAAATACACATCAATTTCTTTTAAACCACGCCGTGAACGATAAATCACCTTACGTTCTTCAAGTGTCATTTCATCGGACATCATTTATTCCCCTATGCAACTATTTGGGCCTAGTTTACCCGATCCCCTCAAGAATTTCGCTGGGATTTTTCTCAAGTGACCAAATACATCAATCAAATTGAGCATTGATCACATTGTCCACTATTTTCAATTTCTTGTATCGTGGCAATGAATGTTTAAATCCAATACTCAAGGAAAAAATAACAAATGCAATCAGGTGCAATTCGTCCAATTCCAAATATGTTACCGCGTAAGCTATTTACTTCTGAGCATGAAGCATTCCGCGAAACAGTCCGTAAATTTTATGAGAAAGAAGTTGTTCCAAATATTGAGAAATATGAGAAACAACAGCATGTTGACCGTGATTTATGGAACAAGGCGGGTGAACTAGGCTTACTCTGTACCACCATGCCAGAACAATATGGTGGTTCAGGTGTGGATCGTCTATACAGCATGATCCTGATTGAAGAGCAGGCCTATGCTATGGACTCAAGCACAGGATTTTCCTTACATTCAGACATCGTTGCCAACTATATCAACAACTTTGGCAATGAAGAGCAAAAACAAAAATGGCTGCCTAAAATGGCGACAGGTGAAACGGTCACCGCTATTGCAATGACGGAACCAGGTACAGGCTCAGATTTACAGGCTGTACGCACCACTGCGGCACTGGATGGTGATGAATATGTGATTAATGGTTCTAAAATCTTCATCACCAATGGCTATCTCTGCGATATGGCGATTGTGGTGTGCAAGACAGGCAACAATGAAAAAGGCTCAGCAAATTTATCATTAATCATCGTTGAAGCTGATCGCGCTGGTTTTAGTAAAGGTAAACCTTTGAATAAAATCGGAATGAAAGGGCAAGATACTTGCGAATTGTTCTTTGACAATGTACGCGTACCTAAGGAAAACCTACTTGGTATGCAAGGTATGGGCTTCATCATGTTGATGAAAGAACTGGCATGGGAACGCATGTTGGTTGCGATTATTTGCCAGGCAGGTGCAGAAGCAGCATTTGCGCATACTGTTCAATACACCAAAGATCGTAAAGCATTTGGCAAAGCAATTAGTACATTCCAAAATACGCGGTTTAAATTAGCTGAATTACGTACTGAAATTGATTTCTGCCGTACTTATTTAGATCGTTGTATGGAATTACAACTCGAAGAAAGCTTAGGTGTAGATGCCGCAGCGGCAGCCAAATACAAAATTTCAGATATGTTCTCAAAAGTTGTGGATGATTGCTTACAGTTACATGGTGGCTATGGTTATATGTTGGAATATCCAATCGCCCGTGCCTATATCGACAACCGCGCCAACCGTATTTATGCAGGTACCAACGAAATCATGAAAGAGTTGATTTCCCGTACCCTATAAGCTTAAACATTCAAAAGGGGAATAGTGTTGATTCACTATTCCCTTTTTTTATTTATTTCTGTTCAGTTTTTTCAGGTTGCTGAACAGGTGCTGGATTCATGCGGGCCATCAATTGTTTAACTGTTGGGTTTTCCACATGCTGCTGCATGGTGGTGTTGAGTGCGGTACGCGCATTTTGAGTGGTGTAATGTGCCACTTCACTGCCAATTTCACTGGCTTTCTTGGCCCAGGCTTTCCCTTCTGTAGATTGATAGAATGAGAGTGCAGCCTGTAACTCTTTCTGGCTAAACGCCTCTACATAACGTTGCACAATAAACTGCTTTCTTTGTTCAGAATTGAGATTCTTGGTCAAGTCTGCATAAAACTCTGCTGGAATATCTTTAGGTAAGCGCATTTTAATTTGATTCAGGATCAACTTGTCTGTCGCTTCCAACCCCTGCTCCGTTCCATCTACCTCAACAAGTTTCTGTGCAATCACTTCCTTTTGTTTTATATCATCTGCCAAAACAGCGGTACTGAACAATAATGCCCCTAAAACCACCCATTGCTTCATTACTCTTTCCCTGATTCTCAGTTTTTTTAATGTCATCAAATATACGCGATATTTTTCTGATTGAAAGAATATCCAAAGTCATATCAATAAAAAACCCCATGTATTTACATGAGGTTCTCAATTTCACCTATGTCAGATTATGACACTAGCTTTGGCTTACGATCTGCCTGTTCACCACGCTTATGGAACTCTAAAACTCCATCATCAAACTTAGCATCTTTCAGTTCTTTGCGATCAACTAGGTAATTATTGGTGATCTTCCACGGTGCTTGTTTACCTTGTTTAGGCATCACATCAGCTGCACGTGCGATATAACCAGAAGACATTTTACCCATGATCGTGTCATTTTCACGCTGTAAAGGATCAGCGTGTGCAATCACTTCATCAAAACCATTTTTATCCATATGATTGATTAAGCGGCAGATATAATCAGCTGCAATATCAACCTTTAATGTCCATGAAGCATTGATATAACCAATGATCATCGCCATGTTAGGGACATCACTCACCATCATGCCTTGATACAGCATATGTTGAGATGTATTCATTGGTTTACCATCAATTGAACCTTGCACCCCACCTAGAATCTGAATTTCTAAACCAGTTGCCGAGATCACAATATCCGCTTCTAAATGTTTTCCAGATTTTAATTGGATACCATTTGCAGTGAATTTTTCAATTTGATCTGTTTCAACACTTGCTTTGCCTTCACGTAAAGATTTGAATAAATCACCATCAGGTACAACACATAAACGTTGATCCCACGGATTATAGCTTGGTGTAAAGTGTTTCATATCCACTTTACCCTTGAGCTGCAATTCAATACCTTTCAATAATAAACGACGGACAGTTTTCGGATATTTTTGTGCCAATGCGTAAATACCACGCTGCATACCAATATTACGCGCACGCGTAAATTTATAAGCCATTTCTTCAGACATAAATTTACGTGTTTTTTCATAAATAAAGTCAATTGAAGGAACTGTTGCAATATAGGTTGGTGAACGTTGTAACATCGTCACGTGTCCCGCCCCACCCTTGACCATTGAAGGTACAAGGGTAATTGCAGTTGCACCACTGCCGATGATCACAACTTTCTTACCCGTGTAATCTAAATTTTCTGGCCAGTGTTGCGGATGAATAAACTGACCTTTGAAATCTTCTTGTTTAGGGAATTTAGGTGCATAACCTTGATCATAGTTATAGTAACCTGTACAACCCATGACAAAGTTGGCTGACCAAATTTGTTTTTTCTTGTTGTTATCTTCGATCTCAACTAACCATTTTTTCTTTGTAGAATCATAGTTTGCTGAAAGAACACGATGGCCAAAGTGAATTTTATCTTTTAACTGATTTTCACTAATGACATCACTTAAATAACCTTTGATCTCAGCGCCGCTAGCTAATACTTTATCTTTTGCCCATGGCTTGAAGTTAAAACCAAAAGTTGACATATCCGAATCAGAACGAATACCAGGGTAACGAAAGAGATCCCATGTTCCGCCAAAACTATCACGACGTTCTAAGATTTCGAATTTACGCTGTGGACACTTCTTAGAGAGATGCACAGCCAATCCAATCCCAGAGATACCTGCACCAATAATTAATATATCAACTTGCTTTTCCATTTTTTTTATACCCTGTGTAAATCATGTCTTTATTAAAGCACAAATTTGACAATACACAATGTCAAGTTTGATCATTCATCGGTTTTTTTATATCAGTTCGGGACATTTTGAGAAAAAAAGTGGTAAAAAAATCCTGAGATTTTTGCTTGGGTTTAGCTTTTGGTCATGTTTATAGGGTTAAAAATAAATCTGCTTTCTACGCTTCATTATCATCACATTCTTTTAACCATAAAATAATACTGAGGACAGATGACCATAGCTCTGCCTAATGAAACATTTTTAGCTAAAATTAACTTAATATACGGTCCGATCACAGAAAAATGGTTCATTCAATCTGATCTAATCGTTATATAAACCAGAAAATATGGCTTAATCTCATTTAAGATAGATAATAAAAAAGGTCGGAATAAACCGACCTTTTTTGGAACAACTGACTGTTCTACACGTAGAAGTATTATTTTACTTCACGGTCTACAAGTTCAACGTAAGCCATCGGTGCAGCATCACCTGCACGGAAGCCCGCTTTAAGAACTCGAAGATAACCGCCGTTACGTTCTTTGTAACGAGGGCCAAGAACGGTAAATAATTTACCAACAGTTGCTGCTGAACGAGTACGAGCAAACGCTAAACGACGGTTTGCAACAGTATCGTTTTTAGCTAAAGTGATTAAAGGCTCAGCAACACGACGAAGTTCTTTCGCCTTAGGCAAAGTTGTCTTAATTAACTCATGCTCTACTAAAGCATTTGTTAAGTTTTGAAACAACGCCTTACGGTGGCTGCTTGTACGGCCTAATTTCACACCACTATTACGATGACGCATGGTGATAGTCCTACTTAATTAACGGCTACGATAGGCAAATCGGTCATCCATACGGAGACTAGCTGGTGGCCAGTTCTCTAAACGCATGCCGAGTTGTAAACCTTTCGATGCCAAAACATCTTTGATCTCTGTTAACGATTTTTTACCTAAGTTAGGAGTTTTTAACAACTCAACTTCAGTACGTTGAACAAGATCACCAATGTAGTAAATATTTTCTGCCTTCAAACAGTTAGCAGAACGAACAGTAAGCTCGAGATCATCTACTGGACGAAGCAAAATTGGGTCAACTTCTTCGCGAGGCTCTTGAGCAACAGGGGTTTGATCTTTCTGAAGATCAACAAAAATTGCAATTTGTTGTTGCAAGATTGTTGCCGCTTTGCGGATCGCTTCCTCAGGATCAACCGTTCCGTTAGTCTCAAGATCGATCACTAACTTATCAAGATCGGTACGTTGTTCTACACGCGCATTTTCTACTGTATAAGAAACACGCTTGATTGGGCTATAAGAAGCATCTAACTGTAAACGACCTACAGGACGTGTTTCACCTTCTGGGAAACGAGAGTCAGATGTCTCATAACCACGACCTTGAGCCACTTTAAGGCGCATTTTCAATGAACCAGAAGAACTCAAAGTACCGATTAAATGATCAGGGTTAACCACTTCAACATTGTGAGGCAAACGGAGGTCAGCTGCTGTTATGTCACCTGCACCCTGCTTTTCCAATGTTAAATATGCTTCGTTTTGATCGAACAGCTTAATAGACAATCCTTTTAGGTTCAGCAAGAGCTCGACGATGTCCTGCTGCAAGCCTTCTAAAGTACTGTACTCGTGCTCGACGCCTTCTATTTCTACTTCAACCACAGCAGCGCCAGGCAAAGAAGACAATAGAATGCGACGTAAAGCATTACCTAGAGTATGACCAAAGCCACGCTCCAAAGGTTCCAGAATCACTTTTGCCGAGGTCCCGCTCACCGCTTCGACCTTGATCGCTTGCGGAGTTAGAAACTCGTTTGCAGTACGCGTCATTTATTGCTACCTCAAGGATTATTTAGAATACAATTCTACAATCAAGCTTTCGTTGATTTCAGCAGGTAGATCAGAACGATCAGGTGCAGCTTTGAACGTACCTTCTAACTTAGAATGATCAACTTCCATCCAAGCAGGGAGACCACGTTGAGCAGCTAATTCAATTGCATTTTTGATACGCAATTGTTGTTTAGCACCCTCATGAACAGCAATTACATCACCCGCTTTTACTTGAATAGACGCAATGTTTACACGACGGCCATTTAAAGTAATAGAACGGTGACTAACTAACTGACGAGCTTCTGCACGTGTAGAACCAAAACCCATGCGATAAACAACGTTGTCCAGACGGCTTTCAAGCAATTTCAACAAGTTTTCACCTGTTGCACCTTTAACACGAGCTGCTTCTTTATAGTAGTTACTAAATTGACGCTCTAACACACCGTACATACGACGTACTTTTTGTTTTTCACGTAATTGTAGTGAATACTCAGATTGTTTACCACCACGAGCCGCACCATGTTGACCAGGTGCTTTGTTCGCTTTTTTAGTTTTTACATCAAACGGTTTAACGCCTGATTTAAGTTGCAGGTCTGTCCCTTCGCGACGAGAGAGTTTGCATTTTGGACCAATATAACGAGCCATGAATGTTTCTCCTTACACGCGACGTTTTTTAGGTGGACGGCAACCGTTGTGAGGAATTGGTGTCACATCGGTAATGCTGTTAATCTTATAACCCACTGCGCCTAATGCACGAACCGCAGACTCACGACCTGGACCAGGACCTTTTACAAGGACATCCAGATTTTTCAAACCGTAATCCAAAGCTGCTTTACCAGCAACTTCAGCAGCTACCTGGGCAGCGAACGGAGTTGATTTACGTGAACCACGGAAGCCTTGTCCACCTGAGGTGGCCCAAGCCAATGCATTACCTTGACGATCGGTAATCGTTACAATGGTGTTATTAAAAGACGCGTGAATGTGTGCAACACCTTCAGAGACGGTACGAGTGACCTTCTTGCGTGTGCGAGTATCTTTAGCCATCTTTTAGCTTCCAGAAATCTTACTTTTTAATCGGTTTGCGCGGACCTTTACGGGTACGTGCGTTAGTTTTGGTGCGTTGTCCGCGAACAGGCAAGCTGCGACGATGACGAAGACCGCGGTAGCAGCCTAAATCCATTAAACGTTTGATGTTCATGGAAATTTCGCGACGTAAATCACCTTCGGTCGGAACCTTGGCAACTTCTGCACGAATCGCATCAAGCTGAGCATCATCTAATTCACGAATTTTAGTAGTAGTAGAAATGCCTGCAGCAGCTAAAATGTTTTTAGCAGTGTGGCGACCGATACCAAAAATATACGTGAGAGAGATAACAGCATGCTTGTTATCCGGAATGTTTACACCGGCAATACGAGCCATTCAATTTTCTCCAAAAAGGCAGTCAAGATAATCAACCGCCCCACAAAAATCTTGAGGGGCGGATAATAACCTAATTAGCCTACTGAAATCAACAGGTCTTAATTAAATTAACCTTGACGCTGCTTATGACGAGGTTCTGCGCTACAAATCACGCGAATAACCCCATTACGACGGATAACTTTGCAGCTACCACAAATTTTCTTTACAGAAGCTTGTACTTTCATGATGAAACCTCTAAGTGCGCTTATCCCTTAGGATGAGCAGTCGTTTTTCTCATTAACGTTTGGTCATCATATTGATGCGAAGTAAGGTGCGCCTGAAGTTGCGCCATAAAGTCCATTACCACGACCACCACAATCAGCAACGATGTTCCACCTAAATGGAATGGAATACCAAATGAACTTTGCAGCACCATCGGCATCAAGCATACGACTGTAATGTAAATTGCACCAATAAATGTCAAACGGTTAAGAATATGATCTAAATAACGAGCCGTTTGCTCACCTGGGCGGATACCAGGCACATATGCTCCGCTACGCTTTAAGTTTTCTGAAACTTCTTTCGGGCTGAACACCAGCGCAGTATAGAAATAACAGAAGAAAATAATTAACGCGCCAAAGAGCATTAAATACAACGGCTGTCCAGGCGATAACACCAATGCCAGATCTTGCAGACTACGTTTTACAATCCCTGCATTTGGATCAGCACTTCCCAACCACTGTCCCAAGCTCGCTGGAAATAGTAACAATGAGCTTGCAAAAATTGCTGGAATTACACCTGCCATGTTAATTTTTAATGGTAAATGTGTTTGCTGTGCAGTAAATACACGACGACCCTGTTGTTTTTGAGCATAGTTTACTGGAATACGACGCTGTGCCTTTTCAATAAACACAATCGCAGCGAGGACTGCCAACGATAATAAACCGAATACAGCTAAACCAATTAAACTACCCTGACCATTATGAACAGACGAAAACGACTGAATCACGAGATTTGGCAAACCTGCCACAATACCCGCAAAAATGATCATGGAGATGCCATTACCAATACCACGTTCGGTAATTTGTTCTCCCAGCCACATCAAAAACATTGTTCCCGCAACCAGCGAAGTGACTGCTGGAACATAGAATGCCAGGCCTGAGGTCAGGGTAATTCCCTGACTAATCAGCCCTGCACACATACCCACCCCTTGCACAAGTGCAAGCAGCAGGGTGCCGTAACGCGTATATTGATTGATCTTACGCTTGCCCTGTTCGCCTTCTTTTTTCAAAGCTTCCAGCGAAGGAACCACCGTTGACATCAACTGCACGATAATCGATGCAGAGATATAAGGCATGATTCCCAACGCCAGAATTGACATGCGTTCCAACGCACCGCCAGAGAACATGTTAAATAAACCTAAGAAAGTACCTTCATTAGCTTTAAAAAACTGTGCTAGCGCTACGTTATCAATACCTGGCAACGGAATATGCGCTCCTAGTCGAAAGACCAATAACGCGCCAATCAAAAACATTAATCGACGAATAATTTCACGGTATTTCACATGAAATGGTTGGCCTTTCATCATGTTTACATGACCTGAAGAACTAGGAGTCATAGACACTCGAGATTACTCCTCGACTTTACCGCCAGCAGCTTCAACAGCAGCTTTAGCGCCTTTAGTCAACACAACACCTTGTACAGTGAATGCGCGAGTGATTTCACCAGAAAGCACGATGCGAGCACGAATTTGGTCACGACGAACAACATTCGCAGCTTTTAAAGTTTCAAGGCTAACAACATCACCTTCAACCTTATTCAACTCAGACAAGCGTACTTCAGCAGTTTTCAAAGCGATTTGGCTAGTGAAACCGAATTTTGGTAAACGACGATATAACGCTGTTTGACCGCCTTCAAAACCTGGACGAGTACCACCACTTTTACGTGAGTTTTGACCCTTGATACCACGACCACCAGTCTTACCAACGCCAGAACCGATACCACGACCCAGACGACGATTTTCACGCTTAGCACCTTCAGCAGGCGCAAGTTCATTTAAACGCAGAGTCATGGCTTATTCCTCTACACTAACCATATAGTAAACTTTGTTGATCATACCACGGTTAGAAGGCGTATCTTGCACTTCCACAGTATGACCAATACGACGCAGACCTAGACCTTGTAAGCAAAGTTTATGATTTTTTAAACGATGCGAAGAAGATTTAGTCTGGGTAACTTTAATCGTTTTCATGATTGATTACCCTTGAATTTCTTCTACTGAAAGACCACGTTTCGCAGCGACTTTCTCAGGAGAAGTCATATCACGCAAACCTTTAAAAGTTGCGTTAACTACGTTAGCAGCGTTTGTAGAACCATAGCATTTTGTCAATACGTTATGTACGCCAACAGCTTCTAGAACTGCACGCATAGCACCACCAGCAATTACACCAGTACCTTCAGAAGCAGGCTGCATGTAAACGCGGCTTGCACCGTGACGAGCATTAATAGGGTGTTGTACAGTACCGTTAACAAGATCAACAGTAATCATGTTACGACGCGCAGCTTCAAGTGCTTTAGCAATAGCAGCTGGAACTTCACGCGCTTTACCACGACCAAAACCGACGCGACCATTACCATCACCCACAACAGTTAATGCTGTGAAAGAGAAGATACGACCACCCTTAACAACTTTGGCTACACGATCAACGGCAACCAGCTTTTCAACAAGACCTTCGTTTTGTTCAACTTTAGCCATGATTAGAACTCCAAGCCGTTTTCACGAGCAGCATCAGCCAAGGCTTTGATACGACCATGATATTTAAAACCAGAACGATCAAATGCAACTTTCGTTACACCTGCTGCTTTCGCACGTTCTGCGATTAAAGCACCAACTTTTGTTGCTGCATCGATGTTACCAGTCGCACCGCTACGCAATGATGCATCCAAAGTTGAAGCTTGCGCTAAAACTTTGCCACCATCTGCTGAGATAACTTGTGCATAGATGTGACGCGGCGTGCGGTTGACACACAAACGAGTCGCACCCAATGCACGAATGTGCAAGCGTGTGCTTTTCGCACGACGCAAACGGGATTGTTTCTTTTCGTTCATAAGAACCTCGCGCCTTATTTCTTCTTAGCTTCTTTACGAAGAATAACTTCATCCGAATAACGAACACCTTTACCTTTATATGGTTCAGGAGAACGGTACGCACGGATTTCCGCTGCCACTTGACCTAACAACTGCTTGTTTGCTGATTTCAGGATGATTTCAGTCGCAGTTGGAGTTTCCGCTGTTACCCCTTCAGGTAAAGCGTAGTCAATTGGGTGTGAGTAACCGAGTGCCAGGTTAACAACGTCACCTTTCACCGCAGCTTTATAACCAACACCAACGAGCTGTAACTTACGTTCGAAGCCTTCGCTAACACCTTTTACAAGGTTATTCAATACAGCGCGAGCAGTACCAGCCTGCATCCAGGCATCTTTCGACTCTTTCACTGGAGCAAGTTGAAGTTTACCTTCTTCCTGTTTAAGCTCGACCAGCGCATGCAGGTTGAAAGACAATGTACCTTTGCTGCCTTTCACTTCGACCTGCCGGCCGTTCTGAGTAACTGTTACACTATTAGGTACAGTTACTGGGGCTTTAGCCACACGAGACATGAGGAATCACCTATTAAGAAACAAAAGCAATAACTTCACCACCAATGCCCGCAGCACGTGCAGCGCGATCAGTCATGATGCCTTTGCTTGTAGAAACAATTGCAATACCTAAACCTTGCTTAACGCTTGGAAGTTTATCTTTACCACGGTATTGGCGAAGACCTGGACGGCTTACGCGCTTAACCACTTCGATAACTGGTTTGCCTTCGAAATATTTTAACGTAATAGTCAAAGTAGATTTTGTCTCTTCTTGAGCCACTTCTACGTTTGAAATATAACCTTCTTGTTGAAGTACGTTTGCAATAGCAACTTTCAACTTAGAAGAAGGCATAGAAACAGTTTGTTTCTTTGCCATTTGTGCGTTACGAACACGGGTTAGCATGTCGGCAACGGTATCTTGCATACTCATTTAGTCGCTCCTTACCAGCTTGCTTTAACAACGCCTGGTACATCACCCTGCATTACTGTATCGCGTAATTTGTTACGGCTTAAACCGAACTTACGGAAGTAACCATGAGGACGACCAGTTAAACCACAGCGGTTACGAAGACGTACTGGAGATGCATTACGTGGTAATGCTTGTAACTTCATCATCGCTTCGAAACGTTCTTCGTCACTTGCATTTACGTTTGCAATCGTTGCTTTTAATTCAGCACGTTTTGCAGCGTATTTAGCAACTGTCTTTTCGCGTTTCAATTCGCGATTAATCATACCTTTCTTAGCCATATCGACCTCTTATTTGAACGGGAAGCCGAATGCACGCATAAGCGCACGGCCTTCGTCATCGCTACGAGCAGTGGTCGTAATCGTGATGTCTAAACCACGGATACGATCAATTTTGTCAAAATCGATTTCAGGGAAAACGATCTGCTCTTTTAAACCCATAGAGTAGTTACCACGACCATCAAATGATTTCGAAGAGAAACCACGGAAGTCACGGATACGAGGGATTGCGATCGAGATCAAACGATCCAGGAATTCGTACATTTGGTCGCCACGTAAAGTAACTTTACAACCAATTGGCCAACCATCACGGATTTTGAAACCAGCGATTGATTTACGCGCAAGGGTCACAACTGGCTTTTGACCAGCAATGAGTTGCATATCAGCCACAGCACCTTCCAATAATTTCTTATCAGTTGCAGCTGCGCCTACACCCATGTTCAGGGTGATTTTAGTGATGCGAGGAATCTCCATCACATTCTTAATGCCAAGTTCTTCTTTTAACTTCGCTTTAAGTTCGTCATTGTAACGTGCTTTAAGTCTGGCCATTGCCTTTTCAACCTATTACTTCGCTGCCGCCACTGATTCACCATTTGATTTATAAACACGAGTTTTCGTGCCATCAATCACTTGGTAACCAACACGGTCAGCCTTTTGGGTTGTAGCATTAAAAATTGCCACGTTTGAAATATGAAGCGTCGCCTCTTGTGTTACGATGCCGCCTTCAGCGCCAGTAGCACGGTTTGGTTTTTGATGCTTCTTCACTAAGTTAAGGCCTTCAACCTTAACTCGGTCTTCAGAAACAGACAAAACAGTACCCTGTTTGCCTTTTTCTTTACCTGCGATCACAATTACTTGATCGCCTTTTTTAATCTTAGCCATGATTGCCTCTTATAGAACTTCAGGAGCCAATGAAATGATTTTCATGAACTGTTCAGTACGAAGTTCACGAGTCACTGGTCCGAAGATACGAGTCGCAATCGGAGCTTTGTTGTTGTTCAAAATAACAGCAGCGTTATCGTCGAAACGAATCACTGAACCGTCTGGACGACGGATGCCAAATTTTGTACGAACAACTACAGCATTCATCACGTCACCTTTTTTAACACGTGCGCGTGGAATTGCTTCTTTTACAGTAACTTTAATAATGTCGCCAACAGAAGCATAACGACGATGTGAACCACCTAGTACTTTGATACATTGTACGCGGCGTGCACCACTGTTGTCTGCTACGTCGAGCATACTTTCGGTTTGAATCATTGCCCTACTCCAAAACCGAGCATCACCGGTCGCAATTTCGAAAGGCTCAAAGAGTACTCGAAATTGTCCGATGATGCAACAAGAACGTCTAATTACTCAGCAGCTGCTTCAACGACTTCCACTAAAGCCCAAGCTTTAGTTTTAGAAATTGGGCGGCTTTCTTTGATGGTCACCAAGTCGCCAGTTTTAGCAACATTGTTCTCATCATGAGCGTGTAGTTTAGTTGAACGGCGGATTGATTTGCCATACAACGGGTGTTGAACACGGCGTTCAATAAGCACAACAATAGACTTGTCCATTTTGTCGCTTACAACACGGCCTGTTAACGTGCGGACTGTTTTTTCACTCATTGTCCGTTCCCCTGTTTTTCGGTAAGGAGTGTCTTAATACGAGCAATTGTTTTACGAGCAATTTGCACTTCGTGCGATTTGCCTAGTTGACCAGTTGCTTTCGCCATACGAAGACGGAATTGGTTAAGCTGTTGCTCATCAAGCAACGCTTTCAACTCTTCTACCGACTTTTCACGTAGATCTTTAGTTTTCATTACATCACCGTCCGAGTCACGATAGTGGTTTTAAACGGGAGTTTAGCGGCAGCCAATTCAAAAGCTTCACGCGCCAACTCGTCGCTCACACCTTCAATTTCGTACAGGATCTTACCTGGCTGAATCTGACACACCCAGTATTCCACGCTACCCTTACCTTTACCCATACGAACTTCTAATGGTTTTTCGGTAATTGGTTTGTCTGGGAATACGCGGATGAAGATTTTACCACCACGCTTAATACGACGGCTAATGGTACGACGGCAAGCTTCAATCTGACGCGCAGTCATGCGACCACGTTCAGTTGCTTTAATTGCAATCGAACCAAATGATACTGTACTACCACGATGCGCTAGACCAGTGTTACGGCCTTTGTGCATTTTACGGAATTTGGTACGTTTAGGTTGCAACATGGATTATTCTCCCTTGTCAGCAGCACGGTCATTACGACGTCCACGACGTTGTTCCTGACCTTCACCACGACCACGACCACGTTTAGCTGGACGTTCTTCAGCAGGAGCAGGGTTCATGACTTGTTTCATGCCACCCAGGATCTCACCACGGAAAATCCATACTTTAACGCCGATCGTACCGTAAGTTGTTTCTGCACGCATAGTTGCATAGTCGATGTCCGCACGAAGCGTATGCAAAGGTACGCGACCTTCACGATACCATTCGGTACGAGCGATCTCTGCACCACCTAAACGGCCAGAAACTTCAACTTTGATACCTTTTGCGCCAGCACGCATGGTGTTTTGAACCGCACGTTTCATAGCACGACGGAACATTACACGTTTTTCCAATTGAGAAGCGATAGCTTCAGCAACTAGACGTGCGTCCAAGTCTGGGCGATCAATTTCATTGATGCTAACTTGAGCTGGAACACCCATAATATTGGTGAGTTCGCGCTGTAATTTCTCAATATCTTCGCCTTTTTTACCGATCACGATACCAGGACGAGCAGTGCTAATTGTTACTTTAGCAGCGCCTGTAGGGCGTTCGATAAGAATATTGCTGATCATCGCGTTCTTAAGTTTTTTAGTTAAAAACTCACGAACCTGAAGATCTTTAAGCAAGTATTCAGCGTATTGTTTCGGACTCGCATACCAGTTAGCGTTATGGCGTTTCACAACACCCAGGCGGATACCGATTGGATGAACCTTCTGACCCATATCAAACCCCTACCTTAACGGTGATGTGACAAGTACGCTTAGTAATACGGTCTGCACGGCCTTTGGCACGTGGCAGGATACGTTTAAGGCTCATGCCTTCATCAACGTAGATCGTAGTTACTTTAAGGTCATCAACATCTAAGCTGTTGTTGTGTTCAGCATTGGCGATTGCAGACTCAAGTGCCTTTTTCACAAGCACAGCCGCTTTCTTGTTGCTGAAGTTTAAAATATCTAGCGCGCGCGCAACCGATTTACCACGGATCAAATCAGCAACTAAACGTGCTTTCTGTGCCGAGATAGCGGCACCGCGTAATTTTGCAGTTACTTCCATCATAGCACCTATTAACGTTTAGACTTCTTATCAACACCGTGACCACGATAGGTACGAGTTGGCGCGAATTCACCTAGTTTATGACCAACCATGTGTTCAGTGATAATCACTGGAACGTGGTTACGGCCATTGTGAACAGAAATTGTTAAACCAACAAAGTCTGGCAGGATCATTGAACGACGTGACCAAGTTTTGATCGGCTTACGGTTGTTTGCAGCAATTGCCGCTTCAACTTTAGCGAACAGGTGCGCGTCGACGAATGGACCTTTTTTTAATGAACGAGGCATTAGTCAGATTCCTTTACTTGACGCGACGGTCGCGAATAATCATCTTAGTCGTACGCTTATTGGTACGTGTCTTGTACCCCTTCGCTTTTTGACCCCATGGGCTTACAGGTTGAATACCCTTGCTACGCCCTTCACCACCACCGTGCGGGTGGTCAACTGGGTTCATTGCCATACCACGTACGGTAGGACGAACACCACGCCAGCGTGAAGCACCAGCTTTACCCAATGAACGTAGGTTGCTTTCCTGGTTAGAAACTTCACCAATGACAGCGCGACATTCAACGTGGATTTTACGCATTTCACCAGAACGTAAACGAACGATAGCGTAAGAACCATCACGACCCAACAATTGAACTGAAGTACCAGCAGAACGTGCTAACTGAGCACCTTTACCGATTTTAAGTTCAAGGTTGTGAAGTGTAGAACCGATTGGCATGTTGCGAAGTGGTAAGCAGTTACCTGGACGAATTGGAGCATCGTTACCAGATTGAACTTTATCACCAGCACGTAAGCCTTTAGGTGCAATGATGTAACGACGTTCACCGTCAGCATATTTCAACAAAGCAATATGCGCTGTACGGTTAGGATCGTATTCGATGCGCTCTACAGTCGCTGGAATACCATCTTTGTTACGTTTAAAGTCAACAATACGGTAGTTTTGTTTATGACCACCACCCACATGACGTGTAGTGATGTGACCATTGTTATTACGACCACCAGTACGTTTTTTAGCTTCTACCAACGGTGCATAAGGCGCGCCTTTGTGAAGATGGTCATGAACCACTTTCTCTACAAAGCGACGTCCTGGAGACGTTGGCTTACATTTTTGAATTGGCATAATTTTCGTCCTTATTCCGCTGCGTTGTCAGCGGTATCGCCCAAGTCAGCCATTTCAACATCTTGGCCAGCTTTCAGGGTGACGTATGCTTTTTTAACATCAGAACGGCGTCCCAATGTCTTACCAAAGCGTTTTGCTTTACCCTTGGTGATTGTTGTGTTTACTTTAACAACTTCAACACCAAAGAGTTGTTCAACTGCTTTCTTGATTTCAAGCTTGTTTGCATTTAATGCAACCTTAAACACCTGAACACCAGCAGTATCACCTAAAACTTGTGCTTTTTCTGAGAATACTGGTCCTTGTAGGACTTGATATAGACGTTCGTTGTTCATCCGAGTTCTACCTCAATTTTCTTAGCAGCAGCTACAGACATGACAACTTTATCGAATGCGATCAAGCTAACAGGATCAATTGCAGTTGCATCTACCACATCAACGTGTGGAAGGTTGCGCGCTGCAAGATATAAGTTCTCATCTACAGCATCTGTAACGATCAATGCACGAGTTGCATTCAAGTCGTTCAATTTAGCAAGCAAGTCTTTGGTTTTAGGAGCAGCAACAGCAAACTCTTCAACCAATACAAGACGATCCTGGCGAACAAGTTCAGCCAAAATACATTGCATTGCACCGCGATACATCTTACGGTTTACTTTTTGAGACCAATCCTGTGGGCGAGCAGCAAAAGTTTTACCACCACCAACCCAGATTGGGCTACGAATAGAACCCGCACGAGCGCGACCAGTACCTTTTTGACGAAATGGCTTTTTACCACCACCAGAAACATCTGCACGTGATTTGTGAGCACGAGTACCTTGACGGCCACCAGCTAGGTAAGCTGTAACAACCTGATGTACAAGAGCTTCGTTAAATTCACGACCAAAAGCAACTTCTGATAATTCAACCGCAGCGCCAGAAACAGTTTTTAAATTCATTCTATTTCACCTTACGCTTTGATGGTAGGACGTACAATCACGTCACCATTCGTTGCACCAGGAACAGCACCTTTAACAACTAAAACAGAACGTTCAGCGTCAATAGATACAATTTCAAGACCTTGAACTGTTACGCGTTCATCACCTAGGTGACCAGCCATTTTCTTGCCTTTGAACACGCGACCAGGAGTCTGGTTTTGACCTGTAGAACCTAATACACGGTGAGATACAGAGTTACCATGTGTAGCGTCTTGCGTACGGAAGTTCCAACGCTTAACACCACCCTGGAAGCCTTTACCTTTAGACTGACCAGTTACGTCAACAATTTGACCCACTGTAAACAAGTCAACACCGATAGAACCACCAACTTCACGGCCTTCAAGCTCAGCTTCAGTAACACGAAACTCTTTAACCAGACGACCAGCAGCAACACCCGCTTTCGCGAAGTGGCCTTTCTGAGCGTTCGTTACGCGCGATTCGCGACGTTCACCAGTAGTTACTTGAATTGCTTGATAACCATCAGTTTCAAGTGTTTTGATTTGCGTAATGCGGTTTGGATCGACTTCGATCACTGTTACTGGAACAGAAACACCTGCTTCAGTAAAGATGCGAGTCATACCACATTTGCGACCGACTAAACCAATAGCCATGTGCATAAACCTCTAAAAAAGCGGCCTAATTAACTTAGAGTTAATTAACCGAAAGCCTTAACCCAAAGCGATCTGAACATCAACACCAGCAGCAAGATCCAACTTCATCAATGCATCAACAGTTTTATCTGTTGGTTGAACGATATCGATCAAGCGTTTATAAGTGCGGATTTCATACTGATCACGAGCGTCTTTGTTGACGTGTGGTGAAGTAAGAACGTTGAAGCGTTCGATGCGAGTAGGCATCGGGATTGGACCACACACCTGTGCGCCAGTACGCTTAGCGGTTTCTACGATCTCTTGAGCAGATTGATCAATCAGGCGATGATCAAAAGACTTCAAACGGATACGAATTCTCTGGTTAGACATACCAGTAAACTCCAAGCCAAATATATAAAGAATCACCCATGACGCACCTCACCTTTCGGCAAGTGTCAAGGGCAGTGAAATTCACTAAGGTCGTGATCGATGCCACGACTGTAATGCGTTGACTACTTTCTTCGTAGAAAACGCCCTCCATTTGAGGGTCGCCCATTATAGCGACTGTTTAAGTCTTATGCAATTCTTCTTTTCTTTTTTTGGTTTTAAAGCCCGCCTATGCGCTCACCACATAGTCAATCGCCTGATTCAGCAGGGTATTGCCCTGTTCAAATTTGCTTTGATTGGATTTTTTCAACTCTGCAATGGATTGCACATACTCCCCCTTAAATACTGCCATATCCTCCTCATTTTCAATCAATAGCTGTAATGCATGTGGTGTCATTTCTGGGTGGAACTGGAAACCCAGAACATTCCGTCCTATTTGATAAAGCTGGTTACGACACACCCTGTTTTCCGCTAGACGCACACCACCTTTAGGAATTTCAAAGGTTTCACTATGCCATTGCATAATGTTAATCTTCTCGGGAATTTGGAAGCAATCTTCTGGAACGGAAGATGCCCTCCCTACATCCATCCAGCCCAGTTCCTGCTGAGGATTACGACTCACCGCCGCGCCCAGTGCATTGGCAATGAGCTGCCCACCCAGACACAACCCTATCGCAGGCTTGCCTGCGGCCAGATAGCGACGCAGCCAGCGTTTCTCCAGCCTGAGCCACGGATAGTTTGCCTCGTCGTTGACACTCATGGTTCCACCCATAATGATCAACAGGTCAACCTCATCCACACGGGGCAATGCCTCCAACTCAAGGGGTAAATCGACGGGCAAAGCAAAGAATTCTGTAGCGGTAATTTTTGCTTTATGTGCTTTCAGGAAGCTATAGCAACTTCCAAAACCCTCACCTGCAATGTGCTGAAAATAATGCACTCTTAAATGCGACTTCATGCGCCAAAACCTGTTATCGTTAGAATGATAATTAGTCTTAGCAAAAATAAAGCCAGTTTTGTGCTAACTCCCCACTCTGTACCGATTCTGTACAAAATATGCAAACCACTGGCAGGATTGTGTATTTTCTCTTAACCTAAACCATTATATTGCCTAGATTTTGCCCCATGACGACACATAATCATGCTCAGACCGATCTTATCCATGCACCACGCCAAGCTCCCCAATACATAGAAACCATCCAGCCTCCCCTATTTCGTGCATCTACTATTATTTTTAAAACCACGGCGCACCTTTTTGACCGTCACTGGACCGATCCCTACGACTATAGTTATGGCACACATGGTACTCCAACCACTTTCACCTTAGCCGACAATATTGCCCAGATTGAGGGTGGAAAATATTGCCTACTTGCTCCAAGCGGATTATCTGCAATTAATTTGGTAAACAGTGCTTTTTTAAGCTCAGGTGATGAAGTTTGGGTTGCAGATAATATTTATGGCCCGAATCTGGAACACTTAAAGAATCTGCAAGACCGCTATGGCATTCAGGTCAAGATTTACAACCCAATTGATGCGAATAGCTTTCAGCCAACAGAAAAAAGTAAACTGATCTGGCTTGAAGCAGCAGGTTCAGTCACGCTGGAATTTCCCGATTTAAAAAATCTGGTTAGAAAAGCGCAACAAGCCAATGTTTTGACTGTTTTGGATAACACATGGGGTGCAGGACTGGCTTTTAATGCCTTTGATTTTTCTGATGAACATTTAGCGGTCGATATCACCGTGCATGCACTCACCAAATACCCAAGTGGCGGCGGCGATATTCTCATGGGTTCAGTCGTGACCTGTGATCAACAGTTACATCACAAGCTCTATCGCATGCATGCCACTCAAGGTATCTCCGTTTCAGGTGATGATACCGCACAAATCCAGCGTAGTCTGGCGCATATGTCACTGCGTTATGAACAGCAGTCAAAAAGTGCCTTGGCCTTATTAGACTGGTTAAAACACCAACCCCAATTCACTCAGGTACTGCATCCAGCCCATCCAGATTCCGCAGGTCATTCATTCTGGACAGAGGTTTGCACCACAGGCAAAAGTGCAGGCTTGGTCAGTGTTATTTTTAAACCTGAATTTGATATTACTGCGATTCGAAAATTCTGCGATAGCTTAAACTTATTCAAGTTGGGATTTAGTTGGGGCGGCCCTGTCAGCCTTGTTATGCTTTATGATTTAAAACAGATGCGAGAACTAGAAAATACACATTTACAACAAGGTTTATTGGTTCGCTTCTGCATAGGACTAGAACATCCACAAGATTTAATCCAAGATATTCAAAACGCATTAAAACAGCTCGAGTGAGATAAAGAATAGGTGAAGAATGAGTACACCCATCGTTATTGCTAAAAAAACCACAGATACCACCCAAGATATTGTTTTACATTCGCAATTTGCCAATCGGCACGGTTTGATTGCAGGGGCAACAGGCACAGGTAAAACCGTGACCCTCAAGGTGCTAGCCGAAAGTTTCTCCCGTCTCGGGGTGCCTGTGTTTTTGGCTGATGCAAAAGGAGATGTTTCCAGTTTAGCCAAGGCAGGTGTAAGCAGTCCCAAGTTTGGTGAACGTCTCAAAACACTAAACATTGAATCGGTGCCTTTTGCTGCATCACCCGTAATGTTCTGGGATTTGTTTGGTCAGCAGGGTCATCCAATTCGCACCACCATTTCGGAAATTGGTCCGTTATTGTTGGCGCAGATGCTGAATCTGAATGACACCCAGGAGGGTGTGCTCTCGGCAGTTTTCCGTATTGCTGATGATCAGGGTTTATTGCTGATTGATTTTAAAGACCTTAAAGCAATGCTGACCTATGTCAGCGAAAATGCAGCCGAATTAAAAGCCGAATATGGCAATCTTTCTCCTGCTAGTCTTGGGGCGATTCAACGTAATTTATTGGCGTTAGGTGATCAAGGTGGAGAACAATTTTTTGGTGAACCCAGCCTGAATATTCTGGATTTCATCCAGACAGACAGCAATGGTCAGGGCTATATCAATATCCTCGCTGCGGATAAATTGATGAATACCCCTAAACTATACGCCACATTCCTGTTATGGATGCTCTCTGAACTGTTTGAACAGCTCCCTGAAGTGGGTGATATGGACAAGCCTAAACTGGTGTTCTTCTTTGATGAAGCGCATTTATTGTTTGATAATGCCAGCCCAGCCTTACAAGAAAAAATTGAACAGGTGGTCCGCCTGATTCGCTCCAAAGGTGTGGGGATTTATTTTATTACCCAAAACCCACTGGATTTGCCTGAAAGCGTTTTGGGCCAACTGGGTAACCGTGTGCAACATGCGCTACGTGCCTTTACCCCAAAAGATCAAAAGGCGGTCAAAACCGCAGCGGATACCTTTCGAGCCAATCCCGAATTTAAAGTTGAACAAGCCATTACCGAACTTGCTGTAGGTGAAGCATTAATTAGTTGTTTAGATGAACAAGGCACACCGCAAATTGTAGAACGTGCTTGGGTCATGCCACCTTACTCTTCATTTACGCCAATCACGCCAGAAGAACGCCAAGTGATTATTGGGCAAAGTATTGTCGCAGGGGTTTATGATCAGGCAGTGGATCGAGACAGCGCCTATGAAATGTTGCAACAAAAAGTTGAGCAACGTCAGCAACAAGCGGCAGCAGCAGAACAAGCTAAAATTGAAGCCAAGGAAGCTGAAGTACGCGCCAAGCAAGAGGCTAAAGAAGCCGAAGCACTCGCCAAACAACAAGCGCGCGAGCAAGAGCGTCTAGCCCGCGAACAGCAAAAAGAAGCAGAACGCATTGCCAAACAGCGTGAAAAACTGACTCAGGATATTGTGGGTACCTTTGCCAAAAGCGCAGCACGAAGTTTAGGCGGCTCTACAGGTCAAAAGATCGTTCGCGGTTTACTGGGTTCATTATTTGGCAAATAAAAATCTTTATTATTTTAAAAATCAGGGGATAATCAGTTATCCCCTAGTTTTTTTATGGTTTTAGTCAAAACAGATCTTGCAAATAAATTTTATAAGGTATATTTTAAATACATCTTATAAATGATAGCCAAGAGAGATCACCCATGACTCCGCAGCAAATTGACCTTGTAAAAGCAACTGTACCTGTACTCCGTGAAAATGGTGTGGCACTCACTGGTTACTTTTACAACCGTATGTTAGGTAATAACCCTGAATTAAAAGAAACCTTCAATATGGGGCATCAACGTAGTGGTGCACAAGCACAAGCACTTGCGGGTGCTGTACTAGCTTATGCGGAAAATATTGAGGACCCATCTGTGCTGTTGCCTGTGGTTGAACTCATTGCCCATAAGCATGTCAGCCTGAATATTCAATCACCTGATTACAGTATTGTGGGTGAGAATCTACTGCACTCTATCAGTGAAGTACTGAATATCTCGATGGAAGATCCATTGATTGATGCATGGGCTGCCGCTTATGGTCAATTAGCTGACTTATTTATTAGCACTGAAAAAGCCATTTATGATCAACATCAACAAACCAAAGGCAGTTGGTTAGGCTGGCGTAATTTCAAAATTGCCAAAAAAGTAGTTGAAAGCGATGAAATTACTTCATTCTATCTAGCTCCTGTAGATGGTGGTGAATTACCAAAATATGAAGCAGGTCAATATATTTCAGTTCGCGTGTTTGTGCCTGAACTCAATTTAAGACAACCACGTCAATATACGCTTTCAACCAGCCCTCAAGCAGATTACTTACGTATTTCAGTTAAACGTGAAGATGAAAAGGGTGAGTTAGCAGGTGGCTGGGTATCTAGTACGTTGCATGGTTTGGCTGAGGGTTCAGAAATTGAAGTTTCTGCACCAACAGGTAACTTCTATTTAATTGATAGCAGCAAACGTAATGTATTTATTAGTGGTGGTGTAGGTTTAACGCCAATGATTGCAATGCTCAATCAATTGGTGACTTTAGATATGCCGCAACCTGTAAGCTTTATTCATGCTTGCCGCAGCAGCCAAGTGCATGCCATGAAAAAGCATATCCATGAACTAAAAGCAAAATATCCACGCCTGAGCACATTTACTGCCTATGAGTTCCCACATGAAAGTGATGTGCTAGGTGAAGATTATGACGTTGCTGGCCGTCTGGATTTAGCAGCGATGGATGCCGCTTTACTGCCAATCAATGCAGACTATTATCTGTGTGGTCCAATGCCATTTATGGCAGAGCAGCATAAAGCTTTAGTTGCTCGTGGCATCCCTGCTGAAAATATCCATAGCGAAGCATTCGGTACGGGTGGCGTAAAACTCAGCTAATCGGTGCTGCGTTTTGCATAGGGCTAGTCTATGTTAGACTAGCCCTTTCTGTTTAAAGCAATAAATTGAGTGAAAACCCATGCAACTCAATAAGTTTACTGATTATGCACTCAGAATCTTAATGTATGTCGCTCGTCCGAGTGATGTACCGTATACGATTGCAGATATTGCACGGGACCTGCATGTATCCCAAAACCATTTAGTGAAAATCGTTCACTTCATGGGAAAACAGCATTGGATTGTAACGATTCGCGGCAAAGGTGGTGGACTTCGTTTAAATCCAGAGGCTAAAAGTCTAAAATTAGGTGAGATTGTTCGTATCTTACAAGGCAATCATCAAATCGTAGAATGTAATACGCCACCTTGCGTTTTGCGCTCTCATTGCGGACTTAAAAGTATTTTGGATCAAGCTTTAGAATGTTTTTATCAAAGCCTTGATCAATATACCCTTGGAGAAGTGGTGCAATATGGCATTCTTCCCTCTTCTACAAATTCAAATATTGATTTTTTACAACTCGTTCAAAAAGCCTAAACATCAAGATTCGCACGAATCTCTCACATCCTTTATAATACTTGTTGCTATTTCAATTCAAAAAGTAAGCTTCTATGCGTCGTAGTGAAAAATCGAAAGACACCAAAGCCAAACTCGCACCTAAACAAAAAATCAGTTATGAAAAAAAGACTGATCCTGCTGTAACCGCATATGCAGTGCAGTCTTTGACTTGGTTACGCCAAGCTGAATTTTTGATGAGTGCGCCTAAACTGGATTTGTGCGTAGAAGATACAGGTTATGAAATCGCATTTGCAGGTCGTTCCAATGCAGGAAAATCGAGTGCAATTAATGCTTTAACTAATCAAAAGCAACTCGCACGCGCTTCAAAAAGACCAGGTCGCACGCAAATGATCAACTTTTTTAGCTTAGGTAGTCCAGATCAACGTTTGGTCGATTTACCAGGTTATGGTTATGCAGCCGTCCCTGAAGCCATGAAAATCGTATGGCAGAAAGAACTTGAGAACTATCTAATCCATCGTAAAAGCTTACAAGGCTTGGTACTTTTGATGGACATCCGACATCCATTACAACACTTTGACTTAATGATGCTGGAATGGGCACATTCACGTCATTTGTTTGTGCATATCCTGCTTACTAAAGCAGATAAATTAAACCGTGGCCCTGCCAATAAAGTACTATTAGAAATTAAGCAGCAGTTGAAGAAAATGAAACTTGATTTCTCAATTCAATTATTCTCTTCACTCAATCGAATTGGTTTAGAAGAATTGGCAAGCGTCATGGGTGGTCGTTTAAATTTCACACTTGATCAACCAGCAGAATTTGACCTTGATCAGATCCCAGAAGCTTCAGAAATAGACGTAGAAGAATAAATAATGCATTTTATGCAACTTGATGCATAAAATGATTTTTAATTGTCCTGTATTGCTAAACACAAGCACTAGGTAGTTTTCATATACTGCTTAGTGTTGGTTCATTGCACTATCGATTAGGACTAAACGATGAAATTATTATCATTTGTGAAGAACAAAGTCCTTGGTTCTTCGATTAACTATAAAATTCTCCCACGCAAGGTAAAATTTGACTGGGAAAACACACCCGTAGACTGGATTCCCAACCAGCCTTTTGCCAGTTATTTTATTAACGAAATCAATAATATTTTGCCTGCTGGTGAGTTCTGGTTTTGCCGCTAACAAAGTTATTACATGAGTGTAGCTGTAATCGTGGGTGTACTTGGTTTATGGGTTGATGGCGCGGCACATATCATGGGGCAAGACCCTCGTTTTGCCGACAAAAAACCGAGCTTATTTAGACCATGGGTTTGGATGGAATGGTACAAAATTGGTCGTCAAGATAATCAGGTTTTACCAAATCCAATTTGGTTAGTCGCTCAACAAATCGACTATCTCATGCCTTGGTATAATCCTGTGAAAGAAGCTAATACTCAAGATGCTGGTGAATTATTTAAATAATTCACCAGCAGCAAAACGCGCTTTACAACAAGCTGCATAAGCATTGCAATAAAAAAGCAGGAGTCTTCTCCTGCTTTTTATTTTTTAAATCGCATCAACTTGATTCAACTTCTGCTTGCTTAGCATAACGATCAACAACAACGCTGATCATCATATCCCCCTGTACATTCACTACTGTTCGTACAGTATCTAATACTCGATCAATCGGTAATAAAATCGCAATCGCTTCCGCAGGCAAACCAACTGATTGTAAAACCATAATCATGGTCACCATACCTGCGCTGGGAATACCTGGTGCTCCCAATGAAGCAATCATGGCAGTTAAACATACAATAATTTGCTGTGTTAAACTCAAGTCCAAGCCCATCAAATTTGCAATAAATAAAGCGGCAGCTGCCTCATAAAGTGCAGTACCATCCATATTTAATTGTGTTCCTAAAGGAATCACAAATCCTGCCGTCTGTGGTCGCACACCTAAATTTTCTTGTGCACATTTCATACTGAGTGGCATCGTCGCGGAACTTGAACTGGTCGCAAATGCAGTGACCAAAGCAGTACGTGCACCTTTAAAGAAAGTGATTGGATTCATTTTGCCAAAAATCCAAAGTAATGCCGGCAAAACAACAGCACCGTGGAAAATCGTTGTTCCTGTGACAACCACTGCGAATTCCACTAAACGACTTAATACGGAAAGATCTTCGGTCGCGATCAATTTAGCCAGCAGCGCAAAAATACCGATTGGCGCTAGCTTCATCACCCAACCCACAAGCATCATCATCATAACAAAGAATTGTTGGCAGGTATTGCGAACCAAGCTAAAGCTTTCACCCCCTTTGACTAATGCGACTCCAAGGAATAACGCAAAAACCACAACTGCAAGTACATTACCCTCACTCAATGCTTTAAAAGGATTAATCAAAGTATTTTGGATAAAACTGGTCAGAAAGCTTGAAGGCGTCAGCGTATCTGGCGTCTGGTGGTTTTGCATGGCTTCTTGGAAGATTTGAATATCTACGCCTTTGCCTACTTCAAATAGATGTGCGCAACTGATTCCTAAAATCAAAGCTAAGGTTGTTGTCGTGAGACAACTTAATGCTGTAATTTTCCAAACTCGTCCAAATTGTCCACCAGCCTGTAAATTTGAAACACCCACAACGATCGAACTAAAAATAAGTGGGATAAGCAACATTTTTAGTAAACCAATAAAAATACTGCTTAAAATCCCTAGCCCATACAAACTATGTTCAGCAAAACTAGTCTGCGGATACAAAGTTAAGAAGAACCCATATATAACACCCAGTACGGCTGCGATTAGAATTTGTGTATTTAAATTCATGCTGATTAATAAAATATTTTAGCTTATGGATACTATGGCACGCTCATATTGAAGAATCGAGCAATTTTTCTCACAACCTTATGACAAAAAAGCCATCTAAACGATGGCTTTAATTTGAGTTTTTCAGCTCTAATTTACTGGGTTTCAATTTCTCTCAATCGAATTAACCCCTCTTGTACAGTGCTACATACCAGCTGACCATTCTGCCACATGCGTCCAAAATTAAGACCACGTGAACTAGCACTAATCGTTGCTTCCATATCGTAAAGCATCCAATCATCAGCACGTAACGGGCGATGGAAATAAATGGTGTGATCAATGCTTGCACATTGTAAATTTGGCGAAATCCAAGATAACCCGTGTGGACGCAGTGCGGTGGTCATCAAAGTAAAGTCTGAATAAAATGCAACGATGGCTTGATGTAATGACACGTCATCAACATTTTCTGCAATACGATCATGGGTACGAATGTAGTGCGCATAATATGGTGCTTCAGGCTGCGGCTGAAAAGGATTAACTGGTCGAGTTGGTCTGATTTCCACATGACGTTCGCGCATAAAACTGGTACGTGCATTTTCTGGAACGAAATTGAGCATACTTTCTTTTAATTCTTTCTCAGACTTCAGCTCTTCAGGACTCGGATACTCTGGTTCTTTATGTTGATAATTTAAGCCTTCTTCTGGATTGGCAAAAGATACCATGGCCGAGAAAATTGTACGTCCATGCTGGATCGCACGCACTTGTCGACTTGCAAAACTTTTACCATCTCGCAATGGATCAACTTCATAAATGATGGGTGCATCGACATCACCACCATATAAAAAATAAGCATGCAACGAATGAGCTGGACGATCTGTAGTATAGGATGCGGCCCTTAACGCCTGCCCTAGCACCTGCCCACCAAATACCCGTTTACCGACCAGATTGCGACTATTGCCTCGGAAAATATGTTCTTCAATCCGTTCCAGCGTCAATAATTCAACGAGTTCTTGAGTCAAAGCATTCATGTAACCACCTTCCAACACCAATGAGGAGAAATCAACCCAGGCATAAGGACAGCTATAGTGCCACAATAAAACACTGTTTCTAGCTCATGCACAGGGCAAAGTCAGGACAATTCAGATCAATCGTTATGAGCAGCCTGACTTGATTGTGCCATAAATTCCCATAAATATACTCAGGATAAAATGATTTGTCCGTCACATTGTTCTTGTTTATAACCGCTAAAAATACGATTTTTAACGATAAAATCTACCAAATACGCTATATTTTGTCAGAAAATAACATATCGTTTTATGTCAGAATAACGCAGAATGTCGTGCTCATCATGGCTTACTGTCAGGATTATGATTTAGGAGTCTGTAATGTCCAAGACTGGATTTGGTCAAATGTATCGCCAACTTTCGAGTAAGTTACTTGACCTTGTGGTCACCCCACATGTTCTTGGTGAAGTTCCTACAGAATCAACAACAACTGAGCAAAGCACACCAGATTCAAATAAAGTGATTTGCTATGTACTACAAAATTATTCACGTAGTAATGCTTTGGTAGTTGATGGTGAAACGCGTCGCCTTCATCTAAAGCCAGCTTTAGATGCCATGAGTTTTGGAACTTATCATGAAAAAAACTCGATTCTATTTTTACATCAAAATGAAAATAACTTTTTTAATACTCAAACATATCCCCCACGCCTTCTACAGTTGATCGAAGCATTAGAACAAAATCAAGAAGTAGATGTTCAATTAGTTCCCGTTACAGTACTTTGGGGACGTTCACCAGATAAAGAGGATTCATGGTTTAAACTGTTGTTCTCCGATACCTGGGCAACGCCTGGGACAGTCAAACAACTGGTCAATATTGGTCTACATGGTCGTGAGTCTTATTTAGAGTTCCATGCACCGCAATCCTTGCGTGAACTGGTAGATTATGCCAAGAGACATCATCCAAACATCTCTCCTGCCACGTATATCGCAAGTTCACTAGATCGCTACCTAGACCAGCAACGCGAAGTGGTACTGGGTCCTGACTTGTCAGACCGCCGCAACGTGATGCAGTCTATCATTAAGGCACCCGATGTACAGGATGCCATCCGTCGTGAAAGCATTCAGCATAAAATCAGCATGCTTGAGGCAGAACGCCGCGCAATTGGCTATGTCAATGAAATCGTTTCTGATTATTCAGCGTCAGCAGTACGCTTCGCAGATATGGCTTTAACACGATTATGGACACAACTGTATGACGGCGTTGAAGTTCATAATTTCAGTACGGTTCGCGAACTTGCGAAAGATTATGAAATTATTTACACACCATGCCACCGTAGCCATATTGACTATTTATTATTGTCCTATGTGATTTATAAACGTGGCTTGATGATTCCATATATTGCTGCGGGTGATAACCTAAACCTACCTTTTGTAGGTCAGTTATTACGTGGAGGTGGTGCATTTTTCATACGCCGATCTTTCCGCGGAAATGCACTATATACATCTGTACTCAAAGAATATTTATACAGCATTCTATCACGCAATACGCCTATCGAGTACTTCATTGAAGGTGGTCGTTCACGTACCGGTCGCTTGCTACCACCGAAGACAGGCATGCTTGCAATGACCATTCATGGTCATTTACGCGGTCGCGCCAAGCCAATTGTTTTTGTTCCAACATATATCGGCTACGAACGCCTGATGGAAGGTTCAACTTATGTCGGTGAGATGCAGGGTAAGCCAAAAGAAGCAGAATCAATTTTTGGCATCGTCAAAACTTTACGTAAAATTGAAAGAATTTTTGGCAAGGTACACGTCAATTTTGGTGAACCTGTTTTCCTTGATGATATTTTAAAGCAGCATAATGCAGATAAAATTCAGATCGAAAAAAATGATGCGCCAATTCCAGCAGAAATTTCCAGTGTGGTGTCAAGCTCAGCCAACCTGATTCTGGAAAACATCAACCGTGCGGTGGTGATCAACCCTGTTTCCCTGCTTTCGCTGATCTTGTTGGCAACGCCAAAACATACGCTGGATGAGGAGATTTGTGCAAAACAGCTCGACATTTACCGTGATCTGGCCACCCAGCAACCTTATGATGAGCGCACTCAAGTCACCTCATTATCGGGCAAGGAAATCATTGCCTATGGCATGAAGCTCAAACTGATCAAGCGCGTACAGCATGTGTTGGGCGATATTATTGCAATTGAGGACAATCAGGCGGTCTTGCTCACCTATTTCCGCAACAATATCCTGCATGCTTTCGTACTACCATCACTGGTTGCGTCACTGGTTGAGCACAACGGTAAAATTAACAAGACCGATTTAAGCAACGTCATCCGTACCCTGTATCCATTCCTGAAAGCTGAACTGTTCATGAAATGGCAGCCAGCTGAACTGCAACAGCATATTGATAGCTACATCAATGCGCTGGTACAGATTGGCCTGATCTTTCAGGACCATGATGGCAACCTGTTCAGCCCAACACCAAATAGCGAAGAACACCAGAAACTTGTGACCTTGGGATTGCCTGTGAAACAGAGCCTGGAACGTTATTACATGACGCTTGCGCTGATTACCCAGCGTGGTTCTGGCAATATCTCCACTAAACAGGTTGAGGAGCTGAGCCATTTATTGGGTCAACGTTTGTCTGTGCTGTACGAGTTCAACTCACCAGAGTTCTTTGACAAGGCACTGTTCCAAAGCTTTATTAAAGTGCTGACTCAGCAGAATTATATTCGCAATAATGAACAGGGCTTGATTGAATATGATGACAACTTTAGTGAAATGGCAGCAGGTGCCCAGTTGGTGCTTGACGAAGCGACCTTGCAGATGTTGCAGCACATCACCACATTCAGTGATGAGGAACTGGCGACAGCGCTGGAGGCAATGGCTTCACAACAGGCCAAACGCCGCTTGAAACGTAAAAAAGCTTAATATTGCAATTAATACCTCAAAGCAACTTCGCTTTGAGGTATTTTTATTTCCGACACTCCAGATATTGCGGATCATCCAGACAACGTAGTCATCTGATCAGGTCAAGAAAATAGGCATCATAGTAACCTGAATCGACATAGCGGTTACGGATTTTTGCCACCAATGCCTCATAGCCCTCTGCACCAATGCCTGTTGTGGCGGATTGTTTTCAAGAATCCCGATTCTCTTGTTGTTTAACGGGGGAAACCTTGCTGATTTGAAAGGTTTTAAATTTCAACTGGACCCGACTTTGCTGTGCATACAGGCGAATATCCTGCAACCTGCGGCTAATATCGCCCTGAGTCCCCACAGGGTCAAATACACAGCAGACCTGTTCACTCGCCCAACTGTTTGTCGCAATCCATCCGAGAAGCACTGTATATATTATTTTTTTCATCGCTGACCTTTGCCCACTTTGCTGCAAACTCTGTGCATCATTCAAGCCATCTTGAAGATACACTGACATCCAATGGTAATAAAGGCCATATTCCGCATCACAACACTTGCAGTTTGATCGAATTATTCTGGATTGCCATGTGCCGACAAGGCCGCCGCATAGTCATTAAAGCAAATCAAATGGTCAAATTTAAAATCCATTTCCATCAGTCTGGTGGCATAAATGCGTTTCCCTGTCTGCTGTTCAGAGAGCAACCTCAACGCAGGCAAATCAAGCTGTTGCTGGAACCAGAGCAGGATTTCATGCATGGGTAAAGGCATGTTATTGGTGACGATATAGCTGGGCTGTGCATTCTCCATATCCATAAGTTGAGCCAAAAACCTTGCCAAATCATTAATATGGATACGGTTACTCAAATGAATGGCTGGGTAGGTTGATGTTTGCTCAGCCATTCGTTGCAGACGGGCCACTGATGTTCCATAAATCCCTGTTGGACGAACGATGATGCTCTGCTGTGGATAATGCATCTGCCACAACAACTCCATTTTCCGTAACAGCTTGCCCTGCTCATCGGCAGGCTGGATCAATGACTCATCATCAATCCTCTCCCCTGCATTTTCACCATAGACTCGTGTCGAAGAAACAATGATGATGCGCTGAACAGGATGTAACTTTAAGGCCTTGAGGATTGGCTCAACACTGTCCACATAGGTGTGCTGGTAGGCCTCGATTCCCTTTTGTGACGGAGCAAGCAACACATAGACCACATCAATCGGAGCAAATGCGGTCAGGTCGAGCTGGTGAATATCCTGTATCTCATGTGTCGCGTAACAATCTGTTTTTGCACTGCGACTAATTGTGCTAATGTGGTGACCCTGCTCAAATAAGTGTTTAGCAACACGTTGAGATGTTTTACCATAACCAATAAATAAAATATGCATACATATCCCTGACCAAAGATGACCTCAGTCCAGCAATTACAAGGCGTTGGTGCTGCCGCAGCGGCCCTGCTCGAAAAACTTCATATTTTTAGCACGGATGACCTGCTGTTTCATCTTCCGCGTGACTATGAAGATCGTAGCACGATTATTCCAATGAATCAGTTGGTGGTTGGGCGCAGTTACCTGCTTGAGGGTGAAGTCAGGTCTGTTGACTTTCCACCTGGCAAAAAGAAGTCACTGGCGGCATTGCTACAGGATGATTTTGGCAAGGTCACTTTACGTTTTTATCATATTTACAAGGGTCTGACCGACCGTATCAAGATTGGGCAACGCCTGCGGATTTTTGGCGAGGTTCGGGTCGGTGCACGTGGTCTGGAACTGTATCACCCTGAAATTCAGGTGATCCAGCAACATACTGCCTTACCCAAAACCCAGCTTACCGCAATCTACCCAAGTACCGAGGGCCTGACCCAGCCCAAACTACGGGAATATGTACGTCAGGCTTTACAGTACCATAGTGATGAGCTGGCTGAACTACTGCCTAAAAAATACAGTAACGGCTATGAGTTGAAAGAGGCTCTGCATTACATCCATGAGCCGCCAACCGATGCCAATATGTTGCAGCTTAATCAGGGTTCCCATCCTGCACAGCAACGGCTGATTTTTGAGGAGCTGGTTGCCCATCAGGTCAGTTTGTTGACGCGCCGTGCCTATATCCGCCAGATTGCCGCCCCGCGTTTTAACAGCAGCAAGGTTTTGGCAAAGCACTTACTGGATGGTCTACCATTTCAGATGACCAACGCCCAGAAACGGGTTTCCAAGGAAATATTGCACGACCTTAAACAGGATCAGCCAATGTTGCGTCTGGTACAGGGTGATGTCGGGGCAGGTAAAACCCTAGTTGCTGCAGTCGCTGCCTGTCATGCGCTGGAAGCGGACTGGCAGGTGGTCTTGATGGCACCGACGGAGATTCTTGCCGAGCAGCACTACTTAAACTTTAAACGCTGGTTTGAACCGTTGGGCATTGAGGTGGCATGGCTGTCAGGCAAACAGAAAGGTAAGGCACGCGCTCAGGCCGAACAACAGATCAAGCAGGGTCATGCCCAGTTGATTGTGGGCACTCATGCACTGTTTCAGGACAATGTCGAGTTTTCCAGACTCGGTCTAGTGATTATTGATGAGCAGCACCGTTTTGGGGTTGATCAACGGCTTGCCCTACGCAACAAAGGTACAGACCAGTTCACACCCCATCAGTTGGTGATGACTGCAACCCCAATTCCCCGCACGCTGGCTATGAGTGCCTATGGTGATCTGGACACCTCCATTATTGATGAACTGCCACCAGGACGTACCCCCATTCAAACTGTGACCATTCCACTGGATCGGCGCGAGCAGGTTCTGCAACGTATCGCAAGCAATTGTCGGGAGGGCAAGCAGGCCTATTGGGTCTGTACGCTGGTTGAACAGTCTGAAACGCTGGATGCACAGGCGGCCGAGGCCACCTATCAGGAAATTAAAGAGCGTTTTTCAGACATCAACATTGGGCTGGTGCATGGTAAAATGAAAGCAGATGAAAAACAGTCGGTTATGCAGGCCTTTAAGGACAATCAATTACAATTACTGATTGCCACCACGGTGATTGAGGTCGGCGTGGATGTACCCAATGCATCCATCATGGTGATTGAAAATGCAGAACGGCTGGGGCTGTCGCAACTGCATCAGCTCCGTGGTCGGGTAGGTCGGGGCGCAACCGCAAGTTTCTGCGCCCTACTCTATAAAACTCCATTGTCACAGAATGGACAGGAACGCCTTTCAATTTTACGGGAAAGCAATGACGGCTTTGTGATTGCTGAAAAGGATCTTGAAATTCGCGGTCCAGGTGAGTTGCTGGGCACCAAACAGACAGGCGATATCGGCTTTCGCGTGGCGCGTCTGGAACGTGATGACCATTTACTCAGCCAGGCACATTATGTGGCGGCACAAATCCTCAAGGATTATCCACAACATGCTGACGGCCTGCTCAAACGCTGGTTGCCTGAAGCTCCAAGATACGCTTATGTTTAAATTACTTGGCACATCCGTCCAACAGGTTTTTGATTATTGCACGCCATGTAGCCTGTGTGACATTGGGATCAAACAGCATTTTGGTGTTTGTCACAATTGCTGGCAACAACTGCCGTGGTTGAAACAGCACATTACCCGTAACCAGCAACAGGTATTTGTTGCCTGTCATTATCAATATCCGATTGACCGCATTATTCAACAGTTTAAATATGAGCAAAAACTGCATCATCAACGTTTATTGAATGGCCTGTTGCTACAACTCAAACTTCCCAGAGTTCAGGCCATTGTGCCAATGCCAATTTCCACAGATCGTTTGGTAGAGCGAGGTTTTAACCAAACCCTGTTACTGGCCAAAGCACTGGCACATAACCTGAATATTCCTGTCTGGCAGCCTGTACAACGTCTGGCACAACACTCACAAAAAGGCTTTTCGCGTCTGGAGAGGCTGGAAGACATTGAGCAGCAATTTATTAGCAATCCATCAGGAAAAATCCGCTATCGAAAAGTGCTGATTGTGGATGATGTGGTGACTACGGGAAGTTCCATTACCGCCTTGTCACAGGCATTGGAACAAATCGGCTGCCAACAAATCTATAGTGTGTGTTTGGCGGCCGCACAACATCGTGAGTCTAGCTTACAAGGTTTTGCTGACACCATGGAATCACCACCTCTTTAGTCAGTGGTGCCAATATTGTGGACTGATCATCCAAATAGAATTTATACAATTAAAACCGTTTTATATAACTGTCATGCTGCTAAAGTAGACTATGTAACAAGATTTTTAACAAAATAACGTTTAGGCAAGTGTTTTTCAGCCCATCCTTGTCTAAAATACACGCTGACTTTCTGTAAAATGCAGAAGGCCTTATATTGACTGCGCGAGGAAAAAAGACATGCTTGAAGCCTTTTATGCCACAGAGCGCGGTAGTCTAGAAGATGCAACAATCAATGGTGGATTTGATCTACACCCAGAGTTGGTTTGGATTGACCTAATTGCGCCATCCCAAGAAGAACAACAATGGGTTCTCGAGGCCTACGATCGCAATCTACCCACCCTAAAATCACTTGAAGACATTTCCTCATCAGCACGTTTTTATCGTGATGATGAAGGTATTTTACATATCAGTACTTACTTTCTCACCAAGAACAAAAATTTCCAGTCAGATCGAGAACAAGAAGATCTTGAAAATACCCTTGCAGCAACCGTACATACAGTTGCTTTCTTGCTTGAGAAAAACCGACTCATCACACTCCGTGGTGAAAAATTAGTCGCATTTCGAGCATTTCGAGCAAGAGCGAGACGTAATGATTATGAGATGGACTATAAAGATCCAGTTTGGATTTTATTAGGCTTATTGGAAGCTAAACTAGATGAACTTTCAGATATCTTAGAAGACACCCACCGTTATCTTGAAGAGTACTCCGCAGAAGTCCTGAATGATCATCACCGTGAACAAATTCTTGATCTTGACGACATGATCACAAACCTCGCGCATCAAGAAGATATGTTGGGAAAAGCACAACTCTGTCTTACAGACTTACGTCGTGTGTTGTCTTTTCTGTCACGTCCACGCGCCTTGGGTAGCCATATATATGATGCAGATATTCGAGAAATGAGTGAGGATGTTCGTTCTTTACTAGAACATAATGCGTTCCTGTTTCAAAAGCTTAAATTCTTACTCGATATCACCACTGGTTTTGCAAATACTGAAATGAATGAGACCTTTAAACGTTTCTCAATTTTACCAAGTATGCTTGCGCCACCGATGTTAATTGCCAGTATTTATGGCATGAACACCGATGTTTTGCCTTTTGCGCAAGGGGATACGAGCTTTTGGATTGTGATTACATTGGTTTTAACATTTTTAACTGGACCAACACTTTATTTCCGCTGGAAGAAATGGATTTAGCATGAAAGGCAATTCTCTTTTTTTGAGTATGCCTATTCTAGGATCGATTCTATTCCTTCCGACTGCTTTTGCTTGTGCACCGTATTCACCAGATGACGTGTTTATTGCACGTCTTCAAGCTGTTCAGAAGATAGCATCTACAGATCATTACCACTTAACTATAAGTAATTCCCATTTTATCTTCCAAGGCTTTAGAACATGGATAATGCGTTCAAAGCCGAAACAATGGCAGAGTCAGTTCCCACTTAAAAATATAAAGAAGAATGATTTAATCATTGGCTTAGCCTACGCCCCTGATCAAGCTAAACCACACAACTATACTGTGGCTTCTTTAGCACGGTTACAGTGTCAAAATAATATCCTATCTATAGACCAGCCAATTGTACCGTTCCTAGCGTGGAACCGAAAAAATAATAATTGTCATGATGACCACACCACATCCATAAAATTACTAGATGGTTTTTTAGCATACGATCAATCTTATTATCTCAAAAAATTACACACAAAATATCCAACTTGTCAGGCTCTTTTTTCAGCCTTTCCAAAATCATAAATATAAAAAAAGAGCTTTATAAAAAAGCTCTTTTTTCGATTCATACAATATCAAATCAAAATAAGGTCATCTTCTAAATGACAAGCTTGGATGATTTTCAGCATTTTCTCAGGGACATTTTTAAAATGCAGCCCTTTACTTTCAGGGGTTTGACGCAACCATTGCACTAATACAGCGAGAGACAAGGTGCTGCCCTGTTCAAGCTGAGCAAGATCAACAATCAAAGGAAAATGCTGATGTTGTTGAATATGCGCTAAGCCTGATTGGTAAATCTGCTCTGCATTTTCAAAATCGATCGTCTTAGGAACGATAAGTTGCTGATCAATATACTGAATCACCCTTCACCTACTTATTTTTTAGTGACTGCAGCATCTGCATCAGGTTTAAAAGTTGCAATCGCTTTATTGATATCACCACCATTACGCTGAACCGTTGCCGCAAATTGGTTACGGAACTGTAAACCAAGGTCAACGCCAGATACATTGATATTACGTACTTTCCACTGATCGCCCTTGTCCGTTAACTGGAACGACACAGGAATCTTTTCACCATTGTGCAGGAAGTCTAAAGTTACCACAGGGTTTTTACTGTTTGACGCTTTATAAGGGCGCATGGTATAGCTTTCGTTGGTGTATTTCGCAAAAGCACCACCATAGTTTTCGATGATCACTTCACGGAAGTTTTTCTCAAACTGGGCGCGCTGTGCAGCATTGGTATATTGGTTATTGGCATAAGTACCCAACACAATACGTGTAAACGCCTGTGAGTCTACATAGGGGTCAAGATTTTGACGAATAATCGTTCTTACCAAAGCTGGGTTATTCTGTAATTTCGCATGATCTGCTTTTAAACGGGTAATCAGCCCATCAGCAACACGCTTGACAAAATCAGGTGGAGTTTCTGTTGGTGCTGCAAATGCTGTGGTTGCAAGCATAGCCGATAATACGCTTGCTGTTAGCGTTTGTTTCAATAATGTGTTCACGGACAATCTCCTAACCTATATTACTCAGCGAAAGATGGTTCTGCTTCAGCAGCGGCTGGCTGCGAATTTGAACCCTCTGTTGCGGTTGATCCAGTTGTGGCTTTACCAGCACCACCTGTAATAAATTTGCTAATCAAATCTTCTAAATCCATCGTACCCTGGGTATTTGAAACCACGTCACCACGTTTAAGGTAGTTCACACCACCACCTGGCACCACTTTCAAATATTTCTCACCCAGAAGACCATTGGTTGCAACCATAATATAAGCATCCTCATCCAGGCTGGTGATGGAGGTCATGTTGCGGATGAGTTGCTGTTCCATTTCTTTTTGTTTCGCGGCATCGGCCTGCTCATAGTCAGCACTGTAGCGCAATTCTTCAAGTGCGTTCTTTTGCACTTCCTTGAGTTGCTCTGGACTAAAGCTGGTCAACTTACCATCAAGGTCAAACTTGACTGTTGCCAGACGTGACACTGGATCAAGGGTAATGGATTCTACACGGCCAATGGTGACACCACTCATGGTTACCTTGGCACGTGGTTTTAAACCATTCACATTATCAAACTGCGCTGTCATGCTGTAGCTGTCACGTAAATTGGTACCCACCAAGCCACTGACCTTCATCGCAAGAAAAAATAGAGCAATACCGAAGATAATGACAAAAATACCTACAGCCAGCTCACTAGTACGTGATTTCATTAAATCCCTCCGAACATGACCGCAGTCAACACAAAATCAAAACCTAATACACAAAGTGAAGAATATACGACCGTTCTGGTCATTGCAGTCGCGATACCTTCAGGTGTCGGGTCACAGGCATAGCCCTGATAGACCGCTACCCATGTACAAATCAGGGCAAATACAATACTTTTAATAATGGTGCCATTTAAAATGTCATGCCAGAACTGCACGCTGCTTTGCATGCCACTCCAGAATGAACCTTCATCAGCGCCCAAGAAATCAACCCCCACCATCTTGCCGCCAATAATGCCAATGGTTGCAAAAATCACGGTGAGCATTGGCAGACTGACAATCCCTGCCCATAAACGTGGGGAAACAATTTGACGAAGTGGATCAACCCCGATCATTTCCATACTGGCAAGCTGTTCACTCTGCTTCATGGAACCAATTTCAGCGGTCAGTGCTGAACCTGCACGGCCTGCGAACAGCAAGGCAGCCACCACAGATGCCAGTTCACGTAATAGTGTCAGTGAAATTGCTGTACCCAGCATCGCCTCACTGCCAAAGGTGACCAGAATGCTATACATCTGCAAGCCAAGCACAGCACCAATAAACAAGCCTGAAACTGCGATAATCAGCAGGGACATCACCCCAACACGATACATCTGGTACACAAAACGCTGAAAGCCACCTTTAGTTGGCATGGAAAATAAAACTTGCAGCAGCATCAGTGCCGCAGCACCAATTCCCTTTATTCGCTCAATAACGAGTCTACCTAGCCAGGCAATCGCATTCATGGACGAACCTCGTTATCTAAATATGCTTGGTGAGTAAATTGATATTCGACAGGTCCCTCAACCGAACCTGTTAAAAACTGGCGCACAAATGGTGATGCGTGATTTTTTAATTGTTCAGGTGAACCTTCACCCTGAATTTTACCTTCCGCCACCACATAAATATAGTCAGCAATCGACAGTGTCTCTGAGACATCATGTGAGACAATAATGGTCGTTAAATCCAACGCTTCACGCAGGGAACGGATTAAACGGGTAAGCACCCCCATCACTATCGGGTCCTGTCCTGCAAAGGGTTCGTCATACATGATCAGTTCAGGATCAAGCGCAATAGCACGTGCCAAAGCCACACGGCGGTTCATACCACCCGAAAGCTCAGTTGGCATCAACTGCTCAGCCCCACGTAAACCGACGGATTCAAGTTTTAATGCCACCAGTTCTGAGATGAGGTGTTCTGGCAATTTGGTATGTGCACGAATCGGGAATGCCACATTTTCATAGACCGACATATCGGTAAACAGCGCACCACTCTGGAATAACATGCCCATACGTGCACGCGCAGCGAATAATTCATGACGTGACATTGCAGCAATATTTTTGCCATCCAGCAAAACTTCGCCCTGATCGGGGCTCAGTTGCCCACCAATCAAACGCAATAGAGTGGTCTTACCTGTACCTGATGGTCCCATAATGGCAGTAATTTGACCACGTCGAATTTTAAGGCTGATATCGTCATAAATGACGCGTTCTCCTCGATTAAAGCTCAGGTTTTTAACTTCAATTAGGGCTTCGCTATCGAGAGGAGATTTGTTATTCATAATGGCATTCATTCCTGCACTTTTTATGCACGCATACTATACACTGAAAGACTAAATCGTTGTTTTTATTTTGATGAGCGACGTATGAAGATTGTTAATTTATGTAGTTATTTTTTGAGACGACCTGACTGGTGGTTTGGCTGGAATTGACATTTACGGAATCGGCGTGATTGGCACCAAAAAGTGCATAGGCGAAAAACAGGCCATTACACAGCATCAAAATGACAAAAAGGAATGGCAGTCCATCATTTCATATGAAAAACCACATTTGACTCAAAAGACTTTTGATTTGATTAAGCCTTTTTTATTTCTTATGCAAAATTTGAATTAGCACACATTTTAACAATTTTACCTGACTAATCCCAAACAAAAAAGCCAGTTTTACAACTGGCTTCTTCTTTTCATCGGTTTTTAACGATTAAAAATCGTTTTTGCGACGACGGTCACCACCGAAGCCACTTTCACGTGCTGGACGATCACCAAAATCACGCTTTGGACGGTCTTCACCACCGAAACTACGCTTTGGACGGTCTTCACCACCGAAACTACGTTTTGGGCGATCTTCACCACCGAAACTACGTTTTGGGCGATCTTCACCACCGAAACTACGTTTTGGACGGTCACTGAAACCACCCTCACGTTGTGGACGATCACCAAAATCGCGCTTTGGACGGTCGCCGAAGCCACCCTCGCGTTGTGGACGATCACCAAAATCACGTTTTGGACGGTCACCGAAACCACCCTCACGTTGTGGACGATCACCAAAATCACGTTTTGGACGGTCGCTAAAACCACCCTCACGGCGTGGTTTATAGTCTACGCGGTTGCCACGGTTGTCATCATTCGCGTCAAAACGTGGTTTATCGTTAAAACCACCCTCACGGCGTGGACGGTCAGAATTGAACTCGCGGCGTGGACGCTCTTCACCACCAAAGCTACGCTTTGGACGGTCTTCAAAACCGCCTTCACGGCGTGGGCGATCAGAATTAAACTCGCGACGTGGGCGGTCTTCACCAGCAAACGCTGGACGCTCACCACGAGGTTTGTCATCAAAGCTACGACGTGGACGATCATCACCGCCTTCACGACGCTTAAAGTTACTTTCACCTTCAAAACGACGACCACCACCAAAACCACCACGACCGCCGCCATCACGACCACCACGGCTACGACCACCGCCATCACGACCACCACCACCATCACGACCTGAACGTGCAGGAGGTGGAGATGGCTCTAAACCTTCGATTTCAGATACATTTAAACGTGCATCTAAATAATCTTCTAAAGCACGGATTTTGCCACGCTCACGGTAAGTTGCCAAAGTAACAGCTTGCCCGGTACGACCCGCACGACCTGTACGACCAATACGGTGTACATAGTCTTCATTTTTCATCGGTAAACCGAAGTTGATTACGTGTGAAATTGTTGGTACGTCTAAACCACGCGCTGCAACGTCAGTCGCCACCAGGATTTTTGCACGGCCTTCACGAATACTACGTAAACGACGGTTACGAACGGTTTGAGGCATTGCACCATGTAGCGCAACAACCGAGTGACCTGCTTCAGCCAATTCTTCAGCAAGCATATCTGTATCTTCTTGCGTGCTTGCGAATACAACAGCTTGATCTACTGATTCGTCAGATAACCAATGCGTAAGTAATTTTTTCTTGTGTTCGAAACCATCAGTCCAATGTAATGTTTGCGTTACATCAGTATTGGTGCTGTGACCAGTTTCGATTGCAATACGTTGTGGATCATTCATCATACGCTCAGCAAGACGAATAATACGATCTGCAAATGTTGCAGAGAACATCAATGTTTGTTTACGGTTTGCAGCTAATTCACCAATTGCTTCTAAGTCTTCAGAGAAACCTAGATCAAGCATACGGTCAGCTTCATCAACAATTAATGATTCAACTTTATCAAGTTTAATTTGACGACGGTTTACAAGGTCAAGTAAACGACCTGGAGTCGCGACAACAACCTGAGCGCCTTTAAGCTGTTGAATTTGCTTACCAAAAGGCATACCACCCATAATTACAGCAATACGAACACCTTTCATGTGACGTACAAATGCAATCGCATCTTGGCTAACTTGTTGAGCCAATTCACGTGTAGGAGAAATAACCAAAATAGTGGGTTGTGTTACGGCTTTCATACGGTCTTTAAACGAAACAAAAGCTTCTTCGCCAGCTAAAGCATTCAATGTAGGGAGTAAGAATGCAGCTGTTTTACCAGAACCAGTCTGGCTTGAAACTAATAAATCTTTACCTGCTAAAGCAGCGGGAATCGCTTGTTCTTGCACAGGAGTTGGTGTGGTAAAACCTAAACCTTCAAGCGCTTGTTGTAAGGTTTCGTGTAAAGAAAATTCGGCAAAAGTTTTGCTCATAGAGAGTTTCACCCTAATGGGTGCTCCATTTTAATAAATACAAAAAATAGACATCGGCAACAAGCGGCAAAGCGACTCAAGCTGAATATAAATACAATTCAGTGGCAATCCGAATAACGACGATGTGGACTAAACGCACGCTTGATTACTGCCTCAACCTGAAGAATCGCTAAGCGATTTGGGCGCAAGATGTGGTCCTCTCTATGGACAGCGAGCGCATAATATGAATAGAACTGAATGTTCAGGTAATGAACTGGAATTTAAGTGCGTGGGCGGATTATAGCAGAATAATTTTAAAAGTCACCTTTTTTAATAGGTTTTTCTATTGAATCACCTTTATTATTTGTATCTGAGCGATTACTAAAGAAATCATGACCAAGATAGCTCTTTAATTATTCTCAAGTCCTCATAAAAAACCCTCAAATATTGAGGGTCTTTTTAGTAATCTATAAATTATTTTGCAGCTTCGCCCCAAGCTGGAACAACCGCCTGCATCAACGGTTTTAACATCTTGAGTGAACAGGCAATCACCTGACCATTGTCAAATGAATCATTACCACCACGTGCATCAACGACTGCACCGCCCGCTTCCTTTACAATCAACTCACCCGCGGCAATATCCCACGGTTTTAAACCAAGTTCAAAGAAACCATCAAAACGACCTGCAGCGACATAAGCTAAATCTAAAGCAGCAGAGCCACCACGACGGATTTGCGCGCCTGATTTAGTTACAGCCAACAAAGAAGCGAAATGCTGTTCTGCATAAGATACGATTTCACCGTTGCGCTTCGCACGATAAGGATGACCTACCGCAAGGAAAGTATTTTCCAAGGAATCTTTTAGATTGACACGAATACGGCGCTGGTTCATGACTGCACCACGGCCACGGCTTGCAGAGAATAATTCATCACGCACTGGATCGTAGATCACACCGTGCTGAGTTACGCCTTTATGTTGTACAGCGATAGAAATACAGAAATGAGGAAAACCGTTGATAAAGTTTTGAGTACCATCTAAAGGATCAATCACCCAGCACCAATCTGCATCGTGACCTTTACCTTCTTGCATGCCAAACTCTTCACCAAGGAAGCTATGGTTTTTATAACTTTTACGAAGCGTATCAATTGTAAGTTGTTCGATATAACGGTCAACACGCGTTACTGGACCATCAATGCCTTTTTCTTCAACTTGTAAATCGAGTTTATGACGATTTTGATGTGCCTTTAAAAGCTCTTGACCAACTGTTTGAGCCGCACGCGCAGCCATAACCACCATAGGTTCCATTGAACACCCACTACAAATTTGAAGATTTTGACAAAGAATAATGCATAAAAGCCCCTATATTCTATCAAATATAAGGGCTTTTAGGTAAAAAATGTTTGCGAAAGATTATTTTGCAATTTACAAAGCGTTAAGGACCTATAACCGTGCTTGTTCTATTGAAAGTAAAATACCTTTGGCATCTAAGCCACAGTCAATGAGCATTTGCTGATGAGTTGCTTGATTTAAAAATGCATCTGGCAAACCTAGATTTAAAATTGGCTTAATGATTTTAGCGCATGCTAAAAATTCATTTACTGCACTTCCCGCACCAGCCATAACCGCATGTTCCTCTACAGTCACAAAAAATTTTGTGTCAGTAGCTAAGTCACGAAGCATCTGCTCATCTAATGGTTTTACAAACCGCATGTTGACCACACGCACACCAATTGCATGTTTATTCGCAAATTGTTGCGCTGCTTCGACTGAAGCTGCAACACGGCTACCAAAAGCAAGGATACTGATCTGCTGATCTGCGTCCTGATTAAATTGCGCAACGATTTCAGCTTTACCAATTTCTAAAGCAGTCATTTGTTGTTGAATTTCTACACCTGTACCGACACCACGTGGGTAACGAACTGCTGTTGGACCTTTATAATGATATGCAGTGTGTAGCATTTGACGACATTCATTTTCGTCTTTTGGCGCCATGATCACCATGTTAGGTACAGTACGCATATAGGCATAATCATATGCACCTGCATGGGTCGGACCATCTTCACCAACCAAACCAGCACGATCAATCCCAAAAGTGACATCCAGATTCTGTAACGCAACATCATGGATCAACTGGTCATAGCCACGCTGTAAAAAGGTCGAATAGATTGCTACAACAGGTTTTAAACCTTCACACGCCATACCCGCGGCTAAAGTCACTGCATGTTGTTCAGCAATCGCAACGTCAAAGAAACGTTCAGGGTATTGCTTTGCAAACTGAACCATCCCTGAACCTTCACACATCGCTGGAGTAATCGCCAGTAAACGATCATCTTGCGCTGCTTCATCACATAACCATTGTCCAAACACGTCTGAGTATTTAGGCGGTGATTTTTTTGCAGGAGCAGATGCTGTAGGTACAATTTTAGTAATAGCATGATAGGTAATCGGGTCTGCTTCAGCTGGCGCAAATCCTTTACCCTTTTTGGTATAAATATGCACTAAACGAGGGCCTTTACGTTTTTTTAGCGCATGGAAAACTTGTGTGAGTTGTTCAACATCATGCCCATCAAATGGCCCAAAATAATCAAAACCAATCGCTTTAAATAAGTTATCCGCTGCATCTGTTGCAGACTGATGTAACCTTGAGTTATAAGTCCACTTCGGATGTGGCTGAACATAGGCTTCACCCTGTTCATTGACATTGACCAACTGACCTGTTTCCCAAATCGCCGCCAAATGCTTGGCAAAGCCGCCTGTACTGCAGGAGATCGACATATCATTGTCATTCAGCACCACAATCAGGTCGGCATCATGGGCAACCGCATCATTCATGGCTTCAAAGGCCATACCTGCGGTCATTGCACCATCACCGACAATGGCAACCACATCGCATGGGTCTTTTTGGTAGCGACGTGCCAACGCCATACCAAGACCAGCAGAAATTGCTGTTGATGAATGGCCTACCCCAAAAGTATCAAACTCGGATTCTTCACGGGCAGGAAATGCAGCCAAACCATCTTTGGCACGGATCGTGGTAATTCTGTCACGGCGACCTGTCAACACCTTGTGTGGATAAGCCTGATGACCCACATCCCAAACCAGACGGTCCTGAGGTGTATTAAAACAATAATGCAACGCAACCGTTAATTCGATTACACCAAGATTTGCGCCAAAGTGGCCACCGCTTTGCCCTGCCGCATACAAAATATATTGACGCAACTCATCCGCCACTTGTGGGAGCAGGCCTTGTTCGAGCTGACGTAACTGTTGTGGATGATCAATTCCATCTAACAATGGCGTAACAGGACGTTGAGTTGGAATTTCGGTATACAACATAATGTGGCGAAGCCTTTTTAAGCCTGGCAAATCCGAAGCTGGGTTAAATGGGGGCAATCATACAATTAAATATGATCTACCTTCAATCAGCCACATGGGCAAATGATGTCGTGCTAAACATTCTCATGCCAGTCTCGGGGACTGGCTGGCAGATTATCCTGAATTATGTCACTGTTTATCAACCATTATTGTGTGCTTTGTATGAAAAAGAAAAACTTATGTGAAAAATCAGAAATTCCAATTCACGCAATCTTCACACATTCAGCTATACTTTGACTGTTTTTATTATCATAGTGAGCGTTCTGTGCCAATTGAATTTGTTGCAACATCAAGGCTACCAACCGCTTTTGGTGACTTCAATATTTCCGTGTTTCAAGACCCAGCAACGGGCGAAGAGCATGTGGCGCTTTCCAAAGGACTAGAAACTGCACCAAATCAGCCCGTACTCGTGCGTATCCATTCTGAATGTTTGACTGGTGATGCCTTTGCCTCATTGAAGTGCGACTGTGGACCTCAGTTACAAGCCACACAACGAATGATCAATGAAGCGGCTCAGGGTGTGATTTTATATTTGCGTCAGGAAGGTCGTGGGATTGGCTTGACCAATAAAATTCGTGCCTATGCCCTACAGGATCAGGGGCATGATACCGTTGATGCAAACTTATTGTTAAATCTACCTGCTGATGCGCGTCGTTATGATATGTGCAGCATTATGCTGGATCATCTGCAAGTGAAAGAAGTAAAATTGCTGACGAACAATCCACTCAAACTAAAAGCACTCACTGATCTTGGAATTAATGTGGTCGAGCGCGTTCCGCTCACTGTAGGTCGTAATCCATTCAATGAACATTATTTAAAGACCAAACGTGAGCGTATGGATCACCTATATAAAAAAGATGACTTCTGATTCATTTTTGCAAAATGTTTAAAAATAAGGCAATTAAGCGATTTTTATGGTAAAAGGCAAAAATCCCTTACTTTTTTTATGGATTTTATGTTTTGATATAAGCAATTCCTAGATCACTTTAAGAGGATCATCATGCAGCATCCAACTTCAGCTGATATTCACCGTGTTCGTGAGTTTTTACTCGACCTACAGACACGGATTTGTGCAGGATTAGAACAACAGGAACGTGCAGGCGGTGGAACCGCTGAGTTTATCATTGATGATTGGCAACGAACCGAAGGCGGTGGTGGTCGTTCCCGTGTTCTGCAAAATGGTGAAGTGATTGAAAAAGGTGGGGTCATGTTTTCCCACATTAATATCAGCAAGCTGCCTGCTTCCGCAACTGAACGCCATCCGCAGATTGCGGGCGCAAAGGCTCAGGCTTTGGGTGTGTCGCTGGTCATTCATCCAAAAAATCCAAATATTCCAACCTCCCATGCCAATGTCCGTTTATTTGTGGCTGAACCTGAGGGACAGGACCCAGTGTGGTGGTTTGGCGGTGGTTTTGACTTAACCCCGTTCTATCCAGATGATCAGGATATTTTAGACTGGCATCAAACTGCCTATGACTTATGTCAGCCATTTGGTGAAAATGTTTATGCCGAGCATAAACAATGGTGTGATGATTATTTCTATTTAAAACACCGTGATGAACAGCGTGGCGTGGGTGGTTTGTTCTTTGATGATCTCAATCAATGGGATTTTGAAACCTGTTTTCAATATATGCAGGCAGTTGGTAATGGTTATTTAGCAGCAATCCTGCCAATTTTTGAAAAGCATCGTGAGCAGCCATATACCGAAGCTCAGCGCGAGTTCCAGTTGTATCGTCGTGGTCGTTATGTTGAATACAATCTGGTTTATGATCGTGGCACCTTGTTTGGTTTACAAACAGGTGGACGAATTGAATCGATCTTGGTCAGTTTACCTAATCTTGCAGGCTGGTCGTATCGTCCTGAATGGGATGAAAACTCACCTGAAAAACGTCTCACTGATTATTATTTAAAACCAAGAGACTGGTTGGGTTTGCAAAAGTAAAATAGATCATCCCTGACATAAAGTCGGGGATTTTTTTGTAGCATAATTTGCATTCCAACCAAAATGACGTACAATTATTAAAAATAAGTACGCCAGTGGTGCAAATAATGAATACAAAGTTGACTTTAAGACTCAATGATGAATTGATAGAACATGCCAAGCAGTATGCCAAACTTCATCACACTTCTGTTTCTCAGTTAGTCGCAGAATATTTTTTACAACTTCAAAAAATACAACAGCAAGTTGAACATTCACCACTGCCTAGCATTACTCAACAACTCAGTGGAATTTTGAAAGAGCATGATGTAACAGATGTAAAAACAGAATATTACGATGCTTTAGAGAAAAAATATCAATGAAAGTACTATTTGATACCAATATTGTTTTGGATGTCCTATTAAAGCGTGAACCTTTTTATACATCGGCTAGCCAACTGATGAGCAAAGTTGAACAACAGGAAATAGAGGGATATTTATCTGCAACAACAATTACTACAGTATTTTACCTTTTGGCAAAATCATTGGATAAAAATGCAGCTCAACATTACCTAAAACTCATTTTACAACTCTTTCAAATTGCAGCAGTGAATCAAATAGTGATTGAACAAGCTGTTCTATCCAATTTTAGTGACTTTGAAGATGCGGTCTTATATCAGGCAGCAAAACAGGCACAATGTGAAATGATTATTACCCGAAATCTTAATGATTTTAAACTTGCGTCCATTCCTGTAATGACCGCAGAGCAGTTTTTAATTCATCATATGCAATAATCTTGCAGCAACATCCACATATTTATACACTCGTTCAATAGCTCTCTCATCTAAACATTTATCATGACCAAACAATTTGCTGTAATTGGAAATCCAATTGAACAATCCCGCTCACCAGAATTACATCATGCTTTTGCAGCCAAAACAGGTGTTGATTTAAACTATAAAAAAATTCTTGCCCCGCTGGATGGCTTTGAAAATACGGCAAAGGATTTTTTTGCGCAAGGCGGTGCTGGAATGAATGTGACTGTTCCCTTTAAAGAACAGGCATTTGCCTTATGTGATCAACTGACCGAACGCGCCAGAATTGCCAAAGCCGTGAATACCTTATGGATGCAGGATGGCAAACTTTTTGGCGATAATACCGATGGTCAGGGTTTAGTTGCAGCCATTCAGGCTTTGGGCTGGAATCTTGCCAACAGTCGCATTCTGATTTTAGGGGCTGGCGGTGCGACCCGTGGTGTGATCTATCCACTGATGCAGGCAGGTGCAAAACAGATTGTCATTGCCAATCGTACACTTGCTCGAGCTGAACAATTGGTCTCAGATTTAAAAGATGCTGTACCACAGGCAGAATTACAGGCGATAGGGCTGGATCAACTTTCTGGTGAGTTTGATGTTGTGATTAATGCAACGTCAGCCAGCTTAACAGGTGATACGTTACAACTGCCAGAAACCCTACTTTTCCATCATGCCTATGAAATGGCGTATGGCAAATCCTCCAGTTTTCTGGATCAGGCTCAAGCTCGTCAGGTTCCATCCACCGATGGCTTTGGCATGCTGGTTGGACAGGCAATTGAGGCCTTTTCAATCTGGAATGGATTAAAACCTGAACTTAAAGATTTTTTATAAGTGTTCAGTAAAATTCGGCAAAAAGAACCTGCCTATTGCGCAGGTTCTTTTTTTGGGGATTAAATTATTTGCTGCTCAGCATTTTCTGATAAACATCCTTAAAGACTTCATAATCAATAAACTCATTATGCTCAGCCTTTAAGTTCTTGATTGACTTCTCAGACAGCTGGTTTTTGCGTGCATCCACATAAACCTGTCCCAGAATATTGGCCTGACACGGGTAAACTTGTCCGCCTTGCTGCCGCCAAACTGATGTGGCTGTTGGGCAAGGGTTTCATATAAAGCCTGCTTCTGTGCGGTGTTCAGGTTGACTTTCTGGTCGCGCAGATATTGATCGACCTTTTGCTTTACATTGGCATCCAGAGCCGCCTTGTCATCTTTGCCTACGGTTTTATTTTGGTCCAGATCAACATGGACATTAAACTTTCCACGGTAGTCATAGCTGGGATATTCATACATCACATTGATGCTGTTAATGGCTTTCTGTTCAAGGTTTGCAGTAGCAGAATTGGTTTTAATGACATGCTGGGAACATGCAGAAAGACTAAACCCCAAATATACATAAAGTTAAATATTTTAAACGCATAGTTTTACCAAACCCCCTTATATCATTATATTTACAGCTGTAAATTTAATCATTTTTATATTTAAAATGAGTTTCAAACACCAGCGGAAAGTTGACTTTTTTACGCGCCTAACGCCTGATCAATTCGCTTTTCTGACATTTTTTTTCATAGTGTTTATCAATGTATTTTTATCACCATTGTGAATAATCAAAGTATCGAAACAGATAATCCAAAACGATTCAAATACAGGATTAAGATTATGCCAGCTTATAAAGCCCCGCTCCGTGATATTCGCTTCTTAATGAATGAAGTGTTTGATTATCCTGCACACTACCAAACTTTGGCAAGTGGCCAAAATGCAGATAAAGATACTGTTGACATGATTCTTGAAAGTGCGGCAGATTACTGCGAAAACGTACTTTCTCCAATCAATCAGTCTGGCGATGAAGAAGGTTGTACCTTTAACAACGGCGAAGTAACTACTCCTAAAGGCTTCAAAGAAGCGTATGACCAGTTCGTCATGGGTGGCTGGCAAGGTCTTTCCTACCCAGAAGAGTTTGGTGGTCAAGGCCTGCCAATGTCTTTAAACCTCGTCAAGTCTGAAATGATGGGTACTGCAAACTGGTCATTCACCATGTACCCAGGTTTAAGTACAGGTTGTATGAACACCATCATGCAATTCGGTACTGATGAGCAAAAAAATACCTATATGCCTAAACTGGTTGAAGGTACTTGGTCTGGCACAATGTGCTTAACTGAACCTCAATGTGGTACAGACTTGGGGCAGGTGAAAACCAAGGCAGAAGCTGCTGCTGATGGTACTTATAAAATCTCTGGTACTAAAATCTTCATCTCTGCAGGTGAACACGATTTAACAGACAATATCATTCATATCGTACTTGCGCGTCTTCCAGATGCACCTGCTGGTACCCGTGGTATCTCGTTATTCATCGTGCCTAAGCTCATCCCAACTGCTGACGGCGGTGTAGGTGAGCGTAATACCGTATCTTGTGGTTCAATCGAACACAAAATGGGTATCCGTGCATCAGCAACTGCGGTATTGAACTTTGATAACGCAACTGGTTACCTCATTGGTGAAATCAACAAAGGTTTGCATGCAATGTTTACTTTCATGAACACTGCACGTATTGGTACAGCGGTTCAAGGTATTGCACATGCTGAACTTTCTTTCCAAGGTGCGTTACCTTATGCGAAAGACCGTATGTCTATGCGCGCACTTTCTGGTAAAAAAGAGCCAGAGCGTGTTGCTGATGCAATCATTCACCACGCAGACGTTCGCCGCATGCTTTTAACTCAAAAAGCTGTAGCTGAAGGTGGTCGTGCAATGATTTATCATGCTGCCAAACTTGCAGATAAAATGGCTGATGCGCTGGCAAGTGGTGATCAGGCTGCTTATGAAGCTGCCGATGACAAACTTGGTTTCTATACTCCAATTCTTAAAGGTTTCTTGACTGAATTAGGTTTGGAAGCTGCAAACCATGGTATCCAAGTATACGGCGGTCATGGTTACATCAAAGAATGGGGCATGGAACAAATCGCACGTGATGCACGTATCTCAACATTGTATGAAGGTACAACGGGTGTCCAAGCACTTGACTTATTAGGTCGTAAAGTTCTTTTAAGCTCAAAAGGTAAAGTTGTTCGTGACTATACTGCTGAAATCCTGAAGTTCTGTGCAACTCACGCTCGTAACAAATACTTACGTCGCTTCGCTTGGGACTTAACGAAGCTTTGCGCTCAATGGAACACATTAACTGTTCGCATCATGCTTGCAGCACGTAAAGACCGTGACATCGTATCTTCTGCTTCTAATGATTTCTTGATGTTCTCTGGTTATGTGATGATGGCTTACTTCTGGGCTCAACAGGCAGTGGTTGCTTCTGAAAAACTGGAAGCAGGCAATGGTGCTGAAACTCCTGAATTCTATAAAGCAAAAATCAAGGTTGCTGAATTCTACTTTGACCGTTTGTTGCCACGTGCGCAAGGTCATGCAGAATCAATGGTTTCGACTTCTCGTACCTTGACTTCACTTGTACCAGAACACTTCAGCTTTGATTACTAATCTGCACTGACAAAAAAGAGCGCTCGATGCGCTCTTTTTTTATTCTCAATTTTTTATTCCGACTTTTCAAAAACATAGGCTTTCTTGGGAAATGGATATTCTTTAAAGAACTTGCGGTTGCGGCCCTGATCCCCATTCCAGATTTTATCCAGATCCATCACAAGATTCTGGTCCTGATTGATCTGGTAATATAAATTCACGTCAGCGGCAGCACAGCGCACCACAATCTCTTTTTCCACTGGCTCAACATGCCACTGCACCTGCTTACAGGTTTGCTCAATTTTGGCAACATTACGCGATAAATCTGAACCCAGACGACCGAAACTGGTATTGGTCCAGTAGACAGAGCCATCCTCCAGCAAGTTCATAATATATTCCGCTTCTTTCTCGTTATTGACACAACCCGCGAAAGCATCGGTACATGGAATACGCGCATGATAACGCCCCACATAGGCCAGTTCAGTTTCAGACAGTTTAGTCGGTGTATGCTTGTGTGTCACAGGACGAGGCAGGGTGGCCTGTCCAGCAACCTGGGTTAATGACATCCCCTGCTGCGGGTCTGATTCCATGATTTCATGACTCGGTTGCGTCTGGGCCTGTTGTTTAGCGGATTCAGGGTGATGGCTATCACAGGCGCTCAACCCAAAGCTCAAGAGAGCACCTACGCTAAACCACGATAAGAATAACCTGAACTGCATATCCATAAATCTCTAACATCGATATCGTGACCATTTCACCTCACCATTCCAATAAATAAACTTTTTGGAAAGATCAAAACGATTGAACCGTTTTGTTATATGCCTCCAAAAGTCCATTCGTGGAGTATTTTGATAAGAGCGAAATTTCGATTAACCCAAGCCATATGCTTTAAGTCGGTGCATTTTAGGCGATACTGTCGTTTTTTCCATCAGCCTTTTACACACCGTAACGATTCTCCCATCTGTTTAAACTTTAAAAAAACCAGTTCATCCCTATCTCATTATTAACAGCGATTTATCATGAATGAAGTCTCATTCCGTTGCTGTATCAAATATTTTTGGAGAAAAATTAAATGGCCAATTCTGGTTTATACCGCTCAAACCAACAAAGCATGATCGCTGGTGTAATGGGCGGTATTGCGGAACGTTTTGGTTGGAATGCGAATTTACTACGTTTAATCTTTGTGATTATTTCAATTATGAGCGCCGCTTTCCCAGGTATTTTGGTGTATTTAATCATGTGGTTAGTCATTCCAAAAAGACAGGCGAATCGGGTTGAGCATGTACAAGGCTATCATCCACCTGTTAAGACAGTTGATGAAGATCAACACATAAAACGCTAATCCCACTTTCCTCTGTTGGTCGCTACGGTTGATTTACCCCTAATACAACCGTAGCTTTTTTTTGCTCAAAATACTGAAGATTATTGTTTGATTTGCTGATGCAAGGCCGCAATCATATCAGCCCGACTAATAATTCCAATTAAACGTAGCTCTTCGACCACAGGAATATAATTAAAAGATTTTTCAACAAAATAAGGTACAAGATCTTGAATCGGTTGTAATGGATCAACTTTCACAACTCGACGACTCATGATCTGTTTCACATAATGTTGCCATGAATTTCGCGGATCAGTGGCACCCTTAAACCATTCCACCACCTCATATAAGGCCAGTGTTCCAACCAGTTTTTCCTCCGCATTGACGACAGGCAGACTCATGAGGTTGACTTCCTTGAACTTCTCTAAGGCCTGATGAATATCATCATCTTCATGTAGCTTGATGACATCCCGACTCATAATATCCTCACAGACAAAGTAACTATTCAGGCGTTCGCTTGCGTGTTCCTGTGCTTCTAAAATGATTTTCTCTAAATCGTATTGGCTGATATCCAATAGTTCAGTGTGTTGCTCTAAGGCATATTCGATATCTTTGGGTTGAATCGATACTTTTTGAGTAGGTGTTGGGTCTTTGGAACGCTCATTGACATGCGCGGTAATGGGATAATGCCGCCCAATTAAACGGTTAAAAAATACCGCAAATAGCAACAGTAAAATCGAGTTCAATAGCACGGGATACAGTACAAAATGAAATCCTAGACGATGGACTGCCTCACCACCCAAAACTGCGGTAATCGCCACTGCCCCACTCGGTGGATGCAAGGAGTCTGTAGTCATCATCATAAAAATAGCAAACCCAACCGCCACGCTAAATGCGCTGGTCAGATCAGGCAAATATTGAGTACAGGCCACCCCAATAATCCCTGCCAGCGTATTTCCAACAACCACATTCCAGGGTTATGCCAGTGGACTGTTGGGAACCGCGAATAGAAGCACTGACGATGCACCCATCGGTGCGATATACCATGCATTCATACCGCCCAATACATACCAACTAATTAAAGAGGATATTGCTAAACCACAAAGCGCGCCAAATCCAGAAAGTAAACGTTCTTTCAAAGGTAATATTTTGTAATTCGGTTTTAAGAAATTTAGCCAGTCTGATTGGGTAAAGCTCACAATGCACCTTGCTGGAATAGTGTTGTTTCATTGGTTGCAGCAGTATACGCCGACTCAGACTGAAGATGTATTTAAATTACAGTTTTAAATAATAACGAAAACTGATCAAGGTCAATTTAAATACTCCTCCAATTGCTCCAATCGCTCTGCATATTTTTGCATGGGACAAAACTCATACATCGGCGAACCGATATAAGCACCAGCATTACGGCACTCTTGATCGACAAAATTTTTCCAAAGCTGTTGTGATTTCATGATGTCCTGATAGCGTTCAGGCTGCTTGTATTCCTGACTCTGTTTTTTTATTTGATCCAATAACTGCACAATCTGCTTTGCATATACAGTTTTGGTTCTGGTGCTACAGATCTCCACCACAGCATTATTGATATTTCCCAGTTTTAGCTGTTGAATGGTGTCATCGATACATTGGCTATAAGGATCTATCGCTTTATCTTGCGTTTTGGCAAATACTAAAGTACTCAAACAAGCCATAATCAGTACCGCTGTTTTTAAGACTAATTTAGTCATGAATGTGCTCTTTTGTTATGTTGGTATTTTTAAAATAATAATCAAAAAAATGCCTTAAACATATTTTTCATTCAGATAACGCCAATAGCGTTTAGGTAAATATTGCACATGCAATTTCACATTCTGACGTTCTTTAATGTTGATACTATTAAAATAATCTTTCCAAAGCTGATCGTATAATTCTTCTTGTTCATCTAATTCTAATTGAAAGTTTTGACTGCCCCCATTTTCGATATTACGGTCAATCTGATTGGCTTCTAAAGAAACCTCGTGAATCTCTTTTAAATCATAATACAGACCATATTTGCGCTGTTCGTCATAAATCAACCAACGTTGATCTTGATAACGACGCTTAAAATGCGGCTGTATCAAAGGCAAGACATTAAAATCAGGTCGAACTAAACTTAAAAATAAACCATCTGTAGTTTTCTTAAACCGCACAAAAGCTTCCATACGATGCTTTTCGCGCCCGACCTTTTTCGTCCATTGCGAAATCGCTAAAACACTGGGATGAGAGTAATTTTTTTCGACTGAATGTTGATGCCGAAAAACATAGATACAGTAATTAAATAAATGCTGATAGGCATCCAAGGATTCAGATAAATAGGCAAAATAAAATTGTTTCAGAGATGAATGCGAAAGTTTCTGCTGTAAAGCTGACCAAACACGTGCTGCATGTTGCTCGTGATTTGGAATTTCAACTACAGTGGCAAATAAACCATGCTGTGCAACTTGGTTTAAACACAGTTGCACGTGAAACTCTTTGAATTGAAAAGCACGAAATACGCAGTTGAGTAAACCGACCATAGAGCCATCAAAGTAGTAATAAACCACCGCATCACTGAGCATGTTTAAAATCCTAAACTCAATTGCGGTGACAGTTGTTTAACGTATTTAGATGAACCCTGCGTTAATATTTGCTGACGAATATCAGTCGTAGAAAGTTCCTTTTGAAACCGTGGACTGTCTTCACAGCGAATAAAAAACTGGGCACGTGAATACGCCACACCGAGTTGCTTCAATAAATCAGTGTGTATCTTGCCAAAACGACGCGCTTGCACGATTTTCTTGGCTGACTTTACGCCGATGCCTGGTACACGAAGGATCATGCGATAGTCAGCACGATTTAAATCCACTGGAAACTGCTCGGGATGACGCAACGCCCAACTCAGTTTTGGGTCTACATCCAAATCTAAATGTGGGTGTTTTTCATTGACGATTTCATTGACTTCAAAACCATAAAAACGCATCAACCAATCACTTTGATAAAGCCGATTTTCCCTTAATAAAGGCGGCGCCGAACCGACCGCTGGTAAATAGTTATTTTCTGTGTTGATTGGAATATAACCTGAGAAATACACCCGTTTGAGTTTAAATTCCTTGTAATGTCGATCTGCCATCACAAGTACGTCTTGATCAGTTTCCTGATGTGCACCAACAACCATTTGAGTGGTCTGCCCTGCGGGTACATATTTTGGCACATGCTTGATAATCTGGCGTTCATCTTTGAGTTGAATCAGTCGATCTCGCACTAGCCCCAAGTCTTTTTGTACTTCTTGATGTGATTTTTCAGGCGCAAACGCTTTTAATCCGACCTCAGTTGGCATTTCTAAATTGATGCTCATACGGTCAGCATAAAGTCCTGCTTCATGAATCAGCTCAGGCGATGCTCCAGGAATAGTTTTGAGATGAATATAGCCATTAAAATTTTCTTCGAGACGTAGCTTTTTCACCACTTGAAGCATCCGTTCCATCGTATAGTCGGCGGATTTAAAAATACCTGAGCTAAGGAATAATCCCTCTATATAATTACGACGATAAAAATTAATGGTCAGATCAACCACCTCTTGTACCGTAAATGCAGCACGTTTCACATCATTAGAACGGCGCGACACACAATAAGCACAATCAAAAATACAGACATTACTGAACAAGATTTTCAGTAAAGAAACACAGCGTCCATCTTCGGTATAACTATGGCAAATCCCTGCCCGACTGGCATCACCTAGCCCCTTATCTTTATTTTTACGGTCACTACCACTAGAGGAACAGGACACATCATATTTAGCTGCATCGGCAAGAATTTGTAATTTTTCACGAATGCGATCAGACATAGCAAACACCTCAGTGACAAGATCATTTCAAAGCTAACATTTCATGATTTGAAAATTAAGATTGAAAAAGATGTTATGCGTCATGAGGTGACGTTTATGTGAATGATCTCCGATTTAGGACTTTGCCAACTGGGAAAATATGTCGACTATTGGGTACGTTTTGAATTCACTCGAAAATTAAACAAAAGCGTTTAAATAATTTATTATCAGAACTTGTTGCTGAAACGCTTGAATCCTTTGCACTGCACCCGAAAATCCTTATACTTAACCACAATTTTTGTTTGATTCCAGTGGATGCACCATGAGTCGTGCTATATCGCATATTGATACATTTCAGGGTTTAATTCTTGCCCTACAAAACTATTGGGCGGAGCAAGGCTGCGTCGTATTACAACCATATGATATGGAAATGGGTGCAGGGACATTCCACACTGCAACTTTCTTACGCGCATTAGGCCCAGAAACTTGGAACGCGGCTTATGTTCAACCTTCACGCCGTCCTAAAGACGGTCGTTATGGTGAAAACCCAAACCGCTTACAACACTATTACCAGTTCCAAGTAGTACTTAAGCCAAATCCAGACAATATCCAACAGCTTTATCTTGATTCGTTAAAAGCGATCGGCATCGATACACTGACTCACGATATTCGCTTCGTAGAAGACAACTGGGAATCTCCAACACTTGGCGCTTGGGGCTTAGGTTGGGAAGTTTGGCTCAATGGTATGGAAGTGACTCAGTTCACTTACTTCCAGCAAGTTGGTGGTGTTGAATGCTACCCTGTTACTGGTGAAATCACATACGGTTTAGAACGTCTTGCGATGTACCTTCAAGGTGTAGACTCAGTTTACGATCTTGTTTGGACCAAAGGTCAGTTCGGTACTGTGACTTATGGTGATGTATTCCATCAAAATGAAGTAGAACAATCGACCTATAACTTCGAATATGCGCCAGTCGATAAATTATTTGAATTATTCGATTTCTATGAAGCTGAAGCAGCTCGTTTAATGGAAGCTGAACTTCCACTTCCTGCTTATGAGCAAGTGATTAAAGCATCGCATAGCTTTAACTTATTAGATGCGCGTGGTGCGATTTCTGTAACTGAGCGTCAACGTTATATTTTACGTGTTCGTACCTTAGCGCGTTCAATCGCTCAAAGTTATGTGGCTGCGCGTGCGAAACTCGGTTTCCCAATGGCAGAACCACATTTACGTGATGAAGTATTAGCGCAGTTAAAAGCACAAGTTGAAGCAGAAGCAGCCCAAGCCGAAAAAGCCAAGGAGAATAAATAATGACGAAGCATACTGTTTTATTCGAACTTGGCTGTGAAGAACTTCCACCCAAAAGCTTAAAAACTTTACGTGATGCTTTAAAAGCTGAAACTGAAAAAGGCTTAAAAGATGCAGGCTTAAATTTCGCTGCAATCGAAGCCTATGCTGCACCACGTCGTTTAGCACTCAAAATTGTTGATATTGATGCTGCTCAAGCAGACACACAAAAACGCTTTGACGGCCCTGCTGTTCAAGCCGCTTATGATGCAGAAGGCAAACCAACTAAAGCACTTGAAGGCTTTATGCGTGGTCAAGGCATCACGGTTGATCAACTTTCGACGTTCCAAGCTGGTAAAGTTGAAAAAGTTTGCTTCTTGAAAGATGTGAAAGGTCAAAGCCTTGATGCTTTACTGCCACAAATTTTACAAACTGCATTGGATAACTTGCCAATCGCAAAACGTATGCGTTCAGCGGCAAGCCGTACTGAATTCGTACGTCCAGTAAAATGGGTCGTATTGTTGAAAGATGATCAAGTGGTTGAAGCAACCATTCAAGATCATAAAGCAGGTAACGTGACCTATGGTCATCGTTTCCATGCACCTGAAGCTGTAGTTTTGGCGCATGCAAATGACTACTTGGCAACTTTAGAACAAGCCTATGTGGTTGCGAATTTCGAAAAGCGCCAAGCAACGATTCAAGATCAAGTGAAAAAGTTAGCTGATGAAGTCAATGCAACTGCAATTGTCCCAGCAGACTTACTTGATGAAGTGACAAGTCTGGTTGAATGGCCAGTTGCTTTACGTGCGACTTTTGAAGAGCGTTATTTAGCTGTTCCACAAGAAGCCTTGATTACCACGATGCAGGACAACCAAAAGTATTTCTGTTTGATCAATGCCGAAGGTAAATTACAGCCTTACTTCATTACCATTTCAAATATTGAGTCAAAAGATCCGATTCAAATTATTGAAGGCAATGAGAAAGTTGTACGCCCTCGTTTGTCAGATGCAGAATTCTTCTTCCTACAAGATCAAAAGCAACCGCTTGCATCTCGTAAAGAAAAACTCGCAAATATGGTATTCCAAGCACAGCTGGGTACGCTTTGGAACAAATCAGAACGTATTGCGAAATTAGCAATTGCACTATCTCCAATTACGGGTGCAAATGCAGCCGATGCTGAAAAAGCAGCATTACTGGCTAAATGTGATTTGACCTCTGAACTTGTGGGTGAATTCCCAGAACTTCAAGGGATTGCAGGCACGTACTATGCTCGCCTTGAAGGTGAGAATCATGAAGTTGCTGAAGCTTTAGGTGAGCAGTATTTACCTAAGTTTGCTGGTGATGTATTACCGCAAACCAAGACGGGTACAACGATTGCGCTTGCAGATCGTTTAGATACGCTTGTTGGTATTTTCACAATTGGACAAGTTCCATCAGGTTCTAAAGATCCATTTGCTTTACGCCGTTCTGCAATCGGTATCTTACGTTTGATCATTGAAAATGAATTGGATTTCAACCTTAAAGATATCTTAGCTACTGCATATAAGTTAGTAATTGATGATATTAGTCGTGTATCAGGTCAAACGGTGATGACACAAATGACTTCTGATAACTCTACAATCCAGACAGTCCAAGATGTCATTGATTTCTTAGAAGGTCGTTACCGTGCTAAGTATGAAGACCAAGGCGTTGCGGTTGATGTGATTCAAGCGGTTCAAGCACTTGCACCAAAATCTCCTCTTGATTTTGATAAGCGTGTGACTGCGGTCAATCATTTCCGTACTTTACCAGAAGCGGCTGCATTGGCTGCGGCAAACAAACGTGTTGCCAATATTCTTGCAAAAGAAGCAACGCCTGAAGGGGCTGTGGTTGAAGCGAATCTGGTTGAAGCGGCTGAAAAAGCGCTTTATGCAGAACTTCAAGCATTGACACCAGTGGTTCAGCCTTTACTTGCTGCACGTAACTATACAGAAGCGTTGTCTAAGCTTGCTGCACTTCGTGCGCCAATCGATGCCTTCTTTGAAGGTGTAATGGTCATGGCAGATGATGCAGAGTTAAAAGCCAACCGTTTACGTTTATTGGCTCAGTTGCGTGATTTATTCACAGCGATTGCAGATGTAAGTGTATTGCAGGGTTAATCCTTTAGAACACTTGATCTTTTAAATAAACCCCGCTATATATTTAGTGGGGTTTGTTTATTGGTAAAAAATAGATGCACGCAAATTATAAAGCTTATGATTTTGAAAAAAGTCGTAACCGAATAGATGAAATTTTAAATTCATCTGATAATAACTATGAAGATAAAAAAGAAATTCCTAATCGTGATAATTTAACTTTCACAAATGGGTATTACATTTTTTGCTCTGCTATATTTATTGATATGAGAGGCTCTAAAGAGTTTTCAAAAAAACATACTCGTCCTGTTACTGCTAAAATATATAGAAGTTATATTTCTGAATTAGTTGCTGTTCTTAATAGTAATACAAGATTAAGAGAAATTTATATCGAAGGCGACTGTGTTTGGGGCATTTTTAATAGCCCTGATAAAAGTGATATTGATAGTATTTTCAGTACAGCAGCTCAAGCTGCATCTATCATTGATACTCTGAATGTTAAATTAAGAAAGAAAAAATATTCTGAAATAACAGTAGGTATCGCTTGTCATGTTGCAGACGTACTTATGATTAAAGCTGGATACAGTGGTAGTGGAATAAATGAAGTAACATGGATCGGAAAACTTGTTGGTGAAACAGCGGATCTATGTTCAAAAGCAAATAGATGGAACTCCCAAAGAACTCTTTACAGTAAAACCTTTTATGACAATCTAACTGATAAAACGAAAAAGGAAATTTATTGGTTAAGTTGGAATTCTACATATGCATGCTATGAAGGTGATACTGTTGATGAAACAATGAGCGCATGGGTACAACAAAATGGATAAATCCACATTTTTGCAATCTGCTATTCAAGATACACAACAGAATATTCGCGCTATAGATTTCAAAATTGGAGCATTACTTGCAGGATGTATTGTTCCTTTCCCTCAAATTAGAACAATTTATGAGTTTTTAAACTCTAATGGTCTATGGTGGCAACAAGGATTAGCTTGGCTTATCTTTGCAATTTGGCTCATTGCTGTTTTAATCTTATTAGCAGCTCTTTCAGCAATAGATAATCCCTGTAAACATATAAATGATGGCTATGCTCAGAAAGGTACATATTATGGGGGTGGAACTTTCAAATTTAATTTGATTAATGGTTTCTTTCGTACTGATATTCGCACTCAACAGACAGTTACTAATTATTCCAATGAATTAGATGACCCAAATTTCCCATTTACAAAAGAGCTTGCATTTGAACACCTTAAGCTAATTTACATCCGCGATTTGAAAATTTTTCGGTTAAAATTTGCTGTAGGGCTCATAGCATGCTTAATTGTGATAGGTTCAATATCTTTCCTGTTCGCACCAGATACAAAAAAAGTAGAAGTCCAAAAAACTACTAATATATCTAAGGTTAAATAATTTAATCCAATATAGAGTTTTCTGTAGTGACCTGAATTTTCCATGTATCAATTTCACATCACCTACATTCTTTTCTTGAACTTGGCGATAAGCTATAAAACTTGAATTGCAACATTATTGCCAAAAGGATAAAAGATGATGAAAAAAGTACCTTCACTGTGTTTAGTGACTGCACTGATCGCATCGTCTTCTCTCTGGGCAGCCGAAACAAATATAACTACAGCAAATACAAACACTGCAACGGCTGAAAAAACACTCCCTTATGGTGATAACCCTAGCCTCGGTCGTGTATTGCTGTATAAAACAGGCAAAGGCCTACAAAATCTTGGCGACTCAATTCAGGGTGCATCTGAAAACACCTCTCAGAAAATGAGCGAAAAGTGGAAAAGTACCAAGGAATACACTGCTGAACAATCCGTCATTGTTCAGGAACAGACTGAAAAAGCCAAACAATATACTGCTAAAAAATGGCAAGACACCAAAGATGCTGTAGTGGGTACAAATGATGGCAATGTGCCCATTGAACGTGCTGAACTCAGCCAACCCTCATCAAATTAATACGATTTAACACGATTTACAGGAATGAATGAAACAATGACTATTACGCCTTTTAAAACCATTTTGCTTTCTTTCATCAGTAGTATTGGTTTCACTGCATGTTCTACATTATCCACCCAAACCAAGCCACCTTTGCAACAACTGCAACAGGTTCAGAACATTGATGCCCTACCCGATACCAAGACCAATGCCGCATCCTTAAATAAATATAAGGATCATTGCATGATCCAGTTTACAGGTTATTTTGATGGTGGTCAGAGCACGGAATCATGGGAATTTAAAGGCAATCAGTTGAATCGGGCTTTTTCTGAAACCTTTCAATATGTGCCGAATCGTTTATTCAATGCAACCACTGAAAAACCTGTATTAGATCAGAAAACGCGAAAAACCACAGTGTTTGATATTCAGAAACCTGAGGTAAAACAGAACTTTGAGAAGTTAAAAAGCCACTTTAACCAAACTGCTTTAGAACAGTGTGGCTAAGTTTGGCATCTCCACAATTTCTCTCCAGAGTGTTTTTAAGCTGTAATCTGGTTGTAAAGTTTTGCTGAAATCCATACATTTCGGCTTTTTTACTGGCTATGATGCAGTTGCGTTGATGAAGTACCCCAAACGGTACATCGCTTAAGGAAATCGCAATGAAGAAAATGATCAAAACAGCTATCTTGACAACAAGTATTCTCGCTTCTGCCTCTATTTTTGCACAAAACGTCGGGGTAAATGCCAATGGCTCAGCTCAGGTCAATGTACAGTCTGGTGGCTTGATTAGCGGCGTTGCAGGTGCAGTCAAAAATACCGCCCAAGGCGTAGGTCACGCAGCTCATCATGTCGGTCATGCCGCTGTAAACACAGGTGTGCAAGCAACCCACAAAACGGTGGCTACAGCAAGTAATGTGGGTTCACAGGTGGTGGATAAAACCGCGAAAGTGGTTAAAAATGGTAAGGATTATGCGGTAGAGAAAGCTGCTGATGGTAAGGAGTTTGCTGCTGAAAAAAGAGCGGAAGCAAAAAAACGTCATCAGCAACATCAGGCTGAGCAAAAATCGATTGGCCTGAATACCCAAGCAGGGGTTAATGTTGGAAACTCATCCATTCAAGCACAAACAGGCTTGAATGCAGATAAGAAACAGGCTCAGGCAGGTGCAAATGTTGGCGTGAAAGTCTTGGGCGTGAATGCCAATGTCGGTACCAATGCCAAAGTGGGTGCAAACTAGTCTTTTCAATTCAATCTAAAAAGCTCTCTGCGATTGTAGAGGGCTTTTTTACTTACGATTCAGCAAGATGTAGGTGAGTTTGCTCATCCACATGATTTTCAATAAAATGTCCCTGCCCATGATCATCACAACTCAAGGTTAAGTTTTTATAACTGAGTTGATAAAATTCAGGATAACGTTTAAAAATCAATAAAGACTGATCCAAAGCCAAAGCTTCACCGACTTTCACTAACTTATGAATCCCACGATCATTCATCGTCAAAACATAAGATTCTGCATTTAACTCAAGTTCAACAACGGCATTCGCACTGGCTTTCAATGGCAATAGATATTGTTGATTCGCCTGAATTGCTTCAGCATTATAAGCCTCTAGCTTTAAACTGACTAAATTAAAAACCAACAATGTATTTTGAATCGTGCGAATGGTTGGCACTGAGCTGTCCATCTGTTGGATAAAATGCGGATGAATACCTAACTTCCGTAAATTTTGCTCAGTACCCTGTTGTAGATTAAATAACTGTTGAACCAATTTTTGCTTAAGAACAACATCAAAATAACGCTCATCTAATTCAAAATCGTTATTTTGCAAGATTCGCAATAAAGCCTGATGATGTTTGGTCAATAATGCATCTAATACATAGCGATAGTAGAACTTGCTTTGCTTTTTGACTTCCCTCACCCGTTTATAGAAATAGGTGATGTCAAAAGGCTGCTCAACAAAATCATTGAGTAATTGCGAACTTGCCAAAACCGAGAGTGCTTCATGCCCTGTAAAAGGCAAGTGAATCACATGCATATGTGGTAATAAGGGCTGTATTTTTAAGAAATGTTCTTTATCTTCTGCATAGTATGGATCATAGACAATGATGTATTCACGAGATGAATCCACTTCATCCGTCTGAATCTGCATATCCTGATGCAATGCGGCATCAAAAAATTCGGCATAACGACGATCATGAACCACATCAGGGTCTATCGAATATTGTGGTACAAAAGCAACGATTTTATGCATATTCAATAAATTAGAATATTTAATCGCGGCATAGCCCCCCATTGATCCACCGTAACCAACAATCTGCTCAAACTGTTCTAAAATCGGCTGAATCTGTCGCTGCATCTCAAGCATGCTGCTTTTAGGAAACCAAGATTTCTGTTTTGGCATAATGCCAATCACATTGTATTGATATTTGAATAATGATTTTTCAGCATTAATCGACATGCCTTTGGCACGGCTAATCAGATCACCAAAAGAAATCACCAAAGTGTCACTTGAACCTGTTAAAAAAATAACGCGAATATGTTCATCTTCAAATACTATTTGCTTATCCATGCTCACACTAAAAAGTTGATCCTAGGCGGGTATCAAAAACGCATCAAATGAGGACTTTGCCAATTCATTATTGCGGAGTATCTTATTTTATAGAGATAAGACAGATTAAAAAGCGCAAAAAATGACACAATCCCTACATCCATCTGCGGCAAAAGGCTTCGGTTCAGGTGCTGAACTGTATCAGCAGGTCCGTCCCAGTTACCCGCAAGAAATAGCGATTTGGCTACAAGATCGCCTCCAGATAGGTGAAAGTTCCACTGTTATTGACCTCGGTTCTGGGACTGGCAAATTCTTACCTTACCTCATTCAAACTCAGGCAAAAGTGATCGCGGTGGAGCCCGTGGCAGAAATGCTTCAACAGCTTCAACAGGCCCATCCAACAGTTGAATGTGTACAGGCTTTCAGTGACCAACTGCCTTTGCAAAATGAATCGGTTGATGCCATGGTTTGTGCCCAGTCTTTCCATTGGTTCTCAAACATTGAAACACTGACTGAAATGCATCGTGTATTAAAACCATCAGGACATCTAGGACTGGTCTGGAATCAACGCGATATTCAGGTAGATTGGGTCAGGGCATTGGCGGATGAAATTGCCCCATTTGAGGCGGACACCCCACGTTACCATAGTGAAAAATGGAAACAGGTGTTTGAAAATCAGGAATTATTTAGGTTTATTGGGTTAGATACATTTCAGTTGCTGCATCGGGGAACAGTCGAACAAGTGGTCAGCAAACGCCTGCTGTCCACCAGTTTTATTGCGGCAATGTCAGCACAGCATCAACAAAGACTTAAAACAAGGTTTGAACAAATTGTATTTGATTTTACAGGCCTAAGCACACAAGATCAGATAGATTTTCCTTACACTACTTTTGCGTATCATTTTCAGAAAACATCAAATTCATTATAGATCGAGTTGACCATGCCAAACATCAAAACAATATTTGCAATAAGCTGTGTACTCAGCACCGCCCTACTGCTCAGTGCCTGTAACAAGGACCAACCACCTGCCCCAAATAATGAAAAGCAAGGCAGTTCAGTCAACAATTCAATTGGCGAACTGAACCAGACACCCATCAAGCAATTCCCTGCCACGCCTGATGATGGACATGACATTGCCATTCTGGAAGATTATGACCAGCGTTTTACCGCAATGAGTGACAGTATGGAAATCGAGTTGGCGAAAATGAAAGAGGCCAATACGCTGACACCAGAATTTGAACAGCAGCGCCAGAAAGATAATATCCACTCTGCATTGACGATGCTAAAAGAGCTGGAATTAAAAACCGAGCAAGGTCGCTATATTCAGGGTTTGTTGTCGGATTACTGGCAGAATCAGGCCAAAGCTCTGGAACAAAGCACTTTATCTGGTTCAGCCACACCCGACACAGGCAAACAGGTGGATCAGTTAAACCAGTACCTGCATGCACAAAGTCAGTTGCATCACTGGAAAAGCACTCAAACTGCTGACTCAAAAATGCAAACCGAATAAAAACTATAAAGATGTAGAGGAGCATTTAGCCCCTCTACATCTTAAGAAAGATCCAATTTAAATCTTCTGCTTCTCAATCCACTGGATAGAGTTCACGCGGAATAGTTCGCAGGCGCCATCCCCTGTATCTGTGGGGGTCAATGACGACTTCCACACCAGCTCCTTGTCCCGCACCTCAACCAGCTCACCTTTGAGCTGCACCAAATCACCGCGCTTTACCTGTTTAATCTGCTGGGCAATCTTGGGAGTGGCGGGAATAATATGCATATTCGACACCATCTGCATGGCTTGATTTGCAGGAACAGGTAGCTTATCTATTTTCCAATTCAAATAGCGGTCATATTGATTTACTGAGATTTTACGTGCGATCTCGGGCTTGGCAAACAAACCCCAACTCACCGCATAGTCAATTGGCGAGAATTTTGCCTGTTCATCATCCTGATAAAGCTTTGAACCGAGGATACGAAAATTACCATAAAAAGGCTGCAACACAGAGATGGACTGGTCTTTTAAAATAGGCGATAAACCATTGGCAATATTATATTCCGCACCACGGGTAGATGCATGTGCCTGTCCAATTGCAGCCACCATGCATAAACTGATCCATAGGCTTTTGTTCATGCTGAGCATCCTCAAAAATAACGCTTAAAACTTAGAAAATCACTTCTGTTCATAGTATGCTTAGAGCATGCAAGAAAGTGCTTTTTTTGGTAACAGTCAAACGCACTCTGTCATATTTTTGTGACGACTCCACTCCCTTTTTTTAAATCAATGAATGGAACTCTATGATTTATCAATTTTATCAACGTCGGGTTTTCCCGCACCTGCTCAATCAGGTCATGCAAACCGCCAGCCTGATGGATAAACGCCGTGAACTGCTGCTGCCGATTGAGGGCGAAGTGCTTGAGATTGGTTTTGGAACAGGTTTAAACATTCCATTTTATGGCAATGTCGATGTACTGTACGCGCTTGAACCGAATCCAGACATTTACCATCTGGCGATTGAACGGGTTCAACATGCACCCTTCCATGTCAGGCATGTGCAGTCCCATGCAGAGAAACTACCTTTTGCCGACCAGTCTCTGGATCATATCGTTTGCACATGGACACTATGCAGTATTGCCCGACTGGATCAGGCACTGGCAGAAATTTATCGGGTGCTGAAACCAACAGGAACTTTGCATCTGGTTGAGCACGTCAAGCATCCCAACTCGGTCAAGATGCAGTCTTTACAGACCTTGCTGACCCCAATTCAGAAATGTATTGGCGATGGCTGCCACCTGAATCGGGACATTGAACGCAGCCTGCAACAAGCAAAATTCAAGTTTATTGAAAAGCAATATTTTGATGCCGAGGGCATTCCAAGCATTGCACAAAAGATGCTGATGGCACGGGTACAAAAACTCAATTTTGAGATTACGGATTAATCATTAAAATCAATACGCAGGGTTTCAAAGCGCACCCGTCCCTCACGTATCGCTTGGGCAATGGCCTGCTGTCCCTTGCTCAGGCGGGCACTGCCACTTTTAATATCCAGCAGGATCACTTCAATGTCTTCGGCATCACCATCGCCATCACGGAAGTCGGTATAGCCATCAAACACCACATAATCCACGGGGTCACCCAGAAACTTGGCATCACTGGGAAGATACTGGAACTCAGGCAAAATGGGGGCAAACTGCTCGGCCATTTTACCCTTTAATACCGCGCGGCTGGTGTTGACACTGCGCTTCTGCGCGTCAACCAGTGCCTGTTTATGTGCCAATTCAAGTTCAGCAATATATTGTTCATATTCCGCCTGAATACGTCCATTGCGTGTGCTGGATAATATAATGGTGGTGATCACCACACCAATACATCCGCCTATCAGCATTGCCAACCAAACCGACATAAAATTTCCCTCTGTTCTGAGCCTAAATTGTAACCTACCACGCTGAAAAAGATGCTAAGGTAGAATGGAATATAAGAGGCTCGTTAAAACGCAAATTTCATGAAAACCATATTAATTGCAAATCAGAAAGGCGGTTGTGGCAAGACCATGACGGCGATTACCCTTGCTGCCGCATTATCACAAAAAGGCTATAAAGTTGCGCTAGCCGATGCGGATAACCAGAAATCCGCCTTACAATGGCTCAAGCAGCGTCCTAAAACGGCGACCGAAATTCAGAGTCTGGACTGGCGACATGAGAAATCGATTGGTGAGGCACCCAAGAATCTGGACTACCTGATTATTGATGCGCCTGGTGCCCTTTCAGGGGAACATGCGGAACAACTGGTTAGTGAAGCACATGCGATTGTCACGCCATTACAGCCGTCGTTTTTCGACATTGACAGTACTCGTCGCTTCCTTAAGCATTTACAAGACATTAAACGGATTCGTAAGGGCAAAGTTCAGATTCTGCTGATTGCCAATCGGGTCAAGCCAAACAGCGCCAGCTCCAAGGATATTCAGGAGTTCTTCAGCAAGATTGAGCAGCAGCCTGTGGCATGGATTTCCGAACGGAGTGCCTATGGAACATTGGCGATGCAGGGACTCAGTATTTTTGATAAGCCACAGAAGAACTTTGTCACTATCCAGAGTCAGTGGCAGCCTGTTTTAAATCAGTTGGTGGATGATCCAAGTCAATGGTTTTAAACCACCTTGTTCCATCACGCCAGGATGGAACAAGGTATAAACCATTTATGCAACTGCACCGACTAAAACCTATCTTTATTTAGGTTCAATAAAAGGTGCGGGATTTGGACTAGGTTGATCTGTGTCATCACCCTTATCTTTCAGGTTATGCCTCATTTCATCACGATCCAGGTTTTCCATAGCTTTACGGATGTTTTCGTTACCGTGACTGCCATCATTTGACTCGATTGCCTGTTCACGTTCCGCACCTTGCTGCTGTACTGCATTTTCAGGATTTTTAGAAATATCTTGCTTTTCTATAGCCTGCTGTAATTGATCACTGTCCGTCAGACCTTCCACTTGCTGATAACTGAGCTTATCACCGTTCAAAAGAGCAGCCACTGCACTTTCGGCTTGTGTACCATTGCTGCTATTCTGTTGTGAATGATGGTCCTGACCTGTTTTTGGAGAGGTATTGTCCTGATTATTTGAATGTGTCATCGAACTGCTCCTTAAATTCACTTTATGCATGTATGATGAATTCAATATAACAATACGCTTTGTAAGTCTTTACCAACTCCTGTATTAAAATCGATAGTAAATGTTGCTATGGTAAGTTGCTGTATTGCAGCCTTAAAACTTTGGTAAATGCAGAGATATACATATTGCCGATCATGGACCACTCCATTGAAAATAATCGTCTGGCTGAAACATACCATCAACTTTATCCTCCTCATTTCATCCAGATATTTAAACGTGAAATTACCGAATGAAAATTTTACTGGACCCATTTTTCAGTTAATATGATTTTATCCAACTTTTATCTTTAGAGACGGACGCTTGTGCAACAATACGCTCCCACATTACAACGTGTTTTATTGTTTGGACTGTTCTTTGTCTTAATCTATTTGGGATTCAGTATTCTCAAATATTTTATTGTGCCTGTACTTTGGGCAGCAATTATTGCCTACATGACCTGGCCTGTGTATTTATGGGTACAGCGCCGTTTCTTTGGGGAAAATCGCCCCACCCTCAATGCCACCATCATGATCAGTCTGGTCATTCTGGTGATTGGGGTTCCGTTTATTTGCGCCATCTTCATGCTGCAACTGGAAGGGCGTAACCTCTATTTTAATTTACAGAGACAACTGTTTTCAGGACATATCCAGATTCCTGACTTCATTAAAAACTTGCCTGTGGTGGGCAAGGATATTAGCCGTACCGTGAACGAACTGAGTAATGACCCAAACAGCATTACCAAGAATATTGCGGAATGGATTCAGGGTCATTTGAGTTATGGGCGTTTTGTTCTCAGTGAGATTAGCCGCAACCTGGTCAAATTGACGTTTGCCATCATGACCCTATTCTTCTTCTATCGGGATGGGCAGATGATTCTGGCACAGGTCAGCCGTGCCATGGAAATGGTGATTGGCCCACGCGTACACCACTATCTTGACACCATTTCAGAAACAACCCGTGCAGTGGTATATGGCGTAGGCCTTACTGCGGTTGCACAGGCCCTTTTGGCAGGTCTCAGTTATTTTGTTGCGGGTATACCGAACCCAATGCTGCTGACGATGGTCACCTTTATTTTAGCCCTGATTCCATTTGGCACCCCTGTTTCATATCTGGGTGTGGGACTGTGGCTATTTGCGCAGGGACAGACTGTTGAAGCGATTGGTGTGATTGTATGGGGTTTGCTGATCGTCAGCAGTTCTGACAACGTGATTCGCCCACTGGTGATTTCAGGCGCAACCCAGATTCCATTCCTGTTGATCATGTTCGGTGTACTGGGTGGAATCGCAAGCTTTGGTCTGGTTGGCCTGTTTATCGGTCCAGTCATTCTGGCAATCCTGTTGGCGATTTGGCGTGAATGGCTGCATGAGAATGTGGAAGAACCCGTTGCCACACTTGAGACTCCATCTGAAACCAAGTAAGTTGATTTAACCTTTTTGTTATCAAATAATTAAAGAAGCTTGCGAGTTCCCCCAAACTTTGCTTGAATTTAATTGATAAAGATAATCAATTAAGGATGCCTCGCAATGACTTCAATAATTCAAAAGTTTTCCCTCCTGGGTTGCCTCGGCCTAAGTATCGCCGCCTGTTCATCGGTTAATCTGGATAACAACGCAGATAAAATCCAGACACAGCCTACATCATCAGACCAAAAACAGCTGATCACGGTTCATCAAGTGGATGCCAATGGTGTGGGTGCCTCCATTGGCACCGTGTCTTTCCAGCAAACACCGAAAGGCCTGCTCATCACCCCTGCACTTGGAAAGCTTTCCCCAGGTGAGCATGGTTTCCATATCCATGAAAATGCCTCATGCGAAGCTGTTAAGAAAGACGGTAAAATGGGAGCCGCCCTCGCTGCGGGTGGACATCTCAATCCAGAGAAAGTTGCCCATCACGGTACACCACTGGATGGACATCTAGGTGACCTACCTGCCCTAACCGTGAATGACAAGGGTTTTGCAACAACGCCTGTGCTTGCGCCACGCCTGAAACTTGCCGATATTCAGGGGCGGGCAATCATGATTCACGCAGGTGGCGATAACTATTCAGATTCACCTAAGCCTTTGGGTGGTGGCGGAGATCGGGTTGCCTGTGGTGTGATTAAGTAAGGATATTTAAATACTGTGGGTATTCTAAAAGATATCCACAGTTGTGTTGATATTTTAAACAGGAGTTTAATGGCTGGGATCATCTCCCAGCTTTTTATTAATGAATCCCCTCAGCTTGACGTTCCAGCATAATCTGTTTCAGTACCGCCCGTGGCTGGGTAAACCAGATGCCAATCAACCACCAGAAACAGTGTTCCTAGCAGCATAATTAGCAAACCCATCAAGATGGTTTTACCCAAGGGAAAGCGGTCAATGACCTTGATCAGGATAATGTTGCCCGCGATTATACGGTTTAACGTCATGTTCTGATGATTTGTTGTCATGTTCTATTCACAAAAATAACCAACTCGGGTTCGTTCCATTTCCCATAAACGGAAATGGAATCATCACCACAAGACTTTATGGTTGAAATTTAAATTTTGATGTCATGCTGTGAGAAAGCATGTGATAAATGTGAAAACAGCGTATTCACTGGGCGTATATAAGAAAAATGATTTATTTACTTGAGGCTGGTAAATTTTTTTACCTTTTGGCCAAATTGCCAAACGCAACTTTAGCATTTTTTCAAAATGGCCGCAATTTGTACAATCCCAATGATTGTTTAGATATGTGAATAACCGAAAAGTTATCCACAGTTTTGTCTATCTTTTAGGCTACACCACAGCTCACAGATCAATCATGGACAAAGCGCAAACTGGAATTTATCGGCATTGTCTCCCCTGGCACATTGATAACTTTGTTTCTTGTTCACGATCTTCCAGACCTCCTGATCACGTTTCAACTGGTATTGAGTTCGTACCGCAATCACTGAATCATCCTGCTGGACCTGTTCAACCGTCACCTGTGCATCGGTTGGATTCTCTGCACTGTTAAACTGCTGGTCTATTTTCAAGTTGGTTTCATCATGAAACAGGTTTGGCTGATCTAATAAAACCACATGCATTGCGGTACTTTTTTGCACCGCCGCCTGTTGCTGCGACTGTGCAATAGGTGGGTTACATGCTGCCAGCAACAGGCTGCATCCCAGCATCAACCAGATTTTATGCATTTTGTATCATTCCAATTTGCCCGATTCATTTATGCTACTATGCAAAACTTATTTGCCAAGCAATAAAATGTTATGGCTTGCAAAAGATTTGTTGTCATGATCAGATAATTGATAATGACATAAAGTATTAAAAAGACTGATTTTATAACATCAATATCACAATAGATTGGGCGTCATGATATGGCAGATTTAGTCAGAAATTTAACGATTATTTTACTCGTGGGCAGCACTTTGGCTGGCTGCTCCAAAAAAGAAGAAAGTGCGGCAAGCGATGCCGCGGTTGCCACAGAAAGCGCAGCCTTAGATAGCAAAGCAATTCACACCAACGCCACCAAAAACCCAGAACAACTGGTCAGTACCCAGCAAAGCGCCCTAGAGCAAAGCCGTCAACTGGTCAAAAGTGCTCAACTGCAATTTGAAGTGCAAGATGTGTTAAAAACCACATCAACCCTGGAACAACAGTTATTGCAATACAATGGCTACATCGAAGAAAAACAGGTCAATTATCAGGTCAGTGACAGTTCCCAGCGTAACCGTATTGATGGCAGTGTCGACATTTATGAAAAGATCACGCCAACCGTACAGCTCACCGTACGCCTCCCCAATGACCAAGTCACAACTTTTCTGAATAATCTTCTGCCGCTTATGCTGAACTTTAACAGCCAAAGCTATGAAGCAAAACGCTATGAATTAAAGCGACTCGAAGAAAAGCTCAATACCGCAAACCAAAGTAACAGCCCATCCAGTGCGGTCAACAACCAACTGCAACAATTGACCGATTTGGAAGTCAAAGACCGCCTGGCTTATAGCACCATTCGGCTTGAGTTCTATCAACAGCCGAAAGTCCGTAAACGCCATGATTTAAATATCCATCGCATCGCTACATTGGACAGTGATCCATTAATGACACGAATTGCAGAATCATTCAAAGTCGGTTTAGCTTATTTTAAAGAAACCCTACTCTGGCTGATTCAATTCTGGGCATTTTATCTGGTCATATTTGCCATTTGGATGATTCGTAAAGTGTATAAGGCAAGAAAGCACAGCAGCTAATTATTGATTTTTGATCAATAGTATTTTGCTAATTTACGCATTTTCACTCATGAATAGATTCCCTAAAATGCATTCAAGTTTTAGCAATCTATTTTTGAGTATCCCATGAGCAATATTCTAATTATTAACGGTGCCAAACAATTTGAACATTCCAATGGCGAATTGAATGACACCCTCACCCAGTTTTCTGAAAGCCATTTAACAACGCTGGGCCATACCGTACAGGTCACCCGTACCGACAGCGAATATGACATTCAGGCCGAAATTAAAAAATATTTATGGGCGGATGTGGTGATTTACCAAATGCCAGGCTGGTGGAAAAGTGGTGTGATCAGCATGGTATTGAGCATGTATTTACCCAACCAGGCCATCCACAGCAAAATGCATATGTTGAGCGATTTAATCGTAAAGTACGTTATGAATGTCTAAATCAATATTTATTTCGAGATCTGAGCGAGGTGCAGGACTATACAACTAACTGGCAGTACTTTTATAATCATGAACGACCTCATATGTCAGTAAATGGTTGTCCACCTATTTTTAAACAATAACAAGGGCTTTAGATTTTCTACCCATTAATTCAATTAAAAATGGGGGTATTACCCCTCTACTGATAATAATGAGCTTGTACTTTTTCCTGACTTTCAGTTAAAGCATGGCTATTCTTAATAGCAAGAATATTTAAAATAGAAAATATAGTCAAACTACTTTATTATCCATACAGGATTCGAAAAAAAATCGAAATAATTCATCGATTGAGTTGTATTAGTTCTATAATGATTTGACTATATGAGATATTTTCATTAAAAGTCGTTGTAATATTAAAGTTCGGTTACTTATTAAGTTCTAGGTATAACAAAAAAGCGCATCTTTCGATACGCTTTTAGCAGAAATTCTTTTATCTAATCAAGCATTAGAGATCAAATAATTTCCCAGGATTCATAATCCCATTCGGGTCAAATGCCAATTTCAATGCTTTCATATATTCAATTTCTTCAGGTGAACGTGAATATTCTAAATATGGTTTCTTGGTCATTCCGACACCATGTTCGGCAGAAATAGAACCATCATATTTTTTCACGGTCTCAAATACATATTTATTCACCACCTGACACTTGGCAAAGAATTCATCTTTGGTCAGATTTTCAGGTTTTAAAATATTTAAGTGCAGGTTACCGTCACCAATATGACCAAACCAGCAGATTTCAAAGTCTGGATAATTATCCGCAACGATCGCATCAATCTCTTTGATAAAGGCAGGGACATGCGTAGTCAACACTGAAATATCATTCTTATAAGGAATATACGGCGCAATCGATTCCGAAATATCTTCACGTAAACGCCATAGGCTCTGTGCTTGTTCTAAGCTTTGGCTCATTACACCATCAATCACCCAACCTTGTTCCATACAATGCTCAAAAATCTGCATTGCTTTGTCCATAATCGGTTCATATGGCGCTTCAAATTCGAGTAATACATAGAATGGGCAAGTTGTTTCAAATGGACGCTGTACATGACCACGATCCAAGACTTTTTGCATTGCCACTTCACCAAAAAACTCGAATGCAGTTAAGTCGATTTCTTTTTGGAAAGCATGTAATACAGGCATTACCGCTTCAAAGTCAGGCGTACCCAATACCATGACTTGTAAGTTTTGTGGCTTACGCTCAAGTTTAATCTCAGCCTCAGTCACCAAACCTAATGTGCCTTCACCACCGATAAATAAATGCTGCAACGCATAACCCGTCGCATTTTTAATCATGCCTTTGTTTAAACGTAAAATATCGCCTTTACCCGTCACAACCGTTAAGCCAAGCACCCAGTTACGTGTCATACCGTATTTGATGACTTTAATACCGCCTGCATTAGTTCCGATATTTCCACCAATTTGACTAGAACCTGTAGATGCAAAATCAACTGGGTAATACATGCCTTGTTGTTCGGCATAGTTTTGCAATTGTTCAGTCACAACACCCGCTTGAACGCGAACCATACGATCTGCTGGCAAAAATTCCAAGATTTGATTCATCTTGTCAAAGCTGATCACGATCTCGCCATTGGTTGCCACCGCACCTGCTGAAAGTCCTGTACGACCACCTGATGGCGTAATTGCAACATTGAACTGGTTGGCAAGTTTCACAATCGCCTGAACCTGCTCCGTGCTTGATGGAAAAACGATGACTGATGGGTTCGGGTCAAAATGTTTAGTATGGTCCCGCCCCCAGTTTTGCAGACTATCGGCATCGGTTTTAATACGGTTTTCACCCACAATTGCCGTTATTTGGGTCAATAACTCAGGTGTTAAATCAACTGAAGCATTCATCGTTTACGGGCCTAGCAAGAAATAAATATCGGATTTCTGGGTAGCAACCTCATGTTTTTAAAAACATTCACAAGATTACAGCAACATCCAGAATATAGAAACGCCACAGGACGGCACAACCCCTGTCTTGTTGAGGTTTGACCATCAATTACTGCATTTTACATTGAAGCAGGCAAGGGATAAAGCTCAGGATCACGATACCATCACAACAAAATGTGTATCAGCCATAAAATTCCTGTAAAGCTGAAAAATTATCAGCAATTCTGCTGTGGTAATTTTAAAGCAAATATCTATAACTGCACGCTCTATGCTATGATACGGCACCTAAATTTTGGCCTTTGTAGCGGAGCCGTAATGAGCCAACATCTTTCTCTACCTAAAGACAAAATCCGTTTTCTTTTATTGGAAGGTGTGCATCAAAATGCCATCGATACCTTAAATGCAGCGGGTTATACCAACATCGACTACCACAAAACTGCACTTGAAGGCGAAGCTTTGAAAGAAGCGGTCAAGGACGCTCACTTTATTGGTATTCGTTCGCGTACTCAATTGACTGAAGAAATCTTTGAAGCAGCAAATAAATTGATTGCGGTGGGTTGTTTCTGTATTGGGACCAATCAGGTTGACTTAAAAGCGGCAATGTCGCGTGGTATTCCTGTGTTCAACGCACCGTATTCAAACACGCGTTCAGTAGCGGAACTGGTTCTTGCTGAAGCCATTTTATTACTGCGCCGTGTACCTGAAAAATCAAAAGATACACATGCAGGTGGCTGGAACAAGTCTGCGGTCGGTTCGTTTGAAACACGCGGTAAGACTTTAGGTATCGTTGGTTACGGTTCAATTGGTTCACAACTTTCTGTATTGGCAGAAAGTCTGGGTATGAAAGTCATCTATTTTGATGCCGTGACCAAGTTACCGTTGGGTAATGCACGCCAAGTGGGTTCTTTAGATGAGCTTTTGGCAACTGCTGATGTGGTTTCCCTACACGTTCCAGATGTGCCATCTACACGTAACTTCTTCAAGAAAGAACAGTTTGCACAGATGAAAGAGGGTTCGATCTTCATCAATGCGGCACGTGGCACCTGTGTCATCATCGAAGATTTGGCTGATGCGATTAAATCAGGCCACATTGCGGGTGCGGCGGTTGACGTGTTCCCGAAAGAGCCTAAAGCAAACGGCGAAGAATTTGTTTCACCACTTCGTGGCTTAGACAATGTGATTTTAACCCCTCACGTAGGTGGTTCGACCATGGAAGCACAGGCGAACATCGGTCTGGAAGTTGCTGAGAAATTTGTGGCTTACTCAGATAAGGGTATGACGCTATCTGCGGTGAACTTCCCAGAAATCGCATTGCCATTGACTGAAGGCCAACATCGTTTACTGCACATTCACAAAAATATTCCAGGTGTATTGTCCAAAATCAACACCCTGTTTGCTGAACAAGGCATCAACATCTCAGGTCAGTCTTTAATGACCAAAGGTGACATTGGTTACCTCGTGATGGATGTAGATGCATCTGCTTCTCAGGAAGCACTTGATACCTTAAGCCAAGTTGAAGGTACGATCCGCGTACGTGTATTGTTCTAATCAGGACAATTCAGGAAAGGCCACAGTTTAAGCTGTGGCTTTTTTATGGGCGCAATGATTTTGGCTGTCATCTTTAAAATCTGGAAGATCAATTTCAGCAATATACGCTGGAAAGCAATCCTCAGCTACGGCATGGCCCTCGCGGGGATGAATGCCTTGTTTTATTTATCGCTAGAGCGTTTACCTTTGGGCTTAGCGGTTGCCTTTGAGTTTATCAGCCCTTTAAGTGTTGCACTATTTCATGCACGACAGCGCTATGATTTTATCTGGGTGGGCTGTGCCATTCTAGGCTTGATATTGCTATTTCCCTTACAACAGGCCCAGCAGGGTCTCGACCTAATCGGTGTATTGTTTGCGGTCTGTGCAGGTGCATGCTGGGCATTTTATATCATTGCAGGGCAAAAGCCCTCTGGCATTTCTGGCAATCATACCGTTTGTTTGGGGATGAGTATTGGCATGTTATGCTTGCTGCCTTTCGCGGCTTTCTCTGGTGCAGTCGGGCATGTGTTTGAACTGCCAAATTTATATTATTTTATTGGACTGGCAATTTTAGCCAGTGCCCTACCATTTTCATTAGAGATGATCGCGCTGCGCAATTTAACACCTCTTAGCTTTGGAACCCTAATGAGTCTGGAGCCTGCTGTGGCAGCTTTGTCTGGATTTATTTTTCTGGGTGAAACATTACTGTGGAATCAATGGCTGGCCTTGATGACCATTATCATTGCATCCATTGGCTGCACCGTGACCACCCAGCATGCCCGTCAGCAAAAAGAGGCCCTATGAAAAATCTCCAATTGCTTGCCGTGCTGTACATGGTTTTATCCATGGTGGCCTACCAGATCAGTGCCTCATTTGCCAAACAGTTGATTGCAACCCTTGATCCATTGACCGTCACGATTTTAAGGCTCTGTTTCGCCACGGTTCTGGTTACGATCATGTTCCGTTCATGGAGGATTTTATCCAGACTTAAACAGCTCAAATGGCGAGACTTGTTACTTTACAGTGCGTCTTTAGGTTGTATGAACATCCTGTTCTACAGTTCTTTAGGAAAATTGCCACAGGGAATTGCTGTGGGGCTGGAATTTATTGGACCCTTGGGTCTGGCCCTGCTTTCAATTAAACAGCGTAGCGATTATATCTGGGTGGCTTTTGCGATTTTAGGCATTGCCCTGATGGTGCCGTGGCATGATGCCAATGCCCAAAACTTTTCCTATCTCGGCGCGGCATGCGCACTCGGGGCTGGTTTCTTTTGGGCCCTGTACATCTATTTCGGGCACCGTGTGGTTCAGCAAAATATTGGCATGCATGCGCTGACCATTGCCATTGGCCTATCCGCCCTCACTTTACTGCCTTTTGGTTTGTGGAATAATGCACCCGCTTTGCTGGATACCCAATACTGGGGCAAGGCACTGGTCATTGCCCTATTGGCAACCGCCATTCCCTATGCGCTGGATTTGATGGCACTGAAACAACTCAGCAAATTGAGTTATGGCACCCTGTCGAGTTTGTCACCTGCTTTGGCTGCGCTCGCAGGCTTGGTGATATTACATGAGCAAATCAGTCTGCTCCAGTGGGTTGCATTGTTGTGTATTATTGTGGCGTCTATCGGGGTGACGTTTCGTCGAAAAAGCCCCACCCCATAGACTTGAATCTAAATACTCACTCATTTTTATTTCGGTTTTTCGGCCTTTTTATATTTCCGATATTCTGCCAGATACTTCTTGCCCAAAGTTTCTTTTTCTTTGTCTGCTAGAATTTTACCCGCTTGTTGGAAAAATTTATGCTCTTCTTCTTGCAAATGATGATGCACGGTTTCACTGAGTTGTTTGGCAATCCCCAACCAACTTGGACTACTCATTTCAGTCTCTTCCAGTTTCTCGACCAATTCATCCATTTCATGATGCTCTGCTAAAGCATGACGTGTGATATCCAGACCAACATCATCAAACATTAAAGGAATATAAAGAAAACGATCTTCTGCAACTGAGTGGGCATAGAGTTCATTTTTAAGATCTTCAAATAATTGTTTTCTTTCTTCACTCATGCCACTGGTTTTGATTAATTTTTCGGAAAGATCACGTTGACGCTCATGACTTTCTCTTAGTGCTTCAAAAATATTCATCCATCACCTCTGTTGTTATTGTTTATTGTTGGCTAGCTGAACAGCAAGATGCGTTGAGATCACATCCTACTGTTTGACTTGACTCGCCTTTCATACTAGAAAGTGTCTATTTTTTAAACAATTTCGATTTGCGTATCTTTGTGTATAAGAATGTTATCTTTCACCTCAACTTATACTGCTAAATGCTGCATGTTTTATTATAGGTTCAACAGGCGTTTTGGTACAAGGCGTTTTTTATCGGTGATTTCCGCCAGCCCTAGACAGCGTTCGCCATCAAATACCAGCACCTCAGCCGCCGCCTCATGCTCAATATTGCTTTCCTGACCGTTGCAGAAATACTTTTCACGGCCCTCGGGTAACTGTACTTTGGGAAAATGCTCAACAGGTGCATAAACAGGTAGTAATAATGCATCACGCTGTTCCAGAGTCAGGCTTTCCAGATATTCAATGCTATAGTCTGGATTAATCTCAAAATGCCCTGTTTGAGTACGATGTAATTTTGTTAAATGTCCACCGCAGCCCAAAGCTTCCCCAATATCCTCTCCCAAAACACGGATATAGGTTCCCTTGGAACAGGTCACGTCCAAAGTCAAACTGTCTTCAGTAAAATCGATCAGACTTAATTCATAAATCGTGACTGGACGTGCTGCACGTTCAATTTCAATCCCCTGACGTGCTAACTCATACAACGGTCTTCCATCGCGCTTTAACGCCGAATACATCGGCGGAACTTGCTGAATATCGCCACGAAATTGCTGCAACACCGCTTCAATTCGTTCAGCTGTTAAAGCAGGAACTTCACGCTGTAACAATATTTCCCCTTCCACATCTCCAGTGGTGGTGGTTTGCCCTAGCTTCACCGTGGTTTGATAACGCTTGGTTGAATCCAGCAAATAATGTGAAAACTTGGTCGCCTCACCCAGACAGATCGGTAACAGGCCTGTTGCAAGCGGGTCCAGGGCTCCTGTATGTCCTGCCTTTTGCGCATTAAAAAGACGGCGGACTTTTTGAAGTGCGCAATTGGAACTTAAACCTAAGGGCTTATTTAATAAAAAAACACCACTCAGATGGCGATAAGAACTTTTTTTCATAAATGAAAAGTCAAACTATAAAGCGGTATCTTATCAAAACTATTCATCGGATTTTTAAAAATTACGTGCTTAAAAAAGCAACAAATATGATAAATTTATTTTCGTTTTTGAAATTTAAAGCAAATGGATTATGCTGAATGAATAAAATTAGAAAAAAAATATTCTTATTATGTAGCTTCTTGATCATTTCAGTTTCAATGCTGAGTGTTGTGTACTGGTTATACCCTCAAGATCAGCAGCCACAGCTCGAATCAACTGGTCAATCCAGCAACACCTTTAATTCAGCAGACCATTCAGATAATTCAGGCCCAGCACAGGCACGTGACGCAGCTTTTAACAGCACAAGCCAAATGGATACTGAAATCAACTGCAAACTACAGTTTAATGCATCGCAAAAATTAGTCGTGAATGAGCTGACCCGAGACTGCTTTGAATATTTCATTTCCCAATATGGCGAACGAAATATTGATGAAATCCGCCAGAGTTTCCAGCGCTATGTTGCCCAAGGTTTTCAGGCATCAGAGCAGCAGCAGATTCAGGAATTATGGTCACGTTATTTGAGCTATCGGGAACAACTGAGCAAATTGCAGATGAATCAGCCTGCTCAGGAAAGTTATGGCTATTTTCAGGCAATCTTCGATGCAATGCATGACCTAAAGCAGCGTTTCTTTTCTCAAGTTGAAATTGAGGGCCTGTTTGGTACAGAGGACATTTACCAGCAATACACGCTTGACCGTATGCGCATTTTAGAAAATAAAAACCTGGATGCTGTCAACAAGGCCAAGCAGCTACAACAGCGCTTTGACCAACTTCCCCAGGATTGGCAGGAAAACCTCAAGGATTTATCCAAACTGGAAGATTTACGTTCCTTAACTGAACAGATCAAGGCCAGAAATGGTTCAGCACAGGAATTGCGGGATATGCGGGTCAACCTGGTTGGCGAAGCTGCCACCCAACGTCTGGAACAACTGGACCAGCAACGCTCAGACTGGAAACAACGCGTACAGTCCTATCTGGATGAGCGCAAGACCATTGTGGACAGCAATATGAGTGCATCGGCCAAAGATCAGGCCATTCAACAGCTCAAACAGCAACAGTTCCAGTCCGCACAGGAACAGCAACGTCTACAAACATTTGAAACGGTCTATGACCAAGGAGGCCCCTTACCCTTTAGCAACTAGCAACACCCAATACAAGACATTGAAATAATGCGATTTAGCACGGATGCAATGTCAGTTCGCAAGAACATGAAGCCCCATATGAAAAACAAAAATTGAGAGTAATATCATGCAAAAACTTATTCGCTATCTTGCCGTATCCATTATGGCAATCAGTGCATCAGCCAGCTACGCTTCCAACGCCACCCAGGTCAAGGAAAGCTTTGTGCTCTCCAGCTATGCCAAAACCAAGTATCCCATTGTTTTTGTACATGGGGTGGCAGGTTTTTCACGCGTTGGAAGTGACCCACTAGGCGTTGATTATTGGCATCAAATCCTACCTGACCTTGCTCGTAATGGTGCAAATGTCTGGGCGACACGACTTTCACCTTTTAACTCAAATGAAATTCGTGGTGAACAGCTAGTACAGCAGGTTGAGGAAATCCTTGCCATTACGGGACAGCAAAAGGTCAACCTGATTGGTCACAGTCAGGGCGGCCCAACCATTCGCTATGTTGCAGGCGTCATGCCAAGTAAAGTGGCGTCACTCACCAGTGTCAGTGGCACCCATAAAGGCTCGCCTGTCGCCAGCCTGATCACGAAAGTAGATGGCACGGGATTAGGTACTGCTGGCGGGGCTATTGTCAACTTTTTCTCTGGTGCAATCACTTGGGCACAAGGACTTGATGCTAAAAGCTATCCACATAACGCGATGGCGGCAGGACGCAGCATCTCGGTTGAGGGCTCAACGGCATTTAACACTCGATTCCCAATGGGTGTACCAACCACAGCCTGTGGTGAGGGCACTTATCAGGATAAAGGCATTTATATGTATTCATTCTCTGGCACACAGGCGCTGACCAACATCCTTGATCCACTTGATCCCTTGTTTGCAGGAACGAGCCTGATTGTTGACATCAAGGGTGACAATGATGGTATGGTCAGCCGTTGCAGTGCCAAGTTTGGTAAGACGGTGCGGGACAACCTACCTTGGAACCATGCTGATGAAGTCAATCAGGTGCTGGGCTTGAAATCAATTTTCGCACCTAACCCAGTGGATATTTACCGTCAACATGCCAACCGCCTGAAATTGCAGGGACTATAGAGCAGACATAAAAAAATGCGCCAAAGGCGCATTTTTTTGCTTTACAACAAAGTTAAAATTAACCTTGTTTACGCGCTGGTAACTTTTCACGAATACGTGCAGCTTTACCAGACAACTCGCGTAGGTAGTAAAGTTTAGCACGACGAACGTCACCACGACGTTTCACTTCGATTTTAGCAACGATTGGAGAGTGAGTTTGGAAAACACGCTCAACACCAACACCGCTAGAAATTTTACGAACTGTGAAAGCAGAGTTCAAACCACGATTTTTCTTCGCGATTACAACACCTTCAAATGCTTGAAGACGCTCACGGTCACCCTCTTTTACTTTTACTTGAACGATAACAGTGTCACCAGGAGCAAAAGCAGGGATATCAGTTTTTAACTGTGCATTTTCAACAGCTTGAACTAAAGGATGTTTACCACTCATTGTGGAATCTCCAATATGTGCGGGAGAGAAGAGGTCTCTTACACCGCTGGGAATAGAGGCTAAGGCGCATATCTCCCGTTTAACTTTCCCTTTAAAACAGAATGTCTTAAAGAGCCTATTTTTAACTTAAACCAGGTTTAAGTAGAACTCGAAGCGAAGCTTCTCGTCTGGTGCAAGGATCAACCGATATAGGTTTAATCCTGCGAATTTTGTAGCCATTTTTTTTGCTGCTTGCTCAACTCGAATTTTTCCACCAACTCTGGTCGACGGTCCAAAGTACGCTGATAGCGTTGCAAAAAACGCCATTTTTCGATATTGGCATGATGTCCTGATTTAAGTACCTCAGGCACATCTAAACCTTCAAAATGGTCAGGTTTTGTATATTGCGGACAGTCTAATAAACCATCCACAAAAGAATCTTGGATCGCAGATTGCTCGTCAGACATGACATTTGGCAATCGACGAATAATACTATCAAGCAATACCATTGCTGGCAGTTCACCACCCGATAAAACGTAATCCCCAATTGACCATTCTTGATCAACATAATGCTGGATTAAACGTTCATCGACCCCTTCATAACGCCCACACAATACAATCAAACCATCGTAATCAACGAATTGCTGTACTGCCTGTTCATTTAGGGTTTTGCCTTGCGGTGACATATACACCACTGGGGCATGAACACAGCCTGCTTGTGTTGCAAGTTGTTTAGCATGGATAATTGCTTTTGCCAAAGGCTCTGCCATCATCACCATACCAGGACCACCACCGAAAGGACGCTCGTCCACCCGTTTGTAGTTGCCCTCTGCAAAATCTCGCGGATTAATACAAGTGACTTGTACAATCTGTTTTTTTGCGGCTCGACCGCTAATCCCGTACGCTGTAATCGCTTCAAACATTTCAGGAAACAATGTGATGACTGCAAAAAACACCGCAGACTCCTTAATTTTCCTGCTGCGCTACCATCCTCTAAAGAGTTAGTAATCTACGCCCCAATTGACGTAAATGCGACCAGCTTCAAGATCAACACGCTGTACCACATCTTTATGCCACGGAATCATTCGCTCTTCGGCATCAATACTGTCAGCAGTCGCCTTGACCACCATGACATCATTGGCACCTGTTTCAAAAAGCTCAAAGATTTGACCGAGGTTGACTTCCTGTTCATCATCACCAAGACCCAATACCATTAGGCCTTTTAAATCTGACCAGTAATACTCATCCACATCTGCTTTTGGAAGCTGTGATTTGGCAATCCAGATATTGGCAGCGACTAAATTTTCTGCACCCGTGCGATCATTCACGCCTTTTAATGCAACAACTAAGCCTTTGCCATGTGGTTTCCAACGTTTTACATCTATGGTTTGCCAACCTGCCTTGGTCTCAATGTACCAAGGGAGGTAGTCAAATATATTACTCATGGGTTCAGTATTGGAGTAAACCCAGAGCCACCCATTCAGTCCATAAGCTGAACGTAACTGTCCAATCTGAATACGATCTTCGGGTACACTCTGCGTTGGTGTCATGGGCTATCTACTACAATACTTATGCAGTAGTCGCAGCTTTTTTAGCTTGAGCAGCTAAAGAAGCAACACGCTCAGAAGGTTGAGCACCTTGTGAAATCCAGTGTGCAAAACGGTCAGCATCTAAACGAACTTTTTCCGCTTGACCTTGTGCAGTTGGGTTAAAGAAACCAATACGTTCGATGAAACGACCATCACGTGCATTGCGGCTATCAGTTACAACGATTTGATAGAATGGACGTTTTTTTGCACCACCGCGCGCTAAACGAATAACAACCATGAGAACAACCTTATAATTTTTACGGATTATCCCTGCGCCGACCATCGGCAACACTTCAAACCCCTTTGATAGAGGGCAGTATTTTACGTTATTTTTGTTTTGATTGAAAGTAAATAATCTGTTTATCTACAGGTTTGAATTTAATCTTGATGCGATCTGCACCTACCAGTCTTCCGAGTTTCTACCACAACCATTGACGGTAATACTGGCTGCTGTCTTGGTTTTGCATTTAAAGCATGTGCTGGTTAATAATGCAGAATAATTTCGGGGGTTTTCACTCACTGCTTTCAATGAGCAGGTTTATGAATTCACAATGAGGGTAAGTGTAAAGTAAGCATCCGCTGGAAACCTGAACCAAATTGAAAAATAGGTATGGGGTTCAGCGGACGCTTACGAAAAACTCAATATCTCAGATGATCTACCTATCTTCCCAAGATGAGCATGTATCTGGCGGGATAATTTCTCCCCCTCCTCCTAAACGACTCATGAAATTAGGACTATCATTATTTTTATACCAGCATTGCTGTCCCGTATGTGTTAGAGTCACTGCTCCCAAACCTGTCTGTCCACCTGTTGGGGTAGCCACCAAACGCCATGTTGTTCCGTTTTCAGCCCCACTCCCCAAAGTTGCACCAACATTATCAGTTAAAGTAATGGTGTAGGTCTGGCTCCCAGAATTTGGAAAGTTCGCATTTCCACCAATCACCGTCATACTTGCATCTTTAAAACTACGGTTAACGAGTTTATAACTGGCAAGTTTATGCGAAAGCTCCATCAGATAAGATTGAACTTCAATCCGCTTGGCTCGTTTGGTATAGTTTTGGTAGCTGGGATAAGCAATAGCAGCAATAATCGCAATAATGGCAATCACGATCATCAGCTCAATTAGTGTAAATCCCTGTTTGATTTTGCTCATCATTTTACCAATCCTTTGAGTCATTACCACAATCATCACTGGTTGATGTTAATATAGGTGTAGAACTACTTGAATCGTAAGGTTTCATACACTTTAGCCCTAACGAATTAAGTAAAAGTGAATCAGACTTCTTTAGAATCAAACTTTTACTTTGGTTCGGTACAGCAATAATTTTCCAGCCTTGTCCCAATGCAGAATCCTCCAGCGACTGAGTTTGCGGATTAGCCTTGAGTGTATCACTTGGGGCATAGGTATAATTAATATCCATTACCCTGATTTGATAATCATATTCAGTACTACTACTTCCATAAGGGAGGTTCACGATCCCTTTCTGCCCACTTCCTGTATTTTGATGTTCAGGAATATACCCCGCATAAGTCAATTGTTTACTACGGTAATTTTCCAACCGTTCAGAAATTTTTAACATTTCTGCCTGAGCCTGAGCTTTTCGTGTTTTTACAATAAAATATTGATAGCTTGGGATGGCAATCGCTGCAAAAATTGCAACGATTACCAATGTCACCATCAACTCCAGCAAGGTAAAGCCTTTGGAGGATTTTAACATTTATTAAATACCTCCTTAACGTTCATACCATCGGGTTGGTTTGATTTTACGGGCTTGTGAATAGCTATACAAATTCTGATTAGTCAATGATGTTTTATTATCAGGACAATGCCCCACACAAGCCTCCTGATTAGCAGCGACAGCTCCTACCAACCCCGAAGTACGAGAATTTTCTGTGGTTAACCCCATAATTGGACCTAAAATACCCTGATAATCCTGTTTAACATAGGCTGCACAGTCTGCATACGGTGCACAAATACGATGCGTGGTTGACAGTCCCTGCACACCTCCACCACAACCACTTGCAACTCCATTTAAACTTGCTTGAGAATCGTACACATTGACATATAGATCATTAGAAACCAATTGAGACTCTTCAAACGATTTTGAATATTTTTGTGTACTATTATCTCCCACAGAACTTAAATCAAATTTCCAGCCACGTTTTGCCCCTGATGGTCCCATTTCAGCAACAGCCTTGTCATCGCTAATACTTCCATTCGTTCCCCAACTACTAATCGTAGTGCTGGTTTTACCCAATATACCACGAGCCAGAATATTATTGCTGGTGGCGACTGCTTTAAAGTTAGCGTCTGCATAAGTTGTGCTTTCAATTCCTTTTACTGCAGCATCATAGTCCAGAATTCCATAGACCTTGTTATGCGTATTACTTGCTTCCAGTGGGAAGCTACGATTACCCGAACCTGCGCTAACCAATACAAAACGATTAGTACCATCCCCAAATATTGCTGTCGTTAAACGATCATAAAAACGTGGTACAAATAGATTACTTCCTGAACCCTCTCTCAGGTCGGCAATCCGTTTCACACGCACACCAACATTGACATTGGTTGCGGTCGAGGTTTGGGCGGCATTGTTTAAATCTACACGGAACATTTGCCCACCAAGGTCAGCAAAATAGATCATGTCGGCTAAACCATCTGCATCATAATCACGTACTACAGGCTGCCCAACAACACTGTACAGCATCTCTGACGATGTGATTTTTTTATAGCTATCTGCTACGCCTGTTGTATCTGAACTTGCCATCCATAACAATGTACCATTACTCGCATCAACAATATAAATTGCATTGCCCTGCGTTGCAGTTGTCGGTTCAGTAAATGTTGCATTGTTTCTTTCATAAACAGCAGCATCATAACCTCCACCAAAGATCAGAACACGTTTACGTACCCCTTTCACACGAATATCCGCAAGTGTTGGCTTAGACCAAATCTGTCCCATACGAGAGAAACCTGTCGTACTTGGGGTAATACGGAACAATAAGGATGGACTGGTTGGCGTTTTGATATTTAAACCATACAATGCTGCACCCCCCATACGTAAACCACCATAAATATTGATTTTAGTTGCTTCGTATTTGGTCGTTGATGCTGTACCCGATGTTGTGGTTTTTACTTTAAAGGTATTGTCTGCTGTCCATGGCGCATCTACGCCATAAGACATTGTGCCAGTGGTTTTAAATTCCCAGTTTGCCAGCGTCTTACCACTATCATTATCGAGAGTTTCTTTAGGTACAAAGACTGATTGCTCTTCACCGTTGCTGGCATCCACCACATGCAATCCGCCCTCCATTGAACCATACACCACATATTCTTTACGGCTACCAACCCCATTACCATCACTATTAAGGGTAGCAGACTGCGTCACCACCAATGGTGTAGAGTGAATCACTCCACCCAAATAACGGTAAGGACTCGTTGGCGTGGTTGCCAAACCATTTACATCTGATGTTGTTAAGGTCGTACCTGCGCTCGCTTGATATCCCAAATAATTGAGCAAGTTATAACGTTGCGCCACAGTTATATTGGTAGTATTTGATAATGCGGCTGGATCTGTACCTGAATAGTCCGTTGCCAGATTGGCTTTTGTCACTTTTTTAAGTGTTGTACCATCTATGGTAAACACGTTACGAATACTGTCTGATTTACTTGGTTCATTCTCTATATTTAATGTAGAGGGTACAGGAATTTTATTCCATGCCCCACCACTCTTGACTGAGGAGTGATCATCTGTGATTGCGGCAATTGACCATAAGTCTTTAGCGCTACTATTAATCACCTGTTGATTATTGGTGGTGGTATAAATAGCATTATTACCACTGTCTTTTAATGTTCCTCCTAGCACTTTATATTTTTTCAAGTTACCAGCCCATGTCATTACATTAGTTGCCTCTTGAGGCAAAATCATGGGGAAAAAACCTGTACTCATCATCCTGGTTTGATCCAGTGGATCACGCGGTACAGAAATTGAACCTAAACTGGAAGGAGGAAAGGTTACTTTTACATTGTTTACAAAGTTAATAATACTATTTTTAATATCATCTGAGTTTTCAGCATAATAGAAGCCACCATCGCCATAATCCTTACTTCCCCACAGACAGGCATTTTTTGCATCATCATTTGGTGCACTGGCACAATTGTAAGTTCCATCTGCATTTTTGGTTAAACCTGCAAAAGATGCTCCAAACCCTACTACCGCCGTTTTAATATTCATATCAGCAGGATTTTTTTGCGTATTAGAACTGTCCGTACGGTTACGCAGCTTTTTGGCAAATTCACCGATATATTCCCACCCCCCTGTTTCACCTGCAAACAAATCTGATTTTAATGTTGGTGAAACTAACCCACCTGTAGGCTTGGCAGCAAATTTATAAGTCGCATTGTCGCTCAAAGACCTATTAATAATGGTTTGTGCCATCGTATCTTTAGTCGAGTTCGGTGCACCATCAGTCAAGAAATAAATCCCATTTCCATCACAACTATTGGTTGAACCACCTGCAATATAGTTATTTCCATTCTTTGTTTCACTCTCTGAATATGCAAAACCACCTACGAGATTCTCATTGCTGCCATCTAGTGAAAAAGGATTGGTACGATATGATACCAGTCCATTAATACTATCTGGATAAGGCCAGACCGTTCCAACTACTGGCTCAATGTCTAATGGTTCACTCGGCACCTTTACCCAACCATCGAACCGCCAGCCGACTGGAAGTTTTTTATAAGCATCCCATAATGATACCATCCCACCGCCAACAGCAGTTTTAAAGTCATTATAAGAAACTTTGCACCATCCAGCATTCGCACCGCTCTCTTGAGTACATGAACCATTATAAGGCTTTAATACTAGAGTACCTGTAACTGTCTTATTAGTATTATCCCATTCAGGCCAGTTACTCGGACACTGCTTTACGGTTGCACCCAAAGCAGTTGTCGTACCACCACCTGCAGTGGCACAAAGCAAATAAACTTGCTCTGATCCTTTTTGTTTAAGCATATAACCATCATAGATATAACTTATTTTTGTCGCTGTAGTGGCCGCACCTCCTGTATTCGTTCCCATCATATAAGCAGCAGCTTCTGCATAGGCATGAGCTGTTGGTGTACCACTGGCTGCTTTCGTAATATTAGGGTAAGCTTGACTAGAAATCTTTAAGTTAGCATTCGCAGTACCATCTTCATTTGTGGTGGTATCAATAGATTTAATTGCAGCCAGTGCTCGGGCAATTTTTATGCGTTGGGCATTATCTAAAGCTGCATTTGCGACTACAATTCGCCCTGAGTGTCCATCGACCAACTTGGTAGGTACACTACCAATAGTTAGTTCTGTTTTGGAGGAAAATTGCCCCAACCCCATCACGACAGTATCTAACAGGCCTGCTTTAGATGTGTCTGCCAACAAAGGAAGAATTGCATCTTTTAAACGTGACAAACGATCGTATTGGGTTACGCCTCCACTCGTACATCCACGTACATAATATGGAATGGTTGTTCCGCCAATAGTGACACTTTTATAAATAGAAGTCTTGTTATAAGTTGGACTGGCTGGATTAGTGTCTCTTAAATTATATGCCCATTCCTTAAAATTCACTGCTGTTGAATCTTTATAGTCATTCTTATATTCCTTGACATCCACTCGTTCACAAAGCGGTGTTGTTACATCTCCTGGGCTTCCATATTGGTTGGTGCTGGGCAGCACTAAAGAACTAATCCCCATACTTCCTGAAGTATCCAGCATCAGTAAAATTGAGGTTTTCCCTGTGGTATTACCCTTATAAAGGCTTAAATCACTGGCGAAAGTCGCAGTACTGGTTGGCAAAAGTCCAACTGGGAGCATTGCCATCATTATTACAAGAGGTTTTAATTTCATTTTATTCTCCCATTCCTTTTAGCTATTGCTCTTACTATCAGACAAACGCACCACATACTCTGCCGTTTGCGTATTGATAGGCACACCCAACTTATTTAAACACTCATGTAGAGTCTCAACTTTCATCTGTGCAGGTGAAGCACTACTATCCGCCCTATTTTTAAGCAGTGAATCATCCATCATACGTCCTTTTAAACAGGTATTCATATCATCCACCGAAGCCGAAGCAAGCGCTGGAGTAAATGATGTTACTGTGACCCGAACACGCTTGGTTTCAATATTTGCTGCATCCTTTAAATCATTGCCTTTTGTAGCCAGATCGAAACGTCCCATTTCAACTGCTGGGTCGTCAGGATTCACCACAGCAACTTGTGTCACCAATGCCTTACGACTAATGGAGAACATCGTGGCAGGGTTACACACTGCATCATAATTTCCCGACTCTGCCGTACTTTTTGCATCTGTTGTGGTTGCTGAATTACGTTCGATAATACGAAATTCACGCAAATCAAAAAATAAGTTATTTTTTAAAGCATTATCAGAACCTACCTCAGTTGGTTTAAAACAAAACTGGAGTTCCAAACCCTGATTACCATCCAGAAAAACCTGACCAACTGGCGTACCACCTAAATTAGTTGCTTCATTGTCATTAAAGTTCTTTTCTAATCGTGCTAAAGCAACATCAGAGGTTTGCATCAATAAAGTTTGTACTTGTGCACTAGTCGCCATTTTTAAATTAAAAATACTATGGCGTATGGCATACACACCACCAATACTAATCAGCACCAATAAAATCAGCACTACAATAAGGGTTGAACCTTGTTGATAGGAATTTTTTTTCATGGAATGGTGTCTCCTAAACCACCATTACGTAATGCAACGGTTGTCGTGTATACATGGCGCATATATTTATCGTTCGGTGCAGTTAGCGTTTTATCCAGAATCTTATAAGTCCCAACAGTACCATTTGGAACTGTTTCATTAGAGCGAGTCAGTAATCCAAGATTAATGCCTGTAATGGCAGGACGATGCGCTGGGGTCGCAGTGGTATTATCACTATCAACAGCTAAAGCCAAGTAGTCATTTATTCCAATGGTTGCCGTAGTAATTGTAGGAGGCGTTGTTGTTATATTATTATTACGTACAATGAGTTGAACACGCATATACTCTACATTCCGTGCAATCATTTCTCCTCCCGAACCATAATCAGCATTGAGCGTTTCTGGATCTGCAATTGTCGTGGTATTCGAGCCTACAGTATGGGTCTGGTTAACTGGCTCTCCTTGTGCAGTAAATAAAGCATCTGAACAATATAAATCTGCTTCATTACTGCTACTTCTTTTTTTAATATAGTAGCGTTCCACTACATACCAACCACGGGTCAAAGCCGTTAAACTACGCACTGGACCTTTAACATTCCGCCCTGTACAGGTCACCATATTTTCAGGAGCCTGATAAATAATTACCAACTGGTCACTTTTAGGGTATGTACTGACAGCACTGTCGTTATAGGCATTTTTAGAGATATAGTTATCCCCTGTTATATTAGAACCATCCGCTTTCTTTAAACCTTTTAAATTACCATCTGGCGTTGCTGGAGGTGTACCTGCTCCCGTTGTGGTTTGGGCACTCAACACAATACCACCATAACGTGTCTCGTCATTCATTGCCCCTGCATTGCCATGATTGGCTAAACGGATATTTTTAGTCACTGCATTTAAACCAAAAACCCCACTGTCCTGCACAGAAGCTGCTGCGGTCTGAATTCGATAATTGACCTGCCCACTCACCAAGAGTTGAATGGCTACAGCAACCAGAATTAAGCCCAATGTTAGGGAAATCATTAACTCAATGAGGGTAAAACCAGTCTGGTGTAATTTATTCATCAATATGCCTCCAGCACTAAACAGTGTGAATCAGGCGCATATTTACCATCTGTACTATTTAAACAACGATCGCTAACAGTACCTGCTCCAATGGTTGCTGTGGTTGAATCCCATGCGGCAATCAAACAAAGTCGGGTTTGGGCACTAGAGGTATTGGCACAATCTGCCACACCTAAACTTATACCCTTAGTATCTGCAAACTGCTTTTGGGCATACAAATCAGCCAAAGCCTGGTTGTCACTATTACAATTTTTCGCTGCAACACATGTAGGTACGGTAGTGGGAACCGCTGCTTTATAATTCCCCGTGGTATTGATACGAATTTTTTCTGCCAAACCATTTAAAATGACCAAAGCATCAGAACGATTTAAGGCTTCATCTGTCGCTGCGGTCGCTCTTACCTGTAACGCAACAAAACCTAAAATTGCAATCGATAGAATGACCATTGCAACTAGCACCTCCATCATCCCCACACCTTTTTGGGCGTTATACATCATTTTTTTCATTAACACGCCCCACCCTCTGTTACTGTAATGACACCTGGCCCATCTACATTAATTGCAAAAGATTTATTGTTACCACATAAGGTAATGGTTTTATTTGTAGTAATCCCCTGCGGATTAAACAAGAAATTATTATCACTTCCTGATTTTATAGAAACGAGACTATCAATTTTTGGAAGTAATACACTGTCCGTTTTCTGCTTATCTGAAAGTGAACTGTATCCTGTAATATTTGCACCACAACTGTCTTTAGTAATGGTACTCGGACAAATGACTGTGGGACTACGTGTTAGAATCGCTCGGCTGCGTCCTTGTTGAATACCTGTTTTCATTTCCATTACAGATAGTTTAAGTTTCTGATTGATTTGCATTGTACGAAAAGAAGGAGCAGCCATCATTGCAATAATCGCAAAAACAGCAATCGTCACCATCAACTCAATTAAGGTGAATCCCCGATTTTTCCCCATCGCTTACACCCAACTCTTTTAAAATTCCTTACTCTATATTAAATTGTATTTTTACAGAACCAATACAAAGCAGATAAGCACCCAAAAAAAACAGATGGAGTGTCATCCATCCGTTTTGAGTTCACATTTTTCTATACAAATTAGGCCTGAATCACTTGTATCCGTAACTCTTTTGGCAAACTAAATGTAATATTTTCTTCACGACCATCCAACTCTTGCGGAGGGGTCGCACCCCAATCCTGTAACCGCTGAATGACCTGCTTGATGAGAATCTCAGGTGCAGATGCGCCAGCTGTCACACCAATTTTACTGTCTGGCTTAAACCAATCTTTTTCTAGTTCATCTGCATTATCGACCAAATAAGCTGATTTACCCATACGCTCAGCCAGTTCACGCAAACGATTTGAATTGGATGAGTTTGGCGAACCCACGACCAATACGACATCACATTTCTCCGCCAAGTCACGTACCGCGTCCTGACGATTCTGTGTTGCATAACAGATATCATCTTTACGTGGTCCCTGAATCTTTGGAAACTTGGTTCTTAGGGCATCAATTACTTTGGCTGTATCATCAATCGAGAGTGTGGTTTGAGTGACAAATGCAACTTTATGAGGATGCTCAACGACCAAAGCTTCAACATCCTGTTCATCTTCAACCAGATAAATCTTTCCACCACCAGATTTATCATATTGCCCCATTGTGCCTTCAACCTCAGGATGCCCCTCATGCCCGATCAGAATGGCTTCGGTGCCCTCACGCGCGTACTTGGTTACTTCAATATGAACCTTGGTGACAAGTGGGCAGGTTGCATCAAACACTTTTAAGCCACGGCGATCCGCCTCCTGCTGTACAGACTTGGAAACACCATGTGCACTAAAGATGACAATGGAATCATCAGGAACCTGATCAAGCTCATCTACAAAAACAGCACCTCTTTGACGTAAATCATCCACCACAAACTTGTTGTGCACCACTTCATGTCGTACATAAATCGGTGGGTCAAAACATTCCAATGCACGATTGACGATCGCTATAGCACGGTCAACACCAGCACAAAAACCTCGTGGATTGGCGAGTACAATTTCCATAACATCCCCTCTCATCATCTGAATATTTACGCCAAACTATTTCGTTTCATGGCACGCTACACTACAATAGCCAAGATATTTTATCATATCAGGAAAAATATCATGTCGGGTCTATTGTTTGTCGTTTCTGCGGCATCAGGAACAGGCAAAACATCTCTCGTTAAAGCCCTACTCGATCGAGTCAGCAACTTGCATGTTTCTGTCTCACACACCACACGAAGCCAACGTCCTGGTGAGCTTGACGGTGTTCACTATCATTTTACTGATACTGAAACATTTTTGGCCCAAGTTGAACAGGGCGGTTTTATTGAGTATGCAGAAGTATTCGGAAATTATTATGGTACGTCTCAGGCTAAGGTAAAAGAACAATTACAACAAGGCCACGATGTATTACTCGAAATTGACTGGCAGGGTGCTGAACAGGTACGTCGGCTTTTCCCTGAATCAAAACAAATTTTTATCCTCCCTCCAACCCAGTACGATTTAAGACAACGTCTTTCCAACCGTGGTACAGACTCAGTGGATGTGATTGAACATCGTCTAAGCTGTGCAGTGGAAGATATGCGTCATTTTGCCAATTTTGACTACGTGATTATCAATGACGATTTTAACAAGGCCGTTCATGATTTGGAGGCGATCATCACTGCCAACCGCTTGGTCACCACACAGCAAAGCGCCCGCCACCAACAACTCATCGCAAACTTGATTACGCTTAATCGCGACTGACTTTAATCGGGAATGGCTTGAGTCTTGCATAAAAGCCTTTTATACTACTCAGTCTTTTAAATTGTGATGTTCAGACGAGACAACTTATGGCACGTGTAACCGTTGAAGATTGTTTAGACCATGTAGATAACCGCTTCGAGTTGGTACTGGTGGCGAGTAAACGTGCACGTCAATTGGCACGTCAAGGTATTGAACCAACTGTAGAATGGGATAATGACAAACCAACCGTGGTTGCATTACGTGAAATCGCAGTGGGTCATGTCACTAAAGAGATTCTAAAACAACGCGACCAAGACTATCAGACTTCAAACCTTGACATGGTATTGTCTACAAATTCATTAAATTTAGAAGGCTTCACTTTCTAAAACGAATTTGCTTTGCATAAAGCCCACTGTGAATACACTGGGCTTTTTTGTTTTGAAAAAAACTGCTTTATATATTGATAAAAGCAATATGCTTCATTGGAAAAATCTACGAGTTTTTATAATGAACAAATTGACAAGTTTCACAATATGCTTTTCATTAGAGACTAGTGTCATTTTATTCTAATTCATATCAAAAAGGTGTTTTATGCCAGGCGAAGAGGTCAGCCAAGCCAAGCAACAACTCAAGGTCATTATTGAAGCCTATCTTAAGGATAGTGATGTTCAACACGTGCTTGCTGCCTGTGATTTTGCCGATTTAGCGCATAGTGGCATCACCCGTAAAAGTGGAGAACCCTACGTTCTGCATCCGATTGCCGTCAGCTGTATTCTGGCACATATGCGTCTTGATGCGGATACGCTCATGGCAGCCTTGTTACATGATGTGATTGAAGACACGGAATTCTCCAAAGAAGAAATTGGCCAGAAGTTTGGGACTGTGGTTGCGGAACTAGTTGATGGTGTAACCAAGCTCAGCCATTCCAGTGACAAGGAATATAACAAGGCAGCCTCTTTTCGAAAAATTCTGCAAGCCACCTTACAGGACCCACGTGTCATTATTATTAAACTCGCCGATCGTTATCATAATATGACCACATTGGGTGCGTTGCGCCCAGACAAGCGCGCACGCATTGCACAGGAAACCTTTGATATTTTTGTACCAATGGCTCGCCTTGTCGGTATGAATGAAATGGCGGACAATCTGGAACATCTGTGTTATCAGAATCTTGATCTGGACATGTTTAATGATGTGCAAACCGCATTGCTGGAAACCAAGCCTAAACGCTGTGAATATCAGGCGGTATGGGAACAGAAACTGACTGACCTATTAAAAATCCATGACATCAAGGGTCGTATTAAAAAGAAAAATAACAATATTGAGCTGTTACGCCACTTTGTAAAAAATGAGATTGACCTAAATGAACTTAGTCATAGCCATGCCTTTGAAATTATTTTACAAAGTATTGCGGACTGTGACCGTCTGGTGGAGGCGCTAAAAGACAACTTTCAGGTTCTACAATATGAAGACCATATTCGCCGCCCTTTACCTGGTGGCAACCAGTCTTTAATGATCAAACTGAAAGGTGAAAAAACCACCCTTTCATTGACCATCCAGACTGAACTGATGCGTAAAGCAGCTCGCTTTGGCTTGGTACTGGGGGAAAATGCACCTCAGGCCTGCCGTTCAGCCATTCAGGCTTCTATGCAAAATCTCAATACCTTAATTGATAGTGACTGTGCCAAAACCACATTTAGCGATTTGCTGGATTATCTGCATCAGGAAAAAATCTGGGTTTACACACCACATGGGCAATTGCATGAACTACCTCAAGGTGCGACTGTGGTGGACTTTGCCTATTCTGCTAGCCTGTTTCTGGGTAACCATGCGGTAGGTGCTAAGGTTGATGGTGAAATTCGCCCCCTCTCCACTCCCCTGCATAGTGGTCAGGTTATCGAAATTATTACCGATGTACTGGCAACCCCAAACCCTGACTGGCTGAGTTTTATTAACACCCAGAAAGCACGTCGTGCCTTGCAAAACATGCTAAGAGAACAGGATATTGACGAACAGCGTCTGGTTGGTCAACAGGCGCTCAATCGTGCTTTAAAACTGTTTCACCGCTCAATTGATGACCTTTCCCAAACTGACTGGATTAATGTTCTAGAATGGCGACATTTGAGCAGTAAAGACACCCTATTTGAACAAATTGCGGTGGGTGACCTATTGCCCCAACTCGTCGCAAACCATCTATTTTCACAGGATTACCATTCACAGCATCATGAAGCATCTGACCGCTTGATCCTGGGTACAGAAGGGGTTGATGTCAAATATGCACACTGTTGCAATCCCGTGTTGGGTGACCCGATTCAGGGACATTTATCTCGACGTGGCTTGATTGTGCATCGATCGCGCTGTCGTAATTTACTGCATGAACAACAACTGCATCCAGAAAATATCATGCCGCTGCATTGGCAGTCTGAAGAAGTGGATGATGTACGTTTCAGTGCCTATCTCTGCATCCATATGATCATGAATGATGAACAGATTTCAGAGTTGATCTACCAATGCCGTAAAGCCAAAATCGGGGTGGAAACAGTCGATTCCCATGATCAAAAAACCTACGTGAATATTGTGGTCAGCAACCGTAAACAGATTGCTCAAATCATTCGTGATCTACGCATGCATTTTGGCTTTCCACGTATTGAACGCCTAAATATGCCTATTGTGCAGGCTGACGTTGCCAAAGTCGGCTAAAGTATTTCCAGGCAAACATATACTAGAGAAATATTGAAGCTGATTTGCCAAAATAAAAATTTAAAAACAATAACGACTACACAGTATTCAGCAGTTTCGCACCTATACTTTTGTGTTAAAGTCACAGGGTTGCAAGATAGAAAAAATGACATAGGAGAGCTTAATGCCACGTCAAGTTATTCATACTGAACACGCCCCTGCTGCTATTGGAACATATTCTCAGGCAATTCTGGTTGGCAATACGCTCTACCTTTCAGGACAGATTGGTTTAGACCCGTACAGTATGGAACTTGTAGAAGGGATTGAAGCCCAGATTCGCCGAGTATTTGACAACCTTAAAGCGGTCTGTGCTGCTGCGGGCGGAAGTCTGGCAGACATTGCCAAACTGAATATTTTCCTGACAGATCTTTCCCACTTTCAACTTGTAAACCAGATCATGGGTGAATATTTTGCTCAACCCTATCCAGCTCGTGCAGCATTGGGTGTCGCAAGCCTACCTAAAGGTGCACTAGTCGAAATGGATGGTATTGTTATTATTCCAACACAGAATTAAATGCTATATTTATCAAATAGATAAAATAAAGAAAAAATACCACCGATCAGGTGGTATTTTTTTATTCAAATTCCCAATGATAATAATCCCACTTCCAGAATGAAATTCATTGACAAACAATAATAATTATCAATAATAACAATTATCGCATTTGTATTTGTGGATCACTCCCATGTATGTCTGTTTATGCCGTGGAATCACAGACCAAGATATCAAGGACGCCGTTGCAAATGGCGCTGAAAGCTATCGTGAAATTCGTGATTTACTCGACTTAGGCACCTGCTGTGGCCGCTGTGCTCCAGAAGCTCGCGCCATCATCAGTGATGAGCTTGCTGAAATTGCCGCACGTATTTCTGTTGCTGCATAAGCTCTTTTTTTAACTATATTTAAGCTATTATTTTACGGCTCCACCGCTTCCTGTAGAACTTTAACGGTTCTTCATCGAAGCGGTTTTTTTATAAAAATCATAATAATATCAGGACGTTTTTGATTGTGATTTTCATTTGCTGTTCTATAAAGCACTCGCCAGATCATTATTTGTTGATTAAAATCATATAAATTGCCTCAATAAAGGCATGGGTGTTTTTGGAGTAAGGGCAATGAAAGGCAATCGTGAAGTTATTAATCAACTGAATCAGGTGCTTTATCACCATTTAACTGCAATCAATCAATATTTTTTACATTCCCGCATGTTTAATGATTGGGGAATCTCACAATTGGGTTCAGCCGAATATAAAGAGTCCATTCGCCAAATGAAGCATGCGGACAAGATTATTGAACGTATCTTATTTTTAGAGGGATTACCGAATCTACAACACCTCGGCAAGCTCTATATCGGCCAGCATACCGAAGAAGTTCTGAATTGTGACATTCGCAAGGTTAAGGAAAATATAGCCGCAATTAAACAGGCGGTTGCGCTTGCAGAAGCTCAACAGGACTATGTGACCCGTGACTTGGTACAGGAAATTCTAGAAAAAGAAGAAGAATATTGGGATTGGCTCGATACCCAACTCGACCTCATTAAAAATGTTGGCATTGAAAACTATATCCAAAGCCAGATTTAAACAGTCAGTTTCAGGCTGAAGCCGAAATAATCTTTGCTTTCAGCCTAAAACTAAACTTAGGTAGAGGCTGTTATTTTAAACGATGATTTAATTCAACAATATCAGCCAACCTTATATTCTCTCCATACAATTGTTGCAATATAAAAAGTTGCTGCTCTGCTTCAGCCATTTTCTGGTTGTAAACCAATAACTGGGCATATTTTTTCAGGTTATAAGGTGTTGCCTTGTTCTTAACCATATCACTCCACTGCATTAAATCCTGATCCGACATAGACACGGTTGGTTTTAGTGCAATCCAAACCAGACGTTGCTGGAATTGGCTAAGTAATAAAATACGTGAACTCCCCATAATTTCTGCTCTAGGTTGCTGTCCCTTGAATAGCAATTGGCTGTTTTCCTGATAAACTTTATAGTCCCTCCAGATCATGAATAGCAAAACCAGCGAAATCACCCAGCAAACGCGAATCACATTTATATGAAGCGTGATCCCTTTTAGGTTAGGCGTTTGAGCCTGAATCAATCCCAACAGAAAGCCCATAGGTAATAAGAAATAGGCATAACGCTGTGGAAATTCAAGCATTGCATGGATCAGGATGGCACTCACCATCAGCATCGCGATAATTGAAATAGTGTCTTTGGTATTTTTATTGAGCCAAAGCAACCATACTGCCATATAGGCAATAATCAAAAGTCCCAGTGGAATGCCATTCCAAATTAAGATGTCCAGTAACACATTGTGCCCACTGGTGACCCATTCATGTGACGGATGCAGAGGGAAAATCGTCATCTGCGCTACACTGGTTTGATTCCAGCCATATCCCCACCACGGCTGTTCTTTTAATGCCAAAAGCATTTGAGTCCAGATTTCGAAACGTAAATAGCCCGAACTTGCTCGCTCCACAATGCTATCAGCTTTAATGACCGCCGTTCCTGTAGAGCTTTCAATTGCATGGGTAAAGGCAGGAATCCCCCAAGCTGCTATTGCAAAAAACCCAATGCACCATAACGACAGCTTGAGAACATTTAAACGTGGAGTTTGCTTAAACTGTTTGTAAATCCAATAGATGAAAATAAATAAACATACTACCCATGATGTTCGGGATTGACTCAATGCAATTGCAAACAGGATGACTAAACTTGCAGAAGCAAGCAACCATACAGAGGCCTTTTGTTTTTCATATAAATATAAAGCCCCCATTAACCCCATGACTAAAAAAGTCGCCATATTGTTAGGCTGACCAAAATTGGCATAGGGACGATTGCCTTTAAGCTGCATAATGCCATATAAACTTGATTCAAGCCCTAACCATTGCACCATCGCCATCAGGCTAGTCACACTCGCGATAATAAGTAATAGCCAACAGGTCCTTTGCATCAACTGTTCACGAGCACTTGGTTGTAATGATAGATTATACCCCATCACCACCATGAACCAGAAACCCAATAGATATACTGTACTCAATAAGGCAACACTAAAATCAAATACTAAACCAAAGCTCCACTGCAATAATGGAACAATAACAACTGGCAATATATAAAGTTGCAGCTTGGGAATTTGAATATTTCGATTGAGAAAGAGTGTAAGTAATGCTAGTGCAGCAGCGAAAGTCGCCAACTCGCTGGAAAATGTCACCCAGGGATAGGTGTGGAATGGCGATAGCCAGGCAAAGCTGAGCAGCAGCGCTGCAAGTAATAGACACAAAATTTGCATAACTAAACATAAAAAAGAGCTTCGCTGCATTATACATTGAAGCTCAATTAAACTGGTTTTATAGCGTGATATTTCTGTTAATTCCAAGGTCTCAAATCAACAATCTTTACAACTTCACCGTTTTCTTTATTGATGAGTACAGTCATATCCACAGCGTTGGCTTTCAATGGTACAAATGCTGTAGCAGTAGGATATTTTGCTAAAACTTTCTCAACTTGATCCGAATCATTAAAGTTTTTTAATAACTCCAAATCTTGAGCACGCTGCTGAATCAACGATTTCACTTCGGATAATTCGACATAGCGTTCAGGTCGTTGTGCGAGCGATATACCACCCATGACTTCAGCAAATAGATCATTATTTCGTTGGTTGACGTTATCTGAAACTTTTACAGCAACATATTGAGGCTGTAACCATGATGGATTTTGAAATTGAGGCAGTGCTTGATCAGCTTTATCATTGATCAAATCATTATTGCGAACCAACTCAAAACGATCCACCACATAGCTGACCCATACAGGACGACCTTGCGCAATACTGTACATGCCAAAACTCAGCGCAGAGAGTTGTAATAGAATCACTACCGCTAAATCAAACTTTAAAGATTTCTTGCCTTCCTTATACACTAGAAAGCCAAGCACAGGTCCAATAATGACATCGATCGCTAGTAGCATCAAAAAAATATGCGTCACCCCGACGGCAGTGGCTAGCGGTGCTGGATACCAAATAAAAAACACTAGTCCAACCACAACAAGAGCAAGCAGACAAGAAAGTACTAAATGGCTGAGGAAAAACTTTAAACGTTTGGACATTCAAATCTCACGACATTGATATTTTAAAATAGTTGATAACCATACTCCCAAAATCGGGGTGGTGTTGATGGTAAACTTTCAGATAAGGCAGATGTATAAAAAAACAAATAAATAAAAGCCAGAGCAATTAAAATATAGGCTATATACCCAAAAACTTGAGAAACTCTTGAAGCTTCATATGTTGATGGGTGAAAAGAAGCCGCACGCTGAAATTCAGGATTTTTAAGTAAAAAGACGAATAACCATAAAAGTGCAACTTGTGTAACAGGATAAATATGTATACCTGAAAAAGATAAGTCGATACTTACTGCTATAAAAGCTGAAATTACAAAATAATTTTCCTTAAGATTCCATTTTATTCTTTTTAAAATATTCCAAATGACTAAAATAAGAAAACCAAATCCTATTAAGCCTGTTTCTGTTAAAACTTGAATAAATAAATTGTGTGGATGTGCTGAAATCACACCTGAGTACTGATCTAATTGATAAAACCCGCATCCAAAGATTGGATTTTGTGACCAGCATTGAAAAGCACTTACCCAAAGCTCATAGCGTCCACTCGTTGATTCTCTAACAATTGACCTTACACTAGAAGTAGAATGACTTGAAAAAAATAAAATAGAAAAATATGTGAGCCATGTAGCAGCATAAGTGAATAATAATTTAAATCGTACAGCACGGTTAAACATACATACGCATGCAATAAAAACACTATACGCTAAAGCTGTTGAACGACCACCATCTAAAAGAATAGATAAAAATGCCAAAAATAAAAAAATTAAATAGATATTATTAAATTTTTCTTGTTTTAAGTAAAACCAAATTGCAAAAATAGATAACACTAAAAAATAGCTATTATAGACTCGGATGTTCCATGGCATAGGATACCAATTTTGATAAACTCCACTTAGCATAAACTCTGTAATAGCAATAGGTAGCATCAAAAAAATAGAAAAACTTAACCAGATTACAAGTTTGGATAAAAACTCATTGTAATTTAAATTTAAAAAAGCCTTATAAAGCAAATAAAACAAAATAAGCTCATAAAAAATATAAGAATAATTTGACCAAAATAAAAAACCTAACAAGGTAAAAATAAGAAAACAAAACTCATATTTAGAAAAGTAGCTTTTTTTTTGAATTAAACTATAAAATCCTAAACCAATTAACAGAAAAACTTCTAAAGTTCTTAATTCATTATAAAAATTAAAACCATTTATTGAGACACCTAAGATAAATAAAAAAAAATAAAGAGCTACGAGTAGCTCTTTATTTTTTAAATGTTTAATCAAATTAGACATTAGGTTCCGCGGCAGTTAGCTGGTAAAAATTTTTCTGGTGTAGGTTTAGTTCCAGCAGAAGAACAAGTCCATGAAACTCCTTTTGCCGTATCACCAGTTGCATTTAATTGGAATGTAGTTCCATTAGCATCTGAATTGATATTCTTTAATTCAACTGCAACTACTGCGTGAGTAGGATCAGTTCGAGTATAAGTAACGCCAGCAACGTAATCACCAGCTGGTGTTTTATTTATCCCTGCAGCGTCTGCATCAGAAGGCATTACACCTTGAGATGTAAAAAACTCTGAAACACTAGTTTTCGCAGATGCTAAAGCACCAACAGCTTCGGTGACTTTTGCACGCGCTGTATAGTCAGTATAAGCAGGAATCGCAATTGCAGCCAAGATACCAATGATCGCTACAACGATCATGAGTTCGATTAAGGTAAAACCCTTTTGCATTGTGTTCATAACATTTCTCCAATGTATAAATTTTTATAAGCCTTTCGAGCTACTTTGTATTTAGCATGTTCTATGCCAATCCTTAGCTTAGCCAATTTTAACGCAAAAAAACAGAGACTTAAACAATTTTTCGATTGCTCACATATAAATCAATATTGACATACAAGGAAATAAATTGACAAAAAATGTCATCTTTCGCTTTTTATCTTTAACGTAGTAGAGGTTCAACCTTGATTATTTTCTACTTGTTTTAAAAATGAGCGAAATAAATCACATAAAAAAGCTTAAAAAAGTCCAAAATTTTTATTAGCCGTTTATCGGAATAAGAAATATGGTTATTGGATACAACTTACCACATACAGATCAGTATGTTTATAATCTACTCCGAAAATAAAAATAATAATAAAATCAATTTATTAGAGTTTAAATTTATTTCAATATAATAGGTTCATTAGGCAATTCATTTTCATCATACAAATCATTTTTTACATAGTATTGATCCAATACTTGACCAATTTCATTCACGCCACCAATCACAGCTCGCAAATATTCTTTTTGAGCCAAGGTAACAGCGATATTTTGGCAAATTGTATTCCACGTCTCAGTTTGAGTCGCATTTTTTAAACCGCGGTCAATCACAATCTCAACTTTGCGCTCGCATAGATTTAAGTATAGCAATACACCACTATTTAGTTCAGTATCCCATACCCCTAATTCGGCAAATAGCTGCTGAGCACGTAATCTGGTATTTTGATGATAAGCCTGTGAACAAGGAATATGTCCCTCTATCACTACCTGAATTTCACCGACATGACCTTTTTCAGCCTGTTGCACAGCGTTGGCGATCTGCATTCTATCTTGCTTATTGAAATAACGATGCGTGGAAGATATATAAAGGAAGTGTTTAAACCAGCGTTTTAAACTTGGTTGAACATGCTCATCCAGTTTAGGCTGGGTAATAATCTGTGTTGTATCTGTCTTTGTTACCATGAGCCTGATGCTCCTCCACCGCCAAAACTGCCGCCACCGCCACTATAACCACCGCCGCTGCCGCCACCAAAGCCTCCTCTACCGCCCCCTCGTCCACCACCCGACAAAAAGGCCTGAAAAATAAGCTGGGCCAATGAAGTAATCAATAGAAAGAAAATTCCCACACCAAGTAATAGACTCATCACCAGACCAGCACCATTAACCAGTCCCGCAACCATTGCTGCCACAGCCGCAGTAGATGCACTTAATCGTTTACCCACAATGAACGATCCTATGACACCCATAATTAAAATAAATAGCGCCATCGTAAGCGTATTATCTTTGGCTTGTTGTGCTTGAATTGCCTGCTCATGTCGCTCTTTGAGCTCTTGAGCAGATTGTTGAGCGATCTCTGGATCAAGATTAACGATACGGCTAATTTCATCCAACCCAGCTGAAATTCCTTGAGCATACTGACCTTGTTTAAAATAAGGTGTAATTTGATCACGAATAATGCGGCTGAGTACTACATCAGGTAATACACCCTCCAAGCCATAACCTGTCAATATCTGGATTTTACGATCGTTGATCGCAATCGCCATTAACAAACCATTATCACGTTTAGCAGAACCTAATTGCCATTTTTCACCTGTACGCAAAGCAAAATCAAAAATCGCTTCCTGACCTGTGGTGGGTACAATAATGACACCAATTTGAGCTTTACCTTGTTGATAAAGGGCTAGAATTTTTTGATTGAGTTGCTGGATTTCAGCCTCGTTCAATATCTTAGCTTGATCAATCACAGGTTGGTTTAAAGTGGGTAAACCACGTATAGATTCCCCATCCGCCATATCATTGGCAACTGTAGCTAGTACGGGAGGCTGTTCTGTGGTTGTCGATGACTTATTTTGTTGCTGCTGTTGCTGAATCATTTTTCCAGCAACCACTAGATCACCTTGATCTGTTGCAGTGGCGGTCTCAGCCCAGGTTGTATGTTGAAAACAAAGCATTGCAAAAATGATGGTTAAAACATATTTTAATTTTTGCTTTAACTTGATCAACATACGCCCCTCCTAAGCCGAAAACAATTTCAATGATTAATTAAATGAAACTGTTGGCGCCTGTTGTGCAGATGAGTCTGCCTTAAAGTTTTCCTTGGTTTTCATCCCAATCACTTTTGCTGTCATTGCTTGTGGGAACTGACGCACATATGAATTGTAATCTTGCACTGTGGTAATATAACGGTTACGAGCAACCGCGATTCGATTTTCTGTACCTTCCAATTGTGCTTGTAAATCACGGAATTGTTCATTGGCTTTTAAATCTGGATAATTTTCAGAAACAGCAATTAAACGAGATAATGCACTTGTCAATTGACTTTGTGCTTGTTGATATTTTTCAAATAGCGCTGGGTCTTCTAAAACTTCTTTATCTACTTTTAAACCCGCAACATTCGAACGAGCTTGCGTCACCTCTGTGAGGACTTGCTCTTCATGTTTGGCATAGCCTTTCACTACATTGACAAGATTAGGCACCAGGTCAGCACGGCGTTGATACTGGTTTTGTACTTCAGACCAGGAAGCATTGACCGCCTCATCTTTCACCTGCAAGGTGTTATAGCCACAGCCTGTGAACAATAAGGTGCTTGCCAATACAGTTGCGAGCGCAGTTTGTTTGATCACTTTCATAAAAATTTATCCTCAGGTTTTTCTTTATATTTTTCAATAATTCATTGTAATGTGATTTTTTGTTCGCTGTGTAACATTTATTTGTTGAAATCTTTATATCATTGCATAGAATCATCGGAGAACTGTAACCGTCGTACGGTAATCCCCAATGCCTTGAGGCGATTTAAATAATTTTCTCTGAATTTGCATTTGCAAGAGCCATTTTCATTGCCTGCACAATTTCCTGATTGGTCTTTGAAAATCACGCTGAAAAATGATCAGGGACAGGGCGGAAAGCTTAGAAGATTTGCTAAAACTACCAAAAAGATAAGCTAAAAAAAATAAAGCCTGCTTAAGCAGGCTTTATCGCAATCAAACTAAAAAGATGAATTAGACACCTAAGTAATCTAAAATACCTTCTGCTGCTTGGCGACCTTCCCAAATTGCAGTCACAACCAGATCAGAACCACGCACCATATCTCCACCTGCGAAGATTTTTGGATTAGATGTCTGGAATTTAAATTCTTGCTGTTCTGCCGCAACCACACGACCTGAACCATCTAAACTTACATTGGCTGAACCAAACCAATCCGCAGGGCTTGGACGGAAACCGAAAGCAAGCAATACTGCATCAGCTGGTAAAACCTCTTCAGAACCAGGAATTGGCTCAGGGCTACGACGACCACGGCTATCAGGCTCACCCATTTGTGTAGTGACAACCTTAACACCAGTCACCTTACCATTTTCACCAACAACCTCAATTGGTTGACGGTTGAACAGGAATTTCACGCCCTCTTCATAGGCATTTTTCACTTCGCGCGCAGAACCCGGCATGTTGCTTTCGTCACGACGGTAAGCACAGGTCACATCATGTGCACCTTGGCGTAATGAAGTACGGTTACAGTCCATTGCAGTGTCACCACCACCCAGAACAATCACCTTTTTGCCATCTACACTGATGTATTCACTTGGATCTTTTTCCCAGCCTTGGCAACGATTTACATTCGCAATTAAGAAATCTAATGCATCGTAAACACCATCAAGATCTTCACCAGGGAAACCACCTTTCATGTAGGTATAAGTTCCCATCCCCATAAATACAGCATCGTATTCAGCAAGGAGTTGTTCAATCGTGACATCAACACCAATTTCAGTATTTAAGCGGAATTCGATACCCATCCCCGTGAAGATTTCACGACGACGTTTCATTACATCTTTTTCCATTTTAAATTCTGGAATACCAAATGTAAGTAAACCACCAATTTCAGGGCGTTTATCAAATACAACTGGTTTCACACCGCCACGGGCAAGAATATCAGCACAGCCTAAACCTGCTGGACCCGCACCAATGATGGCAACTTTTTTATTGGTCCATTTAACGCCAGACATATCTGGGCGCCAGCCTAAAGCAAAGGCAGTATCGTTGATATATTTTTCAGCATTACCAATCGTGACTGCACCAAAGCCGTCATTTAAAGTACAAGCACCTTCGCATAAACGGTCTTGTGGACATACACGACCACATACTTCTGGCAAGGTATTGGTTTGATGGCAAAGTTCGGCCGCTTGGAAAATTTGACCTTCTGCAATCAGCTTTAACCAGTTTGGAATGTAGTTATGTACTGGGCATTTCCATTCACAATACGGGTTACCACACCCTAAACAGCGGTGAGCCTGGTTTGCAGCCACTTCCGCTGTAAAAGGTTTATAAATTTCCACAAACTCTGCTTTGCGGACAGTAATATCTTTTTTCTCTGGATCTTGACGTGGTACATCCAGAAATTGAAAGTCATTATTGAGGCGTTCTGCCATGTCTCTCTCCGTGGGTAGGCGCAGCGATGTCTCTCATCTCTGCACCTGCCTATGTCTTTGCAGTCGTGGAATTATTGTGGATCAGCTTGGGTTGTTTTCAAAAGCGTTTGCAAATTAGCAGCTTTTGGTTTTACAAGCCAGAACTTACGACTATAGAAGTCGAACTCATTACGGATTTTGTATGCCCAAGCACTTCCTGTCTCTTGAATATGTTCATCAAGAATACGGAGGAGGTTTTCTTTATGATCTTCCATCGCCTCAGTCGAGATACGATTTAAGTCAATCAACTCATGGTTATAGTAGTCAACAAAGTCGTTATCAAGGTCAAGGACATAAGCGAAACCGCCTGTCATACCCGCACCAAAGTTATGACCAACTTTACCTAACACAGTGACCACACCACCTGTCATATATTCACAGCAGTGATCGCCAGCACCTTCAATGACTGCAAAAGCACCTGAGTTACGAACAGCGAAACGCTCACCCGCAGTACCCGCAGCAAATAACTTACCGCCAGTCGCACCATACAAACAAGTGTTACCGATGATTGCAGTATTTTGCGTTTGGAACGGCGAACCTTTTGGTGGGAAGATCGACACACGACCACCCGCCATACCTTTACCCACGTAATCGTTTGCATCACCTTCAAGTTTGATATGCAGACCACCAGCATTCCAAACACCAAGTGACTGACCCGCTGTACCAACAAGATTCATCACCACTGGGCTGTTTTCCATACCCAAGTTGCCATAACGACGAGCGATCTCACCTGAAATACGTGCGCCAATTGAACGGTCACAGTTACCAACAGTGAAATTAAATGAACCGCCTGTACCTGCTTCAATAGCTGGTAGCATTTCAGCAACCATTTTCTCAGCCAATACACCTTTATCAAATGGCGCATTACCTTGAACTTGGCAATACTGAGCTTTACCTTCAGCAGATGGATGTGAAGTCAATAAAGCACTAAGATCAAGATGCGCATGCTTTTCAGTTTCTCCTGGTAAAACTTCAAGCAAATCAACGCGACCAATCAAATCTTTGAGTGATGCAACACCTAGAGCAGCTAACCATTCACGTGTTTCTTCTGCAATAAATTTGAAGAAGTTAATCAACATTTCTGGTTCGCCAATATAGTGTTCTTGACGTAAATGATCTTGCTGAGTTGCAACACCAGTTGCACAGTTATTCAAGTGGCAAATACGAAGATATTTACAACCTAATGCGATCATTGGTGTAGAACCGAAACCAAAGCTTTCAGCACCTAAAATTGCTGCTTTGATTACATCCAGACCTGTTTTTAAACCACCATCAGTTTGTACACGCACCTTACCACGCAAATCATTTACACGAAGTGCTTGATGCGCTTCACTTAAACCTAATTCCCAAGGCGAACCTGCATGGTGAATTGATGAAAGTGGAGATGCCGCTGTACCACCGTCATAACCAGAAATGGTAATGAAGTCAGCATAAGCTTTTGCAACACCTGCAGCAATGGTTCCAACACCTGGCTCAGATACCAATTTTACCGATACCATTGCTTGAGGGTTGACTTGCTTCAAGTCAAAGATCAACTGAGACAAATCTTCAATTGAGTAAATATCGTGGTGTGGCGGTGGTGAAATCAAAGTCACACCTGGTACCGAGTAACGTAAACGTGCAATTAAGCCATTCACTTTACCACCTGGTAACTGACCACCCTCACCTGGTTTTGCACCTTGTGCCACTTTAATCTGCAAAACTTCAGCAGAAGTTAAGTACGCTGGTGTTACACCAAAACGGCCTGATGCAATCTGTTTGATTTTCGAGTTACGAATCGTGCCGTAACGCGCTGGGTCTTCACCGCCCTCACCTGAGTTCGAACGACCACCAATTGTATTCATTGCAATTGCAATTGCTTCGTGTGCTTCTGGAGATAATGCACCCAAAGACATACCAGCAGAGTCGAAACGCGGAAGGATATCTTCAATGCTTTCAACTTGATCAAGCGCAATTGAATTTGTCGTTTTTAATTTGAATAAGTCACGAATCGTAGCCACAGGACGGTTATTCACCAACTCTGCATATTCTTTAAAGTCTTGGTATTGACCTGAGCGAACAGCCTTGTGAAGTGAGTTAATCACGTCAGGGTTGAAAGCATGGTACTCTTTACCAAATACAAATTTAAGTAAACCACCTTGATCAATCGGCTTACGGTTCTGCCAAGCAGTTGTTGCCAATTTTTTCTGATCGTTTTCTAAATCTGCAAATGTTGCACCTTGAATACGGCTTGGTACACCAAGGAAACACTTATCAACAACTTCAGAAGATAAACCTACCGCTTCGAATAATTGACCACCGCGATAAGAAGCAACTGTCGAAATACCCATTTTAGAAAGTACTTTCAATAAGCCTTTCTCAATGCCTTTACGGAAATTCGCTTGTGCATGGATTGGGTCACCCAATAACTCACCTTTGGCAACCAAGTCATTGATCACGTCATAAGCTAAATACGGGTAAATTGCTGTCGCACCAAAGCCAAGTAATACTGCAAATTGGTGCGGATCACGGGCAAAACCTGTTTCAACCAAAATGTTCGCATCAGTACGCAAACCCGTTTTAATCAAATGATGATGTACCGCACCTGTTGCCAATGCAGAGTTTGCAGGCAAGAAACCTTCACGGAAGTTTTTATCCGTTAATACGATTAAGGTTTTGCCATCACGAACCGCTTGCGCAGTTTCTTCACAAATACGGGCAATCGCTGCTTGTAAGCCTTCAGCTTCAGCATAGTTCAGGTCAATATCAACAACGCCATAGCCTTCGCGCTCTTTTTCAACATCGCGAAGCTGCTGCATTTTTGAATTAGACAATACAGGGCTGGAAATAATGATGCGGTCGGCATGCTCTGGACCTTGTTCAAATACGTTTTGCTCACGACCTAAGCAAGTTTCCAATGACATCACAATCGATTCACGTAATGGATCGATTGGCGGGTTGGTGACCTGAGCAAACTGCTGACGGAAATAGTCAGAAACATGGCGCACTTGACGAGACAATACTGCCATTGGGGTATCATCACCCATCGAACCAACAGCTTCTTGACCACTTTCTGCGATAGGACGTAACAGTTGATCGCGCTCTTCAAATGTTACCATAAACATTTTTTGTGCTGCTTTTAACTTATCCCCTGTAAGGCCTTGATCCACAAGTTGTTCTTCAAGCTGTGGATTGGCCTGTAAGCGAATCGCATGATCACGCAACCATTCACGGTATGGACGCATGTTCTTAAGATGATTGCTGACATCTTTGGTATCTAGCACTTTGCCAGTCAATGTATCAACCACTAGGATTTGACCAGGACCAACACGACCTTTAGACACCACATCTTCTGGCTCATAACCCCACACGCCGATTTCAGATGCAAGCGTAATGTAGTCATTTTTAGTGATGACCCAACGCGCTGGACGCAAGCCATTACGGTCTAGCATACAGATGGCATGACGACCATCCTGAATCACCAAACCTGCTGGACCATCCCAAGCTTCCATGTGCTTAGAGTTGAATTCATAGAATGCACGTAGATCAGCATCTAAAGTTTCAACATTCTGCCATGCTGGTGGAACCAACATACGTAGCGCACGGAATAAGTCCATTCCGCCACCCACAAGAATTTCAAGCATGTTGTCTAGGCTTGATGAATCCGAACCAGTACGGTTTACGATCGAATTAAGCTCAGTTAAACCTGGCAATAATGGGTTTTCAAATTTAGGCGTACGTGCCAAAGCCCAGTTACGGTTTGCTGTAATGGTATTAATTTCACCATTATGGGCAAGGTAACGGAATGGTTGTGCCAATGGCCAGCGTGGCAAAGTATTGGTCGAGAAACGCTGATGGAATACCACGATATGTGATTTTAAGCGCTCATCAGCCAAGTCGGTATAGAAGTCGGCAATCGCTGCTGGCATCATCAAGCCTTTATAGCTGATGACTGTGGTCGCCAAAGTGGTGACATAGAACAAAGGATCATTTTGTAATTGTTGTTCAGCACGGCGGCGTGCCAGGAAAAGTTTACGGTTAAACTCAACCTCAGTTAAGCCCATTGGGCAATTCACAAGAATTTGTTCAAATGCAGGCAATGATTGCAGAGCAATCTCACCGAGAGCATCATTATTTGTGGGTACAACACGCCATGCCGTAACCGTTAAACCTTCCGCTGCAATTTCTTTATTTAAAATATTCTTTGCATTTTGAGCTAAAGCAGGGTCAATATTTAAAAATACAGTACCCGCAGCAAAAATCTCAGTAAGATTAGCACCTAACTTCTGAGCTTCGTCACGAAAGAACTGTTTCGGCATAGCCAATAGCAATCCGCACCCATCTCCCGTTTTACCATCTGCGGCAATACCACCACGGTGCGTCATGCAACTTAAACTGTGAATCGCGGTTTCGACCAGATGATGGCTTGATTCACCCTTCATATGGGCAATCAGACCAAAACCACAGTTATCCTTAAACTCATCAGGCTGATATAGACCTTGAGCGGGAGCTACAGTATTAGGCGATGGCATGTGCATAGCGTACCCTTCTTTCAACATGGCTCTTTCGAGCAACAAACAATCAATTCATTTTCTGCGATATTGTCGATTAACTCATTTAAAGTTCAATGCTTCGCAAAAAAACATTTTCACTGGCGGATTTGCAAATATACGTCTTTCTTATGCAAGAATCAGCGTATTTCACTATATAAAGTGTTTTCAGTTATTACACTTTAACAAATACTTGTAAAGTATAAAAAACTTTCTATTTCACTCAATTAATGAATCTTTTCGCACAAAAAAGGGTAATGAGTAGACAAATTAGCATCATAAGAAAGCAAAAAATATGCCAAAAAAATAAAAATTTACTAAATCATTAAAAAAATTAAAATAACTTTAAATTATAGAAACTAAGCCCTAAACACCAAGAAATGAAATTGCACCAAAAAAAATCACAGTGCCATAAAAAGAATCAATATTGTTTCATATTGGTGCAAAATTAGTTGAATGGATCACTGACCTCTCTTCTCTCGGAATCTGAATTTTCTTTTAATTTTTCAGAACTGGAAGTAGGTTGAGCTGCAGACTGACTCTGTTTTACATTTACAACATTGCCCTGCGCATCACGTTGTGTCACTGTCGTTTTCACGGTTGTCGTTGGGTCGCTTAATGTCCGCCCCCCCCCAGCCAACACTGTTTTTTGTGATGTGTTGGCACCAATCAGCAGAGTTTCATCAACTTCTGGAAGAGCCACAGGTTTTAGTTGAATCGCATATAATTGGTTTGCAGCAGATTTTAACTCATCAGAACCCAAATCATTTACAAAATCGGCGTAGGCCGATAACTGCTGTGCTTTGGGTTGAATGGATTCGGGTAAAACCAGATTCAACTGTGAAAACTGGCGGTTTGCTTCTTCTGAATTTGAGAAGACCCCATAAGCCAAAACATACTGCTCAGCCTGGTCCTGCCCACTCAAACGAAAATAAATGAATTTTTTCCGATCAGGACGACTTAAAAGAAAATTCTTCACAATCGCCTCATCTGAACTACGGAAAATTTCCATGGTCCATTGACGCTGATTTTCCTTGATAAACTTTGTGCCACGAAATTCAGGCGCATGCTCATTAGACACCACCACCCGTGTGGTTAAGTCCAATGGTTTTACCTCATCAGAAAAGGCTCCCAAATGGGCGGTCGCAGCAACTTTCTCTGGCTGAATCTGCACCTGCGCTTCAGTTTTAGCTGGCTGCTCAACCTCTACCAACGCTTTATTATCTGTAATCGCCCAAAAAACCAATGCGGCAATTAAACAAGCCAGCGCAAAAACCAGCCAACTGTACTGTTGAATATTTTGCCAGATTGATCGTGACACAGCCATGCTTTTCCCAAATGTTTAATTATGCAGATTGATTCGCAAGAATGGATTGCTTCATGAGCTCAATATCAAAGTCCTTGGTGATGACAGCCTGCCCCAATTTCTTAAGTAAAACCAGGCGCAACTGACCATTTAAGACTTTTTTATCATGTGACATATAAGCCAGAAAATCTTCTAATGGAATTTTCGGACATGATATCGGTAAATTGGCACGTTGAATGATTTTTTTTGTACGCTGCACATCTTCAGCTGAAATCCAGCCCAGGCGATGGGACAAATCTGCCGCCATCACCATACCTGTTGCAACGGCCTCACCATGCAACCAGGTTCCATAGCCTAGATAGGACTCAATCGCATGACCAAAGGTATGACCCAGATTTAATAGTGCCCGCTCACCCTGTTCTTTTTCATCATTGGCGACAATCCTGGCTTTATGGGCGCATGAACGATATACCGCCTCCGCCAGCAGGTTGGCATCACGTCCTACCAATGCATCCATGTTCTGCTCCAACCAGACCAGAAAATCCACATCACCCAGCAAGGCATATTTAATCACCTCAGCTAAACCTGCAGACAGTTCACGGTCAGGCAAAGTATCCAATTGGGCCATATCTGCCAATACGACTTGAGGCTGTTGAAAAGCGCCCAGCATATTCTTGCCAAGTGGATGATTAATTCCAGTCTTACCGCCTACGCTTGAATCCACCTGGGACAACAAGGTGGTCGGTACCTGAACGAAATTTACCCCACGCTGAAAACAGGCCGATGCAAAACCCGCCATATCTCCAATCACACCACCACCCAAAGCCAATACGGTGCAATCTCGGTTAAAGCCAGCTTCAAGCAATCCATCAAAAATCAGGTTTAGATGCTGAATATCTTTATATTGCTCACCATCAGGCAATATACATTGTGCAACCTGTTTATCCAGAGCACTCAATGCGTCCACATAATGCTGCATATATAGAGGGGCTACTGTTGTATTTGAAACCAGCATCACTTGTCGACCATGCAGATAAGGTTTAAGTAATTTTTCAGGATCTAAATGACTGCCAATAAAAATCGGATAACGACGCTCACCTAATTCAACATATAATGTTTGCATATAATTAAACCACTAAAAGAATCACTTGACGGAACGCGATAAAATAATTTGGAGAATCCGTTGTGCTAAATCACGTGCAGCACCCTGATTTGTCTCAATAATATGGTGTGCAACTTCACGATATAAAGGATCACGTGCAGTCAATAACTCTCGTAGTTTTTGTTCTGGATTTTCGACTTGTAATAATGGACGGTTTTTATCACGATAGGTTCGCTGTAGCTGAAGTTCTACAGGTGTATAAAGATAGACAACAATACCACGTTGTTTAAGGAACTCTCGATTCGCAGATTGAGTAACCGCTCCACCACCCGTGGCCAAAACCAGTGCGGAGCGCGTAGTGAGTTCATTTAACACATTGGTTTCACGTAGCCGAAATCCAGCTTCACCTTCTTTCTCAAAAATCCAGGGAATGGTCGCACCAGTTTTCCGCTCAATTTCATGATCACTGTCAAGAAAGTCTCGCCCTAATAACTCGGCTAAATGTCGGCCAACTGTTGTTTTTCCCGCCCCCATTGGCCCCACCAAATAAATATTTGGCAGGGTTTCAAACGCTTTGCTTGGCAACGCGCCACCTATATTCATTGCAACTATTGAAAATATATTAATGATTTCTGGTCAAGGTGTCATTAACAATTCTCGGGGTTACAAAAATAAGTAGTTCACGTTTATTTTCAGTTTTCGAATCACGACGGAATAATTTACCCACATATGGTAAATCCCCAAGGAAAGGTACTTTGGTTTGTTTGTTTACATTTTCTTCTTCAAAAATACCACCCAATACCACCGTTTCACCATTATTAACCAAGACATTAGTATTCACCATGTTTTTATTAAAATAGAATTGTCCTTGAGGGGTTACACCAGCAATACTATCTTTCTTAATATCAAGATTCATTTGAACCTTTCCATCTGGTGTAATACTCGGCGTTACATCTAAACTTAATACCACATCTTTAAATTCGATTTTCGGCGTAGCATTTGCCCCAGTACCCGTTGAGGATGAAAAAGGAACTTGAGAACCTGACTCAATTTTTGCAGTTTGTTTATCCGCAGTCATAACTTTAGGCGTTGAAATCACTTCGCCATAACCATCTGCCTGTACAGCTGAAAGCTCTAAATCCAACATAAAGTCAGACAAGCTAATTAAGCCAAATGCAATACGACTGGCACCTGCACTGGTCACACCTAAATCGACATTCAGGTTTTTTGGGTGTTCTATGGTATATTTTCCATCATCATCAGGTTCTCTCAAATTCCACAAGGTTGTATCACTACCACCTACCAATAAATTCCTATTATTGGTAATACCCTGAGAAAGCACGCCCCACTTCACCCCCATCTCTTTGGTAAAGTCGGTACTTGCACTGACAATACGTGCCTCAATCATCACTTGCTTAACCGACACGTCCAATAAATCAACCATTTTACGAATTTGATCAATTTTTTGTGACGTGTCATTAATAATCAGTGTATTCGTGCGAGGGTCAGTAGAAATCGTACCACGAGGACTCAATAAACTCCCAACACTATCTCCCAATGGATCAGCATTATTATTCGAACCTGAAGAGCTGTTACCTGAGCCACTATTTTTACCCTGAGTGATTAATTTCTCAATATCAGCAGCTTTTGCATAACTAAGCTGAATATACTCTGTCTGCAATGGTGCCAGTTTAACGCTCTGTGCAATCGCTTTGGCTTCTTCTTCTTCTGCCTTAATTAACTCAGAAACAGGTGCAATCCAGATCACATTTCCATTACGACGTTTATCCAAATTTTTAGTTTTCAGTACGATATCTAAAGCTTGGTCCCAAGGTACATCTTTTAAACGCAGAGTAATATTACCTTGTACAGTATCAGCCGCTACCATATTGATACCAGTAAAGTCTGCAAGGAGCTGCAATACACGGCGTACTTCGATATCCTGAAAATCTAAAGAAATCTTATTACCTGTATAGATTTGTGATTTTGCTTTTGCTGGAGATTTATCCTCTGGACGTTTTAAACTAATCGTTAATTTATTTTCTGCTTGGTAAGCCATATACTCATAACTGCCTGCAGACTGAATGGTAATAACACCATTACCTTTATCATTATAAGCATCCACACTGGCAACAGGGGTAGCAAAGTCATTGGTATTTAAACGTCGCGCCAAGTGAGCTGGAATTTTATTGCCCATTGTACGCACAACAATTTTACTGCCTTGTTGCTGCACATCAACAGGGGTATTACCTCCCAAAAGGTCAATGACAACCAAGCCCTCGCCATCCTTGCCTCGTTGAAATCCAATATTAGATACGCCTTGTTGAGGCTGACGTGCTACCGCAGGCGTATTCGTTGCCGATGGTCGAACTGAATTAATTTTGAGGACAAAAGTATTCCCTTCTATACGTGTAGTAAAAGCACCCGCATCTTTTAAATTCACAATCACACGGGAACGTTGATCATCCGCAGCAACCTCAATGGAACTTGCCTCGCTGGTTGAAACTGGTATCGAGGTCTGTTTTAAACTTTGTTGTGCCTTATCAAAATCCAGGATCAAACGGGAAGGTTGCTCAAGCTGATAGGCCTGTGGCTGAGGCGGCAAACCATTAAACATGACACGAATTTCTGTACCCTGATCGGCCAAATTCATTGGCACAATATTGGTCATACTCACTTGTGCTGATGCAACCTGCATGATTGCAATAGCAACAGCACCCATAGAAAACTGACGGAATGCATGATTCATGGTCTTCGCTTCCCCAAATAAAGAATCTTTAAACTGTTTTTTCATTGTTATTCCCTTAATCTACTGTGCTGGTCCAATTAAAACGAGTGTTCTAGGCCTTTCCACATAACCCTCTCGCCCATCTGGCACAATCTCCACCAAATCAATCTGAGTTGGACTAATTCTAATAATACGTCCCTGATTCATACCCAGATAACTACCTACCTGAACACGCTCAATCTGTCCATCAGGCGTTTGGATTAAGGCAATTGTATTATTGGATTTACCGCGCATACTGCCTTTCATATTCAGCGATTCCAAAGCATAACTCTCTAATGGCTGTGGCTGACGATTAAAATTAGGATAAACACGCTTACCTGCCATAATCTTAAGTTCAGCAGCCAGAGAACTTGGCATAAACGGGCTTTTTAACTGATGTGCCGCATAGTTGAATAATGGTACAGGTATAAATATAGGTGCTGGTTCAATCGGTAAAGGTGGCTGATTGCGAATTTCTGCCATCTGTTGATTGACTGCATCAATACGGGAATCACATCCGATCAATCCCACACTAACAAGCAAACCAAGAAAAATTTTATAATTATTCATTAAGGTTGCCCTCCTTGTGCAGTTGGAGTACTGTCATCAGCACCTATATAACGATAGGTTTTTGCTTTTATAGTATAGTTAACAACAGGAATATCAGACTTTTTCTGAGTATCTTCTTTGGCCTCAACCGTAAAATCATGCAGGGTCACAATACGTGGCAGGGCGGCAATACCTGTCGCAAATGCACCAAAAGCATGATAATCCCCCGTAGCTTCAATACTAATGGGCTGCTCAATGAAAAACTCTTGCTTAACTTCATTTTCCAGACGAATATTTTTAAATTTCAAGCCAGAGTTCACACCAGTCAAGTTGATGTCTTCAACTAGACTTGGAATTTCAGTCTCTTTAGGTAACTGTTCCAATTGCTGATTAAAGTTTGCTTCCATTTCCTGTAATTGTGTTTGATATTGTTGCAGATTACGTAATTTTGAGTCTTTTTCCTTAAATTCATTTAATAGACTTTGTTCTTTTGCCTGTGCATTTGCAATGGCTTCTAACTGTGACTTAATGACCACAAAATAACCAAGTGCCAGTACAGCCAAGAAGATAAAAATCCAGCAAGTAATCTTAACAGATAGAGGCCAACTGCCGTAATTATTCATATCCAGCGTATTAAACTGCTGGAAGAACTGATCTACGGTCATCTTCTTTTTCTTTATAGCCACCGTATCTTGATTTAAATCATCTGACTTCTCTAAGTTCATTGCGCCACTCCTGATGCTGCTGGATCAACCTCAGCAGTTGTACCGATCTCACCCAAATCCACAGTGACGACAAAACTTCCATAGTTCTCTTCAACCCGCGGAACCAGAGAGCTAACCGCCTTATCCTTTTTCTCTTCTGCCGCGAGGAATGAATTCATAAAGGCATTACGGTACCAAGGGGAAGCTTCGAGATTACGCAGCAACTCGGCCACTGTATTCGGGCTTTCAGCTTTACCCTCAATGGTAAACTTATCACCTGTACGGGTAAATTTAGTAAGATACATGGTTGGCGGTGTCACACGTACCAGTTCATCAACCAGACGCACGGTAATTGGACGTTGCCCCTGTAACCCCTGAATCAATTTCATACGCTCGATAATCGCATTACGGCGCTCTTGCAGACCGTCTAGTGATTTTAACTGGGCATCCAGATTTTGGTTGGTACTGACAATCAATTGGTTGGCCTGTTCCTGATCATCCAGCTTCTGATCAAAATACACCCAACCAGAAAAGACTGATGCAACCCCTAATGCAGCAACCCCAACACAAAATGCAACAAATTTTTTCTTTCGTTGTTCTCTTAGCTCATCACGCCAAGGGAGTAGGTTAATCTTTGCCATTAATCAAAACTCCTCAATGCTAGACCACATGCCACCATTAATGAGGAAGCATCATTTTCAATTTTTTTAATGTCAATCTGGGGAGAAAAGCCCATTTGTAAAAACGGGTTGGCAATCGTGACGCGATAACCTAGTTTTTGTTGTAGTAATTTTGCCAGACCTGGGATATTCGCATTCCCGCCAGCAAGCAAAATATGATCAATTTCATTGAATTGAGAAGAAGAGAAAAAGAATTGAAGTGAACGAGCGGCCTGTTGAACTACTGCATCAAGGAATGGTTCCAGTACTTCAGTGTCATAGTCATCTGGCAATGTTCTTTCTTTTTTCGCACGGCCTGCCTCTTCGAAAGACAAACCATAACGGCTCTGAACATCCTGAGTTAATTGTCGACCACCAAACACTTGTTCACGAGTATAAATAATCTTGCCTTTCTGCATAACAGACAAGGTCGTCATGGTATGACCAATATCCAAGATACCAACGGTATTTGCGCCCATTGGCAATGTATCGGCAAATACGCTAAAGGCACGTTCCATAGCATAGCTTTCAACATCGGCCACTTTCGCAACCAAACCAGCAAGCTCTAAAACTTCAACACGGTTATCCACGTTTTCAGTTCGTGTTGCCACCAAAAGCACATTAACTCGGTTAGGGTTTGCCAGACGGTCGGGCAGAACCTCAAAATCAAGGCTGACTTCATCTAAAGGGAACGGAATATATTGCTCAGCGTCCATACGGATTTGAACTTCGCGCTCCTCATCCGACATATCAGCATCCATTTCAATGATTTTATGAATCACCATTGAGGTAGGTACCGCAATTGCCACATGAGTAGTGTGAGGGTTCGCAAGGTTAACGACTCTTTCAAGTGCGTCAGCCACTGCTTCTGGATTGAGAATGCTTTTTTCCACCACACTATTTTCAGGCAGTGGCATCACGGCATAACTTTCAACCCAATATCTACCGTTCTTTACAGAGAGCTCTAATAACTTAACAGTTGTCGAACTAATATCGACCCCTACTAACCCCTTACTTGGTTTACGATATAACCTGAGCACAGTTCTTTCCTATTTATTTTTTTATCCCCAAAAGTACAACTCACTAATCTGTTTTGGTCTTTAATTGATACGGATACAATATCTCATCTAACAATCCGTATGTCTAAAGGATATACTGACCACAATTAGTTTGCCATTCGCTCTTATTAAAACTTACTTATTATGAAAAAGCTATCCAGTTCTGGTATTGTTCGGCCATTTTTTTTGATCCTTATTATTATCTTAGTCTCACTTCCAATGGGATTTTATGGCATGTATCTCTATCTAGCACCCTCATTGCCAGATATGAGTTCATTAAAAAAGGCACCTTTATTAAAACCATTGCAAGTCTATACGGCGGATAACAAGCTCATTGCTGAGTATGGTGGCAAACTCTCCATTCCCGTAAAGTATGAGGAAATTCCTACTACCTTTATCCATGCTTTTCTGGCTGCTGAGGATTCCTCTTTTTTTGAACACAACGGTATTAGCTTCAAGGGCTTGGGGCGAGCCTTAACTGAATCCGTGACAGGTTCGGATGTGCAAACAGGCGGTTCAACCATTACCATGCAGGTGGCAAAAAACTATTATTTAAGTCCTGAAAGAACTCTTAAACGCAAACTGACTGAAGTTTTTCTTGCTCGCAAAATAGAGCAAAACCTGACCAAGCAGGAAATCTTAAGTTCTTATGTTAATAAAATCTTTTTAGGCAAAAATGCTTACGGCATCGCGGCGGCGGCAAGAATCTATTACAACAAAAATATTAATGAATTAACTACAGCACAAATGGCAATGATTGCGGGCTTGCCAAAAGCACCTTCCAAATACAATCCTGTGGTCAACCCAGAACGTGCGCTTGAGCGGAGAAACTGGATTCTTGGTCGCATGCTGCAATTGGGTTATATCAATCAAGCCCAATACCAGAAAGCTGTTGCCGAACCGATTAACCTCAACATGATTGACCGTTCCGTAAGCAACGTCTTTCCTTATGTGGGGGAAATGGTACGGGCCGAGCTGGTTGAGCATTTTGGTGAACAGGCAATTGATTCTGGCTATAAGGTCTATACCACCATTGACAGTAATCGCCAGCGTTATGCAGAGGAAGCTGTTCAGGAGGGTCTGGAAGCATATGACCGCCGTCATGGCTGGCGTGGTCCTGAAGCGCATGATAAACCACTCAGCCAGTTTATGGCCTATGCCAATACTTATCCAGCAGAGGTGGTGAAGGTCAATAATCATTCCTTTGATGCGCTCATGCAGGATGGCTCCACAGTGACAGTAAATTGGTCAGGCATGTCATGGGTGAGACCCTATCGCAATGCCAACAGCGTAGGTGGTGCGCCGTCAAATGCCTCTCAAATTGTAAAAGTAAAAGATATCATTCGCCTGCGTCCAAATGAGGACAAGAGTGTCTGGTCTTTGGTTCAGGTGCCTAAAGTTCAGGGACAGTTGATTGCGCTCAATCCAAATGACGGGGCAATTGAAGCAGTGGTCGGTGGTTATAACTTCTATCAGTCCAAGTTTAACCGTGCCATACAGGGCTGGAGACAACCTGGTTCAACCATTAAGCCTTTCATTTATGCACTTGCAATAGAACGCGGCATGACCCCGTACACTATGGTAAATGATAGCCCAATCACCATTGGCAAGTGGTCCCCTAAAAACTCCGATGGACGCTATCTGGGGATGATCCCCCTGCGCCGTGCGCTCTATTTATCACGAAATACCGTATCAGTACGATTATTGCAGAATGTGGGTATTGAGCGTGCACGCCAGCTATTTATGGATTTTGGTCTGGAAGAGGAACAGATTCCGCGCAACTACACCATTGCACTGGGAACTCCACAGGTATTGCCTGTGCAAATGGCGACAGGTTATGCCACCTTTGCCAATGGTGGCTATCGAATCCAGCCTCATTTCATCAAGCGAATTGAGGATGCATCGGGCAAGGTGATTTACGAGACCAAGCCTGAATATGCATGCATTCCATGTATTAATGATCCGAATGCCTATAATGAGCCACAACCCGAAGAAGCTGAAAAACAGCAAAATGGTGACGTTAAGGAAATCACCAATCAAACTCTGGATGATGCAACTGCTGCTTCTGAAACACAAATTACAGCTACAGACCCTGATAAAACAAGCAAAACCAACAGTGATTATCGTCAGGCACAACGTATTTTAAAATCAAGCTCAGCCTATGACATGGCCAATATCTTACGTGACGTGATTCAGCATGGTACAGGTCGTGCCGCACTCAAAATTGGTCGTAATGATCTGGGTGGCAAGACAGGAACCACCAATGATGCCAAAGATGCCTGGTTCGCTGGATTTAATGGAAAACTGGTTGCAATTGCCTGGGTTGGATTTGACCAGCCACGGACTCTGGGCCGCCGTGAATATGGTGGTGTCGCAGCCTTGCCAATCTGGACCAACTTTATGGCGAACTCACTAAAAGATACGCCATCTGCCTGGGTACGTCTGGATAGGGAGGCAAAAGAGCCTATTTCTCGCGATAAACTACAGCTCCAGCAAAATGAGAATCAAAAGGAATATCGTACATCTCCGCCTTTGGCTCGTCCATTGTACCGTCCAGCACCACCACCGCCTGATCGCTCAGCACAAAATGACTTCTCTGACTTACCCGATTCAGCCTCAGGTGAGGAGCAAATCATGCTGCCAACCCGAAAGCAACCACCAGCAATGAATACAACTCCACAGAATCCCCCTCCAAGGGATCAAATTGAAAATCTCATTAATGAGATTCAGTAAAACAAACAGGTCATCAAGTGGATGACCTGTTTCTTTTCTGGAAAACATAAATTTGAAATTCGGCTGTCACTGCAAAATATTGTTGCTGCTCAATCGCCTTTCGCCGCTCAGGATTGGCTTTATACGCATAAGGTGTCATGGCGATCAAATTCTTTAATGCATATTGGTCCAATGTCAGGTGTGCTTCAACAAGCTGTTCCTGCTTCAATTCAAATTCAGCATTCAGTTGCTCAACAAATTTCTGCGGCTCATGCAGTTTGACCTGTTCAAATAATGCCTCACGCAATTCATAAAGATGTCTTGGTGCAGGTGTGGCAATGATTAGATAACCCTCATCTTTCAATACCCTTGTAATTTCCTGTTGAGGAATGGGACTAAATAGGCTGGTACAGACATCAACCGAATGATCCTGCACAGGCAATATTGCCCCTGTACCCACCACCCAGACTATTTTTGAATTGAGTTTTGCTGCCCTTTGCACTGCGTTTTTGGCAATATCAACACCAACACAGTGTTTTGTCCAAGGCTGCATGGCATTGGTATAGTAGCCCTCACCACAACCAATATCCAGAATGGTATCTGGCTTGAATTGTTGCAGTAACTCCACCATCACCTGCTGTAATGGCTGATAAAACCCCACCTGCAAAAATTCTCGGCGCGCCAGTACCGACTCTGGCGTATCCCCAGGTGTTTTACTGTGTTTATGCTGTACCACATGCAGGTTGACATAGCCCTGTTTGGCCACATCATAATGATGCCCTTTTTCACACTGCCAAGAATTTGCGGCCAAATTCAATGCTTGGCGACAAACAGGACACATCAATACACTCATCTATTTTCTCCAAACATAAAAAAAGCTGGTATTCACCAGCTTCTCTCTTGAATCATGGCTTAACGTAATTTTAAGGTCATTAATCCCAACACAACCAGGAAAATGGTAATAATCCAGAAACGGATCACCACCTGGGTTTCTTTCCAGCCCTGTTTTTCATAATGGTGATGCAAAGGCGCCATGAGGAATACACGCTTGTTACGCATCCGCAATGAACCAATTTGCAGGAACACCGAAACTGCTTCCATCACAAAAACACCGCCCATAATCGCAAATACGATTTCCTGACGAACCATCACCGCAATCGTTCCCAGCATTGCACCGAGTGCCAATGCCCCCACATCACCCATAAATACCTGTGCAGGATGTGCATTGTACCAAAGGAATGCCAGACCAGCACCCACCATAGCAGAACAGATCACCACCAGTTCCGATGTATATTTTACATAAGGAATATGCAGATAGTTGGCAAAACGGATGTCACCTGACAGATAGGCAAACACACCCAGACCTGCCGCAACCATGACAATTGGCATAATCGCCAGACCATCCAGACCATCGGTGAGATTCACCGCATTGGATGCTCCATTAATCACCAAATAAGTAAAGCCAATAAATGCCAACCCTAATGGAACAGCCGAAAGTGGGATGGAAAGGTTTTTAAAGAAAGGGATCAACAAGTCCAGCATATTCGCAGTATAAACAGGATTATCCTGTTGTTTGGCAATCATATATAGGGCAATACCTGCACCGAGCGAAGCAACTGAAGTCCAAAAGAACTTTTTACGTGCAGGTAAGCCCGCATTGTCTTTATAACGAACTTTAATCCAGTCATCTGCCCAGCCAACCGCACCAAATACCACCATCACACCAAGAACAATCCAGACATAAGGATTGGATAAATCTGCCCAAAGCAGTGTACTAATGCCAATTGAGAGCAGGATCAAAATTCCCCCCATAGTTGGCGTACCCATTTTCTTGGCATGGTTTTCAGGTGCGAAGGAACTTACTGCCTGACCATATTTTAATGCCTGCAATTTACGAATCATCACTGGGCCTAATACCAGCCCAATTGTTAAGGCTGTCAGTAAGCTCAATAAAGAGCGCAATGTTAAATAACGAACAACTTGAAAGGAACTGTTATAGTCCGCCAATTGCTCAAATAACCATAACAACATTTAAATTTTCTCCATCAAATCCGCCATCAACGTTTCCATATGGGTATAGCGCGACCCCTTGAACAGGAAACTGATCGGCTGGTGTTGATGTGTTTGAACTAAATTAACTAAAAATGCTAAAGCCTCTGCCTGTGTTGCACATGCACATAACTTTTCTGAATGCGCCGAACCCTGCTGGGCTGCCGTGGCAAACTCACCCACAACAACCAAATGGTCGAGTGGCAACGCTGACAGATCACGACCCAGATCATGATGCTCCTGCCAACTGCTGTCACCCAATTCGCCAATATCTCCCATCACCATGACTTTTAAGCCCTGCTGCTGCAACAACACCTGTGCTGCGGCACGCATTGAAGTTGGATTGGCATTATAGGTGTCATCAATAAATAAACAATGTTGCTGCTGAATGAAATTCAGACGGCCTTTCGCTCCCTGCGCCCGCTCCAAACCTAGGACAATATCATCCAGTTCGATACCAATCGCCAAGGCAAAAGCCGTTGCCGCCGCTGCATTCTGCACATTATGCGCCCCTGCAAATGGCAGGCTCACCGCTCGGCTACCTTGCGGGGTATGCAGGTTAAATTGTGCCGACTGTGGGTTAAGCTGAATTTCGCTTGCATACACATCACCGCCCTCGCCAAAACTCAGAATGGAGTGATTGCCTGCATTTTGGCGAATGGTGGCCGTGAAATCATCATGTGCAGGGACAACTGCGGTACCGTTCGGCAAGATATGTGTGTAGATTTCTGACTTGGCACGGCAAATTCCATCACGTCCACCAAACTCACCCAAATGTGCTGTTCCAATATTCAGAATCCCAGCCACATGCGGTTGTACCAAATTTGAGGTGTAATCAATCTCACCCTGATGACTGGCTCCCAACTCCATCACTGCATACTGATGTTCTGGACGCAGTTCCAGCAACATCATCGGCACACCTAAATCATTATTCAGGTTACCCCGCGTAATCAGGGTGGGTGCCAAACGAGACAGGATACTGCCCAGCATTTCCTTGGTGGTGGTTTTGCCACTACTGCCTGTGAGGGCAATCACCTTGAGCTGTGGATTCTGCTGACGGCGATAGGCGCCAAGCTGCCCCAAGGCCACACGGGTATCTTTTACAATCAGTTGGGCAATATCCGCATCAACTGGTCGCTCGACAATGGCGATCTGGCAACCCTGTGTCGCCACTTGCTTTACAAAGTCATGCGCATCAAAACGCTCACCCTTTAATGCAAGGAAAGCATCACCCTCTTCCGCATGACGTGAGTCAGTCAAAATTCGCTTAATTTCCCCTTGAGGAATCTTATGCTGATGCCATTCACCCTGAGTTGCCTGTTGAAGTTGCTCTGCGGTCCAGGGAGTAAGTGGAACGGTACTGGTGGTTGAGGTATGCATGGTTTTTATTTACCTTTTGACCCTATTGTGCAGGATAAGCCGAATCTACAGAATGTGACTGTGCAGCAAGCGCTGACTGTACTTCCACCACATCATCAAACCAGTGACGAACCCCATCAATTTCCTGATAGTTTTCATGCCCCTTGCCTGCAATCACCACAATATCTCCTGCCTGTGCATGTGCCACCGCAAATTTAATCGCTTCACGACGGTCATGGATTTCATGCACAATATGATCAGCAAAATCAATTCCCTGCTTCATATCTGTAAAAATCTGTTCAGGATTTTCAGTACGTGGATTATCAGACGTTAAAATCACAGGATTGGCATGATCCAGTGCGGCCTGAGTCATGAGGGGTCGCTTTCCTCGATCTCTGTCTCCACCACAACCAAAAACAGCCCAAAGTTGACCTGTGACGTGGCGTTTCAAAGTGGTCAACACTTGAATCAAAGCATCAGGTGTATGCGCATAATCCACCACAAATAAACGTTCATGGTCTTGGATCACCTGCATACGACCAGGTGCGCCTTTTACTTCGGGTACAAATTTCACTAAGTCAGCAAGATCAAAACCTGCATATTCTGCTGCAATTAGGCTCGCCAATAGGTTTTCAACATTAAAATGCCCAAGGAGTGGACTTTGAACTGTATAACGACCCGCTGGGCTAATAAGCGTAAAACTTGCCCCACTCAAACGGTATTGCAAATCGGCGATATGATAATCGGCATTTGTCTGGGTCAGGGAATAAGTCAAAATTTTTGGCTGGGATGGATTGGCTTTGGCTGCATCCAGCATGAGACTGGAATGGGTATCATCCAGATTAATGATGACGGCTTTTAAGCTTGTAAACCTGAACAGTAAGGCCTTTGCCGCAGCATAGGCTTCAAGTGTGCCATGATAATCCAGATGGTCACGGCTTAAATTACTATAAACCGCAATTTCAATCTCACAGCCATTCAAACGGCCTTGCTCCAGACCATGTGAACTGGCCTCAAGTGCAACAAAACTGGCACCCTGTTTGGCATAGTCATGCAATGCGTTCTGCAACTGTAAGGCGTCCAAAGTGGTATGTGTTGATGGCGTAAGGTTTGGAAGAATGCCATTGCCTGTTGTTCCCATCACTGCACAGCCTTGCCCCTGTGAGCTAATCAGTTCAGCAATCAGGCGTGAAATGGTGGTTTTACCATTGGTTCCTGTGACTGCAATTCCACGCAGCGCTGTTACAGGATCGACTACCTGTAAATATTGCTTCTGCCATTCACCCATTAAATAACGGACTTCGGGACAAACCCATTCATTTGCAAGACCTAGATCTGTTTCACTTATCACCGCCAATGCACCCGCATTCAAGGCATTCTCAGCAAATAGACGTGTTTTTTCAGGTTGGCTATAACTGTTTAAGGCAATAAAGATTTGCCCCGCTTCAAGCTTACGGCTATCCAGACAGAAGCCTTTAAACGGTTGTGTATACCAAGCCGCATCTATGCTGATTTGATGTATCTGTTGAAAACTAATCGACATAATTTACCTACGGATTGGGTTTTGTGGGGTATCGAGTGGCTTATCCAGTGGAACATTGAGCAGACGTAAAGACTCCTGCATTATTCGTGCAAACACAGGCGCGGCAACCAGACCTCCGTAGTAACGGCCTTGCGGATTTTCCACCACCACAATCATGGCCAAACGTGGATCACTAATCGGTGCAACCCCTGCAAATAAAGCACGATACTCATTATTGGAGTAGCCTTTACGGTCAGCACGCAACTTGTGTGCCGTACCTGTTTTACCCCCCACACGGTAGCCAGGAATATTGGCCTGGGTCGCTGTTCCGCCTGGCATGGTAACCTGTTCCAGCATCATCAACACTTGATCGGCAATTTTAGGATCAAGCACCTGTTTACCCTTAGGTGGCTGATCCAGTTTATGCAGACTTAATGGTACTTCCACCCCATGATTTGCCAACACGGCATAACCTTGCGCCAACTGCAAAATTGTTGCATTTAAACCATAGCCATAAGCCATAGTCCCCAATTGTGATAGATTCAACTTATCACCTGAGTACAGCAGACCTGCACTTTCCCCTGGAAATTTAACATCTGAACGATGCCCAAAACCGACCCGACGGAAGAACGAGGGTATGGCATCTTTAGGCAAGGACAAGGCGAGTTTGGCTGACCCCACATTCGAAGATTTGACGATAATGCCTGTCAGGGTCAATGCACCATAGTTATGGGTATCGCGAATTGTATGTGAACCCAAACGCATCGAACCTGGTGAGGTGTTGACAATGCTGTTCGGCGTGTATTTGCCACTTTCTAATGCCGCCGCAACGGTAAACGGCTTCATGGTTGAACCTGGCTCAAACATATCAATGGCGCCACGGTTACGCATCGCGTCCTTATTGGAAAGCCCATTTTTATCATTCGGGTTATAGGACGGCCAACTGGTCATTGCCAAGATTTCACCTGTTTTCACATCCACCGCTATCGCGGTTGCTGAACGTGCATTATTCGCCACCCCAGCGGCTGTCAGTTCACGGTACATAATGTACTGCAAACGTGAATCTATACTCAGGGTAATGTTCTCGCCCGATTCAACTTCCTTAATGACTTCTGAAACTTTTAAACGGTTGCCTTTTTTATCCCGAATAATTTTTTGTTCGCCATCCAGTCCTGCCAGTTGCTTGTTCAACTGCATTTCCAGTCCCTCAATCCCTGTTCCCTCACTATTGGTCAGGCCAATAATCTGGGCATTGGGCTGGGGTTGCGGATAGTAGCGTTTATAACTTTTTTCCGCGTAGACACCTTGAAAGTTACGCTTAACAATTAAGTCAGCCTGTTGCGGTGGAATTTCTTTTTGCAGTACTAGATAACGTGACCGTGGACGATCATTCATCTGCTTTTTCAGGCTTTGACGATCGATACCCACTGCGTCTGCCAACTCATCCAGATTCAGGTTTTTATCAGGCAATTGACGTTTTAATTTACGACTGGTGGGATCTTTTTTAAGTTCAGCCATCGTTTCATCATAAAGCTGTTTGGCTTCCCAATAATCCCTTGGGTCGATGACAATCTTCATAATCGGGGTGCTGATCGCCAGTGGCACACCATGACGGTCGCTGATCACTCCACGCATTGCTTCTAAACGTTCAGTCCGCAGAATATTGGCATTGGCCTTGTTCTGCAAGAAATCCTTATTGACCACCTGTACATAAAAAGCGCGCGCCACAATCACCACAAAGCACAGCAGCACGGTTCCCCAAAGCAAGTAAAATCGCCAAATATCCAGCGCAAGGGTGGGTCTTTCCGAAATGGACTGCTGTTTTTTTCGTATTGGTTTGCTTCGCTTATCTGCCATACAGCATGCCTTATTTGTCTTGCTTTGAAGTCATAGGTAAAGAAATCACAACCGTTTGTGCCGCAGGCGGTGAAAACATGCGCAGTTGCGTGACCGCACGGGAACCAATCTGTGCCGTGGCACCAAAGGTTTGTTGCTCAATCAGCAAACGGCCCCACTCTGCGTTTAAATCATCCTTTTCACGCATGTAGGCACTTAAGTCACGATAATCATGGCGATACTCAAATACCTGAAACACCACCATCATTGCACTGACAAACACCAGTGCAACAAGTACAGCGTAAACAACAACCTTTTTTAGTCCCTTGCTGCCGCTTGATAAAATATCATCATTATTGTTGTTATTCATTGTTTGCCTTTCTGCTCTAAACGCTCCGCCACGCGCAGCCATGCGCTCCGCGAACGGGGATTTGCCTTGATTTCCGCTTCACTGGCGCGAACACGTGAAACTTTCTTTAAACGTCGGGTATCCACCTGTGCCTGTGGCATGCCCCAGCCTGAATCTTCAGCCAGACTCGATTCTTTTTGAATAAACTGCTTGATTAAACGGTCTTCCAGAGAGTGGAAGCTGATCACCGCTAACTGCCCTGTTGCCTTGAGCAATTCTACCGCCTGCGGCAGGAATTTCTCAATATCATCCAGTTCCTTGTTAATGGCAATACGAATGGCCTGAAAGCTACGGGTTGCGGGATGCTTATGCTTTTCCCATTTTGGATGTGCGGTTTTGACAATTTCAGCAAGCTGCGCGGTGGTGGTGATTTCACCCGCCTGCTTAATCGCCCTGGCGATACGGCGACTGTAACGCTCCTCACCATATTGATAGATAATATTGGCCAGTTTTTCTTCTTCGATTTCAAGCAACCATTGTGCTGCGGTCAAACCCTGCGAATTATCCATCCGCATATCCAGTGGCCCATCCTGCATAAAGCTAAAGCCACGCTCTGCCTGATCCAGCTGCGGCGATGACACGCCCAAATCCGCCATAATACCATCGACTTCAGTAATGCCGATTCTGGCAAGCTCAGCCTGAATATCGGCAAAACTGGCATGGATGATCCTGAAACGGGAATCTTCCTGTTCCAGTTGTGCCGCAACCTCAAGCGCCTGGGGATCTTTGTCAAATGCGTAAACACGCGCATTCTGATCCAGCTTTGAAAGTAACAGTCGGGTATGTCCGCCACGACCAAAGGTGGCATCGACATAAATGCCTGTGTCGCGACCTGCCAATACGCCATCAACGGTTTCATGAAGTAAGACAGAAATATGCGACATAAGAAATAGATCAATAGCTAAAAATGTAACTGCACATTATTACCTTGTTTTATGCCAGTACCAAACGACTTTTTGTAGAGAATTCTTAAATTTCTATAGATAAAACCGTTTTCTTCATCTTTTTTGCAAAAAAAGCAAATACATGCTGTGTATTTGCTTTTCACGTTTATTGACGCAGCTTTTGTTCTGAGTGTTTATTGCTTCTCTGATTGACATCCTCCCCGACCTAAAGGACGGGGATTCCTACTGCTAGACGCTCATGTCCGAGCGCAAGAATATTCAGTGCGGAATTTACATCCCGATC
>NZ_KB849355.1:1576315-1576969 GCF_000368325.1 Acinetobacter sp. CIP 102529
TATATTCAACAACAGCAAACACCGCATTAATGGCTTACGCCAGTCGCTTATATCCTCGGGCTAAACCCCGAGGTTTTACGCTCCAATGGATAAAATTAATGGAACTTTATCTTTTTTTGCAAAAATGTGATGCCATTCCACTTTTTCATTAATATTTATGTTTAAATTGTATCATTAAAGCAATAGTATATTTGCTTAGTTAGTCTTTTAGACTCGAAATCATGTAGGGGCGTATCAATGCGAGCATTAAAATTAGAAAAAACACTATGCTTAAGTCTATTTTTGGCATGTTCAGTCCAGTTCGGGCATGCTGCTGCAATTAAAGAAAGCAGTAACATAAAAACGATTGATAAAGCGACCTCATCTTCACTTATCGGCAAGGCGCTGGATCAGCAAAAACGCAACATCAGTATGATTCCAGCGACAGATGATGAATTGAAAATGCTGAACACCATCCGCACCACGCCAACACAGAATTTCTTTGCAACGCAGAACCAGCGTTTTTCACGTTTTGTGCAGAGCCTGTTCCAACAGCAAAATTCCTGATCTTTTAAATATGTATAGGACTTACGCACTATTATTTATAGATTCTCTGTGATAGCAGATGATTTTTATCGAGAATAAAGTCATCAATGAAGTTTTTGATAACTGGTC
>NZ_KB849355.1:1577969-1781126 GCF_000368325.1 Acinetobacter sp. CIP 102529
TTTAATACTTTTTTGAATCCGTCAATGCGTAAGTCCTATATGTAGTTCCCTTGCATGTTTAAATGAGCCTAGTCATGTCGTGACTAGGCTTTTTCGTTATAATAGTGTCAATTTTATTTTAAAAACTCATTTCTCTATGAAAGTTCGTACCCGTATTGCACCTTCTCCTACAGGCTTTCCGCATGTAGGCACTGCCTATATTGCCCTGTTCAACCTGTGTTTTGCCAAACAGCATGGTGGTGAGTTCATTCTCCGTATTGAGGATACTGACCAGCTTCGCTCAACGCCCGAATCTGAAAAGATGATTCTGGATTCTTTACGCTGGCTGGGTCTAAACTGGTCGGAAGGTCCTGATGTTGGCGGGCCGCATGCGCCTTATCGCCAGTCGGAACGGATGGGAATCTATAAGCAGTATGCTCTGGAATTGGTTGAAAAAGGTCATGCTTTCTACTGTTTTGCAACCGCGGAAGAACTTGACCAGATGCGTGCTGAACAGCAGGCGCGTGGCGAAACACCAAAATATGATGGTCGTGGGCTAAAATTATCTCAGCAAGAAGTGGAACGTCGTCTTGCTGCGGGCGAGCCCCATGTGATCCGCATGAAAGTCCCTGAACATGGTGTATGTAAGATCAATGACCTGTTGCGTGGTGAAGTGGAGATTCCATGGGCACAGGTGGACATGCAGGTATTGTTAAAAACTGATGGCTTGCCGACCTACCATCTTGCCAATGTGGTTGACGATCACCTGATGGAAATCACCCATGTATTGCGTGGTGAGGAATGGCTACCTTCCGCACCAAAGCACCAGTTGCTGTATCAATATTTTGGCTGGGACATGCCAACCCTGTGCCACATGCCTTTATTGCGTAACCCAGACAAATCAAAATTGTCTAAACGCAAAAATCCAACCTCCATCAACTATTATCGCGACATTGGCGTGTTACCAGAAGCCCTACTCAACTATTTAGGCCGTATGGGCTGGTCAATGCCAGATGAGCGTGAGGTGTTCACCTTGGGGGAAATGGTGGAAAACTTTGATGTACAGCGTGTTTCACTAGGTGGTCCAATCTTTGATGTTGAAAAACTCAACTGGCTGAATGGTCAATGGATCAAGGCACTGACTCCTGGACAATTGCTGGACCGTTTACTGGCATGGAAAAATGACCGTCAAACGCTGGAAGATATTGCCGCCGCCATTCAGCCACGTATTAACCTGTTGTCTGAAGCAGTAAACTGGGCAGGTTTCTATTTTAACCACATGCCTCAAATTAGCAAGGAGCAGTTTGAAAGCAAGAAATTGACTGAAGAACAGGTTCGCCAAAGTCTACAGTTTGCCATTTGGCGTCTGGAAAGCCAGTTCACCTGGAACAATGACACAGTCAGCCAGACCCTGATGGACCTGGCAAACCAGATGGAAGTGAAGCTCCGTGACTTCATGCCTGCATTCTTTATTGCGATTGCAGGTTCAACCAGCTCCACGCCTGTCATGCAATCCATGGTGACTATTGGGCCTGACCTGACCTTTGCCCGTCTACGCCATGCGCTTGAGATTATTGGCTCTCCAAGCAAGAAAGAACTGAAAGTTTGGGAAAAGTTGAATGAAACGCTGAAATTGCCGAAAAATGATGCAAACAGTGAAAATTAATTCAATCTAATCATTGACGTGTGATGGCAATCCTCCTAAGATTGCTGTCACACATACTGGGGTCATAGCTCAGTTGGTAGAGCGCTACAATGGCATTGTAGAGGTCAGCGGTTCGATCCCGCTTGACTCCACCAAGTTTCTTATGTGTATTTTTCATCTGCGCCATGCAGATAAATGACTGCCTCACCTGTCCCTATCGTCTAGAGGCCTAGGACATCGCCCTTTCACGGCGGTAACCGGGGTTCGAATCCCCGTAGGGACGCCATATTCTGTTTATCCAATAATTATACTTTTCTCTCAATCTTTCCATTATTCAGATTGCACATTTCCGAATTTTCCATAAAATAGCCGCTTCTCCATGCTTGGACAAATTGTGCTATGCAATCTTCCAACTCAAATGCGAATTCAGAAACCAAGGCACTGAAACGTGCGATGAGTACCCGCCATTTAGTCATGCTTTCTTTAGGTGGTGCAATTGGTACAGGTCTATTTCTTGGTTCTGGTGAAGTCATCGCCCAAACAGGTCCAGTAGCTGCCATCATTGCCTATATTTTAGGTGGCCTGATCGCCTATATGGTCATGCTCTGTCTAGGTGAACTGGCGGTACACATGCCTGTAGCGGGTTCCTTTGGTGCATATGCGCAAAAATACATTGGTCCAGGTACGGGATACATGATTTCCTGGGTCTACTGGCTGACATGGACCGCAACCCTAGGGACCGAATTTACGGCTGCGGCCTTGCTGATGCAGGAGTGGTTTCCACATATTTCCATGTGGATCTGGACCATTATCTTTGCCATCACCATTTTTGCATTGAACCTCAGCTCAACCCGTATTTTTGCTGAATCTGAATTTTGGCTGGCACTGGTTAAGGTGGTGACTGTGGTTGCCTTTATTATCCTGGGTTTGCTGGCAATTTTCGGCCTGATTCCTTTCCACGGTGCCGAGTCTGCCCCCTTATTCCACAACCTTACTGCACAAGGCTGGTTTCCTCAGGGACTGGTTCCAATTTTCACCACCATGCTGATTGTAAACTTTGCCTTTTCAGGCACTGAACTGATTGGAGTGGCAGCAGGTGAAACCAAAGACCCTGCGGTGAATGTGCCAAAAGCCATCAACGCCGCAATCTGGCGGTTACTGATTTTCTTTGTCGGCACCATCGTGGTGATTAGTGCCTTATTGCCATTTCAGGTTGCAGGCCTGGGTGGTGAAAGTGTAAGCAACAGTCCTTTTGTGACTGTGTTTAACTACATTGGTATTCCTTATGCCGATGACATTATGCGCTTCGTGATTATTACCGCACTGTTGTCTGCCGCCAATTCTGGTCTGTATGCAGCATCACGGATGATGTGGTCATTGTCCGCCCAGCGCCAGCTTCCACAGGTGTTCTCACGCCTGTCAAGTAGCGGCACACCTATAATCGCGCTGGTGGTCACCATGTTTGGTGCAATTCCAGGACTGTTATCAGAGCATTTTGCCCCTGAAACCATTTTTAAGAATTTACTCGGTATTGCCGCTTTTACTATGGTGATTGTGTGGATGAGCATCTGCTGGAGTCAGTTCAACTTTAGACGTGCATGGTACAAGGCTGGTCACTCCGCAAAAGACCTCAAGTTTGCTGCGCCACTTTATCCGATTGTTCCGATTCTGGGTTTTGTCTTCTGCTTTATTACAGGTTTAAGTATGGCGGCAGATCCTGAAATGCAGGCTGGCTTTATCGGATGTTTACTGTTTATTGCAGCCTGTTATCTCAGCCATTATATTTTCTATCGTGACCGTACATAAAATTGGCTCAATAAAAATGCACTTGCACTTCGCCAAAGCTTCAATCGCTTTGGCTTGCTCAAGTTGCATTTTTTATCTCCATAAAAGGTGATTTGGCTGAAACAACTGACCTTAAAACTATTTTTGCTTATTTATTCCGCACAACGCTTTATTTTTAGACACCCACAAGATTTTTTTAGATTTTCTTTGGAAAAGTGTTTGACAGCCTACCTAATTCAACCTAATATACGCCCACCTCTGAAACGTCCCTATCGTCTAGAGGCCTAGGACATCGCCCTTTCACGGCGGTAACCGGGGTTCGAATCCCCGTAGGGACGCCAAATTCTAAAAAGCCACTGCATTGACAGTGGCTTTTTATTGGCGATAAAATTTATTATAAGGCGAACATAGTTCGCCCTGTATTAATCTGTTCCGATGCCAACCTGTACTTCCAGCCGTCCTGACTGTACCCGTAAGCCACGGATCTCAAACTGGTCCACCAGTTGCTGTACCAGCTCACGGCTTTCCTGCAAAATGTTCAAACCAGGCAGGATGCTAAAATCAGACAGACTGAGCAGTTTATCAACCATCCATGAACGGTTGTTAATGAAGTCAATAAAGCCCGCTTCCTCAAGGTCGATATACCAAATGCGGTGCCCCTCTTTCTGGATGCCTGGCACATCACGAATCAGGTGATTAATTAAAAAGGGAATCGGCAAGGAATTAATGACTTCAAAGCTGACATTACCCACCCGACGTGCCGCCCAGTTGGTTAGCGTGCCACCATGACGGATTTGCAGGTCCAGATGTTCATCAATCTGGCGTAAACGCAGATACTTTTCCTGACCAATGCGACATTCCAGCACATTGAACTCAAGTGAAAGACGATAGAGAAAACGGCGGTAATGCCCGTCCAGTTCAATGTGAAAACGGTCATTGCCACATTCAATTTTAATATCATCAATTTCAGAACGATCCATACGTTTCCGAATTTGATTATTGAGCAGCATTTCAGGTAAATATAAGGTGAGGCTACTTTTCCCTAACGATGCACGTGCCATTGCTAACGCAACTTGACGCGCTGCTTCACTGGTTTCTGATACCATATCACGAACAGTATTTCGCATTCCTTCAACACCACGTTTGGTATGATGCGTAACTTGATCTAAGGCGCCTAAGGCAGCATCTGCGACACCTGCTATGTTACGGGATGTGTCAGTGGCAAACTCAACCGCATCCTGCGCGTGTTGCAGGGTCTTGTTGATCAGCCGACGTGACAGCGATGGTTTTTCACCCGATTCATCTGAGTCTGCTGGCATAATATCAAACATTGCCTTTTTATCATCTTGTCGATTCAAGATGTTCTCCCTCTTCCCTTTCTTACTGGCCCATTTCTATGGGCTACACTCTACTTTCTAAACTTATTCAAGGTTTTTTCTAGATTAGCATGCAACGCATGGCAAATTGCGTCTTTTTGTTGCGTAACTTCAAATTATTTAATGCACCAGACAGACAATCTCTAATAAAAAAAACGTTACTTTTCATCTTCTTTGATAGATGTGGTTTCAGGCTGTTCTGGTCGTACCCACACCTGTTCCAGACGGATGGTTTTATACTTTTCCAAAGCCTGCTGGAGTAACTCGATCTTTTCTTTCGCCTCCTCAAGCTGGAAATAAACAATTTCCCTCAGCGCCACCCATGCAGCCTGCATCCTGTAAAAATCATTGCCCTTTTCCAGTTTTTGCTGCATCCAGTTAAACAGACCCTGAGCCCGCTGCTGCTGTTCAAACTGATAGGCAAACAGCCCACTTGATAGTGCTCCCTCAATCGTCTGTTCACTTAACAAACCTTGTAGCTGCTGCAATCGTTTAGTTTGTTGCTCAAGGTAAGTCTTTAACACATCCTGATGGAACCACTGGGCAAATGCAGTCATTTCTGCAACCACCACATCCCGCTGCTCATATAAGGCCGTTCTTTCAGGATGGTGTTTATCCAGGCGAATATCGCCTAGATAGGCCATTAAACCCTGCTCCAGAATGGTCTGGATTGAACCGAGATTTAAACAGCTCTCATGCAATGCCTCTGTATTGGTCAGTGTTGTTGTTAATTGCTCAGGTTGGTTCAATAATTTCAAAATATCAGGATTGGCCTGAACAGCAAGCCATAAACGCCCAAGTTGTTGTTCAGCATTATCCTGTGTGATTGTCGAATCATTTTCAGGGTTTAAAATACGTTTTAACGCTGCCTGCATGTTATTTGAATGAACCAGGCTCGCAACAATGATCTGATCCATTAAAAGCTGGGGCGCGCTGGCAATCACCTCCTGACTATAAGGAAGATGTAACTCTCTTCCACCCAGTATTCCTCCCAAGGATTTCCCCAGTGAATTTAAACCACGTCCAACATCCGCCAGAATATTGGTTTCAGTTGCCCGTTTCTGCAAGATATTGGCGGGTAACAACAGACTCACTGCCCGCTGCAACAGCATGGCATGGGTTTTCTGGTCAATCACTTTGCCATATTGGTTTAACAACTCAACTGCATATTCCACATCACTGAGGTGTGACTTATATTCAGGCTGGTTCCGCTTAAGCAGGCAGTCGATATAGCCATAAAAGGCAACTTCATTGCGCTGGGTGGATTGCGGCGGCGCCCATTCATATTGCGTGATGGCCTGCGTATATTGCCCTGCACCTGCATAGGACTTCGCCAGTGCCACCGCATGCTGGGCACTTGGATATTTCTGCTGAAAATGATGAAGCAAATCCAGTTTAGGCTGCTGGTCCAAACATAGGTCAAGCTGACGCAAATAGAGGTTGATTTGCTGCTGAGTGGGTTGTGGCGTAATGAAGTTTAGTCGATACATCAGGCACTGTTCATACCAGGCATATTTTCTGGCATGGGTTTCATAGGCAGGAATAAACTCATCCTCAACCAATTGAATCAGTTGGGTCGAATACAGAATGTCCTCTTCTGTCTCATGCCTGAATTTCCATTGTTTTGGCAAAGACATCTTAAAGAGCCGTAAAAAGAAATTGGTACTGAGATCAGGACTTTCCATACTCACCAGTATCAACTTGTCCTGAGTGGAAAGATGTTCCTTTCCCTTTGCAATCCGAGACAAACGCAATTTTAACAGCTTCGTTGGGAGCATAGTTCTGTTACATTTTGTACTTATATAAAAGTAAAATATCACGAGCTGACTGAGTTCAGCAAAAGTTTATGATCACTGTCATGCTGATTTGCTAATAAAGTACATATTTGCCCACGTACCCTACAAAATTAAGAAAAAGACTGCCGCTATTCGACATATGCAGCAATGGCGTTGATGAATATCATTGATAAACATCCTGATATTTTGACCAGTTAATATAAAAAAGCCATTACATCTAGAGTAGTAATAGCTTTTTATCAGTTTAAATCAATAATCTGTATAACGAAACCCTTGTGATTCCATACAATCACTGACCATTGCATTTCTTTCATTTTGCTCAACTTTGGCAGCTCTTACTTCATAGCGACATTTTGCCAAAGCGTTATTCATATCAAAGGGTGTAACACCTGCTTTGCGCCACATCGGTTGCGCTGATGAACAACCAACAAAAGTTCCAATCATCAATAACATGCCAATCGTTAAAATACTTGTTTTCATAAAAATCCAAATGGTAAAAATCTACGTAAAACGCAATATTGCGCAATTCGTAAAAACATTCAACATTAAATATACGAATTTCGTAACTTTTACAATGTATGGCATGCTGGAATGATTGAAGATACAAAAGCATGATTTTGTAGAAGATTAAAAACAACACGTAAATTCAAAAAAATTTCACAAGAACAATTAGGCATTACCATTGGTTTAGATGAATCCTGTCCCAGTGCTAGAATCAGCCGCTACGAAAATGGCATCCATACCATTGAGTACAATACAGCCGAAAGAATTGCTCAGGTTCTGGATGTACCCTTAGCTTATTTTTATGCCGATACCGAAGAATTCGCTGAATTGACCAACATCTTTGATCATCAGGATCATGAGAGACAGCAGCGGCTTTTGAACTTTGCACGCAGTTTAGGGAATTAAAATTCTCCCATTTCTGCTTTTGCATAATTTTCGCTAAAATAGCCAAAACACTATAGGAATCCTCTATGCAATACCGTTGCCCTAAATGTCAAAGCGTGAAAATTATGCCTGTCAGTCAGGGTGCCAACAGCCCTCGTCCCAGCGTACCAAAAAGCCTGGTGCTTCTCGTTCCCGCCATTTTTATTTTACTGGTTTTGGTGCTGATCAGTGTTGGGATGTGGGTTTTTGGTCATGGTGCAGGACAAACACTGCAAATCGCAACCGTTGCAGTATTTGGTGTTTGTGTAATTGCAGGTGTTCTGTTCTGGCGTGATCTGCCAGATTTTAAAATCTCCATGCAGGCCTTTATGCAGGCGCAAAAGCACTGGAAATGCCGTGACTGCAATCACCAATGGCAGAATTGAACCACATAAAAGAATTGGGTTTCACATCAGCTTAATGCTGATGTGAATGACCATGTTCCTCATCTTCATCATGTTGATGCGTATGCTGGCAATTCATTTCTGCATCATCCTCTATTTGTAAGGTCACCTCGGCAATACCATGCTCGTGCGATAGCATCTCTGCTGCGGCATAATGCAGCTGTTTTCGGTCAGCATTTGGTGCAAATAAATGTACGGTCAGATGAATATTCTTTGAGGTAATCGCCCAAACCTTAAGTTGATGAATACTCTCAACACCCTGTAACGCCAATAAGTCGTTACGCAGTTTTTCAATATCCACTTCTTCAGGTACACCTTCAAGGAGAATATTGATACTTTGACGAAGCAAAATCCAAGTTCTTGGTAACACCCAAAACCCAATTGCAACGGCAATAATCGTATCAACCCAATACCAATTGGTGTAGTAAATAATGACCGCACCAATAATCACACCAACTGAGCCAAGCGCATCACTTAACACTTCCAAATAAGCGCCTTTCATATTCAAACTTTCGGCTGCACTCGACATCAAAATCTTCATGGAAATAAGATTAATGACAAGACCCAAAGACGCAACGATAAGCATGCCTACACTCTGAATCTCAGGAGGTTGTGTAAATCGTTGATAAGCTTCGTAAAGGATATAGATTGCAACAAAAAATAGCATGGAAGCATTAAATAACGCCGCCAAGATTTCAAAACGCTGATAACCAAATGTGCGTTTATTATCTGCTGGACGTTTAGCGATTTTAATCGCAGCCAAAGCAATCGCGAGTGCTGCCGCATCAGTAAACATATGCGCTGCATCGGACAGCAATGCCAAACTTTGTGTAATTAAACCCGCAATAACTTCGACGATTAAAAATGTTGTTGTCAGCACCAACGCAATCGTCAATTTTTTTGCGTTGCCTTCAGTAACTACAGCATAACTATGATCATGCCCTTGATGTCCACTCATGTTGGACTCCTTATCATTATCGGCGTAAAACCCATAGGGGTTTTACAAGTCAGCCAAAGTTGAAATGCTTTGGCTGGTTTAGTTTCTTCTTAATAAAATGCTTTACTAAGAAGATAGCATAAATGGATTAGATTGCGGTTTCCTGACTTTTTGCTTCCTTAGCTTCATTCATCCAGCGATAAACTACAGGCAAAATCAGCAAGGTCAGCAAAGTCGATGAAATAATTCCACCAATCACTACCGTTGCCAATGGACGCTGCACCTCTGCACCAGTACCAGTCGCAATTGCCATTGGAATAAAGCCAAGCGAAGCAACAAAAGCCGTCATTAATACAGGACGTAATCTTAAGATTGCTCCCTGCCATGTGGCTTTATGCACATCAAACTGCTCACGAAGTTCTTTAATAAAACTCAGCATCACCAAACCATTCAGTACTGCGACACCAGAGAGTGCAATAAAGCCCACGCCTGCTGACATTGACAATGGAATATCACGCAGCCACAGCGCAACCAGACCACCTGATAAGGCAAATGGCACGCCACTAAACACCAAAAAGCTTTCCTTAAAGTTATGGAACACCGCCATCAATAAAATAAAGATGGTGATCAAGGCCAAAGGAATGACGATTTGCATTCGCGCGGCCGCAGAAGCCAGATTTTCAAACTGTCCGCCATATTCCAGCCAATAACCTGCGGGTAATGGTTGCTGTTTCAGTGTGGCCTGTAACTCCTGCACAAATGAACCCAAATCACGCCCTTCCACATTGGCAGTCACAATGACACGACGTTTACCATTTTCACGTCCGACCTGATTCATACCTGAAATGGTTTCCACCTTGGCAATATCTTGCAACTGGATCAAACCACCATTCGGCAATTGAATAGGTAACTGCGCTAAGTTCTGTGCTGTGCGTTGTTCATCGGGTAAACGGATTTCAAAATCAAAACGGCGGTCACCTTGTAAAATCTGACCGACATTCTGACCACCGACACTCGCTGCAACAACATCTTGAATCGATTTCACAGATAAGCCATATTGCGCTGCAAGTGCATTATTGATATCGACATTGAGTACAGGCAAGCCCGTCGTTTGCTCAACCTTAACTGCAGTCGCTCCCGAGATTTTCTGGACTTGTTGCGCAATTGTCTGTGCTTGAGTATTCAGCACATCCATATCATCGCCAAAGACTTTGATCCCGACATCACTACGTACACCTGAGATCAATTCATTAAAACGTAGTTCAATCGGTTGTGAAAACTCACTGTTGTTGCCTGGAATATTTTCCAGAAATGCCTGCATCCGTGTCCGTAACTCATCAATAGTTTCCTTTGGATTTTCCCACTGATCTCGTGGTTTTAATAAAATCACCGCATCGGAAATATTGGGTGGCATTACATCCGTTGCAACTTCAGCCGTACCTGTTCGAGCAAAAACAGCTTTAACTTCTGAGAAATTCTTTAAGATTAGTTTTTCAGTGTTTTCCTGCATTCTTAAAGATTGTTCCAAACCTGTACTTGGAGAGCGCATTTGCTGTAAAGCAAAATCCCCTTCACTCAATTGTGGTGCAAACTCACTACCAATTTGCGTGGTCAATACACCAGTCAAAACTAAAATACTCACCGCTAAAGTCACAACCACCATCTTAAATTGATATGCCCAATCTAGGATTTGTTGATATTTTCTTTTTAGCGCTTGCATCCAACGAGATTCTTTTTCTTTCACCTCACCTGTAATAAATAACGCCACAGCCGCTGGAACAAAAGTCACCGACAAAATCATCGCACCCAGCAATGCCATTACCACCGTCATTGCCATTGGATGGAACATTTTCGCTTCTACACCTGTCAAAGCAAAAATGGGTAGATACACCACCATAATAATGGCCTGACCAAACAGGAGTGGTTTACGTGCTTGCTTGGCTGCCAAAAAGACTTCTTTAAAGCGTTCTTGTCTTGTTAATAATCGCCCTGCATGATGTTGGGCTTCTGCGAGCCGTCGAATACAGTTTTCGACAATCACTACCGCACCATCGACAATAATCCCGAAGTCTAATGCGCCTAGACTCATCAAATTGGCACTAATATTTTGCTCAGCCATTCCTGTTAATGTAAACAACATCGAAAGCGGAATGACACAGGCAGTAATTAAAGCTGCACGAAAATTACCTAAGAACACAAAGAGAATCACGATGACGAGGATCGCACCTTCAACCAAGTTCTTTTGAACAGTTTTAATGGCTTTATTGACTAAACTGGTACGATCATAAACCGTTTCAATTTCAACCCCTTTGGGTAAAGTCGGCTGAATTTCTTGAATTTTTGCATCTACCGCTTGGGCAACGGTACGACTGTTTTCGCCCATCATCATCATGGCGATACCTAATACCGTTTCTTCGCCATTATAGGTTGCAGCACCTGTACGTAAATCATGCCCAATCGCAACCGTTGCAATATCGGCTACACGTATAGGTAAACCATTTTTGACACTTACGGTAATATTTTGGATATCTTCAACAGTGCTCAACATGCCCGGAACACGGACAGTAAGCTGCTGACCATTTTCCTCAATAAATCCCGCACCACGGTTTTCATTATTTTCCTGTAGAGCTGTTTGAAACTCTGTCAGTGAAATTTGAAGCTGCTGCAAACGTTTTAAATCAGGAGAAACGATATAGGTTTTGTTGTAACCACCAATACTATTGATTTCAGCTACACCTTTCACTCGCTGCAATTGCGGACGCACAATCCAGTCTTGGATCTCGCGCAAATCCATAGCAGTATATGGCGTACCATCTTCTTTTTTGGCATCAGGTTTAGCTTTAATCACCCACTGGTAAATTTCGCCCAAGCCCGTAGAAACAGGTGACATGAGTGGATCAACTGCATCTGGCAACTGCCCATCGGCTTCTTGCAAACGTTGATTAATTAACTGTCTCGCCCAGTAAATATCAGTGCCATCTTTGAAAATAATAGTGACTTGCGATAAACCATAACGTGAAATTGAACGAGTTTGCTCTAAGTTTGGAATCCCTGCCATGGCGGTTTCAATCGGATAAGTAATCCGCTGTTCGACTTCGAGAGCTGTATAACCATTGGCTTGGGTATTAATTTGCACTTGGGTATTGGTAATATCTGGCACTGCATCAATCGGCAGTTTTTGATAACTCCATATCCCAACCGCAATCCACGTCATCACAAACAACATGACCCAAATCGCATTACGGATCGCAAATTGAATAATGCGATCAAATAAGCCCTCTGGCTTCGGCAATTGAGAGGAATTAGTGTCCATGCGCAGCCTCTCCTTTCTCAAGCTCTGATTTCAGCAAGAAGCTTCCTTCAGCCACATAAGATTGACCTGCTGTTAAACCTTGGGTAATTTCAACCCATTGTCCATCTTGGGTACGCTGTCCAACTTGCACAGGTACTGCAACAAAATCAAAGCCTTTTTTTTGATTTGCTTTTGCAACAAAAACGGTATCTTTACCTTCAACCTGTTGAATCGCCTGTGCATTGACGCGCATAGCCGACTGTTTTGAGCCTGCTTGTAGCTCTACATTCACCATCAAGTTTGGACGTAATTCAGTTGCATTTGACAAAACTTTAGCACGTACTTGTAAACGCCCTGTTTGTGCATCGGCTTCAGTCGTTAAACTTTGGACTTGGGCATTAAACAGATTGCCTGTTTGCAGTGATTTAAATCGAATCTGCTGATTGGGCTGTACATTGATATTTGCCATAGTCGGCAACACAAATTCCAACCAAAGTTGATCTAACTGATCAATGGTAAATAGTTGATCTGCAAGTTGAACATTTTCACCAATGACAATGTCTTTATTACTAATCACACCACTGATCGGTGCAGTTAGCGTATAGCGACCACTTGAACCAGAAGCTGCACCAAAGGCGCTAAGACGCGAACGGGCTGCCTGCACCTGAATCTGTGCTTGACGATAAGCATTGTAGGCACGTTGATAATCTTGTTTGGCAGAAATACCTTGCGACCATAAACTACGTTCACGCTCATAATCCTGCTTTGCCAGCTCCAGATTGGTCTGGGCAATTTGTAAATTGGCCTGTTGATCCACCAAATCAGGAACAAGCAGATTTGCCAAAGCCTGACCACGTTTCACTTGCTGACCCAACTCAACGTAGACCGATTCAACACGACCAGCAAAACTTGGTGAAACATGCGCTTGCCGATCTGTATTCACGACCAATTTTGCAGGAAAAGTTTGAACCTGATTCACTTCACCCAATGCCACTTGTGCCAATTTGACACGATGCTGCTGCATTTGCTCTGCGGTTAAACTAAGGCTTTCTTCAGCCTCATGTTCCTCGCCATTTTCATCATGAGCAGATTCAGCTTTTTCACTTTCCTGATGAGCATGTTCTTGTTCACCCTGTGCAGCACTTTCAGCAGTTTTGCTCTTGTTATTCCACAATAGTCCGACTGCCAAAAGTATCGTCAGTACGGCAATCACCACAATCCAAAGCCACTGAGAAGGTGTTTTTTGTTTGATATTCATTTCTTATTCTCCGACTTGGCTTGGGAAAGCGTTACTTTGTTGCCAAACACGTTGATTCAATTGCATCAGTGCATCTTTGGCTGTGATTTGCTCGACAGGAAGACCCATACGCGCACTTTGAACTTCTACACTCAACTGCCATGCTTGTTTAAGGAGTTGTACTTTACGCAAGCGAACATCTTGTAATTGGGTGGTCGCTTGCTGCACGTCAGTCACAGCAAATTTACCAAGACGAAAACCTTCTAAGGTTTTTTGCTGAACTTGGGTTGCCAAGGGCACCTGCTGATCATTCAGTTGTTTAAATTGCATGTGTAAGCCACGTAATTCTGCAAGACGAACATCGATATCCATCTGGTTTTGTTGACGGTAGAAACGCTGTTGCTGTTGAATCAGTGTTTGTTTGGCCTCTGCAATCTGAATACCGTATTTTTGTGGATTAAAAATATTAAGAGGAATCGCAACGCCTAAACGAATTTGATTTTCAGTGTTTTGATCTGCTGATCGAGTCCGATTCACCCCTAAGGTCATAATCGGCTGAGGACGAGATTTTGCTTTGAGCTGCTCGATATTGGCTTGTTGACGTTGTGTTTCTAATTGCAAACTACGCTCAAACAAATTCTCAATGTTTTGTTCATCAGTCTTCACAGCTGTGGCTCTTGCCCAAAGCTCATTGACAGTTGGTGCAATCATAAATTGATTCGCATCACTGCCCCAGAAACTGGCTAATTGTTTCTGTGCGACTTGCAGCTGTAAATCAGCCTGCTGAAAAATACGCTGATTCTCTAAATGAGCCATACGCACACGTTCGACATCAACTTGAGCAATACTACCGGCCTGATAGCGTTTTAAAGTGGCATCTAAATTTTGCTGACTCACTTGCAACTGTTCTGCGATCAATGACTTTTCTAATTGGAATAACGCCACTTGCGACCATGCGTATTGCACAATCAAATCAAGCTCTGCATTGTAACGTTGCTGTTCTAAATCAACTTGAGTTGCCGAAAGTTGAGCGACTTTCTGTGCTGCGCGACGCTGACCAAAAAGATCCAAAGGTTGTGAAACACCAATTGCGAGCTCTTGATCTTTATTACTTTGTAAGCCTGTTTGTTCCACTGAAATACTTGGATTGGCCCATAAAGCACTTTGTTTGAGCTGTGCACTCGCCATCTGTTGTTGTGTTTGCCAACTCGACTGATTCGCTTGATAGCTACGAATCTGTTCAAGGATCTGATCAAAACTAGCATTTCTTTGCATAGCACGATTGGGTGACTGATTGGCATCCAACAATGACTCTGCTTGCACAGATTGATTAGAAATCACCATTGCCAGTGTTAGCAAAAGTACTGAACATTTTGATGAAAACGCATAAGCACTTGGTTTTAGTGCATACGACCTAAGCGTATTACTACGCTGATTAAAACTGGAAGACATAATGAAGCCCCGCAAATAAAGGAAAATTGCGGTGGGCTATTTTTCGGCTACCCCACCTATAGCGGGGTAAAAAGCGGCGGTGGGTTTAATCTAGATAAATGCGGGGATTGGTAGGAATTCGACCAAATATAATTCTGCTTAAATTCTTTGACTCTAAGCAAAGGTTCATCAAGTTGCTGCTGTGCTTCAATCATCACAACATGAAAACAGGATGGCAAATGATCATGGTGATCCTGTAAATTCAAAGACATCGGTAAATCAGAGGCTTCCTGATCGGAAACCACTGAATAATGAGTAGATGCAATAGAACTTTCTGGAACATGATGACCAAAGTGCGTAACCACGCTGCTATTTGTCGTATTGATATTTTCATGTCCACAATACGCAGCCGCCACGTTCCAAAGACTTTGAAACATGAACAAACTGAGCAAGACGGTAATAAAAATACTAGAACGCTGCAAAGGTTACTCTTTTAGATAAAAATTGCACAGATGAACTATAGCAAGTAAGTTCGATGTAATAAAATTACATTTCGGTCAGTTTAAATAAAAACCAACATTGCTGACCTTTAACTACTAAGTTCGACTGTATTCATGTTCAATCTTATTTTTGTTGAGCACTTAACTGCTCACCATGATTGACTTGCTTGTTTTTCGTTTCCTTTTGCGCTTGTAAATTCTTTTCCAAGAACATCAAGCCACCATCAGCGTGCGCTGTACCAGCAAAAAGACAGAAAACTACGGCACATAACTTTAAATTAACTTTAGATAACATAATTCAGACCCTATTCAAAAAATTCATCAATTATTGGAAAAACGCCAATAACCAAATCAGATAAACAGCCCTAGTTTGAGTAAGCTCTGAAGCTTAGATAACTCGTACCAAGACCAAAATGAAACTAAAAAAACAGTTGTTTAAAACCACCTAAAAATAGATGGGATTACACCTAAAAGCCGAAGCTTTTCAAATAATTGAACCAGTGCTGCAACCCAGATAAACAAAACCACTTGCCCCAAAAAAATACGGAAATGTTTTGGAGATACTTGATAAAAATCAGGCTCTTTAAAGTTCTTGAAGCTTGGTAAAAAGCGAGGGGTTGTGCTTACATAATCTGAATATCTTGTTCCATATTTTTTACTCAAGAACACTTCTTCTTGACGCATAACATAATGGTAATAACCAAGAAAATAGATCGTAAATAAGATTGGGAAGACAAACGTCTCTGTCAGAAACATGATGCCAACGCCGCCTAAATAACTAAATAGATATAGTGGATTTCTACAAAGAGAATATGGACCTTGGGTCACTAATTTTGCATTCTTAAATCCTGAAATATAAAGACTGCACCATATTCTCCCCATCACACCAATGCCTACAAATAGCCATCCGAAGAACCATAAAATATGTTCTATAAATGAAGACTGGAAATGCCATTCACTAGAACTCAATGCAAGAATAATCGCCAATGTAAATCCAATAACTCTTGAACTCACAGTCCTAACACGTGGGGAAAATAAAATATTCATTTTATAAACCTCAATGACTGCAAATCATTAAAGATGAAATAGGAACTTCATTAAAATGATATTTTTGCTGATGAGGAATGGAGGATGAATACTGGAACAAATTGGATTCATGAATGAAGGAAACGTTCCGTAAAGATTTACAAAATCTTGATAAAACTGTAGATAGCATCGTCTTATCAGCATAAGGATGTGGACGTTTCAGTGAGTAATCTACAGAGAAGATCGTTGTACTGTATTTACAAGTATAATTAAGCATAGAATAACCCTTTGAAATAGATATATTTCTAGTGGGTTATTTTTTGGCTACCCCACTAATAGCGGGGTTGATTCAGGTGGTGGATTAAATTCAGATAAATAAGGGGATTGGTAGAAATTTGCCCAATAATACTTTTGTTTTAATTCATGTGCTCTGAAAATTGGCTCATTTAGTTGTTGTTCTGAAGCTAAAACGACTACATTCGTACAGGTTGGCAGATGATCATGATGATCGGTGACATTAATAGATTTCGATGTATCTGAAACCTTTAAAACAACCTCAGCATCACTGCTATTTTTGGTTGAGCTTTCAGAAAAATGATGACCAAAATGCGAATCTGAGATAATTTGTTCAGTTGGATTTTCGTGCGTGCAATAAGCTGCAGCCACATTCCAAATGCTTTGGAATATGAACAAACTCAATAAGACTGTCATAAATACAGCAGAACGTCGCACGTTTGATCAACTGTTCAAAATTTATTGAAGCATAGCAACGAAAGCTTATGTAATAAAATTACATTATTAAGTGAGATTGTTTTAATTACGTAACCAATCTTATAAATCCATTTTTTGTCCTTCAAATGATAATCTAAGCAATAAAAAAACCAGCCCGAAAGCTGGTTTCTTTTAGTTTACGGGCAATTAACCTGTAATCTTCTTATATTTGGTGCGTTTCTGGGCCGCATCTTCACCTAAACGTGACTGACGGTATGCTTCATATTCCGCATAGTTACCTTCGTAGAACTCAGGCTGTTCATTTTCAAACGACAAGATATGCGTTGCAATACGGTCAAGGAACCAACGGTCATGCGATACAACCATTACCGTACCTGGGAATACAAGAATTGCATCCTCAAGCGCACGTAAGGTTTCGATATCCAGATCGTTCGATGGCTCATCCAGTAAGATGACGTTCGCGCCCATTTGCAGGATTTTCGCCAGTTGTAAACGGTTACGCTCACCACCTGACAGCTCCCCTACACGCTTCTGCTGGTCTTGACCTTTAAAGTTAAAGCGACCGATATAAGCACGCGATGCGATTTCATAATCACCGATTTTTAAGATATCCAAACCGCCAGAAACCTCCTCCCAAACAGTTTTGTTGTTATCTAAAGTGTCACGAATCTGACCGACATACGCAACTTTAACCGACTCACCCAAAGTCACCGTACCTGTATCAGGTTGCTGTTCGCCAGTCATCATACGGAACAGTGTGGTTTTACCTGCACCGTTTGGACCCACAATCCCGACAATCGCTGTAGGAGGTACAGTAAAGCTCAGGTTTTCGTACAATAGGCGACCGTCAAATGATTTACTAATGCCTTCCACTTCTACGACTTTATTCCCTAGACGTGGGCCAGGTGGAATATAGATTTCAGAAGTTTCGTTACGCTGTTGGAACTCACGTGAGTTAAGTTCTTCAAAACGCTCCATACGCGCTTTGTTTTTCTTCTGCTGACCTTTTGCATTTGAACGAACCCATTCAAGTTCTTTTTTCAATGCTTTCGCAAAAGATTCTTCTTGTTTGTTTTCTTGCTCTAGGCGGGCATTCTTCTGCTCTAACCAAGAAGAATAGTTACCTTGATAAGGAATCCCCATACCACGGTCAAGTTCAAGAATCCACTCGGCCACGTTATCCAGGAAATAACGGTCATGGGTAATCGCAACGATGGTGCCAGGGAAATCTTTTAGGAAACGCTCTAACCAAGACACTGATTCAGCATCTAAATGGTTGGTCGGTTCGTCCAGAAGTAACATATCTGGCTTAGACAGCAATAAACGACACAGTGCAACACGACGACGCTCACCACCTGAAAGCAAAGATACGTCAGCATCCCATGCTGGAAGGTTCAAGGCGTTTGCTGCAATTTCCAACTGGTTATCTAAATTATGTGCATCCCAGGTCTGGATAATCGCTTCCAGTTTTTCCTGTTCTTTTGCAAGCTTGTCAAAGTCAGCATCAGGATCAGCATATTCAGCAAATACCTGATCAAGACGCTCTAAAGCATCCAGTGCTTCACGTACGCCATCTTCAACGTTGCCACGAACATCCTTGCTTGGATCAAGTGGCGGTTCCTGTTCCAGATAGCCGATCTTGATTCCTGGTTGGGCACGGGCTTCACCTGAGAAATCTTTGTCTACGCCAGCCATAATACGGAGCAAGGTCGATTTACCTGCACCGTTCAAACCAAGCACACCAATTTTTGCGCCTGGGAAAAATGATAAAGAGATGTCTTTTAAGATTTCGCGCTTGGGCGGAACCATTTTCGACACTCGGTTCATCGTATAAATATATTGGGCCACGCAGGACTCCTCAATTGAAAAACCAATACATCGCAAAAAAGCGAATGAATAATCGGGCGTATTATACGCTGAAAACCCGATCAACTTGAAGTTAAGATAGGATTTGTTTGTCCCGAACAAAGGATTTTCTTTTTCAAGACATTGCAGAGTTGCAAAGACCTTGCCAGGAAAAATACAGGCACCGTTATCGTCATCTCATCTATATGAATAAAAATGCTAAAAATCGCATAATTTATGCAATATTTTGGATAGATTTTGGGCTACACTCGATGATTATTTAACTCACGTAGATGATGTAACCATGACCTATAAAGATGAAACCTTAGCCATTCATGCAGGGTATTCACCAGAAGCCACCACCAAGTCAGTGGCAGTGCCAATCTATCAAACCACCTCCTATGCCTTTGATAACACACAGCATGGTGCAGACCTGTTTGACCTAAAGGTCCAGGGTAATATCTATACCCGTATCATGAACCCAACCACGGCGGTACTGGAGCAGCGGATCGCGGCACTAGAGGGTGGTATTGGAGCGCTTGCCGTGGCATCGGGCATGGCCGCGATTACCTATGCCATTCAGACCATTGCTGAAGCTGGCGACAACATTGCCTCGGTTTCAACCCTGTATGGCGGCACTTACAACCTGTTTGCCCATACTTTACCGAAACAAGGTATTGAAGTTCGCTTTTTTGATTATCAAAACCCAGAAGCATTACGCTCCATTATTAATGATAAAACCAAACTGGTGTTTGTTGAATCCATTGGTAATCCACTTGGCAATATCATTGATCTGGAAGCCATTGCCAAAATTGCCCATGAATATGGTGTCCCTGTGATTGTGGACAATACCGTAGCAACGCCTGCCCTGCTTAAGCCATTTGAATTTGGTGCAGATATTGTGATCCATTCCCTCACCAAATATATTGGTGGTCATGGCAACAGTATCGGTGGTGTGATTGTTGACAGCGGCAAGTTCCCTTGGGGTGAGTATCCTGAACGCTTTAAGGCACTGAATACCCCTGATCCCAGCTATCACGGTGTCAACTATGTTGAGGCATTGGGTGCGGCCGCCTATATTGCTCGCGCCCGTGTGGTGCCTTTACGCAATACTGGAGCGGCCATTAGTCCACTCAGCGTATTCCTGATCTTGCAGGGACTGGAAACCCTGAACCTGCGAATGGAGCGCCATACTGAAAATGCCATCAAAATTGCCGAATATTTAAAACAACATCCAAAAGTGAAATGGGTGAACTATGCAGGTCTGAAAGACCATCCACAGCATGATTTGGCACAAAAATATGTGAAAGGGAAACCATCTGCGATCCTTTCCTTTGGGGTACAGGATGGTCTGGAGGGTGGCACTCGCTTTATTGATGCATTACAGCTATTTACACGTCTGGTGAATATTGGGGATGCCAAAAGTCTGGCCTGCCACCCAGCAACCACCACCCACCGCCAGCTCAATGAGGAGGAACTTAAATCGGCAGGGGTCAGTGAAGACTTGGTTCGCTTGTCCATTGGTATCGAGCATGTTGATGACCTGATTGCCGACCTTGAACAGGCGCTTGCTCAGGTTTAAAGTCAATAAAATCAATGAGCCCTTAACATAGGGCTTTTTTTTATATGCAAAATTCGAAAAAATATAATATCATATTCAACTATAGGTTTATTTTTTTAGAGTTTTTGCTCTAAAAAAATTATTATTATTCAACAATTTACACTAAACAAACAAAAAATGTCGGTTAATATACATACAAAATAAAATGCAGTGCCTAATCACAACCATGACGGCAATGCAAACAACATGTTGATTAATGTAGGACACGTACATGAACGCAAAACTTAAAAAACTTTTTCAGCAAAAAGTCAACGGTAAAACAATCATTGTCACTGGTGCATCGAGTGGTATTGGTTTAACGGTTTCAAAATATCTTGCTCAAGCTGGCGCTCATGTGTTGTTGCTTGCACGTACCAAAGATAAACTGGATGAAGTCAAGGCGGAAATTGAGGCAGAGGGTGGCAAGGCATCGGTCTTTCCATGCGATCTCAACGATATGGAATCAATTGATGCTGTGTCAAAAGAAATTTTGGCAAGCGTAGATCACATTGATATTTTGATCAACAATGCAGGACGTTCAATTCGCCGTGCTGTACATGAATCAATTGACCGTTTCCATGATTTCGAACGCACCATGCAACTTAACTACTTTGGTGCAGTCCGTTTGGTCCTTAACTTGTTGCCACACATGATGCAACGCAAGGATGGCCAGATCATCAACATCAGCTCAATCGGTGTGCTTGCCAATGCAACCCGTTTTTCGGCTTATGTTGCATCTAAAGCTGCATTGGATGCGTTCAGCCGCTGTTTGTCTGCTGAAGTGCATTCACACAAGATTGCAATTACTTCAATTTATATGCCTTTAGTGCGTACCCCAATGATCGCACCAACCAAGATGTATAAATATGTTCCAACCTTATCTCCTGAGGAAGCAGCAGATTTAATTGCGACTGCCATTGTAAAACGTCCAAAGAAAATCGCAACCAACCTGGGTCGTATTGCTTCAATTACTTATACAATTGCACCAGACATTAACAACATCCTGATGTCAATTGGCTTTAACTTGTTCCCAAGTTCAACTGCCTCTATTGGTGAACAAGAGAAATTAACGATCATACAGCGTGCCTATGCCCGCCTGTTCCCAGGTGAACACTGGTAATCTGTCCAGTCCAAACCTCAAGAAGCAGCGTCTCAACAACGCTGCTTTTTTTATTTGTCCAATTAGCCCCCTGCTCCATGATTGATCCAGTCAGCTGTTTTGCGAATGGCGGCCGTTGCACCTGGCCCAATGGACACAGCATTTTTCTATGGTCAGGAACTGCCTGAGACAGTGGCCTATCACAAATCTGCTTCAGCTTTAGGTGGCTTAACCAAGATTGAAGATATTGAGCCTTTGGTTCGCTTCTTAGCTTAGTTACTGACGGCTAGTGGATTACGGCCCAAACGATTTTTGCCAATGGTGGTTATACCACACGTTAACAGGCTTTAAATGGGGCTTGTGGCAAATTTCATATTGCCCAAGCTTGCTAATTCAACCAAAACACCAAGGCATAAAAACACGTCAAACTCAGGATAATGGTCAATAAGGTATGTCTGACCTTATAGGCAATCACAATGGTTAAAATCATGGCCAGAAAATAAGGATTAAGTAATGTTTCACGAAATACGCCCTGCTCATCCATAAACACAATCGGGGTGGCAATCGCGGTCAATAAGCATGGTGCAGAATATTGCAAGGACTGTTGAAACCATTTGGGCAAACGCAAGGGAATATTCGGTTCGAGCAAGATATAGCGGTTCATAAACACCACAATTGCCAAAATAATCAGGAGAAACCAACTCATGCCATACGCTCCCGAAAATTCTGCAAGCAGGTTGCAGCCAACATGCCAATCACCCCTGCCAAGATGGCTGCACTTTTAATGCCTAGACTCAGAAAAATCAAGGTCAACAGTACCGAAACCAATACACCCACCAACGTATTTAGGTTTTTAATAAACGGAATCACAATCGCGATAAAAGTTGCAACAATGGAAAAGTCGAGATGATATTGGTCTAAATTTGGTAGAGAGGAAGCTAACACAATACCGCCAACACTAAACAATACCCAGGCCAAATAGAAACAGCTACCTGCCCCAAGCAAAAAATAAATATAATGTTCACGTTTATAAATACCAACAGCAAACAATTCATCAGTCAGCAAAAAACCAAATAACAAACGCTGTTTTAAGGGCAGTCTGGCAATTTCTTCACGAAAATATAGGGCATATAAATAATGCTGTGTGGTAATCAAAAATACTGAAATGATGATGGTCAGTGCAGGTGTACCCGCCATGACCAAACCCAGTGTCATCAACTGTGCTGCACCCGCAAACACCAAGGCCGACATGCCAATGGCTTGTAAAGTCGTTAGCCCTGCCTGAATCGCCATTGAACCTGCCAGCAAGCCCCACGGCAACACTGCCAAACATAAGGGAAGTATTTTGATGCCCCCTTGTAAAAAAGCACGCTGGGGGGAAGAAAGATTTTCAGCAGAATCTGGGGACATAAGAACAACAAGTTTGTGTTGGGAACTGAGGAATTATAATAAAGTTCAAAATAAAAATGGAAAAATCATCTATTTTGAATGTAAAAAACCTCCCGAGGGAGGTTTTTTACATTATCAAAAATTGTAATAGACTTATTTCGTCCCTTTAATTCCCGCCTGCAACAACAAAGCACCCAGTCCACCAATTTTTTGCTCTTGTGGTTTTTCGGTTTTTGGTTTGCTGTTTTGTGGACGTTTAAAGTCACCCTCTTTACGTGGTGGACGCTGTCCATGCGGCTTACGCTCTGAACGTTCCGCACGGTCTTGCTGTGGACGCTGCTGTTGGCGAGGTGCTTTTGCAGGTGCAGAACCCTCGGCACGCATACTCAGGTTGACACGGTTACGCTCCACATCCACCTGCATCACACGCACCTGCACGATTTGACCTGGTTTCACCACTTTATGCGGATCAGAAACAAATTCATTCGCCAGCTCAGAAATATGTACCAAGCCATCTTGATGTACACCCACATCTACGAACGCACCAAAGTTCGTCACATTGGTCACGACACCCTCAAGCTGCATACCTTCAGTAAGCTGGGCAACTTCAGTGATATCCTCACGGAATTTGGCAGTGCGGAACTCTGGACGTGGATCACGGCCTGGTTTTTCCAGTTCTGCTAAAACATCCTGAATGGTGGGTAAGCCGAATTTGTCATCCACAAATTCATCCGCTTTGACTTGGCGAATGATTTCAGTATTGCCAATGATATCTTTTACCGTTGTTGCTTTTGCCGCAACAATTTTTTCCACCAAACCATAGCTTTCAGGGTGAACAGCAGATGCATCCAATGGCTCTGAACCATTCTGAATACGCAAGAAACCTGCTGACTGCTCAAACGTACGTTCGCCCAAACGTGGTACTTTCTTCAATGCCTGACGGTTGTCAAAACGACCATGTTCTTTACGGTATTCAACAATTTGCTGGGCAATGGCCTTGTTTAAACCTGCAATATAGGCAAGGATTGCTGGAGAAGCGGTATTTACATCAACACCCACCGCGTTCACACAGTCTTCCACCACGGCATCCAGTGTTTTTGCCAAACCTGTCTGGTTCACATCATGCTGGTACTGGCCCACACCAATGGATTTTGGATCAATCTTCACAAGTTCGGCCAACGGGTCCTGCAAACGGCGTGCAATCGACACTGCACCACGAATCGACACATCAAGCTCTGGCAATTCTTGCGAAGCGAGTTCACTTGCTGAATAAACTGATGCACCTGCCTCACTCACTGTGATACGTGTCAGTTTCAGGTCGGTATTGGCAGCCATCATCTCAGCAACCACTGCCTCTGTTTCACGGCTTGCAGTTCCGTTGCCAATCGCAATAAGTTCCACGTGGAACTCTCGACATAAACGAGCAAGTTCCGCAATAGCACCCTCTTTATCTTCTTTAGGGGCAAATGGATAAATGGTGCTGTAGGCAAGCACATCACCCGCATCGCTGACAACAGCAAGCTTCACGCCTGTACGAATACCAGGGTCAACACCCAAAGTGGTACGGCCACCCGCTGGTGCAGAAAGCAGTAGATGGCGCAGGTTCTCAGCGAACACATCCATGGCTTCCGCTTCAGCAGACAGACGTTTATCTGTTAGTAATGAGTGTTCAATCTGTGGGCGCACCTTGCCCAACCAGAACAGTTTTGCTGTTTGCTTTAAATAGTCCTGACGGCTTTGTGGCTGTAGCGTTTCAAGATTGTATTCGGTTTCAATACGTGCCAATGGTGCATCATCTTCACCATCTACTTTCAAGCCCAGTACATTTTCCTGACGACCACGCAGCATCGCCAATAAACGGTGTGATGGTACTTTGTTCAAGTTTTCAGAAAACTCAAAATAATCACGGAATTTTTTGCCCACTTCTTTTTTCTCTTCAGAAGCAACTGCACTCTTAAGAACTGCTGTTTTAGAGAAAATTTGTTTTAATTCAGTGGTTAATGCAATGTTTTGCGCCCAGTCATCAATCAGAATATGCTGGATTGCATCAAGCTGGCTTTCTACATCTGGATAATCTTCATGGCTAAAACCAGCCAATGCCTCAGTTGGATCAATTTGATCTGCAATAATTTTTTCAGCAATTGGTCCTAAACCCGCCTCTTTTGCCTTAAATGATTTGCTGGTCCGTTTTGGACGGTAAGGTGCGTAAATTTCTTCCAGTGCGTTCTTGGTTTCTGCGGCATTGACACGCGCCAATAAATCATCACTTAATTTATCTTGTTCTTGTAAAGACTGGATCACTTTCTCACGACGTTCGTATAAATCACGTAAGTAAGTCAAACGTGTATCAAGTTGACGTAATTGGGTATCGTCCAAGCCTTGCGTGACCTCTTTACGGTAACGTGCAATAAAGGGAACACTGGCGCCTTCATCAATTAAACGAATAGCAGCTTCTACTTGGTTTGGACGTACGGCAAGTTCATTTGCCAACTGCTGAACTAAGTCAGTCATCGTGATTGATTCCACAAGGGTTAAGTCTAAAAGCACTGATTATAAAGTTCATGGCTATAAAATCCACTATTGTTTTTTTGAATATTTAATCAGTAGTTTTTGCAAATCCGTCAATGTTTCTAAAATAACGGCGTTTTTTAGGCTAAATATTAAAAAATAGGTTGATTGTCATCATTTTTCCTGTATATATTTGGTATCTATCTCTTGATTTTATTGGCAATATTTGTTGCTTTATAACATAGCCAAAACTGTGCAATGAATCGTATACTTCAGGGTCTATTGACATTTCACAATCGCATTGCATAAAGACGATGACAATAAACGATAAAAGGAGCACATCATGAGTTTAGTTGTACCTGCCGAATCAACGGAAACCGTACACCATGAAACCGATCGGGTCGAACGCATCCTAGTCGTCGATGATGATGTGCGCTTGCGTACACTGTTACAACGTTTTCTTGAAGACAAGGGCTTTGTGGTAAAAACCGCGCATGATGCAACGCAGATGGATCGTTTACTACAACGTGAATTATTTTCGCTTATCGTTTTAGATTTTATGTTGCCTGTTGAAGATGGTTTAAGTATTTGCCGTCGTTTACGTCAATCTAATATCGACACCCCAATCATCATGCTGACCGCACGTGGCAGTGACTCTGACCGTATTGCAGGTCTGGAAGCAGGTGCAGATGACTATCTGCCAAAGCCATTCAACCCGAATGAACTGTTGGCCCGTATCCGTGCGGTACTGCGCCGTCAGGTTCGCGAGGTGCCAGGCGCGCCAAGCCAGCAGGTTGAAGTGGTCAGTTTTGGGCCGTGGGCACTGGATTTGTCTACACGTACTTTAACCCGTGAGGGACAGGTGGTCACATTAACCACAGGTGAGTTTGCTGTACTCAAAGCCTTAGTTCAACATCCACGTGAACCATTAACGCGTGATAAATTAATGAATTTAGCACGTGGCCGTGAATGGGGTGCGATGGAACGCTCGATTGACGTACAGGTTTCCCGTTTACGCCGCTTAATTGAGGACAATCCTGCCCGTGCCCGCTACATCCAGACCGTTTGGGGCGTGGGCTACGTTTTTGTTCCAGATGGTGCTGAGTAAGTGCGGGAAACTCAACCTTGAAGCTTGAACCGATTGATCCACAAGAATTTACCGACTTTGAGACCTACTCTGAAAAGCCACGGACCCACTGGGAACGTTTTTTAGACAAGATCAAGCCACGGTCTGCCGCAATGCGTACCACCGTACTGGTACTGTTTACGGTGTTCTTTAGCCTATTCATGTCCTTGTGGTTCTTTTGGCGAACCCTCTATCTTCCTGAACTGCAACAGCATGCACGCTATCTGGCCATTGAGCTGGAACTGGTCAACAATCCTGACATTCGCATCCTACACCGTGATAATGAAGTCGATATCGACACATGGCTAAAAAACCGTATTGGAATTGAATATGTCACCGATCCAGCAGAATTTCCAAAATTAGAAAATAAATTTCTGGCTGAATTTTTCACCAATCAAATTGAGAAAAAGCTTGCCAAAGAGCTGGGCGTCGAGAAAGTTACCGTTTATTTTAAATTCAAGCCGATTCCACGTATCTGGATTCAGACACCTGAAATGAATGGCAACTGGGTCAGGGAACCCCTCAAGACTTACACCAACTACAGTGTTGAACTGATTGCATCATGGCTGTTTGGTGTGCCGATCCTGTCCTCCGCTATTATCCTGATCTTGGTGCGGCAGATGAACCGCCCCTTGCGCCGTCTACAGAATGCAGCCAACAACTACAGTAAAACAGGCAAGGCCCCCTATCTGGATACCAACCACGGACCACTGGAAATCCGTCAGGTCAATCAGGCCTTTAACCACATGGTATATACACTGGAGCAAACCGAGCGTGATCGACAGATCATGCTGGCGGGCATCTCCCACGATTTGCGCACTCCATTAACCCGTATTCGCCTGACCGCGGAAATGCTGCCTGATGAGTTTTTCCGTGAGGGGCTGATTTATGATGTGGATGATATGGATGCCATCCTGAATCAGTTTATTTCCTATATGCGAGATGGTTCGGATGAGGAGCTGACAGATACCAATATCAACAGCTTGCTGCAAGAACTGGTGGTGCAGTTCAAGCCGCTGGACATCCGTTTTGAGGCACAGGAACTTCCCGTGATTCCTGCACGCAGTCTGTCACTCAAGCGCCTGATTGCCAACCTGATCAATAATGCCAAGCGTTATGGTGCCGAACCCATCGAACTGTCTGCCAGTCATGTCGACCAGTATATTTTAATTACTGTTGCAGATCATGGTGAGGGCATCCCGCCCGATCAGGTAGAGGAACTGATGCAACCTTTTGTACGTGGCAATTCCGCACGTACCATTCAGGGAAGTGGTCTGGGCCTTGCCATTGTGAAACGTATTGTGGATATCCATCATGGACAGATCAACATTCGTAACCGAGAACAAGGCGGTCTGGAAGTGGTGATTTCCCTACCTATTCCCACACCCGAAGATGAATCACATAGCAATACCATCGACAAGATCAAGCAAACCCTGAGCGGTCATTTCTAGACATCGGCATGACCGCCAATACACCTTGCTTTTTAGCAATAAAATTATCCTCCATTTCACCTATTAGACCTTAGCCGTAGTTCAATTCACTTTTCCAGTTTTAGCGCTAAAATCCATATCCAATGAAAATCAAAATTGAGAATGGATGATGTCTCTAGATCGTATTCGCCTTGCCTCACTGCATGACAAAGTAATGAGTGCCGAGCAGGCTGCCAGCTTTATTGAAAATGACATGACGGTGGGTATGAGTGGTTTTACCCGTGCAGGCGAAGCGAAAGCCGTTCCTCAGGCACTTGCTGAACGTGCCAAGAAAAATCCGTTAAAAATCACGTTAATTACAGGTGCAAGTCTAGGTAACGACCTCGATAAACAGCTCACTGAGGCAGGTGTATTGGCACGTCGTATGCCTTTCCAGGTGGACAACACCCTGCGCCGCGCCATCAACAACGGCGAAGTGATGTTTGTTGACCAGCACCTGTCTGAAACTGTGGAGCACATGCGTAATCTGCAACTTAAAAAACCAGATATTGCGGTGATTGAGGCGGTGGCGATTACTGAAGACGGTGGCATCATTCCAACCACATCGGTGGGCAACTCGGCCAGCTTTGCGATTTTTGCTGAAAAAGTTATTGTTGAAATCAATACCAACACCAGCATCGCCTTTGAAGGCCTGCATGACATCTACATTCCAACCTATCGCCCAACACGCCAGCCAATTCCATTAACCAAGGTGGATGAGCGTATGGGAAGTACAGCCATCAATATCGACCCTGCCAAAATTGTCGGTATTGTATTCAATGACACCCTGCTGGATTCGCCATCAACCGTCACCCCGCCAGATGACGAGACGCAAGGAATTGCCAATCACCTGATCGCCTTTTTTGAAAAAGAAGTGGCTGAGGGTCGTTTACCGAAAAACCTGGGACCTTTACAGGCAGGTATTGGTTCGATTGCCAATGCGGTACTAACAGGTTTAAAAGATTCTCCTTTTGAAGACTTGGTGATGTATTCAGAAGTATTGCAGGACTGTACTTTTGAATTGATTGATGCTGGAAAAATGAAATTTGCGTCAGGCTGCTCCATCACCCTGTCACAGAAATATGGCGAAAAGGTGTTTGGCAATATTGAAGCATATCGTGACAAGCTGGTGTTGCGTACACAGGAAATGTCCAACCACCCTGAACTGGTTCGCCGTTTAGGCATCATTGGTATCAATACCGCACTTGAGTTTGATATCTACGGCAATGTGAACTCAACACACGTTTGCGGCACTAAAATGATGAATGGGATCGGCGGTTCAGGTGACTTTGCCCGTAATGCACATCTGGCCATCTTCGTGACCAAGTCGATTGCCAAGGGCGGTGATATTTCATCTATCGTGCCAATGGTCAGCCATGTTGACCACAATGAGCATGATGTTGATATTTTGGTCACTGAAATTGGTTTAGCAGATTTACGTGGTCTGGCACCTCGTGAACGTGCCAAAGTGATCATTGAGAATTGTGTACATCCGCTTTACCGTAACGCACTTCAGGACTATTTTGAGCGTGCCTGTGAACGTGGTGGACATACACCTCACCTGCTTCGTGAAGCCCTGTCCTGGCATGCAAACTTTGAAGAAACAGGCCATATGCTGGTTAGCAATATTGAGGTTGCTAAATCGGCTTAATTTATCATTAAGTCAATAGAATAATTGCCAGCTTGAAAGCTGGCTTTTTATTGTCACTCTTAGATTATAAAAAAAGCCCCAAACTTTTGTTTGGGGCTTTTTGAATATGGTGGCGGGACCCAGGATCGAACTGGGGACACACGGATTTTCAATCCGTTGCTCTACCGACTGAGCTATCGCGCCAATGGCGTGTATTAAGCCGCATATCAGGCAAATAGTCAATAACTATCCTGAGCTTTTGTTTTAAATGACGATTTTTCACACAAAAACCCCAGGCAAAAAAAATCCCTGATGGGATCAGGGATTGAAATTTCAAATTCATGGTGGCGGGACCCAGGATCGAACTGGGGACACACGGATTTTCAATCCGTTGCTCTACCGACTGAGCTATCGCGCCAAAGTGGGCATATTAAACAATGTTTGTCAAAATCCGTCAAGTCAATTTGTGGATTTTTCTATTAACTGTTTAATTTTGCTACAATACTGAACAGGAATCTATTTTCAGCTAGATCTTGCCTAGATGCGACAGGCAACGGTGAATCGCGCCACAGCCTGGCTCAAACTGCTTCACGCCCTGCTCCTCTTCAATGCGGCAAACCTCCTCAACCAGACGCTCCGCCACGCCGCGTCCACGATTGGCAGGGTGAACTACAACATATTCTAGTACTCGACTTTCGCCTTGTCCTGTTGACCAAATTGCGCCTATAATTTTGCTGTTAAATTCAGCGGTGTAAACTGTGGTATATTGTTGCAGGTCTTGTTCAAGTTGCTGCATGGCATCTTGCCCATCACCAAACTCTGGGCTGGTGTCATAAAGTCGCTCTAGCTGGGTACGAATCCCTAGATTATCTAGAGAACGGTAAGCATGTACGGTAATAGGCATTGATTAACCCTCCTGAGCAAACTATGATGCTGTCACTTTTTCGTGACAGCGAAACTATCGGTTTTTAATTCAATCATTTTTGACGTTTTTTGAGGAACGTGTCCATGACGCAACGTATCAGTGAAGTGGTAAGAAATACCAACGAAACCAAAATTCGAGTTCGTCTCAATCTCGATGGTACTGGTCAAGGCACCCTCAACACTGGAGTTCCATTTTTAGACCATATGATTGATCAAATCAAGCGCCATGGTCTATTTGATATCGACATTCATTGCGATGGTGACCTTGAAATTGATGATCACCACACCGTAGAAGACTGTGGAATCACGCTGGGACAAGCCTTTGCGCAAGCTTTAGGTGATAAAAAGGGCTTGCGTCGTTATGGGCATTTTTATGCGCCACTCGATGAGGCACTGTCTCGTGTTGTTGTTGATCTATCTGGTCGTCCAGGTTTATTTATGGATATTCCATTCACTCGCGCTCGTATCGGCACGTTTGATGTCGATTTGTTCTCTGAGTTTTTCCAAGGTTTTGTCAACCATGCGTTAATGACCCTGCATATCGACAATCTAAAGGGTAAGAATAGCCATCACCAGATCGAAAGTGTGTTTAAGGCATTGGCTCGCGCATTGCGTATGGCCTGTGAAATCGATCCACGTGCCGAAAATACCATTGCATCTACCAAAGGGAGTCTGTAATGACTCGCATTGCATTACTTGACTATGGTATGGGCAACCTGCACTCTGCGGCAAAAGCGCTGGAGCATGTGGGTGCAACGGTTGATGTCACCAATGATGCAAAGCTGATTGCCAAAGCGGATAAGATTGTTTTTCCAGGTGTTGGTGCAATGCGTGACTGTATGCAGGGTATGCATGAGGCAGGCATTGATGAGGTGGTGCGTCAGGCAGCTTTCAATAAACCTGTTCTTGCGATTTGTGTTGGCATGCAAGCCCTACTGCAAAGTTCGGAAGAAAATGGTGGCGTGGATGCACTCGGTATTTTTGATGGTGTAGTGAAACACTTCCCTGAAATTCCACATTTAAAAGTACCACACATGGGCTGGAATCAGGTTCACCAGCTTGATCCAGATCATCCGATGTGGAACAACATTGAGCAGGACGCACGTTTCTATTTTGTGCATAGCTATTATGTTGAGCCAAAAGATTCAGCGATAACGGCGGCAACCTGTGATTATGGCGTGAACTTCTGTACCGCCATTCATAAGGACAATATGTTCGCAACCCAGTTCCATCCAGAGAAAAGTCATACCGCTGGTTTGCAGCTGTTAAAAAACTTTGTGGAATGGAAAATTTAAGTTAAATCAAATATCAATGGAACAGCAACAATGTGTTGAATAAATCACGTTACATGGTCAAAAAGCCAAGTTTTCTCACTTGGCTTTTTCATATGTGCAAAAGTGTTTAAGCTTCACCCATCAATCAAGTTTCAATGAAAATGGAAAATGTAGCAACAAACAAATCCCCTATGCGGCGGCAGATGCCTATGCAGCCCTGCTGATCTTTGGCCATCTTTATACACAGCAGTTACTCAGCCCACAACTCCAGCAACAAGTTAATAGAATACTGGATGATTCAGTATCCAAGACTTAGAGATCGCCCAATACTTTGCTAATATGTAGCCAATTTAAACTTTATGATGACGCTAGGAGCGAAAGCATGCTAATCATCCCTGCAATTGACCTGAAAGATGGTAAATGTGTTCGTTTAAAACAAGGACGTATGGAAGACGATACCGTTTTCTCTGATGATCCTGTCGCAACTGCACAACACTGGGTGGATGAAGGCGCACGTCGTTTACATTTAGTGGATTTGAATGGTGCTTTCGCAGGTACGCCAATTCATAAACCTGTGGTTGAGGCGATTGCCCGCGCACAGCCTGAGCTTCCAATCCAGATCGGTGGCGGTATCCGCTCCCTTGAAACCATCGAGCATTATTTAGAGGCTGGCGTGTCATTTGTGATTATTGGCACCAAAGCGGTGAAAGAGCCTGAGTTTGTGGAAGAGGCATGCAAACGCTTTGCAGGTCATATCATTGTTGGTATTGATGCCATCAATGGTATGGTCGCAACCGATGGCTGGGCAAATGTAACCGATGTCAAGGCAACTGATCTGGCCAGGCGTTTCGCTGATGCAGGCGTTTCCAGCATCGTGTATACCGACATCGCACGCGATGGCATGATGCAGGGCGTAAATGTCGAGCAAACCGTGAGTTTAGCGGAATACTCAGGCCTACCTGTGATTGCTTCAGGCGGCGTGACCAACCTTGATGATGTCCGCAACCTGAAAGGCCAGAAAGGTATTTTAGGCGCAATTACAGGCCGTGCAATTTATGAGGGTACCTTGAATCTGCGTGAGGCTCAGTTATTACTGGATGAAGATCGCCTCTAAACAAAGCACTAAAAGAAGAGCGGTCAGGCTCTTTTTTTATTTGTGAGTTGAATAAATTGCCTGATCCATACTGGAACAGATGATTTCTCTTGCATAGACGCTATCAGTTTATACACAATATAAAGTTGATTTTTACTGTTTTTACACCATGCCAACCCATCTCGCCTCCTCTCCCAGAGCTGCCCAGTTTGCGCTTATTTTTATTACCATGATCTGGGGCAGCACATTTCTGGCAGTGCAATACGCCCTGAATTTTAGTAGCCCGATGTTTTTTGTCGGCTGTCGTTTTGCTGTCGCGGCCTTGGCCATCCTACTGATCTCAATCAATTCCATTCGCGGGTTAACCCTAAAGGAAACACTGGCAGGCACCGCAATTGGTGTGGTCATCGCAATTGGTTATGGCACACAAACCATTGCCCTACAGACCATTCTCAGCAGTGAATCGGCCTTTCTTACTGCCCTGTACGTTCCACTGGTACCCATCCTGATGTGGGTTATTTTCCAGAAACGCCCCAGTTTAATGACCTGGGTGGGCACAGCACTGGCATTTACAGGTCTGGTATTTTTAACGGGAAATGGTTTCTCAGGTATTCACCTCAATTACGGGCAGGTGCTGACCCTGATCTGCGCCTTTGTGATTGCACTGGAAATTATCTTGATTGGTTATTTTGCTGGAAAGGTCAATCTCAGGCGGGTTACGGTGGTTCAGCTTGCCGTTGCCTCAATCCTCTCCTTTGCCAGTATGCCGATGGTGGGTGAACACAAGATTCCTGAATTTTCATGGACACTGCTACTGATTGCTGTGATCCTAGGTTTAGCCAGTGCCCTGATTCAGTTCGTGATGAACTGGGCACAGCGAATGGTTGATCCAACCCGTGCCGCGATCATCTATGCAGGTGAACCTGTCTGGGCAGGCTTATTTGGGCGGATTGCGGGTGAGCGACTGCCTTTACTGGCCTTGCTGGGAGGTTTAATGGTGGTTCTCGGGGTATTGGTCAGTGAGTTAAAATGGAACAAGCCTAAACAAAAAGAGCGCTAAAAAGCGCTCTATGCTGCTGATGCCTCTTTCTTTTTCATTAACATACACGAATGCACATGCTCAATAATCATGCTTTATCCTATTTTATTGGTACATGGGTTTATTATCATTCAGTGCGATTAAACCACGAATTGCCCGATAAACAATCCAGACCCACGCGGCAAAAATCACCAGTACACAAAATACAGTACCTGAAAGTGCAACGCCAGCAAATGCATTGGCATTGTCCCCTGTAAAGAATAGGAAGAAGAATGGAATAAAGGCGATGATGTTCCAGGCCAGATACCACCAGAATGTACGGATCTGCCAGGTAAAGTGGCTTTCAAAGATTGAGCCACGCACATCACCACGCTTGACATAGTTAATAATGAGCGCAATGACCGCCAATAAACCACCAGAAAAAATCGCAATAATATAAAGTACATAAAGAACCAGCGTTAAAGTACGGTTCGGGTCTTGATCAACGGAATAATTCATTTTTATTTATCTCCAGAAACGCCCTCAATAAAAGACATTAAGGGGCGAAATTAACCAGCATATCAACAGTATATGAAAAGCTATGGTACAGAAATAAATCTTACGGAATGGTTGCTTTTGTGTTTTATGTCGCAATTTTTGTTGTGCAAGCCACCCTCCACACCAACCACCTAAAGAATCCACGATATGCAAAGTCTGCTCTGGAATACGTCGATTCCCCAATTGTGCCGCTTCTTTATCCTGTGCATACAGCCAATAGCTCAGGACATTCATCAGGCTGACAAACAGTAGCGTATAAGGTGGTAGCAACTTGCTAAAACCTGCAACCAGCATAAATACAATATAAATGATGATACCAATCTGCATCGGTGACCACGCTTTAGACTGTTTTGGCAGAGCTGGTTCAGCCCGATGCTCAAGCACCTGTGATGCTTTTAAATAAGTTGCTTGCTGAGCGCGATAACGACCCCGCTCATCCAGAATCACGGTATATTCCAGCGCACAGCCCACTATCGGGCGTGGCCCTGTACGGGCAAAGTCCTTGATGTGCAGGAACACACGCTGCTTATGTGCATCATTGGGTTGTATAAATCCATAGCCCCTATCATCAAACCATTCCACCAAACGTCCTTGATCTCGCATATTCCTATCCTAAACCTAACACTTGTTGTAAACGGTCTTGTAGCATCATACGCATTTCTATCGGGTCTTTTTGCAAAATATCCTCCCCTGTGCGCCCCTGCTCAGCATTCTTCTGTGCGACCTGCAAACGCATACACCAAAAACGGCAGGCCGCCATTGCTAAGAAAATATCTAAACAAGCTAACTCATCTTGTGTCAGTGGGCGCACTTGTTGATAGGCGGTGAGGAATGTCTCTGCTTTTTCCATATCCAAATGTGCCTGCGGATAACTGGTACAGAAATCATTGATGCTAATGGCAATATCAAACAGCCATTCATCTTGGTTGAGCTCATAAAAATCGAGGATACCGTTGAGTTGACTGCCCTCAAACAGGGTGTTATCCCGAAATAAATCTGAGTGAATAAAGCCTGTTGGCCGATCTGGATATTCCTGACTAATCACCTCAAATAGCTGAAATACCTGATCTAAAAGTTGTTGGTCTGCTAGGGGCATCTTGGAGCGTAGTTGGCTGGCAACCTCTGACCAATAGGCATGATTGCGATTAAAATCACGTTGTAATGGAAAATCCTGCAAGGCCAGATGCAGTTTGGCCTGCGCCTGCGCAATCGCCTGCACCTGCTCAATGCTGGCCTGCTCAGGATGCTCACCCATTAAGCGTGGCGCAATCTGGGCAGGTTTGCCTGCAATGCTATGGATAGCCTGACCGTGATGTTTCAACGGCACCGCGACAGGTACGCCTGCCTGCCCCAAACAGTCCAGCACGGGCACCAATTCAGCCGCTCCCTCGGCATCCAGTTCTTCAAAAACCGTTAAAACATACTGTTTCTGTGTATGATCCACCAAAAAAAAGTTGGTGTTTTGAATACCGCCCTGGATTGGAATCAGGTCAATCACCGCCAAACCATAAGGCTCGGCAAATGCCTGCACTTCCTCTAAACTCAACGGGGTATAAACCGACATGGAAAACCTGCAAAATATCACTCTGATTTTGATAGAATACCCGTTCCCTCCATGAAGGTGTAGCACCAGAGTCGGTCTCCTTTCTCTCTTGGCGATTTTTTGGAAAATTTTATGCTCGCAAAACGTATTATCCCTTGCTTGGATGTTGATAATGGCCGAGTCGTTAAAGGCGTTCAATTCCTTGATATTCGTGACGCAGGTGACCCTGTTGAGGTTGCACGTCGCTATAATGAACAAGGCGCCGATGAAATTACCTTTTTAGATATTACTGCTACCCATCATGGACGGGACACCACCTACCGTACGGTGGAGCGGATGGCGGAAAGCGTGTTCGTGCCTTTAACTGTGGGGGGTGGCGTGCGTAAGGTTGAGGACATCCGTTTACTACTGAACGCAGGTGCCGACAAGGTTAGCATCAACTCGGCTGCGGTGTTTACCCCTGAGTTTGTGCAGGAAGCCTCACAGCGTTTTGGCGCACAATGTATCGTGGTTGCCATTGATGCAAAAAAAACAGGTGAGAATAAGTGGGAAATCTTTACCCACGGCGGTCGTAAACCGACTGGGATTGATGCGATTGAATGGGCTGTCAAAATGGCGGACTTCGGTGCGGGCGAACTGCTGGTAACCAGTATGGATGCCGATGGAACCAAAGCAGGTTATGACATCGCCTTAATGCGTCAAATCAATGATCGTGTCAGCATTCCAACCATTGCTTCAGGTGGTGTTGGAAGCCTACAGCATTTAGCGGATGGGATATTAAAAGGCGGTGCGGATGCCGTATTAGCAGCATCTATTTTCCACTTTGGTCAGCACACCATTCCAGAAGCCAAACAATATCTGGCTGAACAAGGCATTGAAATGCGTTTGTAAGCCCTATCATAGGCGTAGCTGGGTTTTGGGTTACGCCTTAATTTTTAAAAGAATAAAAATAAGTATGATACTTTACTCTGGACTGTTATTTTTACTTTTGCAAGTTGCATGTTTTTTCTGTTTTCAATATTCACTAAAATCTAAAGATAGTGATGAACGTCACCTGCTCACAGGTTTAAGCCTGCAAAACGAGTAGGCAAAAAAATACCTTGCCTAAGCAAGGTATGGAAACTGCGTTTATACAACGCTAGAGGGTAAACGTGAATTTTGTCATTTTGAAAATTCTGTGCATTTCAAATGCTTGAATCAAAATAGCTATAAAATGAACAAAAATATTGACATTAAAAACTCATTTTATTGACAATTCACGACAAGCCCTCCTGTCCTGTAGTTATAAATGTCAAAATGGCAACGTCTCTTTAGCAGTTGTCAATCTGGTGTTAAGCCACCGATTCTGTTTGTTCTTCCTCAACTACAACAGGCTGCACCAGTTTTGGCTTGTGCTCCACCCACTTTGCTGGAAAAACCGATTCAATTGCGTTGCCTAAAGCCTTGGAAATAGACTCTGGCAATGGCAGCCCAAGAGGATTGGCCTCTTTCAGGTCCGCCGAGGACACCACACGGGTTCCCATGATGTAGTCAAACCACGGACGGGTAACCCCCCAGTTGGCATCCTGATTTGAGTTCATGTGATGATCATAATGCCAGGGAATACGTTTTTTTGCCCATTCTGGCTCTAAATGAGAACGGCGATGCACATAATAATAATTACCTGCACAATACCAGAATGACAGCGCCATCCCTTTGGAGAATGGATAGGCTGCCGCACTCGACACGGTTGCAACCGCAGCCAGTGCTATCAGTTCGTTACGGGTACGCCAGTTATCCAGCCCCTCAGCATAACAGTCATCAGAAAAGCCCTGTTTACGGACTTCACGGTGATGTGCCCAATGCGATTCCATCTGTTTTGGCGTTGGACTGAAACGTGGCTTGCCTTTACGGTGTACCCCATGTAATAGATATTTATGAGCAAACCATTCAAATGCGTTTGCAACAGCCAAACCCGCAATAAAACCCTTTAACATGGCTTTCTCCAAATGTTTCCTTATTTTTATTAAAGATATAAATTTTTGTAGGCGAAGTATTGACGATGCGATATATTTATATTGACAAAACACGACAGAATAAGGATAGACAGGATGTCTCAACTCAAGAACTATACAGGCTCTGTTTATGGGGGATTGGGGCATTTATTAAAAGCCTATTGTGAAGCACAACATATTGCTGTTCCTGAACAATTACAACAAGTTCAAAATCTGGAACGCTTTGATTATGTGATTTGGCGAGACCTACTTGAAGACCTCAATCACTTGCACGCAAAGACAGGTTTGGGCTTAGAAATTGCAGAATACGTACAACCCAAACATTTAGGGATTATTGCTTACCTCGCACTTTCTTGTGAAAATTTGGGTGAAGCATTGGCACGTTATCATGATTTTCATCGTCTGATTTATGATGGCAGTCCCTTGGTGGTGGAATTTAATCATCCTTATGCTTCAATCCGTTGGGAAGCTCCAGAACCCCACCCAACCCAGTTAACGGATGAAATTGCAATTGCCTTAATGGTGCAATTCCTCAAGTTATTTATGTCAGGTGAAAACATCAATCTGCATGAAGTCCATTTTGTGAATGTTGCACCGAAGAATATCAGCGTTTATGAGCAATATTTTCGCTGTAAAGTCCGATTTGATCAGCCAAAAACCCAACTACTCCTACCCGTTACTGAAGCCTTTAAACCATTAAAAACAGGTGATCACACCTTACAACAACTGTTATTACAACAAGCCCAAGCATTATTGGACAAGCTGCCAAATTCCACTCAACTTGATCAACGTCTGCAACATGCCATTTTGACAGGATTACAGAAAAACCAATATCAAATCGATTTTATTGCCGAAAAATTAGGGTTATCGGTAAGACAATTACAACGTCACTTACAACAGCAAAACACCACCTTTCAGGAACGGGTACAACAGATTCGCTTTATGTTGGCAACCGAATACTTAAAAGATCCGCATCTGAGCCTACAAGAAATCGCATTGCTACTTTGCTATTCTGAACAAAGTGCTTTTCAACGTGCATTTAAAATTTGGACAAATCAAACCCCGCAGCAGTGGCGAAACAACAACACAACTTACAATTCTTAATAAAACTAGAGACAAACTAACGCTTTCACAACAGATCATTTTTTTTACAGCATTTATAAAAGAGCGTATGCAGTTTTGTGAATTAATTCACATTTATTCATAGAGCTTAAATATATCCATAATAAATTCTTGGATGCATACTTTTTTATTTTTATAACGAATCGGGTGATAACAATGAACAAATATTTAGCAGAATTTCTGGGGACCTTTTGGCTAGTTTTTGGTGGTTGTGGTAGCGCTGTGCTTGCCGCCGCATTTCCAGAGCTTGGGATCGGCTTCTTAGGTGTAGCACTTGCTTTTGGTCTAACTGTTTTAACGGGTGCTTATGCATTTGGTCATATTTCAGGGGGTCACTTTAACCCTGCTGTCAGTGTAGGCTTATGGGTTGGTGGACGCTTTGAAGCCAAAGAATTAGCACCTTATATTATTTCTCAAGTGATTGGTGGAACAATCGCAGCCTTAGTACTTTACATTATTGTGCAAGGTCAAGCAGGCTTTGCTGGTACTGGCGGCTTTGCAAGTAATGGCTATGGGGATTTATCACCTAACCATTTTTCTATGGTCTCCGCTCTTTTAATTGAAGTGGTACTGACCGCATTTTTCCTGATTGTGATTTTAGGATCAACTGATCGTCGTGCGCCTGCTGGTTTTGCACCGATTGCTATCGGTTTAGCATTAACATTGATTCACTTAATTAGCATCCCTGTAACCAATACATCGGTAAACCCTGCACGTAGTACAGCGGTGGCGCTTTTTGCTGAAACTGCAGCACTAAGCCAATTATGGTTATTCTGGGTTGCGCCTATTATTGGGGCAATCATTGGAGCGCTTATTTATAAAGTGGTCGGCAACGAGAAAAGCTAAGCTCACATTCCCATAAAAAAACAGCCTTTTGAAAAGGCTGTTTTCATTTACAAAAATGGGTTTTCAATTTCTCGCTCAAGCTTTCGTTCAATCTGTTCAGGTAAGCTTTGTTTTTCTAATGCTGCCACCACATCATTGATAAAACTTTGTAATGCTTTGGCTGTTTTCAAACCTGCTTGATCTTTGGTAATTTGTAAGTTGCCATATAAACTGACACAGTCCACTTGATTTTCCAAAGTCAGATCGTAAATTGCCGAAGACTGATCGCCCTGTTCAAAAGGTTTAAACATCTTTTCCTCTCATTGTTCTTTTCTGTTTTACCCTATTTGAGTTAAGCATAATCACTTTAGGATAGCTGCGATATTATCGCAATAATTGTAAAAAAAACTGAACCAATGCTTCAATCAATTGCTTGATTAAAGCCTGTTTGGTTTCTTCATCTACTTGCGGTAACTTACTTTCAGTGGACTGTGATTGCCCTGAAGCAAATTGCTGTTGTTGAGCTTGAATACTTTCTGTTGTTGCCTCTTCTGCACACTGACTTTGCCCATCCCATTTGACATAGTTAATGTCTTTATTGGCTTTAACCTGTTGTGCTGATGTCGGTAATTGATAAATATTACGCTTTTGTTGTTCTGTAAGCTGCGGGAATAAATTAATCCCTAGTTTTTCTTCTAGATAGCACACGCTCACGACTTTAACCTGTAGCGAATCATTATTCGGCGCATAATACGCACCAATAATGCCCTGTTTGGGTAAATACACGGCTTTGTATACAGCCGTAGGGACTATTACGCCATTGCCAATGGTTTTTAAACGCTTCGCTTCAAAGATCGGTCCCGTAATAACATAAGCATCTTTATGCTGTTTAGTCACAATAGAACGTACCGCTTCTTCTAATTTACGCCAGACTTCCTGATTATTCTTGGGTGCTTGTGGCACCATATTGGCTAAAGAAAAGCTATCCTGCTGCGCTGCGGTATTGTTCATATCACCGTTGGGTACCATATGCCCACGATCATAACCAGAACCACGATAGTCCGATAACAAAGCACGATGCGCAAGCTGCACCCGTGTTTCCTCATGGAAATTGTCTTCACGCTTGATCTTAATGCTTAAACGCTCAGGTGTCAGGTATTCGGCTGACCATAGCGGCGTTTTGGACACACCTGAATACATCACATTGAAGCCGTTAAAGCACAGTGCATAACTGTCTTTTTTCAGGCTTTCCCTGTTGAGTATCGGTGGCACATCACGGTAGAACTGTTTTAGGCATCCACTGTTGCCGCCTGAGACAGGAAGAAGTTTGGCAATTTTTTCACTGCCAAATGCGATGGCAAAACTTCCCGTTGCAACTAGGGCGAGCAGAATCTTTCCAATATTTTGGCTCAAAAAATGAGCTTGAGTTTTAGCCTTTTTGGTTGTTTTCTTTGCCATAACCACATCAAGATCAACATGAACGCGAAGCTTAACAATTCAGGGACATGCTGTATATCGCGCTACCGCTTAGAACGACATTTTATGTCGCAAAACTGTTCACTTGATCAGCAGGCAATAAAAAAGGCACTCGAAAGTGCCATTTTTATTTGTATTTTCACTAGATTTCGATTTGACTGCCCAGCTCCACCACACGGTTGGTCGGAATCTGGTAGAAGTCACTCACAGGACTGGTATTACGCTGCATTGAAATAAACAGCTTCTCACGCCACGGCGACATGCCATCCCCCACCGTATGCACAATGCGGTCGCGTGAAATAAAGAAGCTAATTTGCATCAAATCGTATTCAAAGCCTAATTCTTCGTAAGCTTGAATCAAGGCTTTTGGCACATTAGGTTCATCTTTAAAACCGTAGAAAATTTTGATGCGATAGAAATGTTCATTCAACGTTTCAACACTAATTCGCTCCTCTTGAGGAACAAATGGGACATCTTCAATCACAACCGTGACTAAAATATTACGCTCATGTAGTACTTTATTGTGCTTAATATTATGTAGCATCGCATGCGGAACAACATTAGGCGTTCCAGTTAAAAAGACTGCATCGCCAGGTACCCGATGAACATTGTCCCCAATACTTTTCACAAATAAATCGAGTGATAGGGTGTCGTGTTCAAGCTTAGCAAAAGTAAGCTCACGCCCACGTTTCCACGTCATCAGGATCATAACCGCGACTGCACCGATCAATAACGGTACCCAACCACCTGAGAACATTTTTAATGATGCTGCTGCGACCAGTACGGATTCCAAAATGAAGAATGGAATAATCAACAGCATCACTTTTGGTAAGCTCCATTTCCATGCATAGTATATGAATACAGCAACCAAAATTGTGTCACATAACATGGTTAAGGTCACAGCCAAGCCATAAGCACTTGCAAGGTTTGAGCTGGTTTTAAAAATTAAAATTAAGATGACAATCGAGATCAGCAATAACCAATTCAGAAATGGCACATAAATTTGTCCTTCTTCAGAATCAGAAGTATGTTTAATGCCTAAACGTGGTAAATAACCCAATTGGATTGCTTGACGAGCTAAAGAGAAAACCCCAGAAATAACGGCCTGTGATGCAATCACAGCTGCCATCGTTGCCAAGATAATCATTGGGTACAAAGCCCAACTTGGGACTAGTAAATAGAATGGATTTTCAATCGCCGCAGGATTGCGAAGTAACAGCGCACCTTGTCCAGCATAATTTAATACAAGGCAAGGCAAAACGACACTAAACCAACCGAAACGAATTGGACGCGGTCCAAAATGCCCCATATCTGCATATAAGGCTTCACCACCTGTGACCGTCAGAACAACAGCACCCATAATAAAAAATGCTTGTACAGGATGAGTGAAAATAAACTGAATTGCCCAATGAGGACTAACCATACCGAGTACGATTGGTGTTTGCACGACGCTAATGACACCCAAGATCCCCAATGACAAAAACCAGAGTAGCGTAATTGGCCCAAAAAATTTACCAACAAACGCGGTTCCATGTTTTTGCATTAAAAATAATGTCGTTACAATCACGATTGCAATTGGCACAATAAACGGATCAAGTACATTGGTTGCAATTGATAGACCTTCAACAGCGGAAAGTACTGAGATTGCAGGCGTAATAATACCGTCACCAAAAAATAGCGATGCCCCAACAAAACCAATCGCAATTAAATAAATCTTCTTACTATCGGATATTTTTGCTTTGCGTAGATTCAAAGCAAGTAGAGCCATGATTCCACCTTCACCATTGTTATCCGCACGCATAACAATCGCGATGTATTTAATACTAATAATCAGCATTAAACACCAAAAAATAATCGACAAGATTCCTAATACATTTTCAGGTTGAATTCCTAGGCCATGTGCAGCATGGAAGGATTCTTTCAAAGCGTACAAAGGACTAGTTCCAATGTCTCCAAATACGACCCCTAAGGCTGCCAGCGTCATCGCAGGCAATGCGGCTTTTTTTGCGGTACTTTGCATATATTGTCTTCAATATAGAGCGTTATAGCGCAATATTATCACTAGCCAAAAAGTTTTTCTGCAAATCTATGCTGTAACAACTTGGCAGCTCGCTTTTTTTTGGTTACTATCGCACACCTTGGTGAGGTGTCCGAGTGGCTGAAGGAGCACGCCTGGAAAGTGTGTATACGTTTGCGCGTATCGAGGGTTCGAATCCCTCTCTCACCGCCAAGATTATTTCAGACGACATCCGACGATGTCTGAAAAGCTTAAATCCAAAGGGTTTAGGCTTTTTTTATTGCCGCACAGAATCCGACCTCATCCGTTGCAATCCCCCATATTGTGGGGGATAATTGGGGGACAAGAATTAGATGTAAATAATCGTCCCCCAATCTGTACGGATATCGCTCAAAATGCTGACGGATGCTCAAGTTAGAAAGATAAAACCACTTGATAAGAAAAAACGTTATTCAGATGAAAAAGGACTGTATTTAGAGGTCACTCCATCGGGTGGAAGATTCTGGCGTTTAAAATATCGGTTCAATGGTCGTGAAAGCACTTTAACCATTGGAAGCTATCCAGAAATATCCCTTGCTCAAGCTCGCCGTGCTCGTGATGAAGCACGTATTCAGCTTTACAATAATATCGACCCAAATGCCGTAAAAACCCAACGCTTACAGCAAATGGATGAAAGTACTCTTTTCAAATCACTTGCCATGGAATGGATGGAAGATCGAAAAGCCGTTATTAAAGAAACAACTTACCTACGTGATTTGTCTGTATTTGAAAAAGACCTTTTCCCTGCATTAGGTGATATGCCGATTGACCAAATCAAAGGTAAAGATGTTCTTGCCTGCGCAAAAAAAATTGAAGAACGTGGTGCATTAGAGATGGCGAAACGTTCAATTCCTTTATTCATCCCATAGATTTTGATCAATTAAAAGCCATTAAACTATCAAATTCATTTGTTTATTTTTTCGCTTGTTTTTTTAACCAGATTATGTAAAATTCACGCCACGTTGCCGGCATAGCTCAGTTGGTAGAGCAACTGACTTGTAATCAGTAGGTCCACAGTTCGAATCCGTGTGTCGGCACCATTAAATTCAAGAAAGGCTTAAACTTTTAAGGTTTAAGCCTTTTTTATTACCTAGTTTTTAACTGCACTCACCTGAACATAACGCACCAGACCATCTTGATAGAGTTTTTGGCACAACTTGGCCGTCATTGCTATTTTGAGTTGGGCAAAATCAAAAGCCTTGTTCCTTGGTCTTGGTGACCGTGTATCAATATATTGGGCAAAACCTTTCAAAACTGGCTCTGAAAAATCCTGAATGACAATGTCCTTAAAACCACGCTTTACCAGTATTTGAGAAAGCTGCTGCTCGTCCATCAAATGCTGCCATCTCACATCAGCACCTTTTAACAGATAGCAATATTGCTGTTTGTGTAGATAGGAACAATGTTGCCAATCATCCGACCACATCAAATAATGAAAGGCAATTCGCCCTTTTGAATTCAAAACAAAAGAAACTGAATCCAGAAATAAATTCAATTCACTGTGATACGCAGCATCAACACATACGGCCACATCAAATAAATTTAAAAAGTGCAGCGGCCTTAAATTCAAAAAAGAACCACAGATGCTTTGCACCTGTGGCAATTCCTTTTGAATTCGTTGAATGCAATCTTTCTGTAATTCAACTGCACTCAATTGTTCAATATGATAATGATTAAGCCAGTGCAATAAACTGGCACCTTGCCCACAACCAAGGTCTAAAACACGATCTGTCGACTTGAGCTGAACAGATGCCGCGATCTGATCAGCTAGGTTTTGACATGCCAGTGGATAGTTATGCTGTTGACCTTGCCAATACCCCAGATTGCTCCAGGCAAGCAATGTATCATCACCCAGCCGTTTGGCATCAATTGCATATTTATGCCCAATGACTTTTTCGATGAATGCCTGTCTAAAAGTCGCCATGTTTAGTACCCGAGTTCAGGTGCCACCTTGACTTTGGGTTTAAGCCCAACAAAAGGCAATGGCGCACCCAGGATTTGGGCAATATGCATGGCAGAGGTCACGGCGGACTCTAAAATTGGCAGGCCATCACATGACCATGAACCACAGTAAAACACCTTACGGTTCAACTGTAGGTGTTGTTGCTGAATTTTTTTGTTCAATGCCACGGTTTCCGAATCCACCACCGCACGGGTCAGTTTCACTTTGGAAATAATTTTCTTGGGATCAATCTCAATCACAGGACACCAGGTCTGGAAAACCGCATTCTTACCGACCAGACTGGGTTCGATGGAATTAATCCATACCGTAAATTGCTGGCGTGTAAACTTTCGGTCCATCATATAACTGAGTACTGCCCAATCCTTACGGCGCTGAGGCATGACAATCGGGTCAGTGTGAATCACCAAATCCCCCTGTTCAAACCTAAACTGTTTTAACAGGGCAATATCTTCAGCAAATTGTGGCTGCTTGAGGAAACCCTCAATGGCAGGCGTTGGGGTGGCAATCACCACACGGTCAAATAACTGGCTTTCGCCCAGCGTATTTTCAACCCTTACCTTGTCTCCCTGCTCTTCAACTTTCTGAACCGCCGAACCACTATAAATGCTGATTCCCGCGATTAGGCGATCCACCAATGCAGGTGTGCCCCCTTTCATACGCAACAGTGCCTCACCCTCAGTGAGCTGGCGAATAAATTCCAGTAAAGGTTTGGCAGGCCATTCACCAATCGTTTTTGGATGACAGGTGCAAATTGTATAAAGCACTGGCATTACCGTGCCGTGCCAGAACACTTCCTCAATATGGTACTGATTCATGAACTCAGCCAGGGTAATGTCCTGATTGTCCGACTTAAAGAACTGGGTGATGGCGGTCTTGAGTTGCAGCATGCCCTTGACCAAACGCCAGCCATACTGCTGGATGCCCTTGCGGTTGTTGATAATCGGAAAATTGCCAATACGGCTACGCGAGGTGGTCAACCATGTATCGGTTTTATCTTCAAACAGCCAGCTACAGGCCATAAAGGTTCGTACTGGAAAGGTTTCTATGCCTAAATAGGTTGCCAGACTGAGCGTGTTTTTCCAAAGCTTCGGATTCATCACCCGTAATGGCGCGTCAATCAGGCCTCCTTCAAAATCAATACTGTGACTATCCATGCCTCGACCAGAGAGGGCCTCAAAGATAGTCACCTGATGTCCAGCATCCTGTAGGATTCTGGCGGCAGCAAGCCCTGCCATTCCACTGCCAATAATTGCAATATCCAAAATTATGTCCCATCAGTTGATGATTTTTCTTGATTATGACTGATCATCGGCTCAAACGCCGTATTAAAAAATACCAGATTCAGCATTTAGGCCAGAATTTTGTCGACCAATTATTTGTCGGTTACATTTACATTTTGACAAAAATTGATTTTACACGCTAAATAGATGAAAAATAAAACTTTATTAGATCAAAACCCACAAAAACATACAGATCGTCCTTTATATATCCATTTTTGCACTATACAGGCCTTTGCAAAGCATAATTTTAGCGCTATTCTGATTAAACAATAATGAGAACAGAGTGACATAATAAACTGTACAAGAATAAGTGACCAAATATTAAAAAAATCAATAGAGAACCTTATAGCGAGAGCCCATCAGTCAAACAGAGTGATGGGCTTTCTTATATAAATAGCTGATTTATCCTAGTTAATAGCTCTCCATGATGCTCAGTTGTTGGGGCAAAACCGTAAGGCGCCGCATAATCCAGCAACAGGAAAGGACTGATGCTTTGCCCTAGGCGATCATAGGAAAACAGGTTGTAGACTGGGAAGCCATCACCCACCCAATGCATGTACTTATTTTCATAGATACCAATAATCTTTTTCATCTCTGTACTCCTATTCATTTAGAAGTTCTGGTTTTGGGTTTGATTTTACGCCTTGCAAGTTCAGGCTTATAGCTATGGAAATACAACACATGGTCCTATGTACAGAACAAGGTATGTTTGTGAGAACCGAAGTCAAATATGAATGAGACAATCTCCTGGAAAAGAAGAAGCTAATGAAAATAAAAAAGGCATAAAATTTAATTTTATGCCTTTTCTTGAGGGTTCTACGATGATCTAAAATGGTAAATCATCATCTAAATCCGCAGGGGCAGCCGCCGCAGGTTGTGGTGCTGCTTTTGGTGTATTAAAGCCATTGCCCGCCTGTGGGCTACCTGCATAGTTGCCCTGGTTTCCACCAGCAAAGCCACCGCCTTGACCATAACCATTCTGGTTATTGTTAAAGCCCGTATCCTGGTAAACGCCACCCTGATTGTTATTGTTGTTAAATCGTGGCTGGTTGAAGTCATTGCCACCCGCAACCCCCTGTTCACCTTGCTGACGTGAATCTAGCATCTGCATTTGGTCACCACGGATTTCGGTGCTGTAGCGCTCCTGACCATTCTGGTCCGTCCACTGGCGTGTGCGCAATGAACCTTCAATATAGACTTTTGAGCCTTTACGCAGGTATTGTTGTGCAATCTCACCCAAACGGTTGGGCAGCACAATGCGGTGCCATTCCGTTTGTTCCTTACGCTCACCTGAATTCTTATCTACCCACGACTCACTGGTTGCAATCGAAAACTGGGTTAATGATCCACCATTTGGAAAGGTTTTAGTTTCTGGATCTTTACCTAAAGTACCGACTAAAATAACTTTATTCACACCACGCATTAGCTGTCTTCATCCTATGTATTTCTGTGTTTTACTTTATAAGAGTTATGCTTAAATGGCTACCTCTTTGCCCAACAAGTGCGTTAAATCTTGTCGCCCAGCATCATCAATACACTGTTTATCGACCTTAATATAGGCAACCTGCTGTTCGGGCATCACCACCACTTCTTCAATACCACGAATTGCCAATAGTTTTGAAGTCCATTCATCTGTTTGTACCCCCTGAGGCAGGGGCAATACAATCGAGGATAAATATCTTGGCTGCGCCAGCCCAAAACTAATCAGCAGCCATAGTATAGCAATCCCCGCCAGCACACTCCACCCGAGCGCAGTATTCTGTAACATCAAAAGCTGTCCACCCAGCGTACCGCCAAAGAATGCGCCCAGAAACTGGCTGCTGGCGTTTATCCCCATTGCGGTGGCCTTAGACTGGATGGGTGCCGCCTTCGACAGCCATGAGGGCAACAGGGCTTCCATCACGTTGAACGCAATAAAGAAAATGCCCAGCCCAGCCAGCAGTACATATTTGGATTCATAACCGAAGATCAGGATCAGCAAACCACCAATAATCCCCGCAATTGCAGACAGGAAAATGCCTCGCATCTTGCGGTATTTTTCCGCAATGATGATGCTTGGAAAGGCAAAAAACAGGCTAATCACCAATAGTGGCAAATAGACCAGACCATGTTTGGCAAGTGGAATCTGCGCATATTCAATCAACTGTGATGGCACATAGATAAACATGGCTGTTAACAACAGGTGCAGGGCAAAAACCGATACATGCAAACGGTTCAGGTCTCCCATCTGCATCACCTGCCTCAGTTGATTCAGATAGCCCTGCTGAAAGTTTCGATGATGTCGGGTCACTTTCGGAACCAATAACAACATCAGGATTGCCGCCAGTCCCATCAGCGTGGTGACAAAAAATAATCCTGAAATTCCCACAATGCTGGTCAACCACGGTCCCAGACTGAATGCCACTACAAAGGACAATCCAATGCTCATGCCCATCGCAGCCATTGCCTTGGTTCGCTGCTCCTCACGGGTGACATCCGCCAGCAATGCCATCACCACCGCTGACACCGCACCCGCGCCTGCGATGGCACGCCCAATAATCACCCCATAAATGGTGTCAGAGAAGCCAGCAATGGCCCCGCCCAATGCAAACAGCAACAGGCCCAAAACAACCAGGGATTTTCGGCTAAAGCGGTCGGCCAACAGGCTGAATGGAATCTGCAGGATTGCCTGGGTTAGGCCATACACCCCGACAGCCAAGCCAATCAGGGCTGGCGTTGCATATTGATAGGATTGTCCTGCCACTGAAAACACAGGAATAATCATGAACAGGCCCAACATGCGTAAGGCAAAAATGCTACTTAGGGCAAAGGTTGAACGGCGTTCTAAAGCATTCATTGTTGATAAGACACTGTAACTGACTCAGCGAATTATAAGTCATTCGCCTACAAAGGTTGTAAGGAGATGATGAAAAAATCTGGCAGAAAATTCCACAGCGTTTTTGAATTTATCTGGTTCAACTGAAAATAGGCTTAAATCTCCCAAGGGATTCAAAACAAATGCCCGTCAAGATTCTGCTATAGTTTGAAAATCATTGATGGAATAACACTCGCATAGGCTCAGTTCATGACGTTTTCCCAAGAGGTTTGGCAACGTAATCTCGATTTATATCAAAAAATATTGGCACTACCTTTTAATCAGGAGCTTGCCGCTGGCACACTAGACAGTAAGGCGTTTTGCCATTATGTCATTCAGGATGCACATTACTTACTGGCTTATGGCCGCGCACTGGCTGTTGCGGCAGCAAAGGCCTTTGACGCAGATGACGTGATCCAGTTTTCCGAGGCCGCCAAAATTGCGATTATTGTGGAGCGCAGCCTACATAAGGATTTCATGCAGGCATTTGGCATCACTAAAACTGAGTTTGAAAGCACGCCTTTAACCCTTGCCTGTCATCATTACACATCGTTCCTGACTGCAACGGCCTGGTCGGAAAGCTACCCTGTGGTTTTAGCCGCCCTGTTACCTTGTTTCTGGATTTATGCAGAGGTTGGCCACGATATTGTCAGCCAGTCTGTGGAAAATAATCCCTATCAGGCATGGGTGGATACCTATTCAGGTGAAGAGTTTCATGCAGCCGTACGCAATGTGATTGCAACCGTTGATAAAGTGGCCGCACGCTGTGATGCGGATACTTTGGCAAAAATGCATGCAGCCTATAGCATGGGTGCAAAACTGGAATGGCTCTTCTGGGACAGTGCTTATCAGCAAAGAGAGTGGTTGGGGTTGGACCACGCCTAAAACAATTGATATAGACGTAAAAAAAGCCCCTATTCGGGGCTTAGTCGTATATCGTATTGTCCGATATACTGTATGAGGCTCATCTCAAACTGAATGCATTAAAGCATAAATAAAGTTGAATAAATACTTTTATTGTTGAGCCTTATCAAAAAAGATTGACAACAATTAAGGTGATCAATGCAGGTACAGCCTGAATATAAATAATCTTTTTACTGGCGGTCAGCCCGCCATAAATGCCTGCAACCAGCACACAGCCTAAAAAGAAGTTGGCGATTGCAACTGCACAAGCTGTGGGTGCCAGTAATGACCAGAACAAACCTGCTGCCAGAAAGCCATTATACAGGCCCTGATTTTGTGCCAGAACCTTGGTCAGTTGAGCTTTCTCTAATGTATTGCCGAAAGCCTTTAAACCGTAGGGTTTATCCCATAAAAACATTTCCAGCACTAAAATATAAACATGCAATATAGCAATCAACGCAATTAAAATTGTTCCCAACATTTTATTTGTTCCTTGTTCTACCGCTTATACAATGGATTTAAATGCAGCACTGATCTATTTCAATTGCTCAATCGGCAATACGATTTGTGTGACTTTCCAGCTTAAGCCTTGTCGCTGCATTGTGACTGTAACAGGAGGTTTTGGATACGGATATTGAATCTGGACCACAAAACGATTAAATGCCTGATATTTACCTCGATAAGACAGCTTTTCCTTTGCTTGCGCTCCTGCCTGTGTTTGCTGTTGTTCGGATTGTTCAGGCTGGGTTTGAAATGGCAAACTTTCTTTTAGCTTTTTTCCCTGTAAAAGCATGGCAACTCCTTGCGGACTGACCATCACATCCACCATTTTATCCACCATCGAAGACGCCAGTAAGGCACCGAAAGCGGCAAAGCCACCCTCCGATGCCTGTGCATGTTCTGGAAATTTCTTTACGAGTTCGGTATTCAACTGATCCTTGATTCCCTGTCGAACACTGGGAAAATCAACATAGGCTGCCAGTGCTGCACTGTCTTCATTCTTCAATGCCTGACGGATTTGGTAAATTGCCAGATAGGGAGATGTATATACAAAAGCGAAAATCAGTAGAACAATCGCAATAATAGAAACTTGCAGTTTTTTTGACATGATGCCCTCAATTTTTGGAATTTATTTTTGAATAAATGGTCTGTAAATCTCAGCGATAAGCCTTTGGGCCAGATAAGAATTTCATGTTAAAAACATATTTGAAATCATTAATCCGACACAATCTGACGTTTAAAATCGTTTTGTTACAGCTTGAACAGTTTTAAATCGCTATTATATACACGTTTTATTCGCACAATTTCGAGATGTATTTATGAGTCAAAGTCATATCCGTATTCGAGGCGCACGTACCCATAACTTAAAGAATGTGTCACTCGATATACCACGGGACAAATTTGTGGTGATTACGGGACTTTCTGGCTCAGGTAAATCATCACTGGCGTTCGATACCCTGTATGCCGAAGGTCAGCGCCGCTATGTTGAGTCGCTTTCAGCCTACGCACGCCAGTTCCTGTCACAAATGGAAAAACCTGAGGTCGATTCAATTGAGGGCTTGTCTCCTGCGATTGCGATTGAGCAAAAGTCGACCAGCCACAACCCACGTTCAACGGTGGGAACCATTACCGAAATCTATGACTATCTGCGCTTGCTGTATGCACGTGTCGGTACGCCATACTGTCCTGAACATGACCTGCCAATGGTGGCGCAGACCATTTCCGAAATGGTTGATGCAGTCAAGGCACTGCCCGAAAGCACGGCACTGATGCTGCTTGCACCTGTGGTACGTGAGCGTAAGGGTGAATATAGCCAGCTATTTGAACAGTTACAGGGACAAGGCTTTGTTCGTGCCCGTGTTGATGGTGAAATCATTGATATTGATAGCCCGCCTGAACTGGACAAAAAGAAAAAACATACCATTGAAGTGGTGGTGGACCGCTTTAAGGTACGGGATGACCTTGGCAATCGTATTGCAGAATCCTTTGAAACTGCTCTACGTTTAGGCGGTGATATTGCGGTTTTATCGTGGATGAATGGCGAACATCCTGAACGGGTTTTCTCTGCAAAGCACTCCTGTCCTGAGTGTGACCGTGCGGTGGCTGAACTTGAACCACGTTTGTTCTCATTCAACAATCCATTTGGTGCCTGCCCTGTCTGTGATGGTTTAGGGACGCGTAGTCATTTCAGTGCAGAAAAGCTGATTCCAAACACTGAGCTTTCCATCAGTCAGGGTGCAATTCGTGGTTGGGACAGACAACGTCCTTATTACTACACCATGCTGCAAAAAGTCGCTGATCACTTTGGCATTAGTCTGGATGAGCAGTGGAATAAGCTGGATAAGGACACCCAGAAAAAATTCCTGCAAGGCACAGGCAAAGAGAAAATCGACCTGAGTTATATTGATGAACGTGGTCGTAAGCACAACCGTGTGCAACCGTTTGAAGGAATCCTGCCACATCTGGAACGTCGTTACCGTGAAACCGAGTCAAGCTACGTTCGTGATGATCTGGCGCAATATCTTTCCAATGCCGCCTGTGATGCCTGTGGTGGTTCACGTCTGAATGAAATCTCACGTCATGTTCGGGTCAAGGATAAAACCATTGCACAAATCACCAAGATGTCAATTGGCGATGCAGAAAACTACTATCAGGACCTGAATCTTGAGGGTGCCAAAGGTGAAATCGCCGATAAAATCTTTAAGGAGATTCGTGAGCGTTTACACTTTCTGGTTAGTGTTGGCCTGAATTATTTGAGTTTGGCGCGTTCCGCCGAAACCCTGTCAGGTGGTGAGGCGCAGCGTATTCGTCTCGCCTCACAGATTGGTGCGGGTTTAATGGGCGTGATGTATGTGCTTGATGAACCGTCCATTGGTTTGCATCAACGTGATAATGATCGCCTGTTACAAACCCTGATTCGCCTGCGTGATCTGGGCAATACCGTACTGGTGGTCGAGCATGATGAAGATGCGATCCGTGCAGCTGACCATATCATTGATATTGGCCCAGGTGCGGGGATTCATGGTGGTGCCATCATTGCCGAAGGAACGTATGAGGAACTGGCCAACCATGCCGACTCCCTCACAGGTCAGTATTTATCAGGCAAATTAAAAATTGAAGTGCCAAAACAACGTACCCCATCGCCACGCCCAAATGAGGTGATCAAGCTGTCTGGCGCTAGTGGCCATAACCTGCAAAATGTCGATCTGACCATTCCATTAGGTATTATGACCTGTGTAACAGGCGTTTCTGGTTCTGGTAAATCAACGCTGATTAACCGTACCCTGTTGCCTTTGGCTGCCACGCAACTGAATGGCGCAACCACACTCACTGCGGAAAAATTTGATTCGATTGATGGCTTGCAGCATCTGGATAAAGTGGTTGATATTGATCAAAGCCCGATTGGGCGTACCCCACGTTCCAACCCAGCCACCTATACAGGTTTATTCACCCCGATTCGTGAATTGTTTGCGCAAACCCCTGAAGCCAAGGCACGGGGCTATAGCGCAGGCCGTTTCTCATTTAACGTGAAAGGCGGACGTTGTGAAGCCTGTGAAGGCGATGGCATGATCAAGGTGGCGATGCACTTCCTGCCTGATATGTATGTGCCTTGTGATGCCTGTCATGGCAAGCGTTATAACCGCGAAACACTGGAAGTGGGTTATAAAGGCAAAAACATTTCCGATGTTTTGGAAATGACAGTCGAGGATGCGGCAGAGTTCTTTAGCGCGATTCCCGTGATTCATCGTCGTCTGGAAACATTGATGCAGGTGGGCTTAGGCTATATTCGTTTGGGTCAGGCAGCAACCACACTTTCAGGCGGTGAAGCACAAAGGGTAAAACTGGCGCGTGAACTGGCAAAACGTGATACAGGTAAAACCCTGTATATTCTGGATGAACCGACCACTGGCCTGCATTTCCATGATATTGCCAAGTTGCTGGATATCCTGCATGAGCTTCGCAACAAGGGCAATACCATTGTGGTGATTGAACATAATCTGGATGTGATCAAGACGGCTGACTGGGTGATTGATTTAGGGCCTGAAGGTGGTTCTGGTGGTGGTCAGATCATTGCCGAAGGTACACCTGAGCAAGTCGCTGAGGTTGAGATTTCACATACGGGGCATTTCTTAAAGCCGATGTTATTGATATAGTAAGAACATCTTTTAAATATAGATTTAACATGGAAGAAATTTTTTTAAAAAAGTATCACCATCGAACATTCATAGTTATGGTGATACTTTGTCTTTGTACATATACTTTGTTTCGTTTCTTTTTATTACCATTCATAGATGAAAATGAAAAAATAACTTTAGCTAAATTTATAGGAATTCTATTAGACACTTTAATAGCTTCTTTTCTTATTACTATCATTATTAGTTATTTCATCTGGTTTATCACACCTAAAAAACATCTTAAGTCAACCATATCTGTGATTGAGCCTAAAGAGATAAATCAACTACTTAAACAAAATACATTTTCAACCAAAAAATGGATTTATAAAGGTACATGTGGGCGCTTTACTAGAGCAATGACATTACCAATATTGGCTAAATATGCTCGAGAAGATAGTTTAGGACGTACAATTGATATATACCTTCTCAATCCATTAAATGAAAGACTTTGTAAAGATTATGCTATCTACCGTAGTGGCTTAAAATCTGGCTCAAAACAACAGTGGACACAAAAAATTGTTCAAGAAGAAATCCTAGCGTCTACTATTAGTGCTCTCAAATATTCCAAATGTGAGCCACTATTAGATGTTAGATTGTTTTATCTTGATACTTTTTCATCTTTTAGGTTTGATATTTCAGATGAAGTAGCTGTTGTTACTAAAGAAGACCCTATGGCGAGTGCGTTATCTGCATCGAAAGGGTCTTATTTTTATGATTCATATCTAGAAGATATTCGAGTTATTTCAAAACATAGCCAAAAAATTGATTTATCTAATGAAACAAATATAGAATTAGATCAGAATCTTAGAAAATGTTGTATCGAGTTATTAATCAAAAATTATTTTAACTTTGATACACAAAAATTAGCTATAGATTATAATTCTATAGCATGTAAAGTTAATTCTCCTTCAGATCCATATTCATGAATTTCAAAATAAATCACAAAACAGATATTGATGCAGAGCAACTTTTTCAGTTTATTTTAGATAATAGACTAAAAATTACGACACATCCTTTGGGATTTTACTGCTGTAGAATTTCTACAGGAGCTAGTAGCGATATAAGATTACATTTTTGGGATAAAAATCTTTTATCTCAGGAGTCTTTCACAATTCACACTCATCTTTTCGATCTTGAAAGTTATATTTTATACGGATCATTAAAAAATACTATTTTCGAATATTCCAAGGAAAATAAAGGTCTCCGATGCTCCGTGTATCAAACAAGCTATAATGGCAATCAATCAATTATTAAAGATCAAGAAACTCTTAGTTTTCTTTTTATAGATAGTGAGACAATTTATAATGCAGGTGATACTTATTCTTTAAAATCACACCAAGCACATAAAAGTGAATTAATTTCACCTTACGCTATTTCATTGATGACTACACTAAAGCATCAAGCACACATAGCTTATGTTTTCGGCACATCAGAACTTCAAGACGAAAAGTATATCGAGTATCATCGCCGTGAATTAAATCAAGTCGAATGTTATGATTTAATTACAAAATTTAGAAAAATAATCAATCGATAATAATTATACCACTACATTCTTACCTCTGGCTTTCGCTTTTAACAACGATTGATCTGCTTTTTCCAAAAGCTCTAACCAACTCTCTGCACCAATAGCCACTCCAATACTGACAGAAACCTGAATCGCCTTCCCCAGACTTGTAACAACGATATTTTGCGTAGCAATCCCTAAGCGAATACTTTCCGCAATCGCTTTCGCTTCCTCCATTTGAATACTCTCGATCACGACCAAGAACTCATCACCGCCATAACGCACGATAAGATCAGAAGCACGCACATGTTGCTTGAGTTGATTAGCAACCATTCCGATCACCTCATCGCCAACCAGATGCCCGTATTGATCATTTACATACTTAAAATGATCAATATCGATTGCAAACACACATGTCTAAGATAGCGCATTCGGCTTAGCAGTCAAATCATTAATATATTCTTCTAATGCCAATCGATTTGATACACCCGTAAGCGTGTCGGTATTTGCAATTTGCTTGAGTTGCGACTCCATCAAATCACGCTGTTTAAGCATGACTTTTAATTTATTAATCGCTTCAAACAAGGTATAAAACTCATGTTTTGATTTCTGACGAGAAGGTGGCTCATGCATCGTATCCGATAAACCCAAAATCATCTCACGTGCTTTAATCAAAGGGCTAAACACCTTTCTCTTGGTATAGATCATCGTAAATAAAGCAATTAATAAAGATAAGCTTGAAATAGATAGTGTAAAAAATACTGTTGTTTGGCATTTTTATTCTGTTGTGTTGCGATAAGCACACTGTAATCCAAAATATACTTTTGTAGATCGATGACGGTGGTGTATTTATCAACAATTTGCTCTGTCAGTTGCGTCCCTGTTAAAAAATACGTTTGATTATTTTGACTTTCATCCAATAATCTACGGATGATAGGTAATCCTTGCTCTAAGAACTCCGTTCTTACACGTTGGTGTAATCGAATGTAATCTGAAGTTTTCATATATTGCGGTTGAATGACATCAACCAAGGACCAAAGATATCTAGCCTGATGCTCTGTTTGCAAAGTCCTTGCACGGTTTATATCAGAAATTTTTTCAGAAAAAGTAATCGGTGCCATAACATTCGATGCAACTCGTCCTGCCTGATCACGCATATCCGTTAGAATCAATATTGAAATAAAATAGTTCGACATCTTACTGTCTTTACTTTTCGACTGCGCCATCAACTCATTAAGAAGCTCACGACTGTTATCCCAAACACTAAACATTGTTAAAATGGCATGATCTAGTTGCGGTGATGTTCGTTGAGACTGTGGTATTTCCGCATAAGCATCAACGATTTTACGCGCATGCTCTAATTTTACTTTCAAATCAGTTTGGAGCTGTGTTGCTACTGAATTAAAACCTGCTTGATTTAAAATAGATACTGTTTCATTAATCTGCTCATCAACGACTAATCTAAACTCTGCCAATTCCTGTTTATTTTTTACTATTTCTTCTGATGTACTTGACATAACCTTATTTGCAGGTCCGCGCTCTCTGGAAATCTTATTCGCTGTTTGGACTAATGCACGTAAACTGGTGATTTCACTCAAAACCTGATTTGTTTTATTATATTCTTGAAAACTGTTAAGAATTAAAGGAATAGAAATATATAGAATGGATAAAATAATAATCGCCATGCAAACAAAAAGTCGAAGGCTGATTTGTTCTGAACGTAATTTAACGCGCCTTAAGTTACGCCCCATTAACCCACCTTGTCTTTTTCAAAAAAGCCATTCCGATGTATTTTTAAACAAAAAATGATTTTACCTGTGTTTTCTCAACCACAGCAACTTTTTCAATTTTCTCAATATCATTGATCAAATCACCTAGCAGCAAGACTATTGAATAAATAGATTCTAAAGATAAAAATTATCAATTTCACAAATCAGGCTTGTCCGCACATAATTTAATCAAGCCAAGCAATATCTGAATCTGTACTTTTAACCCTCTAGGATGTTTTCTCCCCCAAATATAAACATCCTATTTCCAAGCCCAACTTTTTCGTTAAAGTTGGGCTTTTTTTTAAGAAAAAGATTTTATTGCGTCTCTAACAATTTCAATTGTTGTAATGCCTGATAAACAATCGCTTTACGCGCATCGCCCTGCTTAGAATTATTTATTTGCATATTTAAAGAAAATGCAATCACCTGCCCATTCGGTTGCTCAATCCAGCCTGTCCACCAACCTACTTGGGGCGTTACATCCATACCCCAACCACTTTTGGCATAAATTTTGGTTCCTTTAACTTCATCAACCAAAACCATCTGTTTCACTTGTTCCTGCACAGATTGATCAAATGTAAGCTGCTTATGAGCCAAAGCATAAGCAAATTTGACTTCTTCAACGGGGGTAATCTTCAGTGGACCAACCAACCAAAAATCATCGACTTGCGTTCCGATCTCAGCATTGCCAAAGCCCACTCGCTTCACTTCGTTCGCCATCAGCTCTAAACCAATACGTCGAGCCAATTCTTGATAAACAGGCACTGCCGATGCCTGCATCGCCTCAGCTAAGGTTAAATCTTTTTCCCAGCTCGCAAAAGCACGCTTTTTGCCATCCCATTTAAACACTTCGTTTGGCGAACTTTTGTGATGCTGTATCCCAATCAGAGCATTTAACATCTTGAAAGTTGAGGCTGGAATATAAGCTGTATTCGATCGACTCAGCGCATTGCCATATTCTTGAAGTGTTTGCCCATCATATGTAACAAATACGCCAACAGTTTGAGCATGTTGGAATAAAGAAGCGATCTCGGTTTGGTCGTGTTTTTTTGACACGGCGCTTTGAGTTGGGGCCTGCAAATTTTGGCAACCTAGCAACGTCAGTCCAATCATTACAGATGCGCAAAGGCCAAGATGTTTTAGTATTTTTGGCATAAGAAAAGCAGAAGTCGAGTATAGATTTGATTACTATAAACCTTTTGTATTATTCGCTCTGTATTGTTATCTCATCTATAATAGGAAAAGAACAGACAAAAAAAAGCTCAACCTTGGGGAAAGCTGAGCTAGTAAACTACAAATACACAAAGAAAATGTTCCGAGATCGTAAAATGCAAATTACCTATCTCTTGCTTCACATTATGTGAACTATACCTCACAATGTAAAACCGATTAAACAAATTGCATTTAAAAAACTAATCGGTAAATCAGATTTAACCTTTAAATCATTTCTTTCTCATTTTTAAATTGATCATGATTTCATCAAAAATTATTCGCTATTTTTTGTATAGTTCATCGCAAAATTATTAAAAAAATATGTTTAAACCACACTTTTAATGGCAAAATTATGACACAAGCCAGCACAAGTTGAATGTAAAAAACGATTGATACAATCGAATTAACCAATCAAACAAATCTCATACAGCACTTAAAAATGATCTTCCGCCTTAGCTATAAACAATTATATCTATTTGTTAATTATAACTTTTATTTAGCGTTGACAACAAACTTTGCTTTTGTTTGTTTTTTAAACAAAATGTGGTCAGTGTTTCACCCTTCGTCGGAGGCTTGGATTTATGACATTGACATCATACTTTGTTACAATACAATGACCCCAATTTAACTCAATCACTGTTAAAGCTGGAAATTATTATGAAAAAACTCGGTTTAGCCACTGCTTTATTATTAGCCATGACCGGTGCTAACGCTTATCAAGTTGAAGTTCAAGGTCAATCTGAATTTTTAGATACAACTGTAAATGACAAAAACTTTACTGGTGCTGGACAAGCAACTTACTACTTCAAAGATGTAGACGCTTCTAAAGGTCCTTTAGCTGAAGCTGCGTTCTTAAACCACGCATCTAATGTTTCTGCTGCTTACAGCTATACTAAACATGATGGTGATGAAGTTGTAACTTCTGAAACTCAATCATATGGCGCAAAAGGTGAAGCTTACATCCCTACACCATACCTACCGGTATATACAAGCGCATCTTATAGCCACACTAAATCTAAAGTTGACGGCGAAAAAGACAATGGTGACCGCTTCGCATTAGAAGTTGGTACTATGCTTACTCCTAACTTCTTAGTTGCTGTTGGTTATACAAACATTGCTGACCAATTTGCTTTAGATGCAAACAGCGTACTTTCAAGCGGTATCGTAAAATCAGTCGCTCAACCATTAGTGATTGGCGAAGACCAAGATGCAATTACTGCACGTACTAAATATGTAGGTAACATCGACGGTACAAACATGGCTGTAGGCTTTGAAGCTGGTCTTGTTTATGGCGATACAACTGCATATGAATTAAAGTCTGACCTTTACCTAACGCCTAAGTTAAGCGTTGGTGCTTCTTATGCAGAAGTAAGTGCAAGCTCTAACCCAGCAAGTGACAAATTCTCTCCAATCAAATCTGCTTGGGGCGCGAACGTAAACTACTTCATCACTCCAGCGGTTGCTGTTGGTGCAAGCTACGTAAATGCAAATGCAGTAAATGCTGACTTAGATACGCAAACTGTTGGCGTAAACGCGAAGTTCCGTTTCTAAGATTGAATTGCGGTTCTATCCAGAACCCAGATTGATCATAAAAAAACCAGTTCATTTTGAACTGGTTTTTTATTTTAGAAGAATCGGAAAAGTCTTTCAGTTCCCAGCTACAAGACTACATCTTTTTGTCTTCGATATTTAAGGCACTGATTGCCAACACTGCCTGAGTACGGTTTTGTACGCCAAGTTTACGGAAAATGGCGGTTACATGCGCCTTGATGGTTGCCTCGGAAACTTCCAGGTCATAGGCAATCTGTTTATTTAGCAACCCCTCAGCCACCATCATTAATACGCGGAACTGCTGCGGCGTCAGTGACTGTAAACGCTCTGCCAGTGCGGTTTCGTCCGCAGCCCTTGGGTCAAATCCTGCATGAGTCGGTAAATTCGGTGGCAGCCAGATCTCACCCTCCAGCACCTGCTTAATGGCCTCGCCAATATGGCTTGGGTGTGAGGATTTTGGAATGTATCCCATTGCTCCGTGTGCAATTGCCCGCTGGATAATCGACACTTCCTCATGGGCAGAAACAATAATGATCGGAATCGCTGGATACTGTGCTCGTACATACACCAGTGCAGAAAATCCAGAGGCACCTGGTAGATTCAGGTCCAGCAACACCAGATCGGGTTCCGCCCCATGTTCCAGACGCGCATAGAATTCGTCAACATCAGCAGTTTCCTGAATCTGTGCCTGTGGCAGGCTATAACGAACCGCTTGAATCAACGCATGTCTAAATAAGGGATGATCATCTACAATTAAAATATTCATAAGTGCTTTACGCAATCTGTAAGTACGTCAATGTACTGTGTTTATTCAAATTCAATCTATCCTAGCCTATTTTTAAATAAACCGCAGGTCAAGCACAAGACCTGATTTATTTCCTTTTCCAGCAAAATAAATCGAATATTTATATAATCCATATCCTATTTATTCAAGAATAAAGCCCTTAAAGAAATATTGAATAGAAACATGCAATTAAAACCAACTAAATTCAAGCCTATCATTATTTTTAGATATATCGATAAAAAAGATAAGCTTGCAGCATTTCCTTATTTTACAGCCAGCATATTCAGGTAGATAAATAGGGGCAATTCAGGAAAACTGCCCAGGCCCAACCATGCCAAATCACCAGACAATCGCCACTCCCCTCAACATTGTTGCCGTTTCAGGCGGGCTAAATAGTCCCTCTAAAACTGAAAGTTTAATTCAGGCCATCCTTGATGAACTTTCAGAAGCAATCAGCATTAAGGTGCATTTCATTAAACTCAGTGAAATTGGTCCTTTATTGGGTGGCGCCATTTACCGTAACCAACTACCACAGCGTGTACAGGATGACCTTGCCGCAGTTGAGGCGGCAGATGCCCTGATTGTGGGCACACCCGTTTACCGTGCATCATTCACTGGTTTATTTAAACATTTCTTCGACTTTGTTGAACAGACTGCTTTAGTCGATGTTCCTGTATTGCTGGCGGCTTCAGGTGGTAGTGATCGGCATGCACTGGTGCTGGAGCATCAGCTACGTCCGCTATTTAGCTTTTTTCAGGCACAGACCCTACCGATAGGCGTATATGCCACCGATCGGGACTTTACACCTGAATACACGGTAAAAAGTGAGCAACTGTCAGACCGTGTGACCCTGGCTGTAGCGCGTGCCTTACCAATTCTGGAGTGGGCACCTGCCAAGGGTCAGCGTGCGGCGGCAACCAGGGCAAAAACCGAACAGGCCAACCAGAATCTCGGCATTAACAAACAGATTGAACAGGCGGATGTACTCCCCTCAGCGGCAGTACCTGATCTGGATGCGGCAGAATCACGCCTCCATCCAAAACCACAAAAAAATCTAAACCACGTTGCATAAAGAAATAATTCGTTTTTAGACTTGATAAGAAGAAAAATAAAGTAATGGCAAGTATTATTGCCCCAGGACTCGGCTTGGGGCTTTTTATTTTCGGCAGGTTTCAATTTTCCTGGCTGACCATTAAATGCTGCTCTTGACATCCTCCCCGACCTAAAGGACGGGGATTCCTACTGCTAGACGCTCATGTCCGAGCGCAAGAATATTCAGTGCGGAATTTACATCCCGATCATGGAGCGTACCGCACTCCATGCACTGCCATTCTCTTATTCCTAAGCCTGCCCTACCTTTCGGACTACTGGAGCGTGAGCCACAGCACGAGCAAGTTTGGGTGGTATACGCTTCATTGACTTCTTCATACCATACCCCTGCGTTCTCGCATTTATACTTGAGCATGGTTCTTAGTGTTGTCCAACTTGCATCTAGCACTGATTTAGCTAATTTAGTTTGTGCGAGTGCTTTGGCATTCACATTGCCAACGAAGATTGCTGCATGTTCATTCACCAGTTTATGACTGAATTGATGCAACATGTTTTGACGTATATTTTTAATCTTGGCGTGAATTGCTTTGACACGTTTCTTATTTCTAGCACGTTGAGCAATGCCAAGTTTTTGTTCATATTGCCGATAGATTTGAGGGGCTTTGAGCTTTATACCATCTGAACAAGTAGCTAAGTCTTTTAATCCCAAATCTATACCAATTGAGGTTTTAGCGCTGGTTTTCTCTGTTTTAATTGAATCAACTACAAGACAGACATACCAACGCCCACGACTATCCTCTACAAACGAGCCTGTTTTAACATTGTATTTGCTTAGTCCGTAGCTGTCCCATAGTTTGAATTGATGCTTGCCGTATTGAACATATCCATCAGCATATTTGATTGCAACTTTTTTGAATGGTATCCAGCCCAATGAACGCCTAGCTGATTTTTTATTGCTGACTCGCCATTTTAATTTTGCTTTTTTGAATTGCTTTCTGCGTGTAATGAGTTCTTCTGTTATGGCTTGAATGGTTTGACTATGCAAATTGCATTCTTTCGATGTGCCTTTTGTGTATTTAGCAATATCGTATGCTGAAAAGAATTGTTGTTTTCGTTGTAGATGTTTAAAACACAAATCATTCACGTAATTCCAGACAAAATTCACCTCAGATGCCATCTGATTTAGCACCTTGCAATGTTTGTCTTTTATGCGTAATTTGAGTGTTTTCATTGCTAAAATATATTTGGTCTATGAGCTATAGTCAAGAGATTAGGACAGGTCGACATTGTGTTTTTAATATGCACGTTCATTTAGTCTTTGTGGCTAAATATCGGCGTGATGTTTTTACTAAAGCAATGCTTGAAACGATGCGTGAAGTATTTGAGCGTGTATGCTTGGACTTTGAAGCTGAGTTGGTAGAGTTTGACGGTGAACATGACCATGTACATTTGCTCGTCAATTATCCGCCTAAAGTCGCTATTTCTAGTTTGGTAAATAGCTTGAAAGGTGCATCTAGTCGAATTTTACGAACCAAACACCCTGAAATTAAAAGCAAATTATGGGGTAATGCCTTGTGGTCGCCTAGTTACTTCGCTGCATCATGCGCAGGTGCGCCTATTGGGATTATTAAGCAGTATATTCAACAACAGCAAACACCGCATTAATGGCTTACGCCAGTCGCTTATATCCTCGGGCTAAACCCCGAGGTTTTACGCTCCAATGGATAAAAAAGAGCGTTCACTTGAACACTCTTTTCTTTTATTATTTGGATAGGGCTTACCTGTCTGGATAGACCGTTGCAATGAGGGCATCCACCACCGCTGGTTCAGCCAGGGTTGAGGTATCACCCAGTGTATCTAGTTCATTGGCGGCGATCTTTCTCAGGATACGGCGCATAATCTTGCCTGAACGGGTTTTTGGCAAGGCAGGTGCCCAGTGCAAGGCATCAGGCGTTGCCACTGGTCCAAGTACCTTACGCACCCAGTTGACCAGCTCCTTACGCAATTCCTCTGATTCAGCGACATCAGCCTGTAAGGTGACAAAAGTACAGATTCCCTGCCCCTTGATGTCATGCGGCATTCCGACTACCGCAGCTTCGGCAACCGCCTCATGTGCAACCAGGGCACTTTCAATTTCGGCTGTACCTAAACGGTGACCTGAAACGTTGAGGACATCATCCACACGGCCAGTAATCCAGTAGTAGCCATCCTCATCACGGCGCGCACCATCGCCAGTGAAATAGCAGTTTTTAAAGGTGGAGAAATAGGCTTCAATAAAGCGCTCTGGATCGCCCCAGATAGTCCGCATCTGACCTGGCCATGAGTCTTTAATCACCAGATTGCCCTCATTCGCTCCTTCCAGCTCATTGCCCTCACCGTCAACAAGGGCAGGCTGCACCCCAAAGAATGGACGGGTCGCAGAACCTGGTTTCAATGCGGTTGCACCTGGCAGTGGTGAGATCAGGATTCCACCTGTTTCAGTCTGCCACCATGTGTCCACAATCGGGCAACGGCTTTCACCAACGACTTCATAGTACCAGTTCCACGCTTCTGGGTTGATTGGCTCACCCACTGAACCTAACAGGCGCAGGCTACTGCGGTCACTTTCACGCACATAGGCATCACCCTCGCGCATCATGGCGCGAATGGCGGTTGGTGCGGTATAGAGGATGGTGACATTGTGCTTGTCAATCACATGGCCGATACGCGCCCATGTTGGATACTGTGGAATCCCCTCAAACATCACCGTTGTGGTGGCATTGCTGAGTGGACCATACAGCAGGTAGCTATGCCCTGTAATCCAGCCCACATCTGCGGTACACCAGTACACGTCATCCTCTTTAAGGTCAAACACTTCCCTAAAGGTGGTGTTGACGTAAACCAGATAGCCACCCGTGGTATGCAGCACCCCTTTTGGCTTGCCTGTTGAACCAGAGGTGTAAAGGATGAAAAGTGGGTCTTCCGATTTCATCGGCTCAGGCGGACAGTGCTCATCCACTTCCATAATGGCAAGGTGATACCAGATGTCACGCGCCTCATTAAACTGAATCGGGTTGCCTGTACGGTGCACCACAATTACGTTCTCTACACTGTCTGTTCCCTGAATATCCAGGGCGGCATCAACATTTTCTTTCAATGGGATCAGCTTGCCACCACGCATTCCCGCATCGGCGGTAATCACCAGTTTGGCCTGACTGTCCTCAATACGGCTTGCCAATGAATCGGGTGAGAAACCACCGAACACCACGCAGTGCACCGCACCAATGCGGGCACATGCCAGCATGGCAATCGCAGCTTCAGGCACCATTGGCATGTACAGCACCACTCTGTCGCCTTTTCGAATTCCTTGTTTCTTCAACACATTGGCAAAACGGCACACCTCATCATGCAACTCGGCAAAGGAGATGATTTTATGGCGTGATGGATGGTCACCTTCCCAGATAATGGCAGGTTTTAATGGATTATCCTTGAGATGACGGTCCAGGCAGTTTGCGGAGACATTCAGCTCACCATCGGCGAACCATTCAATCCTGAAGTCATCCTGACTAAAACTGGTATTCTTGACCTGGGTAAAGGGCTTAATCCAGTCAATCTTTTGCGCTTCTTCCGCCCAAAATGCTTCAGGCTGCTCAATGGAATGCTGGTAACGTTTGAAATAGTCTGCTTCTGAGATTCTTGCCGTTTCTTTGAATTTATCAGGCACTGGGTAGATTTCTTTCATAGCTCACTTCCTTTGTTTTTTATTTCATACCCTAGATGGTCATATCTATTCTTCTGGTATGTTTTGTTCTCTCTTGCAGTATGGACAACATTTACAAGACTAAACAATGCGGCTTTGGTCGTAGGAATGTTACGCTCAGTTTATTTTCAAAAATTTACTCAAAATAATTTAAATTTGAACTGCTTGTCTATGTTTTTTGTTTTTAAAATAAGTGATTATTTTGATCATTGGCCATACCTTAAAAGATTTAATAAACAAAAAATAGGAAAATATGATGTTGAATCCTCCCCTCTCCTCCCAGACACAGCCTATCAATGACCATCCCTTATCCGCCAAGGGGCGGTTTAACCGACTCAGCTATCTAGGTTGGTATGGTTTCCTGAGTATCAGTTGGACGGTTCTTTTCATTCTTATTATCACAATTTCGGCGAGTCTAAGTGTAAATAATGTACAGATTCATGAACCGATCTTATCTGCATTTTCAGGAATCGGAGGATTTGCGCTGATTGCACTCTGGTTTGCTGGCTTTTATTTTCAGATCGTTTTTTTGATCCGACGTTTACACGATCTGAATAAAACAGGTTGGCTGAGCCTGCTGCTGCTCGTCCCCCTTATCCAGTTGCTGTTTACATTCTATGTGTTACTTGCCCCAGGTACGCCCTATCGCAATGATTATGGCGATATCCGCCCATCCACCACATGGGAAAAGCTGCTGGCATGGATCGTGATCATCCTGAGTATCTTGATGCTACTGTTTATCTTCATGTTTTTCTATTATTTTGCCAGCCCAGACTTATGGGAGGGGCCAACACAGATGATCCAGAACACCACTGGATACTTCTAGGTTTCCAGAGCATAAGTAGGGTGAAACAACAACTGAACTTTACATGCATATTTGCGATAAATTCATTATGATTGCTTCCCACTCCATTCCCACTTTGCGAAATAGAGATTTTTCTGTGGCAAATGAACAAACAACACTGACCAATGTCGCCAAGGACACAGGTGAACTGATCCAGCAGGCAGGTGCCAAAACCACGCAGACTGTATTGGCTCATACTGAAAAATACCATGATGCCTATACCACGATTGATAAGATCATCGACAGTTTCTGGCAGCGGGTTCCCTATATCTGCATCGCGATTGCGGTGTTTATCATTTTTTGGCTGCTAACCAAGCTTTTTAAATTTTTCGTGAACAAAACACTGAGCAACCGATCATATGCAAAACAGAATTTGGTTTTAGTCCTACACCGCGTTGGTGAGACGTTCATTTTATTCTTTGGTTTCCTGATCGCGCTGGTGATTGCTATTCCAGGGTTTACCCCAAGTCAGTTGATCGGGGCGCTGGGGATTGGTTCGGTCGCCATTGGTTTTGCATTTAAGGACATCTTCCAGAATTTACTTTCAGGCGTGCTGATTCTACTGAGTGAACCTTTCCGCATTGGTGATGACATTGTGGTGAATGGCATGGAGGGCAATGTTGAGGATATCCAGATTCGTGCCACATTCCTGCGTTCTCCAGATGGCCGCCGTATCGTCATTCCCAATGCGACGGTCTATACCAGTGCCGTGACGGTAAACAATGCCTACCAGCGCCACCGTTGTGAGTTTATGGTGGGTATTGGCTATGAAGACAATATCCAGCAGGCCAAGGACATTATCCTGAAGATTCTGGACCATAACCGTAACGTGCTGAGTCAGCCTGCCTTTTCAGTAAATGTTACCGCACTGGCCGACTTCTCGATTAACCTGACAGTACGCTGGTGGGTCAACACCACTGAAACCTCAACTGGAAGCTCAATCAGCGAAATTCAGGAACTGGTGGTGGCAGCCTTTGATGAACAGGGTATCTCAATTCCCTACCCTGTACAGGAAGTTAAAGTGTATCGTGGTGATCAATCAGAACCAATCAACGAACCAACCACCTAGATAAATAATCGCCCTAAAATATGCGATACCGCCGTTTCAGTTCGTAAAATTCGGTTGCCTAAGCGCCTTGCTTGGCAGCCATTTTTTTTGAACAGATCAACCTCAAAAGGAATAAATCCGCCTTCTGGCCCAACGATCAGGCAACATGAATGCTGAATCGCATGTGGCATCTGCTGTTCTGCATAGGGATGTGCGACATAAGCAGGTTTTTGATCCGAAATAAATGTAGGCAAAACATCTTCAACAAAAGGTTTAAACCTTTTGTAAAGCTGGATTTCTGGCTCGATAGTATCACCAGCCTGTTCCAGCCCCAGCGTTACATAATCATCCAGATGCTGTAAAAATGGGCTTTGCCAATAGCTTTTATCCACCCGATAACTATGGATCAGGCTAATCCGTTGCACACCCAAAGTCACAGCATCCATAATGATACGGCGTAATACTTTGGGTCGTGGCAAGGCCAGAATCAAATGTACAGGCAACTTTGCAGGCACGGCTTCCACCTGAATTGGCCTGAGTAAAATATGTTGTTCTGAAATCGTTACAACTTCGGTGAGATAACGCTGACCATTGCGGATACCCACCTTTAAGGTATCTCCAGCATTTAACTGCACATGCTGGCTTAAATGTTGTATTTGCCTTGGATTGTCAATTTTCCAGAACTCGGATTGGGTTTGTTCAGCTTCAAGTAAAACAATATTCATGATGATGCGGTTTGCTGTAAATAGTGGTCAAGCAACTGGATATGTTTTTGTAGAGAACCCTTATTGCGCTGCAATACCTGTTGAGCGTGCGCAACCTGTTGTTGGGTTTGCAGTGGATCATCCAAACAGCTTAAAAGTTGCTGTGCCACTTGTGCTGCATTTTCTCCAATTAAAATTCCCTGCGCTGCCACAAATTCATCGACAATACTTTGAAAATTAAAATAGCGAGGACCAATGACTGTCGGGATATTCAGCACCATCGGTTCCAGAATATTGTGTCCTCCCCCAGGTTCATTCAATGAACCACCGACAAAACAGGCCTGACTCAAGGCATACCATAACCACATTTCACCCATACTATCAGCAAGAAAAACCTGTGTATCAGTTTGAATTGGCTGTTTAAGACTACGACGTTGCGTATTTAAATTTAAACTCTGGCAAATTTTATACACCTCATCAAAGCGCTCTGGATGACGTGGTACAACCATACATAACAAATCAGGGTTGGAATTTAAATGTGGCTGTAATTGCTTAAGTAACTGTTCTTCTTCAGGTGCATGTGTGCTGGCTAAAGTAATTATTTGACGTTTCTCTAACTGCCATTCCTGTTTTAACTGTTCAGCTTGCTCAATAAAGGAGTTCGGAGCACTAATATCAAATTTAATATTTCCAACAACCTGACTTTTGCTTTGATCTAACCCCAAATCCACATAACGCTGTTGTGTCGTGATATCTTGAGCCAATAACCATGTGAGTTGCTGCAACATCGGCTGTGTTAAACGACGAACTTTGTCATAACCTTTCGCTGATTTTTCTGAAAGACGAGCATTCAATAAGATACATGGAATTTGCTTCTGTTTGGCTTGTGCAATCAAATTTGGCCAAATCTCAGTTTCAACTAAAGCAAGAAGTTTCGGTTGATACAGCTCAAAAAATTGTTTCAGTAACGGCTTCTGATCAACAGGCAAATAGACTGCCTGAAAAAGTGTCGAATATTTTTCGTAAAATAAACTCTTGGCTCTGGCTTGCCCTGTTTTTGTGGTGTTGGTCACTAAAACCGAATGTCCAAGTTTTAGATAGTGCTCAATCAAAGGTTGAGCAGCGTTGGTTTCTCCAACTGATACTACATGAAACCAAATCGTATTTAAATTTTTAGGGGGTTGAAACGGTCCAAAACGCTCTAGGCACTCTTGCTGATATAGCGCATCACTTTCAGCCCGTTGTCTTATTTTCCAGCGATAGAGCGGTTTGAGACATACCAGTAAAAAGTTATACCAGAACGGGGTTTGCTGTACTGCGTTGTGCTGCGCCATCCGAGACCAAGATTTACAATTTGATTTCAGCACATTATGCGGAATTTCAAAAAAAAACTCATGCCATTTTGGTAAATGACATGAGTAATTCTAAAAACGACTTAAGCTTCCAGTTGTTCAAAAACAGGATAATCGGTATAACCTTCGGCACTCGGACCATACAAGGTATCGAATTGAACCTGATTAAGCGGTAGATCATTTTCCAAACGCTCGAATAAATCAGGATTTGCGATATATGCTAAACCAAATGCAACTGCATCCGCTTGTTCAGTTGCTAAAATACGCTTGGCTGATTCTGGCGTTAATTTTTCGTTGGCAATCCAAGCACCTTTGAATTTAGGACGCAACTTTGGTTGTAAACTATCCTCAGCTTCGTACTCGCGAGTAAAGATAAACGCAACATTACGCTGATCCAATTGCTCAACCACATAACCAAAAGTCGCTAATGGATCTGCATCACCCATGTCATGTGAATCACCACGCGGTGCCAGATGCACACCCACCCGACCTGCACCCCATACCTCAATAAAGGCATCCACAATTTGCAACAACAAGCGCGCGCGGTTTTCAATTGAACCACCATACTCATCATCACGATGATTGGTCGTACTTTGTAGAAATTGATCGATCAAATAACCATTGGCTGCATGCAACTCAACACCATCAAAACCTGCTGCTTTCGCTAACTCAGCCGCATGTTTATATTGTGCGACGATTTCTTGGATTTCTTCATGCGATAAAGCACGAGGTGTAACGAAAGGACGTTTCGGACGCAGTAAACTCACTTCCCCCGCAGGTTGAATCGCACTTGGTGCGACCGGAATATCACCATCCAATAAGTCAGGATGTGAAATACGACCGACGTGCCATAGCTGAACCACAATCTTTGAACCTTGCGCATGCACAGCTTCAACAATTTTGTTCCACGCTTGAGCTTGTTCTTGTGACCATAAGCCTGGCGTATTGGCGTAGCCAACAGCTTTCGGACTAATCACCGTCGCTTCAGTAATAATTAAGCCCGCATTGGCACGTTGTTGATAGTATTCCAGCATTAAATCGTTTGGAATACGCTCAACACCACTACGAGCTCTGGTCAAAGGTGATAAAACCAAACGGTTTTTAATCGTAAAATCACCCACTTGTAACGCAGAATTTAGTTCAGCCATGATCGCCTCAATTTACACTTATTCAGTTAAAGTGTTTGTTTTAAATGTTCGATATATTGCTGAATCAAAGCTTCATTTCTGGTGAAATAGGACCACTGCCCATATTTCTCAACCTGAATCAAACCTGCCTGCTGTAACACAGACAAATGATTTGACATGGTTGATTGTGCAACTTTGCCTAAACGTTCAATGTGCCCTGCACAGACACCACGTTCAAAACTGCCACCACATTCCTGCACAGGCAAAAATTGCTCAGGCTGTTTCAGCCACTGCAAAATCTGTCGGCGTAATGGATTGGCTAAGGCTTTGCTTATAACATCAATATCCATAGACTCATCACATTTTCAACAGGCAAAACTTCGTTCAGCACCTAAAATCAGTATATCGAATTTAATAAATATTAATATCTATTTTTTACGATATTAATATCATATTTTTCCGATTAACTAAAATTTGCTGAACGAAAATGCCGTTTTAAAGTTATAGACCTTGTTTCAAACTTGCTTCAATAAACCGATCTAAATCACCATCTAAGACTGCTTTCGTATTTGAATTCTCAATACCAGTACGCAAATCTTTAATACGTGAATCATCTAAAACATAAGAACGAATCTGACTTCCCCAGCCAATATCTGACTTTGAGTCTTCTAATGCTTGAGCTGCTTCATTACGTTTGCTCATCTCTAACTCATAGAGTTTGGCACGTAATTGCTTCCACGCATGATCACGGTTCGCATGCTGTGAACGTTGGTTCTGACATGCCACCACGATACCCGTTGGTGCATGAGTGAGACGAACTGCCGAATCGGTTTTGTTAATGTGCTGACCACCCGCACCCGACGCACGGTAGGTATCGGTACGGACATCCGAGGGATTAATATCAATTTCGATATTGTCATCAATCTCTGGCGATACAAACACTGCCGAGAATGAAGTATGACGGTTGTTATTACTGTCAAATGGTGACTTGCGTACCAAGCGGTGTACGCCACTTTCAGTTCGTAACCAGCCATAAGCAAACTCGCCATCAACACGGATGGTTGCAGATTTAATGCCTGCCACGTCACCATCAGACACTTCCATCAATTCAGCTTTAAAGCCATGACGTTCGATCCAACGCAGATACATCCGCAGTAACATCGATGCCCAGTCTTGTGCTTCCGTACCGCCAGAACCTGATTGAATTTCAAGGAAACATGGATTTGGATCCATTGGATTACTAAACATGCGGCGGAATTCTAAATTACCTAAAGCCTGTTCAGCACTATCAAGTTCAGCCTGAACATCTTCCAGTAAAGTTTCATCATCGGCTTCTACAGCCAAATCAAGCATGGCTTTGGCATCATCTAGCTGCTCTGCAAGACGATCAAATACACCTAAAGTATTTTCTAAACTGCCCTTTTCTTTCGCAATCGCTTGCGCACGACTCTGATCATTCCAAATCGTTGGGTCTTCTAGTTCTCTTAAAACTTCTTCTAAACGCTCAGCCTTTAGATCGTAGTCAAAGATACCTCCGTAGTGTTTGGCTACGATCAGATAAATCTTTCAATTGGTTTAAATACGGATTAATTTCCACGCGTCTTTTCTCTCAATATTTTTCACACAATTCACTATTTTAACATAACTGCCCTATACGACACAGCCACCTGATTTTGACAAGTTTTATTGATAAGAAGAATTTTTTCAGAATAGTTTTTCTAATGGATTAATATTTATACTTATCTGTTTTTTTCATAGAAATGAGTAAAAATTACACGAAAAACACCAATATACACAATATCTCCTAAGTTTTAATAAATCAAAACATTTAAAAATTATTAATAATAATCAAATAGATAAAATGTAAATTTTACAATTCACTTACATTTTTAATGTTAAATTACTTTCCAGCAATTGACGATCATTTTTTTTCCACTAGACTAAAAGTTGTAACAAAAAATGTAATCAATATTCACTTGGTTCATTATCTCAAAAGGGGCATAACCATGAAAAAATTAGCAATTGCATCGGCACTTTTATCTGTACTTGCAGTGACAGGAACCGCTCATGCGTATCAAGCTGAAGTGGGTGGTTCATATACCTATACAGATTGGGACGATTTTGATAGCACAAACAATTTTGGTGTGGATGGGACTTATTATTTCAATCCTGTGCAAACCCGTAACGCACCACTTGCTGAGGCTGCGTTCTTAAACCGTGCCAGCAACGTGAATGCAAAGATTGACTATGCCAGCAATAGCGGTGTGAAAAACTCTGAATATGGCGCTGGGGTTGAATACTTCGTACCAAACAGCGACTTTTACTTAAGTGGTCGTTTGGGCCGTACCGAACTTGAAGTGGACAACACCCCAGTGGATCGAAAAGTAACAACTTATGGCGCTGAAGTGGGTTATTTACCAGCACCAGGCTTGTTGCTTGCATTGGGTGTGACTGGCTACGATGAGAAAGACGGTAAAGATGGTGCAGACCCAACCGTGCGTGCCAAGTACGTGACTCAGGTAGGTGGCAATGACGTCAACCTTGAAGCCTACGGTGCGTTTGGTGACCTGGATGAATACCGAGTTAAGGGTGACTACTATCTTGACAAAACCCTCAGTGTCGGCGCTGACTACTACAACAACGACTTAACTGATCGTGATGAGTGGGGTATTTCTGCGAAGAAATTCTTCAACCAGCAGGTCAGCCTTGAAGGCCGTATTGGCTTCGGTGATGACTACAATACCTATGGTATCCGTGGTGCATACCGCTTCTAATTCTCTCCAGAGAGAATATAGGGTCTGTTGATCTTTAACAGACGCTAAGGAATCCACCCTTTATGGGTGGGTTTTTTATTGGCTTAAATATACAACCTGAAGTTGCAGGCTGGTGATACCATTAAAAACATTGCGTTCCAGCGTATACACCAGGTCGACATAGCTCAGCATCGGATTGAACTCAAAACGGTCTGCCGCATTGAAAGCAATGGCATCCACAACCTGCTGTCCGAGCGCCAGTTTTAGCTTTAAATGCTGGTCTTTCAACCAGCGATAGTCGATGACCTTAAAGCTTCCCTCAAACTGTGGCAACGGAAACTTCTGTCCCCACGGACCAAGTTGTTCGATCTGGTCCAGTGTGCTAAGGCTTACTGCCATATCAGGTAATATCCCATCCGTCCACAAGGTTGCCTGAAACAACTCCTGATCCATTTCAGCAATATATTGGGTGAAGATCTGCCTAAATTCCTCAAAATGGGCTTTATTCAGGGTAAGGCCAGCGGCAGCGGCATGTCCACCAAAATGGCTGACCAAATGGGGATACCGCTCCGCCACCTGTTCAATGGTGTCGCGAATATGAATGCCCTCAATGGAACGCGCCGAACCCTTGATATGAATGCCATCCTCATCAGGGGCAAACACCAGACTGGGACGATGGAACTGTTCCTTTAATCGCCCAGCGACAATCCCAATCACACCCTGATGCCACTGTTCATCAAACATCACCAAAGCCGCGGGTAAATGTTCCGTTTCCAGTTGAATATGTTGTAAAGCACTGAGCGCCTGCTGCTTCATCGCCCCCTCAACCTGACGGCGCTCGATATTTAACTGGTTTAATTGCTGTGCAATTGGATAGGCAGTTGCCATATCGGGCGCAAGCAAGCACTCGATCCCTATTCGCATGCTTTCCATGCGACCCGCCGCATTGATACGTGGTCCAAGCACAAAACCCAGATCCTGTGCTTTTAAGGTTGCCGCATCTCTTTTGGCAATATCCAATAATGCTAAAATTCCTGCACGACATTGATATTGCTGAATTCGTTTTAAGCCAGCATCCACTAAAATACGGTTATTATAATCAAGCGATGCAACATCAGCATAAGTCCCCAATGCAACCAAATCTAAATACTGAGTGACTTTACTAGTACTTTTTCCCTGCTGAGAACGGTAACTGGCTAATTTTGCTAGTACATAAAACGCAACGCCAACACCTGCAAGTGCTTTACTTGGAAAAATGCAACCCAGTTGATTCGGATTGACCACTGCTTCAGCGTTTGGCGTAGGTTTTGTCGTCAAATGATGATCGGTAATGATGACCTGCATCCCTAAAGCTTGGGCAGTCTCCACCCCTGCATGGCTCGATATACCATTGTCCACGGTAATCAGTAAATCTGGCTGATAGGTCTGCTGTGCCAGTTCAGCAATTTTAGGCGTGAGTCCATAACCATACTTGAAACGGTCAGGCACCAAATATTCAACCACCGCGCCCATCTCTTGCAGCACCAAGACCATCAGGGCGGTACTGGTCGCGCCATCGGCATCATAATCACCAATAATGACAATCTTCTGCTGCTGGTCAATCGCCTGATCGATCAGTTCAACCGCCGTGTCCAGTCCCTTGAGAGTGGGTGCAAGCAGATGCTTGAGTTTAAGCTCAAGTTCCTGTTCAGACTGAACGCCACGTCGTGCCAATATTTCAGCAATAAACGTAGGCACGCCCTGAAATTGTTCAGGGCGTGTCAAAAATGGTCTTTGTTGAATTTGAATCATGGTCATTTATGGCATCAAGCGTTGAATAATCCAAAGTCCGTTACGTTTTTCATAACTTAAACGGTCATGTAAACGGTTCGGACGCCCTTGCCAGAATTCATAATAATCAGCATCTAAGCGATAACCACCCCAAAATTCGGGTTTATCCAACTCAGCTTCATGTACTTGGTTTTGTAAGTTTTGAAAACGCTGTTGTAATAACTCACGGCTTTCAATGACACCACTTTGTGGCGTACTAATATGTGCTGCAATCTGACTATCACGTGGACGCTTATGGTAATAATCCGTCGATTCCTGTTCTGGAATCTTGGAAACCTGACCACCGATACGTACCTGACGCTCTAAACTCGGCCAGTAAAATAAAAGTTCAGCATAAGGATTCTCGGCAAGATCAATGCCTTTCTGACTATCATAATTGGTGTAGAAGTCATAACCAGCTTCTGTCGCACCACGTAACAAAACAGTTCGCACGTGTGGGCGACCTTGAGCATTTGCTGTCGCCAAAGACATCGCATAGGGTTCATGTAATTGAGCAGTGAGTGCATGATTGAACCAATTCAAGAATTGCTCATGGGGATTTACACTCATCTGGGATTCGTGTAACTCACCTTGTTCATAACTTAAACGAAGTTCGCTCAGGTCTTTAATGACATCATTCATTATTACTCTCCTTTAAGCAGCTTGAGCATGAGCTCTGACTGCATCGGCTAAATGATTTGCGATGTCATCCACTTCCTGCTGTTGATCTCCCTCAACCATGACCCGAACCACAGGTTCAGTACCTGATTTACGAATCAAAATACGTCCACGACCTTTCAATTGTTGTTCAGCTTTCTCAAACTCTTCAACCAGCGCAGGGATTGAGTAGGGCTCAATCATCTGTTGCAAACGAACATTGATTAACACCTGTGGAAATAATTCAAAGTCTGCAACTAATTCATGTAATGCTTTGGCTTGCTCAACCATCACCGTTAACACTTGTAGAGCGGCAATAATCGCATCGCCAGTGGTGCTTTTATCCAGCGTTAAGATATGACCAGATGGCTCACCACCTGTGACCCAACCATTTTCTTCTAATGCCTGTAATACATAGCGGTCACCGACTTTTGCGCGTACAAAATCGACATCCGCTTTCTGTAATGCTAACTCAAGTGCCATATTACTCATGACTGTTCCAACAATACCTGTTGGTTTATTTTTGGCCTGAGTTGCAAGGATATACAGAATATGATCACCATCTACCAGCTGACCATTTTTATCCACCATCACGACACGATCTGCATCACCATCAAACGCAATACCTAAATCGGCTTGGTGATCAACCACGGCCTTTTGTAAAAATTCAGGATGGGTTGAGCCACAGTTTTCATTGATATTTAAACCATCTGGTTCATTAAAAAACGGGATCACTTTCGCCCCAAGCTCACGGAATACAGATGGTCCAACGCTATACGCAGCACCATGGGCACAGTCCACCACAATTTTTAAGTCATTTAAGTCAAAATGGTATGGAAATGTTGATTTACAGAATTCGATGTATCGCCCGTTGGCATCTTCCACACGAACACTTTTACCTAGGTTAGCCGTATCATCAATCACTAAATCTTTTTCTAATTCTTGATTGATCTCATTTTGTAAGGCATCTGGGAGTTTTTTACCTTCACCTGAGAAAAATTTAATCCCATTATCAAAATAAGGGTTATGTGATGCTGAAATCACAATGCCTGCATGTGCATGCAAAGCACGTGTTAAATGGGCAATCGCAGGGGTCGGCAATGGCCCAAGTAAATGCACATAGACACCTGCGGCATTTAGGCCTGCTTGTAAAGCCGCTTCCAGAATATAGCCTGATAAACGCGTATCTTTACCCATAACCACAATTGGTTTGTTTTTAGGACTATTTCTTTTTAATACTTTTCCTGCTGCAAATCCTAATTTTAATGCAAATTCAGGGGTAATCGGCATTTGTCCAAATTTGCCACGAATTCCATCAGTTCCAAAATAGCTCATTCTTTACTCGCTTTCTTATCTTTATATGACGTATCGTCATATTATTTTTCATCTGTTTTACTTTACACCAAAACAAAAAAACCGTCAGTCCACTGACGGTTTTTTTATTGCCAAAATTACTAAAGATCAACCTACACGGTAGTTTGGTGCTTCTTTAGTGATCGTCACATCATGCACATGCGATTCCGACATACCTGCTGAAGTAATTTTCACAAATTTCGCATTTTGACGAAGATCTTCAATCACAGATGAACCTGTATAGCCCATAGAAGAACGCAAACCACCCATCATTTGATGGATGATATTTCCCATTGGACCTTTGTATGGAACACGACCTTCGATGCCTTCTGGGACCAACTTTTCAGCACCTGCTTTAGAGTCTTGGAAATAACGGTCAGCAGAACCTGTTGCTCCCGCCATTGCACCCAATGAACCCATACCACGATACGCTTTATAGTAACGACCTTGGAAGAATTCCACTTCACCTGGCGCTTCTTCAGTACCTGCAAGGAGTGAACCGACCATAATCGTGCTCGCACCTGCGCCAATCGCTTTCGCCATATCGCCAGAGAAACGAATACCGCCATCTGCGATCAATGGAATTTGATCTTTTAATGCATTGGCAACGCTATCAATTGCCGAAATTTGCGGCATACCGATACCTGCCACAATACGAGTGGTACAGATCGAACCAGGGCCAATACCCACTTTAACGGCATCTGCACCTGCATCTAACAATGCTAAAGCTGCATCACCTGTTGCAATGTTTCCACCAATCACTTGAACTTGAGGATAATTTGCCTTTACCCAACGTACACGTTCAATCACACCCGCTGAATGACCGTGTGCCGTATCTACGACAATCACATCTACACCCGCATCGACCAATGCTTCCACACGGCTTGGTGTTTCTACGCCTGTACCAACTGCGGCACCAACACGTAAACGACCAAGGTCATCTTTACAGCTGCTTGGATAGCTTTCCGCTTTACGGAAGTCAGTAACTGTAATCAAACCTTTGAGTTCATTGTGTTCACCAACAACTAGAACTTTTTCAATACGATGCTTTTGTAGCAATGCTTGAATATTTTCTTTCGACTCACCTTCACGAACAGTCACTAAACGGTCTTGACCCGTCATGATGTTGCTGACGGGTTGTTCAAGATTGGTTTCAAAACGAGTATCACGGCCTGTGACAATACCCACAACTTTGCCATCTTTTACAACAGGTACACCGCTAATATTATTCGCTTGGGTAATTGCAATAAGTTCACGTACTGTCGTTTCAGGCGTTACTGTGATTGGGTCTTTCACCATTCCAGCTTCGAATTTTTTTACACGGCGTACTTCCGCAGCTTGTGCAGCGATATCCATGTTTTTATGCAAAATACCAATACCGCCATTTTGCGCCATTGCAATCGCCATACGAGACTCAGTCACTGTATCCATTGCAGCAGAAACGAGAGGGATATTAAGTTGAATTCCGCGAGTTAAACGTGTCTTTAAGGAGACATCTTTTGGGAGAACAGTTGAGTAGGCAGGAAGTAATAAGACATCATCGAAGGTCAAGGCTTCTTGAACGATGGTCAGCATAACAATCTCACTGGTAATTTCCGTGAGCTATTATAAACAAATTTTGCCGTGATTTTCATTTTCTATGATGAAAATAATTTATAGGCACTGACTATCCCTGTCCTGCCTTAAAAAATTCTAACTGATCTCGGCTGGAATACTGAACACATATTCATTCATCAGGTCCACCCCGCATTCAAGTCCCTCAATCCAGTCCAGAAACTGGTTGATCATCTCTTTTCCAACAAATGCAGTCCCGTGTTGCGGCACGATCATATCAATATCCATTTGACGAACCATATTCACCCACAAACGAATGACCTTGTTGGAACACATATAACGCTGATGGAAGCCTTTCATCTTCTTGATATGAGCTTCAAAATCGGTAATCGGCTGGTTGGCATCATCAACAATTGAGGCGCCCATATCCCCTGAAAAAAGAATTTTGGCGACTGGATCATAAAACTGGAAGTTGCCTACCGAATGCAGGAAATGGGCTGGAATGGCAACAATCGCAGACTCACCCAATGCAATCACCTGACCTGTATCAGGTAGCTCAATCAGTCGTTCCTCCCAGTCTCCTTTCATGCGGTCGCTCATAAATGCAGAGTTTAAGTGCGGTAAAAAGCGTGCCCATAGCTTGGATGCCACCACCTTGGCATCAGTGTAGACCAGCCAGCGCGGCATTGAGGTAATAATGTCAGGATCTTGATGCGATGCCATAACATAGTCCAGGTTTTTCAGTTTAGTATAGCGGTTTAACTCCATGGTTAAGGGCACATAGGTCAAGTCTCCCCCTGGATCAAGCACTGCGGCGCGGTCATGGTCAATAATCAGGAACTGGTTGGCCTGAATGCCCTCACCTTTCACTAAACTGGTAAAACTAATGCATTTATGTGTGCCATTATCAAATAGTATTTGCGATGTAGTCCGCTCAAAGCTCATAACAACCCCAGAAAAAACCTTTAGATATGAAATATTTTAATTCCATAACAAAATAATGGGGTTTAGCCCATGTTTCAATCTAATATTGGACTTTTATCGTAATTTATAAGAAAAAACCCATAACAAGGTATGGGTCCTGTTTATATGCCTGGGAATGGGTACTAGAAATAATAATGCTGCACCAATGCCGAAATACCCACAACAAGGAAGATCGCGGCACCAATTTTATGAATCAATGAGATGGGGAGCTTATCTGCCAGTTTGTCGCCAATAAATACTGCTGGCGCATTGGCAATCATCATCCCTACCGTTGTTCCACACATCACCCAAAACACACTGTCAAAACGTGCCGCAAGGGCAACCGTGGCAATCTGGGTTTTATCACCAATTTCTGCCAGAAAAAACAGGATAAAGGTGGCACCAAACACACCAAATCTCTGCCATTTATTGATGCTTTCAGTTTCATCACCCAGTTCATCTGGGATCAGCATCCAGATCGCCATGCCAATAAAACCAAGCGCAAGAATCCACAATAGAATTTCAGGACTCAATACTGTAGTGATCCATTGTCCCAACACAGCCGAAAGACCATGATTAATGGTGGTGGCCAGTAAAATGGCAATTAAGATGGGAATCGGTTTACGGAAACGCGCCGCAAGCAGCAATGCCAGCAGTTGGGTCTTGTCACCCATTTCAGCAAGGGCAACAACTGAGGTGGAGATGAGAAATTCATACATGGTTGAATGCTCTGGCTAGCAAAATATACCGATGACCTATCCCTCCTGCTAGCCAAAATCAAATGGATTGATTGCAGAGTGATAAATCAAAGGTCTTGCCAACAAAAGCACAGCTGAAAAGCTGTTTTTGGTTCTTTGCTATGATGACCATGTTCTGTTGAACAATTATGTTGATCATCACCTCTCTACTTTGCGTAAAGAGCGGCTACTCCCCAATGAAGTGGTTTTATTTTACCAAAGAATTAAATCGTTTTAAATCGCTAGACTCAAAATTTTTGGTAAGTCCAAATTAGCATACGGACGATGCCCAGTAAAAAGGCCAAATAGACACTGAGGCCAAGAAAACCAAAGCTGCCCCAGCCACTTGCGCCACCCACATGCTGTGCCTGATATTCCATTGCCATGACCATCGTCGCCACCAGCATTTCCAACCCCATAACCACATACATCACCCAATTCCATGGAAAATGCAGGAAGCTGACCCACAACCCCATCAGGACAAAAACGATGAGTAGCAATGGCAGCATCACCCGATAAATCACCAACATCCTTGCACCAATTCTAAAAAAGTGTTTTGAATAATGAATTTTTATTTTATCGCAATTACCAAATAAATGATCATCATAAAAAGAAAACCCCGCTTAGGCGAGGTATTCTCAATTTAAAAATCTTTACAGCAACAAACTTCGAATATCCTTTAACAGTTTGGTCAATTTATTAGTAAAACGCGCCGCATCCGCACCATTAATCACCCGATGGTCATAGGACAGTGACAAAGGTAACATCAAACGAGGATCAAAGTCTTTGCCATTCCACACAGGCTGCATGGTTGCAGGTGAGATACCCAGAATTGCCACTTGCGGCCAGTTCACCAATGGCGTAAACGCTGTTCCACCAATACTGCCCAGACTGGTAATGGTAAAGTTGGCCCCTTGCAAATCTTTCGGTGATAACTTACGATCACGCGCTTTTTGACTTAGCTCAGCCAATTCCATCGCGATTTGCTTAATGGATTTCTGGTCAGGATTACGCAATACAGGAACGGTCAATCCATCAGGGGTTGCCACCGCAATGCCCATATGAATTTCGTTACGCAGCAGCACCGACTTCTGGTCATCTGCCAAGTGCCCAGCAAAATAAGGCTCCTCTTTCAGCAAATGGGCAACCGCTTTGGCAATAAAGGCCAGGATGGTCAAGCTAATGCCCTGCTTTTTAAAGCCGTCTTTAAGTTCGCCGCGCCATGCTTCCAGTTCAGTAATATCCGCCAAGTCAAACTGTGTCACTTGAGGGATGAAGTTATTTAATGACAATTGCGGCACAGACACCTGCTGCAAGCGTGTCATTGCCTTTACTTCACCACCGCCAAAGGCACTAAAATCTGGTAATGCTGGTAAACCAGCAGTGACTGCTGCCGCTTGGGATGAGGACGCAGCCTGTGGCACGGTGAGTCGTGTTTTCACATAGGCAAACACATCTTCTTTCATCACACGGCCATGCTCACCCGAAGCTTTTACCTGAGCAAGCACCACTCCCAGTTCACGCGCCAGTTTACGCACGGCGGGGCCTGCATAGACTTTGGCATTATCTGCTTCCTGTGCCTTGGTCAGTTTCTCTGTCTGCACAGGAGTGGCTGGTGTCGATGCTGTCGGTTGCGGCTTCGCTGTGGCTTTACTTTCTGCTGGAACCACAGCCTTAGGCTTTGCTGGGACAACCTCCTCGCCACTCACCTCAATGATTGCCAGCGCCATGCCCTGACGGACTTCCTGATTCGGTGACACATGGATGGCTTTAACAATACCCGCAGATGGGCTTGGCACCTCAACCGAGGCCTTATCAGACTCAACCACACACAGGCTTTGCTGTGCTTCGACATGGTCACCCACATTCACCAGAATTTCTGAAACCAATGCCTTTTCCACACCCAGATCAGGCACGGTAATTTCTAGCTCACCTGTTTCTGTACTGGATGAGTCAGTTTCCTGCGTTTTATCTGGTTTGGCCTCTGGTTCAGATGGCGTATCGGTGTGTGTAGTCTTGACCTGAATCAATACCACACCCTCCTTAACGCTGTCGCCCTCCTTGATCTGGACCGCCTCAACAATACCAGCAACTGTACTGGGTACTTCCACTGTAGCTTTGTCCGACTCAACCACCACAATGCTCTGTTCAGGTTCAATCTGATCACCGACTTTCACCAGCACTTCCGCAACCAGCGCCTTTTCCACGCCAATATCTGGAACTTTCACATCAAGCACTTGGCTGGAAGCTGCTGCCTGAGTAGTTTCAACTGCTGGCTTAGCTTCTGGTTCTGCTTCCACCACAGGCTTTTGTTCTGCTTTTGCTGCATCGGACTCTGGCTTATCCTGCGCAGGTGATTCAGCAGTTTGAGATTCATCTTCCAGCTCGATCAGTGCCACGCCTTCTGTCACCTCATCACCTTGCTGAACCAAAATATTTTTGACGATGCCTGCCTTGGTACTTGGCACTTCGACCGTTGCCTTGTCGGACTCCAGCACCAAAAGGCTGTCATCGACCGCAACATGATCACCGACTTTCACCAGAATTTCCGCAACCAGCGCCTTATCTACGCCAATATCAGGTGTTTGGATTTGCATAATCAGTTCCCCTCACCTGCTTGATATTCATGATATTCAGCCACCGCCTGCACCTGAGGATGCTCTTGCGGTGCCCATGCCACTGGACGATCTGTATCCAGCTCAAATGATGAAATCGCATCCTTGACCAGACGGTTTTCCACCTCACCTTCATCTGCCAGTTTCTTCAGGGTTGCTACCACGATATGGGCCGCATCTACACCGAAATAACTACGCAGGTTGCCACGGGTATCCGAACGGCCATAACCATCGGTACCCAAAGTCACGTATGGACGGTTGTCTGGTAGATAGCCACGGATTTGCTCGCTGTAGGCACGCATATGGTCTGTCGCAGAAACCACAATACCATCAGTATGGCGTAACTGTTTTGATACCCATGACTCTTGTGCTGTCTCTGTCAGTGGATGTAGACGGTTATATTCATCACATGCCATCCCATCACGCGCCAGCTCATTAAAACTGGTGACACTCCACACATTGGAATGAATTTGATATTCATCACGCAAAATTTTCGCGGCTTTAATCACTTCACGCAGAATCACACCTGAACCGAGCAATTGAACAGTTGCCTGCTCATCTTTCTCTAATAAATACATGCCGCGTTTAATGCCCTCTTCAACCCCTGCTGGCATTTCAGGATGCTCATAGTTTTCATTCATCACCGTAAGATAATAGAACACCCGCTCCTGATCCTGATACATGCGTTTCAGGCCATCATGCACAATCACCGCAAGCTCATAACCAAAGCAGGGATCATAGGCAACACAGTTTGGAATGGTACTCGCCAGAATATGAGAATGGCCATCCTGATGCTGCAGGCCCTCACCGTTCAGTGTGGTACGGCCAGCGGTTGCGCCAAGCAGGAAGCCCTGTGCCTGTGCATCACCCGCTGCCCATGCAATGTCACCAATGCGCTGGAAACCAAACATGGAGTAGTACATATACATTGGAATCATCGGCAGGTTATTGGTTGAATAACTGGTGCCCAATGCCGCCCATGCGCTCATTGCACCCGCCTCGTTAATGCCTTCCTGTAGCATGTGCCCATCTTTGGCCTCACGGTAGTTCATGAGTTGCTCATTGTCTTCGGGCGTATATTTCTGTCCGTGTGCCGCATAAATGCCCAGTTGACGGAACATCCCCTCCAGACCAAAGGTACGTGCCTCATCGGGTACGATCGGCACCACATGGTCCTTGATGGCCTTTTCCTTCAATAATGCCGAGATCAGGCGCACCATCAGCATGGTGGTGGACTGCTGCTTCTCACCACTGCCTTTCAATACAGCATCAAAAATGGAAAGCTCTGGAATTGGCAGGGAGGTGCTGTTCTTACGGCGCGCAGGCAGGTAACCCCCCAACGCCTCACGACGCGCTTTCATATATTTCAGTTCAGGCGAGTTTTCCGCTGGGCGATAGAATGGCAGCTCTTCAAGCTGCTCATCATTGATCGGCAAATTGAAACGGTCACGTACATACTTCAATGAATCAAGCTGCATTTTCTTGATCTGGTGGGTTTTATTGACCGCCTCGACTTCATCGGACAAACCATAGCCTTTAACTGTCTTGGCTAAAATAACGGTTGGCTGTCCCTTGCTCTTGGTTGCCTCCGCATAGGCGGCATAGACCTTGTATGGATCATGTCCACCACGGTTGAGTGCATCAATATCTTCATCACTGAGATTCTTGACCAGTTCAGCCGCTTCTAGATATTTGCCAAAGAAGTTTTCACGGGCATAGGCACCACCTTTCACCTGATAGCGCTGGTAATCGCCATCCACTGCTTCTTCCATGCGTGCCTTTAATGCCCCTGAACTGTCTTGGGCAAGTAACGGGTCCCAGTGGCGACCCCAGACCACCTTAATCACACGCCAGCCTGCACCACGGAAAATAGATTCCAGTTCCTGAATAATCTTGCCATTGCCCCGCACTGGTCCATCCAGACGCTGCAAGTTACAGTTCACCACCCAAACCAAATTATCCAGCTTCTCACGACCTGCCAGTGAAATGGCACCCAGGCTTTCAGGCTCATCCATTTCTCCATCACCCAGATAAGCCCAAACCTTGCGGTCTTCTTCCTTGATCAGGCCACGATTCATCAGGTATTTTTGAATGTGTGCCTGATAGATCGACATAATGGGGCCAAGCCCCATCGACACCGTTGGGAACTGCCAATAGTCAGGCATCAGGTAGGGATGCGGATAACTTGGGAGACCATTACCCCCCACTTCACGGCGGAAATTATTGAGTTGTTCTTCAGTTAAACGGCCTTCCAGAAAAGAACGCGCGTAGATACCAGGTGCACAATGGCCCTGATAATAAATCATGTCACCGCCGAAATTATCCGAGGCGGCACGGAAGAAATGGTTAAAGCCCACATCATACAAGGTGGCGGAGGATGCGAAGCTGGCAAGATGCCCACCGAGGTCATCCCCCGTTTTATTGGCACGCAACACCATCGCCAGGGCATTCCAGCGAATCAGGGCGCGAATACGGCGCTCCATGTCCTGGTCACCTGGCATCGCAGGTTGCTCTTCAACTGAAATGGTGTTGAGGTAAGGTGTATTGAGACGTTGGATTGGAACATGTTTTGCAATTGCCCGTTGATATAGTTTTTCTAGTAAGAAAGCGGCGCGTTCCGTGCCCATATGTTGTAGTACTGAATCAAATGCTTCTTGCCATTCCTGGGTTTCCTGCGCGTCAGAGTCGCCATAAAACGCCATACAATTCACCTTTTCCCTTAAGTCATTTTGTCGGTACTATTTCTATCATGTTTTACTTTGATAAGGGTATTGCCCCAGATGAATATAAAACTCCTTATTATTTTCTTACTAAATAGTCATTGACCTAATTCAAACAAAAATAAAAAAAATCGCCAATAAAGGCGATTTTTCAGAGTATTTATATACAACTATTAACAAATTAAATTACGGTAACATTGCAAGATAGGTTGATGGATTTTTACGTTGACCATCCTTAACCACTTCAAAATGTAAATGTGGTCCTGTACAACGGCCTGTACAACCGACATTGGCAATATGCTCACCTGCATTGATACGGTCGCCTGCATTCACCAATAGGCGTGATGCATGGGCATAGCGAGTGATATAGCCATTGCCATGATCAATTTCAACATATTGCCCATAACCTGTACCCCAACCCGATTTGGTTACCACACCTGCACCTGTAGAGTAGATTGGTGTACCTGATGGTGCCGATAAATCAACACCTGAATGATGACGGGTTGAACCCAGTAAGGTTCGGGTTCCCCAAGTGGAACTCACACGTCCTTCCTGTAATGGATGGCTCACCATCCACGAATAACCTGTGTTTGCAGAGAATGTCGGTGCATTGTCCTGAGGGGAGATTGCTGAACGACCATACTTCTTCTCTATGGTTGCGTTGTTTAGTTCAATGGTTTTTTCACGTAGTTTAACAGACACGTTCGAAATGGCTGGCAGATCCAGATCATCTGGATGAGTATATGAACCCTGTGCCAAGGTTTGCGACAACTGTTCTAAACGGTCACCCTCTGTTGCCTGGGTGATATTCTGGTAGTCTGCAAAAGCAACTGAAGCAGCTGAAGCAGCCAATGAAAATGCGAGTAAAATACGACGCGTATGATGCATAAAAAACCTCTTGAAACCGTCCTTTAAAAGTCCCTTTATCATCTGTTCCTTGATCAGAGTCGAACTAAACGCTTAAGATGGACACACAACCTCCGAGGAAGTTTACATGTCTGAACCTAGCAACGTTTTTCAACAGAAAGGACAACACATAAAAACTGGAAACTTAACGTTTCTAACGACGCAAGTTACCCAATGGAAACAACTTACCAAAATTATTCAACCCTTGCTGCCCCAACCAGAGCAATGGCAGGTTGTTTGTTATCAACATGGTGTCTTGACCATAACTGGTGAAAATCAAGCGATGATTAGTCAACTCAGCTATTTACAAAGCAACTACGTTGCGCAGTTAGCTCAATTAGAAAGCCTCAGGGAATTACGAAAAATTCAAGTTCGCCTAAGAAACAAAATGAATGTTCTTCGTGAACCTCCTCGACTATCTAAAACACTTTCTTCAGAAACCCAAGAGCAGTTACGCAGCGCCGCTGAATATGTGAGCGATGCTAAGCTTAGCCAAGCTTTACTACGTTTGGCAAGCAATAAAAAGTAAATCGCTTATCTTAAACATTGCAATACAAATCTGCTGATGTGACAAAAATCTCAGTTTACATTGATACAATATAATGTTACCAAGAAAAGACAATGACTTATATCACACTCACATAAGGAATCGGACAGTCATTCTCGTTATTAAATGTTACAATTTCATAGCAGTCTGGATCATTCTGAACATTGCGCAACAACTGGTTATTCAGCGCATGCCCTGATTTATAACCATCAAACTTGGCAATCACCTGATGTCCCAGCAGATACAGATCACCAACTGCATCCAGAATTTTATGCCTTACAAACTCATCTGCAAAACGCAGTCCTTCTTCATTGACCACGCCTGTATCATCAACGCCAATGGCATTTTCCAGGCTAGCACCAAGTGCCAGATTGTTGGCTTTCAAGTAATCCAGGTCTTTCATAAAACCAAAGGTTCTTGCCTCACTCACTTCATAAACAAATGTTTCCGTTGAGAAATCAATGGTGGCCGACTGGTATTCCTTGGCAAAAGCAGGATGGTCAAAATCAATAGTGAAATTCAGCTGAAAACCTGCATGGGGGGTAAAGATCGCACGCTTATCATCAAGCAATGCCTCAACAGGTTTTAAAATGCGAATAAACTTTTTGGCGGCATCTTGCTCGGCAAGTTCACCCTGCATGAGCAAATAAATAAATGGTCCCGCACTTCCATCCATGATGGGTACTTCAGAGGCAGACACCTCAACAATCAGGTTGTCGATGCCAAGCCCTGCTATCGCACTCATGACATGCTCAATGGTTCCCACTTTAATGTCTTCACGGACAAGGTTGGAACACATGAATGCTTCCTGGATCAGCAAGGCATTTGCAGGGATGTCAACAGGTGGGTTCAGGTCAATGCGGCGAAAGACAATGCCTCCATCAATATGGTGTGGAACAAAATTGATCAGCACTTTTTGACCACTGTGCAGACCAATACCGCTCGCTTTCACCACACGTTTAAGAGTACGTTGTTTCACCATGCCATGCTAACTTCATTTGCAAAAACCGCTATAACTTAGCATATTTTGCCATTTTTAAAAAATAAAAAAGGGAGCAATTATTTGCCCCCTTTCTCTAAACATATGATTTTATTATTTACGCTGTTGATTTTTCAGATAGTCTTGAATACTCATTGGTGATGACCTTGGTGTAGAACTTGGCGCTACTGTCGCAGGCGCCTCTACATTTGCACGCTTACTGATCGCAGGTACATCATCTTCATCCACAGGTTGTTGGGTTTGAGCGATTGTTGTTGGCGTATGAGTGACTGTACGTTTTTTGGGTTCGGTATCATTCGCATTACGTGTCAAACCTGTTGCAATTACAGTCACACGCAGTTCATCACGCGCATCAGGATCAAACACTGTACCATAGAAAATTTCACCTTCATCCAAATCAACAATCTGGTTGACTACTTCTGAAATAATGTCAATTTCGCGTCCAGTAATATCTTCGCCACCTGTGATATTCACCAAGGCACCTTTTGCATTGGTGAGGTTCACATTATCAAGCAACGGACTACGGATAGCCTGTTCAGCCGCCTGACGAGCACGATCTTCACCACGTCCTGTACCCGACCCCATCATTGCGTAACCGCGAGTACTCATAGCTGTTTTCAGATCAGCGAAGTCGAGATTCATATGACCATGGTTCACTACAAGATCAAAAATACTCCGTACCGCATTAAGTAATACATCATCTGCCTTTTTATAGGCATCTTTCATTGAAATATCACCATAAACGCTCAGTAAGCGTTGGTTTGGAATAATAATCAATGAATCAACATGCACTTCTAAAGCTTCAATACCTTTTTCTGCTAACTTTTGGCGGCGACGACCTTCAAAATTAAACGGGGTCGTTACAACACCAACTGTCAGAATCCCCATTTCTTTGGCGACCTCTGCAACCACTGGAGCGGCACCTGTACCCGTACCGCCACCCATACCAGCGGTGACAAAGACCATATCGGTACCTTCAAGGTGCTGGCGAATCACTTCACGACTCTCTTCACCAGAAATTTGCCCCATCTCTGGTTTACCACCACAACCTAAACCACGTGTACTTTGTTCACCAATCTGAATTTTAAAAGGTGCATTCATGCTATCCAGTGCCTGTTTATCTGTATTGGCACAGACAAACTTTACACCCTGAATGTCAGACTGCACCATGTGCTGGACAGCATTACCACCACCACCGCCAACCCCAAATACTGTGAAACGGGCTTGACCGTTGTCATCGTCTAGTTCATCTTCTATAAATTCAAATGAGGCCATGACCTTTAGATTTCCTAATATATAAATGGCAGTTACTTCAGCCCGTTACTGCCCTGATTTTTAAAACAACTGATGTTTAGGATGCTGTTCAATAATACCGAGCTTGTCAAGTCCAGTGACTTACGATTACAACTTCCTAACAATTTCCCCCAAAATCCCTACAACTTAAAAGATCGCTTTCAGTTTGCTGTTCAATGCGTTCCAGCCATTGGCAACCCGATCCATAAAGCTACGGTCATTTGCTTCTTCTGGCTCCTCCACCGCATCCTGCAAGTCACTCTGGCTAAACATCAGCAAACCCGCAGCCGTTGCGTACATGGAACGGCGCAAGGCTGGCAAGTGCTGGTCATCGGCATAAACCTGCAAGGGTGGATTACCGAGGTGTGCGGACACTCCAAGCATACGGCGGGCCAAATTGACCATACCCTCAATCTGGCAGGCATCGCCTGTAAGCACCACCCCATGATACAAGCCATGAATCGCGCCACTATGTTCCAGCTCTTCACGAATTGAGGTGAAGATTTCTTCATAACGTGCAATGATAATTTCTGCAAGCTCAATGCGACTGATGGTTTGTGTGCCATCAATGCCCTGCACCTGAATCATGTGGTCTGGCTTCACCACACTCAGGTCTACACAGCCATGCAGAATCTTGATACGTTCGGCTTCTTCAGTGGTGGTCTGTAAAACAGCGGCAATATCGCGGGTCACATTTTCACCACCACGTTGCAAGGTACGTACTAATGCCAAACGCCCATCAAGATAGACGGCGAGATTGGTAGTGCCAGCGCCAATATCAACCAAACACACGCCATATTCTTTTTCATCTTTGAGCAAACTAGCTTCAGCCGTAGCTAAACTAGATACCACCATTTTCTCTACCCCGATATTCGCACCTTTCATGGCACGATCAAGGTTTTGCATGGTACTAATCGGCATCATCATCAATTGATAATGCCCTGTCATGCTATGCGCCGACATATTAACTGGGTTCTGCACCCACTCACCAGAGTTGCCCAGCTCAAAACCAAGCGGCACCGCACTGGCCAGATAATAGTCTGGCGAGATATGGCTGGCTTTTGCCAGTTCCAAAGCCCGCACCACTTCATTGGTTGTAATAATATGATCATGGTTGGACACAGGGGTACGGCCCGAAGCATAAAAACTCTGCAACTCTGTACTTGGAATGGACACCCACGCACTGTGGATACGGCACTCTGCCATATCCTCGGCCTCAGATACCGCATTTTTAATGGCGGCAATCACCTTGTCCAGACTGACAATCTTGCCTTTAACCATACCTCGGTTGCGAGCAGTTGCCATGCCAATGACCTGAATCTTATCTGGCGCATGGATCTTACCAATCAAGACTGAGACCTTATGGGTCCCAATATCAATCGCAACAACTGAGGGAACAGCTTCACTCATTACTTCAATACCATATCTTTTGTTGTGTAGTACGGGGGAAAATCTCCCGTTATTTTTAAGCCACGTATTATGGCTTTGCCTGAATTGCACCTGCAAGCTTTGTGTCATCAATCGTTACAACTAACTGACCATTGACAATCTTGGGCGGTGCCGCGTTCTTCCACTGAATGGCAAGGCCATTGCGGTAACGCAGGTCAATCGCCGAGATGTTTGACCATACAGGTTTAAGATCCGTTTGTGCCAAATGGCTGAGTCGCTGCAACTTGTTCATGGTCTGGTCCTGATCCACAATGATACGCAGACCCGAATCAAACTGCATAAACCATGTCATGCGCTCGGTTAAATACAGTTCTTTTAAACGCAGGTTCGCTGGATGAAACAACTGGTTGATTTCATTATAGCGACGCATCATCATTTTGGATTGGCTGACTGGACCATGAAGCAGCGGCAGGTTTGGGTGTGTTTTAGGTAGCGCCTCGCTAAACACCTCACCGTTGTCACTAAGCAAACGCCCTGTTCCCCAGCGTGCAATTGCGTGGCGTGGCATCACCCGCACCCGAATCGCATTTGGCCAAGCTCGTGACACCACCACACGGTCAACCCATGAGACCTTTAAAGCCTGGTCCCGAATTTGTTCTAAATCTGAAGTAAAGTAGTTGTGTTTAATAATCGGATTTAAGTGCTGTGCCAGCTGTTGATTTTCAACATCTGAATTGGTCCCAACAATCTGCAATTGCGCCACGGTTGCATCAGTCATGACTTTATACAAGCCATAAAGACCGATTGTGAGCACAGCGAAAGCGATCAGCAACAGTATCCACCCTCCCGCATTCACCATTTTTTGCTTGGGTGATGGCGGTTTCTCATGGATAGAACTGATTGCTGCCCGTGGTTTGCGGCGCATGGATGCAGGAAGTTGAGCCATGAATTAAGCCGACTTCGCCAGGGTTTGCTCTAGGATCGCAACACACAGTTGATCAAAACCATAGCCCACCGCCTGGGCCGCCTTAGGCACCAAAGAGTGGCTGGTCATGCCTGGTACGGTATTCACCTCCAGCAACCAGAAGTTTCCATCCTGGTCTTGCATGGCATCAATACGTCCCCAGCCCTCTGCACCAACCGCCTGAAACGCGCGCAGACAAAGCGCCTGTAGGCTTTTCTCCTCAGCCTCGCTTAAACCGCAAGGAATCCCATACTGCACATCATCACGCTGATATTTCGCCTCATAGTCATAAAAGGCAACATCTGCTGGCGGCTGCAAGCGAATCACGGGCAATGGCTGACCATTCAGGAATGAAATGGTAAATTCACGGCCTGTAATCCATTTTTCGGCCATCACCACCGCATCATGCTGTGTGGCTTTTTCAATTGCGTTGGCAAAATCCTCTGCTTTCTCAACCTTGCTCATACCGACACTTGAGCCTTCATGCACAGGCTTGATAATCACAGGCAGGCCTAAATCCGCGATCACCGCATCTAAGTCAGAATCCTTGGTGACGATGCGATAAGGCGCGGTTGGCAAGTCACTGCCCTGCCAGATCTGCTTGGTCTTGACCTTGTCCATGCCAATTGCGGAGCCCTGTACGCCAGTCCCCGTATATGGAATGTTTAGCCATTCTAGAACACCCTGAATCTGGCCATCCTCACCGCCACGGCCATGCAGCACAATAAAGGCACGGTCATAGCCAACCAGTTCCGTCACGCTACGATCCTGCGGGTCAAATGCCTCTGCCTGTACACCCGAACGCAGTAGCGCCTCTAAAACAGCCTGACCACTATCCAGTGACACAGCACGTTCAGCTGATTTCCCACCAAACAACACGGCAACTTTGCCGAATTTTGCAGCATTTGACACGTTTATATCCTTAAAACTGTAAAACTTTTAATATTCATAACACACATTATTTGGCATACAGGCGATGCTGGGCCAATTCTACCGAAATTGCGCCCACGTTACCCGCGCCTTGTGTTAATAACAGGTCATTTGCTTGTAACACTTTTTGTAAAACATTTGGCAAATTACCTTCAACGGGATCAACCAAAATCGGTTCAACTTCACCACGTAAACGAATACTGCGTGCTAAAGCACGGCTATCCGCACCCACAATCGGTTTTTCACCCGCTGGATAGACTTCCAGTAATAACAGTTGATCCACTTGCGATAACACATCGACAAAATCATCGAAACAGTCACGGGTACGGCTGAAACGGTGTGGCTGGAACATCATCACCAAGCGACGGTCTGGGTGGCTGGCACGGGCCGCCTTAATGGTTGCTTCAACCTCTTTTGGATGGTGGCCATAGTCATCCACCAACTTCACCAAACCCTCGCCAACTTCAAACTCACCCTGAACCTGGAAGCGACGGCCGACACCGCTAAAGCCCTCCAATGCGCGACAAATCGCTCCATCAGAAACGCCCTCATCAGTTGCCACACCAATAGCCGCCAATGCATTCAGGACATTATGCAGACCTGGCTGGTTGATGGTGACACGCAATGGCTCACGGTCTTTACGCAACACAGTAAAGTGCGACTGCATGCCATCCTGCACCACCTCAACCGCACGAATATCATTATCCTCACCAAAACCGTAGGTCAGGATTGGACGGCCAATACGCGGCAGAATCTCACGGATATTGGCATCATCACCACAGACCACCGCCAAGCCATAGAACGGCAGGTTATGCAAAAACTGGATGAACGTATCCTTTAACTTGTCAAAGCTACCCTCATAGGTATCCATGTGGTCGGCATCAATATTGGTGACAATCGCCGCCATTGGCTGTAAATACAGGAATGATGCATCCGACTCATCGGCTTCCGCCACAATAAAACGGCTTTCGCCCAGTGCCGCATTAACCCCTGTACTGTTTAGCAAACCGCCAATCACATAGGTTGGATCAAGGTTTTCCTCAGCCAGCATGGTGGTCAACAAGCTGGTGGTGGTGGTTTTACCATGTGTACCCGCAACCGCGATGCCATGACGGTAACGCATCAGTTCACCCAGCATTTCCGCACGGCGCACAATCGGGGTGCGTTGCTCAATGGCCGCCTTGATCTCTGGATTTTCAGGGTCGATTGCCGTTGAAACCACTAATACATTGGCATTCTTAATATTGTCGGCTGAATGCCCAATATAAACCTTGATGCCATTTGCTTCGAGATGCGTGGTGGTTTTGGATTCCTTAATGTCCGAACCCGAAATTTTATAGCCCTGATTTTTTAGAACTTCGGCAATACCACACATCCCTGCACCACCAATACCAACAAAGTGGATATGTTTAATACGGCGCATTTCTGGCACTTTAATCAGCTTTTTGGATTGGTTTGGATTTGTAGGAGACATAGATAAACTCGAATTACAATTTTTTAATCAGATCAACCACATGCTGAGTTGCATTCGGTTGTGCTTGTTGGCGTGCTTTAATTGCCATTTCAGACAGTAGTTGGCGATTTAATAATGTGGCTAACAATTCATCTAAAACAGCGGGTGTCATGTCTGCTTGTTGACAAATCTTCGCAGCGCCGACATTTGCTAAAAATTTCGCATTTGCAGTCTGGTGATCATCCACTGCGATAGGTAGCGGAACAAACACCGCAGCAAGACCTGCAGTTGCGACTTCTGTAACCGTTAATGCGCCAGCACGGCAAATAATTAAATCAGCATCACTGTAGGCTTTTGCCATATCATGAATAAATGGCTCAATCTGCACCTGTAGGCTTTTAGGCGCATCATGGTAGCGAACACGGGTTAAATCCTGCTGGTTCTGCCCACATTGGTGAAACACCTTTAAAGGAATATTCACCTTGCTTAACGCCTCAGGCAAACGCTCATTTAAAGCCTGCGCACCCAGAGACCCTCCGACAATCAGAACACTAAGGGGCTGCTGCTCCTGTTCACGGGTCTGATAACGCCATGATGGATTCAAAATCGCAGTAATCTCAGCACGCACAGGATTGCCTGTGGTCACCACTTTATCACTAGTTGGGAAAGTATTTGGAAAAGCCTGACAAACTGTTGTTGCGATACGAGCCAATTGCGTATTGGTAAATCCCGCAATGGCATTTTGCTCGTGAATCAGGATCGGAATCCCTAAGATACGTGCAGCCAAACCACCTGGTCCAGCCACATAGCCACCAAAGCCCGCCACCGCATCAACCTTGAGCTGCCGCATATAGCGCATCGCGCTCAGGGTCGCCTTGAGAATCTTGAAAGGTGCACTGAGTTTACGCAACAGGCCATTGCCACGCACACCCTGAATGTCAATTTGATAAATTGGAATATTTTGGTCTTTGAGTAACCGATTTTCCATACCTGTAGGCGTCGCAAGCCACGACACCTGACAGCCTTCCTGTTGAAGTTGTTTTGCAACAGCCAGTGCTGGAAAAACATGCCCACCTGTACCAGCGGCCATCATCATGACATGTTTGGGTTTGTTCTGCGGTGAATTGGTCACGGTCTAATTCTTCAACTCAAAAAAGAAAGTTATCGTCTATTGTTTTCGGAAGTTATTTTAATCCTAAAGCTTCATTCACGAAAAGCGAATTTCACCTGTTTACAACAGAAAGCCCCGCTTTTTTCAATTGTTTATTAAAAACAGGGGAGCACTACATCCGATTGCCCATTTACCTTGCAATCAGCGTCAAAAACAAATGGGCAATTCGGTCAATAAACAGGGAGTCTAGTTCTGTCGTCCAGCCTCAAGCACAGTAAACAAGTCATCGGCAATTGAGGTGCCAAACTGGGCATCAATTTCCCGAATACAGGTTGGACTGGTGACATTAATTTCAGTGACATAATTTCCAATCACATCCAGACCGACAAACACCAGACCCTTTTCACGCAGGAAAGGTCCAACCTTTGCAGCAATCATTTTGTCATTGTCAGTCAGTGGACGCGCCTGCCCCAAACCACCTGCCGCCAGATTGCCACGCACCTCACCATTTTGTGGAATGCGCGCCAGACAATAAGGAACTGGCTCACCATTGACCATCAGGATACGTTTATCGCCTTCGACAATTTCAGGGATATAACGTTGCACCATGATTGGACGTGTTCCCATTTCCGTCAGCATTTCCAGAGTCGAACCAATGTTCACACCGTCCTGATACAGGCGGAAAATTCCCATGCCCCCCATGCCATCCAGAGGTTTCACGATGACATCACCATGCGCCTTGATAAACTCACGAATCAGGCTTTGTTGTGATGTCACCAAGGTCGGAACTTGAAGTTCTGGAAACTGGGTCGCAAACAGCTTTTCATTACAGTCACGTAATGACTGGGGTTTATTGATGATCCATGCACCCTCACGCTCCGCCTGTTCCAAAATGTAGGTGGTGTAGACAAAGTTCATGTCGAATGGTGGGTCTTTACGCATCAGCACCACATCATAAGTAGCAAGTGACTCTTTTTGTTTCTCGCCCAGCTCATAATAATGGCTGTAGTCTTCAAACACCTTTAATGGTGAGATCAGACCGAATGCCTTGCCTTGTTCGATATATAAATCCTGTTGCAGTGCATAACCCAGCTCATGTCCACGACGGCTTGCCGCCCATAGCATTGCCATGGTTGAATCTTTCTTGAGATTCACAGTTTCAATTGGGTCCATCACCACAAGTACACGCATAACCTGACGCTCGTATTTTTAATCTTAGCGAAAAGTATAACCAAGTTTTCTGCTTATGGCTGAACAAGTTATGTAAATATTAAATAATAAAAAATCTATTTTATTCAATTATCTATAACATTATCATCTTTCTTTTTCAATTATGGGCAGGTTTGGGAAATGTTTGACTCATTTGAGTTCCAGCCAGATACATTTCCCAACATGCGAATATTGCCTTATGACAATAAACGTTGAATATCCTTGGCAATTTTTTCTGGTTTGGTGATTGGCGCATAACGTTTCACCACCTCACCTTTTTGATTGATCAAAAACTTGGTGAAATTCCACTTTATACTGCTTCCCAAAAGACCTTTGGCCTCTGAGGTTAAATACTGATAAAGCGGATGGGCAGTTGGTCCATTGACATCAACCTTGGCAAACATGGGGAATGACACGCCATAGTTGCGCTGACAGAAGCTGCCGATTTCCTCATTGCTGGATGGGTCCTGATTGGCAAACTGGTTACATGGAAAGCCCAAAATCACCAAGCCCTGCTGTTGATAGTCCTGATATAGTTTTTCCAGGCCCTCAAACTGTGGGGTTAAACCACACTGGCTTGCAGTATTCACCACCAGGAGCACTTTGCCTTGATAGTCTGCGAGGTCCTTTTGCTCACCCTCTAAAAGTTCAGCCTGAAAATCATAAATCTTGGCCATAAGAATTCTCTCTACAATAAAACTTGTGTCATTCCCAAAGTAGCTTGGTTGATTAATTCAGCTACGCCAAAATAATATTGCACACAATTATATTGTGCGCAAGTTAATTATACGCAATATACTTTTTGCGTTTTTCAATTTATACTATTTTATAGTTATTGCAGGTTAAGGACAGGATCATGACTGAGATTGCCTACTTGGAAAATCAAGTCTGTTTTGCCATGTACTCCGCCACCAATGCCATGATTCGTCAATATCGTCCATTGCTTCAGGAATATGACCTGACCTATCCGCAGTTTATTGTGTTGCTGGCGTTGTATGAAAAAGACAACGTAACCTTGTCTGAAATCGGACAAAAGACTTTTTTTGATTCGGGAACCTTAACGCCGATTATTAAAAAACTGGAAGAAAAGCAGTTTTTAAAGCGTGTTGCGGTTAAAGAAGATGAACGCATGAAAAAAGTCATTTTGCTGGAAAAAGCGCTTTCGGCAAAAGAGGAAATTACCCTGATTCCTTTTAAACTCGCCTGCTCTTTGGGTATTGAGCCCAATGATTTGGTGGCGATTCATAATCTATGCCATCGTTTCTTAAAAGGTTTGGAAAATTCTAAACTCGAAAGTTTGGGTGAATAAGTAAATGCAACAGGCCATTGTTGGATTTCATCTGGATAAAGAGAATCATTGGGTAGCAGAGCTTACCTGTGGGCATGGGCAGCATGTACGCCATGATCCACCTTGGCAAAATCGCCCTTGGGTGTTGACGGAACAAGGGCGTAGGGAAAAGTTAGGGGCGATGCTGGAATGTAAGAAATGTGAGGAAGAGTGATTCGCATAAGAGATTTTATGTTAAGTGTATTTTAATATCTATAAAAAACTTTCCATATAAATGATTTATATGAAATATATTTTTTGTTACAAATATTGCGATACCTAGAGCCTCATTAAAACCGTTGATGCAATTATATCACTAATCCAATAAATATAAATGATTGACATATATGAAATATATGTGATGATTTGAATCTTAAAAGTATCAGAGAAGATAAAATGGGAAAAAGTCTAAATTTAGCAAATTCAATTTTCGCAGGTTTTAATGATAAAAACGGATTAATGATTTGTGGTTATGAATGGGGTGAAGAATCACAAAGTAAGGGGCAAGAAGTTATAATAGATATGACTAAAGAATGTACCTTTTCTAATAAATCATTGCGATATGGTGATGTTGCTAAGACATGGAAATACGATAAAAGAATTAGAACTTGGTTTTCTATGTGGGGGCATCCTCTAAATGAGAAAGGCTTAGGCGATGCTTTCGACAAAATGATTGTACAAACTAATTGGGCTGTAGAATCAAAAAAATCTCGTTCTGCAATTCCTTTCTACAAACAAGATGAAAATGTTGATAATTTCATAGCACATATAGAAGAACTTAGACCTAAAGTAATTCTGTTTATGGGTAGTCAGCTTTTAACTGAGGTACTAAAATTTTATAAAGTAAGGGATAAATTCACTCCAATTATGGGCAATGAAATTGAAAAATTGCAAACATTAAAAATGCCTGATTATCATGGCTCATTGGCTTATATCAATAAATTTGAAAACTGCACTGTAGTTGGGTTGCCACATCCTTCTAGTGGTCGTGGAATTACAAATGAGTATATTGAATTCTGTGGATCTGAATTAAATCCTATTATTTCTCAATTTAAAAAAGATCGCGGTATTGCATAAAATTTATGAAAAAAGTCCATCTCACCCAAGCAGATATAACAGCTTTTGCTGTACATGCCATCGTTAACTCAGCAAATAAATCTTTGCTTGGTGGTGGTGGACTTGATTATGTGATTCATAAAAAAGCTGGACCATTGATGAAAGAAGAATGTGTTCGTCTAAATCAAGAAAAAGGTATATGTCCTACAGGTCAAGCAGAAGTAACAACAGCAGGTAATCTGCCTGCTAAATACCTTATTCATGCGGTTGGACCACGATGGTTAGATGGCGAACACAATGAGCCACAATTGCTTTGTGATGCTTATAGTAATGCACTATTCAAAGCTAATGAAATTCATGCACTCACTGTTTCTTTTCCATGTATTAGTACAGGTGTTTATGGTTTTCCACATCAAAAGGCTGCTGAAATTGCGATTGGCACCATACTCTCTATGTTGCCTCAATATGATCATGTTGCAGAAGTATTTTTTATCTGCCGAGAGGATGAAAATTATTTAATTTATAAGAATCTTTTATCGAATATCGATGATCCAAATATTCAGATTATGATTTCTTAGTTTAAATTATCGAAAGCTCGTATAAGAATTCAGCCACAATTTTGGCTAATAATTCATGTTCTTCTTGTGATTCAACAATATCGACCATCAAATCATCTAAACCTGTTTGTTCCTGAATGGTAACACCTTGAATTTCGAGATAAGTCAGCATTACAGCTAAACCAGTTCTTTTATTACCATCAACAAAAGCATGACCTTTTGAGATAGCTATACCAAACCATGCTGCGATCTCAAAAATGTCGCTTACATTGCTGTAATACATCTGCTGATCTATACGACTTAATACGCTTTCTAGCTTTTCAATATGACAGCCTGTTCGCCCCACGCCAGTTTGTAATAGGATCTCATCATGTACAGCGATCACGAATGTTGAGCTAATCAAACTCATTTATAAGCAAGCTCTTGAAGTTCTGCTTTATGCTGATTAATAACTCGTTTAGCACTGTGCATCACAACACGTTTTGTTGCTTCATCATTGCTAAATTGAATTGGTAATACTTGACCTGAAACCTTTTGGCGATTTGAAATTTGATCAAGGCTATAGTCTTTTAAGCGTTTTCTCATATTCATAGCTCCATTAATAGAGATGTCTATTTTAGCTCAAATTTTACAATTAGGTGCGATAGTGAGGATCTTTTCTAGGAATAGCTGACTCAGAGTCTATATCAAAGAAATCATAAATCTTAGATGCGGTTCGGGAAGTAAATAATGTCTTATCCATATAGACAATTACTTTATCTTTGTTCATATCGTAAATTACCCGACCTCGTGGAATCTGCTCATATTCATAAGCTCTAAGCTCTGGATATTCACTTTGTACATTTTTCCAATACTCGATATGCGTGTAAGGACTATCAATTAAGCCAATTGAATCAGCATCACCTAAATTAAACACATGAGCTATACCGATGACTTTATTATTCCAATGCCAGAAAATTCCAATTTTCACTATTTTTTCCTTTAATTTTAAGATTTTCTACAATTAACATAATACACCTTATACGAAATGCGTTATAATTATCTTTAGAAATCAATGCTGTAGTTACATGATTTTAGCCCACATACCCTCTGGTGGGCTTTTTTTATGATTTTTCACGTTCCACGCTTATTTTTCAATCATTATTTCCAATAATTCGTTAAATAAACTCAACAAAAAAGGAAGCCTTAGCTTCCTTTCCTACAGCTAAAACTTAGATGCCATACTTTTCACGATAGACCTGCATATTTGCTAAAGCTTCTTTCTCACCTTTGGCATCCAGATAATCCATTAAATCTTTCATGGTAATCAATGCATGCACAGGGATTTCCAGTTCTTTTTGTACTTCCTGAATTGCAGAAAGCTCACCTTGACCACGTTCCTGACGATCTAGCGCCACCAAAACCCCTGCAATGGTTGCTCCCGCATTTTTTAAGATGGTCACAACTTCACGAATCGCAGTTCCCGCGGTGATCACATCATCAATGATCCAGACTTTCTGGCCAGCAACCGATGCACCAACCAACACACCACCCTCACCATGATCTTTGGCTTCTTTACGGTTAAAGCCCCAAGGTACACTTTTACCATGCACCTGAGACAACGCCACTGCTGTTGCAGCAACAAACGGAATGCCTTTATAGGCTGGACCAAAAATCACACCGACATTGTCACACTGAACCAGTTTATCCGCATAGCCCTGCGCTAACAGCGACAGTGCCTCACCATCATTCAGTAAACCTGCGTTAAAGAAATAAGGACTGACACGACCTGATTTTAAGGTAAACTCACCAAATTTAAGCACACCACGTGATAATGCGAGTTCGATAAAAGCTTGCGGATGAAATGACACAGGCGTTGTCATATAAGGTGCTCCAGATTCTTTAATTGAGGTTAAACAGACGTATGATACCAAAGGATAGCTATCCAAGTGATGTAAAAATTCTTCGAGTGGTTTCAATTAACGTAAATGGTCTACGTTCATCTGTGACCAAAGGTCTGTTGGAATGGTTGGAACAGTCCGATGCCGATGTGGTGTGTATGCAAGAAAGCCGCATTACCCATGAACAGTGGACCGATAAATTCAAGCCTAAAGGCTGGCATACCCACCTGTTCCCTGCCGAACGTGCGGGCTATGCAGGTACGGCGATTTACAGCCGCCTCCCATTTGTTTCAGTACAAAACGGTTTGGGTTTTGAACTGGCTGATTCGCAGGGGCGTTTTATCACGGCGGAATTCGATCTAGGATTGTCACAGCCTGTTCATATTGCCTCGCTATACTTGCCATCAGGTTCAAGTGGCGATGAAGCACAAGCACGTAAAGATTTATTTCTTCAAGAATACGCCCAAATACTCAAACAATGGCGAGATGAAAATAAATCGATCATCGTATGTGGCGACTACAACATCGTGCATAAGCGCATTGATATTAAAAACTGGTCAGGCAACCAGAAATCTTCAGGCTGCTTACCGCATGAACGGGCATGGCTTGATCATATTTATGATGAACTGGGTTATGTCGATACATTCCGCGAAGTGCGAAAAGAGGCGGAATTGTATTCATGGTGGTCAAATCGTGGGCAGGCCCGTGCAAAAAATGTGGGTTGGCGGATTGACTATCAGGCCTGTTCACCTGACTGGAAAATGCGGACTGCAAACGCATGGGTGTATAAAGAACAATGGTTTAGCGACCATGCCCCTGTCATCATCGACTATAAAATACACGAATAAGTGAACACTTGTTCACTTTGACCACCTCTTTGGCTGACAGATTGTGTCGTTTTTTGTGTATTTTTATTTATCGGCTGTAACGGCATTATAGCACCACGGCACAAGGAAGCGGTCAGGATGACCAAAAAAGGATAGGAAGCCGTAGGAAGACAAAATAAACTTAGTTTAAGTTTATTTGCATGGATGAGACATTGGACGTTGAAATGAGACCCACATGATCAGGAAGATTAAATGCGGGTTTTCTCTTTTTTAATCTTAAATATTTTTCACCCCGTTTGTCTTTAGCTTTTTTCATCAAAAAGCATGATTGATTTGATCATTTTAATTTTGCTCAACACACTACATAAATTTACTTGATAAACAGGGTCTGTTGACCATTTCAAACATGCATTAAGTTATAGGCTAAAAAACTCAACTGGCAAATCACCCTCTTTTTGCGTTAGGCTTTCAGCCATATCTTTTCTTGTTTTCTATGGTTTACAGCATGTTTAAAATTTATGGTATTAAAAACTGCAATTCAATGAAAAAGGCCTTTGATGCCTTAGAGGCAAAGGGTATTGCCTATGAATTTCATGACTACAAAAAACAGGGAATTGATGCGGCAACTTTAGCGCTTTGGCTGAAAGAAATGGGTGCGGATAAGGTGCTGAATAAAAAAGGCACAACTTGGCGCAAGTTATCCGAAGCGGAACAGGCCCATGCCAGCAGCAATGAGCAAAACCTGATTGAGACCCTCATTGCCCAACCTAGCCTGATAAAACGTCCAGTGCTGCAAACTCCACAGGGCTTTGTGATTGGCTTTGATGAGGCGACTTACCAGAATCTCTCCGCTTAAACAGATAAAAATAAAAAACCGAGTCTCAGGACTCGGTTTTTTTCAGTTCAAACTCAAATTAGTTGGCACGAACCCAGGTCTGGTTACGGCCTAGAGCGGCCACACCAATATAGCCACGCAGTTTAAGCTTTTTACCACCCTCGATGATTTCAGCTTTCAACTTATAGGTCTTGCCATTTTTAGGGTCGATAATTGAACCACCATCGTAATTCACACCACCGACATTTTTCAGGCCATGCACAATAGTCACGCCTTTAAGTGATTTGTTGTGATAGGTTCCTTCACATTTAGAGCAGGCATCTTCCTGACCTGGGACTAAATATTTTTGAATAGACGCTGTTAACGAACCATCCTTTTGCTCAGTAAACTTCACAATCGCCTTTGGCTGCTTCGTTTCATCATCGATTGTCTGCCAAACGCTACCGTTTAATGCATCTGCCGCATTGGCAAAAGTTGTTAAACCGAGCAATCCAAATGCTAAAGCAATTTTCTTCATTTTTGTAATATCCTTAAGGGGTCTTTTCAAGACTAAGAGTATTGAGAATTTCTATCAATATTGCAATGCTTGATTATGACTATTGGGTATAGCCTGAGCAACAACAAAACATTGCTGTAATTACAGCGCAAGGCACATGAGTCAAAACTCTCTTGGTTATATACTGAACTAACAATATGGAAAAATTATGAAATTTGGTACTGTTTGGAAATATTATTTTACTGAATCATTACTAAAAGCGACCATTCGTACGCCGAGTCAGTTTAATTTAGCCCCGAATGCTTTGCGACCTTTATTAGACCAACTTTGTCGTCTATTCCCCCAAAATCCCACAGTACAAATTCGACCATTGCGCTTAGCAGGCGTGCGTGGTGAAGAAATCAAGGCACAAGCGTCTGCCACACAACTTATTTTTCATATTCATGGCGGTGCTTTTTTCCTGGGGAGTTTAAGTACGCATCGGGCCCTCATGACTGATATTGCTGCGCGCACGCAAATGCAAGTGGTTCATATGGATTATCCGCTTGCGCCTGAACATCCCTACCCTGAGGCAATTGACGCCATTTTTGATGTCTATCAGGCGCTTCTGGTACAAGGTATCCAACCCAAAGATATTATTATTTCGGGGGATTCTTGTGGTGCCAATCTCGCGTTGGCATTGTGCTTACGATTAAAAGCACAACCTGATCTCATGCCAAGCGGTTTAATTTTAATGTCACCCTATTTAGATCTGACCCTCACCAGTGAATCATTACGCTTTAACCAAAAACATGATGCTCTGCTCTCTATTGAAGCCTTACAAGCAGGAATTAATCATTACTTAAAAGATGGTGTACAAGCGGATGATCCGCGTGTTTCTCCTCTATTTGATGATCTTAAAGGCTTACCGCCAACACTGGTGCAAGTCGGTTCAAAAGAAATTTTACTGGATGATTCAAAACGCTTTAGAGAAAAAGCTGAAAAAGCTGGAGTCAAAGTACACTTTAAACTTTACACAGGCATGTGGCATAATTTCCAGATGTTCAATGCATGGTTCCCTGAAGCAAAACAGGCACTGGCGGATATTGCGGATTTCGCCCATTCACTTGACCGTGACTAGGCCGCTTAAATTTTATGCAAAAATGGTCAGCTATGGCTGACCATTGTCACTGTTAATTTAATTTTGTCATCATAAAATAAATCTGATTGGATATTCACATCACCCCCCTTTTTTCAAAAAATTTTCCCGTTATAATTTGCATTAAAAAGCCTAGAGCTAGACTTTTTTCTCATTCCAAAGATGTTATTGTTATTTTAATTATTATTCTTCAATATTTTGAGGACAACTCTACAGTTTCTACGGAATCTCATTGCATATAAGGATGCATGCCAATGGTCAAGATTCGTTTTAATAGGTCAACTGACACAAAGAGATGGGGCCTCAGGCTTTTTTTGGAACATCAAATTGTAGTCAATTGGACCATACTTAAAAAAAGTATTTTATTACTGATACTTGCTGCTGTTATGAACCTGTTCTGGATCAGCTGGGATATTTTTATCCTCACCCATCCAGCATATTCAGCATGGGTACATTTAAACCTGGTCTGGTCTCAGTTATGGACCAGCCTGATTATGCTTGTGGTTTTAGTGGCCATCATTTTTCCCTGCCACTTTTATAGGGATCGGAAATGGGCAAAGGAGTTTCTTCCCCTCATTACGGTGCAGGTCTTTACCGCAATGCTTTGCCATAACAGCTATCTGGTGGGAAGCTTTAGTCCAGCAACCATGGTGGGTTATGTCAGCGTGGTGGGTGTGGGCTTGATCCTGTTTAACCGTAAAATGATTTACTACGCCCTTGTGCCTGCCACCATTGCCCTGTTGTTCTGCAATTATATGAGCATTATCGGGGCACTCACCTACGCCCCTCTGTTTAAGATGGCGGAAATCAACAAGGTTGCCATGCATCCTTTCTGGGTGGGCAGCATGATGTTCTTCCTTGTTCCGGTTATGCTGGCCTGCCTATTCCTGTTTGAGGTTTTGCTGACCCAGTGGCGCACACGGGAAACCGCCATTCAGCTCCTCAGCCGTCTTGATCCCCTCACCAATGTACTGAACCGACGCAGTATTAGCAGCTCTCTGGAAAAGCTGCATCAGCAGCCAGACCCGTTATATTCAATTGTGCTGCTCGATTTAGACCACTTTAAGAATATTAATGACCAGTTTGGGCACAGCATGGGTGATCAAGTGTTGGTCAATGTTGCAAAATGTTTGGCGAATAATTTACGTGACCGAGATATGATTGGGCGTTTTGGTGGTGAGGAGTTTATTTTGCTACTGCCGAACACCACGACGGCACAGGCACAAAGTGTGGCGGAACGCTGCCGTCTTGCAATCTCCCACCTGAACTTTATCACGGAATATCAGCAGGAATTTTCGGTCAGCGCCAGCTTTGGCATTAGCAGTTCAGTGAGTGCGGATGAACCCCATTTAATCATTAGTCAGGCCGACCAGGCTTTATATGCGGTCAAGGCAGATGGACGGAATCAGGTGAAAATCTTTACTGATCTTGCCATTGATTAAAGGTATTTCCAGCCATTTAGGGGAAATGGCTGGAAATTTTTCATATTATGCAGGTTGGAGTTCTATTCAACTTCGATATATCCCTAGGCTTTATTTATCAATTTTTCCAGATTTTTAGGGTTTTAAATATTCATCACGACTTTTTCGATAAGGCTCATCAAACGCCACAAACATCTGCTCCTGTCTGGCTTCCGCAATCCACTGCTGCACGGATGCCAAAGACAATATCTTTTGCATATAGGCCTGGCTTGACGCCGATAATGGCAGCTTAAAACACTCAAAGCGCATCACCACAGGTGCATAGAATGCATCGGCAAGGCTAAACTCACCACATAAAAAGCTGTCCTCAGCTGGACGTTCAGACCAGATTTGCTCAATCCGTGCCACATATTCACAGATGGCCAGACTGTCCCAAACCACCAGTTCCTCATCCAACAGCACTAACCTTAGCTGTTGGGTTCAGCTTTAAAATTTCTGTCTAATGTCGTGAGTTGTTGTAATAATTCGTTCTTTTTAAATGCGCCTGTCAAACGGAGCGGACGGATTTCCTGTTGTTGAAAGTTCAGGAATAGATAGGTCGGTGGGCCTAAAATATCCCATTGATTGAGCAGTGCCTGATGTGAGGCATCATAATGGCTTAAATCCAGTTTAATCAAATAGTAAGGAGCTAAAGCCTGTTGCACCTCAGCATCCTTTAAGATGCGATGTTCAATCGGCTGACAAGCCACACACCAGTCTGCATATACATCAATCACAACGGCCTGATCTTTTGGTGCGTTAGCTAGAATCCGCTCAAACTCAGCAGCGGTTGTTGCGACATGCCACTCTGCTAATTTATCTGCCTGAACTGCGCTTAAATTTTGAATATGTTGATATTGGTTAAAAGCTAAAAACGGAACTGAGATCATCAGCAACAATGCATATAACCACTGTAATTGTCCTTTCTTCACAAACAGACGATATATCGCGAAACCAATAAATGCCATGCCCAATATAAGACTAAGTATTTGAATCGCTAATTCAGGCAACAACGGACGGATAAAATAAATACTTAAAGCCAACATCAAAAAGGCAAAAATCACCTTAATCTGGTGCATCCACTCACCCGCTTTCGGCAAGGCTTTCGCCCCCAACACGCTGGCAAGCAACAGTGGAATCCCCATGCCAAAACCCAGCGTAAACAGCAATAATGCGCCCTGCCACTGGTTTTGGGTCTGGGAAATAAACAGGAGTGTGCCTGCCAAGGGTGCGGTCATACACGGCCCAACCAGCAAGGCGGAGATCATGCCCATGACACTGGCACCAATCAGGGTTCCACCCTGCTGTACCGACTGCATACGATCCAGCCGATTAAGCAGTTTTTGCGGTAGCTTGATCTCAAACAGGCCAAACAGGTTTAAGGCGAACAGTACAAACAACAGGCTGAAAGCAACCAGTGTGGCAGGCTGCTGCAACCAGCGCTGGAAGTTCAGTCCAGCCGCCGAGGCGATCAGGCCAAGTACCGCATAGACCATCGCCATACTCAGCACAAAGGTCAGTGCAATTGTCCATGCCTTGACCCCTTTATGTTCACGAACAATCAATGAAGTCAAAATCGGCAGCATCGGCAACGAACATGGCGTAAACGCCAGTAAAATACCTAAACCGAGAAACAACAACAGGCTGTAGGCAAGGGAATGTTGTTCCAGCGTGCTTGACCATTTCTGATCTTGCGCCATACCAGTTGAATTGTTGGAAGATATAGAAACGGTAGCGTCTGATGTTTCCGCCCTGTCATTTGCGGCTGTCTGGGCATTTAAGGCATTGGCGGAACGAGCGACATCCAGAAAGCGTTTTTGTGAGTTTAAACCTGTATTTTCCATGCTGACCAAGCCATCGGCATCGGTCTGGAACTCAATGTTTTGCGGTGGATAGCAGATACGGTCTTTGGCACAGCCTTGCCAGCTCACCCGATAATGTTGTGATGCCTGCGTGGCAATACTGAATTCAACCTGCTGGTAATACACCTGGGTATGACCAAAATTTTCATCATACTGGTCAACCGCCTTGGGTAAATTCAAGGCGACCGCTTTATTGCCCTGCTGAACCTCAAATTTGTGTTGATACAAATAATAGTTGGGCTGAATGGTCCAGTGCAGGCGTGCCTCATTGTTTTTGGTTGATTCAACCGAAAAAGTAAAAGCCTGTTCTGAGCTAAGCAATGGCGCTAAAACATTATCCTGGGCATGGATGAGTGTCCCACATAACAACAGTAAACTGCCAAGAAAATAACGGATCAGCTGAAAACTGTAGCCGCCCTGAACACACTTTTTCATTATGTTTTCTCTGCTTTCTCTCCAGCACTCCCTATGCGCAACAGGAATTCAAGGGAGGAACATGGAGAGAGGTTTGATTAGAATAGGACCGAAACGCCAAAACCACCGTTATAGCTTTTGCCACTGCCATTTAAATCGACACCAACACTGGCATCCACTTGAGCACGGTCATTGATGGCATAAACCAGACCCGTACCTAAACCATATTCATAGTCCTGACTTTCCGCCTTACGGTAGATAAACTCTGAGAAACCAGACAATTTACCTGCAATTTTATAGTCAATGGTCGGAACGGCGGTGACTGCCCAATCACTGTTCTGCGCCTCATAACGCATGGTAATGGATGTACCAACCAAGTCACTTAACTCATACGCCACTGCCGAAGTCAGGCTATAGATATCGTCATGTGCAGTGAACTCGTCATTGCCCGTTGCAATAACCGCCTCAGCCAGCAACGCCATGCTTAAACGGTCATCCTTTAGGTCAATCGCCTTTTTCAAGCCAATGCTGACATCACCCAAACCATGAGTTTCCTTTTTCATGCCCGCATATTTGTTTTGCTGCCAGACAGGTCCCTGCCAGCCTAACTGGAGTTCAAGGCCATCGGTTAAACCTGTACGCAACAGCATGTCAGCATTGAGTGTTAGGGTTTTGTCTTTTGCCCCAGCGACATTGTCCTGCTGATAGCTGACAGAAGGCAATCCCTGCTCCCAAGCCAGATGACCCACTGGTGTAATCCCCGTGCCCATGCCAGCTCTAGGGCGGTCAAAAGAAAAATCCGCCGCAAAAGCTGTGCTGACCATCATTGAGGCTGCAATAAAGCCCAATGTTTGACGTGTTTTCATCATTCTCCCCTTTTTCATTCTACTGGCTAGGCTTATGCCGTTAACTCTTTTGACATTTTTGCGCCATGGCGACGTAGCAATTCTAGTGTTTCACGCTCTTCCTGCAAGGACTCCGACCAGTCAATTTCATCAAAATCGCAGTCAAAGAATAACTGGCTAATGGATGACAAAATGGTGAGACCCTCTTCATCGCGAGTATTTGGATCCACCTTTTCATCCAGTAGACGCTGTACCATAGGCACACAGGCCGAGCTTGCCGCATCCCAAAGTGGTCCATAAAATTCCTCGGCATCCCATAAATGAAGATTGGCTTTCGCTTGAATTAATGCTTCTAAAATGTCTTGATAAACTTGTAATTGTTGTTGTTTGTCTGCTTCAGTCAATGGCTGACCTGCTTCATAAGCTTCACAGACATTCTCCCACCAGACAAATAAGCCATCACATAAAATAGAGACTGGGAAACCATGTTCTGGATCAATAAAGTTCGGGTCGAGTCCTTCAGCAAGTAAAGATTGCACTTGGGCTAAATCGAGTTGTTGTATGGCTTGCACCAAGGCCTGATGCTGATTGCTTAACATGACCAATTCTCACAATATATTTAATGTTTCTATTATGCCGAATATCCCAACAGGTTTTTATAAAACAGCCCAAAAATCATGTATAAATTTGATACACACATAAAAAAAGCCCACTTTGGGCTTTTTTTATGCATATCTACCTATGCTTCTTTCAGGTCTACGTCATCATCGACATCAATATATTTTGGCAAGCCACCACGATGATGTTCTTTTTTCTCATATAAATGTTCCAAACTGCGTTTTAGTTTATCAATCGCACCGTGGATGGAGGCATCAACATTTGCCGCCTTGTTTGTCACAGCAACAGGTTTCAGGCCTGCTGGACGAGCCTCGATCGTACAACGTTTGTCATCATCGCCCTTTTTTTCCCCATTTTCATCACTAATATAAACCAAAAAATGTGTAATACGTTCGCTATAGCGTTGGAATGCTTGCATAAGTTCTGCACGGACATAACTAATTAAACGTTCGCCACCTTGAATGTTCTTATCTGTACGGACTTCAATATTCATAAATATCTTCCTCTCTTTTCTGTGAGACGGTTCTACTAAACTTTTTTATTTAGCACGCTTTGAGCATGCATTCATTCAGTGCAGTTGTATATTTTGATTATGTAAATGCTTGTGGTCTCCTTGCTTCACATCTGTTGCTTTTCAGTAGTTAAGAAAATCTTGTATAACTCCAATATCTGTCTTTCATCACAAATATGCAAGCTGATTTTTGACATTTTTATTAAAACTTGATCAAAAAGCAGCCTAATACCATCTCATTCCTGATTTGCCGTTCCATACAAATTTTTTGAGTAGTTGGTCAAATTTGGCTTTATTTTTGCTTAATTCCTTGTATGCTTGACACGCCATTTTGGGGGGGATTTTTTAAATGCAATTGAAGCAACTTGCAGCGACTTGTTTATTGGTATCTACAGCAGCTTTCGTTCAGGCAAAGCCTATTTGGCAAGATTTTAGCCTCACTGGTTTATACGGCGAAAACTACGAAGTTGTCGATGAAAAGCAAACGACTTTAACCATTGAATACGCGGCAAAAGTAAAATATGCCGATGTATTTTTCTTTATGGATCGCATGCGTGGTGGCGACGATCATAAAAGCACCTATTTCGAACTCTCTCCACGTTTAAGCCTAGGTGAGATTTCTGGTCAGAAGCTTGCTTTCGGCCCAGTAAAGGATGTGTTGGTTTCAACAACATGGGAAAGCAATAATGATGACTTTTCTAGTTTTGATAACTTCTTATACGGCGTAGGTTTCGATCTTGCAATTCCTTATTTCCAATATGCGAATGTCAATTTCTACCGTGCCAGCAATGAAAACACTGCTGATGACTATCAAATGACCATTGCCTACGCATTGCCATTTAAACTGTCAAATGAGGATTTTCTGGTGGATGGCTTTCTTGACTGGTCTACAGGTGAGAAAGATCATGCCAGCGAGCTGAACTGGACCACCCAATACAAGTGGAATGTCGGTAAGCATATTTCACCAGAAACACGCCTGTATCTAGGTATTGAACATTCGGTTTGGAATAACAAGTTTGGTATTAAAGGTAGTGACGAAAACAATGTCAGTGCGTTAGTGAAATATCATTTCTAAACAGTCAGTCAATTGAAAAACAGCAAGCTTAGTCTTGCTGTTTTTTTCAATCACGCATATTCAGAAGATGTGAACTTTCTTTTATTTTCTCATGTCATTCGTTCTTAAGCTCGCAGCACACAACTTGAATCCCCGTTATCAGATTCGTTTTGCCACAATGGATGATTTAGCACAGATTCTCGCTATTTATAATCATGAAATCCTCACAGGGACAGCCAACTGGAATGATCATGCCGTTGCTTTAGAACAATATCAACAACGTTTTCAAGACATGCAACAGCGGCAATTTCCAATGATTGTGGTTGAAGATCAACTCAATAACAAAGTTGCTGGTTATGCCTATTACTCAGCTTTTCGGGCGATTAGCGGTTATCGTCAAAGTATCGAACATTCTGTTTTTGTTGATCCAAGTTATGCACGTCAAGGTCTAGGCAAAGCCTTGATGCAACAACTGATCCATCTCGCGATACAACAAAACATGCATATCATGGTGGCTGCGATTGATAGTGAAAATACAGGTTCTATTGTGCTACATGAACAGCTTGGTTTTGTACAAACAGGTTATATGCCACAAGTCGGACAAAAATTTGGGCAATGGCGTGACTTGGTGTGGATGCAGCTACAACTTTCAACCACTCAATAAAAAAGCCTCTTACGAGGCTTTTATTAAATCGCCACCAACTCCCTTATCCCCTTTTCAGGCATTTCTACCCCTTGCCCATGTGCAATCACCTGACCACGCGCCATCACGGTATAGTTATCCGCAAGCTCTTCAGCAAAATCATAAAACTGTTCCACCAAGACAATCGCCATTTCACCCTGATCCCCCAGTTTACGAATCACACGGCCAATATCTTTAATAATCGAGGGTTGAATCCCCTCAGTTGGCTCATCCAAAATCAAAACACTGGGCTCAGAAGCCAACGCTCGCGCAATCGCAAGCTGCTGTTGCTGACCACCTGATAAATCTCCACCACGGCGGTGTTTCATTTCATCCAAAACAGGAAAAATTTCGTAGAGATGGCTCGGTACTTTTCGGGTTTTTGCACCTGAAAATTTCGCCATGCCAATTAAAATATTTTCCTCTACCGTCAAAGTTGAAAAAATATCTCGTCCTTGCGGTACATAGGCCAATCCTGCATGTACTCGTTGCTCAGGGGACATTTTGGCAATATCTTTGTCATCTAGCAAAATCTGTCCTGATTTAATCGGGAGAATCCCCATCAAGCATTTCAGCAACGTGGTTTTACCAACGCCATTCCGTCCTAGAATCACACTGCATTCACCTACAGGCGCTTGAAATGACACATCACGAAGAATATGACTACCACCATAAAACTGGTTAATTTCTTTCACTTCTAACATGGCAGTCTCCTAGCGTCCCAAATACTTTTCAATCACATCTTCATTGGCTTGTACCTCTGCCAATGTGCCTTCTGCCAAGATTGCGCCCTGTGCTAATACCGTCACTTTTTCGCTGATGGTATCAATAAAGCTCATGTCATGTTCTACGACCACCAGCGTATGATTTTTTTTCAATTCCAGACACAATTCAGCAGTGCGTTCTGTTTCCGCATCGGTCATTCCTGCCACAGGCTCATCCAATAAAATCAGCTTCGGACGTTGCATCAATAGCATGCCAATTTCTAACCACTGCTTTTGGCCATGAGATAATAATCCTGCGGGCTTTTTTACAAATTCCTTTAAGCGAATTTGCTCCAGACTTTCCTCCAGTGCTAACTGCGCTTGTGGATCAAGTCGGCTAAACAAGCTTTTTTTCACTCGCTTATCACGTGGTGCAGCGAGCAGTAAATTTTCCATGACTGTAAAATTTTCAAATACCGTTGGTTTCTGAAATTTGCGCCCAATCCCAGCTTCCGCAATTTCCTCTGTACTCATTTTGGCAAGATCATAGTTTTGTCCAAAAAAAGCAGTGCCCGTGGTTGGACGAGTTTTCCCTGTAATCACATCCATTAGTGTGGTTTTCCCCGCACCATTTGGTCCAATGATGCAGCGTAATTCACCTTCAGCGATATACAGTGATAAATCATTGAGGGCACGAAACGAATCAAACCAGACACTAACTTTTTCCAAATACAAGGCAATCCCATGACTAAAGTCTGCGCCCTCAGTTTTGGCGCGTCCATAGCCCTCGCCGAGTTGACCGCCATGTTGAGCTGAGTCTACGAATAAATCACTCATTTAATTGCTCTCCTTTTTAAAACGGTCAAATAAACCAATCACACCTTTCGGTAAGAAAATCGTCACCACGATAAATAAAGCACCTAAGATCAGTAACCATGCTTCGGGAGCGGCCACAGTGAAATAGGTTTTCACCGCATTGATTAAACCTGCACCAAGAATGGGTCCGATCAAGGTACCACGCCCCCCTGCGGCAACCCACACTGCCATTTCAATCGAGTTGACTGGATTCATTTCGCTTGGGTTGATAATGCCCACCTGTGGCACATACAACGCCCCTGCGATACCTGCAATTACGGCAGACAGTACCCATGCTGACAGCTTGTACCACAGCGTACGATAACCCAAATATTGCAAACGGTTTTCGCTGTCACGAATCGCCCCCAACACACGCCCGTAAGGACGATTCATCAGTTGACGTAAGCCGATAAAGCACAGCATCAAAACCAAAGCGGTGACAAAACATAAAGTGGCACGCATCGGCGCAGAAGTAATATCAAAACCCAATAAGGTTTTAAAACCCGTGAAGCCATTGTTACCACCAAAACCTGTCTCATTGCGGAAGAACAACAGTGCCGCAGCAAAAGTCATGGCTTGGGTAATAATTGAGAAATACACACCCTTGATTTTTGAACGGAAAGCAAAGAAACCAAAAATAAAAGCAACTAAGGCAGGTACAGATAAAACCAAGATCATTGCCCAAGCAAAATGCTCAGTTCCCACCCAATACCAAGGGAGTTCTGTCCAACTGAGGAAACGCATAAAATCAGGCAGACCATCGCCTGCGGATTCACGCATCAAGTACATGCCAAAGGCGTAACCACCCAAGGCGAAATATAAACCGTGCCCCAAGCTTAAAATCCCTGCATAACCCCACACTAAATCCAGTGCCAACGCGACTAATGCCAGACACATGATTTTGCCAATCAACGTAATCCAATACGCTGACAGATAAAATGCCGAATCAGGGGATAACAAATGCAACCACGGCAAGCTCAATAACACAGCAAAACAAATGGCAATCGCGATTGCACTATAGGGTTTATCTGCAAATAAAGAAGTGATTTTCATTGGCTTACTCCACGAAACGACCTTTGATGGCAAACAAACCTTGTGGACGCTTTTGGATAAACAAAATCACAAGAACCAAGAGAATAATTTTTGCTAAAACTGCACCTAGACCAATCTCCAAAACTGTACCGCTAATCCCTAAACCTAAGGCTGCAAGTACTGCCCCCCATACTTGACCCACACCACCGACGACAACGACAAGGAAGGCATCAATAATGTAGTTTTGCCCGAGATCAGGCCCGACATTCCCTACTTGTGCTAGCGCACAACCTGCAAGACCAGCTAAGCCTGAACCTAAGCCAAATGCCATCATGTCAATACGTGCAGATCGAATGCCCACGGCACGGGCCATTTGACGGTTTTGTGTCACAGCACGAACAAATAATCCAAAACGGGTTTTGTTTAATAAGAAAACGAGTAGCAGTAACACCGCCACAGTAAAACCAATAATCGCAATACGGTTATACGGCAACATCAGGCTTGGCGTCAGGGCAATACCACCACTGAGCCATGCGACATTCGACACTTCAACGTTCTGTGCGCCAAAGATCATCCGAACCGATTGCATCAAGATTAAGCTCACACCAAAGGTTGCCAATAATGTTTCCAATTGGCGACCATAAAGCGGACGAATCACAGTACGTTCAATCAACATGCCGATCAGCGCACTCACCAGAAATGCAGCAGGAATCGCAGCCAATAAATACCAATCGACTAAGCCTGCAAAGTGCGTTTTAAAAAAACTTTGAATGACGTAAGTGGTATAAGCACCGATCATGATGAGTTCACCATGTGCCATATTGATGACACCAAGCAAACCATATGTGATCGCAAGACCAAGCGCTGCTAAAAGTAAAATACTTGCGGTACTGAGACCCGAAAATACATGCCCTGACCACTCACTGATTTGCAAACGGGTTTTAATTTTATTTTGTGCTTCAACCAGAGCCGTCTTGAGTGCTGGATTGCTCTGCGGTTGCTCTAAGCTTTGTGTGATTAAAGCATATACATCTGGACGATTTGAATCCGCCAAAACTTTTACCGCTTCGATTTTGGTAAATTCATCTTGGCTATTAAAATCTAAACGTGCTTTCAGTTGTGCCAAACGTGCTTTAACCGCTTCACTTTTTTCATTGAGATAGAGTTGCTTAACTGTGGCAACATCGAGCTCATCTAAATTATTTTCTAAAATGTCCACCGCAGCTAAACGTTGTGATGCATCATCAGAATTCAATTTAACTTTGGCTTGTCCAAAGTTCAGTGCCTTACGCAAGGTATTGACCAGCGTCACTTGAGATAAATCTGAGGGCCAAGTGTCGATGGCTTGCAATTGCGGATAACTCAATAATTTTTCATCGTTTTTTAAAATGTAAGTATGACCTGAACTATCGGTATATAACTCATTTTGATCAATATACGCGACCAATTGATCCAGTTGCTCAATACTGGCTGGCCATTGATTCAACATGGCGCGACGAGTAGCAAAGTCAGATTTAACAAAAGTCTGGATGGCATCCTGAGAAGTTGTAGACGTCACAATTGTTGGTGAAGTAACTTCTGCCCATGCAGGATTAAACATGATCTGTGCCATGATGCAGAGCATTGCCAAAACATAGTGTTTCGCCATAAGACTCCCCTTATATTTTCTATTTAAACCAATCAATCAGAAATAAAACCAAGAAAAACCTGCTGCCAAAACAGCAGGTTGCATAGGAAAATTATTTAGGAATATATGGGCTCCAAGGCTCAGCCTTGATGGTTTGAGGCGTTTTATAAACCACATCAAATTGCCCATCACCACGAATTTGCCCAATCATCACAGGTTTATGTAAATGGTGATTGGTTTCATCCATTTTGAGGGTATAACCCGATGGTGCTGCAAAAGTTTGACCTGCCATTGCATCACGAACTTTATCAACGTCCGTTGTACCTGCTTTTTCGACCGCTTGTTTCCACATATTGATACCAACATAAGTCGCTTCCATCGGATCGTTGGTCACAACTTTATCGGCATTTGGAAGTTTGTACTCCACCGCATATTGCTTAAATTTATTCACAAACTCGGTGTTTTTTGGATTTTTAACTGACATGAAATAGTTCCATGCCGCTAAATGACCCACTAATGGCTTGGTATCAATACCACGTAATTCTTCTTCGCCAACTGAGAATGCCATCACTGGAATATCAGAGGCCTTAATACCCTGATTACCCAACTCACGATAGAAAGGAACGTTGGAATCGCCATTGATGGTTGAAATCACCGCAGTCTTTTTACCTGCAGAGAATTTCTTGATATTGGAAACAATGGTTTGATAGTTGCTATGACCAAACGGTGTGTATTCTTCCATGATGTCTGCATCGGCAATGCCTTTAGACTTCAAGAATGCCCGTAAGATTTTGTTGGTGGTACGTGGGTAGACGTAATCTGTACCGAGTAAAACAAAACGTTGTGCTTTACCGCCCTCATCACCCATTAAATATTCAACGGCAGGAATGGCTTGTTGATTCGGCGCTGCACCTGTATAGAAAATATTTTTTGATTGTTCCTGACCTTCATATTGCACTGGATAGAACAGTAAACCATTCAACTCTTCAACCACAGGAAGAACAGACTTACGTGATACTGATGTCCAGCAACCGAAAATAACGGCAACTTTGTCCTGAGTAATTAACTGACGTGCTTTTTCAGCAAATAACGGCCAATCTGATGCTGGGTCAACAATGACAGGTTCGAGTTTTTTACCCATCACCCCGCCGTTGGCATTGATTTCATTGATGGTCATCAATGCAGTATCTTTCAGAGAAGTCTCAGAAATCGCCATCGTGCCTGAGAGTGAATGTAAAATCCCCACTTTAATCGTGTCACCGCTTGCTGCAGGTGCAGCTTTCGTTTCAGTTTTTGTTTGTTCTGTTTTTTCTGCTGGTTTTGAACAACCGACCAGTCCTACCCCCATCATGGCTGCCATAAGAACGGACATTGATAATTTATTTTGCATCTTGTTTCTCCCCACACATGGATATTGTGATTTTTACTGAGTGGAGTTATTCAATTTCTATGCCAACAATTTAAATCATTGTTTTATTTTAATATTTATAAGATAAGATAAATAAGAATCCAATCTTGTATACAACATTGCATACAAAAAGAACGGGATGAACTAAAATGATGCAGATTAATTTATCCTAAATATGGCTAGACCCTAGATAAAGAAAAGCCAAGCATGAGCTTGGCTTTTAATCTTTCAATTAAAAAGAATTAAACAACTATATCCGCTAAATTACCTTTTTGCTCTAACCAATGCTTACGATCACTCGAACGTTTTTTTGCCAGCAATTTATCTAATAATCCTGCGGTAAAATGCGCATCATCCAAATCGAGTTGGACTAAACGGCGGGTATTGGGATCCATCGTGGTTTCACGCAATTGACTCGCATTCATCTCACCCAATCCTTTAAATCGAGTGATTTGCGGATTTTTATTGCCTTTCACTTTTTTCAAAATGCTTTCGAGTTCACTATCATCCAACGCATAATAAACATCTTTACCAATATCAATACGATATAGTGGTGGCATTGCAACAAACAAATGACCATCTTCAACTAAAGTCGGGAAATGCTTCACAAACAAGGCACAGAGTAATGTCGCGATATGTAGACCATCCGAGTCTGCGTCGGCAAGAATACAGATTTTGCCATAACGTAGTTCAGACAAATCATCACTGCCTGGATCAACCCCTATGGCAATCGCAATATCATGTACCTCTTGAGAAGCGAGCACCTCATCCGAAGATACTTCCCATGTATTTAGAATTTTTCCTCGAATCGGCATAATCGCTTGGAAGTTCTTGTCACGCGCTTGTTTAGCACTTCCACCTGCCGAATCCCCTTCGACAATAAATAATTCGCTGTCTTCACGCGTTAAACCCACACAATCAGCCAGTTTTCCAGGTAACGCAGGACCAGAGACGATCTTTTTACGTTCGACTTTCTTAGCTGCTTTTAAACGACGACCTGCTTTGGCAATTGCCATTTCAGCTAATTGAGTTGCGATCTCAGCATGTTGGTTTAACCATAAAGCAAACGCATCTTTGGCAATATTGAGCACAATATTCGAAGCTTCACGGCTCGATAGACGTTCTTTGGTTTGTCCTGAAAATTGAGGTTCTTGGAATTTCAGCGATAGAATAAAATTGACACCATCCCAGACATCTTCTGCCGAAAGTTTCATATTACGTGGTAATAAATTACGTAATTCGCAGAACTCTCGTAACGCCTCCGTGACCCCTGAACGCAATCCATTGACATGCGTACCCCCTTGCGCAGTTGGAATCAAGTTGACATAACTTTCTTGAATCTGTTCACCGCCCTCAACATTCCAGCAAATTGCAAATTCACACACGGCTCTTTCTGCTTGTCCACTACTGACAAAAGCAGGATCAGGTAGAATCTCTCGATCCTCAAGTTCATCCATTAAATAGTCAACCAGACCATTTTCAAACTGCCATTCAATTTTTTCGTTATTAATTTTATCGTCATAAATAATTTTTAAACCTGCCGCTAAAACGGCTTTGGCTTTTAAATTATGCTTCAATGCTTTTAGTGCAAATTTTGGACTGTCAAAATACTTGGCTTCAGGCCAAAAGCGAACGGTTGTGCCTGTGGCACGTTTTGCCACTTTCCCCTCTAGTACCGATAAAGGTGCCACAGGTTCACCCTGCTCAAACACCATCTGATACAGATTGCCCTGACGTTGTACCGCCACCTCAACCCGTGTGGATAAGGCATTGACCACGGAAATACCTACACCATGCAGACCGCCAGAAAATTGGTAGTTATCGGTACTGAACTTTCCGCCTGCATGTAATTTGGTCAAAATAATTTCGATACCACTTTGTCCATATTCAGGATGAATATCGACTGGCATACCTCGTCCATTATCTTCGACTGACAATGAACCATCTTCATATACGGTGACACAAATTTGATTGGCATGTCCTGCAAGTGCTTCATCCACTGCATTATCAATCACCTCTTGCGCCAAATGGTTTGGACGCGAGGTATCGGTGTACATGCCTGGACGACGACGAACTGGGTCTAAACCAGAAAGAACTTCAAGGGATTGTGCCGTGTATTGTGTCACTGGGTCTGACTTCCTTATTAGAGGGTTGCCGATAAAAATTCGAGGATTAAGGGTAGTTTTTCTTCAAAATCATCCATTGCATGATTGCCATCCATGTCAGTTAAAATCAACGATGATGGCTGCGCCGCACTATAATAACGTTGTGCCTGGCGATAATCCAAGACTTCATCGTCTTGTTGCAACAGCACAAGAATTTTATCAGCATGATTGAGTCTGGTGTTGGCAATGGATTGTAGTTGCTGCAATTGGTCAGTATCAAGTGTCCATGATTCAGTCACCTTGAGTGGAATTTGCTCAATCCCAAACAAATCCTTAAACAGTTGCCATGGTTGCATGGCTGGATTAATCAGTACAGCAGGACAAGCATATTTAGCGACAAAATATGTCGCATAAAATCCCCCTAAGCTACTTCCAACCAATGCAACGTGATCGAGTGGTAAACTTTCAATCAACTTAGAAATATCTCTTAAAACGTGTTTAGACGGTTTATTTAAATCAGGTAAATGCACATCAGCATGCTCGACAGTTGTGCAATATTGTTGTAATTGTTGCCCCTTTTTTGACATGGGGCTGCTCTGAAAGCCATGTAAATAAATAATTTGCATATGCACCAAAATAGACAGCAGTTTTACTTATAGTAAAATAAATCACATTATTAAGCACAACAGTTAATCAAATAACAATATAAATTACATTTAAGCTTGATATTGTCTGACATAAAAAACGATAGTGCACTCCGTTCATCAGTATTCTAAAAAAATTACTTATGAAACAAATAAGATGTAAGCGTTTGTTGTAGTTTGTCTAAACAGTATTAAACTGAATAACATCAAACCTTCGGTATACAAAAGGATGGGGAAATTAATATGCCAAGTTTAACACCTCTGCATGAAACCTACTGTAAGTGGGACCGTACCCCCCCAAGTCAGGCAGATGTTTTGGAAGGTTTCGCACAACTTGTGAGTACTAGTTTAAGCGGGGTTCATGAATTGTTGCAGTTGGTACAAACTGAAGTGTTACGGACTACGCTCGGTTTAAGTGCACAAAAAGCCAGAAATTTACAAAAACTTCCACAATTACAAAAGTTTTATCATTTTTCCTATGATGCCATCCAAAAATATGGTCGCTGTTTTCTTGCACCAAGTCTGCGCCGCATCATTGAGCGATTCCCAGTCCTACATGACAAACCACTGACCCCGACCCTACATTTTGTGGTGGGGGCGCTAAATGGGATTTTTGGGGATTTTTTCCTTAAGCAGCATAATCCAATGGCTTTGCCGATGGTGCTGTATGACCATTATGGATCACTACAGCAAGGTGAGTTAACTGGGCGTGTGGTGATTTTGACCCACGGTCTGTGCATGAACCATTTAACCTGGTCAAATCAGCGTTATGGCGGTATCGGTGAACGGTTATTGGCACAGCGTGACAACAACACCATGCTGTACCTGAACTACAATACAGGACGACGCATTTCCGCTAATGGCCATAGTTTTGCCGATACGCTTGAAGATCTGGTGCAACGCAATCCACGCATCACCAGTATCGACCTGATTGGCCACAGTATGGGTGGGCTGGTTTCACGCAGCGCGCTGTTCTATGGCAAACAGAACCTGTATCAATGGGTTCATATGGTTGAGAATCTGGTTTGTATTGGTTCACCTCACCATGGTGCAGCGCTTGAGCGTTTCGGTTTTGTATTGCAGGACAAACTTGGTGCATTTCCTTTTATTAACCTGATTGGTCAGTTGGTCAATATCCGTAGTAACGGTATTCTGGATCTGCGCTATGGCAGTGTCCGTGATGACGACTGGGAACATAATGACGCACGTATCGGGTTTGCAGACGACAACCGCAAACCTGCGCCATTACCCTCTCATATCAATACCTTCTTAATCGCAGGTACTTTAGAATTTGAGAAGTTGCGCAACAAGGCACTCAAGCTGATTGGAGATTCAATGGTCAGTGTCAAGAGTGCTTTGGGAGAGCATCCAAACCCTCGTTTCCAGCTTAAATTACCAGAAACGCATAAAGCTGTGTTTTATGGACTGAATCACTTTGAAATTCAGTATCATTCCAGTGTTGCGGAGCAGATTACCCGCTGGTTATATCCTGAAGTGGGTGAAGTGATTGAAGAAGGCGTTCAAACACATATGGTGAATATGCAACATAATTATACTTTCGATGATTTAGACGGCATTGTTGAGACTTAAAGTAAAAAGCTCGGCCAAAGCCGAGCTTCTTTTATCCGAATAGCCGTAAAACCTCGGGGTTTAGCCCGAGGATATAAGGCTGCAATCCGCTAGTCCCCCTTGTGGGGATTAGCTAGGATTGCTAAAAACATTTGAATCTAGTAATCCATGTGCTATGATAATTACGTTGTATATTTTTAGTCAGCAGACTGATACAACACGAAAAAAACAGTTTTCCCCATTGTAATCCGTGCACTCTTTGCAATCCGAAAGGTAGGACTACATTGGAATAAGAAGCAGAGAACTATAGTATCTGTTTCGTGGCAGGACATTGCCATCTAGCAGTAGGAATCCCCGTCCTTTAGGTCGGGGAGGATGTCAATTAAGCTGCACGATAATTTCTAAACAGTTGCCATAAACAGATCAACAGAATAAGGCTGAAATAGAGCAAAGACCAGACAGGCAATGACTGTCCCAGGAAAGTCCAGTCAATTGCAGCACATTCACCCGATCCTGAAAGCACTTCCCTAAACACCGCTTTCATTGGCAGGGCATCCACTAGATAGTCCAGACCTGGACCACAACTTGGCACCTTGTCGGGTGGTAAATGCTGTAGCCAAACATGGCGAGATGCCACGCCGACTGACCAACCGATGGATAAAGTCGCTAATAGTGCATAAAAACGTTTAAAGGCGTTTGAAATCGGATTATGAATAAATGCGACTAAGGCAATCAATCCCATTCCAATTAAGCCAATACGTTGGAAAATACATAGTGGACAAGGCTCTAAACCTTGCACATGTTCTAAATACAACGCAAACGAGATACCAATAATACTCGTTAGTACCAGTAATGCACTAACTAAGCGGTAAGTCCATCGCATGAGAAGTCCTCTAAAATTTTAACGGTATTGTGCAAGATATTGTTCGAAGCTGATGTCGTTATCTTGTTCAAGTTGCACCTGTTTTTGCAACGATGTTTGCGCTAATTCTGCAAAATATTGTTGTCTTTCTGCACTCAGCTGATGTTGCTCATAACGATTGACATGTTGTTGAGCCATAACACTCCCAAAGCTCCATGTCCCACCATGATCCAAAGTATCTTTAATCACATGCGCGGAAAGCGTATTGTCAACATGATCTAAACGCTGCTGCATCACTTGGATTGCCTCAGAATATAACTGTGAACCATCCATTTGATCTAACAAAATAGCGCAGTCTTGAATCGCATTTAAATGACGCTGAGCCCAATCATGAAGTGAAACTATTGTTTCACCTTCTATAATTTTAGCATCTACTGCACGTCCACGATTAACCACTTCAGTTTGATTATGATCAATTTGCTCTTGCTCTTCTGCAAACAAATCAGGACTGTCATTTAATAAACAATACAATGCTAAACTTTCAAGAAAACCCGCTGAAATTTCATCAATTCCAATCGCACTATAAGGGTTCACATCTACAGCACGTAATTCTACATATCCAACACCACGATTCTTCAATGCTTGTGATGGAGTTTCACCCGCTTGTGGTACTTGCTTCGGACGAACTAGACTGTAGTATTCATTTTCGATTTGGAGTACATGGTCATTGATTTGAATCGGCTCACCTTGTTCATCATTTAAACCTAAATCGGTAAATTCAGGATAAGGGGTATGTACCGCTTTTTGTAATCCCTCAAGATAATCGTGTAGATCGTTGTAATGAATACCTAATTCTTTTTGCGCTGAGTTTTGATAGCCTAAACGTCCCATACGCAAAGCTGTTGCTTCTGGTAAATATAATGTTCCTTTAACCAACGGCTGCAAGTGATGCTCACGCCCTGTTAAAAAGCAACGACAAACCGATGGGCTTGCCCCTAAAAGATACATAACCAATGGAGTAAGTCGGATAAAGTTCCGAATCAGGCCAAAATAGCGGTGACTACGGTAATCTTGCGGACTGAGTTGTTTTAATTCTGGCTTGGTTTCATGTTGTTGCAATACTGCAAACAATTGATCAGGGAAAGATAAATTGTAATGCACACCAGAAATGGTTTGCATACGGCGACCATAACGCACACCTAAACCATGACGGTATAAGGTTTTAAAGCGGCCAATATTAGAAGTGCCGTACTGTGCTAATCGGATATTTTCTTCATTATCATCCAACATACACGGCATGGACAGTGGCCATAGACGCTCACCATCTTCTAGCTGCTGATGTACCACGCTATGAATATCCCTGAGTTCATTTAACGCGGCGGCAATGCTAGTTTGTGGGTTGGTGATAAACTCCATCAACGCTTCGGAATAATCTGTGGTGATATGTGGATGGGTCAGTGCCGAGCCTAAAGCTTTTGGATGATTTTTTTGTGATAAAAATCCATTGCTTTGCATACGCAGACTTTCACGCTCTATACCACGCAGCATCCCCTTGAATAGCGAGGCATCTACCCACGTTGGTATCACAGAGGCGGAAAGTGTGCTGGGTTGATTCATATTATATGCTCGCTTGTTCAAGATCAGCCGACCAACGAAATGGCAACGACTTTGTCGAGTAGATTGGATTTGAATAATAGCAATCCTTTCGACTCAGCCAATTATAACGACAATTATGGCCTAGTCACCTGATTGTATTGGTTTAGCTTGGCAATTTTTAACACAATCCGATTATATAAAACACGCTGAAATTGTGATTTTATTAAAAATAAATCTTCCGATGGATATCCACCCATGCAAGCCCAAGACATTCTTGATTTCTGGTTTGATCCTGACCACCGTTCACTCTGGTTCGCCAAAAGTGATGAATTTGATGCAAAAATTCGTGAGCGTTTTCAAGCAATTCATCATCAGGCTATACAGGCTGAACTGTGGTCATGGCGCAAGACCGCCGAGGGACGCTTGGCAGAAATCATTGTGCTGGATCAATTCTCCCGAAACCTGTATCGCGACCAGCCACAGGCTTTTGCCCATGACAGCATGGCACTGATGCTGGCGCAGGAGGCGATTAGCCTGCAACTGGATGCCCAGCTCAGCCCTGATCATCGCTCATTTTTATATATGCCATTTATGCATAGTGAATCTAAATTAATGCATGAGTTTGCTTTAAAACTGTTCCAACGTTTAGGGAACGAAATTAATTTGAGCTTTGAAAAAAAGCATAAAGTGATTATTGACCGTTTTGGGCGCTATCCACATCGCAATGCGATTTTAGGGCGAAGCTCAAGCGCAGAGGAACTTGAATTTTTAACCCAACCGAACAGTAGCTTTTAGGACCATCTTCCCAGACGCTGAAAAACAGGAATTGCCTATGAAAACCTTATTGATGTGCACACCGCTCCTTGTCGCACTGACATTTACAGGCTGTGCCAGTGTCCCATCACAACCCAGAACATTCGACCAACTTGGACAGTTCACCGCTTATCCATTAAATAACAAAACTTACCGTGTGGGTTTTCAGGCTGATCGTAATTTGAGTTATGGTACAGCCGAGGAGATAACGTTGTTAAAGGCGGCACAAACCACTGTCAAAAACGGTTTCCGTTATTTTACCGTTGTTGATGATCCAAGTAATGCACGTCACAAGACACAACGCCAAGCTGTGATTTATCCGACACCCTCTTATTACCCATATGGTTATTATCGCCGACATCCTGCCTTTTGGCCTGATCCATTCTATGATATGCCTCAAGTGGTCAATCTTGATCCAATCCAAGTGTCGTATACTATTGAGTGTTTTCAGACTCAGCAGCAATCGCCTGACGCATTTGATGCGCACCTCATTTTGCAATCATTAGGGCAAAAATACGGATTGAGTCCAACAGGAGACGTGTTGCAGCCCCCTGCGCCATCTCAAAGCAAAAAGTAAATTGATAAGGATGACTCAATGAATTCAGTCGAAGAAATTCACGTACCGAGCCTGCAAAAAAGTAAGTACTTCGCCACTATGGCATTGATCATTGCGGTTATAGCATGGATTGGCTTAATGGTCGCGGCGCATTTTTTACCTGAATATAAATGGGTCATTCATATTTTTATGTTAGGTGCGGAAGCAGGTGTAGTTGGTGGGCTAGCTGATTGGTACGCTGTCACTGTGCTTTTCCGTAATCCTTTTGGAAAAATGCCTTTACCCAAACTATTGCGTGACCATACCGAAATCATTCCACGGAATAAGGCTCGAATTGCAGAATCAATGGGTCGTTTTGTACAAGAAAACTTTTTATCTCCTCAAATTGTTGAACGCAGTTTAAAAAATGCCGACCTCAGTTTGGCCGTCGGTCAATGGCTAGCTACCCCTCAAAATAACCAGCAAGTCGTACAGATGATTCAACATACTGTACCGAAAATTTTTGAATTTGTGAGCCAAGATCAAATTGCCCACTTTGTGCAAAACAATAGTGTGCAATGGGTACGCAGTACCAAAATCAATAAATTAGCCAGCGAAATGTTACGTGCCGTTCTGGAAAATGACTTCCATCAGGATGTGCTACAGCGTGGCCTTGATCTGGCCCATCAATGGATTGTGTCGCATCCTGAACAGGCACGCAACCTGTCACGCAAACTGTTTCAGGAACTCGGTGTCTGGAAACTTGCCAAAGGCGCAAGCTGGATTGGCATTGATGTGCAGCAGCGCACCATTGACTCACTGATTGAAAAGGTTGAGTCCATGCTGGCTAATCCTGAACATCCGTGGCGGCAGGACATTGAAACCACCACGCATAATCTGATGTTGCAGCTTGCGGACAGCAACAGTGAAGCCAGCAAGCGCTTAAATCAGAGCAAGGATGATGTGCTGGACAGTCCACAGGTGCTGAACTTTATCAGTGGTGCAATTGCCATTCTCTGTGATGCGGTCAAAACCGACTTGATGCAGGCAGATTCAGGTATTGCCAGCAATTTACAGGCGGCATTACAACAATTGGGCGAAAGCCTGGTTCAGAATGAAAAAGTGCGTCAGGTTCTGAATGAGAAAATGGTCGGTTTGGCAACCAACTTTAGCGAACAATATAGCGACAAGATCATCCGTTATATCAGCGAACGTATCCACGAGTGGGATTCACGGGAAATGATTGCCAAAATCGAAAGTGAGGTCGGTGGTGACTTACACATGATTCGCGTCAATGGCGTGATTGTCGGGGCATTTATTGGCTTGGCACTGGGTGTGATTCGTGCCATTGTTGAAAATGTTTTATAAATAGCAATATAACGATAGGGGATTTACTCCTCATCGTTATGCAGATTGCGCCAGTTGTTGCTTGCTTTGCTGGTAATATCGAACCAGTGCATCGGTGTCCTGCTTTAGGAACGCAGTGAGGTAGGTTTTGACCTGTACCAGAGAAAGCTGCTTAAACTGAACCGTCTCTTTCGCCTGAAGCGTAATCAACCCAAATATTTGTTTTTTAGCAACAACTACAGGAATGTCTGTCTTGATGATAAAGTTAAGTTCCTGAGATGATCCGTAGGTATTCAATACAATTTCTATGGTCCGTTGGGTCTTCTCATCTGTGATGGTAAAGGTCGGACTGGCACCATCCAGTTGCAACCAGCAGCTTAACTGCTGTTTCCAGCCCATTCGGTCAAATCTGGTCAATATCCCAATGGTATTCAAAGTCCCAAACTGCTCCACATCATTGAGATCAATATGATGCGGATAGCGTATTTTTAAATCGAAACTGTCCATTGCCTGATGTCCCATTTCACTATAATTGGTATTTAATTGAACCGCTCGATAGAAATTATAGCGCTTTACAGCAGCAACTAAAATAGCGTATCATCATGAAAAACAACAAATTTTTTAGACAATTTCAATAAAAAATGACCAATTCCGTCACTATTGTTTTTATTCAGACACAATTACCTGTTTTTACTGACCTAAGCCACATTTTTCAGTCAATTAACGGCAAACCTCAACATTTACTATACAATCACTGCAAAACAAAACGTCAATCAGGTTAAAAAACAATGTTGCAGCTTCAGTCAAAACTCCCAAGCCAAGGCGTGACCATTTTTAGCGTGATGACTGAACTTGCACAACGGCTCAATGCCCTAAACCTGTCACAGGGCTTTCCCGATTTCCCAGCACCGCCTGCCCTGATTGAAGCCCTCTGTCAGGCCACCCAGTCAGGATACAATCAATACTCTGCGGGTGATGGTCTACTGGCATTACGTGAGCAACTGGCGCAGCAATTTCTACAGCGTGACCAGCTACAGCTTGATCCCATCACTGAGATCACCATTACCCCAGGCGCAACCATCGCAATTTTCTGTGCTATTCAGGCCTGTATTCATGCAGGTGATGAAGTGATTATTTTTGACCCGAGCTATGACAGCTATGCCCCTGCAGTACAACTGGCAGGGGGGAAATCCGTTCATATTCATTTAGAAGCACCAACATTTCAGGTGAATTGGCAAAAAGTTAAAGATTGTATCAATGCAAAAACCCGCATGATCATTGTCAATACGCCGCATAACCCAACGGGTGCCATCTGGTCGGAACAGGACTGGCGGCAGTTGATTGAACTCATTCAAGATAAAAATATTGTGGTGCTGTCTGATGAGGTGTATGAACATCTGGTGTTTGATGGGCGGAAACACTACAGCGCGCTACAGTTTCCAGAACTGCGTGAGCGTAGTTATGTAATTGGCTCTTTTGGCAAAAGTTATCATGTGACGGGCTGGAAAACGGGCTATTGCGTTGCCTCAGCCAACCTGATGCGCCTGTTTCGCCAGATTTACCAGTTTGCCAACTTCTGCGGCACCACACCTTGCCAGATTGCGCTCGCTGATTATATGCAACAGCATCCTGAGCATATTCAGGAGCTTCCCGACTTTTATCAGGCGAAACGCGACCTGTTTAATGCCCAGATTGAAAACTCACGTTTTAAATTGATTCCATCGCAAGGTACTTATTTCCAAAGTCTGGACTACAGTGCAATCCGTCCTGACCTGAATGACATTGAAATGTGCCAGTTTTTAGCGGAACAGCATAAAATCGTCGCGATTCCAATCTCAGTATTTTATAAAAATGCACCAGATGATCTACGCCTGATTCGTTTCTGCTTTGCCAAAACCGACCAAACGCTGCAACATGCAGGTGAAATTCTGGTGCGTTGCTGATCAACAAAAAAATAAACCGAACAATCATGACTTCCACCTGACTGATGATGGTATGGTGAAAAAATAGATGTTTCAGGATGAAGCAAACTGAATGACACCACACCAACCTCTGGTGATGCAGCCAAACCTCTGGAAAACCTTTTTTGTCTTTCTGGTTCCCTTGATTGCTACCAATATTTTGCAGAACCTGTCGGGAACGATTAATACCATCTTTGTTGGGCAAATGATGGGCGTGGATGCCATTGCCGCAGTTTCAGTGTTCTTTCCAATCCTGTTCTTTCTGCTTGCCTTTGTGATTGGGATCTCGGCGGGAACAACCGTGTTGGTGGGACAGGCCTGGGGTGCACAGAATCTTGAGAAAGTGCGCTGTGTGATTGGTTCAACCCTGTTCATGACCCTGATTGGCGGGAGTGTGATTGCGGTTTTAGGCGTGATGATGGCTGAGCCCATGTTGAAATTGCTGGGTACAGATGCCAAGGTCATGCACCTGTCGCTACCCTATGTGCAATGGATGCTGGCAGGTAGCCCACTGTTATTTGTCTATATTATCTACACCTCAATTCTTCGCGGTGTCGGCGACAGTGTGACACCGCTGATCGCATTGAGCCTAACCAGCCTGATTGGTCTGGCGGTTACGCCTGTGTTGCTAAAAGGCTATTTTGGCTTTCCCGCCCTCGGGATTGTTGCACCAGCCATCGCAACCATTCTGGGTTATGCAGCCGTATTGATTTTTCTAGGGTTTTATCTCAATTATAAAAACCATCCACTGAAAATAGATGCGCGACTTTTGCAAAGCATTCGCCATGATGCAACATTAAGTAAACTAATCCTAAAGCTTGGTATCCCAACAGGCATCCAAATGGTGACAACTTCATTGGCAGGCTTAGTCATTATTGGTTTGGTTAATCATTATGGTGCACATGCCACTGCGGCTTATGGAGCAGTCAATCAGGTGCTGAACTATATCCAGTTTCCAGCGCTATCCATTTCAATTGCGGCTTCTATTTTTGCCGCACAGGCGATTGGTGCTGGCAAGCCCGATTTACTGGCCAAAGTCACCCGAACGGCTTTAGGAATGAATGTCATATTTACTGGCAGTTTGATCACTTTGGCTTACTTATTTTCCAAATATTTAATGGCGCTGTTTATTACCGATCACAGCGTGATTGAGCTTGGGCAGCAACTGTTGTTTATTGTACTGTGGGCTGTTTTATTCTTTGGGGCTAGCGCGATTTTTGCATCAATCATGCGGGCTAGTGGTACAGTGAATGTCCCAATGATGATCAATATTCTGACCATTATTTTAATTGAAGTTCCTTGTGCCTATTGGTTTAGTTCGTTATGGGGCTTAACGGGCATTTGGACGGCTTACGCACTTTCTTTTGTCTGCTTATGTGTATTACAAGCCTCTTATTATCAGTTCGTTTGGAAGAAAACCAAGATCAAAGTCCTTATTTAAAAATTTCTTTGATCCTCAAATAAAAAAGCCATTCTTTAAGAATGGCTTTTTTATGCTTGAAACTTACATCATTTTCGTTGCAATCGCTGCAAGACGTTGATAACCCGTTGGGAATAAACGCTGGAATGTATCCACAACGCGCGCATCTGTACCAATCAGCAGACGGCGTTTGTCTTTCAATACCGCATTAAGAATTTGACGTGCCGCCTCTTCTGGTGGAGTACGCAGGAACTTGTCAAACTGCTTGATGGACTTGTTCGGGTCCATGCCCAGACTCTTCAGGCTGTCATTCATCTTCGCTGCTTTTGCGATATTGGTGCGTATACCACCTGGGTGTACACAAAGAGAACTTACGCCACTCTTTTCAATATCAAGCTCCTGACGCAATGATTCAGTAAAACCACGTACCGCGAACTTGGTTGCGTTATAGGCAGACTGTGTTGGCTGCGAGGTTAGACCAAAAATACTGGAGATATTGATGATATGACCATCTTTGGTTTGCTTAATGAATGGCAAGAATTCCTTGGTGCCGTAAACCACGCCCCAGAAGTTGATACCTACGATCCATTCCAGATCTTCATAGCTTGCACCTTCCACAGTTGAGCCCAAAGCCACACCCGCGTTGTTGAAGATCATATTTACTGCACCATGATCATGTACCGTTTCCTGCGCCCACTGTTTCACCGCATCACGGTTTGAAACATCAAGCACCTTGGTGGTTACAGTCACTGGATATTGTTTTACCAGCTCAACAGTTTGCGCCAGTCCCTTTTCATTGATGTCACTCAATGACAAATGGCAGCCCTGTTTAGCCAATAAAACTGCGAGTTGCTGCCCAATCCCAGAACCTGCACCTGTGATCGCCGCGACTTTATTTTTAAAGTTTTTCATTGCCTATCCTTTGTATAAGGGTCTGTGAAATGCCAACAGACCCTATGAATGAGATGCACATAGTTCGCCCCAATCATGCGTTATCATGTGCAGTTTAAGCTGTAACCAATATAATTTTGACAATACATGTTGTCAATATAGTACAATGGACCTTTAAGACAAATGGCAATAACCAACACCTTACATGTCATAATAGGCCTATTTACATTTTATGGCCGAACATGGTTAAAAGAGACAAGATGGATTTTCAAAATTTGGTTATGCCAGGTCAGCACAACATTGTTGAAATACAGATAACCATGATCTACATGATTTAAAGACTTTTTATTAAGGAACGGTTTTCTCAATGGCAACTCAAGATCGATCGATACGCAAGAAAAATACGACTGATAGTAAAGAACGTCAGTTCAAGGGTCTCTCCTTGACTGAGCGCAAGCAAGCACGCCGTGAAAAACTAATTGAGGCAGGCATTGCCACGTATGGCACACAGGGATTCTTCTCCGTGACGGTTAAGGATGTCTGTAATGAAGCCAAGCTGACTGAACGCTATTTCTATGAATCATTTAAGAAAAGTGAGGAACTATTTCAGACGGTTTTCCTGAAAATGATTGAGAAAATGCAGACCTGCCTGACCCAGGCGGTACTCATGGCTGCGCCTGAACCGAACAACATGGTCACGGCGGGATTGTCCGCCTTACTCAGTACCATTAAGGATGATCCACGCATGGCACGGATCATTTATATTGATGCCATGCTGGTGCAGGATTTACATAACCAGGCCACCATTCAGGAAACCCTGACCCAGTTTGACCGTATTATTCAGGGCTTCGTGATGATCACCATGCCCAATGCCCCACAGAGTGCTGAAGGAGTGTCTTTAATGGCAACAGGGCTGAATGGCTATGTCACGCATATCATTATCCGTTGGGTTTCCGAGGGCTTTAAGCAGCCACTGGAGGATGTTTTGGCGGCCTGCTGTGCAGTGTTCCAGTCCTTTATCGAGACCACAGCCAAAAAAAATTAAAGTCGTTTTACAGTTTTATGACAGATACAGCCCTAAAACCGAGGTAGAGTTAAGCAAATGAATTGCATGGCTTTATTGATCGTTTAACTGTCATCATTTGGTCACTGCTCTGCCCCAAAACTGTCACAATTTATTGCTAAATTCGACTTTATCAGCTCTTTTGCAATGATATTGTCATAATTAATCTTTGTAATAAGCCTGTCATAACTAAAAAACCATATTTAAGGGTATTGCGCTGTGAAAGATGACTATATTTTAATTGTCGATGATGAGCTACCAATCCGCGAAATGATCCATACCTCTCTGGATATGGCGGGCTTCCAGTGTCTACAGGCGGAAGATGCCAAACAGGCGCACCAGATCATCGTTGATCAGCGCCCCGCACTTATTTTGCTGGACTGGATGCTTCCAGGGGGAGTCAGCGGTGTGGATTTGTGCCGTCGCCTGAAACGTGATGAAAATCTGGCAGAAATCCCAGTCATTATGCTAACGGCTCGTGGGGAGGAAGACCATAAGGTACAGGGTCTCGATGCAGGTGCGGATGACTACATGACCAAACCATTCTCCACCCGTGAACTGGTGTCACGCATCAAGGCGGTGTTGCGCCGTGCCAATGCGCTCAGCGGTGAAAAAGTGATTGATGCCAACGGCCTGATGCTTGATCCTGTCAGCCAGCGAGTTAGTTTTGGAAACAGTATCCTTGAGATGGGCCCGACTGAGTACCGCTTGTTGGCATTCTTTATGACCCATCCTGAACGTGCCTATACCCGTGCCCAATTGCTGGATCAGGTCTGGGGGGGTAATGTCTATATTGAGGACCGCACCATCGATGTGCATATCCGTCGCCTGCGCAAGGTGCTGGAACCATTTGGGGTGGATCGTTTTGTACAGACGGTACGCGGTACAGGCTATCGTTTCTCTACACGCGCTGATTTGGCAGCAGGTTAAAATCCTTTATGTATGAACCCTATCCCGTGCCTGAACTGGCACGTGAACACCAGCATTTTCGCTACAGCAGTTTATGGACGTTTGCAAAACAGGATTTAAGGCTGCTGCTGTTTTTCTTATTGATTGCAAGCTTGATTGGATTCGGGGTCGGATACTTCTGGAGCTGTGTTTTTATCGCGTTCGTGGTTTTTTTTGCCCTCCAGCTACGCTCGCTTTATCTGGTCAATGACTGGATTTCCAATCGCCCCTACGATGTGCCACCCAACCTCAATGGTATCTGGGGTGCATTGCTGTTCAATGTCTACCGTGCCCAGCGTCAGGAACGTATTGTTCAGGCGGAAATGGTCGGACTGATCGACCGCGCCCAATCATCTCTGGTGGCGTTGGCTGAGGCAGTGGTCTTGATTGATGACCAGCATCAAATTGAATGGTGGAATCCCGCTGCGGAAAAATTACTGGGGATTAGCCCATTGGACCGAGGGCGTAACTTGCTGGCGATTTTACGCCAACCCAACTTTATTGAATATTTCAAGCATAGTGATCAGGCACCCGATGGCATTCGTCTACAAGTCAAAATGGATGAAGAACATTATGTACAGGTGAAACTGACCCGTTTTGGGGGTGAAAGTCGGTTGCTGGTCGCCTATGACATTACCCGCATGCACAATCTTGAACAAATGCGTAAGGACTTTGTCGATAACATCTCACATGAACTACGAACGCCATTGACCGTGCTCAGTGGCTATATCGAAACCTTTACCGATCAGGATGACATTACCCCACGCTGGAAACGTGCCTTTACCCAAATGCAGTCACAAACCAAGCGGATGAATGCATTGGTCAACGATTTATTATTACTCTCCAATTTAGAAAATAATAAGAAAGTGGCAAAAAATCAGATTATTGATATGGCCAATTTAATGAACCAGATCTTCGATGATGCCCGTGCCTATAATCTGGATTATGGTCATACCCTGAATCTGGATATTGATAGCCACTGTGACCTCATCGGTTCAGATATGGAAATTGCCAGTGCATTCAGCAACCTGATTACCAATGCCATTAAATACACCCCTAAAGGTGGCATTATCACCATTGGCTGGCATGAAGATGGTGATCACGCCTACTTTACAGTGCAGGACACTGGTATTGGTATTAACCCCAAACACCTGCCTCGCCTCACCGAACGTTTCTATCGGGTGGACAGCGCACGTAGCCGCCAGACAGGCGGAACAGGTCTGGGCCTCGCCATTGTCAAACATGTGCTGATGCAACATGGCGCATATCTGGAAATCAGCTCGAAGGAAAATGAGGGTTCCACCTTTACCGCAGTTTTTCCGAAAGAACGTTTATATCGTATGATATAAAGAGCTACCCACGTTGTACCAAATGTAAAAAAGCCCGACATCCTGTCGGGCTTTTTTGTATTTCGCACTTTAGGTATAACTCCTGTCCTACCTCACGTCCTGATGCCTGAACTTATCATTTTTGTTTTATGTTCTGGAACTTCCTGTTCCTGATGGGTTCATAATAGGCAATTTTCTAGTGTATGAAAATGCGCCATTCACTGGAATTGGTGTAAGAAAAAGCGTACAGGGTTTTGTCTTATCCAATATTCTTTTCAAAACCTAACGACATCAATTGACGTAGTAGATAAATTCGTACTTTACTATAAATCACAGATAATTACATAATCATATTTAAAAAAAGGGGAAATTAATGAAAGTAATAATGATTAGAAGTCCAATGTCTGTGCTAGAAAAAGATCATATTGGATACGGTTGGACTAAAGTAAATTTTTCAAAATATGAAAATGCCACTGATGTAATTGCCAAAATTAATGAAGAATATACCAATGGTATTGGTAGACATTCCAATAGTATAAAAAGATTTTTTAACTTAACTACTGGAGATATTGTTGTCGTACCATTATCCAAAGCAATTGCCATTGGTATCGTAAATGGTAAAAAATCCTTTGATCAAAACCTGGCCAAGGCTAAAGCCTGCAATCTTATTTCAGTAAATTTCTTTAGAACTAATAATGGGCATATTCTACGAATACCTAGAAAATCCCTCACCCAAGGCTTTGAAAGTCGTCTAAAAGTAAGAAAGTCAAATACAAACCTGACTGATTTTAAAGAAGAAATTACTAGAATCATTGATTCTATAAAATCTAATGGTGCATATAAACAAGAAACATACCTGCTAGAGAAAATATCAGAAGCAGAGCAAAAATTTAAAAAAGATCTTCTTGACTCTATAACATCTGGAACAACCTGGTTGTCTGCTGGTGGAAATGGACTAGAACAACTGGTTAAAGAGCTTCTTGTTATTGAAGGTTATACGGCAACTATTCAACCTAAAAATCAATCTTCTGATATCTCTGATATAGATATTATCGCAAGTCGAGTAGACCGTTTTTCGGAATCTAATTTACTGATACAAGTTAAACACCATGCAAATATATCAGGTAGTCACGGACTTAAGCAATTGATGGCTTTCAACGATTTTGAGGATATGGAATACCAAAAGTGGTTTATAACTACAGCAGATATGACTGATTCATCATTGGATCTAGCTTCTCAAAACAACATTAGAGTTATGGTTGGTTCTGATTTTATTGATTGGGTTTATGAGAATATTTCGGATTTATCTTATGCAACAAAACAACAGTTAGGCATTATTGAAATACCACTACTTTTAAAATAGCCATACAACAATTATTTAAAAAAGCCCCTTAAAAATTTTCAGGGGCTTTTTTATCTGCAAATTTAAACCGAATGCCCCAACCGCTCACCCATCACCACAGTTGAATTGGCTTTAAACTGCTCTTCCCACACCATTTTATCTTGTTCAAATAAAACAACGGCTGTTGAACCCAAGTAGAAACGTCCAAGCTCCGCACCTTTATCCAGTTGCAGTTGATGATGCTGTAACTCAACTTTACCTGATGGCTTCACCTTACCTGTCGCAACGGTTTCAATCCCAGCCACAATCATCGCACCGACCAAAACTACTGCCATACGGCCCAGCTCAGTGTCAAACAGGCACACCATACGTTCATTACGGGCAAACAAACCTGATACATTTTCAGCAGTGGTTTGGTTGACTGAAAATAACTCGCCTGGAATATACAAGGTTTCCGTTAATGTTCCAGCAAATGGCATATGTACGCGGTGATAGTCTTTCGGTGATAAATAAACTGTTGCAAACTGACCATTGATAAATGGCTTGGCAAGTTGTGGATCACCGATTAATTTCTCAACTGAAAAGCTTTGACCTTTGGCCTGAAAAATATCACCTGCTTCAATTTTACCGAGCTGAGAAATCGTACCATCCGCAGGGCTAACAATACTATCGGCACGCTCATCTACACCACGCACACCCTGTTTTAATGCACGGGTGAAAAATTCATTAAATGATTTATATTGATTCGGATTCGTTTGTTCAGCAATACTCATATCAATGCCATATTTTGCTTTGAACGCCTGAATAACAGCAGTTTTCACCAAAACATTTTCACTTGCGGCAACCTTGCCAATGACACGGCTCAGTTGGTGTTGTGGCACAAGATTCTGTACTTTGATAAACAGTTGTTTTTTTAAATCTGCTGAAAAACTCAAGATGGTGACTCCCCTGAAATAATAGGACTATCGAGGCGATTGCCCCATTCACTCCACGCACCATCGTAGGCCCTGACTTGCCAATTGAGCAATCTTGCCAATATATACGCCAAACCCGAACGGTGATGCGACTGACAGTAGACCACCACAGGTTGTTGTAAATTAAAGCCTAATTGCTCCAAACGTTGTTGAGTGCGTTCAAGCGGGTGCAATTTTAGATGATTTTCACGATTAAGGGCAGTACTCCATTCAAAATGCAGTGCATTTGGGATGTGACCCCCACGACGCGCAGCTAAACGTAGTCCAGTATATTCTTCATTGGTACGACAATCCCAGAGCTGAATATTCTGTTCTTGAACCTGCTGCAATAGCTCGTTGTATTCAATCCGATGCTGTTGCACACTATCCAGATCAACCTGTAGCACATCAGCGACAGGCGTGACTTTTTCAACCTCTGTGGTGGTGGGTAAACCAGCGCCCAACCAGCCATGAATTCCGCCATTGATCAAACTGGTACGGGTAAAACCAAGGCAGTGTAAATTCCAGATCAGCCGCCCCGCCCAAGCACCGCCCTCATCATCATAAACCACGACATGATGCTGCGGTGAGATATTCAGCTTTTCAATCAGGGTTTTTAATCCCTGTACATCGGGCAATAGACCATTGGCCTGTTCCTGTTGCGCCACCAGATACTTTGGCTGCAAATGAATCGCATGCGGGATATGTAGTTGCTCATAAACCGATGCTCGGCTTAAATCAACAATACGAATCAACTCGTGCCCCAAGTAGGGCACAAGCTGCTCAGGTTCAATCAGTAAATCAAGTTTAAAGTCTACATCTGTCATGGTTAGGGGGTCTTGTCGCCACAGCACTGGAATGATTTTAACATAGCCTACTTTTTATCTTTGTCTGATTTTTTGCATTGGTTTAGCAAAAAAGGAGATATAAACTAAATCACTGGCTCAATCTCAAACACTTGTCTTAAATAAGCAAGGAATGTTTCATTATCGGTCATGGTTTTACCTGAACTATCGGAAATTTTTGCCACTGACTGCCCATTACATTCCAATAGTTTTAACACGATATTCAGCGGTGTCTGCCCCATGTCATTGGTGAGGTTGGTGCCAATTCCAAAACTAACCTGAAAACGGTCCTTAAAATATTGATGCAATAACCATGCTTTTTCCAGATTAAGACCATCACTAAAGGTTAGCATTTTGGTCTTAGTATCAATCTTTAATTGACGATAATGTGCATAGGCCTTGTCACCCCATTCATAGGGATCACCACTGTCATGGCGCAAGCCATCAAACAGCTTGGCAAAATAAAGATCAAAATCACGCAGGAACGCATCCATCCCCACCACATCGGTCAGGGCAATCCCCAGGTCACCCCGATATTCCTGTACCCATGCCTCTAGCGCGGCTTTCTGAAAATTGCGCAACCGCACGTCCAGCGCCTGAAATGCCTGTAAAAACTCATGGGCCATGGTTCCAATCGGGCTGATACCCAACTCTTTCGCCAGCAGTACATTGCTGGTGCCACGGAATACTTGCGGTGCAGCATCATGAAACGCCTGCACCACATGCTTCTGCCAATCAAAACTATAACGGCGACGGGTGCCAAAGTCTGAAACCAAGAATGGGGGATCATTGTCCTGCTGTTGCTGGGCATAGTGTTGCAGTTGCACCAGCTTGTGCTGTAAGCGACGTTCACCTTCCGCCAGTACCTCATCGGTACGGATACGGCGGAAATACAGTTCATTGACAATGGCCAAGACAAAAATTTCAAACATCATGGCCTGCACCATCGGCCCCTCAATCCGAATATCCAGCCGCCCTGCCGCATCAATACTGGCCTGAATAAAACGTCGTTTGAGCTGGAACAACTCCAGATAGTCAACAAAGTCGCTCTTGATGAAACGCAGTGAACGGAGATACTGCAATTCATCCTCTTTAAAGCGAAGTTCACACAGCAAATCGAGCTGATGGTTGAGATCACCCAAAATTTCCGTCAAGGGATAGGCGGTATCCTGCAGATTTCGGCAACGGAATAAATAAACACTGTGCGTTTGTGGAAACTGGTGCAGCACCACTTGCAGCATGGTGAATTTATACAGGTCGGTGTCCAGTAAAGATTGAATAACGGCAGACATAGGCGATGGTTTTAACCAATTTTTTTGCATAATATAAGTTGTTATACAACCAAATGGCTGGGATTGAATAGTAGACTTTTGCTGCACAGTCAATTTTCAGGACCATTTGTCTGCTAAAATTCCCTGTCTTTTTCATCTATCTTTCAATGTTATGCGCGCATTAATTCAACGAGTTTTAGAAGCGAAAGTCGTGGTTGAGGGCCAAACCACTGGCGAAATTCAGCACGGCTTACTGGTATTTTTGGGAGTCGGTAAAGAAGATACCCTGGAAAAAGGCCAGAAGCTGCTTGACAAGATTTTAAAATATAGAATCTTTGATGATGAGAATGGCAAGATGGGGTGGAATCTAAGCCAAGCTCAGGGCGGACTTTTATTAGTTTCACAATTTACTTTGATGGCGCAAACACAAAAAGGCTTACGCCCTGACTTTGGGTCTGCCATGCCGCCAGCCGAAGCCAAAGCGCTGTATGAACAACTGGTTGAATATGCACGCCAACAATTTGCAAATGTCCAAACAGGTATTTTTGCCGCTGACATGAAAGTGCATTTGGTCAATGATGGCCCAGTAACCTTTAATCTGGAAATTGAATAAGTTTAAGCCATAAAAAACTCCCGAATTGGGAGTTTTTTTATTTAGGCTTATTTGCCTGTTTTTTCTTTAATAAAGGCACGCGCCTGACGAATTTTTTCTTTTACAGCTTTTGGTACTTTCGGTGGAATCAATTTTGCCGCCTGGTTAAACCAAACCAGCAGGCTAAAGTCACCTTCCATTTTAATGCTGCCATCCTGCATGCCTGTCATGAAAGCCGTTGGATCACCTTTCACCAAGGTTTTCACGCCCTGCTCACTTGAAGCAAACTGTAAAATAAAGTCAGCCTTTTCTGGACTGCCTGCAACCGTATCAATCTTGCCACGGTTGACAATAATCTGACGTGCCAGTCCTGCATCCGTACCAATCTGGATACGGAATTCACGATCATGAACCAATTCAATAAACTTTGGGCTAGTACGTGCCAATTGCTTCATACGTAACGCCAAACCTGTCACCAACAAATCTAACGGATCAGTGCTTACATCAACAATAGGTAACTGAATCACAGGTAAAGAAGAAAGCTTCATGACATTTATGCCCACAGTATTATGATGAAAATTAAGACAACTGTATCCTAGCACAATTGTTGCAAAGGCGGTAAAAGCTTTGTTTCAGAAAGTTAGTGCAAAAAAGGCATGCCGAGCATGCCTTTAATGTGATTTATCTTATTATAAATTATCGGCTAGAGCATTGTTGCTGGTCATCCTTGTACACAGGGGTGTGTTCAATATATTGACGTGTTGCCAATTGTTTTTGCGCCTGTTTATCTTCACGTAATAAAACAAATGTGACCGTAATCATCGCGAAGCTCAATGCGGTGAGATAACTATATGCGACGGACATTTCAAACAGGGTTTGCACCCCAAAGCGCACCACTTCCAGCAGTCCCCAGCACATCATACCTGCCAACATAAAACCTAGCCAACGACGATAAGGAGAAAAGAAAACAGCAATAACTGCGACAGCGATCAAGCCAAATCCAACCCACATGGTGAAATTCGCTGCTTCCATATAAACCTCCGTCTTAAAAAAATTAGTCTGTTCTGTTCAGACCGCTATTGTTGTGTAATTTCTAACGCTTACTAACTCATTGCATTTAGGTCTTTATGCATTATGGAAGTTTTTTTTAAGAAGAAAAGAGGTAAAAACCAATGCTACGACACAAGCTGTCGCAATATGTTTTTGTCATTACACATTTTAAAATCATCAAACATCAATATTGCTATATGGCATCAATTACCGCGTGTCATTACAAATAAATAGCCGATATTTTTTGTGTAGAAAAACTTTTTCTTGAATTTTTTTATCGTTGTATTTCTATACATTTAGACATGATTATGAACAAATCATGACACCATAAAAATGCACCATATCGTGACAAAACGACATGATGCACAGGAAGTGTTTTAAGCTTTTAAGCGCGATTTAAGTCTTTATCGTGCATACCCAATAAGTACAACACACCATCTAAACCAACACTTGAAATTGCCTGATTGGCATTTTGACGAACCAATGGTTTTGCGCGATACGCCACACCTAAGCCTGCAATAGACAGCATTGGCAAATCATTTGCCCCATCGCCTACCGCCATCGCTTGCTCTAGTGATATACCCATTTTATCGGCAAGTTGACGCAGTAATTCAGCTTTTCGTGCGCCATCGACAATCGCACCTTTAACCTCACCAGTGACTAAACCATCCCGTACATCCAGAATATTGGCATGCACTTCATCAATCCCAAGTTTCGCTTGTAAATATTCGGCAAAATACTGAAATCCACCCGACAAAATAGCGGTTTTGTAGCCTAATGCTTTCAGGGTTGAAATCAGACGCTCTGCGCCTTCGGTCACAGTTAAACGTTCTGCAATTTTTGGTAGAACCGAAGCATCCAGACCTTTTAACAAGGCAACACGGGCGCGGAAACTTTGCTGAAAATCCAGCTCCCCCTGCATGGCTCGCTCAGTAATTTCAGCTACCTGAGCACCCACACCCGCCTCCAGCGCCAACTCATCAATCACTTCCTGCTCAATCAGGGTTGAATCCATATCGAAGCAAACCAGACGACGGTTACGGCGATAGGCATTGTCTTCCTGTACCGCAACATCAATGTTCAGTTCACCCGACAGGCTGAGACAGGCAGCACGCATGGCCTGCGCGTCCAGCATTTGTCCACTTAAACCAAACTGGACACAGGCACGGCGTGGAAATGGGCTATCGGTTTGCAAATCCAACCGACCCGACAAACGTGTCACCGTTTCAATATTAAAGCCCTGACTTGACACAATTTTGGTCACTGCCTGCAAATGTGCCGCCGTGAGTTCTGGGGCAAGCGCAGTCACGATATAGCGGGTCCGTCCACCCTCACTCACCCATTGTTCATATTCTGCGTTAGAGATTGGTTTAAATCGCACAGTTAAGCCAATATCATGTGCTAAAATCAGGATCTCTTTCATTGCCAATGCGGTTGCAGTCTCATTATCCGATGCAACAACAATCCCAAGGGTGAGTTGATTATGGATAACAGCCTGACCCACATCGAGTATTTGCAAAGAATGTACGGAGAGCACCTGCATTAATCGAGTAAACTGATTCGGTTGATCTGGTCCTAAAAAGGATATAAGAATGATTTCTCGCATGAATTGACTCGTGGTTGAGCGACAACTATTGTATGTAAGAATCATAACATAACCTGACCTGAATCTATTTGACTCTTATTTATCTTGGAAGTTTAACTTGAATGCGCCACGCCAAGGGCTATTTGCTAGCCTGCTGATCGTAAGTTTTGCACTGCATACCTTTTTACTGGTGATTGCAACGACACATCAACTCAATGAAAACCGCGCCAGTCAGGGACAACTGATGACCAGTCAGCTTGTGGCAGATAGCCTTTCAGAACTGGAACCTGCCAACACGGTCTCATTGGCGCTGGTGGCCAACCGTTATGCAACCAACCCAAGTGTCGCATCCATTCGTATCCTCGATGCCAATAAACAGGTGCTTGCAACCAGTGGTATGGCCAAAACCCGTCAGGGTGAAGTCTTTGTGCGTGATGCCCTACAAAATGAAAAGAAAGTAGGAACGGTCGAAATCACCTTGATCCAGCCAAGTATTGGTGAAATCTTACGCACACAATGGCTGGCGATTTTAGCATCATTGTTTATCCACTTCCTGATTTGGCTGGCTTACCGTGCCATTGCCCGTCCAACACGCAGTGAATATTTAGCCCGTATCAATCAGGAAAATCATCTTAAACATGAGATTCAGCGTTTAACTCAGGCATTGGTACTGGAAAAACAGAACACCGTGACGCTGGTCGCACAAGCCCAGCAACAGGCAAAAGCACAACCAAAATCACGCACTGAGAAGAAGCCAGCCGAACAAACCCAGCTTGACCACGCAACGCTGGCGCTGAATATCCAGTTTTATGATCCAAAGCAGTTGCTAAGCAGTGTAAACCAGTCAGTCTCTGTTCCCTACTTCAAGCTTTGCCAGTTATTTTTAGATAAAAGTATTGATCTGTGTAGTAGACATTATCAAATGGATGCCTCACATATTCATGTGGTACAGCAATTTAATGCCGAGGGTGCCACATTATCAACCACACTGGAAAAGCCACATGCGCTTGAATGCCTGATGATGGTGGGTGCAGTGTTCCAGTTGCTGGCAGAGGTGCTGTACAAGCGATACCGTGAAGATAAACGCTTTGCACTACAGACCCGTGGCGCGGTGGCAAGTGCGGTGGATGCGATGCAACTGGACGCAATTGAGGCATCTAAACGCCTTACCCAGCATTTGCATGCAAAAGAGGCCGCTTTGCACCTAAGCCACGATCAGCTTAAAGCCATTCAAAACAGTTATGAACTGGTTGCCATGCCAAATCCAAGCAATATCATGACCCGCCATGCCTTTATGATTAATGGCATGAATGAGCAGTGTGCGACTTTGGCACAGAATCTTCGCACTGAAATCCTGATGGGTAAGAAAGCAAAAGTTTCAAGTGAATCTTCTGATATTCCAGCGTCATAATCCATTATCATCTGTTTCCTGATTACCCTGATCGCTTTTCTAAGCCATCAGGCTTTTTAATTGATCAAGAAGCACAGGCGAAATTTGTTAAAATGCGGTAAACTATGCTCGGTTTATCGAATATGAGTGCCTTGAAAGGCAATAAAAAGGTGAAAGCGAATGCCGCTGAGTCGTGTTGAAGAGCTTGTCGCAGATATTCGTGCAGGCAAAATGGTCATCCTGATGGATGATGAAGATCGTGAAAATGAAGGTGATCTGGTCATCGCCGCAACGCATGTGCGCCCTGAAGATATTAACTTCATGATTACCCATGCACGTGGTTTGGTCTGCCTGACGCTCAGCCGTGACCGTTGTAAACAACTGAATCTTCCGTTGATGGTTGACCAGAACGGCGCACAGCACGCGACCAACTTCACCCTCTCAATCGAAGCAGCTGAAGGCATCAGCACAGGCATTTCCGCTGCTGAGCGCGCGCATACCATCCGTACCGCGGTTGCGGCACATGCCAAGCCAAGCGATATCGTTCAGCCAGGCCATATTTTCCCATTAATGGCACAGCCAGGTGGCGTACTGCACCGTGCAGGCCATACTGAAGCAGGTTGCGACTTAACCCGTCTGGCGGGTCTTGAGCCAGCGTCCGTGATCTGTGAAATCATTAATGATGACGGCACTATGGCGCGTCGCCCTGATTTAGAAGTATTTGCAGAGAAACATGGCTTAAAAATCGGTACGATTGCGGATCTGATTCATTACCGTATGACCAATGAACAAACGGTTGAGCGTTTGTCGCAAGAAACCATTCAGACTGCATATGGTGCGTTTGAACTGTATAAATACCGTGAAATCGGTAATCCAGATATTCATCTGGCGTTGGTGAAAGGTGAACCAAAACAAGGGGTCACTACAGTTCGTGTGCATGGTTTCAACCCTGTACGTGACTTGCTAAAACTCAATAAAGCAGATGGCTCCACTGCATGGAGTCTGGACCTCGCACTGAGAACCATATCAGAGAGCGACCGTGGAGTGCTGGTATGGATTGGACAGGACCATCTGGAAGATCTCGGTCATGCAATTCATCACCTGAATCAACCAATGCCTTTGAAATCCAATGCCGCCCTCTCCCAGCAATATCAGACCATTGGTGTCGGTGCACAGATTTTACGTGATCTGGGTGTTGAGAAAATGAAACTGTTGAGTTCACCACTTCGTTTCAATGCACTATCAGGATTTAATTTAGAGGTAGTGGAATACATCACTGCCGATCAAGTCACAGCAAAATAATCGAGGTTGTTATGGCAATTCGCCGAATTGAAGGTTTATTACATCTCGCAAGCGAAGGTCGTTATGCGATCTTGGTTGGTCGTTTCAACAGCTTCGTGGTTGAACATTTACTGGAAGGTGCGATTGACACCTTAAAACGTCATGGCGTTTCAGAGGATGCGATTACCGTGATTCATGCGCCAGGTGCGTGGGAACTGCCAATCGTTGCGAAAAAGCTAGCTGCCTCAAACAAGTTTGATGCCATCATTGCCTTGGGCGCAGTGATTCGTGGTAGCACACCACACTTTGACTTTGTTGCGGGTGAATGTGCCAAAGGTCTAGGTGTTGTAGCACTTGAAAGCACTATGCCTGTAATCAATGGTGTGTTGACAACAGACAGCATTGAGCAGGCAATTGAACGTTCTGGTACGAAAGCAGGAAACAAGGGTAGCGAAGCTGCATTGACTGCAATCGAAATGGTTAACTTATTAAAGGCAATTTAAAGCATGTCGCAAACACTTCAGGCCGCTTATGCAGCGAAACGCAAAGCACGTCGTTTTGCTGTACAAGGGATTTATGAATGGCAAATGAGTCAGAACCCTGTCCATGAAATTGAGGCACGCACCCGTGTTGAAAATGCCATGCACAAGGTTGACCTTAACTATTACCATGAATTGCTCACTCAAGTGGTTGCCCAACATGACGCTCTGGATGAGTTACTCATCCCTGTACTTGATCGTGAGTTAAATGCCCTCGATGGTGTAGAGCTTGCCACTTTACGACTTGGTGCTTATGAATTACGAGATCATCTCGAAGTTCCATACCGCGTTGTACTTGATGAAGCAATTGAGCTAGCAAAACACTTTGGTGGTGCGGACAGCCATAAATACATCAATGGTGTACTGGACCGTCTTTCTTCAAAGCTTCGTGAAGCTGAAAAACAGCAAGCTAAATAACAGGCTTGTGTCATGGCTGAGTTTTCAATTATTGATCAATACTTTAAACGTGCATCAAAATCCGATGTCAGTTTAGGAATTGGTGATGACTCAGCCATTGTGACTCCTGCTCCCTCACAGCAACTGGTGATCTGTACCGATACACTGGTTGCTGGTCGTCATTTTCCATTAGATACCACAGCCCATGCAATTGGCTGGAAAAGTGTCGCGGTCAATTTATCTGATCTCGCCGCCATGGGTGCAAAACCGCATAGTATTTTACTGGCATTAAGCCTACCAACAGTTGATCATGGCTGGCTGGCTGGCTTTAGTCAGGGCTTGTTCGATTGCTGCGATCAATTTGGTGTCAGCCTGATTGGTGGTGATACCACACAGAATTCCCAACTGACCATCACGGTCACGGCACTGGGCTGGATTGAACACGGTCAGGCCATTACCCGATCAAGTGCACAAGTAGGTGACTACATTTGTGTCAGTGGTCAGGTTGGTGATGCCGCATTTGGGCTACAGCATCCTGGTCATGCCCTACAGCAACGACTGGACTACCCAACGCCACGTTGTAATTTAGGGCAGCAGCTCAAAGGTCTGGCCTCCAGTATGATTGATGTTTCGGACGGATTGGCGCAGGACTTGGGACATATTCTGAAAGCGTCCAATGTCGGTGCAAAACTACAACTTGATCAGCTTCCGATTGATGAATCACTCAAAAAGCTGGAAAAACAGCAGGCATGGCACTACGCCCTTGCGGGTGGTGACGATTATGAGCTGTGCTTTACAATATCACCGCAAAATTTTGAAAAACTACTTCGACAACAATTAGATGTTCCGCTTACAATAATTGGTAAAATCACCCAACAAACTGGATTGTCATTTGTGTATATGGGCGAAAATCACCCATTAGCTGTTCAGGGATATCAACACTTTGCATAAGCCACCGATTCACTTTAAACAAATGAGCTGGTTCAACCGTTGCATCGTTTTTTGCGGTGTCGGTTTCGGTTCTGGTTTAGCACCCAAGGCACCTGGAACATTTGGTTCAGCCTTTGCCCTGCTGTTTGTACCATTGTGGCTACAATTGGGTTTGTATGGCAGCTTGATTGCCATCCTGATCATGTCAGTTGTGGGCATTTATATCTGCGGACAAACCGCCAAAGTCCTCAATGTGCATGATGACGGACGTATTGTCTGGGATGAGTTCGCAGGACAGTCCATTACTTTCCTGCCTTTGCTTTATTTACAGCAAATGAATGGGTTGTGGGTCATTGCTGGATTTGTATTATTCCGTATATTTGATGTCTGGAAACCATTTCCGATTAGTTGGGCAGACCAAAAAGTTACTGGTGGTCTAGGGATTATGCTTGATGACATCATTGCAGGTCTTTGGGCTGCGCTTTGTATTTTTATGATTCATTTTTATTTTTTGACTTAAACCATTGATATTAGGGTTAGTTATGTCAACAACTGTTATTATTCTTGCCGCAGGGAAAGGAACGCGAATGCGTTCACAAATACCAAAAGTACTACAACCCCTTGCAGGTCGACCACTTTTAGGACATGTGATTCAAACCGCAAAAAAATTGCATGCTGAAAACATTATTACCATTTATGGACATGGCGGTGAGCTGGTTAAGCAAAGTTTTGCCAATGAACAGGTTGAGTGGGTTGAACAAGCCGAACAATTGGGCACAGGTCATGCAGTGCAAATGACATTACCTGTTTTACCTCAAGACGGTATTTCGCTGATTTTATCGGGTGATGTACCTTGTATTCATGCAAATACCCTACAAAAACTATTAAATGCCTCTACTCAGACAGGCATTGGCTTAGTTACGCTTACCGTAGAAGATGCAACAGGTTATGGTCGCATTGTCCGCCAAGACGGTAAAATTCAGGCCATTGTTGAGCATAAAGATGCCAATGAAGCACAACGCCAGATTCAGGAAATCAATACAGGCATTTATTGCGTTAGCAATGCCAAGCTGCATCAATGGCTACCAAAACTTTCCAATGAAAATGCGCAAGGTGAATATTACCTGACCGATATTGTTGCGATGGCGATTGCGGATGGTCTGGAAGTTGCCTCAGTTGAACCAGATTTTGCGTTTGAAGTTGATGGTGTGAATGACCGCCTACAACTTGCAACTTTGGAACGTCAATTTCAGCAACAACAAGCAAAAGAATTGATGCAACAAGGCGTACATTTAATTGATCCAAATCGTTTTGACCTGCGTGGAACTGTGAAATGTGGTCAAGATGTACAAATTGATGTCAATGTCATTATTGAAGGGGATTGTGAGCTTGGTGACAACGTTCAACTTGGCGCAGGCTGTATTTTAAAAAATACCCGTATTGCCGCAGGTACCAAAGTTCAGGCCTATAGCATTTTTGAAAATGCGGTTGTGGGTGAAAATACCCAGATTGGGCCTTTTGCCCGTTTACGTCCTGGCACAAATCTGGCCAATGATGTGCATATTGGCAACTTCGTCGAAGTTAAAAATACCAATATGGGACAGGGTTCAAAAGCCAATCACTTCACTTATCTAGGTGATGCAGATATTGGTGCGAATTGTAATATTGGGGCAGGCACGATTACCTGTAATTATGATGGTGCAAACAAACATCGCACTATTATTGAAGATAATGTGTTTATCGGGACCAATAACTCATTGGTTGCACCAATTAAAATTGCTCAAGGTGCAACCACAGGTGCAGGCTCAACCTTAACTCGAAATGTGGCTGAGCATAGTTTAGCTGTCGAACGATCTAAACAGTTTGAAAAAGCAAATTATCAACGTCCCCAAAAGCTGAAAAAATAAGAGGATAAAATTATGTGTGGTATTGTTGGTGGCGTTGCTGAACGATGTGTAACTGATATTCTGATTGAAGGATTAAAACGTCTTGAATATCGCGGTTATGACTCTGCGGGTTTAGCGTTATTGAATAATCAACAAATCTTACGCGAACGTCGTGTAGGTAAAGTTGCAAATTTAGCTGAAGCAGTATCTGAGCAGCATTTGACTGGTCATGTAGGTATTGCACATACCCGTTGGGCAACCCATGGTAAACCGACTGAAGATAATGCTCATCCACATGTTTCAGGTGATGTGGCTGTTGTACACAATGGTATTATTGAAAATTATCAGGAACTCAAAGAAGAATTACAGGCTTTGGGCTATATCTTTACGTCCCAGACCGATACCGAAGTGGTTGCACATTTAGTGCATGATGCACTTAAGCAAACCGATAGTTTACTTGAAGCCGTACAGAATATTGTTCCTCGCCTTAAAGGTGCCTATGCACTGGGGGTTATTCATACGGGTCATACCGATGAGTTGATCACTGTACGGGAGGGTTCCCCTCTGGTGATCGGAGTCGGGATTGGTGAAAACTTTATTAGTTCTGATCAATTGGCTTTATTGCCTGTAACCAATCGTTTTGTTTATCTGGAAGAAGGCGACATTGCCCGTTTAACCCGTACCAGTATTGAAGTGTTTGTCAATGGTGAACTGGTCGAACGTCCTGTCAAAGAACTGGATGCCACGATTAGCAATGCGTCTAAAGGTGAATATAAGCATTATATGCTCAAGGAAATCTATGAGCAGCCAGAAGCAATTCAACAAACGATTTCCCAGGCATTGAATGGTAATACGTTACGTGACGATTTCCTTAATCATGCCAATGCGGATTTTGACAAAATCCAGCAGGTACAAATCATTGCCTGTGGCACCAGTTATCATGCGGGCATGATTGCCAAGTACTGGTTTGAACAGTTGATCGGTGTACCTTGCCAGGTCGAGATCGCCAGTGAATTCCGTTACCGCACGCCAGTGATTGTGGCCAATACACTGTATATCTGTATTTCCCAGTCTGGTGAAACAGCAGATACACTGGCAGCGTTACGTGAAACACAAAAACGCGCCAAGGTACAAAACCTTGACATCACCACCATGACAATCTGTAACGTTGCCACCTCATCGATGGTGCGCGAAACCAATCATCATTTATTGACACTGGCTGGTCCTGAAATCGGGGTTGCTTCAACAAAAGCATTTACCACACAGCTTGCCGCATTAATGTTGCTCATTCTCAAAATTGGTCAAGTCAAACAGCAGCTTGCGACAGATCAGTTGAATGAGATTGTGGAAGCATTATGGCATTGTCCAAAAGTGATTCTGGATACTTTGCAGCATAATACTGAGATTTTGCGTCTCTCGACCCTCTTTGTTGAGAAAAACCATTGCCTTTTCCTGGGACGTGGCACACATTTCCCAATCGCGCTGGAAGGTGCATTGAAATTGAAAGAAATTTCATATATTCATGCCGAAGGTTATGCAGCAGGCGAACTGAAACATGGCCCATTGGCTCTAGTCGATAATGAAATGCCTGTGGTGATCCTAGCTCCTCAGGATGAGATGTTGGATAAACTCAAGTCGAACATGGAAGAAGTTCAGGCACGTGGCGGTGAGCTGTTTGTATTTGCTGACCAAGACAGTGGTATTCACGGTAAAGACCGTCAGCATGTGGTTCACATTCCATCTGTCAATGAATGGCTGGCGCCAATTGTTTACAGTATTCCTGTGCAGCTACTTTCTTACCATGTTGCGGTATTACGCGGAACTGATGTGGATCAGCCACGTAATTTAGCGAAGAGTGTGACTGTAGAATAAAATGATAAAGTAGAAGGAAGGTTCGCCTTTCTTCTACCCTTTACCATCATTTTCAACTATAAATTAAGAATTTAAAAAATTTATTTTATGCCACATAACGACTATTTTTATGATTTAGCAAAATAATCAAATTCAAGATTACCGCACCTAAAATAGAAATTAAAACCAGTTTCCAGTCCACAAAAAACAGTGATGTTAATAAGATCGCCACATCAATTCCCATCTGTACCTTTCCAGCTGGAATCTTGAAATGTTCCTGCAAATACAGCGCAAGCAGGTTGATGCCACCCAGACTTGAACGATGCCGAAACAGGATCAGGAAACTTACCCCCATTAGCACATTGGCAAAAATCGTGGCATAGATTGGATTGACCTCTGACAACTGAAAGAAATGGGGAATGGTTTCTGTAAACCCAGCCAGTAACGCCACCGCGACAAAGGTTTTCACCACAAGGGCCATACCCATCTTTTTATAGGCAAAATAGTAAAATGGAATGTTGATCAAGAAAAATAAGATGCCAAACTTGATGTCAGTGATGTAGTGAATCAACAACGACAATCCTGCCGTTCCACCTGTCATAATGCCTGCCTGCTGCAACAGGGTCATGGCAAACGATAAAATAAATGTTCCAATCAACATCGCCAGAGCATCCTCCACTCTTGAGTGTTGGTCTACCACAGGCACGGCTGGGCTTAGCAAAGACACATGTTGATCAGTATTCATAACGGTATAACTCAAGAAAGAAGACAACAGCAGGGAGAGCATCCTGAATGTGGATGCGGATTGATATATTTGATCATTTTTATAGTTTTTACGCAATTTATTATTATATTTTTATCATAAATGCAATTTATAATTAAAATAACACATTAAAATACAAAAAGTTTGCGCTGTGATAACGTTATCTTGACTGGCATTATAAGGGTAGCAAAGTATTTATTATTTAATCGCAATGCCATTTTCCTTTAATTTTTCTAAAACAATAGATGTATTTAAATTACTGACTCCAAAGTTACTGGATGACAAAGTACCAATTAATTTCACCATTTCATCCAAACTCTTGACCGCAACTTTAAGTACAAAATCATAACTGCCTGTGAGTTTATGAATATCTTTAACTGCGGGCTCATGCAAAAGAAACTCAACAAAACGATCATGGGTTGCATCATTATAATTCTGCAATTTCACCTCAATAATCCCCATAATCGGCGTTGGGTCAGCATCCAGGGCAATCTGCGCATAATAGCCTGTGATAATTTTCTTCTGTTCGAGGTTAATCCGACGGCGTGAACACTGGGAAGTAGACAAGCCCACCAACTCAGCGAGTTGCTGATTGGCCAAACGTCCATTAAGCTGGAGGTGATGAATAATTTTGCGGTCAAAATTATCTATTTCTTCAGTCATAACACCCTCTATTACTATTCTAGTCCGCAAATACAATAAGGCATTTACTCGTGAACAAAAGTTTACGTTTTTAGCATGGCCGTCACAAGCCTAGGCAAGCAGGTTGGATGACTGTATCCGCTGAACCCCCTGCCCAGACATTTCCTGCCAGGCCTTTTGCAGTGAGCCATTCAAGTCAATCGCCTTACAGGCATCCTCAACCACATAGGTTTTAAAGCCAAAATGTACAGCATCCAAAGCCGTCCATGCCACACAGAAGTCCGTGGCAATTCCAACAATATAAACGGTATCCACCTGATGTTCCTTTAAATAACCGTTAAGGCCTGTGGGTGTCTTGCGATCAGCCTCCATAAAGGCGGAATAGCTATCAATATCTGGATGAAAGCCCTTACGGATAATCAACTGCGCGGCTGGAATATTGAGGCTGGGATGAAATTCAGCATCATGACTGCCCTGCACACAGTGTTTTGGCCATAGCACCTGCGTACCATAAGCCAGTTCAACCGTTTCAAAGGGCACTTTATCCTTATGGTTTTCCGCAAAGGAAATATGCTGTTCAGGATGCCAGTCCTGTGTCAGCACAACCGTATCGAACTGCTGTGCCAAATGATTAATCAATGGAATAATCTGGTCCGCATCGGCGACCGCCAGATTACCGCCAGGCGTAAAGCCATTTTGGACATCGACCACGATCAATGCGCTATGTCTGGAATGTTTCTGCATTTTATAATTCAACCTTAAGCTGCTGTTTTTACCTTACCCTGCTGCTGACTTTACCGCCACTGTTCTCTGAATTTTTATCGAGATGAATTAAAGTTTTCCACAGTTTGACTAAAGCATATTGTTCTTATACGCTCGATCAGTCATAATTTGCATAATTGTCATTCAACCAAGCTCATTGCTGAATGACCAATCAAAATACTGCAACCATCCATTATTTCGTTTTTTATTCACTTCAAATTCGGATGGGAAAATAGGATATTTTTTTAAAATGACTCAGCTAGCACAGAATATTCAAGGCTCAATTGTCGCAATCGTTACCCCTATGTTTGAAGATGGTGGTGTGGATTGGAAGAGTCTTGAGAAGCTTGTTGAGTGGCACATCCAGCAAGGCACACATAGCATTGTCGCTGTCGGCACAACAGGCGAAGCCTCAACTTTGAGTATGGAAGAACATATCAAGGTCATTCAGGAAGTGATCCGTGTTGCCAATAAACGCATTCCGATCATTGCTGGAACAGGTGCGAATTCGACACGTGAAGCGATTGAACTGACTCAGGCAGCCAAAGATGTTGGCGCTGATGCAGCGCTTTTGGTCACGCCTTACTATAATAAACCGACACAGGAAGGCTTATACCAGCACTATAAAGCCATTGCTGAAGCGGTTGAAATTCCACAGATTCTTTACAATGTTCCAGGCCGTACTGGTGTCGACATGCAAAATGAGACAGTGATCCGCCTTGCTGATGTCAAGAACATCGTCGGCATTAAGGATGCAACGGGTGACATTCCTCGTGGCAAGGCACTTATTGACGGTCTAAATGGCAAGATCGCCGTTTATTCAGGTGATGACGCAACCGCATGGGAACTGATTCTGCTGGGTGCCAAAGGCAATATTTCCGTCACCGCAAATGTTGCACCTAAGCAAATGAGTGAAGTGTGTGAGGCCGCACTGGCGGGAGAACAGGCGAAAGCGCAAGACCTGAATCAGCAAATTGCAAATCTACACAATATTTTGTTTTGCGAATCAAACCCAATTCCTGTGAAATGGGCGTTGCATGAGATGGGCTACATAGGTACAGGCATTCGCCTGCCTTTGACCCCGCTTGCGGAACAATATCGTGAACCTCTTCGCAATGGTTTAAAAGTTGCGGGAATTATCTAATACGAGCAATTTATGATGCAATTACGTCTTGGTGTTGTCCTGGTCATTTCAGCTTTAAGTTTGGCTGGTTGTGGTCGTTTTGCCCTGAATAACCATTCTCTGGATTATAAAAAGGCGCAGGCACTTGAACCCCTCAAATTCCCTGACAATGCAACGGTCAGACCATTTACACCATTGTATCCAGCTCCTACGGTTGACGCGCTTGCCATCGAGCATGCGCCAAATTTTGTAAACAAGACGGGCAACCGTTATGCGCTTCCCCGTCCAGAGGCAATGCAGAGTTCAGGCAATCCTGCTGCAAGCACAACTGCGACTTTAGGTCGTCCACAACTGGTGATGGATGGCAACAAGAATCCACTGCTTAAGGTAGATGGACCAACCGCAACCGCCTGGCAGTATACCTTTGCAACCTTGAGCAGCCTCAACTACAAGGTGGTTTCACAGGCGGAGAATGGTTATGAGGCAACCATCAAGGTAGGCGACCAGAACTACCTGCTCAAGCTCTCTGCCGTAGGCACAAGCAACACTGTTGCCCTGTTTAAACTTGACACCACCTTTGCAGACCAAGCCACGGCAACGGAAGTGTTAACCCAGATTTACCAAAATTGGCCAGCCTAGTGGTTGACTAGGCATTTTCTAAATAAAGGTTCCCCCATGTTAAAACAAACCTTGCTCTATACTGGTAAAGCAAAATCTGTCTATGAAACAGATCATGCTGACCACCTGATTTTAGTCTTTCGTGATGATGCCTCTGCGTTCAATGGCGAAAAAATCGAACAACTAGATCGTAAAGGCAAGGTCAACAACCGTTTTAACGCCTTTATCATGGAAAAACTGGCTGAAGCTGGCATTGAGACGCATTTTGAAAAACTGCTTTCTCCAACTGAAGTGCTGGTTAAGAAACTCCAGATGATTCCAGTTGAATGTGTGATTCGTAACTATGCTGCGGGTTCACTGTGCCGTCGCTTGGGTGTTGAGGAAGGCAAGGAACTGACGCCACCAACTTTCGAATTGTTCTTTAAGGACGATGCGCTTGGCGATCCAATGGTGAACGAGTCTCAGGCGATTGCCTTGGGTTGGGCGAATGCTGAACAGCTTGAAAAAATGAAAGAGCTGACTTATCAGGTGAATGATGTGCTTAAAGCATTGTTCGACGCGGGCAACATGATTCTGGTTGACTTTAAACTTGAGTTTGGTGTGTTCCATGACCGTATTGTACTGGGTGATGAGTTCTCTCCAGACGGTTGCCGTTTATGGGATAAAGACACCAAGAAAAAACTAGATAAAGACCGTTTCCGTCAGGGTTTAGGTGGTGTAGTTGAGGCCTATGAAGAAGTTGCTGCACGTTTGGGCATCAACCTAGATGATATCTAAGCTTTTATAGAGCTTAAGTTTTCATATAAAAAACCAGCCATTTAGGCTGGTTTTTTTATTATCGGTCAATTGAACCTAGAACCGACTTGCCAATTGGTTTGAAATCTTGATTGCTGCATCATCCACATAACGGCTATACGGATATGCCAGCATAATACTCATGATCACGGTAAAAAGACTTGCCCATAGTCCCGCACCACTCAGGACAAAGAACACAAAAACCGCGCCTGTTCCTGAATAGAAAAATGCCAGCGGCGAGTTGTGCAACTGGGCGAAAAGAGCATATTGCGGAACCGCACTTTCACCAAAATTATGAAGTTGTGGAAAGAATGTCAGCGACAGGTGTGACAACACCACCGCAAGACAGGCAAGGCCCCGTATACTTTCCGCAGCATTAATTTTTTGGGTGGACATTGATGGAACTTTATCATCCGTGATAAACGGCGATGATGCGTTGTTTTATATGAAGTGTCTAGTATCACTATAAAAATATCTGTCCATTTGCCTGCTACATTATAGACCCAGACCAGCTCAGAGTTATTGCTGCTGTTCCTGCTGCCAACGACGTTGCTGCAAACGTTCGCCCTCAACTTCACGCTTGTTTCTGGCAGATTCATACAGCTTAGTGCCTTTTAACTCAGGCGGCAGATATTCCTGCATCACAAAATGCTCTGGGAAATTGTGTGGATACAGATAATCCACGCCATAGCCCTGCTGTTTCATCAACTTGGTCGGTGCATTGCGTAAATGCAAAGGCACAGGCAAATTCGCTGTTTTATCTGCCAGTTCCAGCGCGCGATTGATGGCTAAATAGGTACTGTTACTTTTCGGGCTGGTGGCCAAATACACCGCACATTGCCCCAGAATAATCCGAGCTTCGGGCATACCCACCGCCTGCACTGAACGGAAACATTCGCCTGCCAGCAACAAGGCATTGGGATTGGAATTACCAATATCTTCTGAAGCGGCAATCAACATGCGACGGGCGATAAACACAGGGTCTTCGCCCCCCTTGAGCATGCGAGCCATCCAGTACAATGTTGCATCTGGATCACTGCCCCGAATCGACTTGATAAATGCTGAGATAATGTCGTAGTGCTGCTCGCCTGACTTGTCATAACGCGCAATATTCTGCTGTGCCACCCTGACCACGATGGCATTGGTCACGATATTTTCAATATCGGGCTCAAAGGTACTGGCAATCAGGTCAATCAGGTTGAGTGCCTTGCGGGCATCTCCTGCGGCAAACTGAACCAACGCATCATATTCCTCAATCTGGATATGCCGTTGCCTTAAAAATGAATCAGTTTGAATCGCCCTATTGATCAGGGTTTGAATCGCATCCGCATCCAGACTGTTCAGGGTATAGACCTGACAACGGGACAACAGTGCGCTATTGACCTCAAAGGATGGATTTTCAGTGGTGGCCCCGATCAGGGTAATTTTGCCTTTCTCCACCGCACCCAGTAAGGCGTCCTGCTGCGACTTATTAAAACGGTGAATTTCGTCAATAAACACTATTGGCGTAAGCAGATCACCACTTTCGGCAATCACTTCGCGCAGTTCTTTCACACCTGTATTCAGTGCAGACAGGCTAATGAAAGGACGATCCACCGCCTGAGCCAGCAATAGGGCAATGGTGGTTTTACCTACTCCAGGAGGCCCCCAGAAAATGATCGATGGCAAATGTCCTTGATCAATCATCTGGCGCAAGGGTGCATGCTCACCCAGCAAATGATCCTGCCCGATGATTTCGGATAAATCACGGGGACGTAAGCGTTCAGGAAGTGGAATATGCGTATCTGACATCATCAAGGGCTTTCTGCTGTTTTATCCTAGTCTATTGCGTCTGGCGCAAATCTACAATTTGAATCTGCATGCACTGCGTCATTCTATTGCGCACTGCTTGCTTCAATGAGCTGCTGCACCACTTCATAGCTGGCTTTAATCCTTGCCTCATTGGGGAAATTGGTATTGGCAAGCTTCACGAGGCCAATTTTTTGCTGGGGAATAAAGGCGACATGAGCAGCAAAGCCATTGGTGGCACCTGTTTTAACTGCTGCACATTGATATGGACATCCAGAAATTTCAGCATATCCGAGCTGGTGCTTTTTATGCCATCAGCTTCAGCATCAAACATGCCTGCTGACACTCGAATCGGCTGATCATTTTTATAGCCTCATGCATATTGCGATTGCTGCTGTTCAGGTACATGAATAACTGATGCCACGCACCTAGCCTATATGTTGTAAATTTTCAAAAATTCAAACACAACATATTGTGGTGAAAGTGCCCAAAAATGCACTTACTGCGTAACATCAGTAATTAAGTTTATTTGGCACTCAGTTTAAGTAATTTTGCTTTAGGGCCATCTTCAATCACCCAGATTGAACCATCCTGTGCCTGATGCAGGCCACGGATACGCTGTTTCATGTCCAGTCGCTGCACTTCCCTGACAGGCTTGGCATTTAGATCAACCACAATAATCGCCTCGGAGGACAATCCACCAATAAGGGCTTTTTGTTGCCACAAGGGAAATTGATTGCCTGTATAAATCATCAGACTGGAGGGTGAAATGACAGGTGTCCAGTCAATCTCAGGTGCCTTAAATTCTGGATGGGTATGATGGTCAGGAATCGGCAAGCCTGAATAATGATCACCATTGGAGACAATCGGATAGCCATAATTTTGTCCTTTAACGATACGATTTAGCTCATCACCGCCTTTTGGCCCCATCTCCACCACCCAAAGCTGCCCCTGCGGATCAAAGGCCATGCCCAGTGGATTACGATGACCCAGTGACCAAATTTGCGCCGTGACACCGCCTTGCTGGATAAATGGATTATCTTTGACTGGCGTAGCATCGTCATTTAGACGCAGAACCTTACCTAGATTGCTTTGCATATCCTGAGCAGGATCAAATTTTTGTCGCTCGCCTGAACTGACCCATAATTTTCCATCAGGCCCAAACATCATCCGATGGCCGTAATGCCCCTGCCCTGAGACTTTCGGCACTTGTTGCCAGATGGTTTTTAAATCGGTCAGTTTTGGCTGTGCAGGATTGGATAAATCCAGCTTTGCCCGTGAAATTTCCGCTCCATAGCCACCCTGTCCTTTGCTGGCATAACTTAAATACAGCCAGTGATTATTCTGAAAATCAGGATGTAAAATGACATCGCCCAAGCCGCCCTGTCCACCATAACTCACCGCAGGAACAGCACTGACATTGACAATACTTTTGGTTTTTGGATCGAATAATTTTAATTGTCCCTTACGCTCTGTAATCAGTAGACGCTGGTCAGGCAAGCTGCTGATGGCCCACGGTTCATTGAACTGGGCAATCGTTTCAACACGATAGCTCTGGCTAATCGTCTTTTGAGTATTTGCCTGTGCCACCTCCTGTTCAAGGGTTTTGGAATTGGTTTTATTGGAACCGCAGGCCAGCAAAAATAAAAAACTGCTACACAGCAAAGGCATCATGATCAATTTATTCATTATCTATCTTCCCTGTTTATACAATTTATTTTACGGAGATCAGCCAATAACAATGCTGTAGAAATGTTGCTTTATCAAATACCAACCGTTAAATTTGTGCTTAACGCACCCAGCGCACAATATAGTCCTCAATCTGTTCCTGATCGACTTCATCTTCTGAAATACAACGGCCAGCGGCCGATTTCTTCGCCTTGATCACACTCTGGCGTGAGCCTGTGTTCAGGTAATGCCAGGAGGGCAGGTTTTTCCCATCCTTTAAGCGACGGTAAGCACAGCTTGGAGGCAGCCATGAAATGGTCTGCAAGCGTTCTGGCGTGAGTTGGATACAGTCAGGCACCCGTTGCTGGCGGTTTGGATAATCTGAACAGCGTGCCGTTTTACAGTCCAGTAATTTACATGCCACCTTGGTATAGGCCACCTCAGCAGTGTCCTCATCCTCAAGCTTGACCAGACAGCACAAACCACAACCATCGCACAAAGCTTCCCATTCAGTCAGGCTAAGCTGCTCAAGTGGGTAGTGTTTCCAGAAGTTTGGACGGAGCTCAGATGACATAGGCCGTTTTTCAGTTTCAGTTTGAGCTGATTATAACATTGACCAGACTTCTGATGGGCCAGCGCAGTGATCTGTTCATTAACAATTCTTTAACTATTACACACTCATACCACAGAAACAGTACATTTTATTCAGAAAAGTCAAGATATATTTTAAACATAACGAAAAATTGAGGAGATATTAATATGTTCCGTTGGGCTATTATTTTTGCAGTGATTGCATTAATCGCCAGCTTGTTGGGTTTTGGTGGTGTTGCAGGTTTATCTAAAGACTTTGCTGTGATTTTACTCGTGGTTGCCGTAATTTTGGCAATTGTTGGTTTTATTTCCAGAGGTCGAGTCTAAAAAAATTTTAGAGAGAATAAAAAAGAAGAATTTAATATTCTTCTTTTTTTATTGATAAAAATCATGTTTCTATTTATTTCTTCTCCAGCAAACCATTATTTTTATGTTTTAATCAATGCATTCTAACAATACAGATCAGGACAATAGAATGAACTTTGCCATCCATACCCGTGAAATTGAATATAGCGCTCCAGATGGCGAACGCCTTATTGGCTATTTTGCTGCACCTGTTACAGATGAACCTGTTGCAGGTGTGATTGTTGCACCTGAATGGTGGGGTCGTAATGACTATACAGAACAGCGCGCCCGTGAGTTGGCGGAGCATGGCTTTGCTGCGCTGGCGATTGACATGTATGGCGACAAGAAAGTTACTACGGATGTACCACAAGCCTTAGCATGGATGATGCAAACATTTGATCATGTAGACACCGTGGTTGATCGTGCTCAAGCAGGCTTAGATGCTTTAAAAGCACAACCAGAGGTCAATACTGAAAAATTGGCAGCAATTGGTTTTTGCTATGGTGGTAAAGTTGTTCTGGATTTGGCGCGATCTGGTGCCGATTTGAAAGCTGTGGTGACTTTCCATGCGAATTTAAGCCCGAAAGCACCTGCACAAAAAGGAAAAATTCAGGCTGAAATTCTTGTATTACATGGTGAGATTGACACCATGGTTTCTTTGGATGATGTCGAAAGCTTCCGTCAGGAAATGCATGACGCAGAAGTGGATCATGAAGTGATTATTTTTGAGGATGCCAAACACGGTTTTAGTAATCCGCTTGCTGATGAACGGGCCAAAGCCAATAATGTTGACTTAGGCTATAACGCCGAGGCTGAACGTCAGGGTCTTGAAGCCATGTATGAGTTGTTAGATAAGCATTTGAAGTAATCGGTAAATACAAAATTTAGGTTCTCGGAAATAGCTGCTAGTGCAAATCTGAGATCTAAAATTTTGAAAATATTTGCTCGTGCAAAGGCGGCATGGATGCCGCCTGTTTGGCTGCGGCATCAAGGATGTGCCGTCAGCCAAACAAAGGATTTTTGCTTACTTTTCATCCTTGAAAAGTAAGTCCAGCTGAAAGCTTATCCTAAAATTGGAGGAGTACTCGGCATGACTCCATTTAGAAGAAACTATACAGCCTCATAAGCCATACGAAATCAAATATAATTTGCGTAAGCGATGCCTTATTTTTGACGGGTCAAAAGTAACAAAACCCCTCTCCCCATTTCCGCTATACTACCCCTCTGCTTTTGATTGTTCTGATTCATGCCTGATTTTTCATTTTCTGACGCACTCCTGACATGGTACGACCAACATGGTCGCCATAACCTGCCTTGGCAAATTGCCGATAATCCCTACAAGGTCTGGGTCTCAGAAATAATGCTGCAACAAACTCAAGTTAAAACTGTTCTGCAATATTTTGATCGCTTTATTGAAAGATTTCCGACTGTACAGGATTTAGGCCAAGCCAGTTGGGAGGATGTTGCGCCTTATTGGGCAGGTCTAGGCTACTATGCCCGTGCGCGTAACCTGCATAAAGCCGCAGCCATTGTCAGTCAACAAGGTAAATTTCCTGAAACATTAGAACAGTGGATTGAATTACCAGGCATTGGTCGTTCAACTGCTGGTGCATTAATGTCTCTTGGCTTACGACAATATGGCGTGATTATGGATGGCAATGTAAAACGGGTTTTAGCACGTTTTTTTGCGATTGAAGATGACCTGTCCAAACCACAAAATGAACGCAAGCTTTGGGAAATTGCCGAGCAACTTTGCCCTGAACAGCGCAACCATGACTATACTCAGGCAATCATGGATTTGGGTGCAACGATTTGTACCCCGAAAAAGCCTTTATGTCTTTACTGCCCGATGCAGCAACATTGTCAGGCCTATCAACAAGGGCTTGAACAGGAACTGCCATTCAAAAAGGCCAAGAAACCCGTTCCTGTCAGAACGGCTGATGTGGTTGTGATCCAGTCGGGTGATGAATGGTTTTGGCAACAGCGTGAGGCACATGGGTTATGGGGCGGATTGTATTGCCTGCCGATCATTGAGCAGGCAACCGAATTACAACAGATTGAGCAGCACTTTAAGCTGCAAGCTCAAGTATCATCTTTGCAGATTAGCCATAGTTTCACTCATTTCACATGGGTGCTCAATGAAAAACTGTTCCACGTGGAACATGACCAAAAAGAACAGCTCAGCATTGAACTGAATGGAATATGGCTCTGTCCAGAAGCCGCGATTGCCAAAGGCATTCCAACGGCCATGAAAAAACTGATTACAGCCAAACAAAAGGCCTAAAACCTGCATGCTGTAAATTCGAACGCAAGGAGTTTGTGTGCGTTACCCGATTTGCTATACGGTTCTTGCCATGCTGATGCTAATCTTTTCAGCATGTACCACTGCACCAAAGAAGCCTGCATCCTTGCCAAATGCACAGGTGAACAAACTTAAAATGATACGTCTGGACAGCCGCCTGCCTGTTCCTGTCAAGGGGATCAGTCGCAATCAATTGCGTGATACCTGGGGTTCGGCACGCAGTCATGGTCGCAGCCATGAAGGCATTGACATCATGGCGGAGCGTGGCACGAAAGTGTATAGTGCCACTGAGGGCTTAGTGGCTGATTTACGTAATAATAATTTAGGTGGTAAGGTCATCTGGATTCTTGGGCCATCTGGTTCTTGGCACTACTATGCCCATTTAGATGGTCATAAACGGGGGCTTAATGTGGGGGATTATGTTCATAAGGGCGACCTCATTGGTTATGTAGGCAATACAGGCAATGCTCGTGCGACTGCCCCACATTTACATTATGGTATTTATTTAAATGGCAAAGGGCGTGGAGCAGTCAATCCATACTCATATTTACGTTAGGAACACAGCATGTCAGAAGCATTGATTGAACGACTGGTTAAATTTGCAGAGTCTGGAAATCAACAGAAAATCATCATCAATGGTACAAGCTATCAAGGCTGGATTATGGAAATTACCGAAGATGCTCTGCTGATTAGCACAGGTTTTGCAGATAAATCAGGCAAGGACTTTTGGCTTAAATTTACTGATTTAACCACAGCGGAATTGTATTATTGGGATACCCGTCAAGATGACTGGGTCACATTCAAACTCTAAATTTTTCCCTGATAATAACAATAGGAAGCATCCAATATGACAATTCAACGCTGTGGCTGGTGTTCCTCTGATCCGCTCTATATCACCTACCATGATAAAGAATGGGGCAAGCCCGAGCATAATGAAGCACAGCTGTTTGAGATGCTGTGCCTTGAGGGGCAGCAGGCAGGCTTGTCATGGATTACCGTATTGAAAAAACGTGAAAACTACCGCACACATTTCTTTCAATATCCCATCACGCAGATTGCCACCCTCAGCGATGAGCAACTGGAAAATAAGCTTAGTGATGCAGGCCTTATCCGCCATTTAGGTAAATTAAAAGCCATTCGGGATAATGCGATTGCATGGCTCAAGCTTAAGGATGAGGTAGATGATGTCTCCTCTTGGCTTTGGAGTTTTGTCGATCATCAAACACCAAATAATGTTGTGCTGAATTACCGTGATGCACCTGCACAAACCGCAATCAGCCAGAAATTGTCCAAAACCTTAAAAAAACGTGGTTTTAAGTTTGTTGGACCAACCACCTGCTATGCCTTTATGCAGGCAGTGGGAATGGTTAACGATCACGAAAATCATTGTGAGTTTAAATAATCCATTCTTTATAAAAGGAAAATAATAATGAGTAATAACCAAATTCGTGCTTATGCTGCCATGCAGGCAGGCGAGCAATTGGTTCCTTATCAATTTGATGCAGGTGAATTAAAGCCACATCAGGTTGAAGTTAAAGTTGAATACTGCGGTTTATGTCATTCTGATTTGTCTGTGATCAATAATGAATGGCGTTCATCCGTTTATCCTGCTGTCGCTGGACATGAAATTATTGGCACAATTATCGCACTCGGTTCAGAAGCCAAAGGACTGAAACTTGGTCAACGTGTTGGCATTGGCTGGACAGCTGAAAGTTGCCAAGCATGCGATCCATGTATTGGTGGTCATCAAGTTTTATGTACGGGTGGCAGCGTTGCGACTATCGTTGGTCATGCGGGTGGCTTTGCAGAAAAAGTTCGCGCAGGTTGGCAATGGGTCATTCCTCTACCAGAGGGTTTGGATCCTGAAAGTGCAGGACCATTGCTTTGTGGCGGCATTACCGTGTTTGATCCTTTACTTAAACATCAGATCCAAGCAACACATCATGTCGGTGTGATTGGGATTGGTGGTTTAGGGCATATGGCCATCAAGTTACTTAAGGCTTGGGGTTGTGAGATTAGTGCATTTAGTTCAAATCCAGACAAAACTGAAGAGCTCAAAGCCATGGGCGCTGACCATGTGGTAAATAGTCGTGATGCTCAAGCGATCAAAGCGCAACGTGGCAAGTTTGATCTATTGCTTAGCACCGTCAATGTAACCCTGAATTGGCAAGCCTATCTCAATACCTTGGCACCGAATGGTAGTATGCATTTCTTGGGGATTACCTTAGAGCCTATTCCAGTTTCTGTAGGTACTATCATGAGTGGAGCGAAATCTGTTACAGCTTCACCAACTGGGTCACCTTTAGCACTGCGCCAATTACTACAATTTGCCGCACGTAAAAATATTGCGCCACAAATTGAGCTATTTCCAATGTCTCAACTCAATGAAGCCATTGAACGACTCCATTCAGGTCAAGCACGTTATCGTATTGTACTTAAAGCAGACTTTGATTAAAGTGAATTCGGTTTAAGCAGATTTTAATTCAATCGGTTTTAAAATCTGCTGAATCCCAGACTTATATCCATTTACAAGCATCAAAGCATATAATGTTAAAGCAGCAAATATTGTAGTCAGTAGCCCTATTTTTGATCTGTGGCGAGTATGTTCAAGATCAAACTGGCTTTTCATCAGATGAAATGGAGCTGCAATCGTTCCTCGTTTTCTTAATACTGCACTATCAAAAGCATCCAGGGATTGGGGCGGTGTTGGCAGCGATTGGTTTAATCTTGGTGTTTTTATCCAGATCAAATTATCCACCAAGGCAGATTCAGCATTACAGCAATGTCCTCAGAGTTAAATGCCAATAAAAAAGCCTGATTGAATCAGGCTTTTTTATTTATTTTAGTAAGTCAGGTAGATGTGGCTGCGCATATAATGGATTGTAAATTTCTTTCTTCATCTTCATCAGCATTTGATACGGTTGCTGCTGCACAAACATATTCACAAAACTCAATGGAATCGAACCTGCTGGGTCGGCATAACCAGTAGTCATGACTTTAACCTTATTATTGGCAAGTCTTTGGAACGTCCAATCTCCTGTATATTGATTCAAACGAATCACATCAGGTCGTTCAGGATAACTATTTTTAATTGCGTTATTCTTAATACTAATACTCCCATCAGCATTCTTATTCATCTTGCCTTTAATTACCAGATCACGGTCTTTCAAAGGAAATGGCAAATCCAACAGCATATACAGGGTAAATTCCCCCTTTTTTTCATCCCGAGACAAAAGCTGTGCCTTAGCAACATAGGGTACCCATTGTGGTGTGCGTTCAACATCAAGTACTACTGCAACTGCCCGTTCCAAAGGTACATCAAAAGTCGTTTCTGCTTTGTACTGAAAGACAGGATTATTCTCTGTCTGATAGGTCCAGACTTTAATGTTATTGCGGTTTAGGCTGAGTTTGGCTGCGTCTGTTGCAGCCGTGGCTGTCAGGCTGGTGATACTGAGAAGTGCGGCAACAATATGTTTTTTTTTCATGTCATGCTCAATTTATTTTAATGGTCGTGAGTGCCTGTTTCACCCCTACAAATGGAGGCTCGCCAGGCGCTGGATAGTGCGAAAATTGATGTGTTATACCTGAATATCGTTAAAGCCCAGAACATCTTTCATGTCATATTTACGAGCTTCACGTCCCACTACCCAGGCGGCTGCACGTACTGCGCCTGAAGCAAAGTTCATACGGTTGGTGGCTTTATGGGTGACTTCCACACGCTCCCCTTCACCAATAAACATCACCGTATGCTCACCGACGATGTCACCTCCACGAATGGTTTCAAAACCAATGGTCTGGCGATCACGTGGACCTGTATAGCCCTCACGACCATACACCGCCACTTCCTTGAGGTTACGGCCCAAGGTATCAGCAATTGCCTCACCCATCATAAACGCGGTGCCGGACGGCGCGTCCACCTTATGACGGTGATGTGCCTCAATGATTTCAATATCAACGGTATCACCAAACACTTTTGCCGCCAGTTCCAGTAATTTAATGGAAACGTTTACACCCACAGAATAGTTCGCGGCATACACGACTGGTGTTTGTGTCGCCGTTTCATCCAGAAATGCTTTCTGTTCATCATTCATGCCTGTGGTGCCAATCACCATGGCCACACCCGCTTCACGGCACAGTTTCAAGTGCTGTTCGGTGGCGGCTGGTGCAGTAAAGTCAATCACCACATCACAATCCTTGAGCACTTCACTCAAACTTCCCACCACCTTGATGCCCAGACTTCCCACACCCGCAAGTTCCCCTGCATCTGCACCCACCAAACTGCTTTCTGGACGTTCAACAGCTGCTGCCAGTTGGTAGCCTGCTTGTTGTACTGCTTGAATCAGAATACGCCCCATGCGTCCGCCTGCACCCAAGATTCCAATGCGTGGAGAAGTTGACATAATTTTTTCCCAGTCTTTTATTTAAACAATTCCGCTACTATAGCAAAACTCTGTGCCTACGCTAAAAAATTCCCATAAAAAAACCTGCCGAAGCAGGTTTTTTCAACATCAGTTAAACCAGTCAAAGAATGACTTTTTCTTTGGTGATGAGGCATGACCATCCCCATCAAAAGACGCTTGCAGCTCTTTCAACAATTCACGCTGACGACTGTTTAAATTGACAGGGGTTTCCACCACGATACGGCACAATAAGTCACCGACCATGCTGCTACGTACAGGACGAACACCTTTACCACGTAAGCGGAATAGCTTACCTGTCTGCGTACCTTCTGGGATTTTTAAGCTGACACGACCATCCAGCGTCGGGATTTCGATTTCTTTACCTAATGCAGCATCTGCAATACTGACTGGCACATCCATATACAGGTCTGCACCGTCACGTTGGAAGACTTCATGTTCACGAACTACGACTTCAACGTATAAATCACCCGCCTGACCATCACGAATCGCTTCACCTTTACCTGTTAAGCGAACACGATCGCCATTGTCCACACCTGCAGGAATAGTGACTTCAAGCGTTTGCTGGCGGTCTGCAACGCCTGAACCATGACAGGTGTTACATGGATTCTTGATGATTTTGCCTTGACCGCGGCAAGTACTACAAGTTTGTTGAACCGAGAAGAAACCTTGCTGCATACGTACTTGACCAGCACCATGACAGGTACGACAGGTTTCCACATCATTTGGATTCTTAGAACCTTTACCATCACATGTTTCACACGGCGCTGGTGCAGTAAAAGTAATCGTTTTTTTCACGCCTTTGACTGCTTCTTCAAGCGTCAATTCCATCACATAGCGGAGGTCTGAACCACGGCGCTGGCGTTGTTGCTGGCGACCACCACCACCGAAAGCACTACCAAAAATATCACCAAACTGGCTAAAGATGTCTTCCGCACTAAAACCACCACCGCCACCGAAACCACCCTCAAAGGCACTATGACCAGCACGATCATACATGCTGCGTTTTTCGCCATCAGAAAGTACTTCGTAAGCCTCTGCTGCTTCTTTAAACTTTTCTTCCGCCTGAGCGTTATCTGGGTTACGATCTGGATGATACTTCATCGCCAACTTACGATAGGCTTTTTTAATCTCATCATCACTTGCGGTTTTCGAAACGCCTAAAACCTCATAATAATCACGTTTAGCCATGGTTGGCGATGCTCCTCACGGAATTTATTCAAACTTGAAAAAACAAATAGGCTCTGCTGACATTTTATTTCTAAAGTCAACAAAGCCTTAATAGGGCCTGTACAATACGTTTACAAGAGTGATTGTGATAAAAAAAGCGATAAATTTAGAAAACCGCTTTATTTCTAAAGTATCTGGCAATACCTTTCAGCCATGCATTCAACAGAAATAGCCATGCAATCGAGCTAAACACCACACCCACAACCGTCATGGCGGTCACCCAGAGGGCGCTGTTCCAGACAAAAAAGAACAGTGGAATAAACCACAGGGCAGCAAAGAAAGCCATCAGAATAAACAGCAGCACATTACGCATAATCCACAGTGCATGTGCGTGTATCCATACTTCAGCATTATTCGCAGTCGCAACTTTTCGTGCCAGCAGATACGCAAACACTGCAAACACGATTGTAAATAATGCAAGAAACATGAACACATAAGATATCGCCACATAGCGGCGATGCTGCTCAATACTGTCTTGCCCCATGCTCTAGATCACCTCATTCACCGCATTTTGCCAAAACAGTCATGCAATGAAATTCAATTATTTTTTGGTCTTAAAATATAGGTGCTACTATATTAAAATTTTCAATATTTCGCACCTTTATTCACAAAATAATTACGATAGATGTGTTGCTTTCTTGACCTTAAACCACGCCGCATAGAGTGCAGGCAGGAAAAACAGGGTCAACAGGGTGGCTACAATCAAGCCGCCCATAATCGCAACCGCCATCGGACCAAAGAAAATACTGCGTGATAATGGAATCATCGCAAGTACTGCGGCAAGTGCGGTTAACACAATCGGACGGAAGCGGCGCATGGTGGCACCAATCACCGCGTCCCACGGTTCATGCCCTGCCTGAATGTCCTGCTCAATCTGGTCAATCAGGATCAGCGAGTTACGCATGATCATGCCAGACAGGGCAATGGTTCCGAGCATGGCCACGAAACCAAACGGTTTATTGAACAACAACAGGAACGCCACCACCCCAATCAGGCCAAGCGGTGCGGTCAGCAAGACGATGGTCGCGCGAGACATGCTACGCAACTGAATCATCAACAGGGTCATGACCACCGCAAGGAACAGTGGCATACCTGCATTCACAGAATTTTGACCTTTGGCCGACTCCTCAACTGTACCACCCACCTCAAGTAAATAGCCATTTGGTAAATCGGCACGTAGAGTCTGCATCTTTTCCGCCAATTGCTGAACCACTGTTGCAGGTTGTAAATGGGTACGAATATCCGCGCGAACGGTAATCGTCGGTAAACGATTACGATGCCAAATTAAACCTTCTTCAAAACGTGACTCAATTTTTGCTATTTGTGCTAGAGGTACAGTGGTTCCTTTGGTGGTTGGCACGGCTAAATTTGCTAACGAAGCCACTTCGACACGTTCTGACTTATCACCACGTAAACGAATTTCAATGAGTTCACGTTTTTCACGATATTGATTCATCACCGCGCCTGTCACTGAGGCATTGAGGAAATTGGCCAGATCAACACTGGAAACGCCCATTTGACGCGCACGGTCCTGATCAATCTCAATGGCAATAATCTTGCTTGGTTCACCCCAGTCCAGATGTACATTAGTGGTGTTTGGGTCTTCGCTCAGCACTTTAGCCACTTTCTGAGCCTCTGCCCGAACCGTCGCCAAATCTTCACCTGAGACCCGATACTGCAATGGATAACCCACAGGAGGGCCATTTTCCAATAAGGACACACGAGTACGCACCTGAGGCAACAACTGCTTAATTTGTGTCTCTAAAGAACGGCGGATTTCATCACGGTCATCTAAAGACGATGCCAGCACCACAAACTGGGCAAAGCTGGCCTGTGGCAATTGTTGATCTAAAGGCAGATAGAAACGTGGTGAACCTGTGCCGACATAAGCGACATAATTATCAATCCCTTTTTGTTTGGATAGGAATTGTTCTACCTTATGTACTGCTTGTTCTGTCGCCGTTAGGGAAGCCCCTTCTTCCAGCTTTAAATCCACTAAAATTTCAGCACGATTCGATGGGGGGAAGAATTGTTGCGGTACCAACTTAAACATCGCAACAGACAACACAAAGATACCCACCGTAATAGCAATTACCGTTTTACGATAGGTAATACAGATTTCCACCACATTACGGAAAGACTGGTAAAACCTGGATTGATAAGGATCGTGATGCGTTCCATGTGCCTCGACCACAGGCTCAGGTTGCTTACGCAGTCGCGCCCATAGGCGCAGATACCATGCCGCTTTCTGCTGTTGTTTGGTGAAGTCAGGCAGTAGCTTCTCACCCAGATAAGGTACAAACAATACCGCCGCAATCCACGACACAATCAGGGCAATGGTGACTACCTGGAAAATGGAACGAGTATATTCACCTGTTCCTGATTGGGCCGTGGCAATCGGCAGGAAGCCTGCCGCGGTGATCAAGGTTCCTGTGAGCATTGGAAAGGCGGTGGTTTGCCAAGCAAAGCCTGCGGCCTTGAGTCGACTATAACCTTGCTCCATTTTGATCGCCATCATTTCCACGGCGATAATGGCATCATCAACCAACAAACCTAGGGCCAGAATCAATGCGCCTAATGAGATTTTATGTAAGCCAACGTCAAATAAACTCATCCCAGCAAAGGTCATTGCTAAAACCAATGGAATCGACAATGCAACAACAAGCCCTGTACGAAAACCGAGTGAGAAGAAACTGACCAATAAAACGATAATGACCGCTTCAGCTAAAACTTTTAAAAACTCTTGAATACTACGTTGTACTGCAACAGGTTGGTCTGAAACTTTTTGCAGTTTCATGCCCAAAGGTAAGCTTTTTTGTAGACTGTTAAATTCAGTTTCAAGGTTTTTACCCAATGCAATGATGTCCCCACCTTTACGCATGGACACCGCAATGCCAATCCCATTTTCGCCCATAAAACGCATACGTGGCTGCGCAGGCTCACTAAAGCCACGATAGACATCAGCAACATCACCAAGTTGAATGGTTTTATCACCCACCAATAACGGCATTTTTTTAAGGTCATCAACACTATGTAAGTGTCCGCTAACTCGGATTTGAATACGGTCTGTGCCTGTTTCAAAGAAGCCCGCACCTGCCATGTCATTCTGCTTTTGAATCGCTTCCTGAATGGCTGTGACAGGGACACCAAGCTGCACCGCCTTAGTATTGGACAGTTCAATCCAGATTTTCTGGTCTTGTAGACCAACAAGATTCACCTTGCTAACATCCTTGACCCGTTGCAATTGTAGTTGCAAACGATCGGCATATTCTTTCATTACCGCATAGTCAAAATCTTTGCCCGTCAGTACATAGATATTGCCGAAGGTATCGCCGAACTCATCATTAAAGAACGGCCCCTGCACACCGCTTGGCAGTTGCGAGCGAATGTCATTGACCTTTTTACGCACGTTATACCAAACATCAGGAATTTCACTGGAACGATAAGAATCCTTGGCGATAAATGTCACCATAGATTCCCCAGGCCGTGAATATGCCCGAATATTTTCATATTGCCCTGTGGTCATCAGTTCTTTTTCAATACGATCTGTCACCAGGGTTGCAACCTCCTGAGCCGTTGCTCCTGGCCAATAGGTCTGCACCACCATCACTTTAAAGGTAAATGGCGGGTCTTCGCTCTGTGACAGCTTGGAATAGGACATCACCCCAACAATGCCAAGTAACAGCATAAAATACAGAACAATGCCCTTATTCTTCAGCGCCCATTCTGAAAGGTTAAATTTCATGATCAGGCTCCCGCTTTTACCGTGACTTCACGATTATCACGGTCTACAGGATGAATCTTTTGCTGATCACGCAACAGGTGTACACCACCAACCACAACCCAATCTGAAGCTTTTAGACCTGAAAGAATAGGCACACTGTCACGGCCATAAGTTCCCAAAGTCACAGGAACTTTACGTAAGGTTTGATTGGCATTGACCACCCAGACATAAGCTTGTTGATCATTGGCAGTGACGCTGGATAAGGGCACACTCAGAACATTATTTTCATTTGCCACGAAGAACACTCGCGCACTTTGTCCAAGTTGAATCGTGGACTGCCCCTCAAGCAATGAAACTTTCACGGTGAATGTTCGCGATTGGTCTGCAGCGGGTGACACCTCGCGGACTTTTGCTGCAAAACGTGTATCTGGCTGTGACCATAAGGTGACCCAGGCAGGCTGCCCCACCTTGAGGGTACTGACCGCCTGTTCAGGCACACCAAATACCACCTCACGCTCGCCATCAATCGCCAGTTGATAGGCTGCCTGTCCTGCCGCCACCACCTGTCCTGTTTCAATGTTGCGCTGGGTAATCACGCCATTTTTATTGGAGACCAACTGGTTATAGCTTGTTTGGTTGGAGGAAACCTCATAGTTTGAACGGGCCTGTTGCAGTGTTGCCTGTGCCGACTCATACTGGTTTTTAATAGCATCAAATTGTGAACGGCTGACCGCATTGACAGGCAAAAGTTGTTGATAACGCTTATATTCTTCCAATGCAATTTTTGCGGCGGCCTGTGCACTGTCCAGTTGGGCTTTGGCCGCATTCATTTGCAACTGGGCATCTTTCACATCCAGTTTTGCCAACACCTGCCCAACCTTAACCCGATCTCCAACATCGGCATAACGTTCGGTAATCTGGCCCCCGACACGGAATGCCAGTGCGGTCTGCTGTCTGGCCTGCACATCACCTGCATAGCTTTTCTGGTCAATATGGTTGCTACTCGGCTGCGTCACCATGACATAAGGAATTTCCTCAGTTCTGGGCACCTCTTTCTGACATGCGCTGAGGATGACACTACTGACAATGACTAACCCCAATATGATACGATTGATCTGATTCATCTATTTTGCGCTCTTATTCAAATTGATTTTTAGGGCGTGATATGGGCATTATCATAAATTGTTTAATTTTTAATTAATATACTCATGAGTACATTAAATAAAAATTAAATCTAGCAACCTGATTTTTTAATTGAATTAAAAGAGAACGATAACGTGCAGACAACCAGTGGTCGTCCCAAAGATTTAGAAAAAAGAGCCAGAATTTTGCAGGCTGCAAAATCTATTTTTCTAAAAATGGGTTATCACGCCACCAGCATGGACCAGATTGCCAAAGAGGCGGCTGTCACCAAACTCACGGTGCACAACCATTTTCAGGACAAGGCCAATCTGTTTACCTGTGCGATTGAGGAGAGCTGTGAGGAGTCCATTCGGGCAAAGCAGTTTGAACTCACACCTGAGTCCGACTTTAGGCAGGCATTGTATTTAATGTGCCAGCGCGCCCTGGGCATTATTTACCTGCCTGAAGCGCTGAAGCTGGATCGGGTGCTGTTTGAACTTGCTGCTGAACAAAGCCCCCTCACCCAGCAGTTTTTTGATGCCTCACACACACGTATGTGTAATGTCTGGTGTGGTTTTTTTGAGCAGGCCATCACACTCAACTTTATTCAGGCAGATGATCCCCTTAAACAGACCGAACTGATCGTGGCGCTGATGCTCGGCACACGTCATCACAAGGTTTTACTGGGCCTGGATTCGGTGCCAACCACGGTTGAAATTGAGCAGATGATTGAACAGGCCATTGAACTTTTTTTGCTTAAATATCAACCTAAATTTTAAAGAAATTTCACATTTCCTTACGTTCTCCACTTGGAATGTCTGACAATGAGGTTATAGTCAAGACATGAGCAGAGGAGAAGCATAATGACACAACAAATCACTGCGCCATTACGAGAAGATGTTCGTTTACTGGGTAATTTACTGGGCGAAACCTTAAAGCAGCATGCAGGACAGGATTTGTTTAATCAGGTTGAGCAGATTCGTGCCCTGGCCAAGGGTGCCCGTGATGGTCAAATCGAGGCGGAAAAACAGCTCGAACACCTTTTCCTCGGCCTAAAAGATGAAGAAATTTTGCCCCTGACCCGTGCATTTTCATATTTTCTCAACTTTGCCAACATCGCTGAGCAGTACCATGTGGTGCGTAACCGCCGTCAGGCTGAGTTTGACGAGCAGACATCCAGTCCAAACCCACTGACGCATCTCTTTGAAAAATTCAAAACCCAACAGATTAGTGAACAGCACCTGTTCCAGCAGATCTGCGACCTCAACATCGAGCTGGTGCTCACCGCACATCCGACCGAAGTCAGCCGCCGTACCCTGATCCAGAAATATGATGACATTACCGACTGCCTATCACAGCTTGATCAACAGAAACTCACACCGAGAGAACGCCAGCAGACCATTGCCACACTCAAGCAACTGGTGAGTTCAGCCTGGCAAACCGATGAGATTCGCCAGCATCGCCCTACTCCTGTGGATGAAGCGAAATGGGGCTTTGCCACCATTGAACAGAGTTTATGGAATGCAGTTCCAAAATTTATCCGTGAACTGAATGAACTGACCCAGCAACATTGCCAGCAATCCCTGCCTCTGGATATTGCCCCGATTCGTTTTGCCTCATGGATGGGTGGCGACCGTGATGGCAACCCCAATGTTACCCATCAGGTGACACAGGAGGTGTTGTGGCTGTCGCGCTGGCAGGCGGCCGACCTCTATCTACGTGATATTGAAAACCTGCGTTGGGAACTGTCGATTCAAACCTGTTCAGATGAACTCACTCAAGCATTAGGTTATGAACACCCTGAACCCTATCGTGAATATTTACGTGAAACCCGTGAACGCCTGAAAGCCACCCGCCACTGGCTGACACAACGTTTACATGGACTGGATGCGGATGACAGTCAAATCATCAAAACTAAAGATGAACTATTACAGCCTTTATTGCTGTGCTATCGCTCCCTGATTGATAGTAATCTAGCCGAAATTGCCAATGGCCAGTTGCTTGATTTCATTTACCGTGTCAATTGCTTTGGCATAGAACTGCTGAAACTGGATATCCGCCAGGAATCAGGTCGACATCGTCAAGCCATTTCAGCGATTACTGAATATCTAGGTCTAGGCAATTTTGAATCGTGGACTGAACAGGCTCGTCAAAATTTCCTGATCCAAGAGCTGCAGAGCAAACGTCCTTTACTCCCTAAATATCTGAATGAACCAGAGGGCAGCCTGATTCGGCATCCAGATGTGCTGGAAGTGTTTGCCACCATGCGTACCCTGGCTGAACAACCAGCTGAGAGCTTGGGTGCCTATATTATTTCGATGGCAGAATATCCAAGCGACGTCTTAGCTGTTTTACTCTTACAAAAAGAAGCTGGGATTCAGCATCCGCTTCGTGTGGTGCCTTTATTTGAAACATTAAAGGACCTGGATGGCGCAGCCAAAACCATGAACACCCTGTTTAATGTACATTGGTACAAACAGCATATTCAGGGTAAACATGAAGTGATGATTGGCTATTCAGACTCAGCCAAGGACGCGGGCTTTATGTCGGCCAACTGGGCGCAATATCGCGCTCAGGAGGAACTGACCGCGATTGCCAAAAATCATGGCGTACAACTGACCCTGTTCCACGGACGTGGTGGTTCGATCAGCCGTGGCGGCGCACCGACCCAGCAAGCCTTATTTTCCCAGCCACCAGGTTCAATCTCTGGAGCAATTCGTGTTACTGAACAGGGTGAAATGATTCGCTTTAAATTTGGTTTAGAAGGCATCGCGCTACAAAATTTGGAAATCTATACAGCGGCAACATTAGAAGCAACACTACTACCACCGCCAGAGCCAAAGAAAGAATGGCGAGACTTAATGAATCAAATGACTGATTTATCGGTACAGGTTTATCGACAAACTGTGCGTGAAAATCCAAATTTTGTCAGCTACCTGCGTACCGTTACCCCTGAACTTGAGCTACAAATGTTACCGCTCGGTTCACGTCCAGCCAAGCGCAAGGTTAGCGGTGGCATTGAATCACTACGCGCCATTCCGTGGGTGTTTGCCTGGACCCAGATTCGCCTGATGCTGCCTGCATGGCTGGGTACAGGCACGGCGATCAATCAGGTACATGGACAACACCAAAACACCTTAAATGAAATGCTTGAACAGTGGCCGTATTTCCAAACTTTAATTGATATGCTGGAAATGGTTTTATCCAAATCTGATGCAGATATTGCGTTGTACTATGAATCTCATCTCACCCAAGATCAGGACTTAAAAGTTCTAGGGATTGAGCTACGCCAGCGCCTGCAAAATGCGGTGGATACCCTGCTGAGTCTAAAAGGTGAATCCAAACTGCTCAGCAATAATCAAGTGCTGGACCAGTCCATGCAGGTGCGTAAACCATATTTATTGCCATTGCATTTATTACAGGCAGAATTGATGAAGCGTCGTCGTCTGTATCTGGCACAGCACCAAACTGAACATAGCCCTGTCGATCATGCCTTGATGGTCAGTATTGCTGGGATTGCGGCAGGGTTAAGGAATACAGGTTAATCATTTAAGCTGGCGCGGCACCTGTAAAGTCACTTGCAGATGCCGCATGTCTATTCAGTCATTTTTTATTGCTAAAAACCCATCTTTTTTATTTGTTGAGTGAAATAGTCAACTTTGTGTAAATCTACAATGAATATGGGTGCTTAGCTTTAAATTTATTTTACCAAATGATAAAAATAAGTATTTAAAACCACGATATTGCAGCCATTGCCCAACATGACCAGATGAAAGTTGCAGATCAGGCAGAGTATCATAGCGGCTGATTTATCTGATCAAGAGTTTATCTATGTCAAGTTGGTTTCCAAAATGGCAGCCGTATCAGGGAAAGATTGATCATCGCCCTGTTGCGACAAACGAATATTTACCGCCCTTACAAAGTGCGGTGCTCGGGGTTCAACACGCATTTGCAATGTTTGGCGCAACCGTACTTGCCCCATTGCTGATGGGATTCAATCCCAACCTTGCCATTTTAATGTCAGGGATTTGTACCATTATCTTCTTTCTGATCACAGGTGGACGTGTTCCAAGTTACCTAGGTTCAAGCTTTGCCTTTATTGGTGTGGTGGTGGCCGCAACTGGTCACATAACTGGATCAGGAGCCAATCCAAACCTTGCGATTGCACTCGGCGGCATTGTGGCCTGTGGTATTTTCTATGCCCTGATTGGCTTTGCCGTGATGCTGACTGGCACACGCTGGATTGAAAAACTGATGCCACCTGTGGTGACAGGCGCAATCGTGATGATCATTGGTCTCAACCTTGCCCCTGTGACCATCAAGGGTGTGGCAGGACAGCCTTTTGACATGTGGATGGCACTGATCACAGTACTGTGTATGGGCATTATCGGGGTGTTTACCAAAGGCCTGCTACAGCGTTTACTTTTATTGGTGGGTTTATTGATTGCATACGGACTTTATGCTGTTGCAACCAATGTGCTCGGCTTAGGTAAAGCCATTGATTTTTCTCAGATTGCAGCCGCGCCATGGTTCGGTATTCCAAGCTTCTCACATCCAGCGTTTGACATGAATGCAATTCTGATTATTGCCCCTGTGGCACTGATTCTGGTTGCCGAGAATTTAGGCCATATCAAGGCAGTGGGAGCGATGACAGGCGAAAACCTGACCCCACAATTGGGCAAGGCCTTTGTTGCCGATGGTTTAGCCACCACCCTGTCAGGTAGTGTCGGTGCGCCTGGCATGACCACCTATGGTGAAAATATTGGAGTGATGGCCGTTACCCGTGTCTATTCAACCATTGTGTTTGTAATCGCTGGTGTGTTCGCCATTTTTCTGGGGCTTTCACCAAAGTTTGGCGCGGTGATTAGCACCATTCCAACAGCAGTTCTGACAGGAGCCTCCATCGTGGTGTTTGGCTTGATCACCATTGCTGGAGCGAAAATCTGGATCGAAAATAAAGTCGATTTTTCTAATAATAAAAACCTGATTGTTGCATCTGTCACCATTATTTTAGGTGCAGGTAACTTTGAATTACTGTTTGGTAGCTTTAATTTAGGTGGCATTGGAACAGCAACTTTTGCTGCGATTTTCCTGAATTTGTTGTTTAGCTTAAAAGATAAAAACTAAAATCGTGGGCAGCTTAGGCTGCCTTTTTTATTTATTCTTGGCTTTCCTGCTTATATTTCTCTTCCAGCACATTACTGATAATACTTTCAATCATCCATACCCGATACAGGCTATTAAACACATAGTTCTGTCCATCGATCCGTAATTCCAGTACAGGAAAGTCGGGTTGGTGCTTCTGCTGGCATAGCTCATCATTCTGTTTTAATAAAGCCTCAACATCCTGTTCGGTGACCTGCTCAATCTGCAAGCGCTTTTGCATCCGCTGAAAATGCGCCTTAAAGGATAAATCCTTACCTCGTGTCCATACGCTTTCCAAAATCTGGTGGATCACATCCACCTGCTGTTCCTCTGCAACACTGTAAAACAGCTTCGCCATTTCATAGGTGGCTTCTTTAGTTGGACGACAGAATGGGGTGAATGCCACCTGTGTACGTTTGGAAACACGAGTCGCGAGACTCCAGTCAAACCAGTCTCGCCCATGATAGCTCAGCGGATAAACGCTCAATTGAATATTATAATAATTGGCCAGCTCTTCCTTGATATAGGCCAGCAACAGCCAGCTCATCGGGTCTTCAAGTGCAATATACAAATCCAGCTCTGGTTGCAATGCCTGAACTTCTGCCAGTGCCTCACCATCATTGATCAGATGTTCACACCATTCAATATGGTTGATCAGGAAAATTGGATTGCCCGTCAGCAGTTTTTGCTGTTTAAGACGGCGGGTTAGACGCAGCAAATCATCTACAGCCTGATATTTACGTTCGCCAAATTCGAAATAGCTGGCGGCTACAGGTACATCTTTAAAGATACGCTCAGGATAATCCTGTGGCGCCTGATGCTGGCTTGCCATGGCATACAGGGTACGCAACTTTCCATATTGCTGCTGCCACAGCATATGAAACACATCTTCAAGCAAATGCAGGAAATTTTGTTCTCGTAATGGGGTATTTCTTAAAATTGTCTCAGCCTGCTGTAAAGCTTCTGCACTAGGAATCTCTGGGGTGTCATCAAAACCAAAACGGTGCTGTTTGGCGAGGATTTTTGCATCATTTAGACAGTAACTTTGCCAATCCTGTCTGGACATGCCATTCGGGGGTTCTGCATCCTGTCTTGAGATAATGACTTTTAGGGGTTTGAGTTCATCACTCAAGATCTCATTGAGTTGATCAAGCTGCTGCACTGCCAGATAGCTATAAACATCATCCAAACGAAGGTAAATCGTTAAACCCTGTTCCGTGGGTAACACCGCCTGACGAGAGGGTTTTTGATAGAACCAACTCGATCGGATGGGATCAAACCAACGACGTAACAAAGACATGTCAATCGCCTCTAAGCGTAATGAATTTATAGAAAAGTAGATTATATTCTCAAGTTTACTGGCAAATGAGAATCAAGTGTATTCAGTATTTTATATTATAAAATGAGAAAAAAGTCCCTTTTTTATCAAAAGGGACTGAATGGGCTTACAAAACTCGTACCGCACCTTTTGCGGCACTGGTTGAGTGCATCGCATAAATCTTCAAGGATTTAGACACTTTACGTTTACGCTCTTCCACTGGATGCCAACCTTTGGCTTCCTGTGCCGTACGACGGTGTGCCATCGTTGCATCATCAACATCAAGGTGAATGCTACGATTCGGAATATCAATTTGGATGGTATCACCATCTTCAACCAGACCAATTGCACCACCTTCCGCTGCTTCTGGAGACACGTGACCAATGGATAAACCTGAAGAACCACCAGAGAAGCGACCATCGGTAATCAAGGCACAGTCCTTACCCAAACCTTTCGACTTCAAGTAACTGGTTGGGTACAACATTTCCTGCATGCCTGGACCACCACGTGGGCCTTCATAACGAATGACAACGATGTCACCTGCCACGATCTTATGATCTAAAATCGCTTCAACCGCTGAATCTTGGCTTTCAAACACGCGAGCCGTTCCCGTGAATTTAAGAATCGAATCATCCACACCCGCAGTTTTCACGATACAACCATCTAAAGCAATGTTGCCGTAAAGGACTGCCAAGCCACCATCTTTAGAGAAAGCATGTTCAGCATTACGAATCACACCTTTCTCACGGTCACCATCCAAAGTTGAATAATAACGGTTTTGTGAAAATGCCACTTGAGTTGGAACACCACCTGGTGATGAGCGATAGAACTCATAAACATCTGCATCTTCAGTGCGGATAATATCCCACTTGTCTAAAGCATCTTTGAGAGTAGGTTCATGTACCGTTGGGCAAGAGGTGTTCAGTAAGTGAGCACGATCGAGTTCACCCAAGATCGCCATGATACCCCCAGCACGGTGTACATCTTCCATATGCACATCCGACTTTGCAGGTGCAACTTTAGACAATACAGGTACTTTACGAGATAAATTGTCGATATCATCCATAGTGAAATCAACTTCTGCTTCATGTGCAGCAGCAAGCAAATGCAATACGGTATTGGTAGAACCACCCATTGCAATATCCAAAGTCATCGCATTTTCAAATGCTGCTTTGGTTGCAATTGAACGTGGCAGAATGCTGTCATCATTTTGTTCATAATAACGCTTCGCAAGTTCAACGACTAAACGACCTGCTTTTAGGAATAGTTTTTTGCGGTTAGCGTGAGTTGCAACAATAGAACCATTACCCGGCAATGATAAACCTAAAGCTTCAGTTAAACAGTTCATTGAGTTTGCAGTAAACATACCCGAACATGAACCACACGTTGGACATGCCGAACGCTCAAATGCTGCAACTTCTTCATCGGTATAGCTTTCATCTGCTGCAACGACCATGGCATCAACTAAGTCGATTGCCTTTTCATCACCACGGAATTTGACTTTACCCGCTTCCATAGGACCGCCAGATACGAACACCACTGGGATATTCAAGCGCATTGCAGCCATCAGCATTCCTGGTGTGATCTTGTCACAGTTCGAGATACACACCATTGCATCGGCACAATGTGCATTCACCATATATTCTACAGAATCGGCAATTAAATCACGTGATGGTAGTGAATACAGCATCCCGTCATGGCCCATGGCAATCCCGTCATCAACGGCAATGGTATTAAATTCTTTTGCGACACCACCAGAAGCTTCAATTTCTCGTGCAACCAGTTGCCCTAAATCTTTAAGATGCACATGTCCAGGAACAAATTGGGTAAATGAATTGACCACCGCAATAATTGGTTTGCCAAAATCTTCATCTTTCATACCTGTCGCACGCCATAAACCGCGCGCGCCAGCCATATTTCTTCCATGTGTTGATGTTTTCGAACGATAATCAGGCATTTTTGATTCCCAACAAGTTTGTGCTCGAGAAGAATAGAACATTCTCTCTGGCGAAATGATACTGAGCTGTTTCCATCATACTACAAGTTATCGTTTAACTGATGACCAACAGGCCTATCTTTTTTACACAAATGCAATTCAGCCCGTGAATTAGGGACTCGTCACGTTTTCGCTTATAATTTGCGATAAGTTTTATTTGGATTCCATTTGTGAAAATCATTTTTGCTGGTACGCCTGAATTTGCGGCAACCGCATTGGCGGCATTATTAAAAACATCACACCAGATCATTGCGGTTTATACCCAGCCTGACCGTAAATCAGGACGTGGACAAAAATTAACACCATCGCCTGTTAAACAATTGGCACTTGAACACAGTTTACCTGTCTATCAACCTTTGAATTTTAAAGCGTCTACTGAAGAAGGTTTGGCAGCTCGACAAGAACTTGCTGCTCTAGGCGCTGATGTCATGGTGGTTGCAGCCTATGGTTTAATCTTACCGCAAGCGGTTTTAGATACCCCTAAATATGGTTGTTTAAATATCCATGGTTCGCTATTACCCCGCTGGCGTGGCGCAGCACCAATTCAACGTGCGATTGCCACAGGCGATACAGAAACTGGCATTACCATCATGCAAATGGCAGCAGGTTTGGACACAGGCGATATGATGTACAAAACCTATTGTCCAATTACAGCAGAAGATACCTCTGCAACCTTGCATGACAAATTGGCGACTCAAGGTGCTGAAGCGATTTGTGCCGTGCTTGAGTCAGAGCAAAGCTTGCAGGATTTTATCGAAAAACGTGAAGTTCAAGATGAATCCCTCACGGTTTATGCACATAAATTAGTAAAATCAGAAGCACGTATTGATTGGACACAAACGGCAATCCAAATCGACCGCAATATTCGTGCGTTCAACCCTTGGCCTGTGGCTTTTATTCAATTGGATGAAAATAACGCCTTACGTGTTTGGAGTTCAATGCGCTCCGAGATCAGTAAAGCAAATGCTCAATTAGGTGAAATTCTTGCAATTGATAAGCAAGGCGTACATGTCGCTTGTGGTGAAAACAGTGTCGTGTGCTTAACCAGTTTACAGTGGTCAGGTGGTAAAGCGCTCAATGCTGTCCAAATTGCCCAAACTCAAAAACTACATCTTGGACAAATTCTCCCATGAGCCAATCGAATCAATCATCTGCAAAAAATTTGAATCTGCGCGCACAAGTGGTCAAAACACTTTTGGCGGTTCAAAACGGGCAATCTTTGGCTTCTGTTTTAAATCAACATATCAATATTGTTTCTGAACGTGACCGTGGTTTATATCACGAACTTACTTTAGGTTGTTTACGCCAATGGTTTTCTTTAAAAGCAATTACCTTACCCTTACTTACGAAGCCATTGGACAATGAAGCGCTAGAAAGTTGTTTATATCTAGGTTTATATCAAATTTTATGTACGCGTATTCCTGTACATGCTGCGATTTCAGAAACGGTAAATGCGGCTAAGCAACTCGGTTTTGAGCCAATGAGTGGTTTGGTCAATGCGATTCTGCGTCGTGTTTCACGTGAAACAGCTGAATTTGAAAGCGCTTTGAATAATACGCATGGTTTACCAAGCTGGTTATTCAAGCGACTTAAAAAAGATTGGCCTGAGCAAGCAGAAACTCTATGCCAAGCCTTAAAACAAGTGGCCCCTCTGACCCTGCGCGTCAATGAACGTCAAATCAGTCGTGATGAGTATCTTGATATTTTAGATGAAGAACAGATTGATGCCCGTCCTTGTATGCTTTCAGATGTGGGTATTATTCTGGAACAAACGGGCAATATTACCCATTTACCTGGTTTCGAAGAAGGTGGCTTTTCTGTTCAGGATGAACATGCCCAATTGTGCGCGATGCTTTTACCGAACTTAGATAACCAAGTGGTTGTCGATGCCTGTGCTGCACCAGGCGGTAAAGCTGCACATATCCTTGAGCGATTTAACCCGAAAAAACTGATTGCACTTGATCATGATGCAAAACGTTTACTGCGAGTTTCTGAAAATTTAGAACGTCTTGTACTAGATCAACATAATGTTGAGATCGTGACAGCTGATGCAACCACTTGGCAGGCACCAGAACCCGTCGATTGTATCGTGCTCGATGCGCCTTGTTCTGCAACAGGCGTAATTCGTCGTCATCCTGATATCCGTCTGCTCAGACAATCGACTGATATCGCACAGACAGTTGAATTACAAAAACAGATTCTTCAACAGATCTGGCAACAGCTCAAAGTTGGTGGAACGCTGTTGTATATCACCTGCTCCATTCTAAAAGCTGAGAATGAACAGCAAATGGCTGCATTCTTTGCGGAACATGCAGATGCAGAGGAAATCAAAATCGAAGCCAATTGGGGCATTGAACAGAACTACGGTCGTCAATTATTACCAACTGCACAATCAGGTGATGGTTTCTACTATTGTCAGATTAAGAAATTAGGCTAATAAAAAAGCAGGCTTCAAAGCCTGCTTTTTTTTTTGATTTAATTCAAACAATTTAAATGGTTACGATTGCTGCTATTTGGCAGCATTTTCATCATAAAAAGCAAACAGGCTTTAACCTAATTATTTCAGGAAATCAGTTAATTTGAGTAGGTCAAATACAATTATAATGGGTATTTTAAATGGCGATTCTGTCTAAACTCACCGATACACTGGCAATTAAAACAATTGAAGCCTATCAGCAACACCTCTCACCCATAAAGGGATTTAAATGCGCCGCGGGTCAGCTTTATGGTGGCACGACCTGTTCAGGTGCAGTCAAAAATATTGTCCAGAAACAGGGACTGATTTCAGGCCTGCCTGCGATCTACCGACAATTTTCCAGTTGCCATCAGGCTGCCAAAACCCTTGCTACATATCCGACCCAGCCCATGAATGCTTTCTGTTGCTGTGTCCTGCCGATTCCCTTGTAAATCTCCACCTGATTTGAATTCGTATAAAAAACAGCCCTACATTGAGGGCTGTTTTTTTACTCATTTACTAAAGCGTATGCTGGTCTTTTACATCTTCCAGAACATCATCTGCTTCTTCTGGATGCTTCATCAGATGCAGAATGGAAAAAGCCAGCCCACCCCAAATAAAACCCATTGAAACAATCATCATAATAATAGCGGAAGTATTCATTCTAGACTCCTAGCGATCTTTCATCTTGCTGAGCACCATTGCAACCACAGCACAGAAAATCACACTGCCCCATCCAAAGATGCCCAGTAAACTCATACTGTAGGTATCGTAACCATTTTTCACCAGATTAAATACCGTCATGCTTAAGGTGGTGAGCAGGATCAGTGAGGTAATCACGGTGAGGGTAAAATCCCATCCCTTGCCGAGTTGAATCGTTGAAATACGGTTGACATGGTCACGAAGCTCAAGCAGGGCTGAACGTTTAAACCACGCAATACTGATAATTGAAATCAATGCGCCACCAATAATCCCGATGTTATTGATGAAGTGATCGACGATATCCACCAGTTTAATCGCATTCACGCTTGAAAACAGGATCACTGAAACCAGTGCACTGCCCCCACCAATGATGGTTACTGCTTTCTTACGGCCCCATTTCAACTTGTCCTGCATTGCCGCAATTGGCACTTCCAGAATACTGACCATGGAAGAAATACCCGCCACAAACAGTGAGGAGAAGAACAATAGACCAAATAGGTCAGCACCCGCACCCAGACTTGAAATGATTTTTGGGAATGCAATAAATGCAAGGCCAATACCACCACTGACCACATCCTGCACTTCCTTGCCTGCGGTATGCGCCATAAAACCCAATGCCGCAAAAATACCAATACCCGCCAGAATTTCAGTTGACGCATTGGCAAAGCCAACGATCAAGCCAGAACCTGTCAAATTGGTTTTAGGCTTGAGATAGGAGGCATAGGTCACCATGATCCCGAAACCAACGGATAGCGAGAAGAATGTATGGCCATACGCCGCCAGCCACACTTTATAGTCCATCATCGCAGACCAGTTCGGAGTAAAGAATGCGTTTAAGCCCTCAACCGCACCAGGCAAACGTAGTGACTGAATCACAAGAATGGTGAACAGTACGAACAGCAACGGCATGAAAATCTTGTTGGATAATTCAACACCCTTTTTTACACCACCATATAGAATGACCAAGGTCAGCGCCCAGATTCCCACAATTGGCCAAAACAGGTGACTGACAAACTGAAAATCAAAACCCGTTGCCTTTGAAGTCTGCAAATAGGTATTGAAGAAGAAACTTTCTGGATCACTGCCCCACGCCTGACCGACTGAGAAATAGATATAACTTCCCGCCCAGGTCAGGACGCTGGCATAGTACAAACCAATAATGATACAGACACACACCTGCCACCAGCCAAGCGTCTCGCCGCCTTTAAACAGGGCACGGTAGGCTTTGGGTGGTGAATTACGCGCACGATGACCAGTTGCATAATCCAAGAATAAAAGAGGTAAACCAGCTGTAATCAGTGCGAGTAAATAGGGGATAAGAAACGCACCACCACCATTTTCGTAGGCAACATAAGGAAAACGCCAAATATTACCCAAACCTACAGCCGAACCAACGGCTGCAATAATAAAACCAGATCGTGATGTCCAGTTTTCACGAGAATCTGCCATATGACACCTAAATATATACCGCTGGCATTTTTCATACTGCGTTAGGTTTTATTATCCAACAGACATGAAAAGTGCCATAAAAATCCTGTTTTGCTTGCATGAAATTTCAACCTTGTGGGCCTCTCATTTTCATGAACAAACAAGCAAAAACCAAACCATCTTCCTTAAAGATTGGATTTTGTTTTTCTGCTTTTTAATAGCCGAACAATACCTGTTTTTATTTCTTTTTACTGTAATTTCTGTCTGAAAAATTATGTTTTTTAAATAATTGATTATTTTTCAACTGAATGTTATTTTAACCGTATAGTCAAATTATTGCCGTCCAGCATATAAAATATTCAAGTGAAATCCTCTTCCACCTACGCCTTTTGCATTTGTCCTTTTTATTTCCTTTTTAAAAAATTAAATTTAGATTACTGCATATTTTTCTGGATCACTATATGATTCGCCCAATCTTAGATGAATTCACAACAATTCATTACTTTTTTAGCGACTTAATTAGGAAAATTCAATGAAAGTATTAAAATTATCACTGCTTGCTCTAGGAATGGGCTTAAGCGGTTTGGCACAGGCAGATGTCATTGGTGTCAAGGGTGACCTAAGTTACTGGGCTTACGATGGTCAGGCCAACATGGCTGCCCAGACAGCGGCAAGTGATCAGGACCTTGAGCGTAAAGGTGCAGCCCAACTATCACTGGCAATCGAGCATCCTGTTCCACTTATTCCCAATGCCAAAATTCGCTATGTAAATTTAAAAACCCAAACTGAAAATGAAGTTGCTGGACAACCAGTCTATGACATTAACATGGATCATGCAGACTTCATTCTATACTATGAAATTCTGGATAATATCGTAAATGCAGATGTTGGTGTGGGTGCAACCACCCTGAACGGTCATGTCACCACTCTTGCTCTCAGCAAAACAGATATTGATAAGACAGTTCCTGTGATCTATGCAACAGCAGGTGCAAAACTTCCATTTACAGGTTTAAGTGCCAAGGGCGAAGTGCTGTATAGCAACTTCAATGATGCCAAGATCACCGATGCCCAGGCAGAACTACAGTACAACTTTATCGATAACCTACTGGTTGATGTGGGCTTAAAGGCAGGTTACCGTATTCTGGACATTAAATTGGACGACTACGAAAAAAATGACCTTAAATTTAATTTCAAGGGTCCTTATATTGGCTTAGATATCCATTTCTAAATATCAAGCCAGATTAAAAAGCGGAATCAAGTGATTCCGTTTTTTATATCTAAAACTATAGCTGAATACTTAATTTATCATCACACCTAAAACTATAGTCAAATCATTATAAAACTAATACAATGGTGCAATGAGTTATTCAGAACATTTTAGACGTAAAATTTTAGCTAAGCTTGAGGAAGGTTATTCTATTCGAGCGGTAGCTGCACAATTTGAAATTAATAAAAATACCATTGTTGAATGGAAGAAACGTATAGAGATTAAAAAAACTCGTGTACGTAAACCTTCTAAAATTAACGATGATGCTTTACGTGAAGATGTTGAAAAGTATCCTGATGCTTATCAATATGAACGTGCTGCACGTTTTAATTGTGGTGTTTCATCTATTGGTGCTGCATTAAAGCGCTTAAATATTACAGTTAAAAAAAGACGTTAAGCCATCCTAAAGCAGATACAAGGCTTAGGGATAAATTTATTCAGCAAGTGAATGAATTAGAAAAAAACCACCCGATTATTTATCTGGATGAAAGTGGTTTTAAGTCACATGATTATAGACCTCATGGCTATTCACGAAAAGGAGTACCCTGTTTAGGGCAATATAATTGGCAATTAAAGAATCAGACCAATGCCATTGGAGCAATCCATAAAGGGGATTTATTTTCAGTCGGTTTATTTGATTGCAAAATCAATTCAGATGTTTTTCATTTTTGGATTGAGCAATTCCTGATACCAGCATTACCTGAAAATAGTGTAGTGGTTATGGATAATGCAGCATTTCATAAAAGAGCAGATATTCAGGAATTATTGGAACAACAAGGGCATAAAATTCTTTGGCTTCCTGCATACAGCCCTGATTTAAATCCTATAGAACAGATGTGGGCATGGGTTAAACGTAAGCGTAAAGAATGGTTGATTGACTCAGTCGATGAGTTATTTCGAGTTTTTTTCGAATCCTGTATGAATAATAAAGTAGTTTGACTATATAGGAAATGAGGTTTTACAGATGTTTCCATGTGCTAATATTTTTAGAATTTAGCTATATAGATTCCTAAACCTCAATGTAAGCCGAAACCTACAACAATCGCAGAGATTGGCGAATATACCCATCTGGAGATTTTCACTATCATATAAAACATAGAGAGACAGGAAGTCTCATTCAAAACAACAAGATGCACAGGATGTGGTTGTTTATAGGAAATAAACAACAATAAACTGAATATAAAAGAAGCCCTGTCAGGATGATCGGGCTTCTTTTTTTTATTATTCTCACCCTGTAACAGAATTTGACAGCGTATCCATCGAGATACAATTCGCCGATGAAAACTCTACACTTTTCATGCTTTTGCATTGTTAACCTAGAAATCAAATAATATTGAGGAATTTCACAATGGTTAAAAAGGCATTATTTATCACATCAAATGTAGGCGTAGAGCATGATGAGCTGATTCAGCCACTGGAATTTTTAAAAGGCCAGGGAATTGAGGTCATACATGCCGCCGAAAAGACCGAACCTGTACAAACGGTAAAAAATGATAAAGAATCTGGGCCAAGCTACCCTCCACAGGCTTCCCTAGAGCAGGTCTCTGTAGAAGACTACGATATTCTGGTCATTCCTGGTGGTACAGTCAATGCTGACACCCTCCGTCTCAATGAACATGCACATAGGATCATTCAATATTTTACCGATCAAAACAAACCGATTGCCGCCATTTGTCATGCACCCTGGACCTTGATCAATGCCGAACGAATCAAGAATAAGAACCTGACCTCTTATAAAAGTATCCGCCTTGACCTGGAAAATGCGGGTGCACATTGGGTGGATGAAGCAGTTCATCGCTGCAATACCCATGAATGGCCTCTGATCACCTCACGCTGCCCAGATGACATCCCTCAGTTTAATGAGGCAATCCTAAAGGAACTGAACAGTATGTAACATTCTTCTTTTCATTATACTTTTCTATTTTTTCAGCAATAAAAAACCTCCCAACGTTGGTTGGGAGGTTTTGAAATTAAAAGCTGGCGATGACTTACTCTCACATGGCAAACGCCACACTACCATCAGCGCGAAGAGGTTTCACTTCTGAGTTCGGGAAGGGATCAGGTGGTTCACTCTTGCTATTGTCGCCAGCAAACTGTTGTGGTGTTTTGGGGTCTTATTGATCATGTTGTGTTTTCACTTCATGTCTGCCTTACTTACGAACCAAAGAGTTATTAACGGATTAGATATTGAGTCTAACTTTGTGTTCAGCATTTTAACTAGTTTTCACACTAAATCAAGTTATGTATTGAATTTATCTTGAATACAACAACTGTTTGGGTGTTGTATAGTCAAGCCTCACGAGCAATTAGTATTGGTCAGCTTCACACGTCACCGTGCTTCCACACCCAACCTATCAACGTCCTAGTCTCGAACGGCTCTTTAGAAGACATATAGTCTTAGGGAAATCTTATCTTGAGGTAGGCTTCCCGCTTAGATGCTTTCAGCGGTTATCCCTTCCGAACATAGCTACCCGGCGATGCCACTGGCGTGACAACCGGTACACCAGAGGTTCGTCCACTCTGGTCCTCTCGTACTAGGAGCAGATCCTCTCAAATTTCCAGCGCCCACGGTAGATAGGGACCGAACTGTCTCACGACGTTCTAAACCCAGCTCGCGTACCTCTTTAAATGGCGAACAGCCATACCCTTGGGACCTGCTTCAGCCCCAGGATGAGATGAGCCGACATCGAGGTGCCAAACACCGCCGTCGATATGAACTCTTGGGCGGTATCAGCCTGTTATCCCCAGAGTACCTTTTATCCGTTGAGCGATGGCCCTTCCATACAGAACCACCGGATCACTAAGACCTACTTTCGTACCTGCTCGACTTGTGGGTCTCGCAGTTAAGCGCGCTTTTGCCTTTATACTCTACGCGTGATTTCCGACCACGCTGAGCGCACCTTCGTACTCCTCCGTTACTCTTTAGGAGGAGACCGCCCCAGTCAAACTACCCACCAGACATGGTCCTCGCCCCGGATTACGGGGCAGAGTTAGAACCTCAACATTACCAGGGTGGTATTTCAAGGACGGCTCCATTGGAACTAGCGTTCCAACTTCAAAGCCTCCCACCTATCCTACACAAGTAAGGTCAAAGTTCAATGTCAAGCTGCAGTAAAGGTTCACGGGGTCTTTCCGTCTAGCCGCGGGTACACTGCATCTTCACAGCGATTTCGATTTCACTGAGCCTCTGCTGGAGACAGCGCCGCCATCATTATGCCATTCGTGCAGGTCGGAACTTACCCGACAAGGAATTTCGCTACCTTAGGACCGTTATAGTTACGGCCGCCGTTTACTGGGGCTTCGATCAAGAGCTTCGCTTACGCTAACCCCATCAATTAACCTTCCAGCACCGGGCAGGCATCACACCCTATACGTCCACTTTCGTGTTTGCAGAGTGCTATGTTTTTAATAAACAGTTGCAGCGGCCTGGTTTCTGCGGCTGCCAACCGCTCAGGGAGCAAGTCCCATCACCGTCAGCAGCGTACCTTCTCCCGAAGTTACGGTACCATTTTGCCTAGTTCCTTCAGCAGAGTTCTCTCAAGCGCTTTGGTCTACTCGACCTGACCACCTGTGTCGGTTTCGGGTACGATTCCTGTGTAACTGAAGCTTAGAGACTTTTCCTGGAAGCATGGTATCAGCCACTTCACTGTACAAGTACAGCTTGCTATCGACTCTCAGCATAGAGTACCCCGGATTTGCCTAAGATACATGCCTACTGTCTTCCACCTGGACAACCAACGCCAGGCTGACTTAACCTTCTCCGTCCTCTCATCGCATTACACAGAAGTATGGGAATATTAACCCATTTCCCATCGACTACGCCTCTCGGCCTCGCCTTAGGGGTCGACTCACCCAGCCCCGATTAACGTTGGACTGGAACCCTTGGTCTTTCAGCGAACGGGTTTTTCACCCGTTTTGTCGTTACTCACGTCAGCATTCGCACTTCTGATACCTCCAGCATACTTCTCAATACACCTTCTTCGGCTTACAGAACGCTCCCCTACCACGTAACTTAAAAGTTACATCCGCAGCTTCGGCACATAGTTTTAGCCCCGTTACATCTTCCGCGCAGGCCGACTCGACTAGTGAGCTATTACGCTTTCTTTAAAGGGTGGCTGCTTCTAAGCCAACCTCCTAGCTGTCTATGCCTTCCCACATCGTTTCCCACTTAACTATGATTTTGGGGCCTTAGCTGGCGGTCTGGATTGTTTTCCTCTTGACTACGGACGTTAGCACCCGCAGTCTGTCTCCCGGATAGTACTCATTGGTATTCGGAGTTTGCATCGGTTTGGTAAGTCGGGATGACCCCCTAGCCGAAACAGTGCTCTACCCCCAATGGTATTCGTCCGAGGCGCTACCTAAATAGCTTTCGGGGAGAACCAGCTATCACCAGGCTTGATTAGCCTTTCACCCCTATCCACAAGTCATCCCCTGGCTTTTCAACGACAGTGGGTTCGGTCCTCCAGTTAGTGTTACCCAACCTTCAACCTGCTCATGGATAGATCGCCTGGTTTCGGGTCTATACCCAGCAACTAAACGCCCTATTAAGACTCGATTTCTCTACGGCTCCCCTATTCGGTTAACCTCGCTACTGAATATAAGTCGCTGACCCATTATACAAAAGGTACGCAGTCACCGAACATGTCGGCTCCCACTGCTTGTATGCATGCGGTTTCAGGATCTATTTCACTCCCCTCACAGGGGTTCTTTTCGCCTTTCCCTCACGGTACTGGTTCACTATCGGTCAGTCAGGAGTATTTAGCCTTGGAGGATGGTCCCCCCATATTCAGACAAGGTTTCACGTGCCTCGCCCTACTCGTCATCATTATGTGTGCCCTTTCGTGTACGGGAATATCACCCTCTACGTTCGCACTTCCCAGAGCGTTCCACTAAAACACACATAACTTAATGGGCTACTCCCCGTTCGCTCGCCGCTACTAAGGGAATCTCAATTGATTTCTTTTCCTAAGGGTACTGAGATGTTTCACTTCCCCTCGTTCGCCTTGCAACACTATGTATTCATGTTGCAATACCTACCTTATGGTAAGTGGGTTCCCCCATTCAGATATCTCCGGATCACAGGATATTTGCCGCCTCCCCGGAGCTTTTCGCAGGCTATCACGTCTTTCTTCGCCTCTGACTGCCAAGGCATCCACCACATGCACTTAATTACTTGACTATACAACCCCAAACAGTCGTTAATCCCTACAAGTAGGATTAAGACAATTAAATAAATAATTAATGATCTATTTAATCTACAGTTCGAAGTCCCGTGCACTTAAGCACCGTACAGCTTCAATCTAAATTCATATACCAAAACGCTTGATTCAGTGTTTTTGCTAGTTCTCATTTCTAACAACTCAGCTTAAAGAATTAATTCTTCTTGCTTTGTTATTGAATGAGTGAACAATTTATTTCAGACTCAAATTCTAATCTGTTAATGATTAACTACAGCCTCGTCAGCTTGCAGTAAACTGTGATAAATCACAGAAGTTAATAAATCTAAATCAATCTCTTGATTCACCTTATTTATTAAGTTCTATAATTTAAAAATATCTTTCACTACCATATTAGATCAGATACTACGCGCAGCATAGCTGCTTGTCTTGCGCTTCGGCAAAGCGTTGCTTTGCTGATCGAAGCTCTGGTGGAGACTAGGAGAGTCGAACTCCTGACCTCCTGCGTGCAAAGCAGGCGCTCTACCAACTAAGCTAAGTCCCCAGCTTACAATCATAATGAACGATATATCTTTTTATCTAGTAGCTTGTGATTATTCATCACTTCGTCAGTAGTGGTGGGTCTGACAAGACTTGAACTTGTGACCCCACGCTTATCAAGCGTGTGCTCTAACCAACTGAGCTACAGACCCTGAGAAATAAAAGAAGAGATCGTTGATCTCTTCTTTTATTTCGCAAGACAAGCGCAGCGCGTAGTGCACGACTTATCTCTAAAATTAAAAAAGAGAAACAATACTTTTTCTATCTTTCATTCGATATATCTCGAAGAACAACTTGTTGTGGATTCTTACCGATCGTCAATCTTTCGTTAAGGAGGTGATCCAGCCGCAGGTTCCCCTACGGCTACCTTGTTACGACTTCACCCCAGTCATCGGCCACACCGTGGTAAGCGTCCCCCCTAAGGTTAGACTACCTACTTCTGGTGCAACAAACTCCCATGGTGTGACGGGCGGTGTGTACAAGGCCCGGGAACGTATTCACCGCGGCATTCTGATCCGCGATTACTAGCGATTCCGACTTCATGGAGTCGAGTTGCAGACTCCAATCCGGACTACGATCGGCTTTTTGAGATTAGCATCCTATCGCTAGGTAGCAACCCTTTGTACCGACCATTGTAGCACGTGTGTAGCCCTGGCCGTAAGGGCCATGATGACTTGACGTCGTCCCCGCCTTCCTCCAGTTTGTCACTGGCAGTATCCTTAAAGTTCCCATCCGAAATGCTGGCAAGTAAGGAAAAGGGTTGCGCTCGTTGCGGGACTTAACCCAACATCTCACGACACGAGCTGACGACAGCCATGCAGCACCTGTATGTAGATTCCCGAAGGCACCAATCCATCTCTGGAAAGTTTCTACTATGTCAAGGCCAGGTAAGGTTCTTCGCGTTGCATCGAATTAAACCACATGCTCCACCGCTTGTGCGGGCCCCCGTCAATTCATTTGAGTTTTAGTCTTGCGACCGTACTCCCCAGGCGGTCTACTTATCGCGTTAGCTGCGCCACTAAAGCCTCAAAGGCCCCAACGGCTAGTAGACATCGTTTACGGCATGGACTACCAGGGTATCTAATCCTGTTTGCTCCCCATGCTTTCGTACCTCAGCGTCAGTATTAGGCCAGATGGCTGCCTTCGCCATCGGTATTCCTCCAGATCTCTACGCATTTCACCGCTACACCTGGAATTCTACCATCCTCTCCCATACTCTAGCTGACCAGTATCGAATGCAATTCCTAAGTTAAGCTCAGGGATTTCACATCCGACTTAATCAGCCGCCTACGCACGCTTTACGCCCAGTAAATCCGATTAACGCTCGCACCCTCTGTATTACCGCGGCTGCTGGCACAGAGTTAGCCGGTGCTTATTCTGCGAGTAACGTCCACTATCCTAGAGTATTAATCCAGGTAGCCTCCTCCTCGCTTAAAGTGCTTTACAACCAAAAGGCCTTCTTCACACACGCGGCATGGCTGGATCAGGCTTCCCCCCATTGTCCAATATTCCCCACTGCTGCCTCCCGTAGGAGTCTGGGCCGTGTCTCAGTCCCAGTGTGGCGGATCATCCTCTCAGACCCGCTACAGATCGTCGCCTTGGTAGGCCTTTACCCCACCAACTAGCTAATCCGACTTAGGCTCATCATTTAGCGCAAGGTCCGAAGATCCCCTGCTTTCCCCCGTAGGGCGTATGCGGTATTAGCATCCCTTTCGGAATGTTGTCCCCCACTAAATGGCAGATTCCTAAGCATTACTCACCCGTCCGCCGCTAAGATTAGGTGCAAGCACCCAATCCCCGCTCGACTTGCATGTGTTAAGCCTGCCGCCAGCGTTCAATCTGAGCCATGATCAAACTCTTCAGTTTAATATCATTAGTAGCTTATGGCTACAAATCTTGGCTCATCAATTTTCTGACTAAAAATTCGCTCAAATAAACTTCGAGAAATTTCTACCATTCAATCAATGATAATATATCGATCAATCAATCAGTAAAAATCCACACAAGTTGTTCTTCTATTCTCTTAATGATCTTCTCACCGCTTCGTCAGCGATAAGTAAACGCAATGAATATCTAGCAACTTAACCGTTAAAGCTAAGTTCTTTTGCTTCATTGCGTTGGGATGTATGCATTATAGGAGATTTTTTTTGGTGCGCAAGTGTTTTCAAAGCACTGTTTTATTGAGTGTTGTTTTTTTACTCATAAAAATGTTTATATTTACCGCTATTTTATTTCATTTATATGAAAATAAAGCAGAAATATTTTATTTATATTTCTGCTTTGCTTTTTACTTTTTGTGTTTTATCTGAACACTGATAATTTTAATTGGTTGTTTTGGTACATTCTGGTGCATTCCATAGTTTCCAGTAGGTACTTTTACAATTTTATCGACAATGTCCATTCCCTTGGTGACTTTACCAAATACCGCATAACCTGCATCCATCGTTGAACGGTTGAGGAAGTTATTGTCAGCGACATTAATAAAGAACTGGCTTGTTGCAGAATTGGGATCACTGGTACGTGCCATTGCCAAAGTACCACGATTATTTTTCAGGCCATTAATCGCTTCATTTACAATAGGGGCCTTTGTGGTCTTCTCAATCATGTTTACATCCATGCCGCCACCCTGAATCATGAAACCTGGAATAACGCGATGAAAAATTGTTCCTGAATAGAAGTTACTCTTCACATAATTTTCAAAGTTCTTTGCTGATATAGGTGCCTGATCATCATATAGTTCTATTTCAATCGTCCCCATACTGGTTTTCATATCGACCAGCGTATTTGCAAATAAAGAACCACTTGCCAGAATTAGACTTGTTGCAATGAACAGCTTTTTCATAATTGCTTTTCTCGACCTGTAAAATAGATTTGTTGTAGCCCATCATCTTATGTTTTGCAAATCCATTTTTGCTATTTTTATTTGTTGTCTACAATAAAACACCCATGTTCCACGTGGAACATAGGTTCATACTTGAATTAACTATGCTTGTCCCAAAACTTCCTGAAATTTTTCGCAATCTCGATGGTGTTACGTTTTGCCTTGCTGGAAATTGGCGTGATATTGATAAAGCCATGACTCTGGTCTGGGTAGTCCACATACTGGACCTTGACGCCATTCTGTCTGAGTTTGTGGCTATAAATCTCACCTTCATCATGCAGCAAGTCATGTCCAGCAGTAAGGACATAGGCAGGCGCCAGTTTTTTAAGATTGCCATAGGTGGGAGAAACAAGGGGATTATCCAAAGCAACATTGTGCTGGGTTGCATAGTATTCGGTCACGTAATCGACATCCTTACTGGTAAGGACCAAGCCCTGACCATAGGCATAGAAAGATGGGTGACGACTTTTGAAGTCAACCGTAGGATAGATGAGTAATTGTGCCTGTGGTGCATAGGATTTTCCAGCAGCGTGCTGTGCAACGACGGTACTGATATTACCCCCTGCGCTGTCGCCCGCCACAGCAATACGGTTTTTATAAATTTTAAGTTGACGGCGGTTCTGGTAAGCCCACGCCAAGGCGTCCTCACAGGATTGAATCAATTGTTGTGGTGATGCCTCAGGGGCAAGGGGATAGTCAATACTGAGCACCTGTACTTTTGCATACTTGGCAATAAGGCGACAGACTTCATCATGGGTATCCAAGCCACCCACCACAAACCCACCTCCATGATAGTAGACAATCATTGGGAGTTTTCTATTGGGAGCGGGATGGTAGTGTCTCGCAAATACGGTTCCGCTTTGTAAAGGTAGGCGGATATCTTCAACAGATTCAATAGAGGTTGGTTTATTTAGGATCGCAAGCATTTGTGCATCGAACTGTCGTCTTGATTCAATCGGATCATCACCAATAAAGCCTATACGTCCCTGCTTGATCTGAGCGGCCACAATACATTTGGTAAATGCGTCCAGGTCTGGATATTGGTAAGGGTATCCTAAAATCCTGGCTATCGACTCTTGTACAATCTTGGGCAGCTTATCAAGTGCTCGTGCAGCAGGACCTTGTCTTTTATCTAAAAGTGTTTGAATTTTCTGAGGTAATGCTGACACGTTTTTCCCCTGTTCCGCTCTGTCCATTGTTCTTGTCCTCTTTGACTATATGCCTGAATAAAGTCATAGATCAAGATCAAGCATTTAAAAAATATCTTGTAAACTAAAGGTCATATCTGAAAAAGTCATTAACCATTTTGCTTATCTATACCTGCTTTTTATGTCAATAAAAGTGATTTGCTTCATATATTTCCCCTCAATAACATCGAATACAAACTTTTTGTCTGTAGGGCAACATCATTGCGGTTTTGCCTATCAAGGCTTAGTATTGATTTGTTTGTCTCCTCTAATAGGAAACACTTTAAATTGCAATTATTGCTGAATAAAAACCCTGGATTAAGATAAATGTTGCACATCTTACAACAATCATAATAAACACGGATACCTTAAAAGCCATTCAGGTCTTTGTCTGCCTTGCCCATCATACCTATAACCAGTACTGGACCCTGTTTGATACAGATCAGCAACCGCAAAACTATCCATTAAATGTTACGTTCAAAAGCAATGATGTGATTGCACTTTATCAGATCTGCTTCAAGGCGCAGGGCGTTGCCATGCTGCCCATCCTGCTGGTGCGACAGGATATTGCACAACAACGTTTGCAACAAGTATTTACAGATTTTTCTGCACCTAACCTCGTCGTTAGTCTATCATCAAGGCAACATTTACCGAAAATCACACAAGAATTTATTGCTTTTGTCATCGAAAACTTAAATTTTTACTTAAATCAGCATAATTAAAAGATTTAAATGAACCTGAACGCTTGAATTTTGTCGTGTTGCCCATACCTCATCCGTATCTATGAATGACCAATATGTGGCAGTTCAGGTTTAACCCGATGAGCACTTATGCCAAAAGGGCTGTACATGTTTGAGAACTTTTTTAAACGGAGATCATCAATGGCTAATGAGCACAATGAGCAAGCTCAAGACATTCAAAATGAGCAACAAACTGAACAAACTCAAGCTGAAAGTGTAGAGCAGGCAAACGAGCTTAGCGTTGAAGATTTACAGGCTCAGATTAGCAAGCTTGAAGAAAGCCTGAAACTTGAAAAGGTGCGTACCGCAAATGCTGTGTATGAGGCACAAAAAAGTGTGGAGCGTATCCAGCGTGAATCGGAAAAGCACAAAGATACGGTGCTGGAAAAGTTTGCAAAAGAGTTGTTGGATTCTGTCGACAACCTTGAACGTGCGATTCAGGCGGCTGGTGAAGAACAGACACCTGTACTCGAAGGCGTGAAATTGACCCTGAAATCGCTTTTGACCACACTGGAAAAATTTGGCGTGGTTGAGGCAAATACCCAAAATGGCTTCAATGCCGACTTACACCAAGCGGTAGGTATCGATCCAGATGCCAAGGCCAATGAGATTGGTACGGTGTTGCAGAAAGGCTATACCCTGAATGGACGTTTACTTCGTCCTGCGATGGTGATGGTGGGTCAATAATGCGTGTGAGCAAGCGTTTTTTGCTCAAAAATGCAGAAATTTGAGAGTTTTTTGATTTTTTTTCATAAAAATGCTTGAAAAAAACCGATTGACTCTCATATCGAATAACAAGCAAAACATTGCAACAAAATTTTAGAGGAACACACCAAATGGCGAAAATTATTGGTATTGACTTAGGTACTACCAACTCATGTGTTGCTGTACTTGAAGGCGATAAAGTAAAAGTAATCGAAAACGCTGAAGGCGCACGTACAACTCCATCGATCATCGCTTATAAAGATGGCGAGATCTTAGTGGGTCAAAGTGCTAAGCGTCAGGCTGTAACCAACCCGAAAAATACATTATTCGCGATTAAGCGTTTAATCGGTCGTCGTTATGAAGACCAAGCGGTACAAAAAGATATCGGTCTTGTACCTTACAAAATCATCAAAGCAGACAATGGCGATGCTTGGGTTGAAGTAAACGGTAAAAAATTAGCACCTCAACAGATCTCTGCTGAAATCTTGAAAAAGATGAAGAAAACTGCAGAAGACTATTTAGGTGAAACCGTTACTGAAGCGGTAATTACCGTTCCTGCTTACTTTAACGATGCTCAACGTCAAGCAACCAAGGATGCAGGTAAAATTGCAGGTCTTGATGTTAAACGTATCATTAACGAACCAACGGCTGCGGCACTTGCGTTCGGTATGGACAAAAAAGAAGGCGATCGTAAAGTTGCAGTTTACGACTTAGGTGGTGGTACTTTTGACGTATCAATCATTGAAATCGCAGACCTTGATGGCGACCAGCAAATCGAAGTGTTATCGACTAACGGTGATACATTCCTTGGTGGTGAAGACTTTGATAACGCCTTGATTGAATTCTTGGTTGAAGAATTTAAGAAAGAACAAAGTGTGAACTTGAAAAATGATCCACTTGCGTTACAACGTTTGAAAGAAGCTGCTGAAAAAGCAAAAATCGAGCTTTCTTCATCAAATGCAACTGAAATTAATCTTCCATATATCACAGCTGATGCAACTGGTCCTAAACACTTAGTGATCAATGTAACGCGTGCAAAACTTGAAGGTTTAGTTGCTGATTTAGTTGCTCGTACAATCGAGCCTTGCAAAATCGCGCTTAAAGATGCTGGTCTTTCGACTTCAGACATCTCTGACGTAATTTTAGTTGGTGGTCAGTCTCGTATGCCACTTGTACAACAAAAAGTACAAGAATTCTTTGGTAAAGAGCCACGTAAAGACGTGAACCCTGACGAAGCAGTTGCAATCGGTGCTGCGATTCAAGGTGCGGTATTGTCTGGTGACAAAACTGACGTTCTTTTATTAGACGTAACTCCATTAACTTTAGGTATTGAAACAATGGGTGGTGTATTAACACCAATCATTGAGAAGAACACCACGATTCCTGCGAAGAAATCTCAAGTGTTCTCAACTGCTGCTGACAACCAACCAGCTGTAGACATTTCTGTGTTCCAAGGTGAACGTAAAATGGCTCAGCAAAACAAATTGTTAGGTAACTTCCAATTAGGCGATATCCCACCTGCTCCACGTGGCGTACCGCAAATTGAAGTATCGTTCGACATCAACGCTGACGGTATCTTAAAAGTATCGGCTAAAGATAAGAGCACTGGTAAAGAGCAATCAATCCAGATTAAAGCGAACTCAGGTTTGTCTGATGCTGAAATCGAAGCAATGATTAAAGATGCTGAAGCGAATGCTGAAGAAGACCGTAAATTTGAAGAGTTAGCGAAAGCGCGTAACGAAGCAGATGCTTTAGTATCTAGCTCGAACAAAGCAGTTAAAGATCTAGGTGACAAAGTGACTGAAGATGAAAAAACTGCAATCGCTACTGCGGTTTCTGAGCTTGAAGCAGCAACTAAAGAAAATGATGTTGAAGACATCAAAGCGAAAACTGAAGCTTTACAAAACATCTTGATGCCAATCACTCAACGTGCTTATGAACAAGCACAAGGTGCTGGCGGCGCAGAAGGTTTTGATCCAAATGCATTCCAAGGTGGTGATGCGGGTCAACAACAAAAAGCGGACGATGGCGTTGTAGATGCTGAGTTCACAGAAGTTAAAGATGACAAAAAATAATTTGTCTCTTTAAAAAAGACCGCGCGAAAGCGCGGTTTTTTATACTTTCTATTTTATTTATTTTGATCGAAATATAGTTCACCCAAAATCGGCATAAATAAAGGCACTACCCCACAAGCTTTTATTTCTTCTAAAAATTCAGGGATATTGACACCAGGTAACAATTTTGGTGGTTGATCAATAGGCGTTAGCATCGTATCCCAATGACATGGAATAATATATTTTGGTTTGAGTAGCCGCACTACATCCTTAACATAGTTGGGGCGATATTTACGTCCAATCGCACATAGACACACAATATCAGCCTCTCGCCCCTGCAATTCCTGCTCAATAAAGTCGGCTGAATCAATATGCACCACACTGAGCTTGCCCGTATGAATCCACCAGTTGAAGACCTGCCCATGCCGTAAATGATGAAATTTCGGCGGATAAGGCGGAGGTGTGGTCATATCCCCTGGTAAAGGCACGCGACCAAACAGTGCCTTACCGTGTATGGATGGCAAACCCACAACTTGCCATTTTCCACAGTCAATGGTTTCCCGCCCCTTTGTTTCAAGCATCTGCTGTTCCGACAGGCCTGCTGAACGTCCATACATTAATGTGGCCTGTGAACCAATTAACCGTGCCCCCGTTTGTTTACACACTTCTGGCGCATCCAGAATATGATCGTAATGTGCATGACCAATCAGCACCTCATCCGCCTTTGAGATATACCGTTTCACTAATGCTGGATCGCTCAATAAAGGTTGGGTAAAGGTCTGCCACAGGCTTGGACGGCTAATAAAGGGATCGAGCACCACCGTGCGATGCTGGTCAGACAGGATAAATCCCGCTGTCCCCAAATACCTGATTTTTAAATTTTCAACTGTTGCCTGAGCGGGCGATGCAGCAGCCCATCCTGCCTCGGGAGCTTTAAGTAAATATTTCAGCATCCTTATTCCTTGGTCTTTTTCTATTCATCCATGTTTTATCAATTCATTAAAACAGAATCAGAAGAATGATTATATATTTTTCCTCTGTACACGACAAATTTCACAGAACCCTTATCCTATCAGGATTCTGCTTTCTTAAAATTGCCAAAATTTCCTTAAACTCTTCTTTTTTCCCAAAACCAATTAAATGCTGAATCGCCATTTGAACATATAGTCCGTACGTCAAAAAACCAATACAATACCGATATGAGTTATCCAATACATTTTAGAAAGAAAATATTAGCCAAGCTTGAAGAAGGTCAATCTATCCGAGCGGTTGCTCAACACTTCGAAATTGATAAAAATACAATTGTCGAATGGAAAAAGCGAATCGAAATAAAAAGAACTCGACCAAGAAAACCATCTAAAGTTGATGATGATGCCTTACGTGCAGATGTTGAGCAATATCCTGATGATTATCAATATGAACGCGCTGCTCGTTTTGGTTGTGGTACTTCTACAATTGGAGATGCGCTCAAGCGTCTAAATATCACAGTTAAAAAAAGACCTTACGGCACCCGAAAGCAAAAACAGAACTCAGAGAGCAGTATTTAAAAGATTTAAACCGATTAAGGTGTCAACACCCGATCATCTATCTTGATGAAAGTGGATTTAAATCTCATGAACATAGACCTCATGGTTATTCAAAACAGGGAACTCCTTGTTATGGAACATATAATTGGCAATTAAAAAATCAAACCAATGCAATAGGAGCAATCCATGAGGGTAAGTTATTTGCAGTTGGTTTATTTGATTGCAAAGTAAATTCGGATGTATTTCATTTTTGGGTAGATCAGTTTTTATTACCAGAATTACCCTCGAATAGTGTAATTGTCATGGACAATGCAGCTTTCCATAAACGACAAGATATACAAGATCTATTAACCCAACATGGGCATCAAATACTTTGGTTACCACCGTATAGTCCTGACCTTAATCCTATTGAAAAAATGTGGGCATGGGTGAAAGCAAAAAGGAAAAAATGGTTGGTTAACTCAATAGATAAGCTTTTTAGTCGTTTCTTTAACGAGTGTATGGGTAATTAAACGGTTTGACTATA
>NZ_KB849355.1:1782121-1949732 GCF_000368325.1 Acinetobacter sp. CIP 102529
AGGCTTTAGATGCAGAAGAAAGATTGCACGTTTGCTTTAAAATGATCGCAAGCATGATGAGCGAAAAGCACTTTAAATGTGACTTGTTCCATTTTAGAGATTTGTTTAAGATAAGATATAACTCATTGAGATGTGTCATAGTATTCGTCGTTAGAAAACAATTATTGTGACATTATTTCAATGAGTTATCTATTTTTGTCGTGTACAGAGATATTTTTCAGTGTTCTTGCAATTTTGTTATAGTTGACCGACTGAGCGTTTAGACAGAGATGTCTTGCACTGTTTTGCACCATATTAACCAGAAGAACATAAAATAGAATGACTCGTGTTTTTTTAATGTTGGGGTTGGCATTTTTTCTATTGTGGTCGGGTTATCAAACCCGCCAACATCCTCAACTCAAGTTTAATTCGCTCACAGATCGTATCACCCACCCTCTTGATACACGGCTACGTTATCGTATTGCCGCAGTTGACCCACGTTTTAAACTCAGTGTTGAGCAGGTCGAGGCGATTAGCCAGCAAGCCACGCAGGTCTGGAAAGATGGCACTGGAAAGGATTATTTTGTTTATGACCCGAATGCACAGCTCGCGATTCATTTAATCTATGATGAACGGCAGTATGAAAGTGAGCAACGTCGGGAACATTTAAGCCGACTCGAAACCAATCAACAGCAATGGCTAAATAAAAAGAAGCAGCTTGACCAGATCGAACAGGAAGTCCTGCAAAATAAACAGATATTGGATCAAAAACAGCTACAACTGGACCAACAGATTCAATACTATAATCAGGAGCGACAGATTGCCCAACGTAGTCCCTCCTCTTCTGTCAATGCTGAATACTTCCAGCAACGGCAACAGCATCTACAGCAAAATGTTGAGCAACTACAGCAGGAAATTGGTCAATACAACCAAAAAATCAGTCAACTCAACCAGCAAATTGATGAACTGAATGCGCTTGACCAGCAATTAAATGCCTCTGTTAAGCAATATAAACAGCGTTTTCAGCCCCATTTATTTCATAAAGGTCTATTTAATGGCAAACAAATCCTGATCTATGAATTTGAATCGGAGGATGACCTACGCCTGACACTGGCACATGAACTGGGCCACGCGCTGGGTCTGCAACATACTGATGATCCCCATGCACTGATGCATCCAGTCATGAAAGATCAGGATATTGCCCACTTTCGTTTAACCCAAGCAGACCGCGACCTACTGCTGGCAAGATAATTACCGCATAGTCCGACTCTGTTAAAGATGGAAATTGTAATGGTCAAGTAAAATCAGACACAGGCATATTCAAAATCACTCATTTTTTGTTCAAATAAATTGGGGGACAAATAATTGAGTGTGGAATGTAATCGCACCTGATTATAAAACCTCGCAATATAGTGCGTAATGTCGTAACAAAGCCCCTTATGGCTCATACTGCACTCAATCCTATATCTATTGAGTAAATCCTGATATTGTGTCGAGCACTACTGTGAGCCTCTGTCCGTGTGCATAATCAAGCCTTTAGGCGGTTGTCGTGTCGCAATCGCATGTTGTAACGCTGCACACACCAAATCCGCAGTCATGCGATTTGACATACTGTAACCCACAATCTTGCGTGAATATAAGTCGATTACCGCTGCAAGTAAAACACACCCACGATCCAAAATCCCTCATGTATCCACGTATCAAGGATACAGGATGCCAGAGACTTTCAGTTAACCGACACCGATCTGGAATTATTGGGTTTGTTACGATAAGCATGGGTTAAACGCATCATGGATTTCCAAAATGATGTTTTTGAACAAGATAACAAGAATCGTTCGATTCTTTTGATTTATTCATGTTATTGTGTCGATAAAACATCATTTTAGTCTTAAGCGGAGATCAACATGAGTTATTATCATATCCTGATTGAGATGAACGATCACATCAGTACGATTGAGCAGACTCGTGATATTGAAATCCTGGATATTCAGGATATTAGCCCTTATCTTCACTCTATTTTAATCCCTTATTTCAATGAGCAGGAAATCGAGCTTGAGGACGAAAACGTTGCTTATGACGAAATCCTGCATCTGGAAGTGAAACAGACCCTTTTACCGATTGAACACTTGATTGAGGAAGAACAAAAACAGTTGCCAAGTGACACTGATGTGACCATCACGGCCTATGAAATTTTTAATGACCGTGATTTAAGTCAGGATGTGACCGCGGTGATTTTTGATATTCTGGAAGCGGTTAAACTGGACGATGCGCCATAAGTAAAAAAGGTCTGCATTTTGCAGACCTTTTTTGATGAACACATTATTATTGCATCATCTGCTTGGCTTGTTCCTGACGGAACGCCCGTAAAATCTGCTGCCCTGCCCGACCTGTTGGTTTTAAACCCAAACGGGTTTGTTCCTGCTGAATCGCCTGACGGCTTTTATCACCAATCAAACCATCTACGGCCCCAATGTCATAGCCCCGCTGAATCAGGAACTGCTGGATTTCACGACGTTCTGCACGTGAGGTACCAGCATCATCTGTTGGCCAGGCAGTTAAAAAAGGTGTTCCACCCCTTAAACGGTCGGATAGATGCGCAATTGCCAGTCCATAGCTTTCCGCTGCGTTATAGCTATAAATCGCATCAAAGTTTTTAAATACCAAAAATGCTGGGCCATTGGCACCTGCGGGTGTAATCAGCCCCGCTGGTGTGCTGCCTGACAAATTACCCTGAATCAATGCCGTACCATCCGTACGGGTTACGCCCTGCGCAATCCAGCTATTCAGTGACCTTTTATTACGACGGCTTTCGCCTGCAATTGACACACCTTGTGGAATTTTGACTTCAAAGCCCCATGGCATGCCAGTTTGCCACCCTGCCCGTTTTAGGAAATTGGCAGTTGAAGCGAGAGCATCTGTGGTGCTTGAAACCAAATCACGGCGGCCATCCCCATCAAAGTCCACCGCCAGACGCTCATAGGTGGATGGCATGAATTGGGTATGACCAAAAGCACCTGCCCAGGAACCATAGAGTTGATCCTGAGTTAAATCACCGCGTTGTAAAATCCGCATGGTGGCGAAGAACTCGCCACGGAAATAACTTTGGCGGCGGCCCTCACAGCTCAGTGTCCCCAAAGCCTGCAATAAAGGATATTTACCTGAAATGTCCCCGTAATTACTTTCCACACCCCACACTGCCACCACCGTTTCAGCAGGAACACCATAGGTCTGTTCCACACGGTTCAGTACCACACGATGCTGGGCCAGTTTTTGCTGCCCAGCCTGCACACGCTCGTTATCCACAAGCCCAGACAGATAATCCCAGATCGGGGTCGAAAACTCAGGCTGATAATTTAATTTATCAATGACTGAATAATCAGGGCTTAAATTTTGTGTATAGCGATCATAGGTTGAGCCAGAAACACCTGAAGCAATTGCCTGGGAGCGTAAATTTGCCAGACAGCCCTGAAAACTGGAAGTTGACATATAGCTGCCTGTTACAGGTGCCGTCGTTGTAGCGGTGTTGCTTGCCACCTTTGCACCATTAATAATGAGTTCTGCGTGTGCTTGATTAAAGAAAGCAAATAAGGCAGTGCCTATAAATAAAAAAAAATGATGTTTCATGTCTTAACCAGAGTTTTTAAATTTAAATTTCTTGTTCACCTTAACATGCAACTGCACCATGTTCCGTTTGCAATCGTAACTTTGAATTCATTTATTGTTTTTTAAATTTAAAACCTGCAATCATTTTTGAATTTAAAAATAATTCCTATATTTTGAATTCAAATTTCACCCTGTACTTTAAATTCAAAAACACAAAATAAATTTATCCACAATCCAGACTAATCATTTAACTTAAAATAAAAGCACCATCATGATTTTAAATTTAAAAACTGACACATATTTTGAATTTAAACTGCAAATGATCCATTTACGTCGTTTTAAATTCAAAATTGCAAAACCAAGTTATCCACAAGCTTAATATTTTGCATCCATTTCAGGTTTTGAATTTAAAACTTTAAATTTAAACATCAGCCAATAAAAAAGCGACCCGAAGATCGCTTTTTTATCTATTGTGGATAAGTTTAGAGGTTCATATCCGTTGTTAATGCCAATGGCACAGGTAAAATCTGAGCTAATTGGCGGCATAACACGGTCAATTCATCACTATTGTTTGGCATCAAAGTAATATGACCAAGCTTACGGCCAGCACGTTCAGACTTATTATAAAGATGTAAATGCGCGCCTTTGAGTGCTAAAACATCTTCTGATTTAGGGTGTTGACCAATGATATTGATCATCACTGTTGGACGCACAACATCGGTTGCTCCAAGCGGCAAGCCTGCTACTGCACGAATATGATTTTCAAACTGTGAGCAAATTGCGCCCTCAATCGACCAGTGACCCGAGTTATGCACACGACATGCCATTTCATTGGCATAAAGCCCTTGTTCAGTCACGAATAATTCAAGCGTCAGCACACCCACATAATTAAGATGATTCAACAACCGGGTAATATAGTCTTGTGCAACTGGTTGTAAATCTGTGCTATTTGGTGCAGGAACAATCGAGTGAGAGAGAATACCATTGTGATGATGGTTTTCGGCGAGTGCCCAAGTTTTGACATCACCATCTTGACCACGTACCGCAATAATCGACACTTCACGACTGAATTTCACAAAGCTTTCTGCAATCAAGCTTTTTGCAGGCCCTAATTCAGCCCAAGCCGTATCAATTTGATCCTCTGAACGTAATACAAACTGACCTTTACCATCGTAGCCGCCTGTTACGGTTTTTAATACGATAGGTAAGCCTAATTCCGTCACCGCTTGTTTTAAGCTGTCCAAGCTATCCACAGCACGATACGGCGCAACTGGAATACCAAGTTCGTCAAACAAACTTTTTTCTGCCAAGCGATTTTGTGCCGTCGCCAAGGCAAGGCCAGGAGGGTGCAGTGTCTTAGTTTGGGTCAAAACATCTACATCAGCAACAGGCGTATTTTCAAATTCAAGGCTGAATACATCGGCACTTGCAATAAAATCCTGCAAACCTTGTTGATCTTTACTGGAAAAAACTGGACCTAAAATTGCAGCAGGACAATCTTTTTCTGCTTCGAAAAAGCTACATTGAATATTGAGTGGTAAAGCTGCTTGCGCCATCATGCGGCCAAGCTGTCCACCACCAAAAATACCGATGGTTTTATTCATGATTGGCCCCGTTATACTTGACCAGGAATGTTATTGTTCGATACTTTTTCCGTTTGAGCTGTGCGGAAATCAGCTACATTTTTAGCAATATCTGGGCGGGTTAAACCTAGAATTTGCGCTGCAAGAATTGCCGCATTGGTTGCACCAGCCTGACCAATAGCCAAAGTACCTACCGCAATACCCGCTGGCATTTGTACAATCGAAAGCAATGAATCCACGCCATTTAAAATTGAAGATTTAACAGGCACGCCAAGCACAGGCAAATCAGTTTTAGCAGCACACATCCCAGGCAAATGTGCAGCGCCACCAGCACCCGCAATAATTACCTGAATACCACGATCGCGTGCTGTTTCAGCATATTCAAATAAACGATCTGGCGTACGGTGCGCAGAAACCACCTCAGCTTCAAAAGAAACACCCAATTGTTTGAGCATGTTAGCGGTATGTTCAAGGGTTGCCCAATCTGATTGAGAACCCATGATAATTCCGACTAAAGGTTGGCTATCTGTTGCGACCGCATTCATTGGCTTTTCCAAAACATGATAAAAATAGGAAAATGTCTCGACTCACGCCAAGCACAAAGGAATAAACTGGCAAATATTATAGCGGTTTTTTCAGGCATCCCCAAATAAAGAACATCTGGGCAGTATCCGAAAAATTAGCTTTGGTTACGAAACACAAAATAGACACAGCCCATCAAACAAAACATCGCCCAGACATAATCCAGTTTAAAAGGCTGCTTAAACAGGAAAATCATAAAGGGCACAAATACAATCAGCGTGACCACTTCCTGTGTAATTTTCATTTCCCCCAGACTCCAGCCATGCTGACTTAACAGTTTGGTTGCAGGAATCATAAAACTGTATTCCAGCAGGGCAATACACCAACTAAACAGGATCGCTTGCCAAAGCGGGGCATCGTGTAAAATTTTAAGATGCCCATACCATGCCAAAGTCATAAAACAGTTGGAAATGATCAATAGGCATAACGCCAGCAGAGGGAAGCTCAACATAATGTCCTTTGTAAAATAATATTTTAAAAATAATGGAATTTTATCATTCCTCAACGTCATTATAAGTAAAGAACAACAACGAATTTTGACTATCTTTTCCATAGCAGCCTTGCTATCTTTTGAGGCAAATTTTTAACTGCATAACACACGTTGATTGCGTGATTGGATAGAAGAGAGAAGCACGATGCATCTGCATATTTTGGGTATTTGTGGCACATTTATGGGGTCTTTAGCTCTATTGGCACGAGATTTGGGACACAAAGTCACAGGTTCAGATGCCAATGTTTATCCACCAATGTCAACTCAACTGGAAAATGCAGGCATTGAACTGATGCAGGGCTATGATCGTAGCCATTTACAACCGCATCCCGATCTTGTCATCGTCGGCAATGCCATGAAACGTGGTATTGATGCGATTGAATATATGCTAAACGAGGGTTTGCCTTATATTTCTGGTCCACAGTTTTTGGCAGATCATGTCTTGCAGGGCAAGCATGTACTCGGTGTGGCGGGGACACATGGTAAAACCACAACCACGACCATGCTGGCTTGGGTGCTGGATCAGGCAGGTTTAAATCCTGGTTTCCTGATCGGTGGCGTACCATTGGGTTTTAGCGAAAGCGCACGTTTAGGTGGTGGCAAATACTTCTGTGTTGAAGCCGATGAGTACGACTCTGCTTTCTTCGATAAGCGTTCCAAGTTTGTGCATTACCACCCTAAAACGGCGATTTTAAACAACCTTGAATTTGACCATGCCGATATTTTTGATGATCTGGCTGCCATTCAAAAACAGTTCCACCATTTAGTGCGTACCATTCCAAGTGAGGGTCGTATTATTGCCCCGATTACTGAAAGCAATATTGATGAAGTACTAGCACAGGGCTGCTGGACACCTGTCATTCGTACCAGTCTTGAAGCAAATGACCAAGCCGCTTTATCTGCTGAATTGATCAGTGCCGATGGCAGCCATTTTAACGTGCTTGAACACGGCAAAGTAATTGGCGAAGTGAAATGGAATATGACAGGACAGCATAGTGTTGCAAATGCCTTAGCCACCATTGCCGCTGCTCAGCATGTGGGTGTAACCATTGAACAGGCTTGTAAAGCCCTATCTAACTTCGGTGGAGTAAAACGCCGTATGGAGCTATTGGGAACGGTGCGTGGCATCGAAGTCTATGATGACTTTGCCCATCACCCAACGGCGATTGAAACCACACTGGACGGCGCACGTAAGCGTTTAGGCGAGCGTAAACTTTGGGCGATCATTGAGCCACGCTCCAACACCATGCGTATGGGCAGCCACAAAGATGGGTTGGCGCATTCTGCCCGTTTAGCCGATGAAGTGATCTGGTATCAACCAGAGGGCTTGGACTGGGATTTACAACCTGTGATTGCCGCATCCTCAAACAAGGCCGAAGTCAGCCGTTCTTTGGATGAGATCATTGCCCGTGTGGTGAATGAAGCAGGCGAGGGCGATGCTGTTGTGATCATGTCCAATGGTGGTTTTGGTGGTTTACACCAAAAATTGATTACGGCTTTGTCTTAGTAAATACAGGTATTGCACGGCCTCATTTATTAGGAAAAAACCTATACCTTTTGTATAGGCATATCTCACTTTTCAGGGATGAAAAGTAAGCAAAAATCCTTTGTTTAGCAGAGGGTACATCCATGTGACCCCTGCCAAACAGGCGGCATCCATGCCGCCGTCACTATAGTAAATATCAGCAAAAAATTAATTTAACCTAAGTTCGACAAAAAACATGCTACTCGGAAATGTCATCCACAATCTGCGGGGTATAAAAAAGATACCGTTTTTGCAATTAATTCATTTATTGAAAGAAGTGGTCAGGTTTTGTGGATGACAATGGTTTTGCCTACTTTTGCCGAAACAAAAGTAGGTCGAACTGAAAGTTTATCCTGAAATAAGATGAGAACTCGGCAAGACTCCACAGTAATCTTTAACTCAATTTATTCACCAGTTTTAAAGGCAAAATCTTCATGGCTATCCCCATTGGCAACCACGGCCACTGTGGTACATACGCTTTTACAGGGGCTTTCTCAATCGCTTTCACCAAAGCCTTGCAACCCGTTTTCTCATCCACCTCAAATGGTAGCTTTTTCGCACCCTCATTCATTTCCGTACGAATATAGCCTGGAAAAATCGTGGATACCTTGATTGGCGTATTCAACAGCTCCGCACGAATGCCCTCTGCCAAGTGTGCAACCGCCGCCTTACTGGCGGCATAAGTCGATAAATGCTTCGGTAAACCACGCATTGCACTCATCGAGGAAATCACCACCAAATGCCCTTTATTCTGCGCCCTAAAGATTTCAACGGCCGCCTCACACTGTGCCAAGGCAGAGATAAAATTGGTTTCCGCTGTTGCTCGGTTCACTTCAAAATTGCCCTTACCAATACGGCGGCCATCGCCCACACCCGCATTGACAATAATACGGTCAATCGTCCCAAATTCTTGCTGAAAGGCTTTAAACACCGTAAACACATCATCATAATGCGTCACATCCAGTACCTTGATGTTGACCTGAATTGCAAACTGGGTTTGCAACTGTTGTTGTAAGGATTCCAAGCGATCTAAACGGCGTGCACACAATGCCAAATTGTAGCCTTTGGCTGCAAACTCGCGCGCCATACCTGCACCCAAACCTGAACTTGCACCTGTAATTAAAATCGTCTTTGCCATGTCTGCCACCTATTGTTTTTTTAAATCCATGTTAAAAGTTCAGCATCATGTGCTTTTAAGTAGTGATGCTCATTAAAACTGAGTAACTGCAAACGCCCATCCACCCAACGCAGCGTGGTGATACTGGCATTGGTGATGGACCAGTTCAGTGCAAAAATCTGTTTGGCATGCAAACCCAAAACCTTGCCAACCGCCACAGAAATCACGCCGCCTGAACTAAATACCACGGCTTGACGCTGTTGTGTCGCATCAAGATGCTCACACAGGGTTTGCAAAGCAGTTTCTACACGCGATTGAAAGCCTAACCAAGTCTCATGATATTCATGGTCATATTGCGCTCCAATCCAGCGGTCAATCGCACCATCAAAAATTTTGCCCAGATAGGCACGAGGATTGGCAACCAGTTCAACATCCTGTTTCAGCAATTCAGGTTGATTAAACCGTGGTTCGTATTGGGAAAACACATGCTGGTGATCAAACTCATTCCATGCCGATTCGGTTTGAATCGGTGCATCATGGAAACTTTTCGACAAGGCCCACTGTGCGGTTTGTTGATGACGCTGCATTGAACCCGCAACCACCAGTGGGGGATGTTTCAGGGTTTGCTTAAAAAAATCACCCACCACCTGTGCCTGCTGTTCACCTTTGGCCGAAAGCTGGTCATAACTTGCCGCACCAAATGAGGCTTGCCCATGTCGCACCAGATAAATTGTGCTCATCGTTTTAAAATATCCTGTAATTTCGCTCCATATTCAGGAATTAACTGCTGTGCTTCAGCATTGTTTTGTGCAATTAATTTAAGTGCCCGAATATGTAAGGCATGAATCATGATCCAGAAATCCTTAAAGGCTGGATTATCGGTTTGCTGATGGTAATAACGATAATAAATCTGTTGAGCAATCACCGCCAAACGGAACAAACCAAATACTTCATAAAATGCCCAATTGGCAGGTTGCAAACCAGTTTTTTCCAAGTAGTAGTCTACCACCTGTTGACGTGTCAGCATGCCTAGTAGATTGGTCGGTTGACGACGACTAGACTTCATCAAAGCATCGTCATCTTCTTGAATCCAGTAGGCGAGAGCACTGCCTAAATCCATCAGCGGATCACCAATAGTCGCCATTTCCCAGTCCAGTACTCCGATCACTGTAGTTGGTTGTTGTGGATCTAAAATGACATTATCAAAACGCCAATCATTATGAATGACACAAGTTTTAGAATCCGCTGGAATATGTTGCTGTAGCCATTCCCGCACAAAGCTAAAATCAGGTACATTTGGCGTAAGCGCTTTACTATAACGCGCATCCCACCCCTCCACCTGACGGCGGCAGTAACCATCGCCCTTGCCCAGTTTTTCCAGCTCAGTACCCTGATACGGCACTTGATGCAACTCAATCAGCTTATCCAGCACATTCAAACACAACTGTTGAACTTGTGACTGATCCAATTGTAATTCTTTAGGTAGATTGGCACGTGGAATAATACCCTCAATCCGTTTCATCACATAGAAATCACAGCCAATTACACTATCATCCTGACACAATGCAATCATTTCAGGCAGGACAGGGTAGAACGGTGCAAGATGCTTCTGCACATTGTATTCACGCGCCATATCATGCGCTGATTTGGCTTTGGTGCCTTTCGGTGGACGGCGTAAAATTAGATCTGCATTGTCGTATTGCAAACGATAGGTCCAATTCGAAGCACCTCCTGAGTATTGAGTGACTTGTGCTTGACCTTGCAGTTGAACACCCTGATCCTTTAACCACTTTTCAACAGCGGAAATATCCAATTCTTCACCGTGACGAACCTGACCGCCGATATCAATCATTGTCATTTTTTTATCCTTATTAACGACCATAGCCACGTTTTTTCAATTCTAATTTAGCAATCATGCCTTTATGCACTTCATCAGGTCCATCAGCCAAACGTAAACTACGTGCTTGATTGAAAAATGCTGTCAGCGGAGTATCGCGTGATACACCTTCTCCGCCGTGAATCTGGATCGCCATATCAACGACGTTTTGCAATACAGTCGGTGCAACGACTTTGATTGCAGAAATTTCGGTGAGTGCTGCCATATTGCCTAAGGTATCCATCTTATAAGCGGCGTACAGGGTCAATAAGCGAGCTTGATCGATCTGCACACGGGCTTCCGCGACACGTTCTAAATTGCCGCCAAGTTTAAGAATTTCTTTACCAAATGCCTTGCGTGACATGCCACGATCAATCATGAGTTCTAACGCTTTTTCCGCTGCACCTATACAACGCATACAGTGATGAATACGACCAGGCCCTAAGCGTCCTTGAGCAATTTCGAATCCTTGACCTGCACCACCAATAAAATTGCTCACAGGTACGCGCACATTGTCAAAACTGACCTGTCCATGTCCATGCGGTGCATCGTAATCACCAAACACAGGCAACATTCGTTCAATGCTCACGCCTTGCGTGTCGATCGGTACCAATACCATTGAGTGTTGATGATGACGATCTTTGTTGGAGTCTGGCGTATAAGCCATAAAAATAATGATTTTAGCATTAGGATCACCCAAGCCAGATGACCACCATTTACGCCCATTCAGAACAATTTCATCGCCATCAACCACTGCCGTGGCCTGCATATTGGTGGCATCACTGGAAGCCACGGCGGGTTCCGTCATACAGAACACTGAACGGATTTCACCAGCAAGCAGCGGTTGTAGCCATTGTCGTTTTTGCTCATCGCTACCATAGCGCCATAACACTTCCATATTGCCACTATCAGGTGCATTACAGTTAAATACTGTCGGAGCAAGTAAACTACGTCCCGTCAATTCAGCAATATGTGCATATTCCTGTACCGATAAACCTGCACCCAGTTCAGCATCAGGCAAGAACATATTCCATAAGCCTGCTGCTTTGGCTTTGGTTTTGAGTTGTTCGAGTTGAGCTGGCCACTGCCATTTAGTCCAGTCACCATCGACATTGAGTTGATGCACTTCATCCCAAAATGCTTTTTCAATGGGTTCTATTTCTTGTTGAATAAAAGCTTGCGTTCGTGTAATAAAATCCTGCGCACGTTCAGATAATGCAAACATCATCATTTCCCTTAAAGTAAAAATTTGGCGAAGCTTGATTCGCTGCTTTACATCACCATAAGCGAAAATTTATTATGAATGAAATGATTTTATTTTATGCAAAACTATGAATCAGATTCATAATACCAACCCACTGGAAGTGGCTCACTTTCATCGTATTGATATCAATCTGTATCCTCTTTTTATTGCGATTTTTGAACAAAAAAGTATTTCTAAGGCAGCTCAACTTCTTTGTATTAGTCAATCTGCGGTCAGTCATGCTTTACAACGTTTGCGTCAGCAACTTAAAGATGAATTATTTGTGCGCAGTGGGCAAAAAATGCTTCCCACACCTTTTGCCGAACAAATTTATCAGCCGATTCAAACGGCGTTATCAACGATTCAAAATATTGCGATTCCACAACACGACTTTGATCCTGTCATGCTACAAAGCTTGAAAATCGCAATTCATGATGAAATTGAACCGATTATTTTTCCTCAACTGGTGCATCATTTCGCCCAACTCAATCTCAATATTCAGTTTTTGAGTTCCAAACTTGATCGAAAGAATATGCTGGCTGATCTTTCAGCTCAACAAATTGATTTTGTGATTGATCTGGTGCAACCGTATCAAGCCAATTTACAGTTTGAAAACTTAATTGACGATTATTTTGTGGTGTGTACACAGCAAATGCAGATGGATTTAACACACTATCTCTCCGCACCACATATCGGTGTATCATCAAGGCGCACAGGCTTATTGCTTGAAGATATTTATCTCAACCGCCAACAATTGTCCCGTCAAATTTTCCTGCGTTGCCAGCACTATGCAACCGCCTTGCAGGTACTGGCGCAATATCCAAATGCCATCCTGACCATTCCACAAAGTATCCTTAAACATCTGCATTATGCAGAAAATTTAAATATTCATCCGCTACCCATCGAATTACCTAAAATTAAGATGGGCATGTATTGGCATGACACAGTTCGGCACAATCCTCGCCATCAATTTTTACGCAACGAAATCCTAAAGATTTTTAATCACAATTTATTTGATGAAGATTTGCACATTGTTTAAAAGTGTGTAATTCTATAGCTATATTTGGATGTCATCATCCATAACAGAATTTGACAAGGGGAGTAGCCTCCTCCAAACTTAGGTAGTGTAGTTTAAATACTTAGGTGTCAGAGCTTCGTCATTACACTTTGCAAAAAGTCGGACTCTGAGCATCATCCTTTATGATGATGTAGGCAAGACCTTGATCATGTTGAAACAGATGTTTTATTTCATTCATCTGGCAACTGGTCAGGGTTTTTTTATGTCCATTTGCCAGATAAGGAGTTGTGATGGAAACTATCGGCAATCTATGGCTGTATGTGGTGTTCTTCGGCATTGTGGCGGTCATGCTACTGGTCGATTTTTTAGGCTTTAAACAAAAACAGGGTCAGGATGTTCCGATCAGGCAGGCTGCCTACTGGAGTGCGGCCTGGGTCACTGTGGCGGTGCTGTTTGGTGGAGGTTTGTGGCTCTATCTACAGCAAACAGTAGGGCTCACCCTTGCGAATCAAAAAACCATGGAATACTTCGCAGGTTATCTACTGGAAAAATCACTGGCGATTGACAACGTCTTCGTCTGGCTGATGATCTTCGCCGCATTTGCCATTCCACCTGCACTGCAACGTAAAATCTTACTCTATGGCGTATTAGGTGCAATCGTATTAAGAACCATCTTTATTTTTATCGGTGCATGGTTCGTTCAAGAGTTTTCATGGGTTCTTTACATCTTCGGTGCGTTCTTGGTCTATACAGGTTTCAAATTCCTAAAAGGACAAGACGAAGAAACCAATATCGAAGATATCAAAACTTTAAAATGGTTACGTAAACATATGCGGATTACCCCACAGCTTGAGGGTGAAAAATTCTTTGTTCGCCGTGATGGTTTGTTGTGGGCGACACCATTATTTTTAGTTCTGATTTTGGTTGAAGGTTCCGATGTGATCTTTGCAGTGGATTCCATCCCTGCAATCTTTGCCGTCACCAGTGACCCGTTCATTGTCCTGACTGCAAACCTGATGGCAATTCTAGGCCTACGTGCCATGTTCTTCCTGCTGGCTGGTGCCGCAACCAAACTGCATTACCTACCATATGGACTGGGCATCATCTTATTGTTTATTGGTACGAAAATGTTATTGCTGGATGTGTTCCACATGCCAATCTGGATTTCATTGGGCTTTATTGTGCTGGTGCTCAGTATCACCGCTTATCTATCATTACGTCATAATAAAAAGCAGTTGCAATCTTAATCATTTGAATTCAGGCATTTGATCAATTCAGGTGCCTGAATAGTTAAATCATAAAAATAGACTGTACATTAAAAAACAGATCAATATCATATGGCGGCTTAAAGCTTTTATCTTTCCTAATCAGAAACATAATACGGCAGTTTTGGTTCTGGACGTTACCTCGGCCCACAGTATTATCAGGGCAATCGGGAAATATCCTTTCGCGGCAATACCCTACGTCCGCGCAGCAACCTTAGTGTCGGGCAGCCCATGATCTCAACAACGTCAAAAAGTTACTCTGCCTCCTCACCTGTTCGTGGTGGTTTTGGCCGTGGTGGTTCTTCGTTTGGTGGCTGATCAGGAAAACTGAAATTTTGTATGAAAAGAAAAATCCTCGCACCGCGTACCGACTGGCAGCTTGAGCACCAAAAGATTGGGGCAATCTGGAATACCTGATGGATACCGCTTATCAGGCGCAACTACAGGTCTCTGAACTGTCGATGGAGAATATTGGCTGGGATGGGCAGGGTTTTGTTGACCTGAACAATCGCCCGATTCATAACCTGTTTAAGCTTTACCCGTGGGAATGGATCTGGGAAAGCCTTGGTATTCCAGTAATACATATGTATTTTTCTCAAAGGGTATAATTATTGCTGACAATTTACCCATTTCCGCCCAAAAATAAAGTGAATTGATTCAATTCATTACTCACATTTACATACGTTTTAATGGCCTAAATTAGGCGAATAATCCAGTAAGCTGAATAAAATCGGGTACAATCGACGAAAAACATTGTAGGTTGTTATGACTTTGACTACTCCCATCACGGTCGTTCGTGGTCGCTTCCTGGATATCCAAAAAACTGTTTCCCAGGCACAAGATATTATTGATCAGGTTCGTTATATCGAAGATGGTTTGCTAATCGCTGAACAAGGTCAAATTCTCTGGTTTGGCACTTGGAATGATGCCCAGCCCCATCTTCCTGCCAATGTCGAAGTTCAGCATTATCCTGAACAATTGATCATTCCAGGCATGATCGACACCCATATCCATTTCCCACAAACTGAAATGGTCGGGGCCTATGGTGAACAGCTGTTAAGCTGGCTCAACACCTACACCTTTCCCACCGAAATCCAGTTCAAGGACAAAGCCTATGCACAACAGATTGCAAAGTTCTTTGTAGAGGAACTGCTTAAAAATGGTACAACAACTGCACTGGTGTTCTGTACCGTGCATCCTGAATCGGTGGATGCCTTGTTTGAAGCCGCAGCACAGCAGCAGATGCGCTTAATTGCGGGCAAGGTGATGATGGATCGTCATGCACCAGAAGCACTGTGTGACACTGCCGAGAGTGCCTATAACGACTCCAAAGCATTGATTGAAAAATGGCATGGTCAGGGACGTGCCTTATATGCCATTACCCCACGTTTTGCACCAACCTCTACACCTGAACAACTTGAAAGAGCAAGGCAACTCAAAGCTGAATATCCTGATGTTTATGTACATACTCATCTAAGCGAAAATAAAGATGAAATTGCATGGGTTAAAGATTTATTCCCAGCACAAAAGGGTTATTTAGATGTTTATCATCATTATGGTTTAACAGGAAACCGTTCGGTGTTTGCACATTGTGTGCATCTGGAAGATCAAGAATGGCAATGTATGCATGACACCGACTCCGCCATTGCATTCTGTCCAACCTCAAACCTGTTTTTGGGCAGTGGCTTGTTTCCATTGAAAAAAACATGGCAACAGCAAGTTAAAGTCGGTCTCGGGACCGACATTGGGGCAGGGACCTCGTTTAGCTTGTTGCAGACCGTCAATGAGGCCTACAAGGTACAACAGTTGCAAGGTGACAAATTGTCCGCGTTTGAATCGCTGTACCATGCAACACTGGGCGGTGCAAAAGCCCTCGACTTGGATGACAAACTCGGTAACTTTAATGTGGGTAAGGAAGCTGATTTTGTGGTGTTAAATCTCAAGCCAACCGCATTGCAGCAACTGCGCCAGTCACGTTCAAAGTCAATCGAGGATAGCCTATTTGCCTTGTTTACCATGGGCGATGACCGAAATATTGAGGTAACCTATATCTATGGACAAAAAGCCTATAGCCAAAGCTAAAGTTTTGAATAAACGAAAAATTGGGTGGATTTTATTGGTAAGCTGCTGTGCTGCACTACTGAGACGTGACAGTCATCAGCCGAAAAAGGATACATTTTTTGCACCATCAAAAGGTGCATGAACGGTGATTTTGTTTTAAAATTCGCATATTCGCTCAAGATTTCGAGGTGTTGCAGGTCAACACCTTTTTTATTTCCCATTTTTTACGTTTTAGGAATCTGCCAATGACCATTGCAATGCGCATTATGATTTCCAGTGAAGAGATTCAAGCCAAAGTGAAACAACTCGGTGAAAAAATCAATGCACACTATGCTCAAAGTGACAAGGAACTGGTATTGATTGGTTTACTGCGTGGTTCAGTCATTTTTATGGCAGATTTGTGCCGTGCCATTGAAAAGCCGCATGAACTCGATTTTATGACCGTTTCAAGCTATGGCGGTGGCACTGTTTCAACCCGTGATGTCAAAATTCTGAAAGACTTGGATGGTGAGATTCATGGTAAAGATGTGCTGGTAGTTGAGGATATTATTGATTCGGGCAATACCTTGAGCAAAGTGGTTGAGATGCTTAAAACCCGTAATCCAAACTCAATTGAACTGTGTACGCTGGTAAGCAAGCCATCACGCCGTGAGATTGACCTGGTAGTGAAGTTTTTAGGCTTTGAGGTTGAGGACCGTTTTATTGTGGGTTATGGCCTCGACTTTGACCAGAAATACCGTCACTTGCCATTTATTGGTGAGATTGGTCTTTAAATCCATATTCCTGTGCGCGGCCAAAGGCCGTGCTCTACTCAGGGGCTGCAAAGCTCCTTTTTTTATATCGCCCCATTAATCAAACACTGCTAAAGACTGCACAAAAATACGACATAAGTGGGCAATCCACTACAGACAAAAGCTGCTCTAATCAAGCAGGATAATTATGAATACCGTTGTTAAAACAAGGAGAAAAGACAATGTGGTCTCTAATTGTGGCGATTGTAGTGGGTTTCTTTGCGGGTTTGATTGCCCGTGCGTTGCACCCTGGAGATGACAAGGCAGGCTTTATTGTAACCACCCTGCTGGGTATCGCAGGTTCGTTGCTGGCAACCTACGGTGGCCGTTTGCTGGGCCTATACGGCGAAAATTCGGCGGCAGGATTTATTGCCTCTGTGATTGGTGCAGTGATTGTTCTGTTTATTTACAATCTGGTCAGCAAAAAAGCCTAAACCGTTTGAATACTCCCAATTCATGGTGTAATGGTTTGGGAGTTGTTTATTTATAAGCCCAGTTCTTTCCAGATCAACTGAATTTCCTCGGCACTCCGTACACCCGTCATTTTAAAACCCGTCTCAAAAATCAGGGTAGGGGTGCCCTCAACGCCCAGTTTACGTCCCAGTGCCAGATTACGCTCAATCGGGTTGGCACAGGTTTTTTCTTTAGGCTGTGCATTCTTCTGCAATAAGTTTTTCCACGCGTAAGCTTGGTTAGGATCACACCAAATCGATTTTGAAACCGTAATTGATTGTGCTTTTAATGGATAGATAAACGTATAAATGGTGACATCATTGAGCTTATCCAGTTCAGCTTCTAATTTCTTACAATAGGGGCAATTCGGATCTGAAAAAATAGCGAGCTGCTGTTTGCCATTGCCCTTTACCGTTTTTATTGCATCTTTTAAAGGTAATTGTTTCCAGTCAATTGAATTTTGCTTTAGAACCAAGTCCTTGGTCAGATTCTTTTGATCTTTTAAACGAACCATCGAACCAATAAACATATGTTGGGCATTTTCATCCAAATAAATAATCTGATTATCTAAATTGGCACTGTATAGTCCTGTCATTTCTGTTGCTTGAATATTACTAACATGAATATTGGGATATTGCTGATTTAAATTATTTTTTAAGGTTTCTACATTTGCAAAAATCATCGCAGACGCACAACTCAATAATGAAAATAAAGCAATTCTTTTCAACATGTCTCATACTCAACTCAAAATTAGCGCTATTCTAATCAAGCTTATCCTCATAAATTGCACAGCTTACTCAGTCACAACCAAAATCTAACCTGTGTCAAAAAGTTCCACGTGGAACATTCATTCTAAAATCATAGATTTTCATATTCAAAGACCCAGTTGTATCTGTGTTCAACGTGAAACACTTCCGTTGATTCTCAAAGAAACTCCTTAATACACATTCCAGTTTGGTAATAAACTAACAATAAATATCACAACATGTTGACATATAAATTTGACATCCTCCCCGACCTAAAGGAGGGGGATTCCTACTGCTAGATGGCAATGTCCTGCCACGAAACAGATACTATAGTTCTCTGCTTCTTATTCCAATGTAGTCCTACCTTTCGGATTGCAAAGAGCGCACGGATTACAATGGGGAAAACTGTTTTTTTCGTGTTGTATCAGTCTGCTGACTAAAAATATACAACATAATTATCATAGCACATGGATTACTAGATCCAAATGTTTTTAGCAATCCTAGCTAATCCCCACAAGGGGGACTAGCGGATTGCAGCCTTATATCCTCGGGCTAAACCCCGAGGTTTTACGGCTATTCGGATAAAACCAGAATAAGGTAGATCATCGCATTAAATTTTGGAATAATTCCACCACAAGCGTTCATTGGGTCATATCCAGATTCACAATGATGCTTAAAATTCGTTTTGATAAAAACTATTTTCAAGGAATCTAATTAGGTAAAATTAAGGGTAATCTGCTAGTCTAGAGCCAATAAAATAGGTTCAAATTACTTTCCAATACAGAATGAACCAAAAATCTTTCCGAGTAAATCATCAGCACTGAAATCACCAGTGATTTCGCCCAACGCATTTTGAGCCAGTCGCAATGATTCTGCGACCAATTCACCTGCATTAAACACAACTAACTGCTCACGTGCTTCTGCAAGATAGCGCTGAGTACGCTTCATTGCATCTAAATGACGTGTTCGGGCGATAAAGGTGTCTTCTTCAGGCTGGAAGCCCGCATGCGCTGTAATCGCCTCTATGAGTGCCTGAACCCCCATATCTTGTTTTGCGGAGACACTGATATGACGGAAGCCTTGATAATCACGTAATGTGGCATCTTGCCCCGTTAAATCGCATTTATTGCCAATCAATAGCAAACGTTTTGGCTCAAGATGCTCTGAAAAATATTCATGCGCTAATTGCAATGGCTCATCACCTTGATTCAAGTCATACACCAACAGCAATAAATCCGCCTGTTCAATTTCCTTGATCGCACGACGAATCCCTTCCTGCTCGACAATATCGCCCGTTTCACGTAAACCAGCAGTGTCAGTTAGGGTGATCGGCAAACCATTCAAACTGATCTTTTCATGCAGCACATCTCGGGTGGTGCCTGCAATATCCGTCACAATAGCACGTTCATGGCCCGCCAGTGCGTTTAACAGGCTCGATTTACCCGCATTTGGTTTACCCGCAATTACCACCTGTAAACCTTCACGTAATAGCTGTCCTTGACGAGCAGACTGCTGTACCGCTTGAACTGAGTCCTGTACCTCATCCAACAAAGCCAAAATCTTGCCATCAGCAAGGAAATCAATTTCTTCTTCAGAGAAATCAATCGCAGCTTCAACATGCAAACGTAAGTGAATGAGTTTTTCTAAAACTGTATTAATTTTGGTTGAGAATACACCTTGCAAAGAGCGAACGGCAGAACGTGCTGCCGCCTGTGAAGTGGCATCAATCAAATCGGCAATTGCTTCTGCTTGTACTAAATCCATTTTGCCATTTTCAAAGGCACGCATAGAAAACTCACCCGCTTTTGCAGCACTCGCGCCCAGATCGAGCAAACGTGCCAGCAAAGCATTTTGGATAACAGGGCCACCATGCCCCTGTAATTCCACCACATCTTCGCCCGTAAACGAATGAGGGTTTGGAAAACACAACACAATCCCCTCATCCATCACTGAGCCATCGGCATCACAAAACTGACGGAAACCTGCCATACGTGGAGCAGGTAATTGTTTATGGGTCAACTGTTCTGCAATCGCATAAGCTTTTGGTCCAGAAAGTCGAATCACGCCCACACCACCACGACCTAATGGGGTAGCTATCGCAGCAATTGTGGTTTGATGTTGCATGTTAAATTCACCTAAAAAACACAAGGGTTATGAAACAGGAACCCTAAATACAGATAAAGAAAAATCCGCCCAAGATTACCATCTTAAGCGGATTTATTCAGTAAAAGTTCGGACTTAAGCGCTCGGCTCAACCTTGTTGAGACGGTCTTTTTCGACGCTTTTGTTAATAAACCATTGTTGCAAAATGGTAATACTATTGTTGACGATCCAGTAAAGCACTAAGCCCGCAGGGAAGAACAACATGAATACCGTAAACATGATTGGCATGATACGGAATACTTTTGCCTGCATTGGATCCGTTGGTTGTGGGTTAAGCATCTGCTGAACATACATGGTGACACCCATGATCAACGGCAAGATAAACCATGGATCCATCGCAGATAAATCTTGAATCCAACCTAACCACGGTGCATGACGCAGTTCAACCGATTCCATCAATACCCAATACAAGGCTAGGAAAATTGGCATTTGCAATAGCAATGGCAAGCAACCAGACAGAGGGTTAACCTGTTCACGCTTATAGAGCGCCATCATTTCTTGTGAGAAACGCATGCGGTCTTCACCAAATTCTTCTTTCATGCGTTGCATTTCTGGTGCAATCACACGCATTTTCGCCATCGAACGATAACTTTTTGAAGAAAGTGGCCATAAAATCAACTTCACCAAGATCGTCAATAAGATAATTGACCAGCCCCAGTTACCAATAATGTTATGGAAGAATTGCAAGCCCAAGAACAATAATTTCGCAATTGGCCATAACCAACCGTAATCAACAGTTTGGTTTAAACCAGCAGCCAAGTCTTTGAGTTCAGATTGGATTTTTGGACCTGAATACAGTTTAGCATCCACTTCCATTGAAGTACCTGCAGGTACATTGATCACTGGAGAGGTGAAGCCTATGATATTCATGCCGTCCGTAGACTGACGTGACTCTAATTTTGCATTATATGGCTGACCATCGGCCTGAGTGAGTTTTAAATTCCCAGGAATCCATGCGCTCACAAAATAATGCTGAACCATGGCAACCCAGCCGCCTTTGGCTTCAACATTTAATTTTTCGTCATTAAAATTGGCAAATTTTAACTTATTATATGGCTCTTCAGGTGTACCCCATGCTCCACCTAGATAGGTACCTAGTGTGAAAATACCTTGAGAAGACTTCCCTGGATCATCAGAATTATCACGTTTCAGCTGACCAAACATTTGACCTTGCCAGTTTTGCTGGCTACGGTTAACAACTTGATGTTTAACAGTAATTGGGTAATCACCTTGCGTGAAAGTGAACGATTTAATCACTTCCACACCTTCAGGTGTTTTAAATACCAACGGCACAGTCAATACTTGATGTGTTTTACCATCTTTCGACGCTACACTTTTCGCATCTGCCAAGGTGTATGCTGTTTTCTCAACATCATACATTGGACGACCGCCACGGCTGCTATCTGGTCCATTTAAACCAATTAACCCCGATTGAGCGACGTAGGTACGTTTCGCATCGCTTTCCAGCATGACAAACGGTTTATCGCTGTCTTTGCTTTCATCATGGCTTAACAATTCAATACGGACAATATCACCACCTTTTGGATTGATCCACAGATGATAAAGATCAGTTTGTACTGAAATCAGTTGCTGACTCACAGATGTATTATGTTCTGTGGTTTGTGATGCAGTCACATTTGCTTGTGGCAAGTCTGAAGCCGCTGTTGCATTTTGAGCGTTTGGCAAATCTGCAGATACTTCATGTGCAGTCACAGCAGCCGCTTGTTGTTGCGGTGCTGGTGCAGCATGACCATAATCTTTTTGCCAAGCCAAAATAAGCAAATATGCGGTAACAAACATGGCTCCAAGAATTGCAAATCTGGCCCATTGTTGCATATCTATAATCCCAAATGGTTAGAGAGATTTTGCTTGAATAAACGATCACGAAAGGGTACAGCAACGTGATGCATTTGAGAATCTATTTGATGAAACGAAATAAAACGAAGTGCTTTGCGTGGTACTGGATCGTAGCCTGAGCCGCCCCAAGGATGACAACGGCAAATTCGTTTAGTCGATAACCAGACACCTTTGACCGCACCGTGTGTTTGCAATGCTTCAATCGCATATTGCGAGCAGGTAGGAATATAGCGACAACGAGGACCCAATAATGGACTAATAGCAATCTGGTAACATCTTATCAACCAATGTAGTAATTGTACCATTGGAGATCTCTAATTTTGTGAAGATGTTATAACAGCTTTTGAATGCTTTTTTGCTAAGCGTTGTAATTTTTGCCAAGCAAACTCTAATTGTTGATGTAATTCTTGATTTGCGATTGCTTCTATACCAACTTTAGGCATTACCACAATATCGATATCAGCATTAAATTGCACTTTGTGTAAGCGAAAGCTCTCCCGAGCAAGACGTTTTATTCGATTTCGTTCATGAGCACGACGTACTTTCTTTTTAGCAACGACAATACCCAAACGGCTATTTGGCTGTTCGGTTAATTTTGCTAAAAAAAGGAAATGGGGCTGGTGCACTTTAAAAAGTGCACCATCAAACACACTTTTATAATCTGCAGCACAACGAATACGAGATTCAATGCCGAAACTGTAAAGTGCCATCACCCAAATCTGGTCAGCTTAACAGTATTAAACAGTTAAGCTATGACGACCTTTTGCACGACGACGAGCTAAAACTTGACGACCTGCTTTAGTAGCCATACGAGCGCGGAAACCATGAACGCGTTTACGCTTTAATTCAGATGGTTGGAAAGTACGTTTCATATCGAAACTCCCAAAATGATCTTTCTATAAAGGTCCGCGATTTTATTGTGCAATGTTTACGCTGTCAATGGAAAATCAAAAACTTTACATTTTGTTTGTTCTGTTTTGAAGCAATAAACCTGCATGCAGTTACATGCTTTTATTGAAAACAAAAAATATACACAAGCTATCTGGTTAAATTATATCAGCATTCGTTTATTTTCCCAGTTTACAAACAGGTTTATCAACAACCCGCTTTCTAATTTAAATTTAATTCTTGGATTTTGAATTTAAATTTCGATATGCTCAGTTATCCACAAAACAGGTAAACCTTATAAGTAAATTCAAATTTTAAAATTTAAATTTATTCTTATTAGTGTCGATTTATTCTGTGGAAAGTGGTGTTTTTTTTTGAATAAACATAAATTTATGCTGTGGATAAGCATGTTTTTATCAATAATATAGTTTGTGGATAACTTTGAGCTTAAAATTATCCACAGCTTGTGCAAAAAGTTATACACATGCGGTTTTGAATTTAAATTTATAAACAAATGCTGTCTTTTTCAGCGAAAGTCTCATAAATTGTCCTGACAGATGTGGATAACTTGGTTAGAATGGCGACCCCTTTGAAAGATGAGGGTAACGGTTTTTATTTTTGAATTTAAAATGGATAGATAGGGGATGCACATGCTCTGGACAGACTGCTTAACTCGCTTGCGACAAGAGCTCTCTGATAACGTCTTTGCGATGTGGATTCGTCCTTTGGTTGCCGAAGAGGTTGATGGAGTCATGCGTTTATACGCACCTAACCCTTATTGGACACGTTATATTCAAGATAATCATCTGGAACTCATTTCAATTTTGGCGGAACAGTTGTCTGAAGGGCGGATTCGTCAGGTTGAGATCCTGGTTGATTCCCGCCCTGGTACGATTTTGTCTTCCAGTGAGCAGCCAGCAACCACGACTGCCGCTTTAAATACCCAGACTACTCCAACACGTATCAAGAAAGAGCCTGATCTGGTCCAGCCAAGTCAAAACACAGCGAAATCACCAAAGAAAAGACAGCTCAACCCGCAATTCACTTTTTCACTGTTTGTGGAAGGCCGTTCCAACCAGATGGCTGCGGAAACCTGCCGCAAGGTTTTGACCCAGCTTGGTGCGTCTCAGCACAATCCTTTATTTTTATATGGTCCAACAGGTTTGGGTAAAACACACTTGATGCAAGCTGTCGGAAATGCGCTGTTACAAGCCAAGCCAAATGCGCGTGTGATGTATATGACCTCGGAAAGTTTTGTACAGGATTTTGTCAGTTCACTACAAAAAGGTAAGGTTGAAGAATTTAAGAAAAATTGTCGTTCTTTAGATTTGTTGTTGGTCGATGATATTCATTTACTCGCAGGTAAAGAGGCGAGTTTGGTCGAGTTTTTCTATACTTTTAATGCTTTACTCGATGAATCTAAACAAATTATTTTAACATCTGACCGTTATCCAAAAGAATTAACTGAGCTTGATCCGCGTTTGGTCTCTCGTTTTTCATGGGGATTGTCGGTGGGGGTTGAACCACCAGATATTGAAACCCGTATTGAAATTCTATTGAAGAAAGCTGAAAACAGTGGTGTCGATTTACCCCGCAACTGTGCCCTGTTTATTGCCCAGCAAGTGGTTGCCAATGTGCGTGAGCTTGAGGGGGCATTGAATAAGGTGGTGGCTATTTCCCGTTTCAAGGGGACAGCCATTGATCTGGATGTGGTGCGTGAGTCCTTGAAAGACGTGTTGGCAATTCGTGCCCGTACCATCAGTGTGGAAAACATTCAGCGTGTGGTCAGTGAATATTTCCGTATTCCACTCAAGGAACTGGTGGGGCCAAAACGTACTCGTATCTATGCACGCCCACGCCAGTTGGCAATGGGGTTGGCGCGTGAACTGACAGGTGACAGTTTTCCAGAGATTGGCATGGCATTTGGTGGGCGTGACCACAGTACAGTGATGCATGCCTGTGAAAAAGTGGCTAGCCTACGTGAGCAAGATCCAATTTTTAATGAAGACTATAAAAACCTGCTGCGTCTTTTACAAAGTTAATTCATTTTTCAGAGTTGCAAACTGCTTTTAAGTGCAGCATAGTACACTGCTAACATTCATATCGGCTTCTGTTGTAAGAGGAATAAATCGTGCGTTTGAAAATCGCTAAAGAAAGTTTACTCAATGTTTTATCGCATGTGGTGGGGGCGGTTGAGCGTCGTCACACCTTGAATATTCTTTCTAATGTCAAAATTCAAACCACTCAACAGGCTTTAACCATTACGGGTTCTGATTTGGAAGTTGAACTGGTGGCAAGCACCACGCTGGCTGAGGGTGCCTGTTTGCAGGCTGGCGAAACGACTGTTCCAGCACGTAAACTGGTCGAAATTTGTAAATCCCTCCCGACAGCAGCCTTGATTGACCTACAAATTACTGAAGACCAGCGTTGTATCCTGAAATCAGGCAATAGCCGCTTTGTTCTGGGTACGCTTCCTGCCGAGGATTATCCATTACTGACGACTGAAAACAGTCAGGGTACACAGGTGCAGGTCACACAGCGTGAATTAAAAAGATTGTTTGAAAAAACCTCTTTCGCCATGGCGGTTCAGGACGTTCGTTTCTATCTGACGGGTACATTGTTGGAAATTGATCAAAATCAATTGCGTACAGTCACAACAGACGGTCACCGTTTGGCATTGTGTGAAGTGTCGGCTACATCGACAGCATCTGCATCGATTCAGGCGATTGTTCCGCGTAAGGCGGTTGGTGAATTACAGCGTTTACTCAGTATTGAGGATGAGCAACTGACCTTGTTGATTGGCCGTGAACTGTTAAATATCACCATCAATACGCCAAGCCGTGATAAGGAGCAGGGTGATATCACTGTTCGTTTTACCACCAAGCTGATTGATGGCAAGTTCCCAGATTATCGCCGTGTGATTCCGCGTGGTGGTGATAAGCATGTGCTGATTGCCCATGATGTGTTTAAACAGTCACTGCAACGCGTGGCGATTCTCAGTAATGAAAAACTACGTGGGGTTTTCCTGAATTTTAGTCAGGATACATTGCAGTTGCGTGCCAACAACCCTGAGCAGGATGAGGCCAGTGAAGACTTGGTTATTCAATATCAGGATGCACCGATGGAGATGTCATTCAATGCACAATATATTCTGGATGTCCTGAGTGTGCTGGATGGTGATGATGTCAAGATGAGCATGACTGAAGCCAATCAGTCGGTGCTGGTGCAGGATCCAGCCCAGCCAGACCAAACCTATGTCGTGATGCCGATGCGGGTTTAATCACAGTTGATAGTTTGAGTTTTTAAACATGCAAATCACGCGTTTAAATATCGAACGTGTACGTAATTTAAAGGCGGTTGCACTCGGCGAGTTGCAACCGTTTAATATTTTTTACGGCGCAAATGGTTCTGGAAAAACTTCAGTTCTGGAAGCCATTCATTTATTGGCGACAGGCCGATCATTCCGTACCCATATACCAAAACATTACATTCAGTACAATGCAGACGATGCGCTTGTTTTTGCCCAATCCGCCAGTGAACGGATTGGTATGCAAAAGCTGGCTTCTGGTGAGCAGTTGATCAAGGTCAATGGTGATACCATTGCCACGCAGGGGCAGTTGGCAAAACTGCTGCCTTTGCAGCATATTGACCCACAAAGTACAGATATCATTGATCATGGAGCTAAACCAAGGCGGCAACTGCTGGACTGGTTGATGTTCCACGTGGAACCTGAGTTCTATTTTGCCTGGCAATATTATTCACGTGCATTAAAGCAGCGGAACAGTCTGCTGAAGTCACGGCGTAACTTGACCTTGGCTGATTTTGAACCCTGGAACAAGATGCTGAGTGACTATGGTGAAATTTTGAATTCACAACGGGTCAGCATTGTGGAGCAATGGAACTATTTTTTTCAGGAAGATTTAAAGCAGTTGTTGCCTGATCTGGAGATTGTGCTGGAATACAATCCAGGTTTTCATACCGAGCAGGGACTGCTACACGATCTGGTGCAGCAGCATCAAAAAGATCTGGAACGGCGCTATACTGAGTATGGTCCACACCGTGCCGACCTGCGTTTAAAAACGGGTGGCGATGCCCTGCGCAGTGATGCTGCGGATGTGTTGTCCCGTGGGCAAAAAAAGTTGTTAATCATGGCATTAAAACTGTCACAAATTGCAATGCTGCATGCGAGCAACAAGGAAACTGTGGTATTATTGGATGATCTGACAGCAGAGTTGGATGTAGCCGCACAACAGCGTTTAATTGAGCGACTGAGTCAGCTGGGAAGTCAGGTTTTTATGACCACCCTGGACCATGCGTCGGTATTAAAACACTTACATGATTTGTCGATTCCTTTTCAATTATTCCATGTTGTTCACGGTCAAGTCAGTCTTGCTGCACCATAATTTTATTTTCTCATCTTCAAATAGATCAATATTACTAGGGAGTAACCATGAGTTCAGAGTCTCAATCAGTCTCTCAAACAGAACAAACAAATGAAAAGGCTTATGATTCCTCTAGTATTAAAGTATTACGTGGATTAGACGCGGTTCGTAAACGTCCTGGGATGTATATCGGTGACACCGATGATGGTACTGGTCTGCACCATATGGTGTTTGAGGTGGTGGATAATGCCATTGATGAAGCCCTGGCGGGTCATTGTGACGAAATTCTGGTGACCATCCATGAGGATGAATCGGTCAGCGTGTCGGATAACGGACGTGGTATTCCAACCGACATACACCCTGAAGAGGGCGTGTCTGCGGCAGAAGTGATCCTGACCATCCTGCATGCGGGCGGTAAGTTCGATGACAACAGCTATAAGGTGTCGGGTGGTTTGCATGGTGTAGGAGTGTCGGTTGTCAACGCCTTGTCGAAAAAACTACAGTTGACGATTTATCGTGCGGGTCAAATTCACGAGCAAGAATATCAGCATGGTGATTCACAATATCCATTAAAGGTGGTGGGTGAAACAGAGCGTACAGGTACAGTTGTACGTTTCTGGCCAAGTGAGTTGACCTTTAGCCAGACCATTTTCAATGTTGATATTCTGGCACGCCGTTTAAGGGAGCTTTCATTCCTCAATGCAGGTGTACGGATTGTATTGCGTGATGAACGGATCAACCTTGAACACGTCTACGATTATGAGGGTGGCCTGTCTGAATTCGTTAAATACATTAACGAAGGCAAGACCCATCTGAATGATATTTTTCATTTCACGGCTGATGCTGAAAACGGGATTACCGTCGAAGTTGCCTTGCAGTGGAATGACAGCTATCAGGAAAATGTACGCTGCTTTACCAACAACATTCCACAAAAAGATGGTGGTACACACCTTGCAGGTTTTCGTGCGGCGTTAACCCGTGGTTTGAACCAGTATCTTGAAAGTGAAAATATTTTAAAGAAAGAAAAAGTTGCTGTTACAGGGGATGATGCTCGTGAAGGCTTGACCGCGATTGTTTCAGTGAAAGTGCCAGATCCAAAATTCTCATCGCAAACCAAAGAAAAATTGGTTTCGAGTGAAGTAAAACCTGCGGTAGAGCAGGCCATGAACAAAGAGTTTTCTGCTTATTTACTGGAAAATCCACAAGCAGCGAAATCGATTGCAGGTAAGATCATTGATGCAGCGCGTGCCCGTGATGCGGCGCGTAAGGCCCGTGAAATGACCCGCCGTAAGAGTGCGCTGGATATTGCGGGTTTGCCAGGAAAATTGGCGGACTGTCAGGAAAAAGATCCAGCCTTGTCTGAACTGTATCTGGTCGAGGGTGACTCTGCGGGTGGTAGTGCCAAGCAGGGCCGTAACCGTAAGATGCAGGCGATTTTGCCGTTGAAAGGTAAAATCCTCAACGTTGAGCGTGCCCGCTTTGACAAGATGATTTCCAGTCAGGAAGTCGGGACGCTAATTACGGCTTTAGGCTGTGGCATCGGGCGTGAAGAATATAATCCAGATAAGTTACGTTATCATAAAATCATCATCATGACTGACGCGGACGTGGATGGTTCACACATCCGTACCTTGTTGTTGACGTTCTTTTTCCGTCAAATGCCAGAGCTGGTTGAGCGTGGTTATATCTATATTGCCCAGCCACCACTGTACAAATTGAAGAAAGGCAAGCACGAACAATACATCAAGGACAATGATGCACTGGAAGAGTTTTTGATCTCCAATGCAATTGATGAGCTTGCCTTGCATATCAGTGCGGAAGCACCTGCAATTACTGGTGCGGCATTGGCGAGTGTGATTGCGGATTATCAGGTGTCACAGAAGAGCTTGCAGCGCCTCACTCAGCGTTATCCTGCGAGCCTGCTGGATGGCCTGCTTGAGCTAGAGGCATTTAAGGCTGACCACAACCATGAGCGTGACTATGTGGAATCATGGGCTGAGCAATTGCGTGTGGCAATTGAAAAATTACAGCCAAGTTTGCGCCCTGAAATTACCTTGGAATCATTTGAACGTGAAAACTCCCTGGGTGAAAAATCGGCACACTACTGGCCGCGTGTCACGGTATATGTACATAACTTGCCACATGCCTATTTGCTGGATGCAGGTCTGCTCAATTCTGCTGAATATGCACGTTTGCTGAAAAATGCCAAGAGCTGGTTCAAGCTGCTTGAAGAGGGGGCTTATCTGCAAAAAGGTGAGCGCCGTATTCAGGTCAACAGTTTCCATCAGGTATGGCAGCATATTTTGCAGGACTCACGCCGTGGCATGATGATCCAGCGTTATAAAGGTCTGGGTGAGATGAATGCCGAGCAGCTTTGGGAAACCACGATGGATCCTGAAAATCGCAATATGTTGCAAGTGACCATTGATGATGCGATTGAGGCGGATCGTATGTTCTCATGTCTCATGGGTGATGATGTTGAACCTCGTCGTGCCTTCATTGAAGAAAACGCACTCAATGCAGATATTGACGCTTAAATTCTGAATGTAAAAAAAGACGATGCCTTGGAGCATCGTCTTTTTTTTGAAAACTAGCAGGGAAGGTTTCACGTGGAACACTAAAGGATTAACTATCTACCAAATCACTCACTTGAATAATCGCGTGACCAAATAAATAACCTGCAGTAACTAGAACACTGATCCACAGCAACGCACCTAGGATATTGTAAACTACAAAGTGCGTATAATTCATATTGCTTGAACCTGCTGCTAGCGGTGCAAATGAGCGTGCAAAAGGAATGAAGCGGGCAAGAAGGATAGTTTTCCCACCATGCTTTAAGAAAAACACATTGGTTTTTTGTAGGTATTCTTGTTTGATGAAGCGAGATTCCATATTAAAGATACGGTCACCAAAATGACGGCCAATATGATAATTGACCATATAACCCAGGGTTGCGGCAACAAAAAGCAAGCTGATCATATAACCAAGATGCATGATCTCGATCATGGAGCACAAGGCACCTACGGTCAGCAACAGGCTGTCGCCTGGCAAAAAGAACATAAACACAAAAGCTGTTTCTAAAAAAATAATCAGGAACAGGATGGCATAAATCCATAAACCATATTCCTGAACTAGGATTGGCAGGAAGTGTTCGAAATTAAAAAGAAAGTCTAAAGAGTTCATTCAGTTTGTAGTGTCCCAAATAACGTACTCAGCAAATTGCAGTACAAAAAATATTAAACGAATCTAACCCTCAAGATTCATTCGTAGGTGATAACATTACAATAATGGGGCTTGAGTATATCTAGCCTGAAGCCAAAGCTCAATTTTTTGAGAAAATTCAAATTTTAATCGAGATTAAAAAGTGAGATAAAAGAATAACATTATTCAATACAGATTTATGTTACGGGGATGTTGATTTGAGCTTGGGAACAGGCTTAAAGGTTTTTAAATATCTACATGAATCTAAGATCCATATATTTCTATGCAGTAAATATATGGATCTATATTTTTAAATTAATGCGTAAATGACGCTTCTAATTCTTCTAACTCCATCATGAAGGTGAGCAATTGTTCTTCGAATTGTTCTAGTTTTGCCTTTAAATCATTTTGCTCATTCATGAGTTTGATCAAGTCATCTTTTCGATTCGCTTCATACAGGGCACTATCCGCCAAAGCCTGTTCAATCTCTGCTAAACGCGGTTGAACCTTGTCAATCTGTGCCTCAACCCTTTCGATGTTCTTGCGAATCGGGCGGGTCAGTTCACGGCGACGGGCAGCCTCTTTTCGCTGGGCTTCCTTATCCACTTTTGCAGTTGAGGCGGGTGCATTGCTGCTTTGTTGCTGTAGGGCATTTTGAGCGTTGATCTGCTGTTGGCGCGCTTCACGCAACCATTTCGCATAATCCTGTAAATCGCCCTCAAACTCTGTGCATTTGCCTGCATGAACCAACAGTAAATCATCGCAGACGCTGGCAATCAGTTGGCGTTCGTGCGAGACCAACACCACAGCACCCTCAAAGTCCTGCAATGCCATACTCAGGGCATGACGCATATCCAGGTCCAGATGGTTGGTGGGTTCGTCCAGAATCAATACATTTGGGCGTTGCCATACGATTAGGGCCAATGCCAGACGTGCGCGCTCACCACCTGAAAAGCTCTCGCATGGGGTGTCCATACGTTCACCACTAAAACCAAACCCACCCAGAAAGGCGCGCAAGGAAGCTTCACTGATTTGTTTATCTGCAATGCGGGCCAGTTGCAGCATTGGACTGGCATTGGCATCCAGTGCATCCATTTGATGCTGGGCAAAATAACCGATGTTCAAGAGTTCAGAGGCTTTGCGCTCGCCTGCCAAGAGCGGTAAATCACCCACCAATGTTTTGATCAGGGTTGATTTACCTGCACCATTCATCCCCAACAAGCCAATGCGTGAACTTGGCGTGATTTGCAGGCGGATTTTTTCAGCAATGATTTTATCGCCATAGCCAATTGTCGCCATATCCAGACTTAACAGCGGTGAACTCATTTTGCTGGGTTCACGGAAGCTAAAGGTAAATGGCGTGTCCACATGCGCAGGCGCAAGCTGTTGCATGCGCTCTAGCTGTTTAATACGACTTTGTGCCTGACGGGCTTTGGTGGCTTTGGCCTTAAAGCGGTCAATAAATTTTTGTAGATGTGCACGGGTTTCCTGTTGTTTCTCAAACGCCTGTTGCTGTTGTGCCAAGCGTTCGCTACGGGTGGTTTCAAAGGTGGAGTAGTTGCCTGTATAGAGCATGAGTTCCTGATTTTCGATGTGCAGGATATGGTCGGTAATGGCATCAAGGAAGTCACGGTCATGTGAAATCAACACCAGCGTGCCCTCATAGGCTTTAAGCCAGTCTTCCAGCCACAGAATTGCGTCCAGATCCAAATGGTTGGTGGGTTCATCCAGCAACAGTAGGTCTGAGCGGCTCATTAAGGTACGGGCGAGGTTTAAACGCATCCGCCAACCACCCGAGAAGCTTGCCACATTTAAACGGATTTGATGATCAAGAAATCCTAAACCTGCCATCAATTGGGCTGCTTTCGCAGGTGCTGCATAGCCATGAATTTCATCAAAACGACCATGTAATTTGGCTAAATCATCATTACTCAGATGATCTGGATGCGCTAATTTTTCTTGAATGTCCCAATATTCTTCGTCACCAGACAAAACAAAATCAATTGCTGGCATTTCTAAGGCTTTAATTTCCTGAGCCATGTGTGCCACAGTCCAAACTGCTGGACGAGTTAGATTTCCCTCATCTGCAACCAAGCCACCCAGAAATGCGGCAAACAAAGTCGATTTACCCGCACCATTCACGCCTGTAAGGCCAATTTTCCAGCCAGGATGGAGCTGCATTGATGCTTTCTGAAAGAGGACTCGCCCACCACGGCGCAATGAAACTTGGTCAAACTGGATCATGAGCATGCAAAATTACAAAGAGTTGGCTGCATTTTAAGGTGAACGTGCATGAAAGCAAATTTTTATCTGGTAGCCATTCAATATTCATTCATAAATTATATTCTGGCTTCAAACCTTGTCGAGTGTGTTATGAAATCTAAATACCGTAATCCATCTGCCCTAAAGATCAATTCGATTGAATCCAGCAATTCAATCATTAAAAATAGAGTTTTTACTCTATTTTTGTGATGCAAATCAGATTATTATTTGGTTTTAATGAAAAAATAAGCAACAAGATTAGAAGTATAGTGACAGGATTAGGGATGAGGAAAGGGATTCTTGCCGTGGGGGCAATGCTGATGTTGGGGGCAAGTATGCAGGTTAATACAGATACTAAAATTTGTGTTTTTGACTTGTTGGGAAAATCTGGCGAGGCCTATAAAGCTCTGGAGATTGAGAAAGGACTGCGAACAACAGGGCAATGTTTGACAACGTTCCTGTTGTGAATATTACGATTGAGTTGATTATTCGCCCAAACTCTTTTCCCGCAGGTTTCTCTCTGAATTCACGGGAATGGCTTATACAACAAATTTCAACAAGTTTTGCCATGATTAAACGGCTTGAGGATGCCATTCCAACAAAATATAAATATTCGATTTCTAAGGAAGAGGTTTAGAATTATGAAAAACTTTTTAGGGAGCAACGAATCCGTTTTACCAAAGATGGTATTTATGACCCAGTGATGATGGGTGTTTTGAAACGGGCACGTTGTTCAGTGGAAAGAACCCGTTTTGAATGTTCATTGGGAGGTGAATAAAAATCTGAATCCAGATTGAATTGTGTGGTGATTTGAACAAATCATTTGATAGGGAAAATAGATATTTTATCAATGAGTAAAATATGATGAGTGCTATTAAAAATCAGTAAAACCCGATGTATGTAAATAAAAGGACTAGGCTTTTAGTCAAGATCTGACTATATTCGTCTCTCGCTAGTGGAAAAATATGCAAAAACAGCAAATAAGGGAAAACAAAATGAAAAAAGGACTTTTGGCATTGAGTGCTGCGACTCTATTTGTCATGACTACTCCTGTACAGGCAAAACAAGAAATTTGCGTATTCGATTTGTTGGGTAGGGCTGGAGAGTCTTACAAACTGATCGAGGAATGGAAGCTGGCCGCCAAAAACTGGCAGGGTGATATAGAGCTGATTCCTTATCAGGATGAGAAAAAAGCAGAACAGGATTTCGATGCAGGGAAGTGTGACGGTGTCTATATGACCTCCATGCGTGCCCGTAAATACAACAAGTTTGCGGGTTCAATTGATGCTGTGGGCGCGGTTACCAGTAATGCCATTGCCCAAAAAGCCATTAGCTTTGTGTTGGATAATCGCAACAAGCACCGTCTAACCGCGTCAGTTGGGGGTGAGAAACATGAGGTTGCAGGGATTATTCAAGTCGGACTGGCCTATATCTTTGTTCGGGACAAAAATATTGACACCATTGAAAAGGCCAAAGGCAAAAAATTCGCCTACCTCCACTATGACCAGGCACAAAAGACGATTGTTGAAAGCATTGATCTGATTGCCGTGCCATCCGACATTTCAGACTTTGTGAAGAAGTTTAACAGTGGTCAGGTCGATGTGATTGCCGCACCTGCCTATGCATATAAACCTCTGGAAATTAGCAAGGGTATGGCAAATGGGGCATTATTCAATTTTCCAGCGGTTAACATTACGGGCGACTTAATTATCAAGCCTGGAAAATTCCCTGCAAATTTTGGTACACAGTCACGTCAGTGGTTCATCAACAAATTACCAGGCAACTTCGCAACAGTACATCGTCTAGAGGCTGGCATGGATGCCAGAAGAATCACCCTGTCCAATGAAGACAAGATCCGCTATCAGAAACTACTGCGTGATGGACGCATGAATTTGACCAGACAGGGAGTGTACGATGCCAGCATGATGAGCGTGCTGAAGCGTGCACGCTGTACGGTGGAGCGGACCAATTTTGAGTGTTCACTCAGTGGTGAATAAGACCTGTAAAAATTATCAATTTACAAAAAAATTGTGCGGCTTATAACAAATTTACCCATGAAAATGAGTGAATAAGATCAAGCAGGACAAAAAATAAACAATATTGATATAAAAATAGAGTACGAGCTTTATTCTTTTTCAAGAAACATGATTAATATTTGCTTCCAACAAGGAGACAAACATAAAGTTTGTGAAAGGATGAAAAATATGAAAAAAATTGCATTAGCTATTGCAACAACTTCAATCTTAGGTGTATCTGCCTCAACTCAGGCGGCAGTTAATGTGTGTGTATTCGACTTATTAGGAAAGTCAGGTGAATCATACAAAATGATGCAGGACTGGGCACTGGCTGCAAAAAGCTGGGGTGCTGACGTTAACCTTCAGGCAATTACTGATGAGCAGGTGGCGGACAACAACTTTAAGGCGGGTAAATGTGATGCTGTGGCAATGACAGCAATGCGTGCACGTCCGTACAACAAGTTTGCGGGTTCTATTGACTCTTTAGGCGGTGCGCCAAGTAATGAGATTGCTCAACGTGCGATTACCTATGTACTGGATGCACGTAATGCAGCAAAAATGACCACCAATCTTGGTGGTAATAAATACGAAATTGGTGGTATTGCTCCATTAGGTGCGGCTTATATTTTCGTGCGTGATAAGAGCATTAGCTCAATCGAAAAAGCAGCGGGTAAAAAATTCGCGGTATTGGGTCATGACGACGCGCAAAAAATTATGGTACAACGCGTAGGTGCACAAGCTGTACTTTCTGATATTTCTAACTTTGCTGCTAAATTTAACAACGGACAAGTAGATATGGTAGGCGCTCCTGCTTATGCATATAAGCCATTAGAGTTGAGCAAAGGTTTAGGTGCTAACGGTGCGATGTTCAACTTCCCAGTATTACAAGTAACTGCGGATCTTGTGTTACGCCCAGAAAAATTCCCAGCTGGTTTTGGTCAAAAATCGCGTGATTATTTTGTGAAGCAACTTCCAAAATCTTTCGCAATGATCAAACGTTATGAAGCTGAAATCCCAGCAAAATACAAAATGAACTTAACTGCTGAAGACAAATTAAAATATCAAAAATTAATGCGTGATGGTCGTATGGACTTAACTAAACGTGGTATCTACGATGCTAGTATGATGTCTGTATTGAAGAAAGCACGTTGTTCAGTAGACAAGTCGAACTTTGAATGTGCTTTACCAGGTGAATAAACACCAATTGCGAAAGCCAATACTTAAAGCCTAGATAAATCTAGGCTTTTTGTTTCTTTAGTATTGTCATTTAAGTCATTGTCTTTAGTTGCTAACATCATGATTATACAGAGACATAAGAAATCAAATGGAATAGAGAAGATTTAAGAATATATTAAAGCCATCAAAAGCAATGATGGCTATTTTCAAATCTATTGTTCATTTGAAGATATTGGAAAGATATAACGCACTTTTTAGTGTTGAATGTTATGTAACAACAATCACCATGGATGCAAAGGAAAAAATAAGATGCAATGGTTTAAAACACTCCTACTGGCGACAGGTATTGCTGCGGTATCTGCGGGCGCTCAGGCAAAACAGACCATTTGTGTATTTGACATTGTCGGTAAAAGTGGCGATGTCTATGCACTGATGAAAGACTATCAGCTTGCCGCAAAAACATGGGGTGCGGACATTGAGTTGAAAGTGGGCACCAATGAAGCAGTGATAGCGGAAGATTTCAAGGCAGGTAAATGTGATGGGGTTAGTATCACAGGCATGCGTGGTCGCCAGTTTAACCAGTTTACAGGCTCATTGGATGCGATTGGTGCGATCACAGACCTAAAACTTGCGGTAAAAGTGATGCAGGGATTGGCAAGCCCAGCATTTGCTAAGGCCATGGTGAATGGCAAATATGAGGTTGTGGGCGTGATTCCGATTGGGGATGCCTATCTGCTGGTTAATGACCGCAATATCAACACTGTTGCCAAAGCGGCAGGCAAGAAAATTGCGGTACTGGACTATGATGAAGCGCAAAAAATTATGGCTTCTCAGGTGGGTGCTCAGGCGGTTAGTTCTGACATCACCAACTTTGGTGCGAAATTCAACAATGGTCAGGTTGATATCATTGGTGCGCCAGCAGCAGCATTTAAGCCTTTAGAACTTCACAAAGGTCTGGGTACTAAGGGTGCAATTGTCAATTACCCAATCTTGCAGGTGACAGGCAACCTGATTATCCATCCTGATAAATTCCCTGCTGGTTTTGGTCAAAAATCAAGGGAATGGGTGAAGGCACAGTTACCACGTGCTTTTGGCATACTTGGCAAGATGAAAGCGGATATTCCACAAAAATACTGGATGGAAGTTCCTGCGGCTGACAAGCCTGGCTACCAAAAGCTGATGCGTGAAGCGCGTATCAACCTGACTGCAAAGGGCATTTATGACAAGCGTATGATGAAATTGCTATGGCAATTCCGTTGTCGTGAAGATGCCAAGAATTTTGAGTGTGCGCTACAGGATGAAAACTATAAATAATCCTGTATAAAGTCTTTAAACACACTTTAAACTTCAAATACAGACCCGATATTGAGTATGTTATACTGAATATCAGGTCTTTTATTTTTTTAAAGACATATTGAAGTCTGAGGAACATCATCATGAACGCCCAAGCTCTTGAATTGTCAGATAATGCTGCCAAAAAAGTTCGCCAGTTACGCGAAAGTGAAGGGAATAACGATCTCATGTTACGCGTTTATGTCACGGGTGGAGGGTGTTCTGGATTCTCTTATGGCTTTAATTTTGCTGAAAGTGTCAATGAAGATGATGCTGAATTCAGCAATGGCGACGTTAAAATGTTAGTTGATTCACTTAGCTATCAATACTTAGTTGGTTCAGTGGTTGATTATCTTGAAGGACTGGAAGGTTCTCGTTTTGTGGTCCAAAACCCGAATGCCACCACGACCTGTGGCTGTGGTTCATCTTTCTCGATTTAATAGAATATAAATATAAAAAGGCTTCTCAATTCGATAAGCCTTTTTTATTGCTTTAGCCTTAAACAGCAGTGATGGTTCCCAGGATACGATCACCTGACGCGCCTGTCACAGCGGGTAAATTACCAGTGAGTTGCTGAACAAAACGCATGGCCAACCATGCAAAAGCAGTTGCCTCCACCCAGGTTGGTGCCAGCCCTAAAGCATCAGTGGTTTGTACAGACCAATTATGCTTGCGTAAACGCCAGCGTAGCTGTTCCAGTAAATGTGAGTTGTAGGCTCCGCCACCGCAGACATAGATTTCACCTGTAGGCATCAGCTCCTTGCTGCGGTAAATCGCTTTCTTAATGGCCCGTGTTGTCAGTTTCATCAGTGTGGCCTGCACATTCTCAGGTGTATCTTCCAGTTCGTCATATTCCAGATCATTGCGCCAATCGCTGAGCTGCTCATCCAGCCATTCGAGGTTAAAATCTTCACGACCTGTGCTTTTCGGTGGCTCTTTGGCAAAAAATTCATGATTCTGTAAACGATCCAATAAAGAACGAATGGGATTGCCATAGGCCGCCCAGTCACCATTTTCATCGTATGGATGCCCCGTATGACGATGACACCATGCATCCATCAAGATATTGGCTGGACCTGTATCAAAACCATAGACGCCGTTTAGGTTATTGGCAGGCAACATACTGACATTGGCAATGCCACCCAGATTCAAAATCACCCGATGGATACTGTTATGCTGAAACAGTGCCTGATGAAATGCGGGAACCAAAGGCGCACCCTGTCCACCAGCCGCCATATCACGACGACGAAAATCAGAAACCACAGGGAGTTGCGTGATCTCAGTGATGATGTTGGGATCACCAATTTGCAGGGTAAAACCATGTTCAGGGCGGTGGCGAATGGTTTGCCCATGTGAACCGATGGCCTTAATTTGAGTGCGGTCTAAATTGTTCTTTTCAATCAGTTCATTGATACCCTGACCAATCATTTGCGCCAGCGCCACATCCGCCTTGCCCATGCGGTCAATTTCATTGTCATCAGGCAAGGTCAGTGCCATCAGCTCATCACGTAGCTCAGGTTCAAAAGGCACAGTCAGCGTGGCGTGTAGCGTGAGCGGCCCAAATGAAGCTGCGATAATATCCACACCATCCATGCTTGTGCCTGTCATTACACCAATATAGATTGCGTTCACCGCAACTTCTCCCTGCAACACGCTGAAAAAATGTTAGTATATCGCACAAATTGAATAACTGATGTGTTTAGGTTTTGTGATGTCAAATTTCTTGCCCGCCGAAGAACAGCTTGCTCTCATTCAACGAGGCACGCACGAAATTATTTCTGAAGAAGATTTACTGAAAAAACTCAAGGAAAATCGCCCCCTCCGTGTGAAAGCAGGTTTTGACCCAACGGCTCCTGACCTACATTTGGGACATACGGTCCTGATTAATAAACTCAAAACATTCCAGGATCTGGGACATGAGGTTTATTTCCTGATTGGTGACTACACCGCAATGATCGGCGACCCAACAGGTAAGAGTGCAACGCGCCCGCCGTTGTCCCGCGAACAGGTTGAAGCCAATGCCAAAACCTATCAGGAACAGGTATTTAAAATTCTTGATCCAAATAAAACCAAGGTTGTCTTTAACTCAGAATGGTTCAACCAGAAGTCAGCTGCGGACCTGATTCAATTGGCAAGCCAGCAAACTGTTTCACGTATGATGGAGCGTGATGACTTTACCAAGCGCTATAGCAACCACCAACCGATTGCGATCCATGAGTTCCTTTATCCATTGGTTCAGGGTTATGACTCGATTGCGCTTGAAGCAGATGTTGAGTTAGGTGGAACAGACCAAACCTTTAACCTGCTGATGGGACGTACTTTACAGGGCCGCTACGGTCAGGAATCACAGGTGTGCATTACCGTACCGATTCTTGAAGGTTTGGATGGTGTCAATAAAATGTCTAAGTCTTTAGGCAACTATATTGGTGTGTTTGATACCCCAGGCGCGATGTACCAAAAAATCCTGTCTATGCCAGATAGCCTGATTGAACGTTACTTTGATCTACTGAGCTTTAAGTCACTTGATGAAATCAAAGTCTTGCTAGATGAAATGGCGGCAGGACGTAATCCACAGGAGATTAAGCGTATTTTGGCACTTGAGCTAGTGGAGCGTTTCCATGATGCAGAAGCCGCAGAAAATGCACATAAGAGCGCGGGTAACCGTGTCACAGAAGGCGAAGTACCTGAAGATACACCAGAAGTGACCATTTCCCGTGCTGAGTTTGGTGGTGAGTTATTTATTGCAACCATTCTTCGCGTCGCAGGCTTAAATCCGAATGCAGCTGCTGCAAAAGATGCCGTGGGTCGTGGTGCGGTTAAAGTTGACTGGAATGTGGTTGATATGAGCTTCTCTGTAAAAGAGAATGTCACTTTAATCATTCAATCGGGTAAAAAAGCCATTGCACGAGTGACTTTCATTGACTAAATCCAAATAAAAATAATAAAAAGCAGGCCATGAGCCTGCTTTTTATACATAAATAGATGATAAAAACGCCGAAAACATCAGTTTTGTAGAAAAAAGAAACATGCAAAAGAAAATAATAAAAAACAGGGTTGCATCGTATCTGAAATGCTGTAGAATGCCCACTCATCGGCGGTGATGCAGATAAAAACTTTTTGAGAAACAAGAATTTGGCTAATGTGGTTAGATTCTTGGGTTGATTGATGAGTTTTAAAAATATCGAAATTGCCTGTTGACTTTAATTTAGATTAGAGTAACATAGCCGACCTAGCTTGATGATGACGAATCATTGAGAAGATCATTAAGAGAATAGAAGAACAACTTGTGTGGATTTTTACTGATTGATTAATCGATATATTATCATTGATTGAATGGTAGAAATTACTCGAAGTTTATTTGAGCGAATTTTTAGTCAGAAAATTGATGAGCCAGATTTAGTACTTTTAGTAAAGTACAAATGATTTTAAACTGAAGAGTTTGATCATGGCTCAGATTGAACGCTGGCGGCAGGCTTAACACATGCAAGTCGAGCGGGGTGAAGTGCTTCGGTACTGATCCTAGCGGCGGACGGGTGAGTAATGCTTAGGAATCTGCCATTTAGTGGGGGACAACATTCCGAAAGGGATGCTAATACCGCATACGCCCTACGGGGGAAAGCAGGGGATCTTCGGACCTTGCGCTAAATGATGAGCCTAAGTCGGATTAGCTAGTTGGTGGGGTAAAGGCCTACCAAGGCGACGATCTGTAGCGGGTCTGAGAGGATGATCCGCCACACTGGGACTGAGACACGGCCCAGACTCCTACGGGAGGCAGCAGTGGGGAATATTGGACAATGGGCGGAAGCCTGATCCAGCCATGCCGCGTGTGTGAAGAAGGCCTTTTGGTTGTAAAGCACTTTAAGCGAGGAGGAGGCTACCTGGATTAATACTCTAGGATAGTGGACGTTACTCGCAGAATAAGCACCGGCTAACTCTGTGCCAGCAGCCGCGGTAATACAGAGGGTGCGAGCGTTAATCGGATTTACTGGGCGTAAAGCGTGCGTAGGCGGCTGATTAAGTCGGATGTGAAATCCCTGAGCTTAACTTAGGAATTGCATTCGATACTGGTCAGCTAGAGTATGGGAGAGGATGGTAGAATTCCAGGTGTAGCGGTGAAATGCGTAGAGATCTGGAGGAATACCGATGGCGAAGGCAGCCATCTGGCCTAATACTGACGCTGAGGTACGAAAGCATGGGGAGCAAACAGGATTAGATACCCTGGTAGTCCATGCCGTAAACGATGTCTACTAGCCGTTGGGGCCTTTGAGGCTTTAGTGGCGCAGCTAACGCGATAAGTAGACCGCCTGGGGAGTACGGTCGCAAGACTAAAACTCAAATGAATTGACGGGGGCCCGCACAAGCGGTGGAGCATGTGGTTTAATTCGATGCAACGCGAAGAACCTTACCTGGCCTTGACATAGTAGAAACTTTCCAGAGATGGATTGGTGCCTTCGGGAATCTACATACAGGTGCTGCATGGCTGTCGTCAGCTCGTGTCGTGAGATGTTGGGTTAAGTCCCGCAACGAGCGCAACCCTTTTCCTTACTTGCCAGCATTTCGGATGGGAACTTTAAGGATACTGCCAGTGACAAACTGGAGGAAGGCGGGGACGACGTCAAGTCATCATGGCCCTTACGGCCAGGGCTACACACGTGCTACAATGGTCGGTACAAAGGGTTGCTACCTAGCGATAGGATGCTAATCTCAAAAAGCCGATCGTAGTCCGGATTGGAGTCTGCAACTCGACTCCATGAAGTCGGAATCGCTAGTAATCGCGGATCAGAATGCCGCGGTGAATACGTTCCCGGGCCTTGTACACACCGCCCGTCACACCATGGGAGTTTGTTGCACCAGAAGTAGGTAGTCTAACCTTAGGGGGGACGCTTACCACGGTGTGGCCGATGACTGGGGTGAAGTCGTAACAAGGTAGCCGTAGGGGAACCTGCGGCTGGATCACCTCCTTAACGAAAGATTGACGATCGGTAAGAATCCACAACAAGTTGTTCTTCGAGATATATCGAATGAAAGATAGAAAAAGTATTGTTTCTCTTTTTTAATTTTAGAGATAAGTCGTGCACTACGCGCTGCGCTTGTCTTGCGAAATAAAAGAAGAGATCAACGATCTCTTCTTTTATTTCTCAGGGTCTGTAGCTCAGTTGGTTAGAGCACACGCTTGATAAGCGTGGGGTCACAAGTTCAAGTCTTGTCAGACCCACCACTACTGACGAAGTGATGAATAATCACAAGCTGCTAGATAAAAAGATATGTCGTTCATTATGATTGTAAGCTGGGGACTTAGCTTAGTTGGTAGAGCGCCTGCTTTGCACGCAGGAGGTCAGGAGTTCGACTCTCCTAGTCTCCACCAGAGCTTCGATCAGCAAAGCAACGCTTTGCCGAAGCGCAAGACAAGCAGCTATGCTGCGCGTAGTATCTGATCTAATATGGTAGTGAAAGATATTTTTAAATTATAGAACTTAATAAATAAGGTGAATCAAGAGATTGATTTAGATTTATTAACTTCTGTGATTTATCACAGTTTACTGCAAGCTGACGAGGCTGTAGTTAATCATTAACAGATTAGAATTTGAGTCTGAAATAAATTGTTCACTCATTCAATAACAAAGCAAGAAGAATTAATTCTTTAAGCTGAGTTGTTAGAAATGAGAACTAGCAAAAACACTGAATCAAGCGTTTTGGTATATGAATTTAGATTGAAGCTGTACGGTGATTAAATTCACGAAGCAACAAACTGGATGAGAGCGATGTAAGTTGAAAAACGAGCATAGCAATCTGTCCTAACCTTACTTGTAAGGGTTAGCGACTGTTTGGGGTTGTATAGTCAAGTAATTAAGTGCATGTGGTGGATGCCTTGGCAGTCAGAGGCGAAGAAAGACGTGATAGCCTGCGAAAAGCTCCGGGGAGGCGGCAAATATCCTGTGATCCGGAGATATCTGAATGGGGGAACCCACTTACCATAAGGTAGGTATTGCAACATGAATACATAGTGTTGCAAGGCGAACGAGGGGAAGTGAAACATCTCAGTACCCTTAGGAAAAGAAATCAATTGAGATTCCCTTAGTAGCGGCGAGCGAACGGGGAGTAGCCCATTAAGTTATGTGTGTTTTAGTGGAACGCTCTGGGAAGTGCGAACGTAGAGGGTGATATTCCCGTACACGAAAGGGCACACATAATGATGACGAGTAGGGCGAGGCACGTGAAACCTTGTCTGAATATGGGGGGACCATCCTCCAAGGCTAAATACTCCTGACTGACCGATAGTGAACCAGTACCGTGAGGGAAAGGCGAAAAGAACCCCTGTGAGGGGAGTGAAATAGATCCTGAAACCGCATGCATACAAGCAGTGGGAGCCGACATGTTCGGTGACTGCGTACCTTTTGTATAATGGGTCAGCGACTTATATTCAGTAGCGAGGTTAACCGAATAGGGGAGCCGTAGAGAAATCGAGTCTTAATAGGGCGTTTAGTTGCTGGGTATAGACCCGAAACCAGGCGATCTATCCATGAGCAGGTTGAAGGTTGGGTAACACTAACTGGAGGACCGAACCCACTGTCGTTGAAAAGCCAGGGGATGACTTGTGGATAGGGGTGAAAGGCTAATCAAGCCTGGTGATAGCTGGTTCTCCCCGAAAGCTATTTAGGTAGCGCCTCGGACGAATACCATTGGGGGTAGAGCACTGTTTCGGCTAGGGGGTCATCCCGACTTACCAAACCGATGCAAACTCCGAATACCAATGAGTACTATCCGGGAGACAGACTGCGGGTGCTAACGTCCGTAGTCAAGAGGAAAACAATCCAGACCGCCAGCTAAGGCCCCAAAATCATAGTTAAGTGGGAAACGATGTGGGAAGGCATAGACAGCTAGGAGGTTGGCTTAGAAGCAGCCACCCTTTAAAGAAAGCGTAATAGCTCACTAGTCGAGTCGGCCTGCGCGGAAGATGTAACGGGGCTAAAACTATGTGCCGAAGCTGCGGATGTAACTTTTAAGTTACGTGGTAGGGGAGCGTTCTGTAAGCCGAAGAAGGTGTATTGAGAAGTATGCTGGAGGTATCAGAAGTGCGAATGCTGACGTGAGTAACGACAAAACGGGTGAAAAACCCGTTCGCTGAAAGACCAAGGGTTCCAGTCCAACGTTAATCGGGGCTGGGTGAGTCGACCCCTAAGGCGAGGCCGAGAGGCGTAGTCGATGGGAAATTGGTTAATATTCCAATACTTCTGTGTAATGCGATGAGAGGACGGAGAAGGTTAAGTCAGCCTGGCGTTGGTTGTCCAGGTGGAAGACAGTAGGCATGCATCTTAGGCAAATCCGGGGTACTCTATGCTGAGAGTCGATAGCAAGCTGTACTTGTACAGTGAAGTGGCTGATACCATGCTTCCAGGAAAAGTCTCTAAGCTTCAGTTACACAGGAATCGTACCCGAAACCGACACAGGTGGTCAGGTCGAGTAGACCAAAGCGCTTGAGAGAACTCTGCTGAAGGAACTAGGCAAAATGGTACCGTAACTTCGGGAGAAGGTACGCTGCTGACGGTGATGGGACTTGCTCCCTGAGCGGTTGGCAGCCGCAGAAACCAGGCCGCTGCAACTGTTTATTAAAAACATAGCACTCTGCAAACACGAAAGTGGACGTATAGGGTGTGATGCCTGCCCGGTGCTGGAAGGTTAATTGATGGGGTTAGCGTAAGCGAAGCTCTTGATCGAAGCCCCAGTAAACGGCGGCCGTAACTATAACGGTCCTAAGGTAGCGAAATTCCTTGTCGGGTAAGTTCCGACCTGCACGAATGGCATAATGATGGCGGCGCTGTCTCCAGCAGAGGCTCAGTGAAATCGAAATCGCTGTGAAGATGCAGTGTACCCGCGGCTAGACGGAAAGACCCCGTGAACCTTTACTGCAGCTTGACATTGAACTTTGACCTTACTTGTGTAGGATAGGTGGGAGGCTTTGAAGTTGGAACGCTAGTTCCAATGGAGCCGTCCTTGAAATACCACCCTGGTAATGTTGAGGTTCTAACTCTGCCCCGTAATCCGGGGCGAGGACCATGTCTGGTGGGTAGTTTGACTGGGGCGGTCTCCTCCTAAAGAGTAACGGAGGAGTACGAAGGTGCGCTCAGCGTGGTCGGAAATCACGCGTAGAGTATAAAGGCAAAAGCGCGCTTAACTGCGAGACCCACAAGTCGAGCAGGTACGAAAGTAGGTCTTAGTGATCCGGTGGTTCTGTATGGAAGGGCCATCGCTCAACGGATAAAAGGTACTCTGGGGATAACAGGCTGATACCGCCCAAGAGTTCATATCGACGGCGGTGTTTGGCACCTCGATGTCGGCTCATCTCATCCTGGGGCTGAAGCAGGTCCCAAGGGTATGGCTGTTCGCCATTTAAAGAGGTACGCGAGCTGGGTTTAGAACGTCGTGAGACAGTTCGGTCCCTATCTACCGTGGGCGCTGGAAATTTGAGAGGATCTGCTCCTAGTACGAGAGGACCAGAGTGGACGAACCTCTGGTGTACCGGTTGTGACGCCAGTCGCATCGCCGGGTAGCTATGTTCGGAAGGGATAACCGCTGAAAGCATCTAAGCGGGAAGCCTACCTCAAGATAAGATTTCCCTAGGAATTTATTCCTCTAAAGAGCCGTTCGAGACCAGGACGTTGATAGGTTGGGTGTGGAAGCACGGTGACGTGTGAAGCTGACCAATACTAATTGCTCGTGAGGCTTGACTATACAACACCCAAACAGTTGTTGTATTCAAGATAAGTTCAATACATAACTTGATTTAGTGTAAAAACTAGTTAAAATGCTGAACACAAAGTTAGACTCAATATCTAATCCGTTAATAACTCTTTGGTTCGTAAGTAAGGCAGACATGAAGTGAAAACACAACATGATCAATAAGACCCCAAAACACCACAACAGTTTGCTGGCGACAATAGCAAGAGTGAACCACCTGATCCCTTCCCGAACTCAGAAGTGAAACCTCTTCGCGCTGATGGTAGTGTGGCACTTGCCATGTGAGAGTAAGTCATCGCCAGCTTTTAAATTCAAACACCCCTAACCTGACGGTTAGGGGTGTTTTTTATTGCAACGAGAAAAATAAATTGGGGAAAATTACGGTATAACTATTGGGGAAAAGATAAAGCGTGATGTGAATATGCAAAATAATAATCTTGGTTCTTGGCAATCTAGCCTACAGACATTGGTTTATATTTTATTGTTTTTAATTCTCTTTGGATGGTTGTTGAAAATTGGGCAAGGCTTTTTATTGCCAATCCTTGTTGCGACGATAGCGATGTATATCCTTATCACATTAAGTCATTGGCTAGTAAAGTTTCCTGTTTTGAAATCTACGCCAGAATGGTTTAGAAGAATATTGGTATTAATCAGTTTTATTGTGGTGATGGTTCAGCTTATTAGTTTAGTGATTACAACTGGACAGAAAATTTTGGCTAAGATGCCAATCTATGAAGCGAATATTGAACAGGTTTTTTTGTATGTAAACGCGTATTTAGGGTGGAGTGATAGTCCGGACTGGCAAATCTTTAGAGAAATGCTGATGAGCCAGATTAATCTTCAAAGTCTCATTACTTCGACACTTACTTCATTTAGTGCGCTGACAGGCATGTTTGTTGTCATTATTGTATATGCCTTATTTTTATTGAATGAGCGAGATCAGTTCGTTAAAAAATTAATGATTGCATTTCCAGATGGTAAAACTGAACAAACGCGGTTATTGATCGCGGATATTAATAAAAAGATTAGTGAATATCTTGTCGTTAAGACACTTATTAATTTGATTTTAGCAACGATTTGTTTTGTTATTCTTTGGGCGTGTGGTGTGGAGTATGCATTATTTTGGGCTTTAATTATTGGTTTGTTTAACTATATTCCATACGTTGGTTCTTTATTCGGTGTGATTTTCCCTGTTCTAATGACATTGGCTCAAACTGGTTCGCTGAAATTAACTATTCTGGTTGCAATTCTATTGACGGTTGCACAAATGTTTGTAGGAAATTTTCTAGAGCCACGTATGATTGGTAAACAAATCAATTTATCTCCGTTTGTTGTTTTGCTTTCCTTGTCTTTGTGGTCTTCATTGTGGGGAATCGCAGGAGCGATTTTAGCAATTCCTCTTACTTCAATTTTTGTAATTGTTTTGGAAGCATTTCGATCTACTCGCCCATTTGCTATTTTACTCATGCAGAATCCGAAAAATTACGATCAATCATAACCGTGATAATAGGGCTTAAATACTTACTAATAGGATTTGGGCTCTTATTTCGGATAAATATCTCAACGTTTTTGATAAATGATTATGGATAAAATTGATGTGTATTTTGCCAAGCGCTTGCTTGGTTTTTTCTTTTTTGATAAGGTAAAGCGCTTATAAATACTCTAATCGACTCAGAATTATTCAAGCTAGGAAGCAGAAAATGCAACTTAATCCGATCTACTATAATGAACAACACCAAGCTTTTGCAGACAATGTACGTCGATTCGTGCAAAAAGAAATGGCTCCATTTGTTAATGAATGGGATGAGGCTGAAACGTTTCCTCGAGAGCTTTATAAGAAAGCTGCTGAGATTGGATTATTGGGCTTAGGCTTTGGTGAAGAATATGGGGGTATTCCGGATGCTGATCCTTTTTATTCGTTACTCGCTGGTGTGGAAATGGCGAAAGCGGGTTCAGGTGGTGTGCATATTTCGTTGATGGTACATACCATCGGTGCTCCACCAATTCAGCATTTTGGAAGTGAAGAACTAAAAGCGAAAGTATTGCCAGATATTATTTCCGGCGAAAAGATTTCGGCTTTGGCAATTACTGAGCCTGGTGGTGGATCTGATGTTGCCGCTTTGCAGACCGTTTCCACTTAAAACCTGTGATTATTGGCATGTTTTTATTGGGGGCATTCTCTCTAGTGGGTCTAGGCTTCAATTCACCACAGCCTGTAATTTATTTATTGGTCGGCTTAGCGGGTGCTTCTGCCATTGGCAGCAGTATTTTACTGTATAGCTTTGTTGCACAGTATTATCCACTCACGATTCGTTCGACAGGTATCGGTTGTGCTTCTGCAGTGGGGCGTGTAGGTGCGATTGTAGGCCCTATTATCATTGGCGTACTTTTGGGTATGAATTTACCGCATAAAATGAACTTTTTGGCGGTGGCGATTCCTGCGGTGATTGGTGCAATTGCAGTGGCAATGATTCGTTTACAAAGTACATCAAAGGTGGTGAGTGAGCCAAGTGTGGTCAAAAAAGCCAGTCGATCTTATAGTTAATTGATCGTTAATATTGTGGGACTTTGAAATTAAGGAGCATCGCTCCTTAATTTTTTGCCTATTTACTTTGTAGAAGATTCAAGTAAGAAAGTGTATAGCGATACATTTCTATTATGCTCAGGGTGAGTTTCATTGGTTATGATGTCTTGATTAGCTCAAGCTAAGATTGAATAAATAGAGGAGCAATTAGGATGCTTAAGATGAATCGGCAACACTATGGATTTATAGGTCTAGTTACATTGGGTTTAATCACAGGGTGTAATGCACAAGTTCAGCCGAAACAGAACTCGGCTACTTTAGAGTCAAAATCAACTTCTGCACAAAACTTACAACGCTATCAAGTACAGCCAATTGCAGATTTTAATGAGCCGTGGGCATTGACAGAGTTACCAGATGGACGTCTATTAATTACAGAAAAAGCGGGGAAATTAAAACTTTTTAATCCAAAAACAGTTCAAAGCTTAGATGTTCAAGCTATCCCTGAAGTGGCTTATGGCGGACAAGGTGGTTTGGGTGATGTCATTTTAGATCCTGAATTTAAACAGAATCAGCAGATTTATTTAAGTTATGCAGAAGCGGGTACGGGTGGTTACGGTGCAGTCGTGATTCGGGGCAAGCTCTTATTGGATGCTAAACCCACGCCAAAACTTGCCCAAATTCAAAGAATCTGGCAGCAAGTGCCGAAAGTTTCAGGACAGGGACATTATGCACATCGTATAAAGTTTGGTGCAGATGGCAAATTATGGATAAGTTCTGGTGAACGACAAAAGTTTGAACCTGCTCAGGATTTAAAATCTAATTTAGGCAAAATTTTGCGTTTAAATGCAGATGGCACAACCCCTTTAGACAATCCATTTCAAACACATGGCGAGATTGCCAAACAAGTCTGGAGTTTGGGGCATCGAAACCCTTTGGGCATGGCATTTGATTCCGCAGGGCAGCTTTGGGTTGCAGAAATGGGACCTAAAGGTGGCGATGAGTTGAATCTGATTGCCAAGGGCGAAAACTATGGCTATCCGCTGGTGTCGAATGGTGATCACTATAATGGTTTGCCAATTCCAGACCATGCGACTCGTCCTGAATTTACAGCCCCAGTTCTGGATTGGACGCCTGTCATCTCTCCTTCAAGTTTGATGTTTTATACGGGAGATGTATTTCCACACTGGAAGCATAAAGCCATTCTTGGTGGTTTATCTTCAAAAGCAATTATTGTAGTGGATACACAAGCACAGCCTGTTCGGGAGCTACAGCGAATCGCGATGGGGCAGCGGATTCGTGGCGTACTCCAAGCGCAGGATGGCAATATTTGGGTGATTGAAGATGGTCAATCTGCCAGATTGCTTAAATTGGTGGCTCCATAAAATGCCTTTCTTCAGGTCTAAACATATTTTAGGGTGGGACAAAAAACAGATAGAAAAAAGCCCCAACATCATGTCGGGGCTTTTTCAGATTTATGTTTAGGTATTAGTGCTGTTATACCTTTCAGCGTCCTGCCGTTATATTCTTTATTATAGTTATTCTTGCTTTTTGAAACATCCTGTTTCTGTATGCCTTAAATATAAAATGAAAGGTGATTTTTGCCTAGCATCAATTTTCTGCAATGCATGTAAGCTAAAACGTACAACGAGATATTGGTGAAACGAATATCAATAAACTGGATTTATTGAGTTTTAAATGATTGATTATATTTAATAATTGTCTTATTCAATAAAAAATCCCCCAAGTCCATATTCTTGTACTTGGGGGGGTTGAACAGCAGAAAGATGCAGCAAGTATGCAAATTGATTACATCAATTTAATACCTTGTTGTCCAGCAGGGGTGACTCTAAAGATTTCAACTTCAAAGGTAATATTTTTACCCGCTAAAGGGTGGTTAAAGTCTACTTCGGTCACATCATCATTTACAGATTTCACCACGCCATAGAGGCTTTGTTTGGCTTTATCTTCAAACTCAATCATGTGTCCTTCAACTGGACGTTGCTCAAATTTAACCGTATCAAAAGTTTGTACGTTTTCAGGATTCCATGGACCAAATGCTTCTTCAGGTGGAAGACTCACGGTACGACGGTCACCTGCACGTAAACCAAATAATGCCTTTTCAAAGCCAGGTAATAAGTTACCATCGCCAATCACGAGGCTTACGGGTTCTTCACGATTACGTGTATTGTCAATCTCAACACCATTTTCGATTGAAACAGAAAAATGCAAGTCGACTTTTGAGCCATCTTGAATACGAATTTCTTCGTTTGGTTGGATAATTTCAGTCATCTTATGCATCCGCATTTTGGATACGTTTCTTTTCAAGGAAGAAAGTATCAATAAGTAGCAGGATTGTTCCTAAGGTAATCGCACTATCGGCAAGGTTGAATGCTGGGAAATGGCTGTTTTGGTAGTAAACGTGGATAAAATCGACCACATAACCTAAGCTAACACGGTCAATTAAATTGCCAATTGCACCACCAAGAATTAACGCAATCGCCATTGGTAATACAATTATTTTCTTTGGCATACGCATCAACCAAAAAATAAAAATAACCGAGACTACGCCTGCTAAAGAGGTGAACAGGTAACGTTGCCAACCACCCGCATCAGATAAAAAGCTGAATGCTGCACCATGGTTATGGAGTAAAGTCCAATTCAAAAAAGGTAGCACTGGAACGGGATCAGCATAATTTAAATGCGAGCTGGCAATCCATTTAGTCCATTGATCCAACACAATGGCAAGGACCGATAGCCCGAGCCAAAGTAAATTGTGCGGATAAAATTGAAACAAGCCTGTTTTTGCTTGTGTATTAGGCATACTTTCTCACTTCGCCACTGCCTGTGACGTTGACGATACAACGGGCGCATAATCCAGTATGACCAACGTGCGTATTGACATCTGGCAATACATGCCAGCAACGTACACATTTTTCACCATCTGCTGCGGAGACTTCGACACGTAATCCTGTTAAGTCAGTGCTTTCACCTTGTTCAGCATAAGGGTAAACGATGACTTGAGAGGTGATCAAGACAAAACGTAATTCATCAGCCAATTGGTTTAACAATTTCTGTAATGCTTCATCTGCCCAAAGTTCAACTTTTGCAGATAAGTTACTACCGACAAGTTTAGCGTTACGCGCTGCTTCAATCTGTTTGTTTACTGCTGATTTTACGCTAATCAATGTTTGCCAATCTGCTTCTGACAGTAAGTTTGCTGTTGATGCAGTTGGAATGTCATACCATTCAGCAGTAAACACATATTTACCTGTCTGTTCAGGAATCAATGGCCAAGCTTCTTGTGCGGTAAAGCTCAAAATTGGCGACATCCAACGAACAAAGGCTTGCACGATATGATATAGCGCTGTTTGAGCAGAACGACGTGCTTGTGAATCTGCTTTGGTGGTGTACTGACGATCTTTGATGATGTCGAGATAGAAGCCACCCAAGTCATTGATACAGAAGTTGGTCAATGCGTTGGTCACAATATGGAAATTCATCTCTTCATAGGCTTGCTGGATGGTTTTTTGAACCTCAGCAGCGCGTTGCAAGATGTACTGGTCCAATGCAATCAATTCATCTACAGGTAGAGCATCAGTTGATGGTTTGAAGCCATTCAGGTTTGCCAACAAGAAACGTAAGGTATTACGAATACGACGATAACCATCTGATGCGCGGCTAAAGATTTCTTTACCAGCCGTCATTTCATAGCGATAGTCAGCAGATGCAATCCAGAAACGTAAACCATCAGCACCCATATCTTTAATAATGTCTTGTGGGGTGATGATGTTGCCTAATGATTTAGACATCTTACGACCTTTCTCATCGACCACGAAACCGTGAGTGAGTAGACCTTTATACGGTGCACGTTCATTAATCGCAATTGAAGTTAACAATGACGATTGGAACCAGCCACGATGTTGGTCTGAACCTTCAAGATACAAATCTGCAGGGTCTTGTAACTCTTCACGTTCACGCAATACTGCGTAGTGTGTGGTTCCTGAGTCGAACCAAACGTCTAAGGTATCGCGAACAGCATTGTAATGTTCGGCATCAGTACCAATGAAGTCGCTGGCATCACGGTTATACCAAGCATCAATCCCTTCTTGCTCAATCAGTTGGGCAACTTCTTCGATGAGTTCAGGTGTACGTGGGTGTAACGCATTGGTATCTTTGTGTACAAAGAACGGAATTGGCACGCCCCAAGTACGTTGACGAGAAATACACCAATCTGGACGACCTTCAATCATCGATTGGATACGGTTTTTACCCCAATCTGGAACAAATTCGATGTCATTTTCAATCGCATTTAATGCAGTTTGACGCAAGCCTTTGGCATCCATGCTGATAAACCATTGCGGTGTCGCACGGAAGATGATTGGCGTTTTATGACGCCAGCAATGTGGGTAGCTGTGTTTGATCGGTTGATGCGCCCACAAACGACCTGTTGCTCCCAATGCTTCGATAATTTTTGGGTTGGCTTTATAGATGTGCTCACCAGCAAAAATCGGTGCTGTTGGTAAATATACACCATTGCCACCAACTGGATTATCCACTTTTAGGTTGTACTGTAGGCCAACCTTATAGTCGTCCACACCATGGCCCGGTGCGGTATGTACGGCACCTGTACCACTGCTTGCGATGACGTGTTCACCGACGATCACAGGGACTTGGCGATCTGTAATCAACGGATGTTGTAATAATAGGTTTTCGATGACAGCGCCTTTAAAATCAGCCAGTACGACTGGATTTTCGAGCTTGTAACGCTCGATCGCAGATTCCACTAGATCTTTAGCAAGAATGAAGTTTTGCGCACCACGATCGTTCTGAATTTGAACAAGTTGGTAGTCAATGTCGGCATGTACCGCAACTGCTTGGTTGGCAGGTAGTGTCCATGGCGTGGTCGTCCAGATCACGATATCCGTTACATCTTGCACATCAACACTTAGGCGTGCGCTTAAATCTTTCAGATCTACAACGGTGAAGCCAACGTCAATTGCATCTGATTTTTTATCTTCGTATTCAACTTCGGCTTCAGCCAGTGCAGAACCACAGTCCAAACACCAGTTCACAGGTTTTAAGCCCGGTTCAATATGACCAGCTTTAGCAATCGCACCAAGCGAGCGAACGATGTCCGCTTCTTGTTTAAAGTTCATGGTCAGATAAGGATTGTCCCAGTCACCAAACACACCCATACGCACGAAGTCTTTCTTTTGTAATTCAACTTGTGTGTAAGCGTATTCACGGCAGGCTTTACGGAACGTTGATGCGTCTACTTTCACGCCAACTTTACCGACTTTTTCTTCCACCTTAAGTTCGATTGGCAGACCATGACAGTCCCAACCTGGTACATAAGGCGCATCGAAGCCATCCAATACACGGCTTTTAATAATAATGTCCTTGAGGACTTTATTAACCGCATGACCTAAATGGATTTGACCATTGGCATATGGAGGACCATCATGTAGCACGTATTTCTTCTTGCCAATACGCGATGCGCGAATCTGCTGATAAATGTTGTCGGCATACCACTCTTCTAACCATTTGGCTTCACGCACAGCCAAATTTGCTTTCATCGCAAATTCAGTATGAGGTAAATTGAGTGTGGCTTTATAATCCACTGCATTTTCAGGAGTTTGCTTATCGCTCATGCAAGTTTTCTTCCAGTTTGATCAGTGTATAAACTGACATGTATTACAAATGAAAATTAAATTTAAAAAGGAAATTCTGAAGTACGATTACGATAGTCTCGTAATTTTTGCACATCATCATCTATTCCAGCTTTGAGTGCTTCAAGCGAAGGGTAATTCAGTTCACCATGTAAATAGTGAAGAAAGGTTACCCGCATTAATAAGCTATACAGATTAGCAGAAACATCAGGGAAATGTACTTCTAATCGCCACTCAGGCTGAACTTGTTCGATCGCAGGACGAGTCCCCACATGGCCAGCACCGAATAAGCTATCACTTTGATACCCTGCAATGCCGTTCAGGGCAGGGTTTGTATGTTTTACTTTTGCTGTCAGTGAGGCATTTTCACACACCACATCGACTGCATAGATGCCACTTAGACAAGGCTTATGACGATTTAAACGAACATTAATTGTTGGAAAATCCAGTGTACGTCCGATTTGATCACCATATTGCACACGACCCGTGATGCTGTAAGGACGACCCAGCAGTTTAGCTGCTAATGCCAGATCACCTTCTTGTAGAACCTGACGAATACGGGTTGAACTGACACGTTCATCATTCAGTGCAATCGTATCTAAATTGGTGACATTAAAACCATAATCTCTTAAGAATTCACTGTTTCCTTGGCGATCTTTGCCAAAATGAAAGTCATCTCCCAAAACGAGGGTTTGGGCATTGAGCTTAAATTTGAGTAAATCCGCAAATTCAGTCGCATTCAGGCTTCTAAAGTATTGATCAAACTTTGCTACCGCAATGTAATCCACACCCAGTTCAGTTAAATATTCTACTTTTTCTCGTAAGGAGCTAATGCGGGGTGGGGCATCATAACCTTTAAAAAATTCAAGCGGTTGTGGCTCAAAAATCATCACTAAAGTTTTTAAGCCTTGAGCAGATGCTAACGATTTAAGCTGGGCAATCATCGCTTGATGACCAAGATGGACACCATCAAAATTGCCAATCGTTACCGCAGTCGGAGGTAACTGAAAATTTGGCGATAATGCGTTGAGACGAAGCAACTTCATGGGCGTTAAATACAGTGATTTTTACAAAGGCTATATATTGCCATATTCTCAGCGTTTCGTCTTGTTGTTGTGTTTTTACACAGAGAAATTTCAATATTTAAGCATTTTTATATAAATAAATCTGATTGATTAAATAAAAATAAATCAATTTTTCTTATTTTAAAGCTGAACTAAAATCAATCCATGTTGCTGAATATTGAGATAGAGATGAAAAAGCCATTTTATCAGCTAGAACAAAGTCGAGATGTCATTCGCCATTTTACCCCAAACTGGTTTACAGCCACTATGGGAACTGGTGTTGTGGCAATGATTTTAGCACAGTTACCTTTTGCTTCCGCTCTATTATTCAAGTTAGCGACACAATTATGGCAATTGAATATTTTGCTCTTCATAAGTTTTAGTGTGCTTTATATGTTGCGATGGATTTTATTTCCAACGGAAGCAAAACAGATTTTTAGTCATCCAAATATGAGTCTGTTTTTAGGGGCTATTCCGATGGGGCTGGCGACGATCATCAATGGTTTTCTCAGCTTCGGAACGCATTTATATGGTGATATTGCGGTGCAAATTGCGGAGTATCTTTGGTATTTCGATGTATTTCTCGCTGTGATGATCGCATGGATCGTGCCATTTTGTATGTTTAGCTGCCAAGATCATTTATTACAACGGATGACCGCAGTATGGTTATTACCGATAGTGGCTTGTGAGGTGGCTGCGAGTTCAGCGGGAGTATTACTACAACATTTAACAGCCGATCAGCACGCATTCAATATTTTAGTCACAGGCTATGTACTATGGGGCATTTCTGTATTGCCGGCTTTTGCAATTCTGACCATCTTAATGCTACGTTTGGCTTTACATCAACTGCCTGAGAAAGAGGTGGCAATTTCTAGCTGGCTTTGTTTAGGACCAATTGGCACAGGGGCTTTGGCGTTATTATTATTGGGGGAACAAGCACCACGTATCATGCAGGCGATAGGTTTCGAAGGTTTAGCGACATTACTGCCAGCCTTGGGTATTGTGGCAAGTTTAGTGTTATTAGGTTTTGGCTTATGGTGGTTTGGGATTGCGATTTTGACCACACTGCGTCATATGCGTACAGGCATTCCATTTAACTTGGGTTGGTGGGGACTGACTTTCCCATTCGGTGTGTTTATTTTGGCGATCTTTAACTTGGCGCATCAGTTACATATCGACTTCTTACAGTATGCGGCTGTGGTTTTAAGTCTGTTGTTGGTGGGTTTGTGGGCATTGGTGATGAAGAAAACGCTGGCAGGAGCGTACAGCGGTCAATTATTTTTCTCCCCATGTTTGGTCGCCTTACAGCAGAAGATGCAATAATATCAAGGTGTGCTTTAGCACACCTTTTTTGTGTCTCTATTTTGATTTGAACGAGTCTTTTTTATGAATGCTGATATTGCTCTGATTATGGCCTTACCGAATGAATCTAAAGGTTTGTTTGAACAAGTAGGTATTGACGTTCATTACAGTGGAATCGGCAAAATTAATGCAGCATTCAAGGCATTTGAGGTGATTCAAAAGACGGGATGCAAAACGCTGATCAATTTAGGCAGTGCAGGCAGTTCGCACTTCGATGCACATAGTCTGGTTGAGGTGATTACTTTTGTACAACGGGACATGGATGTGTCACCACTGGGTTTTGCCGTGGGCGTGACCCCAATGGATGAGGACATTCCTGCCGAAATCCATGTTCAGCCGCATTTTGAACATTTACCTAAAGGGATCTGTGGTACAGGTGACTCCTTTGAAACAGGACAGCCAAAAGTATCCTGTAATCTGGTGGACATGGAAGCCTATGCCCTCGCCAAAGTGTGCCAGAAGCTTGGGGTGCGTTTGATTTCAGTCAAATATATTACAGATGGTGCCAATGATACGGCTCATTTAGATTGGGAAGAGAATCTGCTGCTTGGCGCACAAAAATTATTGGCGTTGTATCAGGCGCATTTTTAAATAAAAAAGCCTATCTGCTGAGATAGGCCTGATCAATGCTTTCTGGTTTTAACGTGGCAATACACCATATAGCATCAAGTGTACCGTATGCTCAATGGTGCGTTGATACATACTGCGGTTGCGCAGGGTCTTGCCTGTGACCATTTCCATTTGAGTAGAAAAATCCGCATAATTTTGGGTGATTGCCCAAATATTGATAATTAATAATTCTGCATCAATTTCTTTGGATAATTTGCCTTGTTCCTGCCAAGTCTCAATCACTTTGGTTTTGCGTTTAAACAGCTTTTTCAATGGACCTTTTAAAATCGGTAAAATATGTGGTGCACCCTGAATGATTTCCAATGCAAATAAACGAGAAGCTTTTGGCTGATCTTTTGAACTTTCGATTTTTTGCATCAAATAATGAGTTAAGGCCTCAGTTGGCTCAAGCTCGACTTCCAATATCTGTAAGGGTGCCAACCACTTTTGCATTACGGTGGTGAGCACTTCAACATACAGTGACTCTTTGTTTTCATAATAATAAAAGATATTGGATTTATGCATATTTGCCAGTTGGGCAATTTCATCCAGACTTGCACCACTAAATCCATAGACGGAAAAAACATCCAGGGCAGCATTCAGCAGTTGATTGCGCTTTTGTGTACTCTTTTTCTGTTCCATCTGCGAGCTTGATTCAAAAAATGTCATTGACATTGTAAGATAAATTGGCGGATTTGTGCAAAATAACCGTATTTTTTATCGAAAAAGCAGGGATTGCCAGACCAGTAGTCACGATGTACTTGATAATTATTGAAATCTAAAATGGGTAAGACATATTTTGTAAATAATTCCTCAGTCATTGCGAGAAATTGTCGAGTGGTTGTTGTTCTTGAAATGTGGTTTTTGAGATGGGTAAAAGCGGTTTTAGGTGGCTAAAACCGCATTAAGGACCTGTTGTTCCAACTGGGCAAAGGCAATGCTTTTTTTGCGTGGACGTGGAAGATTGACCTGGAAATTATGCGCAATATGCCCCTGATCCAGCAGAATAATTCGGTCAGCAAGCTGTACTGCTTCACTGACATCATGTGTCACCAGAATTGCGGTAAAGCCCTGTTCTTTCCAGAGGCGTTCAATCAGGTTCTGCATTTCCAGACGGGTAAGTGCGTCCAGTGCGCCAAGTGGTTCATCCAGCAACAGGATACGCGGTGCATGTGACAATGCCCGAGCCAGTGCGGCACGTTGACGCTGACCGCCTGATAGCTGGGCAGGCCATTGTGCAGCCTTTTCCTTTAGGCCGACTTTTTCTAGAAGTTGCTCTGCAAGCCCACGCTGACTTTTGGCCAATCCCAGTTGCACATTTTGCATGACACTTTTCCAGGGTAGCAGGCGTGGGTCCTGAAACATCACCCGAATGTCATCATTGGTGATGCCCTCACGGAAGTTGCGTGCGGACTGGAACTTGATTTCACCATAGCTGGTCTTTTCCAGTTGTGCGATTAGGCGTAGCAGGGTGCTTTTACCACAGCCACTGCGCCCGACAATGGCAACAAACTCGCCTGCCTGAATGTTTAAATCCAGATCCTCAAGTACCTTGACCTCGCCATAGAACTTATACAGTTGCTCAATCAGGATATCTGCACCATTGGCTGGGGCGTTTGTGGTATCTAGCTTAATAATGGGCTGGATGAAATTATTTTCATATAGGTTTAGATTGAGGTTGCTCATGTTTATTTTCCTTTTTTATTTTTGATAACCTGAATGCCAGCGTAATAAATAACGTTCCAGCAGTTGCGCAAAGACATCGGCCAGTTTCCCCAGCAAGGCATACAGCAGGATACCCACTAGCACGATATCGGTTTGTAAAAACTCCCGTGCATTCATGGTCATATAGCCAATGCCTGACTGGGCGGAAATGGTTTCAGCAACGATCAGCAATACCCACACCAAACCGAGAGAGAAACGTAGCCCCACTAAAATGGAGGGCATTGCGCCAGGTAAAATAATGTCTTTATACAGTTGCCAGCGGTTCAGCCCATAGCTTCTACCCATTTCAATCAGCTGCGGATCAACTGAACGGATGCCATGATAGGTATTGATATAGATCGGGAAAAACACCCCGACCGCCACTAGAAACAACTTGGCGGTTTCATCAATGCCAAACCATAAGATCACCAGTGGAATCAGGGCAAGTGCAGGGATGTTGCGGATCATTTGCAGGGTGGTGTCCAGCAGCGTTGATGCAACACGGGATGAGCCATTCAACAAGCCGAGAACTAGCCCCAGCCCCCCACCCACCAATAAGCCGAGTAAAGCCCGTCCAGCACTGACCTTGACATGCTGCCAAAGTTCACCACTGATGAGCAGGTGCCAAAAGGCACTGACCACAGAAGAGGGGGCGGGCAGAACCCGACTTTGCAGTAAACCTGTACTTGAGGCAATTTGCCAGATGACGATCAATAAGATCGGTAACAGCCACGGTAACAGGCCTTTGCCGAGCTGCTGTGTTCCACGTGAAACATTGTTTAAGAAAACTTTTGCACTCATGCTGTCTCCTTGACCAGATTTTTTGCTTCCGTAGTCTCAGGGACGTAGTTGTTGGCAATGATTTCCCCAAATGGTCCTGTTAAGTGCGGTTGTGCCAGTTTCTTGCGTGTTTGCAGCGGCAAGAGTGGAAACACCAATTCCGCAAAACGAATCGATTCTTCCAGATGTGGATAGCCTGAGAAAATAAAGGTATCAATGCCTAAATCCGCATACTCCTGAATCCTTGCAGCCACCGTTTCTGGGTCACCCACCAATGCCGTGCCTGCACCACCGCGAACCAGACCAATGCCTGCCCAAAGATTCGGGGACACTTCAAGTTGATCTTTACGTCCACCATGCAACGCCGCCATGCGTTGTTGGCCCACTGAATCCATTTGCGCAAATTTCTTCTGTGCTGCGGCAATCGTGGCATCATCCAGATACTGGATCAGTTCATCCGCCGCTGCCCAGGCCTGTTCATTGGTTTCACGCACAATCACATGCAGGCGAATGCCGTAATTTAGGGTTCGGCCTATAGCGGCAGCCTTGGCACGTAAATATTGGATTTTTTCCTTAACTGCGGCAGGTGGTTCACCCCAGGTTAAATAGGTATCAACCTGTTCTGCTGCCAGCTCAGTCGCCGCTTCGGATGAGCCACCAAACCATAACGGGGGATGAGGCTGTTGTACGGGTGGATAGAGCAGTTTGGCATCATCGACGCTTAAGCGTTCGCCATGAAAAGTAAACGATTCACCTGTATGCGAACGGGTCAGGATTTCACGCCAGATTTTGACATATTCAGAAGCGGTCTGGTAACGGGTACTGTGGTCTTCATACAGGCCATCGCCCTTGAGTTCCTGTTCATCTCCACCTGTGACAAGGTTGAGCAGGATACGTCCATTGGAAAGACGGTCGAAAGTCGCTGCCATGCGGGCGGCGAGCGCAGGCGTGGTAATGCCTGGACGGAGGGCCACCAGAAACTTAAGTTGTCTGGTGGCATCAATCAGGCTGGCAGCTGTAATCCATGGGTCTTCACAGGAACGGCCTGTTGGAATCAGTACGCCATCATAGCCCAGGTTGTCAACTGCCACCGCAATCTGTTTCATATAGGCATGATCGACCTGACGTGCGCCCTTGCTGGTGCCTAGATAACGGCTGTCACCATGAGTGGGGATAAACCAGAAAATATTCATGTCGATGTTCCTTATGAAAAAGTAAAAAATTTATTTGGCAGAGCAGACACTGTGCTGAATGTTGATCTGTATTCTGCTGATTACTTAATGTCGTTCTTGAGTACCGCGTCCTGAATTACCAACTGTTTTGGAATCAGTTTCTGCGCGTAGAATGCATCAGCAACATATTGCTGTTCCTTGGCAACCTTTTCAGAGATGGGCTGAACCCCGAAGCCCATGCGTGAAATCGATGCTTTTAACACCTCAAATTCCAGTGCGGTTGGTTTTTCCAGTAGTTTCGCGGCATCATCTGGATAGGTCTTGACCCAGTCGGTGGTCTGGTTCAGGGTTTGAACAACGGTCTTTAAAATTTCAGGATGATTTTCGGCAAATTTACGGTCCGCTAAATAGAACTGGTAATTGCTGACCAAATGCTCGCCATTGGCAATGACACGCGCATGTACCTGATGTTCCGCCGCAGCTAGGAATGGGTCCCAAATCACCCAGGCATCAACTGCGCCCTTTTCAAATGCGGCACGGGCATCTGAGGGTGGAAGATAGACAGGCTGGATGTCATTGAGGGTGAGGTTGTTGGCTTCCAACAGTTTCAATAATAAATAGTGGACGTTTGAACCCTTGTTCAGTGCAATACGTTTGCCTTTCAGGTCTTGTACGGATTGAATTGGGGAATCTTTTTGTACAATCAGGGCTTCAGCAGTAGGTGCTGCTGGCTGGTTGGCCACATACACCAGATTTGGATTGGCTGCCTGAGCGAAAATAGGCGCGGCTTCACCTGCCTCACCCAAAGAGACACTGCCAACATTCAAGCCCTCCAGAAGTTGTGGACCCGCTGGAAACTCTACCCATTTGACATTTACGCCTTGAGCAGCAAGGTTTTTTTCTAGTTCACCTTTTGCTTTAACAATCGGCAAAATACCATACTTCTGAAAGCCGATATTTAATGTTGTGGTTTCTTGTGGTTTGGCCTCTTGCTGCTCAGCTTTTTTTGCACAACCTGTGATGTTAACCAAGCTGGCAAGCATTGCTGTAATTAGGATAGGTTGTGTCCATAAACGACTGATAAAAATGGCCATGCTGCTTGTGCTCCCCGAAAATCAAAAGATGAAATAAGCTGAGCAATCAAACTAAAACTTTTTTTATTGCATAAAAAATAAATAATCAGGCTTTATTTATCTAAAAGATTGCAAAACAGAATATTGGATATGCTTATCGTGGGTATAGATATCAAAAAGGAGCGTTATTTTTATAAGCTATTGTTTTTAGTGTTTTTCTATTTTAAGGCTATGGTTTTGCTGAGGGAAGATATAACAAAAAGACAGGATGTGGAGATATCATTATCAAAAATAACAATATCTCCAGAGGCATTAGTCAAGGGATTTTTTAAATACCAAAGAATTACGTTGATAGTTATAAAGTGCCTGACGTGCATTTGGCAGGTCATCCACACTGGCAGGGCTAAAGCCGTGTTCCAGAAACCAGTGCGCCGTGCGTGTGGTGAGGACAAATAGTTGCTGAATACCTTGCTGTTTGGCCCTGTTTTCCAGAAATTGCAAGATCTGGCTACCACGGTTAGATTTGCGGTAACTGGAGTCGACAGCAACACAGGCGATTTCGGCAGAACATTTTTCATTGGCTTTCGCTGGAATCGGGTAGAGTGCGGCACAGGCCAGAATCATGCCATCACGCTCAATCACGGCAAACTGCTCAATCTCACTTTCAAGGCGTTCGCGGGAGCGATACACCAGAATACCTTCCTGCTCAAGTGGCCGCAGCAGGTTTATCAGGCCGCCCACATCATGAATATTGGCAATCCGTACCTCCTCATAATGGGCATCGGTAATCATGGTGCCAATGCCATCACGAGTGAACAGTTCCTCAATCAGTGCGCCATCATAGGCATAGGAAATCAGGTGTACACGATGTACGCCTGACAGGGAAGCCTGTTGCGCCTGTTTTAAATGTAGGGCAAATTCGGGAGACTGGTTTTGGTATTGCTGAATATAGGGATCAAGCTGACGTGGGCTGAGCTCACGCAGCAACTGCTGTTTGGCATCCATTAAACCTTGCTGTTCACCCAGAAAAATTAGCTTGTCCGCCTTTAACATGGTTGCCGTTTTAGTGGCTACTTCCTCCGCCAGCAAATTAAACACTTCGCCAGTGGTCGAGTAACCCGTTGGCCCTAACAACACAATATTGTGATTGTCCAGATGACGATGGATGGCATCGGTGTCAATTGAGCGGACATCGCCTGTAAGCTGGAAGTCAACGCCATCACGGATGCCATAGGGTTTGGCGGTGACAAAGTTTCCAGAAACCACATCAATGCGTGCGCCATACATCGGGGAGTTGGCAAGTCCCATCGAAAGCAGTGCCTCAATTTCCAGGCGAATTGAACCCACGGCATTCATCACCCCCCGCAGTGACTCACGTGTGGTAATGCGGCGGTTTTGGTGGAAAGGTGTTTCAATATTGCGTTCAGTGAGGTTCTGGTTAATCTGTGGTCGTGCGCCGTGTACCAGAATCAGGCGGATGCCGAGTGAATGTAACAGGGCAATATCATGGATGATGTGCTGGAAATTTTTATGCTGAACCGCCTCACCGCCAAACATCAGCACAAAGGTTTTATGGCGGTGCGCATTGATATAGGGTGCGGAATGGCGAAACCAATGCACATAATCCTGTGTGCTACTCTGTGATATTTCAGTGATTTGGTTCGCCATGTTGATCTCAGATCGCTATCAATTAATCTGATTCTAACGAAAAAAATGAAAAGATAAATCTATTCCTAAAACAACGGCCCAAGTTTATTGGACCTGCACATGGGAAAACGTCTAGAATCCCATGATGCGAACAATGCTGTTGTCATCCGAGTTGACCAGGATGTAGTCATTGTTGATTTTGTACCATTGCTCGTTACGGCCTGGTCTTGGCAGGTTATTGTCCTTGTAGTCAACCTTGTAGCTATTGCCACGATAATGCTGAGGCATGACATAGCCCGCCTGCCAGCGATGCTGCTTCAGGCGTTCAACCCCACGTTCCTGACGCATTCGGCGCTCACGATCACGGTTTTCCTCTCCTGGACGGCCCTGCCAGTTGCCACGCGGATCATCATCACGATCAAAGTTGCGGCCCTGCCAACCACCGCCACGGGAATCGTCACGGTCAAAGTTGCGGCCCTGCCAACCACCGCCACGGGAATCGTCACGGTCAAAATGCGGGCCTGCAAAACTACCCATACTGCTGAAAAGGGTGGTTGAACCTAATATCAAGATGATGAAAACTTTTTTCATGATGCACCTAGGCGGATGTCTCTCATGGCAAAACTGTACTCTAAAAATGCAGAGAAACTGTGAAGATCAATTCATTATTCCATTAAAAAGATGGAGATTCTCCCCAGTTCTCCTTTAAAAACGATAGGTTGTGACCGTTTCAGGCCCATTGTTGGTTGATGCGAAAACCTAGGCCTGCGCATCAATGCTCTGACCATTCATGTCCAAACTATCATCACCCATGAGGTAAAGATAGGCAGGCATAATCTCGTCAGCTGTTGGCAGCACTTTCGGGTCTTCATCAGGATAGGCCTTGGCGCGCATGGCGGTGCGTGTGCCGCCTGGATTGATGCAGTTAAAGCGGATGTTTGGATAGCTATTCTCTGCGGCAAAAATCTTGCTCATGGCTTCCGTGGCTACCTTGGAGACGGAATAGGCGCCCCAAAGCGCACGCGGTTCTCGTCCCACACTGGAACTAGTGAACACCACCGAGGCGTGTGCCGATTTTTGCAGCAGTGGAAGCAGTGCCTGTGTCAGGGCAAAAGGCGCACGCAGGTTGACGGAAAGCACGTCATCCCACACATCAATTGGATAATGTGCCAGTTCAACACGGTCACCCAGCATGCCCGCATTGTGCAGGATACCATCTAAGCGGCCAAACTGCTGTTCCAGTGTATTGACCAGAAGCTCATAGTCATGGCTGGAGGCGGTTGAAAGCTGTAAGGGCAGAATGGCAGGTTGTGGCGCACCCAGACCCTCAATTTCATCATAGATGACTTCGAGTTTGTTCAGGCTACGACCATGAAGCACAACCGTGGCGCCATGTAAGGCATAACTAATAGCAGCGGCACGCCCAATTCCATCACCTGCACCTGTAATCAGGATAATGCGATCCTTGAGCAGGTCTGGACGAGGTTGATATTCTGAATATTTCATTGTTATACCTCCTATTGTTATCTTGTATGCTTAGCCCATCATACCCTGATTTTCGGCTAAAACCGCGATTTTATTTTTTAACAGTTGGTGAAGTTCAGGCACGGTTTGAATAATCGCATCAGCCTGCCATGCCAGCAGGTCATCACGGGACTCAACAGGCAGGTAACCATAGGCTGCCAAAATCGTATACATCTCCGCATTGCGCCCTGCATCAATATCACGTGGGTGATCCCCCACATAGATAATGTCCCTGGCCTCCAGATTCAACTGTTTCGCTGCCAAATACATCGGTTCAGGGTCAGGCTTGGTTTTGCTGACATCCTCTGGACACACCAGTACCGCGCAGCGTTCGGTCAGGTTTAGTGCGGCCAGCAACAATTCACTTAAACCACGCGGTTTATTGGTGACAATACCCCAGGGAATTTGATGGGCTTCGAGTTCCACAAGCAGGGGATACATTCCCTCAAACAGGTTGGTGTCGACCACGATATTGTCGCCATAGGTATTTAGAAAACGCTGACGATGCGCCAAAAATACGGGGTCTGTTACGTCCATTTCAGGATAAACCAGCTGGACCATCGCACGTGCACCTTCGGACACCTGAGTACGGATGATTTCCGCCTCCACCACAGGACGTTGCTCATCACGGCACATTTGCTGGATAATACGGACAAAGTCCGCCGCGGTGTCAATCAGGGTACCATCAAGATCAAATAAAACCGCTTTCATTAGGCACCTGTATTGACTGTATGAACCATGTAATTGACATCGACATTGGGTGCCAGCCAGTAATGCTTGGTCAATGGATTGTAATGCAGGCCAGTCATTTCCTTTAAGGTAAGACCTGCATTGCGGATGTCATGCGCCATTTCCGATGGACGAATGAACTTATGATAATCGTGGGTGCCTTTTGGCAGTAGGCGCAGCACATATTCCGCACCGATAATCGCAAACAAGTAGGATTTGGGATTACGGTTAATGGTGGAGAAGAACACATGACCACCTGGCTTGACCAAGCTTTGGCAAGCCTTGACGATGGAGGCTGGATCGGGAACGTGTTCCATCATTTCCATACAGGTGACGACATCGTATTGTCCTGCCTGTTCCTGCGCCAGTTGCTCAACGGGAATCTGGCGGTACTCAATATTCTGTACATTCTCCTGCTGTGCATGCAAGCGACCCACCGCAAGTGGTGCCTCGCCCATGTCAATGCCCAGCACATTGGCACCACGGCGTGCCATGCTTTCCGCCAGAATACCGCCACCACAGCCCACATCCAGCACTTTTTTGCCCGACAGTCCACCGACCCGCTCATCAATCCAGTTTAAGCGCAACGGGTTGATTTGATGCAGGGGACGAAACTCGGAATGCTGATCCCACCATTTGGCAGCCAAGGCCTCAAATTTTGCGATTTCCTGTGGATCAACATTCAACTGCGACATGGTGTCACCTCATTCATATTAGGATGATTATTTTGGTTTAATCTGTTGGTAGTGTAGCGATTCTGGAAAAAAAAGCGATAAATCCAATAAAAAACTTCACAGAAGCAAAACGAATTGGTCGTGTTTGTTTTATATTTAGTATATAAACTTACGAAAAATGCTTAGAGGAAAAGCAAACTCAATGAAAAAGTTAGTATTAAGTGGTTTAAGTGCAGTTGTAATGGCGTTTTCAATGAATGCAACGGCTGCTGATTTTGTTGCTGGTAAAGACTATACCGTGGTTGCCAATCCGGGTAAAACAGCTGCGCCAGCGGGAAAAATTGAAGTACGTGAATTCTTTTGGTACGGTTGCCCGCACTGCTTTAAGCTTGAACCACATATGCAAACGTGGTTAAAGAAAATTCCAAAAGATGTGTATTTCCTGCGTACCCCAGCGGCAATGAACAAGGTGTGGGAACAGGGTGCTCGTGGTTATTATGTGTCTGAGGCACTAGGTGTACGTAAGAAAACCCATATTCCACTGTTCCACGCCATCCATGATGGTGGTCAGCAGATTTTTGATCAAGCATCACAAGCAAAATTCTTCGCCCGTTATGACGTGCCTGAGCAGAAGTTCAACAGTATGTTTAATTCATTCCCGATCACTGCAAAAGTGGCTGAATCTAATCAGTTGGCACAGCAATACCAGTTGACGGGTGTTCCAGCGGTGGTGGTTGCAGGTAAATATGTGGTGCAAGGTGAAGATGGCAAGGTCACCCAGGTAGTTGACTATCTGCTTGAGAAAGAGCGCAAGGGCGGTAAATAATTTACGGGTTTGTGGTGGTGTAAAGAAGGACTGTTCAATACGGTCCTTTTTATTTTAGGGCTGTTCCAGTTGAAACTCTTTTAAGTCAATCTGTACCGTCTGGGTCGGTAGTGACAGCGCCTGACTGACATAGAGGTTGATCAGCTTCTGGCGGGAACCAATTGAACGCTGGTAATAGCTTGAGTTAAGCAATAGGGCGGCACCGTAGGTCAAGGACCAGATATAGGACAGATAGTCACGGATCGACATATCATAGTTAAGTGACTTTAAATATTTCTCAGTCATTTCTTTTAGTGAAACAATACGTTGCTGGCGAACCGCATACAGCTCATCAAACAGGTGCTTCAGCTTTGACTCGGTCATGGTCAGATGTTCTTCTAACTGATGCAGTAAAATCGTACGACTCGGTGAGGTTAAATGATAAAGCATATAGCGAGGCGCATACTCCTTAACATCAGTGTTATATTTTTCTGAAATTTTTAAAATTTCTTTTTCATTCTGAATAATCAGTTCCAACAGTAATTCATTTTTACTGCGGAAATGTTTATATAAAGTACCTTTAGCAATATCTAGCTCGGCAACCAGTTCATCCAAGGTCATTTCTTGGTTGTTTTCTAGTAAAAGTTTTTCTGCAACCTGCAAAATTTTTTCTTTACGAATTAAGAACTGAGTATGACGATCAGGATTCATGATGCTTATAGGCTCCTCATAGTGTTCTAAACGGCATTTGCATTAGTGTGTTATTAATCATAACGCTAAGCAATGCTTTTATATATCAAACTTTAGCTTTGATAAGATCAGGCATTTTGTGGTTCCCAGTTGGAGATGCCACGGAATAATAAGCGTACCTGAGTTGCCGCATTGTCAATAAACAGCTTCTGTTGTTCGAGTAAATGATCAATCGTGAACTGTTTCGGGAGGTTGATCCAGGTCATGGCCCATGTAAATGACATATTGATCAGGATGGTGGATAGCACTTGCAGGTCCTTGGACTTTTTAATGTGCTTAAAGGTTTCAAGCTTGCACAAATCAATGGCAAGGTCCTCAATCAAAAACTCAATTTCCCGTGCGATTGCGATTCTTACCGTCTCAGAACCGCCCCAGCGTTCAGCAATCATGAACTGCCACTGCTGCGGGCTATGGTTGACTGCCTGTACAAATAGTTCAATGCTGGTACGGGTTTTGGCGCTTCCGCCATGCTGTAGATAGCTTTGTCCCAACTGATGGATCAGGCTTTTTAAATGGAGTGACACTTGGTCAACCAGCTCCTGTCCCAATGTATCCATGTCCTGAAAATGACGATAGAACGCCGTTGGCACCAACCCAACTTCGCGAGCCACCTCACGCAAACTGATGCTACTAAATGAGCGCCCAGATGTACTGAGATGAAGTGCCGCATCCAGTAGAGCCTGCCGACTCTGTTGTTTTCGTTCATCTCTAATCGACATGAATAAGTTCCATTAAAACCATAAGCAGAGTCTAGCAAAAAATACAAAACTTTTTTAGCCCCAACCATTGCTAAATAAGACAGATTCCTGCTTGTCCAAAACCATGGCATTGTGGCTGGGCAAAAAGCATCAGGTTTAAATCATTTATTTTTTCATGATTTTTAGCCACTTATAAAAAGAATAAAGAATATTCAAAAAATTAGTGAACAAGTGTTGACTCAGTGAACACAAATAAATATAGTGTACACATGTTCACTATATGAATATACGTTCACTCAAGATAAATAGCCAGATACAAAACGAGGAACTTATGAACGCACAGTTAAGCTATCAGCCACATTGGGTTAGAGAAGATTTTGTTGATTTTATCTTACAGAAAATCAAGCCGACATTTGCATGGAAACGCATCCTTGCTGAAGTGACTGGGGTACAGTCCTTAAGTAAAGATATGGTTTTATTGACTTTAAAACCAAACAAAAACTTTGATATCGCTGCGGTACGTGCAGGTCAAAGTATTTTGCTTACCTTGATGATTCACGGGGTTTATCATCAACGTAGCTACTCAATTATTGATGTTACCGCACAAGGTGAAATTTGTCTGGGTATTAAAGTACAGGGCTTGGTGTCAAGCGCAGCGCAACTTTTGCATGTGGGTGATAGTATTGAGATTTCACAGACGCAAGGTGATTTTGTTCTGCATCAAGGACAACAATCTGCACTCTTGATTGCTTCTGGTTCTGGGATTACTGCAATTTACTCGTTGTTAAAACAAGCTGTTGCACAGAATTTAAAAGAAGTTCACGTGGTGTATTTTAACCGTGCTGAAGTGTTCCATCAGGAAATATTGGCTTTAGCAGAACAATATCCACAACTGAAATATCACTTTTTTAATACAGCACAGCAAAAGCAGCATTTAGATACCGCTTTATTAGAAAAGTTAGTTCCGAACTTTAAAGAATTACAGACATATGCTTGTGGTCATCATAGCATGATGCGCCAAGCACAAGAGATTTATGCTCAACAGGATGCGGTAGGAAATTTTCATCAGGAATTTTTCCAACCTGTACAAATTGAGCAGTCTAACGAAGCTCAACCGATTACTTTCCGTCGTGCACAACAGAATTTTATTGCAACGACCAATCTATTAAGTAGTGCGGAGCAAGCAGGTTTACGCCCACAGCATGGTTGTCGCATGGGGGTCTGTAATCGCTGTAGCTGTACCAAAGTCAGTGGTGTAACACAAAACGTGATTACGGGTGAGATTGATGATCAGCCTAATCGTGCGATCAAGTTATGTGTAAGCCAAGCCCTTAGCCCAGTCACGATTGACCTATAAAAACAAATATTGAGGATAATTGAAATGAATATGGCATTAGAATTTAAAGCAGCATCAAAGTCAGCACATTTAAGCCCTGAACAAGTTCAGGAATTGGGTCGTCGCGTAGAAGAGATTCGTTTAGCTGTTATGCAGAATTTAGGCGAAGAAGATTCCAAATATATCTATAAAGTCCGTGATTTTGTGCGTTATACCGAGATTGCATCTCGTGGCATGTTGATGTTTGGTGGTTGGATTCCACCTGTATGGTTACTAGGTACAGCAATGTTAGGCGTATCTAAGATCGTCGAAAACATGGAACTTGGACACAATGTCATGCATGGTCAGTTTGACTGGTTGAATGACCCAAGTTTACGTGGTGAAGATTATGACTGGGACAATACCTGCTCAGGAAATGATTGGCGTTTTACCCATAACTATATGCACCATACTTATACCAATATTGTGGGCAAAGACCATGACGTTGGCTATGGCATCTTACGTGTCACGGAAGACCAAAAATGGGAAGTTCGTCATTTGGCCAATATTCCATTGGCATTACAGTTAATGTTCTTTTTCCAATGGTATGTGGGCGTACAAAACCTACATTTAGAAGATGCTTTGGTCTACAAAACTAAAACATGGAAACAAGCATGGGCAGATGCAGCCGAGTTTCGTAAAAAAGCGACTCGCCAAGTCCTCAAAGATTATGTGTTTTTCCCTGCGATTGCGACGATTAACTTTATCCCAGTATTGGCAGGCAATGCTGTAGCCAATGTGATTCGTAACTTATGGTCTTCGGCAGTGATTTTTAATGGTCATTTTACTGAAGATGCAGAAACCTTTGAAGCCGATAATACTGAGAACGAAACCAAGGCAGAATGGTACTTACGTCAGATCCGTGGTTCGAGTAACTTCACAGGTGGTAAGTGGATGCACTTTATGAGTGGTAACTTAAGCCATCAGATTGAGCACCATTTGTTCCCAGATATGCCAGCAAATCGTTATGAGCAAGTGGCACCGCAGATCAGAGCTTTATGTGCTGAATATGGCGTGAACTATAACGAAGCTAATTTCATGAAGCAATTTGGTACTGTGTGGGTGGCTTTGGCGAAATGTTCATTGCCAAATGATATGTCGGCACAATTGGCGCAAGGTTGGACAAATTTAAAAGCGAGATTTAAATTTGCTTAAAGGATTGCGTATTCGTGGAATTGTAACGAATAAGTAAAACTGAAATCGCGTGTAATTGAGCTATACTATGGTGCAATTATATTTGTGCCATAGTTTTAAGGAATCGTTATGCGTATTGACCAAAGAACATTAGACCAATTACGTGAGGTAAAAATTACCCGTAACTATACCCGCTATGCAGAGGGTTCAGTTTTGGTTGAATTTGGTCATACCAAGGTGCTGTGTACAGCGAGTATTGACAATTCAGTACCACGCTTTTTGAAAGGACAGGGGCAAGGCTGGGTCACTGCGGAATATGGCATGTTGCCGCGTTCAACGCATACACGAAGTGATCGTGAGGCGGCACGGGGAAAACAGACAGGCCGTACCCAGGAAATCCAGCGTTTGATTGGCCGTAGCCTAAGAGCAATGGTTGACCTGAAAAAGCTCGGTGAAAACACCATCACCATCGACTGTGATGTGATTCAGGCAGATGGTGGGACACGTACCGCAGCAATTACAGGGGCGGCGGTTGCCTTGGTTGATGCAATGAATGTGTTGCTCAGCAACAAGAAAATTAAACAGGACCCGTTAAAAGGTCTGGTGGCAGCCATCTCGGTGGGGATGTATCAGGACGAGGTTTTACTCGACCTCTGCTACGAAGAAGATTCAAATTGCCAAACGGATTTAAACGTGGTGATGACGCAGGCAGGCGAATTTATTGAGATTCAGGGAACGGCAGAAGACAAGCCGTTTACCCGTAGCCAGTGCAATGCCATGTTAGAGCTTGCAGAAAAAGGGATTCAGGAACTGATCCAAAAGCAACAACAAGCTCTCGGTTGGTAATTTCCAGTTGATAGTTCAGGCGGTCTGGCTACTTTAGACCGCCTTTTTTTGTCCTAATCAATCTGGGCGTTTGATATCGGATATTTACATAAGTCTAAATAGCATTAGACAGAACAGCATGCTCTTCAACATAAATTCACTTAGTCTGTCTATGTTGTAACAAAGCCAGCGAATTCATTTCACTTTGCCCTGTTAGATTAAGCAAATTAAACAGGAACATTGACATCCTCCCCGACCTAAAGGAGGGGGATTCCTACTGCTAGATGGCAATGTCCTGCCACGAAACAGATACTATAGTTCTCTGCTTCTTATTCCAATGTAGTCCTACCTTTCGGATTGCAAAGAGCGCACGGATTACAATGGGGAAAACTGTTTTTTTCGTGTTGTATCAGTCTGCTGACTAAAAATATACAACGTAATTATCATAGCACATGGATTACTAGATTCAAATGTTTTTAGCAATCCTAGCTAATCCCCACAAGGGGGACTAGCGGATTGCAGCCTTATATCCTCGGGCTAAACCCCGAGGTTTTACGGCTATTCGGATAAATAGGGATAATCATGTTACAGGTTTTTTTAGTATTTCTTACCGCAGTGACTTTCGTTCTCATGGCAGCCGATCCACGCCCAACTGATTCAACTGAGGCCAAGTCAGCTTGGACTGAACAGCTCAAGACATCTGAAACCCCAAAGGTTGCAGATGCTTCGGCTAAAGATAAAACAACTGTAGAGGAAGATGATTCCGAACAGGTCTAGCCGTTAAAACGCATGGATAAATCAACAGCTCTTACATCTTTGGTCAATACGCCCATCGAAATGTAGTCAACCCCTGTGCTGGCAACTTCACGTAGGTTCTCAATGGTGATATTGCCTGATGCTTCCAGTTTGCAACGTCCCGCAACGTGTTTCACGGCATCAATCATTTGCTGTTGGCTAAAATTATCCAGCATTACAATATCGGCACCTGCTTCCAGTGCCTGATTCAGTTCATCCCAAGTTTCAACCTCAACTTCAACAGCTTTTCCTGGGGCAATCTCATGGGCTTTGGCAATGGCCTGAGCAATTCCACCTGCCGCCATAATATGGTTTTCCTTGATCAGGAATGCATCAAACAAACCTAAACGGTGGTTCTGTCCGCCACCGATACCAACCGCATATTTTTGCGCAATACGCAGGCCTGGTAAGGTTTTACGAGTATCTAATAGTTTGGTATGTAAACCATCCAGTTGTTTTACATAACTTGCGGTTTTGGTTGCCACCGCAGACAGGGTTTGGATGAAGTTCAATGCAGGGCGTTCTACTGTCAAAAGACTACGGGCAGAACCAGCAAGCTTTAAAAAGGCTTCATTGGCTGCAACCACTTCACCCTCTTGTTTTAACCAAGTGACTTGAACGGTATTGTCATAAGCCTGAATCAATGCATTGACCCAGGGCTGTCCTGCCAACACCATCTCTTCACGGCTAATAATGGTCGCAGTGGCCTGTTCATCTGCTGGTGTGAGCAGGGCCGTGATATCGCCGTCCCCAATATCTTCCTGTAATGCTTGCTGAATATTGATTTGAATAGATTGTTCAAGCAAAGATTGTGGGATGCTCATACGATTTCCAGTAGATGTTGACCAAAAAACTTGGGGCTTATCTTAGCATTGTCCTCGTAAAAAATAAGTATTTGATCTCGATTATTCACGATAAAGCATGTCAGAATGTGGAGGATAAATATTAAATTGCTGATTCGGGTCACAATGCAACAATCTAGATTTGCTCAAGTCCAAGATGGAATCCTACAAGGCGCAACACAGATTGCATCCCCCAATTTTAATGCCCGTCCTATTGATGCTGAAATTCAGTTGATTGTGATCCACAACATTAGCCTGCCACCGTCCCAGTTTGGAGGCGGCTATATCCAGCAGTTTTTTCAGAATCAACTGGATTGGTCGATCCATCCCTATTTTCAGACCATTGAAGGGATGCAGGTATCCGCACATTTGCTGATCTTGCGTACGGGAGAGGTCATCCAGTTCGTCAACTTTAATGACCGCTCATGGCATGCAGGACGTTCTAGTTATCTCGCTCAAAAAGAATGTAATGACTATTCGATTGGCATCGAATTAGAAGGCAGTGATGACTTGCCCTTTGAGCCAGAACAATATCAGTCACTTGTAGACGTGGTGAAAATACTGCGCCAGGCCTATCCAAAAATTCAGAACCATATTGCAGGGCACTCAGATATTGCCCCAAAACGTAAGACTGACCCAGGGTTGTATTTTGACTGGCAATTGTTCCGTCAGTTGTTATCTGAAAAAACATCAACCGATTTATGATTTCACAACGAAATCTATTTTAACTTTCATTACAATAACGCTTTTTAAAGATAAGCCGTAGGTGAGTGCGATGGCATTGTGGCGATCGACTGTAATTGTCAGTGCAATGACGATGTTATCCCGAATTTTGGGTTTGGTACGCGATGTAGTGCTGCTCAATGTGTTTGGTGCAGGTAAGGACTTTGATACCTTTGTTGTTGCCTTTCGCATTCCCAATTTTTTTCGGCGTTTGTTTGCTGAGGGTGCATTTTCGCAGGCCTTTATTCCTGTCCTGACAGAATATAAAACCAGCCGTGCTCATGCCGAAGTTCAGATCCTGATTAGCCGTGTCTTTGGTTGTCTACTCACCGCAATGACCTTGCTGACCTTTGTGGCGATGGTTGCCGCACCTGCAATTATTTATCTGTATGCCCCTGGTTTCCACAATGATCCTGAGAAATTTGATCTCGCGGTCAGTATGTTCCGTCTGACCATTCCATATCTGATGTTTATGTCATTGACAGCATTTGCTAGCAGTATCCTGAACAGTTATGGTTCATTTGCCTCACCCGCATTTTCACCTGTATTGCTGAATGTGGCAATGATTGCAGGAGCGTGGTGGTTAACGCCATATATGGCTGAACCGATCATGGCGCTGGGCTGGGCAGTGGTGGCTGCGGGTATTTTGCAGCTTGCCATCCAGATTCCTGAATTATGGAAAAAGAATCTACTGATTCCACCCAAGGTTGATTTTAAACATGAGGGTGTCGACCGTATTTTAAAGTTGATGCTACCAGCATTGTTTGGTGTTTCAGTTACACAGATCAACCTATTGCTGAATACCATCTGGGCATCATTTATGCAGGATGGTTCGGTTTCCTGGCTCTATAGCGCAGAACGTATGACTGAACTGCCTTTGGGCTTGATCGGTGTGGCGATTGGCACAGTGATTCTGCCATCACTTTCGGCCCGCCATGCTGAACAGGACCAAGCCAAATTCAGGAGTATGATTGACTGGGCAGCCAGGATCATTATGTTGGTGGGCATTCCTGCAAGTATTGCCTTATTTATGCTGTCTACGCCGATTATTCAGGCATTGTTCCAACGCGGTGAATTTACCGTGGAAGATACACATATGACCGCGCTGGCGTTGCAGTGTATGAGTGCTGGTGTGATTTCTTTTATGTTGATTAAGGTGTTTGCTCCTGGCTTCTATGCTCAGCAAGATACCAAGACTCCTGTCCGTGTGGGTTTAATGGCGGTTGCGGCGAATGCCATTTTAAACGTGGTGTTTATCGGTTTCTTTAAGCTGATTGACTGGCATGCAGAACATATGGCTTTGGCGCTGGCTTCTTCAGGTTCTGCCTTGGTCAATGCAGGTATGCTGTATTTCTATTTACACAAACGCAATATCTATCGTTTTGGAACGCACTGGAAGAAACTGGCAGTACAATTTACCATTGCCAACCTGACCATGATTGCTGCGCTTTGGTATGCACTGACTTGGTATCAGGGCGATATTTCACAGTGGTTACGGATTGCTGAAGTGGTTGGGCTGTGTGTCGTTGGGGTAGTGGCCTATGCCGTAGGATTATTGGCAACTGGGTTCCGCCCAAGACATTTAAGAGCCTAATAGCTCTCTAAAAAAGTAAACCCTCCATCAGGAGGGTTTTTACTATTTAACTTCAAGTAATTCAATATCAAAAATCAGGGTACTGTTGGGTCCGATTGCATCACCTGCACCAACATCGCCATAGGCCAAATTGGCTGGAATAAAGAAACGGCTTTTACCACCCTCTTTCATGGTTTGCACACCCTCAGTCCAACCAGCAATCACTTGGTTCAGTTTAAACTCAATTGGATGGTTGCGGGCAATTGAGCTGTCAAACACAGTGCCATCCAGTAAACGACCTTCGTAATTCACCTTAACCGTAGAGGTTGCCTTTGGAGATTTTCCTTTGCCTTCCTGCAAAATTTGGTACTGCAAGCCTGACTTGGTGGTTATGATGCCTGTCTTTTGAGCATTTTCAGCGAGGAATGTTTTACCAGCAAGTTCATTTTTCTGGCCAACTTCCTGAAACTCAATCAGCTGTTTTGCCTCTAAACGTTTTTTATATTGGTTGAGTACTTTCGCCATGTCTTCATCAGTCAAAGATGCGACTTTTCCTTGAACAGCTTCCTGTACTCCCTGAACAAAAGTTTCAATATTCAGGTCTTTTAGGGTTTCGGCATTGCCTTTCCCCATTAAATAACCGTAACTATAGCCCAGTTGGTCTTTTTGTGGGCTTTTTAGCGTAATTGGGGCAGCGTGGACTGTAGCAAAAGTTGAAGCTATTAAAATAAGGCTTAATTTTTTCATTATTTCTTCCAAAATAAAGGAGAGCACATGCTCTCCCTATTAATCAGTTATTTTACAGCGATGAGTTCTACATCAAAGATTAAGGTACTATTTGGTGGAATAGAACCAGGTACACCCTGAGCACCGTAACCCAGGTTTGCTGGGATATAGAGTGTGGCTTTACCACCCTCTTTCATAAACTGTAGACCTTCGGTCCAGCCTGGAATGACTTGATTCAATGGGAATTCAATGGGCTCACCACGGTCGTAGGAGCTGTCAAAGACCTTGCCATCAGTGAGCTGTCCCTTATAGTGAACTTTCACCACAGAAGTGGCGGTAGGCTGTTTGCCCGTACCTTCTGTAATGATTTTATACTGCAAACCTGAAGCAGTGGTTTTAACGCCGTCTTTTTTAGCATTTTCAGTGAGGAATGAATTACCTGTTGCCTCTGCTTTCTTTGTTTCGTTCAGTTGCTTTTGTTGTAATTCTTTTTGGAACTCCATATACGCAGCTTGTAATTCCTCTTCAGTATATGCAGCAGGCTTTTGTGCATGCGCATCACGGAAACCTGTAATAAATGCACCTGTTTCCAGTTCAGGTGGAGTCTGCTTTGCAACTTCATAACCGAGTGCATAACTGATTTTTGCAACAGGTGCCGCATTTTTATCTGCTTTGGTGCCTAGCTCAGTCGCTGGGTGTTGAGTTGCATAATAAATTGGAACAAGGGCTGCACCAGCTAAAACGACTGCAACCACAACAGGTAAAGCTTTACTCATGAGATGTCCGAAGTAAGATTTTAATAAAAAACATGGTCATGATCTTAGCATGTCTAAGCTTAAGCATTGAATAACTCAGCTAAAAAATGCGTGTATTTTTTATATAGTTTATGTGTTTATCGATAAAAAGCCAGACTTTGAGATCTGGCTTTTTGAGATGATTATTGTGATGGATTTTTAATCATCTTTATTTGCTTTGTAAGCATATGAATAATTGTATCCATACCCGTAACCAGCACCAGCACGTTGAATATCATTTAAAATGAAGCCATTTACTTTCACGCCAGCTTGTTCAAAGCGGTTGACAGTCAGTTCAAGTTCTTTCATTTGCGTCTTGGCATAACGTGCCACTACCAAATTCACACCCGCATATTGTGAAATAATAATCCCATCGGTGACTGCAAGAACTGGTGGGGTATCAATCAGAATATGGTCAAATTGGCTCGACAAGTGCGTGAGCATATCTGCAAATTTTTGAGTACTTAACAACTCTGACGGATTAGCAGGGCTTTTACCACGACTGATGAAGCTTAAATTTTCAACTTCAGTACTGCGTACAATACTGCCTAACTCGTGTTGACCATTCAGGTATTCGGTTAAGCCTGGCTTAGGGTCGAAATTAAAGTATTTATGCATATAACCACGACGTAAATCGGCATCAATCAATAATACGCGCTTATCACTTTGCGCCAAAATGGTGGCTAGATTGATTGAAATAAACGATTTACCCAACTCTGGTGCAGGGCCAGAAATCATAATGATATTGTTTTTGGCACTGCTTAAAGCAAAGTGAATAGCAGTACGCATGCTGCGTAGGCTTTCAATGGCAATATCATCACTATTTTTAACTGCAAGAATTGGAATATTCTTTTTCTTTTTCAGAATTTTAATACGGCTTTCTTGCACAGGTGAACGTGGTACAGTGGCATAAACAGGTAAATCCAGTTCATTTTCAATTTGATTCGAGTCTTTAATACCTGAGCGCAACATATTACGCAGTAAGGCCAATAATGTGCCCAAGAAGCCACCTACAAAAATAGCAAGTACTAATGTGATGAGCTTTTTAGGTTTAATTGGTTTTACAGGTTCAATTGCAGTATCAATAATGCGTACATTACCAATTTCACCTGCTTTGGCAATTTTGAGTTGTTGGTAGCTATTCAATAACGCGGTGTATAACTCAGTATTTACCTTAACATCGCGGTACAGTTGTAAGTACAGTCGCTGGGTTTCAGGTAAACGCTTAATGGATTGAGTCATTTCCGAAGTTTTTTTGTTAATTTCAGAAAGTTGAGCGTTAATTGCTGACATTAATGGGTGGTCAGGCGTATATTTTGAAGAGAGTTCTGCTTGTTGCTGTTGTAGTTGGATTTTTAATTTTTCCAGCTCAACATTCTGCTTTAGCATTAACTCCGCTTCTTGTGTTACATCAATTGTGTTGTATTGTTCTCGGAAACGGTTAAATTTAATTTCAGAGTCTTCGAGTTGTTGTTTTAACTCAGGCAGTTGCTTTTCAAGGAAGCTCAATGTTTGAGCCGATTCCAGTGATTTACGTTCAATATTTTGTGCTTGGTAAATATTTAAGATGTGGTTAAGTACTTGTGTGATATGTTCTTTATCTTCACCATTGTAGTTAAGGCCAATCACACCAGAGTTTTTACCTCTTTCGGCTACGCCGTAATCTTTTTTAATCCATTGTACGGCTGAAGGCATAGATAATTTAGTGACTGAAAAATCATGCGATATAGGGTTTTTCGCATAAATTTGAATTTTCCATAAACCTTTCTGATCTAGGCTTTGATTGATCGCATTTAACTTGCCTTTAAATACAACATCTTTTTTATAAGACAGGCTAAACTCTTGTCCATTGATAAAGTTTAGTGTGAGTTTTTTATCGAGATAAAAATTAGGCACATCAAAAGATTGAATAACAAATACATTTTTTTTATCTTGCCAAGTCACAACATTATTTTTATAGATAACTTTACTTTGAACTGTGTTGAGCAAACGATGCGTCAAGCTATTTTGTTCATCGGTGATGCGAATATCTAGCTTTAAGTCTTGTATGGTTTGTCCGAGCACTTTGCGCGAGTTTAAGATTTCAATTTCCGCATCTGCAGCTGACTTTCCACCCACTCCTCCAGGTAGTGCGCTTCCTAAATCCCCTAAAAGAGCTGCGGCACCAGCACCTTTAGCGTCCTCAACCTGAATCATAGCATCCGTTGAGTAGACATTTGGCGTTACTTTTAAGTAAAGGAGAGCGAAAACGAGGCTAAGGAGTGTACATAGAGCAATGAGCTTCCATTGCGACAGCAAAGAAAAGAATAATTCTTTTAAGTCAATGGTATCGTCTTGAGGTGTGCTATTCGAATTCATGAAATAAAACTGCTAAAAATTAAAAATGGGATTGCCAGTCAGAAACGTATTTTTGAATGTTGCGACAAGTTTCATCAAAAAAAGCTTGATCATGTTGATAAGGATCGGGCACATTTTGATTTTGCCAATGCCCCAAACGAAAAACCTTTCCTTTGGCAAAAGACCAAGTTTGCTCAAGATGTTTTTTTTGATTATTACTCATGACTAAAATTAAATCTGATTTTTTAATCATTTCGGCAGTAATTTGTCTGGCAATGTGTGGACGCATATCAATATTCAGCTGATCCATACAGTGTATAGCTTTTGCATCTGCCGAATGCCCAGACATTGCAGAGAGACCTGCAGACTCAATATTTAAATTGGGATGATTGTTTTTTAGAAAATATTCAGCCATGGGGCTACGACATATATTTCCAATGCATACAACTAAAACATTTTGAATTTGCATGCTATTTACCTAACTGGTCAAATGTGTAAAGTGCACTCGAGAAAGGCACAATTTGATTCATGATACGTTGCCAGCGTGTAAGCCCCGTTGCATCGATATATACAATATCATTTTTTTGCATCTGAAATTGATTGGCTAAAGCCAAATTGCCTAAGCTGCTTAAGTTCAAATGATAAATTGTAGAGGTTTTAGTATTTAAATCTGTACGCATCACAAAAATACGTGCAGCACTTGCAGAATAAGGGTTAATACCTTCACTTTCACCCAATACATCACTTAAGGTCATGCCCTGATCACGTAAAGTAAGTGCCTGGCTTTTGTTTGATTCCCCCATAACATACAACTTTTGATTTTGTTTTGTGTTTACAAAAATTGTATCGTTAGGTTGAATCAATAATTGATGTAAGGAATATCCGCGTTTCTCAAGCTCAATACTATTAAGATTAAATGTTCGGCCATTACGAATCAGTTGAATAGCTGTGTTATCGCCTGTCTCGGTATTGACACCGCCAGCCATACCTAAAGCAGTGTAAATGCTAACAGGCTGATCATTCAAGGTATATTGCCCGCTTCTCATAACTTGACCATTCACAAAATAACGCTTCCCTTCGTAGGATATTACACGAACGAGTACATCAGGTGTTTTTAAATAATGAGAAAATTGTGTTCTGAGTATTTGGTTTAGTTCTGAAACAGTTTTTCCCGCAGCATGAACTCTCCCAACTAAAGGTAGGTAAAGGTTGCCATCACTGCCAATTGGATAACCTACAGCTTTGATATTGGTTGCATCTTGAAAGGGTGGAGTAATTTCTGGGTAAGCCCAAAGCTGTATGGATAAAATATCCCCTGAACTTAAACGATATAAGGTATGTTTTATATTAAACAGCTCATTTAAATTTGCCGAAGAGTTTATTTGAGAAAGAGCCAAGGTTGGAAGGTTTTCTTGAGTCAATTGCACAACAGAAAGCTCAGCACCTTCATCTGTTTTATAAGAACCTTGGTTTGGTAGGTCGTATGTCTGCAGACCCGAAGTGATCGCGCAACTTACTGTACTAATGCTGATTGTAAGAATTGAGAAAAGCTGATAATACTTCACATGAAACCCTTGTTAATTGTATTTTATCTAATGAACCCTAATTCTATGCTAATGACAAGAAAACCTGAGGCGAGGTAATTTTAGCTGAAAAGAACAGAAAAGCATAATACTCTTTTCGCTGGCTCTAAAGCATATTGCATATTCTTAATTAAGTGAACACTGAGTGGACAGTAAACGTAGACACCTATTCTCCATTTAGTTGGACAGCTAAACATCTTTAGGGAACAGAAAAGGTAACTCTGCTGTTAAAGACAAAGTTACCTATAAGGACAAGAGTTAAGCTTACTATTCCAATAGTAAGCTAAAAATTTTACATAGCTAAAGCTTATTGCTTATTGGAAAAATACAATTCTACAAATAATACTCATAAAGGATATCTGTAGTACATGGCAGTGTATTTTCTAGGAGAAAAGAGGCAAATGCTATCTTGTTTGAGTATATTGAAGTTTACTACAATCGAATCAGAAGGCATTCTGCAAATGGCTGGTTAAGTCCAGAAGCCTTTGAACAGAAATATTTCAAGAATTTAGAGGGATCGGTTGTCCACGATACTGTCTAGGATCACTTCTCGATTTGGAATAAAAAGTCTTCAGAAACTGAACCTAGCATACTTGAGCAAGCTTTAAAAAAATGTAGTTGGCGAGGCCCGTATCAACAATGGACGGAAAGAACAAACGAGCTTTATCATGATTGATTCACAAAGTGTAAAAAACACAGATACTGCACGTGATAAAGGGTATGATGCTGGTAAAAAAATTCAGGCATTAAAAGACATATTATTGTTGATACTGAAGGTCTCCTGCATGGAATATTGGTTACGACAGCAGATAAAACAGATCGTCAAGGTGCGTTAGATACTATAACTTTGCATAAAGATAGCTTACAAAATGTATAGGTTGTACTTGTTGATGGCGGTTACACAGGTGAACCCTTTTCTTTGGCTGTTAATAATTTAATCGGATCCCCAGTTGATGTAGCTAAAACAAGTGAATTGCATAAATTTGCAGTCATTCCACAACGCTGGGTTGTGGAAAGATAATTTGCTTGGTTAGAAAAATGTAGAAGGCTCTGGAAAAACTCTGAAAAGCACCTAAATACGAGTGTTCAGTTCATTAATTTAACCTTTTTAAGGCTAGTTTGCATAGAAAATATTCTGGGTACGTTCTAACAAAGTGCGTGGATTTGTTATATCATGCAAAAAAAATAGGATTTAGTTGCATGAATTTTAGTTGTGTTAAAAATATTTTTTAACTTTAATATCTAAATAATTTAATGTTAAATGAGTAAGATAGTCGAATTTTAAGATTATGGTAGAAAATATGAGAATACTATTAACTGGAGGGGCTGGATTCATTGGTTCGGCTGTGGTACGTCACATCATAAAAAATACGGATGATGAAGTTTTAAATCTAGATAAACTTACTTATGCAGGTAATTTAGAATCATTAAATGAAATTAGTGGAAATCCTCGTTATCAATTTCAACAAGTTGATATTTGTGATGCTGATAAATTAGCAGACGTTTTCACTATGTTCAAACCTGATGTTGTGATGCATTTAGCGGCAGAGTCTCATGTGGATCGCTCAATTGATGGGCCGACAGCATTTATCCAAACCAATATTGTGGGCACTTATACCTTATTAGAAGCAGCGCGTCAGTATTGGCAAGGGCTTGAAGAAAGTAAAAAGACTCATTTTCGTTTTCATCATATTTCAACAGATGAAGTTTATGGAGATTTAGAGGGTACGACAGATTTGTTCACAGAAACAACTTCATACGCGCCAAGCTCTCCATATTCTGCCTCTAAAGCCAGTTCGGATCATTTGGTACGTGCTTGGCACAGAACCTATGGTCTACCTGTTATAGTAACCAATTGCTCAAATAATTATGGGCCTTACCATTTTCCAGAAAAATTAATTCCATTGGTGATTCTAAATGCACTGGATGCTAAACCTTTACCAGTATATGGGAATGGTCAGCAAATTCGGGATTGGTTATTTGTAGAAGATCATGCACGTGCTTTATATAAAGTAGTGACCGAAGGCGTAGTAGGTGAAACCTATAATGTTGGTGGCCATAACGAAAAACAGAATATAGAAGTGGTCAAAACTATTTGTAAGATTTTGGATGAGTTAAAGCCACAAGCCAATGGTCAAACTTATGAATCACTGATTACATTTGTAAAAGACCGCCCTGGCCATGATTTACGTTATGCCATTGATGCTACCAAAATAGCCAAAGAATTAGGGTGGGTGCCCGAAGAAACCTTTGAAACGGGTATTCGTAAAACTGTACTATGGTATTTAGAAAATTTAGAATGGTGCCGCCGTGTACAAGATGGTAGTTATCAGCGTGAGAGATTGGGGGTAAGTGCGTAATGTCTATAAAAGGAATTATTTTAGCGGGCGGGTCTGGAACTCGCTTATATCCTATTACCAAAGGTGTATCCAAGCAGTTGCTTCCTATTTATGATAAACCTATGGTCTATTATCCACTATCAGTACTTATGCTTGCAGGTATTCGTGAAGTACTCATTATTAGTACTCCTGAAGATATTGATGGATTTAAACGTTTATTGGGTGATGGTGCTCAATTTGGCATTCAGCTTGAATATGCCGTCCAACCTAGCCCAGACGGCTTGGCACAGGCATTTATCATTGGTGAAAGCTTTATTGGGGATAGTAATGTTTGCTTAGTACTTGGCGACAATATTTTTTATGGTCAAGGTTTTACCCCAATGTTACGTCAAGCTGTCGCACGTCAAAAAGGTGCAACGGTATTTGGTTATCAAGTGAAAGACCCTGAGCGTTTTGGTGTGGTTGAATTTGATGAACAAAAACGTGCAATTTCTCTAGAAGAAAAACCGAAAGATCCAAAATCACACTTTGCAGTCACCGGTTTGTATTTTTATGACAATGATGTAATTGAAATTGCGAAACAAGTAAAACCATCTGAGCGTGGAGAATTAGAAATTACCACAGTTAATCAGATGTATTTAGAGCGTGGTGATCTAAATGTGGAATTGCTTGGACGTGGTTTTGCATGGTTAGATACAGGTACACATGCGAGCTTACTTGAAGCGGCACAATTTGTAGAAACCATTGAAAAACGTCAAGGCTATAAAGTGGCTTGTTTGGAAGAAATAGCCTTTAATCATGGCTGGCTTAGCAAGGAACAAGTTTTAGCAATTGGTCAGAGTATGAATAAAAATGATTATGGTCAGTATTTGATTTCATTGGTGAATGAAGTATGAAATTAATTGATTGGATTGACTTACCAAATTTAGGTGATGAGCGTGGTGGATTGGTCGTTGCCGAAGCCAATAAGACGATTCCTTTTAATATCAATCGTATCTATTATATTTTTGATGCAAAGCCAGATGTTCCACGTGGTTTTCATGCACATAAAGCTTTATATCAGGCCGCATTCTGTATAAAAGGAAAGTGCAGAATGCTCATGGATAATGGTGTTGAAAAACAAGAAGTATGGATAAATCAAGCCAATAAAGGGTTAGTCATTCCTCCAATGGTTTGGCATGAAATGCACGATTTTTCAGAAGATTGTGTATTGTTAGTATTAGCCAGTGAATATTATGATGAAAATGATTATATTCGTACTTATGATGATTTTTTAAAAAAAGTTGGTTACTAATGAATAATGTACATCAAACTGCGATTATTTCACCAAGAGCACAATTAGGACAGAATGTAACTATTGGGGCAAATACGATTATTTATGATAATGTCAGTATCGGTGATAATACTACCGTAGGCGCATTTTGTGAATTAGGTGTTCAGAATCATTTGTCTAATGGTGAAATGTTACAAATAGGTGCAAACTCACATATTCGTTCACATAGTGTTTTTTATGAAGGATCTATTTTTGCAGAGGGTTTAACAACAGGACATCGTGTTACAATAAGAGAAAAGGTTGTTGCTGGGAAAAAATTACAAATAGGAACTTTGTCTGATTTGCAGGGGCATTGTGAAATTGGAGATTATGTTAGATTTCACAGTAATGTACATATTGGTCAAAAAAGTAAAATCGGAAATTTTGTGTGGATTTTTCCTTATGTGGTGTTAACCAATGATCCTTATCCACCAAGTGATAATTTGGTAGGTGTGACCGTACATGATTTTGCTGCAATTGCAACGATGAGTGTTATTTTACCTGGAGCAACGATTGCTGAAGGGTGTTTAATTGGTGCACATAGTACAGTTAAGGGTTTAACTGAACCACATTGTATTTATGTGGGAAGTCCAGCAAAAAATGTGGGTTCAACGTCTAAAATAAAACTGCCTGACGGAACATCTGCATATCCTTGGACACAACACTTTAAACGTGGTTATCCAGAAGATATTACAAAAAATTGGTAAGAAGATGATCTCATTCCTTGATTTAAAAAATATCAACCAGCAGTATCGTCAACAATTGATCGAAGCTTGTACACGAGTAATTGACTCAGGTTGGTATATTGGTGGTACTGAACTTGAACAATTCGAACAGAATTTTGCAAAGTATTGTGGTACACAATATGCAATTGGTGTAGCAAATGGTTTAGATGCCTTGATTCTGACTTTAAGAGCTTGGAAAGAGCTTGGAAAGCTACAGGATGGTGATGAAGTTATTGTACCTTCAAATACTTACATTGCGAGTATTCTAGCCATTAGTGCTAATCAGCTTAAACCTGTACTTGTTGAGCCAAATCCAAATACGTTTAATCTTGATCCTGCAAAAATTGAAGCGGCGCTTACAGATAAAACCAAAGTCATTTTACCTGTCCATTTGTATGGTCAACTGGCTGCAATGCCAGAAATTATGCAAATTGCCAAACAATACAATTTATTGGTTTTAGAAGATTCAGCGCAAAGTCATGGTGCGCAATTACAAGGGAAAAAAGCAGGAAACTGGGGCGATGCTTCAGGTTTTAGTTTTTATCCTGGAAAAAACTTAGGTGCATTGGGTGATGCGGGCGCAGTTACAACCAATGATGCAGAATTAGCTACTATGTTAAAAGCATTGCGTAACTATGGCTCACATGAGAAGTATAAAAACTTAGTTCCAGGTGTGAATAGCCGATTAGATGAAATACAAGCAGCTATGCTGGATGTCAAGCTCAAATACTTGGATCAGGAAACTCAGCATAGACGTCATATTGCGAGTTTGTATTTAAATGGAATTAAAAATCCTTTAATTCAACTCCCATTGAATGGAATTAATGCTGAATCCAACGAGCAGCATGTTTGGCATTTATTTGTAATTCGCACTAATCAACGTGATGCTTTACAAAAGTATCTATTAGATCGTGGTGTTCAAACATTAATCCATTATCCAATTCCACCACATAAACAACAAGCGTATAAAGAATGGAATCATTTAAGTTATCCAATTTCTGAGCAGATACATAATGAGGTACTAAGTTTACCTATGGCGCCGACACTGTCTGCAGTAGATGCAGACAGAATTATCGCTTTATGTAATCAATTTCAAGCTTAAAAGTAATGAATCTGCTAAAGACGAGCGTATTAAATGGGGTGGCTGTTTTAATTAAAACAGCCACAATGTTTATTTTGAATAAAATTTTAGCGGTATATGTCGGCCCTGGAGGTTATGCTGCAATTGGGCAGTTTCAAAATTTTATACAAATGGTCACAACTTTTGCAGGAAGCGCAATTAATACAGCAGTAATAAAATATACTGCTGAATATCATGAGGATGAAACTAAGCAAAGAGCAATTTGGAAAGCAGCAGGCAGTTCAGTTCTTATTTTTAGTTTTATTTTTTCGCTCATTATTCTTATTTTCCAGAAACAATTGTCGCTGTATATTTTTCAGACGACGGCATATCAGTCTGTTTTTGCGTGGTTTGCTGCTTTTTTAGTTTTATTTAATTTAAACGCACTCTTTTTAGCCATTTTAAATGGCAAGAAGGAGATTTTAAAACTAGTTGTTGCAAATATTGCTGGAAGCATACTTTCTTTATTAGTAACAGGGTTTTTAGCTGTTCAATATCATTTGTATGGTGCTTTAATCGCGTTATCAATTTATCAATCTATTGCTTTTTTTGTAACGTTGTTTTTATGTTATAAAGCCAATTGGTTTAATATTTCGTATCTATTTGGAAAAATTGAACCGCATATCGCTAAAAAGTTTGCAGCATTTGCTCTCATGGCGCTAGTTAGTGCGGTGTGTGTTCCTTTGTCGCAAATGGCTATTCGTTTTTATTTGTCACAAGAGTTTGGATTGAACTATGCAGGCTATTGGGAAGCGATGATTCGCTTAAGTGCAGCATATTTGATGTTGGTTACCACTACACTAGGAGTTTATTATTTGCCTAGATTGGCCGAACTGACACATTTGGATGAAATAAAAAAAGAAGTGTACTTAGGTTATAAGTTTATCTTTCCTTTGGCGGTCATTGGTGGTTTGAGTGTCTATTTATTACGCGATTGGATTATTGCACTGTTGTTTAGTCAAGCATTTTTGCCTATGCGAGATTTGTTTTTATGGCAAATGATAGGCGATTCGCTTAAAATAGGCAGCTGGATTTTGGCTTATCTTATGTTAGGTAAGGCAATGACGAAGCTGTTTGTCACCACAGAAATATTATTTGCTTTATCTTCTGTTGGACTGACTTATGTATGTAGTAAGCTTTTCGGTTTTGAAGGTGTTTCGATTGCTCATTTAGTAAATTATGCTTTGTATTGGGCTGTTATGAGTTATTTTGTGATTAAACAATTGGAAGCAAAACAATGAAAATTCTATTATTAGGTGAATATAGTGGGTTACATAATAATTTGAAAGCTGGCTTGCAGGAACTTGGACATGATGTAACATTGGCGGCATCTGGAGATGGTTTTAAAAATTTCCCGTCGGATATAAAATTTGATAGCCTAAGAAAAGGTATTTTGGGTAAGGTTGAGAGAAATTTAAGTTATTTTTTAAATTTAAATAGAATGGTTGGATATGATGTTGTTCAAATTATTAATCCTATAGTGTTTAATCCCAGATTTGGTATAAATAAATTTTTATTAAATTATATTATTAAAAATAATAATATTGTAAGTCTTTTGGGGGCTGGTTGTGACGCATTTTATTGGCAAAAAACTAGGAATGAATTGGAATATGGGCCTTTTGATGATAATTTGAAATATGAGTATCAATCGGTTACTAATCCCTATTATGATGGAGATGATGCGTTAAATTGGAATATTATGCTAGCAAATAAAGTTAATCACATTATTCCTATTATGTATGAGTATGAAGTTGGTTATAAAAATTTTAATAATTTGAGAAAATGTATTCCTATTCCTATGAATATTAATAAAATAGAATATCAGCCTAATGTCATAGATGGGTCATTAAAAGTATTTCATGGTTTGAATAGATATGGATTTAAAGGGACAAAAATAGTTGAGCAGGCTTTTTTGAATTTGAAACAAAATAAATTTTTAGATCTTAGAATCGAAGGAAATATGCCTATAAATGAATATTTGAAAGTAATGAAAAGAACAAATGTCATAGTTGATCAAGTTTATTCTTATTCAGCAGGTATGAACGCTATATACGCATTAGCGATGGGTAAGATAGTTTTGGGCGGTGCTGAACCAGAATCATTGAAGGCATTAGGTTTTACAGATACACCAATATTTAATATTAAGCCAACTGCAGAATCTATTGTTCAGACAATCGAATATTTGCTGGATCATCGTAATGAGATTCCTGAGAAAAGTCTTGAGGCTAGAAACTTTGTGATAAATAATCATAATTATATTGATGTAGCAGAAAGATATATCAATACTTGGCTAACTAAGGCTTAATTTTTTATTTTCGTGTGATATGTTATGAATATATGTTTTTTTGTCTCGAGTATGAATTTAGCTGGCGGTACTGAAAAAATGGTATCTTTAATATCAAATGGATTGTCCAAAGATAATAATGTATATATATTAAGCATATATTCTGGAAGTAATCCATTTTTCAAAATAAATAATAATATTGTGCTCTATGAGATTTATAACCAAAAAAAATCGCTTATATTTAATTTTTTTAATATAGCAAAATTTGTTCGAAATTTTGTTTGTAATAATGATATAGATGTATTTATTGATGTAGATACAACTTTAAGTTTATTCTCTCTAATTGGTTTAATAGGTCTAAATGTAAAACATATCTCATGGGAGCATTTTAACTATAATGTTTTTAGAGCTAATAAAAAAAGACTGCTGGCACGAAGGTTGGCTTCTAGATATTGTGATTATGTTATTACTTTAACTGAAAAAGATAAAAATATGTGGTTGGAGAATGAAGATTGTAAAGCAAATATTTGCTGTATTAATAATCCTATACCGTATAAAAAAATGGAAGATGATAATTTTATTTATGATGTGAATAGTAAAACAGTATTATCTATTGGCAGATTCGTTGAGCAAAAAGGTTTTGATTTATTGATTGAAGCATGGAGTTTAATTCATAATCGTGTTCCTGATTGGAATCTTAAAATTATTGGTTCAGGTAAAGATCAAAAGCTATTGGTTGATTTAATTAGTAAATATAATTTATCTGATTCAGTTTTAATTATACCACCTACTAAGGATATAGAAAGTCATTATAAATCAGCAAGTATTTATTGTATGAGTTCTAGATTTGAGGGTTTACCAATGGTATTACTTGAAGCAACTTTTTATAAAATACCTATCATATCCTTTGATTGTGATACTGGTCCTAGCGAAATTATTGACCATAATATAAATGGATTATTGTGTGAGCCTCTAAATGTAAAGGAATTGGCAGAAAATTTATATTTATTGATGAGTAATAAAAATCTCAGGAAAGATTTTTCGGATAAATCTTCTAGTATTATTTCTAAATTTTCGTTGGATCTAATATTAGAGCAGTGGAATAAGATTATTGAGTCATAATATTTAAGTGTTATTGTGAAGATTATATGAAAAAACTATATGTTCAAAAAATCATATTCTATATATTGGCATTGTGTTATGCCTTTTTTTTAAGTATCCTACCTAACGATATTTTTAGAGATCGTAGTGGGTATGTTATTTATGCTGAGGAAGCTAATTTATATTTAATTAATGCATATAATGAAGGTGTTATATCATTTTTATTTTCAGAACCTATTTTTTTGATAATTAGTCATGTTATTGGTTTAATTATTGGTGACAATTTGGTTCCTATTTTTTTTGTATTTGTAAGTGGATTTATATATTTTTATTCAGTTTTAAAAGAGTCTTCGGATGCATTGTCTAGATTATTGGTATGTGTATTAATTTTTTCAAGTCCAAGTTTTATCCACTTACAAAATGTCGTGTTAAGACAGGGTTTTGCAACAGCTATATTGTTGCTAGTATGTATTTCAACTAGTGATAGGAAAAAGTGGCTGGTTACTTGTTTTGTGTTAGGTTTTATACATAATTCTTTCTTTCTAATTGGTTTTTTAATATTTTTTGATTATATTTTATCTATTTTTAATATTAAGGATATATTTAAATATTTTATTTTTTTAGTATCATTTTTTACATTTGGTTTATTTAGCAATTTTTTGTTTTCATCAATTGAGTTTAAGCAGTCTAATTTTATCGAAAACAGTGATATGAGCGTAAGTGGATTTGCTTTTGCTTTATGGTTAGGTGTCCTTTTTCTTATAATATTTAGAATTAAAAAGTACAATATTAAATATGATGTGGATACAATCGCTATTGTTGGTCTAATTTTTTATTTAAGTATGTATTTTTTATCACCAATTGGCGGTAGGGTGATTTTATCGTTTTTACCTTTTATATTTTTATCAATTGTTAAGAATTTAGATAGGATAACTTTATTGTTTATTTTATTATTTTTGTTTGTTAATTTAACTATTTTCAGGAGTGTAATATCTGCAAATAGTTTAAACTCGCCATTACTCTCATTTTTTTAAGTTGAATAAAGTATGAATAAAATAGCTCTTTATTGTAATTGGCATGTAAAGCCAGTAGATAATGGTTTTTATATATCTTCATTAGAAGCTAAATATCTTCATGAATTTTATGAGTTTTCAGATTCAGATGAAATTTATCTTCTAAGTGGTATTGATGATGGACAAATAAGTGATGATGAAATTTTCATTCCATTTGATCAAGTAAAGTTGGTGGGTATACCTAATTTAAATACTTATTTTTCTGCTTATAGGAATTTTTTTAAAATATATTCAGGCGTAAGATTTCTATTATTAAATTGTGATTTTATATATATTAGAACACCCGAACCATTTTCTTGGCTGTTCGGTATTTTTAAAAAAAAATCACAAAAGTTAGTGTATCATTTTACATCTGATCCAATTGATTTGATCAAAGTAAAATATAGAGATATGCCTTTAAAGAAAGTATTTGTTTTATTAATTTTTTTACTTGAGTATTATTTTATATGTATAAGTGCTTTTTTTAATAAATCAACTTGCAATGGGAATTCAATTAAAAAAAATATTCCATTTTTTTTAAGGGATAAGACGAAAATTTTAATTGAAAGTACTCTACCTAAGTATAAAGAGCCTTATTGTCGAAGTAGGTATGATAATAATATTACAAGTTTTTTATGTGTAAGTCGTCTTATGCATTCTAAGGGACTCGAGCAACTAATTGAAGCATTTAGTTTTTTGACAAAAAAGTATGATAATATAGTATTAAATATAGTTGGGGATGGTCCTCTCAAGTCAGTGTTACAAAATAAAATTGATAGTCTTAAATTAAATGATAGTATTTTTTTGCTTGGATTTGTTCCAAATGGTGGAGATTTAGATTTAGTTTACCAAAAAAATGAAATATTTATAAATCCCTCTTTATCAGAAACAGGTCCTCGTGTTTTAATTGAGGCTATGAGTTTTTCTTTATTTTGTATAAGTACTGATGTTGGGTATTCAAAATATGTAATGAGTTTTAAAGATGAATGTTTTGGAAGGATTATAGCTCCGAATGATATTGTTTCACTTGCAAATGAAATGGAAAATGCTCATTTAAATAAGAATGATTTTTTAGATTTGGCAAATAGAGGAGCTAAAAGAGCATCTAATTTCACATTAAATAATTTTGTTAGTGATATTGTGAATTATTTGGATTGAAAGGTTCTACTGATATGAGTAAATTTTCTGTATTATTATCTTTATATTATAAAGAGAACGCTCTAGCCTTTGATCAGTGCTTTCAAAGTATATGGAATAATCAAACAATTACTCCTAATGAAATTATTTTAGTCATAGATGGGCCTATTAATACGGAACTGAGTCAAAAAGTTCTTTATTGGCAAAAAGAGCTTAATCAAATTTTAAAAGTTATACCTTTAAAAGAGAATGTTGGTTTAGGAAAAGCACTTAATGAAGGGCTTAAACATTGCTCAAATGACTGGGTTTTTCGTATGGATACAGATGATATATGTGTTGAAAAACGTTTTGAATATCAATTACAATTTATAAAAAATAACCCTAATGTAGTATTATTTGGTGGTCAAATTTTAGAGTTTGATAAAAATGTTAATGACGCTAATAAACTTAAACCTGTACCTGAAGAGTATTCAGATATATTAAGCTTTTCAAAAAAACGAAATCCTTTCAACCATATGACTGTAGCCTATAAAAAAAGTATAATCTTATCTCTTCATGGTTACCAACACCATCTCTTCATGGAGGATTATAATTTATGGTTACGTGTTATTAGTAAAGGATATGAAGTTGCTAACCTTAGTCAAGTACTTGTCTATGCAAGGGTTGGAAATGGAATGCACGCTCGGCGTCGTGGTTCAGAATATATTAAGAGTGAAAAACAACTTTTAGATTTAAAAATAGCTTTAAAGACTCAATCATTAATTTCTGCATACGTTACATTTATTTTACGTTCTTTCTTTAGGTTTTTACCAAGCAATCTTTTAGGTTTTGTTTATAATAACCTTCTGAGAAAAAAGCCTTAATAAAATTTTGGTAAGTTATAAATGAATATTTTAATCACAGGTGCAACAGGATTTGTAGGTACAGCTCTGACTGAACGGGTGAGTAGTGTGTATGACACGATTGCTTTAGTCCGCACTCAGAATCATGTACTTTCTGCAAATATCCAACAACTTGTTGCTGCTAATATTTTTGCAGCAGACTTACCCGACAGTATAGATGTCATTATCCATTTAGCAGGTCGTGCTCATATTCTAAATGAACAAACAACAAACCCATTGAGCGAATTTCGCAAAGTGAATGTGGATGGTACTTTGCAATTAGCACGTCAGGCTTTAGATAAAAAAGTAAAGCGCTTTATATTTATGAGTTCTATCGGTGTGAATGGTTCAGTGACGCTCCAGCAACCATTTACAGAAGATGCTTTACCACAACCCCATGCAGATTATGCGGTTTCCAAACTAGAGGCTGAACACGAACTTAAAAAGCTATTTGCAGGATCAGACACAGAGCTCGTCATTATTCGTCCACCTTTAGTTTATGCTGCTCATGCACCAGGTAACTTTGCTCGGTTACTCAAACTAGTTGCGAGCAATTTACCTTTACCTTTTGCAGGCACACAAAATAAACGCAGCTTTGTTGCACTTGAAAACTTGGTAGACTTTATACAAACCTGTATTGAACATCCGAATGCAGCCAATCAAACATTTCTAGTAGCAGATCAAACTCCTATTTCTACACGTGAACTAGTGCAATATTTAAAGCAGGGCATGGGAAAACCTGCACGTTTTATTTATATTCCACAGCCTCTTATGAAACTAGGGGCTGCATGTATTGGCAAATCCAAACTCTATGAGCAGTTGTTTGAGTCACTAGAGGTCAATACGACCAAAGCTCAGAAGTTGTTGGGTTGGATAGCGCCATTGAGTACCCAGCAAGCGATGTTGCAAGCGGGTCAAAATTATTTAAAAATGAAAGAGTAATTTACGCATGTCAATTTTTGCACTGAGCATCGTATTTTTTATACTGACATTACTATTCACAGGCTACATGCGGCATTATGCCCTAAAGAAAAACATTATAGACAACCCCAATGAGCGAAGCTCTCACAGCGTACCCACGCCCCGCGGTGGTGGCGTTGCGGTTGTGTGTAGCTACTTGTTGGCGCTGGCGGTGTTGATCTATAGCCAACAATTGACGCTACATATTGGCTTAACTCTTATGGCAGCGGGCTTTGTCATCGCTTTACTTGGTTTTTTAGATGACCATGGGCACATTAATTCCATGTTGCGCTTAGCCGTACATTTTTTGGTGGCAATTGGTGTGGTGATCAGCTTGGGAGGCTTTAGCGAAGTTACAGCTTTTAATGGTCTGCAACTCGGCTTTATAGCCAATATTATTGCGGTACTATTTTTGGTGTGGTTGCTCAATCTATACAACTTTATGGATGGCATTAACGGTATTGCCAGTGTCGAAGCCATTACCACTGTCGTTAGTATGGCTATTTTGTATTATGTACTCAATAGCACATTAAACTCAGACATACTTTGGTTATTGGCAGCCTGTGTATTTGGTTTTTTACTGTGGAACTTTCCCAAGGCTAAAATTTTTATGGGCGATGCTTGTAGCGGATTTCTCGGCCTCACTTTGGGTATTTTGGCGCTCATCGCCCTCAAGGAAAACTTGGTGCTGTTTTGTGCGTGGATCATTTGTCTAGGTGTATTTGTGGTCGATGCGACCTATACCCTGATAAAACGCGTATTGAGCGGCTATAAAATGTATGATGCTCATCGAAGCCATAGCTATCAAATTTTATCGCGCAAATGCGGGAGTCATACTCCCGTGACTTTAGCGGTTGCAGCAATTAATCTATTGTGGTTATTTCCTATCGCTTATATAACGGTTACACAAGCATGGGCGTACCCTGAACTGGCGGTATTGATTGCCTATATACCATTGTTAATTGTGGCTATAAAATTCAAGGCAGGTCATGCAGATGCCTAATAAACCCAGCTTGTTAATTTTAGGTGCAGGGGGATACGGTTTGGCCGTTGCAGAAGCTGCAGAATTGAGTGGACAATGGCAAGAGATTATGTTTGCCGATGATCGTTGGCCTGCAACACAGCATGTGGCGGAATATAACATTGTTGCAAATATTGCCAGTTTGCATCAGTTAGACACCATGCATCTTCAAGCGATAGTGGCGGTGGGTAATAATGCTTTAAGATTGCAATGGCAACAAACCGTGTTGGGGCTAGGTATAGAATTGACATCGGTCATTCACCCACACAGCATGATTAGTCCAACAGCACAAATTGGCCTAGGGGTGAGTGTCATGGCAGGGTGTATAATTAGTCGTAAAACTGTGATCAACGATGGCGTAATTTTAAATATTGGTGCATTATTGGATCATGATGTTGTCATTGAAGCATTTGCCCATTTAAGTGTGGGGGTAAAAGTAGCAGGTGGTCAAAGAGTTGCTACACATTCATTTTTAGAGGTTGGAACCTGTATTCTGCATTAAAGTAATACGGTGTTTTAAAATTCAAATATTAATAATTGTATATCTATGAAATCCATAATTGAACTTGCTGTAGAATCCCCTCGCTCAGTCAAACTTGCATTTTTAGTTGTGCTGGATTTCTGTGTATTTCCTGTCTTGCTGTGGCTATGTTATGCCATTCGCCAGTTTGATTTAGGCGCAGAAGTGGTGCCCAACTTGGCTTTTGGTTCGGTATGGGCAAGTGTGATTGCAGTTGTATCGCTGTTTATTTTCGGGGTGTATCGCTTTATTGTGCGCACCTACAGCGAACTGTTTATGGTCAAATTGGGGTTGGGAACTGCTTTGACTGTGGCAGGATTGTATGCGTTGGCATATTTTACCGATGCCTTTATTCCCACTTCTATTCCGCTTATGTTCGGCTTTCTCATGTTCGCTTGGGTCTGGTTTAGCCGTGGCTTTATTCGCTTTATCGTACGTTCTTATTTACAAGCCGATGTACAAAAAAAACGTGTGGCGATTTATGGTGCAGGCAATGCAGGACAGCAAATTGCAGCAGCACTATACAATTCCGATGAACACTTACCTGTGTTGTTTATTGATGATGATCCGTCACTCACTGGGCAACAGTTGGGCCGTTTAAAAGTCTATGATGCAGAAACAGCATTAAAAGTCATGCCGAAAAAGCATATTGATGAAATTTTGATTGCGTTGCCTTCGGTCGGACGTATGCGTAAAAGCGAGATCGTCAAATTCTTAGAGCCTGCACATATTAAAATTACCGAAATTCCAGGACTGACCAAACTAGTCGATGGTGAAATTCGCGTATCGGATATTCAGGAAGTTGATATTATTGACTTGCTCGGGCGTGACCCTGTGCCACCAGTACCCGAACTGTTGGCTAAAAATATTCAAAACAAAATGGTCTTGGTCACAGGTGCGGGGGGCTCCATTGGTTCTGAACTGTGTCGTCAAATTGTCAAAAACAAACCCAAAGCCTTGGTGATTTATGAACTGACCGAATTTGCGTTGTATAGCATTGACAAAGAATTACGCTTAACTAGCGATGTCACGATTATACCAATTTTAGGTTCAGTGCTCGATCAGGCCAAACTAGAGCGAGTGATGGAACAGTATAGGGTTCAAACCGTGTACCATGCGGCTGCTTACAAACACGTACCCTTGGTAGAATGTAACCCATTGGCAGGTTTGAAAAACAACGCCATTGGTACGGCATTTAGCTTAAATGCAGCGGTCAAAACAGCTGTAGAAACCTTTGTGCTCATTTCTACCGATAAAGCCGTGCGTCCGACTAATGTCATGGGGGCGTCTAAACGTATGGCAGAATTGTATTGTCAGGCGATGGCAGAAGCGCAAGATCAGACCCAAATTAGCATTGTCCGCTTTGGGAATGTTTTGGGTTCATCGGGTTCGGTGGTGCCGTTGTTTAAACAGCAAATTGCCAAGGGTGGGCCCATTACCGTGACTCATCCTGAAGTAACCCGTTACTTTATGACCATTCCAGAAGCCTCGCAATTGGTGATTCAGGCGGGTGCTTTGGGTCAGGGGGGCGATGTATTCCTGCTCGATATGGGAGAACCTGTACGCATTCAGGATTTAGCCCGCCAAATGATTGCCCTAAGTGGCTTAAAAGTACGAGAAACAGGCAGTCAGGAAGGTGATATTGAAATCCAGTACTCTGGCTTACGTCCAGGCGAAAAACTCTACGAAGAACTGTTGATTGATGCCGATAATACCGAAGTGACCCAGCACAGTCGTATTTTACGTTCTTATGAAAAAATGTATCCCTTGGATGAATTGCTGATGGTGTTTGAGCGCTTAAATGATTTAACTGCGGTGCAATCGGATATTGATTGGGCATTAAGCCAGCTTGAACACTATGTTGATGGTTATGTCCGTGGTAAAGAAGTCAAAGTAAATTAAAATATCGAGATCAGGTTAAGACATATGATTAAAAAAGCAATTTTACCCGTCGCAGGTTTAGGCACTCGTTTTTTACCTGCAAGCAAATCCATTCCAAAAGAAATGGTGACAGTAGTCGATCGTCCCGCAATTGAGTATGTGGTACGTGAGGCAGTTGAGGCTGGGATAGAACAAATTATTTTGGTGACTCATTCATCTAAAGCATCAATTGAAAACTATTTTGATCGTAATTTTGAGCTTGAAACAACTTTAGAACAAAAAAAGAAATTTGATTTGCTTAAGGAAATTACTGATATTTTACCGAAGCATGTGAGTGTGGTGAGTGTACGCCAACCGCAACCTTTGGGATTAGGTCATGCAGTGTTATGTGCCAAAGATATTGTGGGTAATGAAGCATTTGCAGTGTTATTGCCTGATGTACTGGTTAAGAACCAAAGCTGTGATAATGATTTGTCATTAATGATCCAGCGTTTTGAGCAGTCTCAAGCTGCTCAGATTATGGTAGAGGCAGTTCCTGACCATTTGGTTGATCAATATGGTATTGTAGATGTTGCGATTTCTCCGAATGAAGGGGAAAGTGCTATCATGCAGGGAATTGTTGAGAAACCTGCTGTAGGTACTGCGCCATCCAATTTATCTGTGGTAGGGCGTTATATTCTACCTGCTGAGATTATGAGCCTATTGGAGAATACGCCTCGTGGTGCAGGAAATGAAATTCAACTCACAGATGCGATTGCAACATTGCAGCAATCACAAAATGTTGAAGCCTATCGGATGAAAGGGCAAACTTTTGATTGTGGGAGTAAGCTTGGATATCTAAAAGCAGTACTACATTACGGTATTGAACATCCGAAATTGGGCGCAGAGTTTAAGGGTTTGATTCAAGAATTAGCCCTATAATTTAGGGTAAATGGTTATGAAAATTGCAATCTTTGGTAATACTTTATATGCAGGCGTGATGTCTGCATTATTGTCTGAATCTGGACATTTTGTATATTGGTGTTCTCATATCAACCCAAATGAAAATGGTCAGCAATATTCTTTTCATGATGAAAGTGTCAGTCGATTACTTGAAAAACAACTCACTAGTGGATTTCTGATTTATCGTGATTTGGATAGTATTCCTTTAGACATTGATGCTTACTTATTTAGTTTTAATCAAACCCAAAAACAACAAGTTTTTCAACTATTGGCATCACTAAAACAGCGTCCAATTATTCATCCTAAACTGATGATCAATGCATCTACCTTTGGCTTACATGGGACTGAGCATTTTCAACAAATTCTTTCTGAAGATGACTGGGCCTATTTACCAGATACCATCCAAGAGGGAAATGCGTTACAAAGTTTAACTCAGGCAAAACACTTAATCGTTGGATGCATAGAGACCGCAGTACAAAAAAAGATTAAAGAATTGTTAAGGCCTTTCTTCCCTTTGGATCAGCAATATCTGTTTATGCCAATTCTGGATGCTGAGTTTACCAAGCTGAGTATTTCTGGCATGTTGGCAACACGAATTAGCTATATCAATGATCTTGCTGTCGTGGCGGAAAAACTGGGGATTGACATTGCTTCAGTACGTCAGGGAATGGCTGCCGATAATCGCGTTGGTTCAGCTTATTTATCTCCAGGCGCAGGTTTTGGCGGTGAGAATTTCTCACATGATATTTTAACCCTTGCCAATACTGTGGCAAATACAGGGGTTAAAAGTCAGTTGCTTGCGCAAGTTTGGGACATTAACGAACAGCAGAAAGAAATCTTATTTCGCAAACTGTGGAATTATTACCATGGTGACTTACATGGCAAGACAGTTGCGATTTGGGGTGCTTCATTTAAAGAAAATACCTCAAGTATTCAGCAGTCACCGATCCATCCCATGTTGGCAGCTTTATGGGCTCAAGGAGTCACAGTACGTTTACATGATCCACAAGCTTTAGATGAAATCGAAGCGATGTATGGGCAACGTGAGGATCTTATTCTATGTAAAGACCAATATGTGGCCATACAAGGTGTACATGGCTTATGTATTTTGACGGCATGGAAACAGTACTGGAGTCCTGACTTTAAGCAATTAATACAGTTGATGTCACACCCTTTGATTCTGGATGGTCGTAATATTTATGATCCGCATTATGTGAAAGCTCAGGGCTTTGCATATATGGGGGTGGGGCGTTAATTATGGTCAAAAATATCCAGCCATTTTTGTTAAAAGATCAGCAAGTGGTGATCGAAAATCTATCTGATTTACAGGAACAATCTAAAGAGACGCATCTTAATCAATTATTTGCAGCCGATCCTTTGCGTTTCCAGAAATTTTCAGTTGAATATGATCAACTTGTTTTAGATTTTAGTAAGCATCGAATTAATCAGCAGATTTTAGATGGGTTGGTTGATCTAGCCCAGACCCGAGATTTGGCGCAATGGATTAGAAAGCTATTTTCAATCGAGCAGATTAATTACACTGAACATCGGGCTGCTATGCATTGGGCATTGCGTTTGCCCAAATCTGAACAGGGTTGCTCTGAAATTAACCAACAGGTGCATACACAGTTAGCACGTATGTATGCCTTGGTTGAGAAAATTCATGCGGGACAATACCGTGGTGTGACGGGTGAAGTCATTCAGGATGTAGTGAATATTGGTGTGGGTGGTTCCGATTTAGGTCCATTAATGGTCACTCATGCCCTCTCAGACTATAAAACAACCACAAGTAAACCTTTAGGTATTCACTTTGTTTCGACCATGGATGGCAGTCAGCTTTCTGATTTGCTGCATCAATTACGGCCAGAAACCACTTTATTTATTATTTCGTCCAAGTCTTTTGGTACGATTGATACGCTTTCTAATGCCCAGACAGCACGTCAATGGTTAGAGAACACATTAGGTGTAGACAATAATATTCTCAAACATCATTTTATTGGGGTTTCTACGAAACCAGACAAGATGACCGCGTGGGGTATTGCATCTGATCACCAATTATTATTATGGGATTGGGTTGGTGGTCGCTATTCCTTATGGTCCTGTATTGGTCTGCCGATTGCGCTGAGTATTGGGGTAGAGGGCTTTAAGCAACTATTAACTGGTGCTTATGCGATTGACCAGCATTTTCAAACAGCTCCATTTCACCAAAATATTCCCGTACTTATGGGATTGTTAGGTGTATGGAATAATAATTTTCTCGATATTCAGACTCATGCGGTACTGCCTTATGATGGGCGGTTAAAGTATTTTGCAGCCTATTTGCAACAGCTTGAGATGGAGTCAAATGGTAAATCCATCCAGCGGAATGGTGTGAAAGTGAGTTCAGCGACCTGCCCAATTGTCTGGGGAGAAGTTGGACCGAATGCGCAACATGCTTTCTATCAACTCTTACACCAAGGAACACATTCGGTCAGCTGTGATTTTATTGCGCCAGTGAAACGTTATAATGCCAACCAATTTACCTATGCTGAAAATGCAGAGGCCTTAGTTGAGCAACATCATTTGGCACTCTCAAATTGTTTGGCTCAATCGCGTTTGCTCGCCTTTGGCAATCAGGCGCTCTCAGTAGATGAGCTAAAAGATTTACCTAGTTATAAGCAATATGAGGGTAATCAACCGAGCTCAACCATTCTATTAAAAGAGTTGAATCCCTATAGCTTAGGGATGCTTATCGCATTGTATGAACATAAAGTGTTTGTGCAATCTGTTTTATGGAATATCAATCCCTTTGACCAATGGGGTGTTGAAAAAGGTAAAGAAATCGCCAATCAACTATTACCAATTCTAAATGGTGAACAGGGTGATTTATCGGCACTCGATGCATCAACTCAAGGTTTATTAAAAATTTTATTAGGAAAAATAGATGGCTAAGATTTTAGTTGCAGGTGGTGCTGGCTATATCGGTTCTCATACTTGTGTTGAACTGCTAAATGCGGGGCATGAGGTGGTTGTATTTGATAACCTGTCGAATAGTTCTGAAGAATCTTTACATCGTGTACAGAAATTAACCAATAAGGATTTGGTTTTTGTTAAAGGTGACATCCGATTTGAACAAGAGGTTGATCAGGTGTTTCAAGACCACCAGATTGATGCTGTGATTCATTTTGCTGGTCTGAAAGCGGTTGGGGAAAGCCAGCAAATTCCATTGGTTTACTTTGATCACAATATCGCTGGCAGTATTCAGTTAATGAAGTCGATGGAAAAAGCAGGTGTATTTAGACTGGTGTTTAGTTCGTCGGCAACGGTTTATGATGAAGCGAATATATCCCCATTGAATGAAGATATGCCAACAGGCATGCCAAGCAACAACTATGGCTATACCAAGCTCATCATTGAGCAGATGCTACAAAAGTTGGCGCAAGCAGATTCACGTTGGTCGATTGCATTACTGCGTTATTTTAATCCAGTCGGCGCACATAAAAGTGGTCAGATTGGGGAAGATCCTCAAGGCATTCCAAACAATCTCATGCCATATGTGACACAAGTGGCTGTTGGTCGTCGTGAGAAATTATCCATTTATGGCAATGACTATGACACGATTGATGGAACAGGTGTGCGTGATTATATTCATGTGGTAGATTTAGCCAATGCCCATTTATGTGCCTTAAATAATCGCCTTGCTGCGCAGGGATGTCGTGCATGGAACATTGGCACAGGCAATGGTTCATCCGTATTACAAGTCAAAAACACCTTTGAGCAAATCAATGGTGTGCCTGTTGCGTTTGAATTTGCACCACGTCGTGCAGGTGATGTTGCTACTTCATTTGCAGACAATACGCGTGCATTGAGCGAGCTCGGTTGGCAGCCTCAATATACATTGGAAGATATGCTGGCGGATAGTTGGAATTGGCAAAAACAAAATCCAAATGGATATCAATAATTATTGTTTCATATAAACAGGGAGTAACAGCTCCCTGTTTTTTAACTTTTCGCTTATCCTTGAATCAAATCTGTCAACTCATCCACATAATTTTGCATCGGTTGCGGGTTTTGATCGGCACGGCTTTCAATATTTAAACGCAATAAAGGCTCGGTATTCGATGCGCGGACATTCAAACGCCACGCACCAAAATCAAGACTCACACCATCGGTACGGTCTACTAATGGATTTTGGTCCGCATAATGATCAAAAATCTTTTGTACCGTTGCTTGTGTATCTGCTACTTTAAAATTGATTTCACCGCTACATGGAAATTTGGTAATCATATTCTCAACTAATGTTGAAAGTGATTGACTTGTTTCAGAGAGTAGGGCAATAGTCAGTAACCATGGAATCATGCCACTATCACAGTACGCAAAGTCACGGAAATAGTGATGTGCGCTCATCTCACCGCCGTAAACCGCATTATGTTCACGCATTACATCTTTAATAAAAGCATGCCCAGATTTTGATTGAACCGCGATACCTTGATATTGATCTACGATATCAAATGTATTCCAAACTAGGCGTGGATCATGCACAATTTTTTCGCCAGATTGTTTGATTAAGAATGCTTGTGCCAATAAGCCAACGATGTAATAGCCTTCGATGAATTGACCTTTTTCATCAAACAAGAAGCAACGGTCAAAATCCCCATCCCATGCAATACCCATATCTGCATTGTGCGCAAGCACAGCATCGCGGGTGCTGTCACGGTTTTCAATTAAGATTGGGTTCGGAATCCCATTGGGGAAAGTCCCATCCGCTTCATGATGAATTTTAATAAATTCAACAGGAATATTCAGTTGTTGGAATTTCTGTTCAATTGCATCAATGACATGGCCTGCTGCACCATTGCCTGCATTCACTACTAGCTTGAGTGGTTTAATTTTCTGTGGATCAATATAAGTCAGTAGGTGTTCAACAAACTCAGGTAGGATATTATAGTTTTCAGTTGTACCTTTTTGCTCAACTTCGGTAAAAGTACCTGATTCAGCGAGTGCTTGAATGTCTTTTAGACCCGTATCAGCACTGATTGGACGTGCATTTTCACGAACCAATTTCATGCCATTGTAGTCCATCGGGTTGTGGCTGGCAGTTACTTCAATGCCACCTTGTACATCAAGATGGAAAGCGCCGAAATAAACTTCTTCGGTACCCGTCATGCCTAAATCTAGAACATTGACACCTGCATCATTAAGACCACGAATGGTTGCTTGCTTTAAACCTTCACTGCTCAGACGGATGTCACACCCAATCACCACTTTTCTAGGTTGATAGATTTGTCCGTATGCACGACCAATTTTATAGGCGATTTCTTCGTTCAGTTCTGTGCCTAATTTTCCGCGAATATCATAAGCTTTAAAGCAAGTCAGTTGAGTCATTTTGAGAAGAGCTGTGTAGTTTATTAATATGTTGCAGTATACAAAGACTGGGCTGGATTAAACAATCGTAGATACAGATTAAATCATTTATAACTGACTTAGCCCTAGATATACCGATTTCAATATATTCAAAGTATCTCCTTATATACATAATAAAAAATGGTTGTTCCACGTGAAACAACCATTTCCAGTTTATAATGATGGATGGGTTAAGCTGATTTAGCTAACACTTCAGCCATTGCTGTGGCAACTTTATAAATATTATTCATATTTAAACCTGCAACGCAGATGCGACCACTACGTACAAGGTAAATTGCATATTCTTCACGTAAGGTGTCGACTTGCTCGCCTGTCAAACCTGTGTAGCTGAACATGCCTTTTTGATTGACAAGGTAGCTAAAGTCACGGTCAGGAAGTGCTTTAGTCAACTCATCTTTTAAGATGCTACGCATTTTGATAATGCGCTCACGCATCTCTTTGACCTCGACTTGCCATTGTTGATTCAGATCAGCGTCATTGAGCACCTGATCAACCAACCATGCACCCGTTGTTGGAGGGCTAGAATAGTTGCGGCGTACGGTTGCCTTTAATTGACCGAATGTGCATTGAGCCGCTTCAGCATCGTCACAGACAAAGGTTAGGCCGCCCACACGCTCACCATAAAGTGAGAAGATTTTAGAGAACGAGTTGCTGACGATGAAGTTTAAACCAGCTTGGTCTAGAGCACGAATCGCATAAGCATCTTGTTCCATACTATCGCCAAAGCCTTGGTAAGCGATGTCAAGGAATGGAATCAAGTTACGCTCTTTTAATACTGCAATCACCTGATCCCATTGGGCTGGATTGAGATCCGCACCTGTCGGGTTGTGGCAGCAAGGGTGTAATAATACAATGCTTTGATCTGGCAAAGTTTTTAATGTCGATAACATGCCATCAAAATCAACGCCACGTGTTTCAGCATCGAAATATGGATAGTAGTTGCTCTTGATGCCAGCACCATTGAAGATCGCAACATGGTTATCCCACGTTGGTTGGCTGACCCAAACTTCTGAATTTGGGAAATAGGTTTTTAAGAAATCTGCACCAACTTTTAATGCACCTGAACCACCAAGCGTTTGAATGGTTGCAACACGACCTTGTTGAATAGCAGGGCTGTTTGCGCCAAACAATAGAGCTTGAATTGCGTCACGGTAAGGCTTAAAACCTTCCATTGGAAGATAAAGTTTGGTTTTATCATTTTTAGGGGCAATACGTTTTTGCGCTTCGATAATGGTATCAAGCTGAGGAACGATACTGTCTTCGTTATAGTATAAACCAATACTTAGATTAACCTTTTCAGCGCGTGGATCAGCATTAAACTGTTCCATTAAAGAGAGAATTGGGTCGCCTGCATAAGGTGGGATATGTTGAAACATTAACAATGTCCTTTTATTCAACAAGGTGCATGGATGTGTCTTGTGGAGCGCTGCTCCAGATGCCCAATAATGTACCAATAAAGCGCCTATGAAGCACGCTGTTATTTACATTTCTGGTACAGTATTTACTTACAAAAATTCGTATAAAATCGATCGATTATAAGGATTGTCTACAATCAAGCTGTCATACCATGGTCGTAGCATACGTAATATAAATACTGGGAAAAATGCCTTGAATCAATTGAAATAAAGTACTTAAATTTTATTAACAATATGTTTTATATATAATTATTTTATGTATTTAGTGCCTTTTTCAGAACATTCTATTGTGAGTCAAGCGAATAGTATCGACTGGATCAGTCTATTTTATTGTCGACAATCCTATTGCATTTTTTCTTCTATCTCGTTATAAAATCATCAAAACTGTAGAGATTGTCGACAATATGCAAGATACCCTTGTTCCTCAAGCCATCAGCACCAGTCAGAGTATTACGCTGACGGAACATGTATTTAAGCAAATTCAATCAGCAATCGTGTTAGGACAAATTCCTGCGGGCAGCAAAATTTCAGAGCCCGAATTAGCGCGTATTTACGGGATTAGTCGTGGTCCATTGCGCGAGGCGATTCATCGTCTCGAAGGGCAGAGATTGGTTGAGCGTACGGCACATGTTGGTGCGCGAGTTGTTTCTCTTTCTCTACAACAATTTAAAGAACTTTACCAAATTCGTGCTTCACTTGAAGGCTTAGCTTGTAAGCTGGCTGCACAGCACATTGATAAAAAACAAATTTTGGCATTGCGTGATGTGTTGCGGATGCATGCTGAAGATGAAAATTTTAAAGCAGGTAAGGGTTATTACCTACAAGAAGGTCAAGACGATTTCCATTACTGCATTATCAAAAGCAGTGGCAATAAAACCTTAGAAAAAATGTTATGTGACGAGCTGTATCACCTCATCCGTATGTATCGAATTCAATTTTCAAATACCCCTGATCGACCAAGCAAAGCTTGGGATGAACATATCCGCATTTTAGATGCGATTGCAGAGGGTGATGGTGAGCTTGCCGAAATGCTCATGCATCGTCACATCAATGCATCCTACAAAATTGTTGAGCAAACATTGCTGCAAACCCAAGGAGAACATCAACATGGCTAAATCTGCTGGTCAGCTATTCCGCGACGCGGTCGCAAATGAAAAACCATTACAAGTGGTGGGTGCGATTAACGCCAACCATGCATTGTTAGCAAAACGTGCTGGTTATAAAGCTATTTATTTGTCAGGTGGTGGTGTTGCGGCAGGTTCGTTAGGTTTACCTGATTTAGGGATTAGCAACCTTGATGATGTGTTGACCGATGTACGCCGTATTACGGATGTTTGTGATCTACCCTTATTGGTTGATGTGGATACAGGTTTTGGTGCTTCCGCATTTAATATTGCACGTACCACCAAGTCGATGATCAAGTTCGGTGCAGCAGCAATGCATATCGAAGACCAAGTGGGTGCAAAGCGTTGTGGACACCGTCCTAACAAAGCGATCGTGACCCAACAAGAAATGGTAGACCGTATCAAGGCAGCGGTCGATGCGCGTACTGATGAAAACTTTGTGATCATGGCACGTACCGATGCACTTGCAGTTGAAGGTTTGCAAGCAGCCATTGACCGTGCAGGGGCATACATTGAAGCAGGTGCGGATATGTTATTCCCTGAGGCGATCACTGAATTGGCAATGTATAAGCAATTTGCTGATCTGACCAAAGTTCCAGTATTAGCGAACATTACTGAATTTGGTTCTACGCCATTATTTACCACTGAAGAATTGGCTTCTGCGGATGTGAGCATTGCGTTATATCCACTTTCAGCATTCCGCGCGATGAACAAAGCAGCGGAAAATGTGTATGAGACTCTGCGTCAAGAAGGCACACAGAAGAACGTTGTTGACACCATGCAAACCCGTCAAGAATTGTATGAGCGCATTAACTACCATGCGTTTGAACAGTATCTTGATGGAACTTTTGCAAAGAATAAATAATCTCTGAAATTTACCCCTCCTAACCTCCCCTTAAAAAAAGGGGAGGAACCTCACCAATCAGATCACATTTTGATTTCGTGAAAGTCTCCCCCTTATAAGGGGGAGATTTAGAGGGGGTAAAAGTGCAAACACATAAACACCATAAAAAGGTCAATCTTATGAGCAGTAATGAAACACCAGTCGGCTTCAAGCCAAAAAAATCAGTTGCGTTAAGTGGTCAAGTTGCAGGCAACACAGCACTTTGTACCGTAGGTCGCAGCGGCAACGACTTACACTATCGTGGTTACGACATTCTTGACCTTGCAGTGGGCAGCCAATTTGAAGAAGTGGCGCACTTACTTGTACATGGCAAACTGCCAAACAAAGCTGAGTTGAAAGCATATAAAGCAAAACTGAAAGCACTTCGTGGCTTACCAGCAGCATTGAAAACTGCACTTGAGCAGTTACCACCATCTGCACACCCTATGGACGTGATGCGTACAGGTGTATCAGTTTTAGGTTGTTTAACGCCTGAACATGAAGACCACAATGAAGCAGGTGCAAAAGACATCGCTGATAAATTGATGGCAAGCTTGGGTTCAATGTTGTTGTATTGGTATCACTTCAGCAACAACGGTCGTCGTATTGAAGTTGAAACGAATGATGACTCAATCGCTGCACATTTTCTCCATTTACTTCATGGCGAAGCGCCATCTGAAGAATGGATTCAAGCCATGCATACCTCTTTGATTCTGTATGCAGAGCATGAATTCAACGCTTCTACATTTACTTCACGTGTTGTTGCAGGTACAGGTTCAGACATGTACTCAGCAATCACGGGTGGTATTGGTGCGTTACGTGGTCCTAAACATGGTGGTGCGAACGAAGTTGCTTTCGTGATTCAACAACGTTATGACAATGCAGACGAAGCAGAAGCAGACATCCGTAGCCGTGTAGAAAAGAAAGAAGTGATCATCGGCTTTGGTCATCCTGTTTATACCATCTCTGATCCACGTAACGAAGTGATCAAGAAAGTGGCGCGTGATCTTGCAGATGCTCAACAGAACACCAAAATGTACCTTATTGCTGAACGTTTAGAAGCAGTGATGAAAGAAGTGAAGAACATGTTCCCGAACCTCGATTGGTTCAGCGCGGTGAGCTATCACCTCATGGGTGTTCCAACGGCAATGTTCACGCCATTATTCGTAATTGCACGTACCGCAGGTTGGTCAGCACATGTGATTGAACAACGTCAAGATGGCAAGATCATTCGTCCAAGCGCGAACTACACTGGCCCTGAAAACCTAGAATTCAAACCATTGGCGGAGCGTGGTTAATGTCGAATCAATACCGTAAACCGCTGCCAAATTATCAAGGCGATACCCAGCTCGAATATTATGACGTGCGCCAAGCCGTTGAAGATATTCAGCCAGGCGCATACGAGACCTTGCCATACACTTCGAAAGTGTTGGCAGAACAGCTTGTGCGTAAAGCTGATGCAGAAAATTTAACTGATTATTTAAAGCAATTGATTGAACGCCGTCAGGACATGGATTTTCCTTGGTATCCTGCACGTGTGGTATGTCATGACATCTTAGGTCAAACCGCACTCGTCGACCTTGCTGGTTTGCGTGATGCGATTGCTGACAAAGGTGGCGATCCTTCTAAAGTGAACCCAGTAGTTCCAACGCAGTTGATCGTGGATCACTCTTTGGCAGTTGAATATGGCGGCTTTGATCCTGACGCGTTTGAGAAAAACCGTGCGATTGAAGATCGTCGTAATGAAGACCGTTTCCATTTTATTGAGTGGACCAAAACCGCTTTTAAAAATGTTGATGTGATCCCTGCGGGCAACGGCATCATGCATCAGATCAACTTGGAGAAAATGTCTCCAGTGATTCAAAACCGTGATGGCTTGGCTTTCCCTGATACCTGTGTGGGTACAGATTCTCACACACCACATACCGATGCGCTTGGCGTAATTTCAATTGGCGTGGGTGGTTTGGAAGCTGAAAATGTCATGCTTGGTCGTGCATCGTGGATGCGCCTACCAGACATTATCGGTGTTGAGCTAGTCGGTCAGCGTCAAGCAGGCATTACTGCAACGGATATCGTACTCGCTTTAACTGAGTTCTTGCGTAAAGAGCGTGTTGTTGGTGCTTATTTAGAGTTCTTCGGTGAAGGCGCTGACAGCATGTCTGTAGGCGACCGTGCTACGATTTCGAACATGACACCTGAATATGGTGCAACAGCGGCGATGTTCTACATCGACCAGAACACCATTGATTATTTACGCCTGACGGGTCGTGAAGATGCGCAAGTGGCATTGGTTGAGCAATATGCCAAAGAAATCGGTCTTTGGGCATCGGATATGAGCAAAGCCCAGTACCAACGTGTACTTCGTTTCGATCTTTCAACCGTGACTCGTAACATTGCAGGGCCATCGAACCCACATGCACGTGTTTCAACCAGCGACTTAAAAGCCAAAGGCATTGCAGGGAATTTAGATCTTGCGAAAGCACAAGAGGCAGAAGGTTTAATGCCTGATGGCGCAATCATCATTGCGGCAATTACTTCTTGTACCAATACTTCAAACCCACGTAACACTGTGGCGGCGGGTCTATTGGCACGTAAAGCCAATGAACTGGGCTTAGTACGTAAGCCTTGGGTGAAATCATCATTTGCACCAGGTTCTAAAGCGGCGGCATTGTATCTTGAAGAAGCTGGCGTACTCAAAGACCTAGAGAAACTTGGTTTTGGTATCGTAGCCTATGCATGTACTACGTGTAATGGTATGTCAGGCGCGCTTGATCCAGTGATTCAACAAGAAATCATTGACCGCGACCTGTATGCGACAGCGGTACTTTCAGGTAACCGTAACTTCGATGGTCGTATCCATCCTTATGCAAAACAAGCGTTCTTGGCATCGCCTCCACTTGTGGTAGCGTATGCGATTGCAGGGACAATTCGTTTTGACATCGAAAAAGATTCATTGGGTACAGACAAAGACGGTAATCCAATTTACCTGAAAGATATCTGGCCATCTGATGCTGAAATCGATGCACTGGTAAAAGAAGCTGTGAAGCCTGAACAATTCCGTAAAGTCTACATTCCTATGTTTGACCTCGGTGAAGTTGAGCAAGCGGAAAGCCCACTTTACGACTGGCGTCCAATGAGTACTTACATTCGTCGTCCGCCGTATTGGGAAGGGGCGTTGGCTGCACCACGTACTTTGACCAACATGCGTCCGCTTGCAATTTTGGGGGATAACATCACGACTGACCATTTGTCGCCTTCAAATGCGATCATGATGGATTCGGCTGCGGGTGAATACCTACACAAAATGGGCGTACCTGAAGAAGACTTCAACTCATATGCGACACACCGTGGTGACCATTTGACTGCACAACGTGCAACATTTGCCAACCCGAAATTGTTTAATGAAATGGTGGTTCGTTCTGACGGCACGATTAAACAAGGTTCAAAAGCGCGTGTAGAGCCTGAAGGCGAAGTGATGCGTATGTGGGAAGCGATTGAAACTTACATGAACCGTAAGCAACCTTTGATCATTGTTGCAGGTGCGGATTATGGTCAAGGTTCAAGCCGTGACTGGGCAGCGAAAGGTGTTCGTCTTGCAGGTGTTGAAGCAATCGTGGCGGAAGGTTTCGAGCGTATTCACCGTACTAACTTAGTGGGTATGGGCGTGTTACCGCTTGAGTTTAAAGCTGGTATAAACCGTAAAACTTTGGGTTTAGATGGTACTGAGCTGTATAGCGTAATTGGTAATATTGCACCGCGTTCGACTTTAACTTTGGTGATTGAACGTGCGACAGCAGATGGTAAAGAAGAGATTGTGGAAGTGCCTGTGACCTGTCGCCTAGATACGCTTGAGGAAGTTTCTGTGTATGAAGCGGGTGGTGTATTGCAGCGTTTCGCACAAGACTTTTTAGAAGGTCAAGTGGCTTAATACTTTAGCTAAAAGTGATTGATATTTTTGTAAAAAAACCCTATCTTGATGATGGGGTTTTTTATTAAATAAGAATATAGGGTTAGAATATGCCTGATAGATTAGAATTGACAAAAAATGTTCTATTTTTTAAATCTAATGTTTCGCCTAATGACATTGTAATTCATGAAATACTCAAATTAGCAACTGATAATAAAGAAGATAATACGCAATTTATAATAGATAAATTTAGAACTAAGAAGCAGACACAAACAAATATTGATTACACTTTATCAATTAAAGTCTTTTCAACAGTCAGACCAGTTCATTTCTTAGATGATGATAATTATGAAGACCGTATTTATGCCTATATAATTTTAATGGAGATAGATGATTATTTAGTTTTACTAAGTAAAAGCTGTTCGACATATTTACAGTTTGTAAAAGATAGTTTTCAATTAATTGATGTTAGTGAGTTGAGTAAATTAGTTGGAAAAAATGCTGATTTCCAAAAAATATCATTACGCAATATGACTGTTTCAGAAAAAGCTATTAGAAATAGATCATTTGAAGCAAGTGATCTGGAGGGATCTTTTTCAAGTCATTCAGCAGGACGTTCAGTCCCATCGTACTTTAAAGTAAGGGAGCAAGGGCAAACGAAGTCTATTTCAGCGAGTGGTAGATTTGTTGAATCATCGTCTAGACAGTCTGTTGAGAGCATAGTTGAATGGGCACATAGTCAAATTCAATTAATTAAAAATGCTAAAGAGAATGAGTTTCTTCAAATATTTGCAAAAAAAGTTTTATTAAATGATGTGCTTTCTTCTTGTAATCCAGCAGCTTTATTAATTGATGTTTCTGCAATTGAGGAAAGGATAGAGGATGGTATAATTTCATTAAAATATGAACGAAAAAGAAAAGAAAAAATAAATGGTAAAACTAAGCGTGTTAAAAAAGTTATAGATGTACCTAATGTAATATCTGATAAATTATTTCTTCGACTTGGGGCTGTGTATGAAATAGATTCTAATCTAGACATAGTTAGCTTAGAAGAATCCACAAAAATAAATAGAAATAAAAAACATTGTCTATTTATTCGAAATTATTGAGAAATTTTAAAATCGAAGAAAATGGTAAGTTAGAAAGCCTTTTAAATTACATTAATAAAAATGGGCTATTCTGTTTAACTTTTGATAACCCTCGATATATGTACTGCATGGAGAGTTGCTTCGAGGATGTATCTGGGGTGTCTGAAATAGATTCGATTTTAGCTATGCTTTATCCTCAAAATAACATCAAACAAGTTACATCAGAAAAAGGAGAATTTAGTACTGTACAAGAAGCTTTTACACCAAATTCAATGTTTAATTTTGTAGAAATGATACATTCAAATAACGATTATATTTTTTGTGATGATTTAGGTGATGAATGGGCAGATCATTTAACTATTGATTTAAAAGACTTTAGTATTAATTTTATTCATTCAAAATATTCGAATGATGAAACTAACTCAGCAAGTAGATTACAGGATGTAGTGGGGCAAGGTATCAAAAATTTAGGAAATATGCATTTTTCAAGACAACAAATATTAAATAAATACTCCACGACTTTTGCAGATTCATATAAGAGTGGAAAGGGTGCTAATGGTAAAGGTAAGGGAGTACAAACTAAAATTTCTAGGATTCGCAAGGATGCTGGTAATTTTAAACAAGATATTGATTTAATTTTAAAAAACCCAAAATTACATAGGAAGTGTATCCTGAGTTGTAATTTTATTTCAAAATCCAACATAGAAAAAGAACTGAGAAAATTACAACAAGGACATAAAGTTGGAGGGCATATTATTCAATGGCTATGGATTTTATCTTCATTTTCTCATGCGGCTAAAGATGCAGGTGTTTTTCCAATGATATATTGTGCCCCTTGAGAGATAGTGGGGAGATAATGCTTGGGAGGAAAAAAAATCTAAGCTCTTTCTTAACCTTTCCGACATCACTACTCGTCAGAAAGGTCAATAAATAATCAAAACTATCACGCTATAGTATATGGACCATTTCTAAAATCTATGGAGAACAAAGATGGTTACTGCTGGCGAAAAACCTGGAACAGGCTTCTATTTTTGTGTTCAATGCGGACACCGCACCTATTTAGAAATTGGTACTGATCGTTTACCTCCGTGTACCAAATGCCTTGGCAATCAATTCAACAGTAAGAATGCCTAAGCCGCAAACACCAAACAGTTACCCACTGTTTTGAATAAAAGCCCTGTCACTCGATAGGGCTTTTTTGTTACTGTAAAATATGAAATAACAAGATAGCGATATCTGACAAAAATAAGGAAAATCCAGATGGAAACAATTTTAGGACTTTGTATCGGCGTAGGATTAAGCGCAGCCTGTGGTTTTCGTGTCTTTGTGCCTTTATTGATGATGAGCATTGCAACTTTGTTGGGTTGGTACGAACCTGCCAAAGGCTTTGAATGGTTAGCCATTCCATCTGTATGCGCTGCACTTGGATTTGCAACCATCTGTGAAATCGCAGCTTACTATGTGCCGTGGGTCGATAATCTCTTGGATACCATTGCCACACCTGCTGCTGTAGTGGCAGGCACACTCAGTACGATGGCAGTCAGTAGTGGAGAAATGTCTCAGTTTGCGACTTGGGCAGCCGCACTGATTGTGGGTGGTGGGACGGCAGGCGTGGTGCAAATGAGTACGGTCGCTGCACGAGGTGTTTCAACAGCAACCACTGGTGGACTGGGAAATTTTGTAGTGGCAACAGGTGAGTTGCTTGGCTCAATTGTGTTGTCGATTTTGGCATTTATTATGCCTGTGCTGATTACGGTGTTGGTGATTGTTTTAGTGATTGTGGTCGCACGTTGGGTACAGAAAAAAAGACAAAATAATTTTGATCAGTCAGCTTACTAAAAACAAGGATAGAATATGGACTTGATCAGTTTAAAAAACATCATAAGTCAAACATATTTTTAGGGTTCAATATCATGAATGGATATATTGACCATCGAAAAAAAGTTTAAAACAGAGTAAATTACCATCACTTTTTGATTTTGCGTTTTAGCCTATGGCAATCACTTGGATTCTATTCACTCTCATGGCCGCTTTCATGCAGGCGTGGCGTAACGCATTTCAAAAACAACTCAGTACCACGGTTGATGTCTATGGAACAACGCTGGCAAGGTTTTTATTTTCCCCCATCTTTGCCTTTAGCTATCTGGCATTTCTCTATCTGCACCAACCTGTCACAGCGCAGGTTCATTTCTCCCATAAATTCTGGGTCTATGTGGTGATTGCGGGCATTAGCCAGATTTATGCCACAGCATTAATGGTCAAATTATTCCAGCAGAAGAACTATGCCATTGGTGTCGGGCTAGCCAAAAGTGAAGCCATTTTGGCGGCTTTGGTCGGTGTTTTATTCCTACAGGAGCATTTAACAGCCTGGGGCTGGGTGGGAGTATGGATTGGTGCAGTGGCAGTCTTTCTACTGAGTAAAGGTCGTCAACACACTGAATTATCATTTAAAACCTTAATGATTGGTTTGGGAAGTGGATTATGCTTTGCCATCACTTCATTACTGGTCCGCGAAGCCAGTCTGGAACTGAGCATGTTGCCGTTCCTGCATCGTGCAGGATGGGTACTTTGCAGCCTGATCAGCTTTCAGTGTATTATACTTTTACTCTACCTAGGGATTTTTAGCCGAACAACACTTTATAAAATGTGGCAGCGTCTTGGCCTAACCCTGCGCGTGAGCATCTGTAGTTTTCTCGCCTCAGTCGGTTGGTTTAGTGCCATGAGTATGCAAACGGTGGCAATAGTCAAAACCCTGGGGCAGGTCGAAATATTATTTAGCCTACTGATCTCAGCATTTTTCTTTAAAGAGAAGCTCGCCAAAACCGATCATTTGGGTTTGTGGTTGGTGATTGTGGCCGCAATTATGGTGATTTGGGCTTAAATCTGTTTTTTAAGTAAAAAAATACACAGATAAAACAGGATATATCGGAAGATAATAGGTAAATCTATGCTTTATTTGGAAAATAATTCCAATTATAAAACTGGATATGCAAAATTATTTCATGGATGGCTAGAAATAGTAATTTTTAGGAAAACAATCCCACAGCAATCTGCCTAAACTATGTCTCAAGGGTTGAGGAACGATTAAAGTTCCGTAAGGGGATCGAAAAGAGTAGCATGCACCGAAGCTTATCAAGCAAGTGTGTACTTGTCCAAAAGGTCTCGATTCGGCTTAGGACGCTATAGATCAAAAGTTTATAGGCAGAGGTTATAACTTACAAAGTTATAGGTGTTGAAGTAAACAACATATTTTCCCTTGATACCCTGAAAAATTTAATGAAATAGAATATGACCAATCAGACTTAAATAATAAAAACCACATCAATAAAATCTAATATAAATGTGAAGTTCATCGATAAAGCTTTGCTATTTTGAATAGAAGTCGATATTTTTATATTAAAAAACAAAATGATATAATTGAAACAATAGGTAAAACCAAAGAATGATCACAGGAAATAGGTCAGAACAATCGTAATCATTCCCAAAAAAGATGTATTTGGACTGGTAACACGCAAAACCAAGGATATGGTTTCATTCAGGCAACTGAGTCTGGCACGGGCAAAAGACTACCTGATTGCTTTTCTTAATCGTGAAATTGCGACACTGGAAGAGATGTATAAAGAGAATTTAGCCAAGAGCAATAAAAATTCGTAATTGGTCTTAAACAATCAGCTTAAGGACTCTTGCTAAACCCCTTGGCAGAACTATAATCGTTGCCAATTTGCGTTTATCCAGGCTGTCTGTTGCCCATGCCCTTAAATAACGACTTTATCTATACGCCACCGCAGGAACCGCTTGAAATCATTTATGAAGATGAAGATCTGGTGGTGGTCAATAAGCCTGCTGGATTATTATCGGTAATGGGACGCTTGCCTGAACATCAGGACAGTGCCTATTTGCGGATTTTGGAAAAATTTCCAACAGCTAAAGTCACTCATCGGCTAGATATGGCCACCTCTGGCTTATTGATGTTTGCTAAACACCGCGATGCTGAAGTTGCGGTCAGCAAGATGTTTCAGGCACGTACAATAAAAAAATACTATATTGCGTTGATACAAGGAAAAATTCAGGCTGAGGGAAGTGTTGAAGTTCCCTTGATCACTGACTGGGAAAATCGTCCACGTCAAATGGTGCATTTTGAACTCGGCAAACAGGCCAAGACTATATTTCAGTTGATGAAATATGATGCGGAAACAGATCAAAGTCGAGTCCGTTTGGAACCTGTTACAGGACGGTCACATCAACTCCGCGTCCATATGATGCATATTGGTCATCCGATTATGGGAGATAAACTCTATCATCCTGATTCAGCCAGGTTTCATTTAAAACGCATGGCTTTACATGCGGCATATTTGGCATTCCAGCATCCCTTGAAAATGCATGATATTGAACTATATTCAGATGTTGAATTCTAAGAATATGAATATAAAAGAAATATATTCGATCCCGCAAGTAAAATGGATGGCATTAGAAAAACCACAACAAGACTAGCTAAAGTTAATTTTACTGGAGGCAGATCCAAATTGGGAACAGGTCTCTACTTAACGTGAATTCGGGATAAGGAAGTTGTAAAAGGACAGGCATTTAAATCAAAATTTAATCATGACAAAAAAACAATGATCTCAAAATGCCTATCGACACACAGCTTACAACACTTTTCTGCCTAATTGATGGTTTCTGCACTGATATTTCAGAGCAGGTTGAGCAATACATGCTCACTTGTGGCAAGATTAAACGTGTGCGTCAAAGTCAAATTTGTGCATCTGATGTGATTACATTACTCTATGCCTGAGGTCATGAGAAGAATGAAATAGAATGTTTGGAGAATAGCAGAATGTACCAAGCTAGTTTAGAGCATTGTGACCTCTTGCTGTCGTCCAATGCGTTGCCAGGGCAAACCCTGGATCACTGCCTGTAACTGTTCTGGGCTGAGAGCTACGGTTTCACCCTGGTGAACTTTAGCCCAGTGAAATTTGCCCTGTTCCAGCCGTCGGGCACATAGCCACATGCCCAGTCCATCATGTACCAGCACTTTCATGCGATGGTCACGTTTATTACAGAATAGGTAGGCACAATGCGGTTTGATGTAGCCAAAGGCTCTCAGCACCTGAGCCATGGCCGTATCCATACGTTTAAATTCAGCACAGTATGTTCTTCGTTTTTCGCAAGAGATGCGATGGATGTCTGGTTATTTGTAGTCATAAATTTAAGTCCCCACTTGTTTTTAAGTGGGGACTAAATTAAGGCTTATAGGACGAATTCATAAGGTGTGTTCAGCGGACGCTTACTGAGCATGCGCAACCTTTTGAATGTTGATTATCTCAACATCGGTTGGTTTATCCGAATAGCCGTAAAACCTCGGGGTTTAGCCCGAGGATATAAGGCTGCAATCCGCTAGTCCCCCTTGTGGGGATTAGCTAGGATTGCTAAAAACATTTGAATCTAGTAATCCATGTGCTATGATAATTACGTTGTATATTTTTAGTCAGCAGACTGATACAACACGAAAAAAACAGTTTTCCCCATTGTAATCCGTGCACTCTTTGCAATCCGAAAGGTAGGACTACATTGGAATAAGAAGCAGAGAACTATAGTATCTGTTTCGTGGCAGGACATTGCCATCTAGCAGTAGGAATCCCCGTCCTTTAGGTCGGGGAGGATGTCAAAGCGATGTGTATCTACCAAGTGAGGGGTAACAGTGCGGCAGGCACGCCCATTGATTCCATATATTGAGCGGTTGCGGCATAACCTTAACCTGTTAACTTGCCCCAACCTGTAATGACAAAAATATAGGCCATAAGGATACGGGCAATCAGCGTCACAATATTCTCAACGCATGGCTGCGTGACGATATTTTTTACAACGACATTCGGATTAAACATGATCAGCTCCACACTGTAAAGTTACCAATAATTTTGCTTTTTATACTGACTTTCCCTAAAGGCACTGCTAGGATTTAGCTCAAATTTATTGTATTTACATTTTATGGAACTCATTGATTTTATTCTGCACGTTGACGAACATCTTTTAGAGTTCATTACCAATTATGGCATATGGATTTATGCCATTCTATTTTTAATCATCTTTGTTGAAACTGGTTTGGTGGTGATGCCATTTTTACCAGGCGACAGCCTGCTGTTCGCTGCGGGTGCGCTGGCTGCGTCAACGGGTGCCATGGACCCATGGGCACTCGGTATTTTGCTGTTTATCGCAGCGGTATTGGGTGATACCGTCAATTACCATATTGGCCGCCACATTGGCCCGCGCGTATTTGAAATCAACTCACGTTTTATCAATCAGCAGCACTTGATCAACACCCAGCTGTTTTTTCAGCGTCATGGGGGAAAAACCATTATCTTTGCTCGTTTTGTGCCGTTTGCACGTACCTTTGCGCCTTTTGTTGCGGGTGCAGGCAGCATGAATTATAAGTTTTTCCTGACCTATAATGTGGTTGGCGCTTTCTGTTGGGTTGCCTCTTTTATTACCCTCGGCTATTTATTCGGAAATATGCCAATTGTGAAAGACAACTTCACCCACCTCATTTTTGGCATCATCATTATCAGTATCCTGCCAGGTGTGATTGGTTTTATTCGCCAGAAACTGGATAACCGTAAAGCACAATAATTCAATGTCTGCCTAGAAGAAACGAAAGATCATTGGCAACATACACATCAGCAGCAGCATGGCCGATCCTTTATATAAATGGTCGGCCTTGATTCCAACCAAGCTACCTGCCAGTAAGGCACGGCCAAACACCATCCAGAAGATTGAAAGAGGGATCAGTACCACACTGAATACCGCAAACACCAGAACTGTATTCTCTACCGAGTCCCATGTTTCACTGGGAAAAATTCCTGCCGCCAGCAGCAAGGTTTTAGGGTTTCGCAAGGCCGAGACAAACAACTCTGGCGTTCGGATATGTGGGTGATGCTGGTCATGTTTTTGCAGGTGTGAACTTTTCCATAAATGAAAGGCCAGCCATAACACATAAGCCACGCTGGCAACATGCAGAATGTGGGTGAGTGCTGGCCAGATGGGATGGAACAGATGGATAAAGAGTGCCCACAACCCGATGCTATAGACATAGCCCAACCATTCCATAGGAATAAACGGCAGGGTTTTCAACACACCTTGTTGATGGGTTGAACTGGCGAGCAGAGCATTGGTCGGCCCAGGAATCAATAACACCGCGATCATCGCAAAAACAAAAAACCAACTCTCAATCATAGACATACCGAATAACCCTACACGCCCGCCACCTTAAACGAATTTGGGACAAGAACACAAATTTTAGGATGTTGTCTGAGAGGAAAAATACGCAGGATCAGTGGTTTAAAATTTACAATATATTGATTCTATTAATTATTTATTGAAACATTTTGCTAAAATTTAGTTATATGTCACCGTGGCAAACCACGGTGATAGAAGATCAACACTTATGATTTTGGACGTTGCTTCACAATAATTGGACAACCCTTGAACCGTGCCGCCTGCACAATGGCATCCTGCTGTCCAAGCACATTGGCAAGCTCGGTATTCTTGGTGTTCATGGACTGCCCCATATTAACCGAGATGGATGGACCAAAACCCCATCCGCCTTTGCCCCAGCCACCACCAAGTCCAACACCCACGCCCACACCTGTACGTTTTGGTGTCTGCACGCCATTATCAATATACTGCTGGATACGGTTGTACTCTGCCTGCAACTGCTGGCAATTGAGCGACTGGTACTGAGTGGGTGACACGTAGGCTGGTTTAACCGTCGATGCACAGGCACCCAACAACATACTCGCTGCCAACACAGGCATCCAATATAAGCGTTTCATAAGATTCTCTTATTTCTTTGACTCAATCTCATTGAACAGCGTGACATAAGCGACGGTCAATTTATGTTCAGATGCCAAATGAATCAAGGGTAAATTCTTCTGATGTGATTCTTTCATCAATACTGACGGCGGCAACATGCTTTCCAGCACAGGCAAACCTTCATCTTTTAATTGCTGAACCACTTCACGGGGAAGTTTTGCCTGAGACTGGAACTGATTGACCACAATCCCTTCAATCTCCAAGCGATTATTATGATCATCTTGGGTTTCGATCACATTTTCAATCAAAGTTTGTAACGCACGCTTTGAGAACACATCGCAGTCAAATGGAATCAGCACACGGTCTGCTGAAATTAATGCTGATAAGGTAAAAAAGTTAAATGCTGGCGGTGTATCAATAAAGATACGGTCATAGCGGGCGCTGAGAGCCTGAATTGAGTCACGTAATTTATAAATCTTGTGCTTGCTCTCCAGCGCATGCTCCAAAGCACCAAGACTTGGGCTTGCAGGAATCACATCTAAGTTTTCAAAAGAGGTTCGATGAACGTAACTTTCTAAACCCTTACCACGTGGTGCTTTCAAAATTGAACCAATTGCGTTACCAATCAAGCCCTTTTGCTGCGTGCTTCCCAAAATATCTTCAAAGAAATTTTCAATGTTTGGCTCTAATGCTGCTTTATCAGCAGAATAGGTGGCATCTTCACCCAAAAGGTACTGGCTTGAATTTGCTTGTGGATCAAGATCAATCACCAAAGTTCTTAAACCTTGCTTAGCACTAATTGCAGCTAAGTTGACTGTAATACTTGATTTCCCTACACCACCTTTTTGGTTAAATACCACACGAGTTAACATGATTTCCCTCTACAAGATTTTTGTAAACTGCACGCAGTTTAACCTAGTGAAAAAACAATTACTAAAACAATGTCAAAAAATTACGCAAAAATTGGTTTAATGATGACCAGCCCCAGAATCCCCACCAGCGCCACCGTACCGATCAATAAACCAGCACGCCGCTGCACCAACAAGATACTGTCATCTTTGTTGTAGGTTTTGATCAGGGAAGACCACAACACAAAAAATAGAATGATCTTGGCATAAAACCATGGCTGTACATCAAAGTTATTCATAAACAGTAGAACCGCACCCGTCACAATAATTAGGGTGAGGGATAGATGCTGTAATGCCACAAAGCCTTTACGTGCATGGTGGTTGGGCTGCTGTTCCCTGACACCCATATATAGGGTTGCCGCACGGGTAAAAAACACCAGAATCAATAGACTTACAGCCGACATATGAACAATTTTAGTGAGTAAATGTGCGTCCATGATTGATCCTTAGTTTTTTGGTGCATGCGCACATTCAGGGCTTGCAGGTGCCTGCCCCTGCCATTCCGTCGGAATATAGGCGTGAATTGCCAGTGCGTGAATCTGCCCAGGACTCATCAACCCTGCCGCAACGGCATAGATCTTTTGATGGCGCTGTACCAGACGCAGCGCCTGAAACTCTTCACTCACCACAATCACCTTAAAGTGGGATTCCTTGCCTGGGAAATATCCCCCATGCCCTGCCGACTCATTGATCACCTCAAGATGGATGGGTGCCAAGGTTTGTAAACGTTCAATCAACTGTTGTTCTAAATTCATCGGTCACTCTGTCAGGTCAGATTGAGATAGCTGCCAAGTATACATGACTGAAAGTGGTGGGTCTGTTGAGATTTCACAGCGACTTCGATGTCTGAATTACCCAATCCTGAGTAAAAGTGCATTTTTCTTGGTTTTTAGGCTGAAAATGCTTTTATTTTATGCAATTAAGCAATTTCTTTGCATAAAGTTATTGACCGTTGTTTTGCTTAATGTATTATAGCTGGCACGCGGGAATAGCTCAGTTGGTAGAGCATAACCTTGCCAAGGTTGGGGTCGCGAGTTCGAGTCTCGTTTCCCGCTCCAGATTGGTTTTTTAAGTGTAAGTTTTAGTAAAAACTGCTCAATATGCGGGAATAGCTCAGTTGGTAGAGCATAACCTTGCCAAGGTTGGGGTCGCGAGTTCGAGTCTCGTTTCCCGCTCCAGATTGGTTTTTTAAGTGTAAGTTTTAGTAAAAACTGCTCAATATGCGGGAATAGCTCAGTTGGTAGAGCATAACCTTGCCAAGGTTGGGGTCGCGAGTTCGAGTCTCGTTTCCCGCTCCAAATTTAAAAGGCCCTAGTCGAAAGATTAGGGCTTTTTTTTGTTATTGATTTTACTATATTTTTTGAAAGCTCTTCTTCTTTCGCTATTCGATTCAATTAAAAATGGGGGTATTACCAATGGACTGGATCCGTATGTCTATTTAAGTAATGTGCTGAAAAGGTTGCCGAAGCATAAAGTGACCCAGATTGAAGAATTGCTACCACACCGCTGGAAATCCGACCAAAATTAAAAGTAGGCATGGGGTTCAGCGGGCGCTTACGATGCTCATTAACTTTTTAATCATAAAAAACAGGGAGCCAATTGCTCCCTATTTTTAATTGTACGGATTTTAGATTTACAGCATAAAGTGGATCTGCATTTCCCCAACAAGGAAACCCAGCACCGCGCCCACAATGATCAACGACCATTCATCTTCTTTAAATGCAGGGCGGAGCATCCCTTCGAATTCTTCAGGGCTTAAGCGCTGCATTCTTTCGACCAACGTATTGCGGACATTCATCGCATCTTCGGCATAAGACTCTACATAACGCATGGTTTCTGGCAGTTGCTGTAAAATACGTTCAGCCACTTCGCTCTTAAGGTTTTGATATTTTTCACCGCCAATCGCATACACCACCAGTGGACGAACAATACCTGCTTGTAGATCAATTTCTTGTTTCACATGGCGACTGACGAGTTCGATGACTTTATCTGAATTGGTTCCAGAAAAAAGCTCTTCCATCATATTACGGGATGTGAGTAATTGTTTAGAAATGAGCGCTGCATAGTCTGCCGCGACTTCATTTTGACGCTTGATGAACAAACCTTGCCATGTGTAGCCCAAAATCTTCTTTGGGTACAATGGTCTAAACATCATTTGTAAAGCCATCCAGTCACTGAAAAAGCCGACAAAGCCACCAAACATTGGCAGCATCCAAGGATATTTTCCTTGAGTGACCACCCAACACAACATTTGCACTACACCAATAGCGAAACCAAAAATAAAGCCCACATTACTAAAGAATTTAAATTCTTGTTTGCCGACTTTTTTGAAAATTTCGTTGAGAAGACGCTTATCTTTGAGGAGATTGCTAATCACCATGTGTTTGATGTCAAAGTATTTGATCACATCTTTTTGCACTTCGCCCATGATATGTTCAACAATCTCAGGGGCTTTGGCCTGAACCCGTTTAATCAATTTTTGACGGGCAAACTCTGGCATGCCTTCCCATAAACCAGGCTGATATTGCTGTGCAACTTCGCGAGTAATATCCTCAGCAGAGGCCATTAACGGCTTTTCAATTTCCTGGGCGATACGCTTGGGATCAAGTCTGGCGAAAATTTCCTGTGGTTGAATCAACTTTGAGGTCATCAACTCAACAGCAATGGTTGCCATCTTCTCAGCCTTGCGGGGAACAATCCCTTGCCATCCAATTGGAAGACCAAATAACCTTAATCCCTTAAATTCAAGTGGTGCAAACATCATTTGAATTGCAATCACTTTGGTCACATAGCCAATAAAGCCACTAATAAATGGGATCGAAATATATAACCAGAAATTCTGTTGAAAATCCGCAATCATTTCTTGAAACATTATTGTATTGGTCCTTCAAGTCCTAATTGTTGCTCATGATAGGGCAAGCCATAGATGATAGTGAAATATTTTAGAATATTGACTGAGCCAATATCTTTTAGGCTTTTAGTTACCTTTTTATTTTCCTCTTTCCAAGGATAGTGCAGTCGCACAAAAAGGAAACGATGATGCCGACTGCATACCTTTCCGTGGTAATGCATATTTTCGACTCATCATCTTAGCACCAATTTTTGCTTTTTGTTGATCGCAATCAGCAAGAATTGTTGATTTAATTCTCTTTTTCAACACGTGCTTGGGGAATTTTAGTTTAAATATCAGTCGTAATTGATCATACATGCTAAAAAATAAGATAGATGATGAATTGCGGTGCGCCAAAGTGTGAAAAATGTTAGAATATGGCGCTTAATTCATTTGCCTTTAATGTTTAGCCATGACGACCAATACTCAAATTACTGAAGATCGTATCCTTATTTTGGATTTCGGCTCTCAATATAGCCAGCTCATTGCACGTCGTGTACGTGAAGCGGGTGTCTATTCTGAAATGTATGCATTCGATATGTCTGAAGCAGACATTCGTGCGTTTAATCCGAAGGGGATTATTTTATCAGGTGGCCCTGAAAGCGTACATGAAGAAGGAAGCCCACGCGCACCACAAGTTGTATTTGAATTAGGCGTACCAGTGTTGGGTATCTGTTATGGTTTGCAAACCATGTCTGAACAACTTGGCGGTAAAGTAGAGCCAGGTACAGTACATGAGTTTGGTTATGCAGAAGTAGATATTCTAGTACGTGATCAATTGATTGGTAACTTGCAAGATCGTGAAAACCAACTTCATGTTTGGATGAGCCATGGCGATAAAGTCAGTGCCATTCCAGAAGGCTTCCAAGTGACTGCGAGTACACCAAGCTGCCCGTTCGCTGCGGTGAGTGATGAAGCACGTCGTTTCTATGGTGTTCAGTTCCATCCAGAAGTGACTCACACTGCAAAAGGTGCTGAATTACTGTCTAACTTTGTACATCAGATTTGTGGTTGCCGCGGTCTGTGGACGCCTGAACACATTATCGATTTACGTGTAGAACAGTTACGCGCACAAATTGGTGATGAAAAAGTTCTGTTAGGTCTTTCTGGTGGTGTGGATTCTTCGGTTGTTGCCGCATTGTTGCATAAGGCGATTGGTGACCAATTAACGTGTGTGTTTGTGGACAATGGCCTGCTTCGTTTAAACGAAGGTGAACAAGTAATGGACATGTTTGCGAAAAACATGGGTATCCGTGTGATTCGTGCAGATGCTGAACAGCGTTTCTTAACAGCGTTAGCGGGTGAAGTTGATCCTGAGAAAAAACGTAAAATTATTGGTCGTGAATTCATCGAAGTATTTGCTGAAGAAGCACGTAAACTTGATGGCGTGAACTTCCTTGCTCAAGGTACGATTTACCCAGACGTGATTGAATCTGCTGCCACTAAAAATGGTAAAGCACATGTGATTAAATCACATCATAACGTGGGTGGTTTACCTGATGATTTAGCTTTTGAATTGGTTGAACCAATTCGTGATTTGTTTAAAGATGAAGTCCGTCGTTTAGGTACAACTTTAGGTTTACCACATGAAATGCTTTATCGTCATCCATTCCCAGGTCCAGGTTTGGGCGTGCGTATTTTGGGTGAAGTGAAGAAAGAATACGCTGATATTCTTCGTCTTGCAGATGACATCTTTATGCAAGAACTTCGTGACAGCGGCTGGTACGATAAAACTGCTCAAGCATTTGCGGTCTTCCAACCGGTGAAATCAGTCGGTGTTGTCGGTGATGGTCGTCGTTATGCTTGGGTGATTGCACTTCGTGCGGTTGAAACTGTTGACTTTATGACAGCCCGTTTTGCGCACTTGCCATATGAACTGGTTGATAAAATCTCAACCCGTATCATGAACGAAATTAAAGATGTTTCACGTGTTGTGTACGACGTGTCATCTAAACCACCAGCAACGATTGAGTGGGAATAAGACCAAGGGCAGGATGAAAATCCTGCCTTTTTTATGCGATTAGCAAAGAGGTAAAGCATGTCCGAAACCTTGCAACTGGAACAGTTAACAGGATATTTACAGCAGCTTTTGGGTGAATCTCTCTTTGCCATTTATCTATATGGATCAGCTGTTGATGGCGGGCTAGGTCCAGAAAGTGATCTGGATATTTTGGTTGTGGTGAGTCAAGCACTGACACTTCCGCAACGACAGCAACTGGCAGAAACCTTATTACAAATTTCGCATCCGATTGGTGCTGCGCAACGTGCACTTGAAGTCACCATCGTACGCAAAGACCATATTCTTTCGGGAAGTTATCCACTCAGCTATGAACTACAGTTTGGGGAATGGTTGCGGGATGAGTTAAGCCAAGGCGATATGCTTAGCGAACATGCAGACCCAGATCTGAGTATTTTACTGAAGAAAGCACAACTACATCATCGTAGCTTGTTTGGACCAAGTTTGACGCAGTGGTCAGTTGAAATTCCGGATCAGCAACTCTGGCAGGCGATGGCAGATACCTATCCATCGATAGTGGCACATTGGGATGAAGATGCGGATGAGCGTAACCAGATTCTGGCCTTATGCCGTATTTATTTTAGTTTGGTGACGAATGAGATTGCGCCTAAAGATCAGGCTGCGCAATGGGTGATTGCTCAGTTACAACCGCAACATCAGCCTGTTTTGCAGCGAATGGTGCAAGAATATAAAGGTGAGATTGAAAAGCAAAACTGGCAACAACAGCATCATGCTTTACAGCCTGTTGTTGATTTCCTGTCTTCAAAAATTGATGAACGGTTTAAACAGAAAAAAGTTTGATCAAATAATAAGATTTGAAAAAATGAATCTTATTGGAAGTAAAGTCTATTGTTAAAGAGTGCTGATGCACTCTTTTTTATTACTTAATCTTTCTGAAGATCTATTTAAAAAAATAAATAAATTATTCAGTATCAAAAGCTTAAAAATTAAAGATATATCTTAACTTGCTATAAGACTATTTAAGATATATCTTAATATGCATAAATTGTGCAATATGAGAAAAATAAAGATGAGACATCAATCAAATCATCATGAAAGCGAACGTGATACACATCATCGAGAGCATCACCGTTCAGGTCGTCGCGGTCGCTTATTTGAATCAGGACGTATGAAGCTGTTAGTACTGCATTTAATTCAGCAAAGTCCCAAACATGGCTATGAAATTATTAAAGAAATTAGTGATTTAGTGGGTGATGGCTATATACCAAGTGCAGGAACAATTTACCCAACTCTCACCAGTTTAGAAGAAATGAACTGTATTTCTTTACTCGATGCCGAGCGTAAACAATACCAAGTCACTGAATATGGCGAAACGTACCTGAAAGATCAGCAAGAAATGTTGACAGCTTTATTGGAAAAACTACGGATTAGACGTGAAATCCACAACAACGATCAACTGATAGAGATCCATCGAGCAATGGAAAATCTAAAAACAGCATTACGATTAAAACTCAATATCGCCGATCTACAGCAAGAACAAATTTATCAAATTGCTGAAAAGATTGATCAAGCCGCCATTGCGATTGGACGTTTATAAACACCTTATCCAATATTAATTTAGAGAAAACTTATGAAACAACATCAATACCATGTCACCGTACAACATTTAAAAGATGCGAAAGGACAAGCGTCAACTTATACCGAACGTTTAGAGTTTTATACTGGAAATCATGATGATATTTTTCAGATCGTTGGGCGTTTGAAAAAAGCTGAGTTGTTCGATGATCAAACCACAAAATCTTTTGCGGTGGGGCTAAAACTTTTTAGTGAAGTGATGCTGGAAAATAAAGATCATCCACTATTCGAAGAATTCTTGCCGCAGTTCGGTCAATTTATGAAGAATCTAAAGCAACATGTAAAGAAACAGGCTGAATGAGTATGGGGACAAATGGCATGCAACAAACAAAGAAGACTTTCTTTACTAAATTACCCGCAAAATATGCTGCTTGGATTATGCCATTATTATGATCGGGGCTGATGAGCGCAACATTATCATTGATGAACTTACTAATGAATGTTGGGCTAATAGATGGATTCGCAACGAAGTGGCTGTCAACATGGCTGTTTTCATGGTTGATTGCCTATCCTGTGGTGCTTGTTTTCTTGCCATTGGTGCGACGCCTAACGAGTCTGATTGTGGAGATGCCACTTCACTGAGCGAAAGAATGCTGCTTATCAGTCCTGAGTCAGGATTGTCCCATGCATAACACTCTGCGTATTACCAAAAGACTATATTGAATACTGTTGATATTGTTAAGATCAATAAAACAACTCATTGCACTAGCATAGGTTAAAGAGAGTAATATCATGACTAATAATAACGATTACGATATTTCTGATTCAAAAGATTATAAAACTTATATCAATCAATTTATTCAAAAATTCACCATTCGCTCAGCTGAGATTGGTAAGGGTACAATCATTAAACGCGCGTTACCTACGGATGTATGCCAAGCATAAGGATATGGATTTGGGCGAGTTTAGCGTTGAGGTTGACTTCCATACCAATCGTGAACAACAGGAACGGATTGAACGTCGGGTAATATTTAAACAACCTATTTCACAATTACTTAAAAGAAAAACTTCTTAATGTGTGTAGTAAAACGCCCATCACTAAAACTTTGTTACGCAGTTTAGACATAGAGACCGTGATTATTTAAGACTAAAATGCTATTGTGCTTGGGCAAATCATAATTCTAAACGTAACTGTGAGAGGGATTCATACAGCAGTTGCGTAGACAAAGCAGGCACAAAAATGATTACCTTACATTACCTACAATGTTCACGTTCGTTCCGTATATTGTGGGCATTAGAAGAACTTGGTATGGATTATCAAGTTGAGTATTATCAAAGAACATCCAGCTATGCAGCCCCAGAAAATTTAAAGAACATCCATCCACTGGGAAAAGCACCTATTCTGGTCGATAATGAAGAGGTTATTGTAGAATCTGCTGTTATTTTGGATTATTTGCAACAGCAGTATGATGGGCAGCAAAAATTTAAACCAGAACAAGCAAAAGACCAGCGCCAGTATTCCTACTGGATGCATTATGCAGAGGGGTCACTGATGCCCTTGCTGGTTATGACACTGGTCATGAATAGTGTGAGTAAGCATGTGCCCTGGGTCATCCGTCCAATTGCACAGAAGATCACGGATGGAGTAAAGTCAGGCTTCGTGCGTCCGCGAGTGAAAGAGCATATTCTCTATCTGGAGCAGTATTTGGGAGAGCATGATTATTTTGCTGGAGCTTTTTCTTTTGCAGATATTCAAATGGCATTTCCATTGATTGCGATTCAAAATCGACTACACGGGAAATATCCCAACATTCAGGCTTTTGTACAACGCGTGCAACAACGTTCAGCATTTCAACGCGCTGAGCAAAAAAGTTTAAATTCTCAGTGTGCATAGCATGCAAGGAAATAAAAAAAGGGGAACCAATCGTTCCCTTTTTTTAGTCGATATGGTTTAGCGCTTGATGACGATTGAATCAATACCACTATGTTGTAGCGTTTGCTGAGCAGCAAGGGCAGCATCTTGACTATCATAAGGACCAGAAAACACGCGATACCATGTTTGGCCATTTTCCACTGTTTTCACGACATCAGCAGATAAACCATTCAAAATAATTTCTGCACGACGCGCATCAGCACTGTCAGGATCAGGATAGCTACGTACTTGTAAAATATAGCTTGCTTGAGCTGGCACTGCTGGCTCAGTCGAAGTAATCGCTGTTGCATCTTCTGTCGTAGTTTCAGGTTTTGGTGATTCAATAATCACGACATTACCTTGTTGTTTGGTTTCAGGTACAGCTTGTTCAGGGATTGGAGTAACTTGTTGTTGTGGCAACAAATCGTAGAAACGATAATCTTTGTTGGTATCTTCTTGATAATGATCGGATGTTACCTGATTTTTTGCTGGAACAGGTTGCCATGGTTGCCATAGCATGAGCATGACACCAACACATAGAATCGCAAGAATCGCCACAAGCATTCCCAACCACTTTGGAATAAGTGGTTTTTTTGGCTTGTTTGGTCGTTCAGATACACCACGTTGCGTTTTTCCAAACACCTGAAATTCCTCTTGATTCTATTGGATTATTTGTAACTTGAATCTGGCTAAAAACAAAGCATTATGTTTGAAAATAATGCTTTGCTTAAGATATCGCCGACCAATGATAGGCTAAGTTTAAAAGTAGATCCGTATAGTGTTGTTAACAACAATATTTCAGATTCAAACTTTTTATTGCAACTGTGTGTATTGATTACATCGCTTCAGGAGCAGATACACCAAGTAACTCTAAGCCATTACGTAAAACTTGCTGTACATTAATTGAAAGCAATAAACGCGCTTGTGATAAAGGAATATTTGTTTCATCAACAAATTTAACGCCATCTTGCGCATACCATCCATGAAATAGCGCAGCTAAGTCTTTTAGATAATTACCAATTTGATGTGGTTCGTAGACATTTGCAGCACGAATCAAAATTTCAGGATAAGCTGCTAATTTAGCGAGAATCTCTGTTTCAGTCTCTAAAACTAAGAGATTAGCAACTTGGCGAGCAGATGCGACATCAAATGTAATGCCTTTCTCTTTCGCACGATTCAAAATACTATTTACACGTGCATGAGCATACTGAATGTAGTACACCGCATTGTCTTTGCTTTGAGAAACGGCAAGGTCTAAATCAAAGTCGATATGTTGTTCAGATTTACGCATCACGTAGTAGAAGCGTGCCGCATCATTACCCACTTCTTTACGTAGATCACGTAAAGTCACGAATTGACCTGAACGAGATGACATTTGTACCATCTCGCCACCACGCCATAAACTCACGAATTGAACTAAAAGAACAGTCAGTTTCTTAGAGTCGTAACCCATTGCATCAATCGCAGCTTTTACACGTGAAATATAACCGTGGTGATCTGAACCCCAAATATCAATCAGGTCAGTATAACCACGTTGTAGTTTATTCAAATGGTAAGCAATGTCAGATGCAAAATAAGTGGTTTGACCATTACGACGTTTGACCACACGGTCTTTCTCATCGCCAAATTCAGTTGATTTAAACCAAATATTGCCATCTTTTTCATAGAGAAAGCCACGTTGATCAAGCGTCGCAAGTGCTTCATCAATTTTTTCGGTTAGCGAAGCTTCGCTAAACCATTCATCAAAAGTCACCCCAAAGTCAGCAAGGTCATCTTTGATATCATCCAAAATGGCATGTAAAGCCGCTTGGTGAAATACGCGATAACCCGCACCTAACTGTTGTTGTGAATTGGCGATTAAGCCATCAATATGTTTTTCTTTATCACCAGACAAAATAACTTTATTGCCTTCGGCATCGAGTTCTTCAGCATACTGCACATCTTCTGGTACATCTTTATAGACATCGGCCACTGGGCGAACGTGTGCATCGCCATCTTTATCAATAATGCTTTGTGCGATTTCTTTAACATAGTCGCCTTGATAGGCATTTTTAGGGAAAACAAGCGTTTGCCCAGTCAATTCTAAATAACGTAAATAAGTTGAGGTTGCCAAAATATCCATTTGGCGACCTGCATCATTGACATAGTACTCACGGTCAACTTGTGCACCTGTTGCTTCCAAAAGATTCGCAACAGTCATGCCGTAAGCTGCACCACGACCATGTCCCACATGCAGACTAGATGTTGGGTTTGCAGAAACAAATTCGACTTGGATTTTTTTAGCTGCATTGGCTTGGCTGCGGCCATATTGGTCTTTCTGTACCTGAATCTGGTCAAGCACAGCAAAGCGCTGGTCTGCGTTTAAAAAGAAGTTGATAAAACCAGGACCTGCGATTTCTGCTTTTGTAATGTCAGCGACTTCAGGCAGTGCTGATAAGATTTTTTCAGCTAGGTCACGTGGTTTCATACCAGCAGCTTTAGAGCCGATCATGGCAATATTGGAGGCGAAGTCACCGTGACTTCGGTCTTTGGTACGGGTTAAATGGCTCGTATTGGTCCAATCGGAAGGAAGTACCCCTTGTTGTTGAAGGGATTGTACCGCATGATCAAGCGCTGATTGTATTGCCGTATTCATAGTTACCGAAATAAGTGTCGCGGAAAAACGCTAAATATAGCAAATTTTGTCGCGTTAACCAAATTGGCAAGAGATTCATTCAAACTGCAATCGGTTAAATGTTATGAGGAACGTGAACTCAGTTTCTGTCCAATAAAAATAATGGCAAAACAAAGCGCCATACACAATACAATACTTAAACCTGTGGCAATGTTGAGCGCCGCACTTGACCACAGCCCAACTGTAACGCCAAATTGTGCCAGTATGAATGCCCAGATCACCATCTGTTTAGGAGAGTGTGCCAGCAAACGAGCACTAAGCGCAGGAATCACCAGTAGCGCACCCATCAGTAGTGAACCCACGGCACGTAATGCCAGTACAGTAAACAAGGCCAGCAACAGCATGAAAACCAGGCGTTGCCAGTTGGCATTGACTCCCTCGCTCATGGCAATGTCGGGATCAATGGCAATCTGGATTTGTGCCGACCATGAACGGTAAAGCACCACAAGGGCGCTGATGATCACGATTGCAAAGATAGGTAAATCGGCCCATTCAATACTGAGCAGGTCACCAAACAGATAACTTAACAGTTCTGGACGTAAGCTCGGTACTTGCTGGATTAATAACAGGCCTGAGCAAAGCAGGGTTGCTGAACACAAGGCGAGCAGGGCATCGTTCGGTAAACGTGAGTCGTGCAAAACCCATAGAATGGCAACCAGCAATGCCGCCAGACAGCCAACACCCAGCCAGAAAGGTAAATGCAGAATACCTGCAACCGCGACACCGAGCAGTGTGCCATGCGCCATGGTGTCTGCAAAAAAGGACATTCTACGCCATAGCATTAAACAACCCAGTGGCGCAGTTAAAAATACCAACAATGTGCCCATGATCCAAGCGGGTAACAGTAGTTGTAACCATTCCATCATGGCTTAGACCTTTGGTTCAGGGTGAATGTGTGGGCGTGGATCATGAGAACAGGGTTCCGCATGATCGCTATGTCCACAATGATTGTGATGGTGCTGATAGAACATCCGTTGCGTACCAAAAATCGCTTGGTATTCAGGATGCTGCTGAATGCTTTCAGGTAAACCACTACAACAAATATGTTTATTTAAACAGACCACACGGTGTGTACCCTGCATCACCCATTGTAAATCATGTGAAACCATCAATACCGCACAACCATAGCGCTCGGGCAAACTACGCACATAGTCATACAGCTCTGCCTCAGATTGAATATCCAGACCCTGCATCGGTTCGTCCAGCACCAGAATGTCTGGCTGGCGTAACAGGGCGCGTGCCAGTAATACCCGCTGCCGTTCACCGCCTGAAAGTTGTTGTACTTTTGAAGAATGTAATTTTTGAATGCCCGTATCCCGGACAATTTCTTCGCGTAAATCTGCGGCACAAATTTCTAAATCCAGTAAATCTTGAACCCGTAATGGAAGACTGGCGGATGGATTAAACTTTTGTGGGACGTAGGCCATTTTAAGCTTTTTGGAAAAATGAACCTTGCCTTTATTGGGTGGCATGATGCCAAGCAAGACCTTGATCAGGGTGGACTTGCCAGCACCATTTGGACCAATCAACGTCACAATCTCTTTTGCCTGTAAGGCAAAATCAACATTGCGTAAAATATCCCGTTCATCACGCCGAATCGAGATGTTCTCCAACTGGATCAGTGGAGGAGTTATTGGGGCAGAGTGCACTGGTGACATTTTCCAGAAATTTCAATAATGCTGTGTTGAGCAGAAAATTGGTCAGAGGTGGCAAGCTGATCCAGTTGCTGAATCAAGCCCTGTGCCGATGCCTCCTTAACCGAGTGGCATTCGGTACAAATCAGGAATGCGGCCTGATGCCCCTCACGTGGATGACAGCAGGGAATATAGGCATTAATTGAGGTTAGTCGATGGATTAAGCCTTTCTCCAGTAAGAAGTCTAAAGTTCGATAAACTGTAGGTGGGGCAGCAGGGCGGTCTGCCTGCCCCTTGATTTTTGCCAGGAGGTCATAGGCGCCCATTGGGGCAGAGGCATTTAAGATGAGTTCAAGCACTTCTTTACGCAAAGGTGTCAGGCGAGCGCCCGCGGCAGTGCATAAAATCTCTGCTTCGGCAAGTCGCGCCTTAATATCGTGATGACCGTGAACACCGTGTAAAGCATTGTCATGTTCGTGTGAACAAGAACTCATAAATTGACCTCATTGTTTTTGTAGGGCCTATTGATATTTCGACTATATATAACCTGTGTCGCAGGTGTACCAACAGACGCACTATCATATCATGCAATTCATCTATAACGATCTATATTAAATGGACTGGGTAATAGATAGTGTGATGAATCCTGAAAATAGACATAGGTATTTTTTAACTTTTGTTATATTATAACATGATTCGCTTTCTTGAGTAATCCTGTGATGTTGCGCCTTTCTCTTCTGGTCTTGTTGTCAATGTTGAGCACATGGGGCTGGACACAAAGTTTAGTGGTTTCAACACATCCCATTTACCTGATTGCAAAAGAAGTCACCGATGGTGTGGAAGAACCAGTACTGTTGCTGGGTGACCAGACAGGCCATGATGTACAGCTTACTCCAGCCCATCGCAAGGCAATACAGGATGCTTCATTGGTGTTATGGCTTGGTAAAGTGCATGAAGCACCTCTGGACAAGCTGCTCAGTCAGAACCGCAAGGCAATTGCACTGCTGGATTCGGGTATTCTGACCACATTGCCACAACGCAACTTGCGTGGGGCTGCACTGTCGAACACTGTGGACAGTCATGTATGGCTCGATCCCAACAATGCAGTGCGGATCGCTTTCTTTATTGCGACCTTGCGTTCACAGCAATATCCAGAAAACAAGGCGAAATATCTGGCCAATGCCAAGGACTTTGCCCAGCAGATGCTACAGGCATCCCAGCAATATGAAAGTTCGAGTAAATCCAAACCCTACTGGTCTTATCATGATGCCTATCAGTATCTGGAGCGGGCGCTGAACCTGAAGTTTGCAGGGGCATTAACCGATGATCCACATATTGCACCGACTGCTGCCCAGATTAAATATCTCATGGACAATCGGCCTAAAGCACAAATGTGCCTATTGGCTGAAACATCTGCCAGCAGCAGCCAGTATCGAAAATTGAACCCAGTGGTTTTCCAGCCCGTGGATGAAAGCATGCGTGGTGAGGACAATTTTGTAACAGCTTGGAAAAAATTGGCTTCAAAAACCGATAAATGCGTATTAAGTACACAAAATTGATGAAAAAAATAAAAACCAATTGACTCTATCGTCAAAAAATGGGCTAACGAAAAAAACAGACTTAAGTCGAGAAAAGATTGCATGTTCAGGGGTGTAACTCTATAATGCCTGCGATTCAAAACAATCATGATTAAAACTTGTCAAGCAGTTATGCTGTAAGTGGGTAAAAAATGAGCCGAACTAGTCGCTTGATTGACCGACGATTAGCAAAAGCTTTGGTCTTCTTACAGGCGTGCATGATTCCTGTGGCAGCGTTGCTGGCATGGTTGATAAAAGACACCACTGCGGCCCTGAGTGCTGCGCTTGGGGCACTGGTTTGTTGGTTGGCGCATTGTTATTTTGCCTGGCAGTCGTTTAGGACAGCTGGGGCACGGGCGTCAAGACAGGTCATGCTGAATATGTATCGGGGAATGCTCGGTAAGTTTGCAATTGTGATTGTGGGTTTTATTTTAATTTTGAGCAATGTCAAACCGTTGTCAGCGGTAGCATTGTTTTGTGGGTTTATCCTCGTTCAGGCTATGTCGTGGGTTGCACCATTCTGGGTGTCACGTCTTCAGCAACGAGAATGAAACACATTTTTGAGATTTTTGGAAGAGGGTACGAGATTTTTGCAGTTCGCAGGATTCGTTCCGCTTCTTTTTAATGATTGACATTGACCAGGTGTGATTTATGGCTGCTGAAGAACATGCCCTGACTTCGACCGAGTATATCAAGCATCACTTGACCAATATGACCTATGGCAAAATGCCTGATGGTACATGGAAATTGGCTGAGACTGCTGAAGAAGCTCAATCGATGGGGTTCACTGCAATTCACTTGGATTCAATGGGTTGGTCTATCGGACTTGGTGTTATTTTCTGTTTGTTGTTCTGGATAGTTGCGAAAGCTGCAAATGCTGGCGTTCCAACTAAATTCCAATCTGCAATCGAAATGATTATCGAGTTTGTGGACTCAAGTGTTCGTGATACTTTCCACGGCAAATCGCGTTTAATTGCTCCTTTATCATTGACCATCTTCGTGTGGATTTTCCTCATGAACGCAATGGACTTGATTCCTGTAGACTGGATTCCTTATCTAGCTCAACAGATTGGTGCAAGCGTGTTTGGTATGGACCCTCACCACGTGTATTTCAAGGTTGTTCCATCTACAGATCCTAACATTACCCTTGGTATGTCATTGTCTGTATTTGCACTAATCTTGTTCTATAGTATTCGTGAAAAAGGGATCGGCGGTTTCGTCGGTGAATTGGCACTTAACCCATTTAACCCAAGTAACCCAGTTGCAAAAGCGTTATTGATTCCAGTGAACTTGATTTTGGAATTAGTAACTTTTCTTGCTCGACCAGTTTCGTTGGCTCTACGACTGTTCGGTAACATGTATGCGGGTGAGTTAATCTTCATCTTAATCGCGTTATTACCGTTCTGGATTCAATGGGCGTTATCTGTGCCTTGGGCTATTTTCCACATTCTTGTAATCACGTTGCAAGCATTCATCTTTATGATGCTGACCATCGTTTACTTGAGCATGGCAAGCGAAAAGCATTAATGGTATTGCCTAATTATCAATCGATGGTTAGGCTTAAATTTTAGTTTAATTTGGTAATAACCTAACCTCTGAGGAATTTTTCATGGAACTCACTTTAGGTCTAGTTGCAATTGCATCTGCTATCTTGATCGCTTTCGGTGCTTTAGGTACTGCGATTGGTTTTGGTCTTTTAGGTGGCCGCTTCTTAGAAGCTGTTGCTCGTCAACCAGAATTGGCTCCACAACTTCAAACTCGTATGTTCTTAATTGCGGGTCTTCTTGATGCTGTGCCTATGATCGGTGTTGGTATTGGCTTGTTCTTCATCTTCGCTAATCCATTTGTAGGTTAATAGCTTAATTCCTAAATCCACATATTGAGGAATAGCGAAATGAATATCAACCTCACATTGATTGGTCAAGCGATTGCATTTGCGTTCTTTGTCGCATTCTGCATGAAGTTTGTTTGGCCACCACTAATCAATGCGATTAGTGAGCGTCAGCGTAAAATCGCTGATGGCTTAAATGCTGCTGAAAAAGCAAAAGCTGACCTTGCTGATGCGCAAGCACAAGTTAAGGCAGAATTAGACGCAGCAAAAGCACAAGCGGCTCAATTGATCGAACAAGCGAACCGTCGTGCAGCGCAATTGGTCGAAGAAGCGCGTACCCAAGCATCTGCTGAAGGTGAGCGTATTCGTCAACAGGCGAAAGAAACTGTTGATCAAGACATCAATGCTGCTCGCGAAGAATTACGTCAACAAGTTGCTGCCTTGGCAGTTGCTGGTGCAGAAAAAATTCTGAACCAACAAGTTGACGCAGAAGCTCATAATGCCATGCTGAATCAGCTGGCTGCTAAACTTTAAGCGAGGGAAATATGGCTGAACTCTTGACGTTGGCACGCCCATACGCTAAAGCAGCGTTTGCTTATGCATCTGAGCAGAATGCAACTGACACTTGGTCAAATGCATTACAATTGCTCAGTGCTGCGGTGCAAGATGAAGCATTTTCCGCTTATTTAAATCGTCCTGAATTGACTCCTGCGGAGCAAGTTGGTCTGTTTACAAAAGTTTTAGGTGAAGATCAATCAGCAGCGCTGTCTAATTTTCTGACACTGCTTGCTGAAAATGATCGTATTATCTTATTGCCTGAAATTGCAACAGAATACGAACAACTTAAATCGCAGAATAACAACTCATTGGAAGTAGAAATTGAATCTGCTTTTCCAATGGATGCGAGACAAGAGCATATTTTAGCTCATGCGCTTGAAAAACGTTTTAACAGAACTGTACATGTGACTGTTAACGTTAATCCAGCGTTAATCGCAGGGGTTGTGATTCGTGCAGGCGACCAAGTGATAGATGACTCTGCGCTTAACAAGCTTGAAAAAATGCGGACTCGTCTTCTTGCCTAACAGCAAAAAGACTGAACTTAAAAAAGATTGAGGAATAGCGCAATGCAACAACTGAATCCATCCGAGATCAGTGCGCTCATTAAACAGCGTATCGGCGATCTGGACACCAGCGCGACCGCGAAGAACGAAGGTACCATCGTCATGGTATCTGACGGTATCGTGCGTATTCACGGTCTTGCGGATGCAATGTACGGTGAAATGATCGAATTCGACGGCGGCTTATTTGGTATGGCACTGAACCTAGAACAGGATTCAGTGGGTGCCGTTGTTTTAGGTAACTACCTAAGCCTGCAAGAAGGTCAAAAAGCTCGCTGTACTGGTCGCGTATTAGAAGTTCCAGTTGGTCCTGAACTTCTTGGCCGTGTCGTAGATGCTTTAGGTAACCCAATTGATGGCAAAGGCCCAATTGATGCAAAATTAACTGATGCTGTTGAAAAAGTGGCACCAGGTGTAATTTGGCGTCAATCAGTGGACGAACCCGTTCAAACTGGTTATAAGTCAGTTGATACCATGATCCCTGTAGGTCGTGGTCAACGTGAGTTGATCATTGGTGACCGCCAAACTGGTAAAACAGCAATGGCGATCGATGCGATCATCGCTCAGAAAAACTCTGGCATTAAATGTGTATATGTTGCGATTGGTCAAAAACAATCAACAATTGCAAACGTGGTACGTAAGCTAGAAGAAACTGGTGCTATGGCGTATACAACTGTTGTCGCAGCTGCGGCAGCTGATCCTGCAGCTATGCAGTATTTAGCTCCGTACTCAGGTTGTACAATGGGTGAATACTTCCGTGACCGCGGTGAAGATGCGTTAATTATTTATGATGATTTGTCTAAGCAAGCTGTTGCTTACCGTCAAATTTCATTGTTATTACGTCGTCCACCAGGTCGTGAAGCGTATCCAGGTGACGTATTCTATCTTCACTCACGTCTTCTTGAGCGTGCTTCGCGCGTTTCAGCTGACTATGTTGAGAAGTTCACGAACGGTGCAGTAACTGGCCAAACTGGTTCTTTAACTGCGTTGCCGATCATTGAAACTCAAGCGGGTGACGTATCTGCATTCGTACCAACCAACGTAATTTCGATTACTGACGGTCAGATCTTCTTAGAAACATCATTATTCAACGCAGGTATTCGTCCTGCAGTGAACGCGGGTATCTCTGTATCGCGTGTTGGTGGTTCTGCTCAAACTAAGATCATCAAAAAATTGTCTGGTGGTATCCGTACTGCTTTAGCACAATACCGTGAATTGGCTGCGTTTGCTCAGTTTGCTTCTGATCTTGATGAAGCAACGCGTAAGCAACTTGAGCATGGTCAACGTGTAACTGAGTTAATGAAGCAAAAACAATATGCTCCATACTCAATTGCTGACCAAGCTGTTTCTGTATATGCATCTAACGAAGGCTACATGGCTGACGTAGAAGTGAAGAAAATCGTAGACTTTGATGCTGCGTTAATCTCTTACTTCCGTTCTGAACATGCTGCGTTAATGCAACAGATCGATGAAACTGGTGATTACAACAAAGACATCGAAGCAGCATTCAAAGCAGGTATTGAGAGCTTCAAAGCGACTCAAACTTACTAATTTTAGCAATAGCTAAAACTTTAGTTAAGTTTGGTTCACGGATCAACCTTCGGAAGCTCGAAAGGGCTTTCGAATACTAGGTTAAGCGTATGGCAAATTTAAAAGAAATTCGCGCCAAAGTAGCTAGTATCAAGAGCACGCAAAAGATTACTCGCGCGATGCAAATGGTAGCTGCTTCTAAAATGCGTCGTGCGCAAGAGCGCATGGCTCAAGGCCGTCCGTATGCCGATAATATGCGCCGTGTAATTGCTCACTTAGTTCAAGCAAACCCTGAATACAAACACCGTTATATGGTTGACCGCCCAGTTAAGCGTGTTGGCTATATCGTAGTGTCTTCAGATCGTGGCTTGGCGGGTGGCTTGAACATTAACTTGTTCAAGAAAGTTGTGCAGCATGTCAAAGCACAACAACAGCAGTCAATTGAAGTTGAATTTGCTTTGATTGGTCAAAAAGCGGTTTCGTTTTTTAAGAATTACGGCGGTAAAGTGCTTGGTGCAACGACCCAACTTGGCGACGCGCCGAGTTTGGAGCAGTTAACTGGCTCTGTACAAGTTATGCTTGATGCATTTGATAAAGGCGAATTAGATCGTATCTACCTCGTTTCAAATGGTTTCGTCAATGCAATGACTCAACAGCCTAAAGTAGAACAACTTGTTCCTTTAGCACCAGCGCAAGCAGGCGATGATCTCAACCGTACTTATGGTTGGGACTATATCTACGAACCAGAAGCAGAAGTATTGTTGAATGGTTTGTTGGTTCGCTATATCGAGTCTATGGTTTATCAAGGTGTGATTGAAAACGTTGCATGTGAGCAGTCAGCTCGTATGGTCGCGATGAAAGCGGCGACAGACAACGCAGGACAATTGATTAAAGACCTACAGCTCATTTACAACAAGCTGCGTCAAGCCGCGATTACTCAGGAAATTTCCGAGATCGTTGGCGGTGCCGCTGCCGTTTAACATTATTAGTTTGAATTGAGGAGACAGCAATGAGTAGCGGTCGTATCATTCAGATCATCGGCGCGGTTATCGACGTCGAGTTTGAGCGCAATAGCGTTCCTAAGATCTATGACGCTCTCCAAGTTGACGGTACTGAAACTACACTAGAAGTTCAGCAACAGCTTGGCGATGGTGTTGTTCGTACCATCGCAATGGGTTCTACAGAAGGTCTTAAACGTGGTCTTAATGTAACCAGTACAAATGCACCGATTTCTGTTCCAGTTGGACCAGCTACGCTTGGTCGTATCATGGACGTTTTAGGTCGCCCTATTGATGAAGCAGGTCCTGTAGCGACTGAAGCGCGTTTGCCAATTCACCGTCAAGCGCCTTCTTATGCTGAACAAGCAGCTTCTACTGATCTTTTAGAAACAGGTATTAAAGTCATCGACTTGCTTTGCCCGTTCGCAAAAGGTGGTAAAGTTGGTTTATTCGGTGGTGCGGGTGTTGGTAAAACCGTTAACATGATGGAGTTGATCAACAACATCGCGAAAGCACACTCAGGTTTATCTGTGTTTGCTGGTGTTGGTGAGCGTACTCGTGAAGGTAACGACTTCTATCACGAAATGAAAGATTCTAACGTTCTTGACAAAGTAGCAATGGTCTACGGTCAGATGAACGAGCCACCAGGTAACCGTTTACGCGTAGCGTTAACTGGTTTGACGATGGCTGAATACTTCCGTGATGAAAAAGACGAAAATGGTAAAGGTCGTGACGTATTATTATTCGTCGACAACATCTACCGTTATACACTTGCAGGTACTGAAGTATCAGCATTGTTAGGTCGTATGCCATCTGCGGTAGGTTACCAACCGACACTTGCAGAAGAAATGGGTGTTCTTCAAGAGCGTATTACGTCTACTAAGTCTGGTTCGATCACATCGATCCAAGCTGTATACGTACCTGCGGATGACTTGACTGACCCATCACCTGCAACAACGTTTGCTCACTTAGATGCAACAGTAGTATTGAGCCGTGATATCGCATCTTCTGGTATTTACCCAGCGATCGATCCACTTGACTCAACTTCACGTCAGTTAGACCCATTGGTTGTTGGTCAAGAGCATTATGAAATTGCACGTTCTGTACAGAACGTATTGCAACGTTATAAAGAGCTTAAAGACATCATCGCAATCTTGGGTATGGACGAGTTAGCAGAAGAAGATAAATTGGTTGTTTACCGTGCGCGTAAAATCCAACGTTTCTTCTCTCAACCATTCCACGTAGCTGAAGTGTTTACTGGTGCTCCTGGTAAATTAGTACCACTTAAAGAAACGATTCGTGGCTTTAAAGGTCTATTAGCTGGTGAATACGATCACATTCCAGAACAAGCGTTCTATATGGTTGGTGGTATTGACGAAGTGATTGCTAAAGCCGAGAAACTTTAATTAGCAACTCTAATTTAAGGAGATTCTCATGGCGATTATGCAATGCGATGTTGTAAGTGTTAAAGAGTCGATTTACTCTGGACAAGTTACGATGTTAATCGCAAAAGGTGCGGGTGGTGAGTTAGGTATTTTACCTGGACATGCACCACTTGTAACTTTACTCCAACCTGGACCGATTCGTGTTCAGTTGGAAAATGGTACGGAAGAAATTGTTTACGTATCTGGCGGTGTGTTAGAAGTTCAACCTCATGTTGTTACGGTACTTGCAGATAGTGCAATCCGTGCAGACAACTTGGATGAAGCTGCAATTATGGAAGCTCGTAAACAAGCTGAACAATTGCTAGCCAATCAAAAGAGTGATTTGGACTCGGCTGCTGCTCTTGCTGCGCTTGCAGAAACGGCGGCTCAGCTTGAAACCATCCGCAAAATCAAGAATCGCGCGCTCTAATCAGTGCTGATTTCAGATTGAGAAAGCCACCGAAAGGTGGCTTTTTTTATGCTGCATCGAAAATTAAAATAAATATAGTTTAAGCGTTTGAATCATCTTTATTGCCGAGTACTAAGGTTGCCAGTTTGACCATATCCATTTGAATGGTGTTGAACTGCTTTTCAATTTTTGCAAAATCTAGCTGGGCAATGTCCAGTTGACCATGTAGCAAGGGCATGCTCAGAAGCTGCTGGTTGGCTGTAAGTAGACTCTGGCGAATCTGGTCAACCTCATTACTTTTCAGGTTTAGTGAAAGTAAAATGTCATGTAGTCCGTGTAATTCCTGCTTAAGTTCACCTGTGATATTTTGCAGTTGCTGAACATTTTGATCCTGAATTGCCTGTTCAAGGCTGCTTTGTGACTGTTTTAACAAGGTCACATAATCATCGGTCTCAAGCTGCAACTTTGCAATATCGCGTGCGATGTTGAGCATATCGCCATGACTCAGGTTTTGGGTGTCCTGTGCCTTGATCATTTCGATGCTGTTATCCTGATTCGCTGTTGTAGCAGGCTGTTCAAATTCAGACTCTTGTTCCACCTGCTCATTGTCATGGGGAACTTGATCACAGCCTGTCAGTGTAAATGCAGCAACAAGTGTCATGGCTGAAAGGATGGCTTTGATCGACTGGTTTTCCATCATGGCTGAACTGCACCAAAATATGTGAATAACGTCACTATAATGAAAAAATATGAATAAAAAAGTGATTTTTGTAATTCATTAAGATTGCTTATGTAAAGAAGAGGGGCTACTAAGATTATAGCCCAAAATCTTTTGATGATTTAGGTAAATGATGTTGTTCAGATATTCATATCTCCAAGCCAAAGGAAGTAGCCACCATAGCTATTGAACTTGAATTCTCCTCCAATATTTTTGCCTTGCTCGGTTAATTGGTGTTTACCTTTATCATTAACTACTAAAAAACCTTTTTGGACAAATTGTTCAAGAAGCTCATTGGTTTTGAGCTTATGTTTTGCCGCAAGTTTAGAGGTGGTTAATTTGCTGAAATCCTCTTGTTCATTATTGTCTTGAACAGTCTCGAACTCTTTAACTTCATCAAGAGAAATACGAACTTCATCGCTGATCCGAATAATGCGTTGAGCTTCTTCGTAGGCGTCTTTAAATACGGTTGCATCTTGATCTTTTTCTATCAGGATACCCATTTCATTATTGTTGACTTGGCTAAATTCATAAAGATTTAGACTAGAGATAATGCAAGTTGATTCGTTTATATAACACTTGGCATGTAGATTTTTGCAGAAGCTGACTCGTACATAATCGAGTTTTTGCATCCATTTAATTTCATCAGGATGCAAATCACTTTTTCCATAAATGATACGAATATCTATTTTTAAACGATTTTTGTCTTCTAAAAGTTCTTTGATACGATCATTCAGTTTTAAGAAAGGACTAATTAAAATCAATCTTTCTTTAGCATTCTTGATCAGTTCCTCTAAATAAAAATTAGTTGCGCTGGTATTAAGAAACTTTGCCATAAAATTCCATCTTTATTTTATATATATAAATTAAAGTAAAATTATAATAGTTATTCAAAAGAAAAGAAGAGGTAAACTATTCTTTTCTTTAAATATATAAGAATTATTTGGCTAGCTCAGCTTCAATCGCACTGACAATACGTTCGTCATCGGCTGTGATGTCTGGTGCAAAACGTGCAACGATCTCGCCATTTTTATTGATGAGGAATTTTTCAAAGTTCCACAACACTTCAGGCGGATTGTTTGGGGTTAAACCATAGTCAACAAGGTCTTTCCACCAAGGACCCTCACCCGTACGTTCAGGAATCGCCTGAGTCAGTGTCTGGTAAAGTGGGTGCTTATCATCACCTGCAACAGAGATTTTGGCGAAAAGTGGGAAATGCACGTCATAGTTGAGAGAGCAGAATTGTTCAATCTCATCGTTTGTGCCTGGCTCTTGCTCTAAGAAGTTATTGGCAGGGAAACCTAAAATTTCCAGCCCCTGATCTTTTTTGGCCTGATAAAGTTTTTCCAAACCCTCATATTGTGGTGTCAAACCACATTTTGACGCAACGTTGACGATCAATAGGACTTTACCCTGATATTGATCAAGGTCAACATCCTGACCCTTAATGTCCTTAACTGGAATGTGGTAAACCGATTGGCTCATGTGATTATCCTAATCTGTTGTTGTGCAAGACCTGTTTGTTTTAACTGCTATTCAGCCAGAGTGCAATGCTGTTGAGATGAATCCATACAAATAATCCATGAAAACAGGGCGTTCTTTAAATGGAGGCGTTTTTAAGCTGGATGGGGTCTGGCCTGTATAGCGTTTAAAGAACTCTATAAAGCTGGAACTGTGGTGGTAGTCTATCTTTCCATCGTTGATCGCACCATTATTATGGATGTTGGCAGTACAGGCGATTGGCCCAAACCGTACCAGTATTTTTATCAACCTGATGCCTGTGTTTACCGCAATTATTGCCAGCCTCTGGTTGTCTGAACAATGGACGATCCACCATAGCATTGGTGGTGTGATGATTCTGGTGGGTATTGTGATGGCACAGAAGAAAACGGTGAAAGCACCAGCCACACGGGTGAAATCAGCCTAATTCAGGTTCGATAAAGGTGTGTTTGTTGAAAATAAAAACAAACACACCAAAAAATTTATCTAATGAGCATTCTTTCTATATGATTTACAAATATATTTTAAAGTGTGACTAAATTTGTCATCTAAAAAAAGCTGAATAAAAATAGAAATATAATTTTATTAAAATAATGAAAGTGACAAAAATGGTACGTTTTTCACATTTTTTGTTAGAGAAATAATATATTTGTATAAGTTGAACAATTGTTCTATAATACCGCCCGCAGCAGGCTGATTCGTTATGAGAATGAAGAAGTTGCTTACCAAATTTGTGAACCCTCTGGATGTGATTATCCACATCCTTTTTATGCTCAGTTATCCCTATATAACTGAGCTTTTTTTTGTCTGCTCTTCACCGAATTATATGATTAATGTACTAAGCACGAATCACTTCACCTGTAAGTGCATTTAAGATTCGGCTCGGTTGCTGGCTCAGTCCCAGATCACCCTTTAGGTAATGCAGCGATGAGGCAAAGTAATCCTGTGCCTGTTGCAGGCTATGTGCAGGTGTTAAACCCGCAGGATTGGCACTGGTTGAAACAATAAAGCCACCAAAGCTGTTGCACAGCCCAACACACAGGGGATGGGTGGTCACACGTACCGCGACAAGGGGATGCTGTCCCTTAATCCAGTCTGGAATGTGCTGATCGGCAGGGAGTAGCCAGGTGGTGGCACGCTCTGTCGGCAAACGGTCGGACCAGCTTGCAATGACTTGCTGGCGAATATCGGCTGTTAAGCTTTGTAGTAAGTGTTCAACCTGATCAAGGTGCCCAGCCAGTAAAATCACCCCTTTTTCCATTGGACGATGTTTCAGTTCCAAAATGTGCTGAAACGCCTGTTCATTGAATGGATCACAGCCCAACCCCCAGACGGCTTCAGTGGGATAGGCAAGCACTTCACCCTGTTTTAATAGTTGTGCCGCTTCAGAAATGGAGGATGTGATCATGCGAAAACTGAGAATCAAGGGATAGATGTTGCTAGTTTAATGCATTGGGCGGCAACGTAAATAGCGTCCACCTTGCTGGATACATAAACCGAGCAATTCCAGTTCCATTAACTGGGCGGTGAGGTCAGCAATCGATGCTGAATAGCGCTGGGCAAGTTGGTCGAGGTCTTGTCCAACCCAGTCCAGTATCTGGTAGAGTTCGATCAGGTGCGTAGGCAGGCTGGGTGGTGGAGGTACTGTTTCTTTGGGTTCTTCAACACGTTGTTGCTGGGCTTGCCATTGGGTTGGTAAAGCCAGATCTTCAATGATCTGTTCAGGATGGTCAACCAGGGTTGCACCCTCCCGAATCAGTTGATGGCAACCTTGATGATGCTCGCTGTAAATATGTCCAGGAATGGCGAAGACCATTTTGCCCTGATTTGCCGCTGCATTTGCCGTGGTGATGGAACCGCTTTTTAATGCCGCCTCCACCACCAACACGCCAAGGCTCAAGCCGCTGACAATACGGTTACGCCGTGGAAAAAACGCGGCTAAAGGCAGGGTGGCAGGCAAGAACTCAGTCACAATTGCGCCCGATTGACGAATTTCTTCGGCTAATTGTTTATGCTGGGCAGGATAAATGGTATCCAGTCCTGTGCCCATCACTGCAATGGTTCGCTGATGCGCCAGTCCACCACGATGTGCTGCCTCATCAATACCATGTGCCAGACCACTGCTGATATAAAAGCCTTTTTCACTTAAATAATAGCCAAAGTCATAGGCCATTTGCCGTCCATGAGGGCTGGGCTTGCGGCTGCCCACTACAGCGATTTGGGGTTGTAACAGTGCCGATGCCTGTCCCTGCCCAAATAAAATCGGTGGGTGGTCTGAATAGGGCAATAGCTGGGTTGGATAGCCGATATCGTCAGGCGTTAAGATGAAGTCACTGTGTTTTTGAATGAGTTGAACGGTCTGTGCAAATTGTTGCTGCCCCTGCGCAGTCTGGAATTCCTGCAAACGTTTTAAATGACTGGCATGTAGGCCAAGTTGCTGCCATTCTGCAAAGCGGTTGGGTTGAGTTGCCTGTTCACAACTGCCAAAGTGATGAAGAATTTTTGGAAAACTGGAGAGCGAATGTTGAACCAAATACCACACCAAAACAGTGGCGTAGTGCTGAGGTGATAATTGATCCAACATGGGTCTTTAGGACTTAGTCATCAAGACGAGGTGGCTTGATGTTTGAACCAATCTTTATTGGCAGTTCACTTTCCAGCACGTATGCATAGCTGATACGGTCAAAACTCTTAAAGATCATGACACTGCCCACATATTGTCCAGGAAGTTTAACGGCTTCCTTGGTTTTAGGGTCACGAACAGTTTCACCATCCTGATAGGTGCTGAAAACCTGTCCGATCTCAATACCGTCAGCCGTACCACGGTCTACGGTCACCACGCCGTTTTTCGCAGCAGTTCCAATTGAACCCATGACACGAATGATCTTGCCGCCATCTTTGACCTGACCTGCATCAGTTGGGTAGAACAGGGTAGGCAGCATGGCATCCTGTTCAGCCATGACGCGGTCGCCACGGCGGACTTCACCATTGTAGCTGTCGGTCAGTTCAACCGTAGTGATGTCATTTTCGTTGCGAATGGCAACACCCGAAGCGACTTGGGTTAACTCAATGCCAAGCACCTGTTTTTTGCCTTTCTCATCCAGCACCACATATGGTTCGCCCTCACGGAACACACCATAGCGTTGACCATTTTCAAGACCCTTACCACGGACATAAACGCTCTGGCCCTTGCCTGCAAGAACGCGGTTGTCTGCGGTGCCCAGAATATACGGTGTATTGGCAATCGCATCGGCTGGAAGTACCGAGGTGCGTTCCAGCCATTGTTGAATATGAGCTAATGGAATAACCGGGACGCTATTATTCAAAGCTTCAATGCGAACCTTTGGACGTAAAGTAGAAGTATTGCCAGAGTAACGACGAATGATACCGTCACAACCATCACCTTCATCTTTACCGATCAGTGGTTTACCGTTCAAACTACAAAGTAGTAGTTTGTCCCCTGGATAAATCCAGTGTGGGTTTTTAACATGTTTGTTGCTTGCCCAGATTTCAGGCCAGCGCCACGGCTTGCTTAAAAACTTGCCCGAAATGTCCCAGAGGGTATCGCCTTTTTTCACCACATAAACATGCGGTGCGCCTGCTTTCACTGACGGTGGGCTGACATTCGGACTGGCTGCATGGGTCAGGTTTACCGTCATGCCCAATCCAGCACAAATTGCAGCAGCAATTAGTTGTTTTTTTAACCCCAAGGCATGAAATGATTGTATGCCGTTTAAAACCTTTTTCATTATCATAATTCCTAAAAATTATCTGTGTAGTTGCGCTATAATAACGACTTTACACACAATTTTTTGATCAAGCATTCCCTTCAGTTGGTTTTTTGATCAATGGCATAAGTGAGGAACAGTATGGCCTTATTACCTATTTTAAGTTTTCCTGATCCCCGTCTTCGTACCATTGCCAAGCCAGTCGAAGAAGTCACTGATGATATTCGTCAGCTTGCAGCAGATATGTTAGAAACCATGTACGAGGCACCGGGTATAGGTTTAGCGGCAACTCAGGTTGATCATCATATTCAGCTTATTGTCATGGACCTTTCTGAAGAGAAAAATCAACCGATGGTGTTCATCAACCCCAAAGTCACTCCACTGACTCAAGAGACTCAGCCCTACGAAGAAGGCTGTCTCTCTGTGCCTCAAATATACGATAAAGTTGCGCGTCCGTCACGTGTAAAAATTGAAGCAATTAACCTTGATGGTCAAGCATTTGAATTAGAAGCTGACGAACTTCTCGCAGTTTGTATCCAACATGAAATGGATCACTTAAATGGAAAACTGTTTGTAGACTATTTATCGCCATTGAAACGTCAACGTGCACGTGAAAAAGTTGAAAAAGTTGTACGTCAACGCGATAAGGAAAAAGTTGCGGTTAAACGTTAACACATGTTTTTCGGTTATTAAAAGTGCCCTTATTGTTTCGTAGTGGTTTAATGCTTGCATTTACCGCAGTCTGTTTACAGATTGCGGTGTTTTTGCAGCCTCTACTGCCGAAGCAATATCAGATTGCACCCGTCTGTGAAACGATTACCCAAGCGTTATTGTTGCCTAAATTAAAAGCTGAACAGCAGTCTGTATCGCACAATATGCATCATCATTCACATCAGCTTGAACAACATCAAAGCTTGATGTCGAAACATGACCACCACGATCCAAACCATCAATGCCAGTACTGTACTGTCTATGCCAATCTGGTATTACCACCAGAATTCGGCGTGAAAGAAGTTTTAGTCCGAATCCAAATCCGTTTAGTCGCGTATCAACAGGCATTTAAGCATATTTATTTTGCACTGCAACGGCTATTCTTATTACCTCAAGGGCGAGCACCGCCACTCTTTGCATAAATTAAAACGTCAATTTCATTAGGGTTTTTAAAACTCTAGCCTCGTTTTACTTATGTTTTAAGAGAGACTAATCATGGCTCAACCTAAATTTTTATTACAACCGCTGACGGTTGCGATTCTTGCTGCTTCAAATTCTGCGGTGCTATGGGCAAATACTGAAACTCAGTCACAAACTCAAATGGCTCAAGTCACACTTGCACCGATTGTTGTCACTGCACAGCTCGCAAATGATGCGAATGGTTTGATTGTACACAGTGACCCTAAACAACCGATTCAACCTGTTCCTGCTTCGGATGGTGCTGCATATTTGAAAACTATTCCTGGTTTTAGCAGTATAGGCAGTGGGGGAACCAATGGTGATATCAGTTTTAGAGGAATGTTTGGTTCACGAATTAAAGTATTGAATGATGGTTCTGAGGAACTGGGTGCTTGTCCAGCACGTATGGATAATCCAACTTCATATATTTCACCTGAGAGTTTTGATCGTATTACCGTGATTAAAGGACCTCAAACCGTTCGCTATCCAACACCTGGTTCGGCAGCAACTGTTTTATTTGAAAGAGATCCAGTGAAATTCGATCAAAATCAAAACTATAAAGGTCAAGCGAGTGTGGTTGCAGGCTCATACGGTCGATTAGATCATAATGTAGATGCGGCGATTGGCAATGACACTGCTTATGCACGTATTAATGCGAACCGTTCTGTCGCCAATGACTATCAAGATGGTGATGGTAAGGACGTTCATTCAAATTGGGAGCGTTGGGGTGCTGATCTTGCCTTAGGATGGACACCAACTGAAAACACGTGGATTGAATTGCAGGGTGGAAAAGGCGATGGTGAGTCGGCTTACGCGGGACGTTCGCTTGATGGATCGCAATTTAAACGTGAAAGTCTGGGACTACATCTAGAACAACGCAATATTAGTGAGGTGATTAAAAAAATCGAAGCACAAGTTGATTATAGTTTTAATGATCACATTATGGATAATTTCAGTTTGAGAGATGTGCCAGTAGGTGGTATGCCTATGGCAATGGACGTCACTCGCCGTACGCTTAATGCAAGAGCAGCGATCACGACAGATTGGGATAAAATCAGTCTCGTTTCAGGACTTGATTCTCAGCATAATAAGCAAGCGGGTAATATGTACATGCGTGGTCAGTTGCCGCCAGCAATGGATGAGACTCTCAGCTTTCAAAGTTATGGTGCATTTACTGAAGCTACCATTCCTGTAAATGATAATAATAAAGTGATTACAGGCGCTCGTATTGACCATGTGGAAATTGAAAATCTAGCGAGCAATAAATCGCGTAAAAATACTGTACCTAGTGGTTTTATTCGCCTAGAAAATCTCATGCCGCAACATGATTTGAAAAGCTATATTGGTTTAGGTTATGTAGAACGTACGCCTGATTTCTGGGAAATTTATCGGACAGTATTACCATCGACAAACATGGGTATGGATGACATGAATGGTCATGGCGGTCATGGCGGTCATGGCGGTCATGGCAATATGCCAATGCCGAGTGCAACCAGAACGATGGATGACTTGGAATATCTAGACAATGAAAAAACGCTCCAACTTGATTTGGGTTATCAACTTGATCATGGGAAATATAATAGCTGGGCATCTGCTTATGTTGGTGTGATTAAAGACTTTATGTTGATCAGCTATGATGATCCTGATAATGAGATGCTTACCCCGAAAATTCGTAATGTAGATGCCACGATTGCAGGCGCAGAATTAGGTGTAGGCTATAAATTTACAGATCAAATCCAAACCGATTTGAGTGCAATGTATGCGTGGGGAGAAAATACCACGGACAATAAGCCATTACCGCAAATCGCACCTTTGGAAGCACGCTTGAACTTGCGTTATATCGCTGATAATTATTCTTTAGGTCTGTTATGGCGTGTTGTTGCGAAACAAGATCGTATTAGCAAGAACGAAGGAAATATAGTTGGCTATGACATGGGTGAAAGTAAGGCTTTTAACACGCTGTCTTTAAATGGTGCCTATAAACTGACTCAAAATGTTGAGTTATCGGTCGGGATTGATAATATCCTTGATGAGACATATGCCGAACACTTAAATAAAGGTGGTGCTGCAACAGGTTTTTATCCTGCTGATACGCAATATAACAATATTGGTCGAAACTATTGGACTCGAATCAGTATGAAATTCTAAGCTATAAAAAAACAAGGTGGGTTTGCCACCTTGTTTTATTTTTAAGTTAAGCCAAACAGTCTTGTTTTGGCATTAAGCTATCGCAGTACAACGGATTAAGTGCACATTGCAAATCATCAATTTGTTCTTGAGTGACATAGCCTTTGGCTGTGAGATATTCAGCCACACGATCATCGCGCAAGCTTAAAAATGCCGCATCATAAACACCTAAATCTACAAATAAAGCTGCTGTTTCAAGGCTATTAAAATGATCAAGAAAAACATCATTTTCGTGCATCAAAAAAATGTGTGTCAGTTCTGCATTGGCATCTACGTTTAAACGTTGTGCTAATTGCTCTGGGCGAGTGTTAATAAATAATAAATCTGATAGTTCATCGAACTGACTTTTATCCAGTTGATTTTCGCCATCTTTGACATGAGCTAACCATGCTTTAAAGACCAGCACGGCACCACCACGAAGTAGCATACTCCACATTTGATGACGAGTTTCATGATCCAAATGAGCGGATTCTGTTTCTAATACATCCAAGAATTTTTGTTCTTGTAACGCTAGCTTTTCAAATAGCCCTAGACCCTGTGGCTGATAAGCTGCTGGTGCAAATACATCAAAATTCAGCTCATGGAATACATTGAGGGCAAGGGGGGCGGCTGCTTGATAAAGTGTATTCAATGCTTTTAGATGAGTATCATTTAAGTTGCTCTGTACAAAAATATTCTGCCAGTTGAGCTCTGGTAATAAGGCGTTGGCACTGTATTGGCGGTAAAATTGTTGTGAGGTATGCTCAGAGGTGAGGTGACTACTATTCATGATCAATGTCCTTTGTGATAGTTTTGCTAGAAACCTAAACGCATGAAAAATGGCTTCTATCAAGTTGATCAATTTTTGCCTGTTTATGGATGCAAGTAGAATACGGCTAAAGTTGTATACGTGGTTTTTATGGGAATATTTATTAATAAAAACAATATTTTAATTAATTGTAAGTAAGTGTACAAACGTTCACTATTGTAAGTGAACGTTTTTGCCATAGCCAATAATTTTTTGAGCACTTTGGTCAATTTTTTGTCATTTTAGTACTCTTTTTTTGATAATTTTTGCCTATGTTTCAAAATATTTTGCCATTTAGCCCATCGGCATGATTTTTAAGCCTGATAACCATGCGCGTAATCCAGCAGGTTTCAGTGGTTTTCTCAGCAAAACAATATTCTGTCGCTTTAGGCACTGAGGAAGTTCTGGATCGGAATCTGCAGTAATCAGGGCAACAGGAATATGTGCAGGGCGATATTGTTCAATAAAATCTAAGCCGCGTTGATCATGATTTAAATGCTGATCTATTAACCAGACCTGAATATCTTCCTGTTCAATCAGCCTGAGCGCCTCCGCAGGTTCAGTCGCGGTAAAAATCTGGTAGCCCCACTTACTTAATAAGGTCCGCATGCCTTGCAGAATGGTTTCATCATTGTCCAGACACAGCACTTTATAAGCAGTGTGTTGCAGTGCGGTCACATGCGGTGTAGTCGCTTCAATTTTTGGTGCTTCGGCGAGCGGTACTTCGATCATAAAGCAAGAGCCTTTACCTAATTCTGAATAGACATGCACTGGGAAATCCAGCAGGCTGGTCATACGCTGCACGATTGCAAGTCCTAATCCCAGACCTTGCTCACCCCAGGGCGAGGTATGACCGCAACGCTCAAATTCCTGAAACAGTTTCACGCGTTGCTGTTCATTGATGCCAGGTCCTGTATCCCAAACACCGATTCGAATATGTTTTGGACGTTGTGCTGAACGCAGTACACCCACTACCACACGACCCTGTGCGGTATAGCGCAGAGCATTGCTGACAAAGTTCTGTATAATGCGGCGCATCCATTGCGGGTCGGTATCCACCCAGAACCTGGTGTCGTGAACAGAGAACTGGATATTGCGCTGTGCGGCAATCGACTTAAATTGTAGTTCGAGGTCATTTAACAGGTCATGCAGTGAATAGGCCTGACGTTTTGGCTGAATGGTTCCGCCCTCCAGACGTGCGATGTCCAGTAGGGCAGAGAGCATGCTTTCCGCACCATACAGGGCACGGTCCAGTTGCTGTAAGGTTTGTTGATCTTCAGTTGAGCTGACACTCTGTTCCAGCGCGGTGCTGAACAGGCGTGCTGCATGCATCGGTTGCAGCAGGTCGTGGCTGGCCGCTGCCAAAAATCGACTTTTCGACTGGTTGGCCTTGTCGGCTTGTTCCAGTGCCAATTTCTGTTCGGTCAGGGCATTGGCAAGCTGCTGGGTACGGTCATTGACCCGTTCTTCCAGCACCGCCTCATTTTCACGGAACGCGGTAATATCGGCAAAGGTAGTGACAAAGCCGCCGCCCTCAATAGGGGTGCCGCGCATCTGGATCACCAGACCATCCTTGCGAATCCGTTCAAATTCATGCGCACTGCCGACTTTCATCCAGTGAATCCGTTTATTTACATGCTCCTCAACCGAACCTGGTCCACATTCACCCTGTTCCGCGTTATAACGGATTAAATCAGCAATCGGGCATCCCACATAAACCAGATCTTTGGGATAATCAAACAGTTTCAGGTACTGGTTGTTCCATGCCACCAGACACATATTTTTATCCACCACACTGACCCCCTGTGTCATGTGGTCAATCATGGTCATCAACAGGTTTTGGTTAAAACGCTGCCACTGGGAGGCCTGATCCAGAATATTCGCTACCTGCCCCAAAGCCAGTCCGTTATTGATCATGGCAGTAGTGAGTAAGGTACGGGCAGAGGCCGCGCCAATAATTCCCGCCAGATACTGTTCAGTAAAACGCCACCACATGCCATTGGCGACATGGTTTTCATTGAGGATGGTATGGTTTTGCTCACAGAATTGCTGGAACGCCTGTATGGTTAGTCGGTCCCCTGTAATCCGTTTTGCCAAAGCCAGCAGATCACCCACTTTAAGCCGTGACCCATTTTGGTGTAGGTCGGTCAGGTCGGTATTTGACTGAGCGGATGGCAAAGGCTTGCTTTCATAGTAAAAAAAGCTTTCAGCCTGAATCTGTTCAGCAACGCTTGGGCGATACAGGCGCGAGACCCAGATATATGAAACCACGTTCAACCCCAAAGACCACAGCACCCCGTGAGTCAAAGGCGCAAAGGACTTAAAGCCGAGCAGCGCTTCTGGACGCAGGGCGTTGATGTCAAATGGGCCAAACAGCAACAAATGCTGGGCAAAAGCCTGATAATGCTCAGGCAGGCTGCGCAACACCGTTGGGAAAAGCAAGGTGTAGCTCCACATGGCAAAGCCGATCAACAGGCCTGCATACACGCCCTGACGGCTTGCGCCACGCCAGTAAAGACCACCAATCAGGGCTGGCGAGAACTGTGCGACGGCACTAAACGCCAGTAGACCAAAAACCGAGAGCTGGTTAATGTCATTGAAGAAATGGAAGAATAAAAAACCCAATGACATCACGCTGACAATACTGAAGCGCCGTGTCAGTTTCAGCACTCGGGGAAGTTGCTGGTCTTGTCGGGAAATAATCTTAAAGCGCCATAGTGCGGGCATGATCAGGTCATTGCTGAGCATGATCGAGAGGGCAACGGATGCCACCAGCAGCATACCTGTGGAGGCGGAGAAACCGCCCAGAAATGCCAGCAGGGTCAACCAGTCCTGTTGGTAGCTGAGCGGCAGGGCCAATACCGCAATATCAGGTGTACCCAGTGACTCAGGCAGCGAGTGTAGCGCCCAACTGGCAATTGGAATAATCGCAATGATGGTCAGGATCAGGTAGGCTGCAAACCAGCGCCGTGCGCCACGAATATGCTTTTCATCCCGTAACTCGACCACCGCCACATGGAACTGGCGTGGCAGGCAAATCATTGCCAGTGCGGCGAGCAGGGTTTGAATCCAGAATGTTTCAGGTACACCAAGCTGCTGGAGGTCATGAAAATGTTGACTGACATCGTTGCTGACTTGTTTAATATTTTCAGGCGATTGCAATAAGAAAAATCCTGCAACACAGAGGAGGGCGAATAATTTCACAAAGGATTCAAAGGCAACCGCCAGCATCAAACCGCCATGCTGTTCGGTATGGGCAATATGACGTGTGCCAAAGATCATCGCCAAAATCGCAAGTACGCCTGTCAGCACCAGCACACTGTTGGTGGTGGTATGGATGTGGGCATTTTGCTCAAGAATCACCGATGCACTCAGCGCAATGGCACGGAGTTGCAGGGCAAGGTAGGGCACAATGGCAATCACGGCAAGGATGGTGACCAGCGCAGCCAGACTGCCACTTTTTCCGTAGCGGGCCGCGACAAAGTCGGCAATCGAGGAAATGGCGTGGTGCTGACGAATACGGCCTAGCCGTCTCCAGATGTCATAACCGAACCAGATAAACAACAGCGGACCCAGATAGATCGGCAGGAAAATCACCCCCTCACGAACCGCAGCGCCTGTGGCACCGTAGAACGTCCATGATGAACAGTACACACCCAGGGTCAGGCTGAACAGCAACATGCGGCCGCGCGGGCTAAGGCGGCTGGCGTGTTTCTCTCCGAAAAACGCGCAGCCGAATAGCACCACAATATACAGGGCAAGTACCCCAATAATCAGCCAACTGTTCATATTGCTCACGTGATCAAGTCCCATTTTTTATCATACTGCGAAGCGCGGAACGTGCGTTAAAACAAGATTACATTTAGAGACCAAAGTCTAAGTTACGAGTCAAGTGGAATCTTGCTAATTTGAATAATGAAAAATCCCATGCGAAATGGGGTCCACGGCTGGACACAAAAATAAGGAGTTAATTATGGATGACTCACAGGTAGAACGTATTCTACAAAATCCAAAGTTTCAAGAAATGGTTAGCAGAAAACGCACTTTAAGTTGGACATTAACAGCAATCATGCTGTTTATCTACGTTGGTTTTATGCTTTTGGTTGGCTATAACAAAGAGTTTCTAGCAAGTTCATTTAGTGGTGGCATTACAACCTGGGGCATGCCCCTCGGTTTAGGCATCATCGTGTTGTCATTTTTATTATGTGGTGTGTATTCATATATCGCCAATACTAAACTCGATCAACTCAATGAAGAAGCACTCAAGGAAGTTGAGGCAATCACACATGAAAAAGGGATGCACTGAGATGAAAGGGACGTCTATTAAAGCGATCATTTTCGCACTTGCAACCTTGTGTAGCTCAGGTATTGCATTTGCTGGTCCTGATTTAGGAGCAGCTGAGCAGCAAGCCACCAACTGGCATGCGATCATTATGTTTATGATCTTTGTTGGTTTCACGCTTTTCATTACCAAATGGGCAGCTAAGCAAACACAATCTACCCAAGATTTCTATACTGCGGGTGGTGGAATCAGTGGTTTCCAAAACGGTTTAGCGATTGCGGGTGACTATATGTCAGCAGCATCGTTCTTGGGTATTTCAGCATTGGTGTTTAGTTCAGGCTTCGATGGCTTGCTTTATTCACTTGGTTTTATGGTCGGTTGGCCGATTGTTCTATTCCTTGTTGCTGAGCGCTTACGTAACTTAGGAAAATATAACCTTTCTGATGTAGTGTCGTTCCGTCTTGAAGAAAAGCCAGTGCGTACTTTAGCGGCAGTGAGTTCATTGGTTGTTGTTGCTTTCTATTTGATTGCTCAAATGGTGGGTGCAGGTCAGTTAATCAAACTACTATTTGGTTTGAACTATAATATCGCGGTTGTGATTGTCGGTTTATTGATGATGGCATACGTGATGTTTGGTGGTATGTTGGCAACAACTTGGGTTCAAATCATCAAAGCGGTGATGCTACTCAGTGGTGCAACATTCATGGCATTCATGGTGATGAAAGCTGTGGGCTTTAGCTTTAGCAATATGTTTAACCAAGCGATTGGTGTATACAGCCAAGCGCATAATATGAGCTTGGATGAAGCTGCAAAAATCATGGGGCCAGGCAAGCTTGCTGCGAATCCAATTGATGCACTTTCTCTTGGTCTTGCCTTGATGTTTGGTACAGCAGGTTTGCCGCACATCTTAATGCGCTTCTTCACAGTAAAAGATGCGAAAGAAGCACGTAAATCAGTTGTTGTTGCAACAGGCTTTATTGGTTATTTCTATCTTTTAACGTTCATTATTGGTTTCGGTGCGATCTTATTCGTTGCAAACAATCCTCAGTTCCTTGATGTTGCGAAAGCGGCTATGACAGGAAAATTAGAGTTGATTGGTGGTAATAATATGGCGGCAGTTCACCTCAGTGATGCTGTTGGTGGTGACCTGTTCATGGGTTTCATTTCAGCAGTTGCATTTGCAACCATCCTTGCTGTAGTTGCTGGCTTAACACTTTCAGGTGCTTCTGCGATTTCACATGACTTATATGCAAACGTATTCAAAAAAGGTAAAACTACGCCTCAATCTGAATTACGTATGTCAAAAATTGCGACTTTAGGTTTAGCAATCTTTGCCATGGTCCTAGGGATTTTGTTCGAAAAACAAAACGTTGCTTTCATGGTTGGTTTGGCATTCTCAGTTGCATGTTGTGCAAACTTCCCAGTACTTGTATTGTCTATGTTCTGGAAAGGTTTAACGACTCGTGGTGCAGTAATTGGTGGTGTGGTTGGCTTGGTGGGTGCGGTAAGTTTAATTATCTTGTCAAAAGCAGTTTGGGTTGATACTTTGGGTATTTCTGAAACTGCGCCAAACCCATTCAATGGTCCAGCATTATTTGCAATGCCATTATCATTCCTTTGCTGTTGGTTCTTCTCTGTAACAGATAAAACTGCGCGTGCAGAGAAAGAGCGTAAAGCGTTCGATGCTCAGTTTGTTCGTTCGCAAACAGGTATTGGTATCTCTGGTGCATCAGATCACTAATTAAATTCGATATCTAAATCAAAGCCCTCATCAATTGAGGGCTTTTTTATGGTTTATTGATGCATACTGGCCAGTTGCTGTGATTGATTGCGATACAATGACAGACCAATTTTCTGTAAATGCCGTCCTTTCTGTTCAAGGAAATGATTTAATTTTGGAATATGTTTGGCGCCTGTATAGAGTGCTAGATTGCGACCAATCAAATAATAGGCAAACCATGAGGCTGACTGTGGTGCCAAACCCAATTTCTGCATTTTTTTACGACCAATAAAGAATTGGGTAATTTCGAGGTGTTGTTTGTAGGCTAGTTTTTGCTGAAAAGAGCGTAGGTAACGATATTTCCGTTCAAAGGGTTCTTTGGAAAGACTAGATCCCAGAGAAATACTGCTCTCATCAGATTGAGGATGTGCAAACTGCATCCAGTAAATCATTTTCCAGCCGTCAGCTTCATTATTCACTAACCATTTTTCTTCAATGCCCATCAACCAGCCCGCATATTTCCAAAAATGCAAAAAGCTATCAACTTCTTGTTTACTCGGAAAAATACCTAAAGCCCGAATACCCAGCAATACCACACCGCTAAAGGCAATATTGGTCATGGCCTGATCATATTGGTTGATGGGCAAACCCCAGGTCTCAGCATCCCATTTTTCAGATTTTTGCAGTTGATGACTCACCAGCGAATGAATAAAACGTACAAAAATGGTTGAGGTAAAACCTTTGCTAAAGCGTTCAAAACCACCTTGTTCAGTGATATCCACCCACCATTTGGTGGTTTCAGCCAGACGGGTGCCCGCCTGTTTCTTTAATGCGCCTGTCAATACCAATGGCTGGTTAAAGCCAGGATACAGATAACCTGTCATGAGGGAAACATCTCTCAGGATGAAGCCATTATTTACACCCAAACGATAGGTAAATTTCAGGGCTTCATCAATCTTGCCTTGATCGTACCAAACGGGTTTTTGTTCAATGAGCTGAAAAAACTCAGTGAGTTCAGGAATCTCATGCGGCAGCTTGTCCAAACCCTCATACAGCGCCGTTTCAAAATACTTACGGTGCTGTTTTGGGTTTTGCAATACCCAGCGCAACACCTGATCCATCGGCTCATCACCACTTTGCAGGGCGTTATTCAATGCCAGATAGTCCTCATAACTTGGCTGGACCTCCTGACGAGTCATATAGCTTAATATTTTGGATTTCACATTCGACTGAATCATGTCTTCAAAAGAAGCCAGACGTTTAGGTTTAACGATGCTTTGCATTGCATAAAGCCCCTGATTGTTATTTAATCAAAGCTTAATATGAATAAATATTCGTATTCAATTCGCATTTCCCTTGAGGCTGAGCATGAGAAAAAGACCCCAGCAGCAACGTGCCAAAATGATCGTGGAAAGCATTTTACAGGGTACACAAAAATGCATTTCTGAATATGGCGTGTTGCATGTCACCACACCTAAAATCTCTGAAAAATCAGGAGTAAGTGTCGGATCAATTTATCAATATTTTGAAAATAAAGAACAGATTGTGGCGGAACTGCTGCTACGTAAAAGTGAGGATCTGGGGCAGGCATTGAAACAGTTGGTGATGCTGCAACAGCAAACCAGTATTCAGGACGTCATCACATTAAGCATTGCCTTTGGCTTTGAATCGTTGAAGTCTGATCAGGGCTTTTTTATTGAAATCTTAAAGAACTGGCATGCCTACAGTGACTCAGATGCGGCACAGGTGCTGGAAAGACATTTTTTGGAAATTGGGATGTACCTGTTTGGGCGTTACTATCCACACTGGGACTTTGAAACACTCAAGCATAAATCATTCGTGATCATTAACAGCACTCTGTTTACCATGATGCGGTATGCCAGTAAAAACACCTTTTTAATTGAAGAGCAGCGTTTGCAACAAGAACTCTCTAAAATGATCATTTCCTTTCTGGATGCAGTATGATGCTATAAACATAATGAAAACCATAACAAGACTTGGGGAAACCACATGCAAACCTTGAGGGAATTTTGGAAAACGTTTCGTTTACTCCCATCCGCATGGCTGTTACTGGTGCAACTGGCCCTGTTGATTTTATATATGCTGACTTCTGGTGACAGTGAATATCGTGCCCTGACTTGGTCGCTGGGTGTATTGGCACTACTGATTATTGCCAAGGTCATTCGCCAAACTCCAGTGTTTACCTTTTGGGGACTGGTTTTTGTGAGTGGCGCTTTCCTGTTTTCCATCCTGATTTTTATTGGCTATGGCACACCAGTCGTTCAGGTCACAGCCTATAGCTTTGAGGCGCTTGCCTATTTTTATGCCGCCTATGGGCTGCTGCGTTATATGTTTGCCGACCGTTACCTCACTAAGGACGAGCTATTTGCTGCGGGTGCAGTTTTTACTCTCATCGCTTGGGCATTCGCCTTTTTATATAGTATTTGCCAGTTGCTTTTACCTAATAGTTTTCAAAACCCAAATCAGCCACAAGATTTACAAGTTTGGCTCGATTTATTATTTCTGAGTTTTAGTCTGCAATCAGCAACGGGTTTATCTGATTTGATGCCAATTAGTCCAGCAGCTAGAGTATTAACCATGCTACAAATGTTTGGTGGGGTGATGTACCTTGCGGTGGTGGTGTCACGCTTGATCGCACTGCAATATATTGCCCATTTACCCAAGCAATCCAGCCATAAGGAATAACCCTGTTACAGCATTACAACTGCGTTATTTTTCACATTATTTAATTTTAAATTATATAAATCAGTATATTAGATAAGTTAAAGTTTAAAAATACAACAACCGAATAATTAAATTTTTAAAAGTTCTTGCAAGCGCCCTGAAATGCTGTAGAATGCCCACTCATCGGCGGTGATACAGATAAAAACTTGTTGATAAACAATGGTTTGATTAAGATAGTCTAGGTTGTAGGCTGGATTGGTCAGGTCTGTTTAGGTTAAGATAAGTTTTAAAAATATCGAAATTGCCTGTTGACTTTAAAGAGATTTAGGCTAACATAGCCGACCTAGCTTGATGATGACGAATCATCGAGAAGATCATTAAGAGAATAGAAGAACAACTTGTGTGGATTTTTACTGATTGATCGATCGAAATTATTTTCATTGATTGAATGGTAGAAATTACTCGAAGTTTATTTGAGCGAATTTTTAGTCAGAAAATTGATGAGCCAGATTTGGTGCTTAGAATAAAGCACAAATGATATTAAACTGAAGAGTTTGATCATGGCTCAGATTGAACGCTGGCGGCAGGCTTAACACATGCAAGTCGAGCGGGGATTGGGTGCTTGCACCTAATCTTAGCGGCGGACGGGTGAGTAATGCTTAGGAATCTGCCATTTAGTGGGGGACAACATTCCGAAAGGGATGCTAATACCGCATACGCCCTACGGGGGAAAGCAGGGGATCATTAGACCTTGCGCTAAATGATGAGCCTAAGTCGGATTAGCTAGTTGGTGGGGTAAAGGCCTACCAAGGCGACGATCTGTAGCGGGTCTGAGAGGATGATCCGCCACACTGGGACTGAGACACGGCCCAGACTCCTACGGGAGGCAGCAGTGGGGAATATTGGACAATGGGCGAAAGCCTGATCCAGCCATGCCGCGTGTGTGAAGAAGGCCTTTTGGTTGTAAAGCACTTTAAGCGAGGAGGAGGCTACCTGGATTAATACTCTAGGATAGTGGACGTTACTCGCAGAATAAGCACCGGCTAACTCTGTGCCAGCAGCCGCGGTAATACAGAGGGTGCGAGCGTTAATCGGATTTACTGGGCGTAAAGCGTGCGTAGGCGGCTGATTAAGTCGGATGTGAAATCCCTGAGCTTAACTTAGGAATTGCATTCGATACTGGTCAGCTAGAGTATGGGAGAGGATGGTAGAATTCCAGGTGTAGCGGTGAAATGCGTAGAGATCTGGAGGAATACCGATGGCGAAGGCAGCCATCTGGCCTAATACTGACGCTGAGGTACGAAAGCATGGGGAGCAAACAGGATTAGATACCCTGGTAGTCCATGCCGTAAACGATGTCTACTAGCCGTTGGGGCCTTTGAGGCTTTAGTGGCGCAGCTAACGCGATAAGTAGACCGCCTGGGGAGTACGGTCGCAAGACTAAAACTCAAATGAATTGACGGGGGCCCGCACAAGCGGTGGAGCATGTGGTTTAATTCGATGCAACGCGAAGAACCTTACCTGGCCTTGACATAGTAGAAACTTTCCAGAGATGGATTGGTGCCTTCGGGAATCTACATACAGGTGCTGCATGGCTGTCGTCAGCTCGTGTCGTGAGATGTTGGGTTAAGTCCCGCAACGAGCGCAACCCTTTTCCTTACTTGCCAGCATTTCGGATGGGAACTTTAAGGATACTGCCAGTGACAAACTGGAGGAAGGCGGGGACGACGTCAAGTCATCATGGCCCTTACGGCCAGGGCTACACACGTGCTACAATGGTCGGTACAAAGGGTTGCTACCTAGCGATAGGATGCTAATCTCAAAAAGCCGATCGTAGTCCGGATTGGAGTCTGCAACTCGACTCCATGAAGTCGGAATCGCTAGTAATCGCGGATCAGAATGCCGCGGTGAATACGTTCCCGGGCCTTGTACACACCGCCCGTCACACCATGGGAGTTTGTTGCACCAGAAGTAGGTAGTCTAACCTTAGGGGGGACGCTTACCACGGTGTGGCCGATGACTGGGGTGAAGTCGTAACAAGGTAGCCGTAGGGGAACCTGCGGCTGGATCACCTCCTTAACGAAAGATTGACGATCGGTAAGAATCCACAACAAGTTGTTCTTCGAGATATATCGAATGAAAGATAGAAAAAGTATTGTTTCTCTTTTTTAATTTTAGAGATAAGTCGTGCACTACGCGCTGCGCTTGTCTTGCGAAATAAAAGAAGAGATCAACGATCTCTTCTTTTATTTCTCAGGGTCTGTAGCTCAGTTGGTTAGAGCACACGCTTGATAAGCGTGGGGTCACAAGTTCAAGTCTTGTCAGACCCACCACTACTGACGAAGTGATGAATAATCACAAGCTACTAGATGAGAAGATATATCGTTCATTATGATTGTAAGCTGGGGACTTAGCTTAGTTGGTAGAGCGCCTGCTTTGCACGCAGGAGGTCAGGAGTTCGACTCTCCTAGTCTCCACCAGAGCTTCGATCAGCAAAGCAACGCTTTGCCGAAGCGCAAGACAAGCAGCTATGCTGCGCGTAGTATCTGATCTAATATGGTAGTGAAAGATATTTTTAAATTATAGAACTTAATAAATAAGGTGAATCAAGAGATTGATTTAGATTTATTAACTTCTGTGATTTATCACAGTTTACTGCAAGCTGACGAGGCTGTAGTTAATCATTAACAGATTAGAATTTGAGTCTGAAATAAATTGTTCACTCATTCAATAACAAAGCAAGAAGAATTAATTCTTTAAGCTGAGTTGTTAGAAATGAGAACTAGCAAAAACACTGAATCAAGCGTTTTGGTATATGAATTTAGATTGAAGCTGTACGGTGATTAAATTCACGAAGCAACAAACTGGATGAGAGCGATGTAAGTTGAAAAACGAGCATAGCAATCTGTCCTAACCTTACTTGTAAGGGTTAGCGACTGTTTGGGGTTGTATAGTCAAGTAATTAAGTGCATGTGGTGGATGCCTTGGCAGTCAGAGGCGAAGAAAGACGTGATAGCCTGCGAAAAGCTCCGGGGAGGCGGCAAATATCCTGTGATCCGGAGATATCTGAATGGGGGAACCCACTTACCATAAGGTAGGTATTGCAACATGAATACATAGTGTTGCAAGGCGAACGAGGGGAAGTGAAACATCTCAGTACCCTTAGGAAAAGAAATCAATTGAGATTCCCTTAGTAGCGGCGAGCGAACGGGGAGTAGCCCATTAAGTTATGTGTGTTTTAGTGGAACGCTCTGGGAAGTGCGAACGTAGAGGGTGATATTCCCGTACACGAAAGGGCACACATAATGATGACGAGTAGGGCGAGGCACGTGAAACCTTGTCTGAATATGGGGGGACCATCCTCCAAGGCTAAATACTCCTGACTGACCGATAGTGAACCAGTACCGTGAGGGAAAGGCGAAAAGAACCCCTGTGAGGGGAGTGAAATAGATCCTGAAACCGCATGCATACAAGCAGTGGGAGCCGACATGTTCGGTGACTGCGTACCTTTTGTATAATGGGTCAGCGACTTATATTCAGTAGCGAGGTTAACCGAATAGGGGAGCCGTAGAGAAATCGAGTCTTAATAGGGCGTTTAGTTGCTGGGTATAGACCCGAAACCAGGCGATCTATCCATGAGCAGGTTGAAGGTTGGGTAACACTAACTGGAGGACCGAACCCACTGTCGTTGAAAAGCCAGGGGATGACTTGTGGATAGGGGTGAAAGGCTAATCAAGCCTGGTGATAGCTGGTTCTCCCCGAAAGCTATTTAGGTAGCGCCTCGGACGAATACCATTGGGGGTAGAGCACTGTTTCGGCTAGGGGGTCATCCCGACTTACCAAACCGATGCAAACTCCGAATACCAATGAGTACTATCCGGGAGACAGACTGCGGGTGCTAACGTCCGTAGTCAAGAGGAAAACAATCCAGACCGCCAGCTAAGGCCCCAAAATCATAGTTAAGTGGGAAACGATGTGGGAAGGCATAGACAGCTAGGAGGTTGGCTTAGAAGCAGCCACCCTTTAAAGAAAGCGTAATAGCTCACTAGTCGAGTCGGCCTGCGCGGAAGATGTAACGGGGCTAAAACTATGTGCCGAAGCTGCGGATGTAACTTTTAAGTTACGTGGTAGGGGAGCGTTCTGTAAGCCGAAGAAGGTGTATTGAGAAGTATGCTGGAGGTATCAGAAGTGCGAATGCTGACGTGAGTAACGACAAAACGGGTGAAAAACCCGTTCGCTGAAAGACCAAGGGTTCCAGTCCAACGTTAATCGGGGCTGGGTGAGTCGACCCCTAAGGCGAGGCCGAGAGGCGTAGTCGATGGGAAATTGGTTAATATTCCCATACTTCTGTGTAATGCGATGAGAGGACGGAGAAGGTTAAGTCAGCCTGGCGTTGGTTGTCCAGGTGGAAGACAGTAGGCATGCATCTTAGGCAAATCCGGGGTACTCTATGCTGAGAGTCGATAGCAAGCTGTACTTGTACAGTGAAGTGGCTGATACCATGCTTCCAGGAAAAGTCTCTAAGCTTCAGTTACACAGGAATCGTACCCGAAACCGACACAGGTGGTCAGGTCGAGTAGACCAAAGCGCTTGAGAGAACTCTGCTGAAGGAACTAGGCAAAATGGTACCGTAACTTCGGGAGAAGGTACGCTGCTGACGGTGATGGGACTTGCTCCCTGAGCGGTTGGCAGCCGCAGAAACCAGGCCGCTGCAACTGTTTATTAAAAACATAGCACTCTGCAAACACGAAAGTGGACGTATAGGGTGTGATGCCTGCCCGGTGCTGGAAGGTTAATTGATGGGGTTAGCGTAAGCGAAGCTCTTGATCGAAGCCCCAGTAAACGGCGGCCGTAACTATAACGGTCCTAAGGTAGCGAAATTCCTTGTCGGGTAAGTTCCGACCTGCACGAATGGCATAATGATGGCGGCGCTGTCTCCAGCAGAGGCTCAGTGAAATCGAAATCGCTGTGAAGATGCAGTGTACCCGCGGCTAGACGGAAAGACCCCGTGAACCTTTACTGCAGCTTGACATTGAACTTTGACCTTACTTGTGTAGGATAGGTGGGAGGCTTTGAAGTTGGAACGCTAGTTCCAATGGAGCCGTCCTTGAAATACCACCCTGGTAATGTTGAGGTTCTAACTCTGCCCCGTAATCCGGGGCGAGGACCATGTCTGGTGGGTAGTTTGACTGGGGCGGTCTCCTCCTAAAGAGTAACGGAGGAGTACGAAGGTGCGCTCAGCGTGGTCGGAAATCACGCGTAGAGTATAAAGGCAAAAGCGCGCTTAACTGCGAGACCCACAAGTCGAGCAGGTACGAAAGTAGGTCTTAGTGATCCGGTGGTTCTGTATGGAAGGGCCATCGCTCAACGGATAAAAGGTACTCTGGGGATAACAGGCTGATACCGCCCAAGAGTTCATATCGACGGCGGTGTTTGGCACCTCGATGTCGGCTCATCTCATCCTGGGGCTGAAGCAGGTCCCAAGGGTATGGCTGTTCGCCATTTAAAGAGGTACGCGAGCTGGGTTTAGAACGTCGTGAGACAGTTCGGTCCCTATCTACCGTGGGCGCTGGAAATTTGAGAGGATCTGCTCCTAGTACGAGAGGACCAGAGTGGACGAACCTCTGGTGTACCGGTTGT